>NZ_JBHVJW010000003.1:0-506250 GCF_042798735.1 Microbacterium sp. NPDC057741 | reverse complement strand
GGCCCGGCATCCTCTCGGATGCCGGGCCGCAGCGTTTCTGCTGTGCGGTGCTCAGATCGCGTCGATCACGGTGTTCAGCGTCGCGGACGGGCGCATCACGGCGGCGACCTTCGCAGCGTCGGGCCGGTAGTAGCCGCCGATGTCGGCGGGCGAGCCCTGCGCGGCGTTCAGCTCGGCGACGATGGCCTGCTCGTCGGCCGCCAGCTTCTCGGCCACCGGAGCGAACGCGGCCGCCAGTTCGGCGTCCTTCGTCTGCTTCGCCAGCTCCTGCGCCCAGTACAGGGCCAGGTAGAAGTGGCTGCCCCGGTTGTCGATCGTGCCGAGCGCTCGGCCGGGCGAACGGTCCTCCTCGAGGAACGTGCCGGTGGCGGCGTCCAGCGTCTCGGCAAGGATGCGGGCCTTCTCGTTGCCCTCTGCGTCGGCGAAGTGCTCGAGCGAGGCGGCGAGGGCGAAGAACTCGCCCAGCGAGTCCCAGCGCAGGTAGTTCTCCTGCACCAGCTGCTGGACGTGCTTCGGAGCCGAGCCACCCGCACCGGTCTCGAACAGGCCGCCGCCGGCGAGCAGCGGGACGATCGAGAGCATCTTGGCGCTGGTTCCGACCTCGAGGATCGGGAACAGGTCGGTCAGGTAGTCGCGCAGCACGTTGCCGGTCACCGAGATGGTGTCCAGACCGTGACGCATGCGGGCCAGCGTGTAGCGGGTCGCCTCCTCGGGGGCGAGGATCGTCAGCGTCAGGCCGTGGGTGTCGAGTGTCGCGAGGCCCTGGTGCACCTTGGCGATGATCTGCGCGTCGTGCGAGCGGTTCGCGTCCAGCCAGAACACGGCGGGGACGCCGGTCGCGCGGGCGCGGGTGACGGCGAGCTTGACCCAGTCCATGACCGGGATGTGCTTGGTCTGCGTGGCGCGCCAGATGTCGCCCTTGCCGACCTCGTGCTCGATGAGCACGGTGCCCTCGCTGTCGAGCACCTGCACGATGCCGTCCGCGGCGATCTCGAAGGTCTTGTCGTGGCTGCCGTACTCCTCGGCCGCCTGAGCCATCAGACCCACGTTCGGCACGGTGCCGATGGTGGCGGGGTCGAGCGGGCCGTTCGCGATCACGTCGTCGATCACGGCCTGGTAGACGCCGGAGTAGGACGAGTCGGGGATGACGGCCAGAGTGTCTGCCTCGCCGCCGTCCTTGCCCCAGAGCTTGCCGCCGTTGCGGACCAGCGCCGGCATGGAAGCATCCACGATCACGTCGCTGGGGACGTGCAGGTTGGTGATGCCCTTGTCGGAGTTCACGTACGACAGGCGCGGCCCCTCGGCGATCGCCCGCTCGAACGCGGCGGCGATCTCTTCGCCGCCCACGACGCCGGACAGGCCGTTCAGGATCGAGCCGAGGCCGTCGTTGGCGCTGAGGCCGGCGGCGGTGAGCTGCTCGCCGTACTGCGCGAAGACGTCCTTGAAGAAGGCCTTGACGACGTGACCGAAGATGATCGGGTCGCTGACCTTCATCATCGTGGCCTTGAGGTGCACCGAGTAGAGCACGTCGTCGGCTTTGGCCGTCTCGAGCGTCTCGGCGAGGAAGGCGTCCAATGCCTTCGCAGACAGGAACGTGGCGTCGATGATCTCGCGCGGCAGGACCTTCAGGCCCTCCTTGAGCACGGTGACGGTGCCGTCGGCGGCCGTGTGGCGGAAGCTGAGGACGTCGTCGTGGGCGGCGACCCAGGAGCGCTCGTTGTTCTTGAAGTCGTCGTGGCCCATGGTCGCGACCCGGGTCTTCGAGCCGTCCGCGAACGGCTTGTTGCGGTGCGGGTGCTTCTTGGCGTAGTTCTTCACCGCGAGCGGCGCGCGGCGGTCGCTGTTGCCCTCGCGCAGCACCGGGTTCACGGCGGAGCCCTTGATGCGGTCGTAGCGGGCTCGCACATCCTTCTCGTCGAGCGAGGAGGGCTCGTCCGGATAGTCCGGCACGTCGTAGCCCTGCTGCTGCAGCTCGGCGATCGCAGCCTTCAGCTGCGGGATCGAGGCCGAGATGTTCGGCAGCTTGATGATGTTCGCCTCCGGCAGGGTGGCGAGACCGCCGAGCTCGGCGAGCGCGTCGCCGACCTGCTGCTCGGGCGTGAGCTTCTGCGGGAACGCGGCCAGGATGCGGCCGGCCAGCGAGATGTCGCGCGTCTCGATCTCGACGCCGGCCTTGCCGGTGAAGGCGGAGATGATCGGCAGGAACGATGCGGTGGCAAGTGCCGGCGCCTCGTCCGTGTACGTGTAGATGATGGTGGAGTCAGTCACCGCATGCCTCTTCGTTCGTCACGGGTATGGGTCGATTCAGCTTACCCTGCGCGCGAAGATCTCTTGATATCGAGATATCTTCATCTGCCGAGCAGTCCGCGAAAGGGACTAGCCTGGGGTCATGTCGGAACTGAGCCTGGTCGAACTCTCTGCCGCGACGATCGTCGCGGTCAACAACCTGTCCCTCAAGCCCGGACAGGAGCAGTTCCTCGCGCCTGTCTCGTACGGCATCGCAGCAACCGTCATCAACCCGCAGACCTCGTGGCAGCGCGTGGTCCTCGATGACGATCAGGTCGTCGGTTTCGTGAGCGCGAGCTTCGACCCGGACGCTCCTGAGGAGCACTTCCGCAGCATTCTGTGGCGGATCAACGTCGACGCCGACGACCAGGGTCGCGGCGTCGGGCGGTTCGCCGTCGAAGCGCTCCTCGCAGAAGCGCGGAACCGTGGCGTGGATCACCTCGACGTGATCTATGAAGCCGGAGACGGGGGCCCGGAGGCGTTCTTCCGCCGGGTGGGCTTCCTTCCCGTCGGCGAGACCGAGTACTCCGAGGTCATCGCCGAGATCCGGATCGCCGACTAGAACGGCGGCGGGGCCTCGAATCCCCTCCCCCATCGAGGCCTCGTCGCCCCCTTTGCCTGAGAGCGCTCCCGCGCGCCCGGATTCAGGGGACAGCAGTGCGAGGGAGGCAGCGTCAGCGGGGGTCCTCGTGGCGGCGAGCGGTGCGGTCCGTGACCGAGCGGATCGCCTCCGCACCCAGTTCGATGACCTGGTGGGCGGTGTCCTGCCAGGCGGGGCGCGGCTCGCGCACCGCCCCGGCGGCGCGCTCGGCATCGACGAACGCGCGCTCCAGCTCGGTCACCGCGTCGCGGTAGGCCGCGAACTCGGCAGGCGTCACGCGCTTCGCATCCGCCGCAGGACGGGTGTCGCGCGCATGCTGCTGGGCGGTGAGGAACGCCGAGGTCGCCGGAGCCTTGACATCGCTCATCTGCGGGAACGCGATCGCCCGCGCAGGGTCGGTCTCGTACTCCATCCATCGCACGTTGAGCGCGTCGTGCGCTGCCCAGAGCCGCTCCAGCGGATCGCCGGGTGCGGCGAGCTCCGCGCGGGATGCCGCGACACGGGCACGTCGGGCGCGCACCAGAGCGGATGCCGCCTTCGCGCGCTGCTCCGCCTCCCGCAGCGCGCGTCGGGCGCGGGTGACCTCGACATCCGCGGTCCGTCCCGCGCTGCGCTCGGCGTTCGCGTGAGCGAGCTCGGCTCTTGCCGCCTTCAGCGCGGCGGTCGTCGCGACGGCGCTGGTGCGGGCCTCGGCCAGCTGCATCCGCGCGGCGTCGAAGCCGAGGCGCTTGCGGCGACGCCCGCCGCTGCGCGCGCCGATCACAGCCGCCGCCGTCCCGCCTGCCGCCACCGGCACCACCCACCAGAGTTCGAGGAACATGTCCACTCCCTCATGCTATGCCGCACGGCCGACTCCGCGCCTGCCGGATGCCGCACGGGGTGGGGCGCACTCGCCCCACCCCGTGTCGTGCATCAGACCAGCGTCTCCTGCCATGCCGCATGCAGCTGGGCGAACTTGCCGGTGCCTCCGATCAGAGCGGCTGGCGTGTCGTCCTCGATGATGCGGCCGTGCTCCATCACCAGCACGCGGTCGGCGATCGCGACCGTCGACAGACGGTGCGCGATGATGATCGCGGTGCGGTCTGCGAGCAGCGTCTGCAGCGCGTCCTGGATCAGCCGCTCCGACGGGATGTCCAGCGAGGCGGTCGCCTCGTCGAGGATCAGCACCGCCGGGTCGGCGAGGAAGGCGCGCGCGAAGGAGATCAGCTGACGCTGCCCCGCCGAGACGCGGCCACCGCGCTTGTTCACGTCGGTGGAGTACCCGTCGGGCAGCGACGAGATGAACTCATCCGCACCCACGGCCCGCGCCGCGGCCCGGATCTCGTCGAGCGTCGCATCCGGCTTGCCGAGTGCGATGTTGTCGGCGACCGTGCCGCTGAACAGGTAGGCCTCCTGCGTGACCATCACGATCGCGCGACGGAGATCCTTCGGGTGCAGCATCCGCAGGTCGACGCCGTCCAGCGTGACCTGCCCCTTGGTCGGGTCGTAGAACCGCGACACCAGCTTGGCCAGCGTGGATTTGCCGGCACCGGTGGTGCCGACCAGCGCGATCGTCTGCCCGGCGGGGATGTCCAGCGAGAAGTTCGGCAGGATCGTCTTCTCGCCGTTGTACCCGAAGGTCACCTCGTCGAAGCGGATGCCGCCGCGCGACTCCCACAGGTCGACCGGCTTGGCGGGGTCGGGCACTGTGGGCACCTCGTCGAGCACGCCTGACACCTTCTCCAGTGCGGCCGTGGCGGACTGGTAGGAGTTCAGGAACATCGCGATCTCCTGCATCGGTGCGAAGAAGTTGCGCACGTACAGCACCGCACTCAGCAGCACGCCGACGCCGAGAGCACCTGTCGAGACCCGGATGCCGCCCCACAGCACCACGAACGTGGTGGTGAGTGCCGCGACCGCCATGAGCCCCGGCTCGAAGGTGCCGAACAGCACCATCGAGCGACGGTTCACATCGCGGTAGTCGCCGGCGAGCTTCTGGAAGGTCTCGTCGTTGCGCGGCTCCTTGCGGAACGACTTCACGGCGCGGATGCCGGTCATCGTCTCGACGAACTGCACGATCACCTTCGCGCTGATCACGCGCGACTCGCGGTACACCAGCTGCGAGCGCTGGTAGAACCAGCGCATCAGGAACGCCAGCGGGATGCCGGCGACCAGCAGGATCATGCCGGACTGCCAGTCCCACACCAGCAGCGCGATGAACGTGAAGAGGCCGAACAGCACGCCGGAGACGAGGTTGTTCAGACCTCCGTCGAGCAGTTCGCGGATCGAGTCCAGGTCGCTCGTCTGGCGCGAGATGATGCGGCCCGAGGTGTACGACTCGTGGAACTCGAGGCTGAGCCGCTGGGTGTGCAGGAAGATGCGCTTGCGCAGGTCGAGCAGCACCGCCTGGGTGATGCGCGCGGCGACGACGACGTACCAGCCGATCAGTGCGGCGGCGGTGGCGCCGGCCAGCAGATACACCCCGCTGATCATCAGCGCCGGCATCCAGTCGTTCTGCTCGAGCAGCACCGGCAGCGCCTTGTCGATCGCGACGCCGATGAGGATCGGCCCGATGACCTGCAGGGCCGTGGAGACGACGAGCACGATCGCGGCGAGCACGATCTGCGCACGCAGCGGACTGATCAGCGAGCCGAGCAGGCGCAGCGAGCGCTGCCGGATGGCACGGCTCTCCTCGCGGGTGTAGTTGGAGCGATCCTCGCCCTGGGTGCCCGTGATGGTCATGCCTGCACCTCCTCTTCCTCGGTTGCGGATGCTCTGTCTTCGACCATCTCCTCGGTGATGACCGGGATGGCGCCGGTGCGCGCCGCCTGCTCGGCCTCGAGGCTCGAGATCACGTGGCGGTAGTGCGCGCTGCTCTTCAGCAGCTCGGCGTGCGTGCCGACCGCCGTCACCTTGCCTGCCTCGAGCAGCGCCACGCGGTCGGCGAGCGCGACCGTGGAGGGCCGGTGCGCGACGATCAGTGCCGTCGTCTCGGCGAGGACGTGCCGCAGCGCCTCCTCGACGAGCGCCTCGGTGTCGACGTCGAGTGCCGACAGCGGGTCGTCCAGCACGAGCACCTTCGGGGCGGCCGCGACCGCGCGGGCCAGCGCCAGGCGCTGCCGCTGACCGCCGGAGAGGCTCAGCCCCTCCTCGCCGATGATGGTCTCGGTGCCCTCGGGCAGCGAGTCGACGAAGCCGGCCTGCGCCACGTCGAGGGCCTCGCGCATGACGCGCTCACCCTCTTCGCTGTGCGGGTCGAGGTCGGCTCGGCCGAGCAGCACGTTCTCACGCACGGACGCCGAGAACAGCGTCGCGTCCTCGAAGGCCATGGCGATGTGCCGGCGCAGCTCGGACAGCGGCAGATCGCGCACATCGACGCCGTCGAGCGTGACCCGACCGCCGGTGACGTCGTACAGGCGCGCGGGAAGGGTGGTCAGCGTGGTCTTGCCGCTGCCGGTCAGACCGACCAGCGCCATGGTCTCTCCGGGGCGCAGCACCAGATCGATGCCGTCCAGCAGGTCGCGCTCCGAGGCCCCGGCATCCTGATACCGGAAGTGCGTGCCCTCGAAGGCGAGCTCGCCTCGCGGCTTCTCGATGTGCTTGGGCTTCTCAGGGTCGGTGATGGTGTTCGTCTCCTGGAAGATGTCGAACACGCGGTCTGTCGCGGTGCGGGCATCCAGCATGAACGAGAACAGGAACCCGATCGACTCGATCGGCCAGCGCAGCACGGTCGCCATCGCGAAGAACGCGAACAGCTCGGCCGGGCTGATCGCGGCCTGCCAGATCAGCCAGATGCCGGTGATCAGGCTGAGGCCGAAGGCGATCTGCGGCATGAGGTCGAGCCAGAACCAGATGGTCCCGACCGCACGCGCCTTGCTGAGCTCGGTCTCGCGCAGCGTCTCGGCCTGCGAGCTGAAGCGGCGCAGCGCGTGCTTGCCGCGACCGAAGGCCTTGAGCACGCGGATGCCGTGCACGCTCTCCTCGACGCTGGTGGCGAGGTCGCCGGCCTGGTCCTGGCTCTGCCGTGCGAGCACGCCGTAGCGCTTCTCGAACAGGAAGCCCTGGATCCACATCGGCACGCCGGTGACGAGGAAGATCGTGCCCAGCAGCCAGTGCCACTGGAACAGAAGCACGGCGCCGATGATGATGGTCAGCACGTTGACGACGAGCAGGATCAGGCCGAACGCGATCCAGCGCCGGATCAGTCCGATGTCCTGCATCATGCGGCTGAGCAGCTGTCCCGAGCCCCAGCGGTCGTGGAAGGCCACGGGCAGGGTCTGCAGACGAGCGTAGATGTCGGCGCGCATGCGGTACTCGACCTCAGTGGCCGGGGTGAGCACGAACCAGCGGCGCAGCCAGACCATGGCGGCCTCGCCGAGGCCGAGCAGCAGCACGATGCCCGCGCCGCCGACGATGGCAGCGACGTTGCCCGTCGCGATCGGTCCGCTGATGATCTGCTCGAGCACGATCGGAACCATCAGCGCGAGCACCGCGGCGGCGAGCGCGCTGGCGGCACCGCCGGCGAGACGGCCGATGATCGGCTGGATGAAGGGCTTCAGCCGCCACAGCGCGGCGGGTGTGGACAGGGAGGAGGAAGGAGATGTGGAAGTGGGAGACGCAGACATGTGACGTATCGATGATTCTGAGAGGGGGTGGAACGGCGACGATGAGGAGGCGGATGCCAAAGGGCACCCGCCGGTCGGTAGGCGGTGACTGCGGTGTGGACTAGCTCAGACGAGGAGCGTAGACCGAGCCGGGGACATCCGTGACGGCCGGCAGAGCGGTGGTCGTGAACATGGTGTCCTCCTCGAAACTCGGCGATGTCGGCCGATCGGCGCGACAGCCCTCCAGCGTATGCCTGTGAACTTGCTGATGCAAGCGTATTCCCGAACTCGCTCCTTCGTCACCGCCTGCACGCGCAGGAGCCCCTCTGCTGCTGTCAGCAGAGGGGCTCCTGATGATTCAGGCCGCGGCCTCCCGCGCGAGCAGCGCCTGCTTGACCTCGACGCCCCAGGCGAAGCCGCCCATGCTGCCGTCGCCGCGCAGCACCCGGTGGCAGGGTACGAACAGCGCAGGCGCGTTGCGCGCGCACACCGATGCCGCGGCCCGCGCCGCCTGCGGATTGCCGAGCTCGATCGCGAACTCCGTGTAGGTCAGTGGCTCCCCCGGCGCGATCCGGCGCAGCGCGTCCCAGCCGCTGCGCTGACGGTCGGTGCCGAACTGCCGCACCGGCACCGTGTCGATCGCGGCGAGGTCGCCGTCGTAGTACGCCCGGACCGCGGTCGCGGCATCCGTCTCGCCCTCGGTGATCTCCGCGGGGCGGTGCGCCGGCGCGAGGCGTGCGAGGATCTCGTCGCGGGAGTCGGTCCAGCCGGATGCGAGTACGCGCTGCTCGTCGTCGGCGAGGATCGTGAACGGCCCGTCCGGGGTCTGGACTGTCTGGATGGTTGCGGTCATGACTTCTTCTCCTCGGTCTTCTTCGTCATCGTGCGCTTCGCGGGCGCGTTGCGCCACAGGTGCGCGGTGAGATAACTGCGCCACGGTGCGGTGCGCTCCGCCCACAGCGCGAGCGGAGCAGGGTCTGCGGGGAGCCCCGCTGCGGCTCCCCCGGCACGCGCGGCGACATCACCGGGGAGGAACACGTCCGGATCCCCGATCACCCGCATCCGCACGTAGTCGGCGGTCCAGGGGCCGATGCCGGGCATCGCCAGCAGTGCGGCACGCTGCGCCTCGGCGTCGTCGCCGACGCTGAGGGTCAGCTCGCCGCCGGCGAGTGCTGCCGCGGCTCCGGTGATCGCGCGGATGCGAGCGGCGGGACCGCGCAGCACCTCCGCACCGTGCTCGGCGATCGCGGTCATGGTCGGGAACAGGATGCCGCCATCTGCGGTGCGCTCGCCGAGCGCGTCCGCGAGCGCCGTGAGCGCGGTACGGGCGGCGACCACCGTGATCTGCTGTCCCACCATCGCGCGGATCAGCATCTCGTGCGGGTCGACGGCCCCGGGGACCCGGATGCCGGGGACACGGTGCACGAGCGGAACGAGCTCCGGATGCGCGGCGAGCGCGGCATCCACGGCTGCCGGATCGGCGTCCAGATCGAACAGGCGCCTGGACCGCGCGACGAGCGGCGCGAGGTCGCCCAGGCGGGCGAGGCGCGCGCGCAGGTGCAGCCGGGTTCCGTCATGCCGCAGCCGGAACCACGCCGGTCCGCCTGCCAGGCGCAGGTGACGCTCGAAGGATCGCGGTCCGGCCTCCTCGACACCGGGCAGCGCCCGTGCGGCCATCCAGTCGAACAGCCCGTCGAGGTCGATCGGCGCCCGGTACGGCAGCACCAGGTCGATCGTGCCGGGAACGGTCTCGCAGACCGGAGCCGCGCCGGCGCGCCGCCGGGCGCGCAGTTCGGTCGGGGTCATTCCGAACACCTCGCGCACGGTGTCGTTGAACTGGCGCAGGCTGGCGAAGCCGGCCGAGAAGGCGGCGTCCGCGACCGGCAGGTCGGTTCCGACCAGCAGCATCCGCGCGGTGTGCGCACGGTTCGCGCGGGACAGCGCCAGGGGCCCGGCGCCGAGCTCTGCGACCAGCATCCGGTTGAGGTGCCGCGGCGAGTAGCCGAGCCGGCGCGCGAGGCCGGGGACGCCCTCGCGATCGACGACGCCGTCGCCGATCAGGCGCATCGCACGGGCCGCGGCGTCGCCACGAAGGTTCCAGTCCGGCGAGCCGGGGGCCGCCTCCGGCAGGCACCGTTTGCACGCCCGGTAGCCGGCCTCGTGCGCGGCGGCACTGGTCGGGTAGAACGTGACGTTCGCGGGTTTCGGAGTCCGGGCAGGGCAGCTCGGCCGGCAGTAGATGCCGGTCGAGCTGACCGCCGTCACGAACTGTCCGTCGAAGCGGGTGTCCCGCGCGCTGATCGCGCGGTACCGCTCATCGAAGGTCATCGTCAGGGTCATGCCCCTACTCTGACACGCCCCGACGACGATGGCTCGCGGAAATCGGACACGACTGTGCCCATCCGAACAGGTCACGATCACCATGCACATCGCCCCACGGAGGGGCCACGCGCCCCCGAGGCTCAGGGCAGCGCGGAGCGGTGCCCTGAGTAGGGCGTGGGGATCAGTGGAAGAAGTGGCGCTCCCCGGTGAAGAACATCGTGACGCCGGCCTTGAGGGCCGCGTCGACGACCTCGCCGTCGCGCACCGAGCCGCCGGGCTGCACGATCGCGGTCACGCCCGCGTCGATGAGCACCTGCGCGCCGTCGGCGAAGGGGAAGAACGCGTCGGATGCCGCGACCGACCCGCTCGCGCGGTCACCGGCGCGCTCGACCGCGAGGCGGCACGAGTCGACCCGGTTGACCTGGCCCATGCCGACGCCGACCGTCGCGTTGTCCTTGGCCAGCACGATCGCGTTGGACTTCACGGCGCGGCACGCCTTCCACGCGAAGATGAGGTTCTCCATCGCGGCCTCGTCGGGGCGCTCGCCCGAGACCAGCTCCCAGTTCTTCGCCACGGACGAGATGTCGTCGGGGAAGCGGTCGGCGTCCTGCAGCAGCAGGCCGCCCGACACCAGGCGCACGTCCATGCGCTCCTGCTGCCAGTCCTCGGGCAGCTTCAGCAGCCGCAGGTTCTTCTTCGCCTTGAACACCTCGAGCGCGGCGGGCTCGAAATCGGGGGCCACGATGACCTCCGTGAAGATGTCCTTCAGGTTCTCGGCCATCTTCAGCGTGACGGTGCCGTTCGCCGCGATCACGCCGCCGTAGGCCGACACCGGGTCGCACTCGTGGGCGCGCAGGTGGGCGCTGGCGATCGGGTCGAGGGCGTTCGGCGCGGTGGTGGCGATACCGCAGGGGTTCGCGTGCTTGATGATCGCGACCGAGGGCAGCACCATGTCGTAGGCGGCGCGCAGCGCGGCATCCGCATCGACGTAGTTGTTGTAGGACATCTCCTTGCCCTGCAGCTGCGTGGCCTGTGCGATGCCGTGGCCGCCGGCGCGGGTGTAGATCGCGGCGCGCTGGTGCGAGTTCTCGCCGTAGCGCAGCGTCTCGAGGCGCTCGGCCTTGATCGTCAGGTGCGCGGGCAGGTCCTCACCCTCGCTGAGCGTGCCCTCGGCGAACCAGGTCGCCACGGCGGTGTCGTAGGCGGCGGTGTGAGCGAAGGCGCGGGCGGCGAGTTCGCGGCGCTGCGCCAGCGTGGTGCCGCCGGCACGAACGGACTCGACCACCGCAGGGTACGACTCTGGCGAGACGACGATGGTGACGTTCGCGTGGTTCTTCGCAGCCGCGCGCACCATGGCGGGGCCGCCGATGTCGATCTGCTCGACGATGTCGTCGCCCTCCGCACCGGATGCCACGGTCTCGACGAACGGGTACAGGTTGACCACGACCAGCTCGAAGGGCTCGATGCCGAGCTCCTGCAGCTGACGCTCGTGGTCTTCGAGGCGCAGGTCGGCGAGCACGGCGCCGTGGATCTTCGGGTGCAGCGTCTTGACGCGGCCGTCGAGCATCTCGGCGACGCCGGTGACCGCGGCGACATCGGTCACGGCGTGGCCGGCCTCACGGATGGTGGCAGCGGTGGATCCGGTCGAGACGATCTCGACACCGGCCTCGGCCAGCGCGGCGGCGAGCTCGAGCAGGCCGGACTTGTCGCTGACGGAGACGAGAGCACGGCGGATCTGGACCGTGTCGCGGTGGCGGTAGAGCGAGGGATCCTGACGGGGGCCGGCCATGGTGATGCTCCTTGGAATGCGGTGTCGGGCTTCGGGGGGGGGTGGTTCAGGACGTGAGTGCGAGCTCGCCGGTGGCGATGCGCTGCACCACTTCGATGAGCAGCCGGCGCTCCACGGGCTTGATGCGCTCGTGCAGGCTGTGCTCGGTGTCGCCCGGAAGCACGGCGACGCGCTCCTGGGCGAGGATCGGTCCGGAGTCGACCCCGTCGTCGACGACGATCACGCTGGCCCCGGTCTCTGAGACACCCGCGGCGAGCGCGTCGCGCACACCGTGGGCGCCGGGGAACTCGGGCAGGTAGGCCGGATGCGTGTTGATGATGCGGGGCGCGTACTGCGCGACCAGCGCGGAGGGCAGCAGCCGCATGAGGCCGCTGAGCACGATCAGGTCGGGCGACCAGACCGCCAGCTGGCGTCCGAGCTCCGCTCCCCAGGCATCGCGGTTCTCGTGCTCGTGCCACGGCACGGTGAAGGTGGGGATGCCGAACTCCTCGGCGTGCGCGAGGCCGTCGGCATCGCGATCGGCGCCCACGACGACCACCCGAGCCGGGAAGTCGGGGTGGCGGGCGGCTTCGAGCAGGGCACGGAGATTCGAGCCGGTGCCCGAGATCAGAACAGCGACCGTCAGCACGCGGTCAGTCTACCCGGGTGCCGGGCGAGTCCTGACCGGATGACCGCTCGCCGTTCGGCGCCTGGTCGAACTCCGCCATCTCGGCGTGCCAGCGGTCGGTGCGCTCCTCGGCGAGTTCGTCGCGATGCCGCGGCGCGAGCAGCAGGATGGCCGCGCCGACGAGCACCTCGAGTCCGATCGCGAGCGCGAAGCCGCCGGGCTGCGGCCCGGTCTCCGCGAGGCGGCCGGGGCCGATCGACCCGGAGGCCAGCACCGCGGCGAGCGCGGCGACGCCGGCCGAGAGCAGGGCGATGCCGGCGGCGATCACGGCGCGCGGGCCGTAACCGGCCGCACCGCCCTCCCAGACCAGCTTCGAGCGGATCATCCAGCCGGCGAAAGCGCCGGCTGCGATCGGGAGCAGCACGACGACGAGCATCCAGAATGAGTCCACCGGAGGCAGCAGCCCGAGCACCGGGATGCCGGGGACGACACCCAACTGCGTCCCGGCCGGAGACACCGCGGTGCCCGCTCCAACCGCGAAGCCCGGCCCCGCGATCCAAGCGACCGCCCAGACCACCAGCGTCGGCAGATAGGCGAGCTGGCCGAGCGTGATCACCGTCGCACCGAGCGCGTCCACGTGCGCGCTCTCGAAGAGGGCGATCACCTCCCCGCCGCGCAGCACGGTCATGGCGGCGACGCCCAGCGCTCCGAGGCCGGTGAGCAGGACGACGGTCACCGCCGCCCCGCGCACGGCCTCTGCGGGAACCGGCGCCCAGTCGCCCCAGCTGTCGACGAGATCGTGCAGGCGGTCGATCGGTCCGCCGTCGCCCTCGGACCAGGCGTGCTTGACGGCACCTGCGAGCGCCCCTGCGAAGTAGACCGCGACCGGCAGCAGAGCACCGGCCCAGAACGGCACGCGCGCGGCAGGGGTGCCTGCGGTGAGTGCCACCAGGAAAGAGATCGCCGCGAAGACGACGGTGCCTCCGACGACACCGGAGATCCATGCGCCCGCGGAGGACGCCCGGCGCCCGGACCGCGCCGCGAACAGCAGCGTGAACAGCAGCAGCGCCAGCGGCGTGAGCGCGAGCGTGAACTGCGCCGCCGCGGGGGCGATCACGGTTGCACGGATCACCTCGTCGGGGATCTGGATCTGCATCGCCGCACCATGCCCGAACTGCCAGAGCGTGCCGCTCGCGGGCCACAGCGCACCCCAGTCCGCGGTCGCGCCGATGGCGATCGTCCACAGCAGCGTCAGGGGCGCCAGAAGAACGGCGAGCCCGACGGCGGCGGCGATCGCGGCGTCGAGCGCGGCGAGGAGGGCGACGGTGAGGCGTTGCATGTCGTGAAAAGCCTACGATGTCCGCCCCTCCCCTTTCCCGCGCACCCCCGGCACACGATAGATTCTCCTGCGGAGGTCCCCCGATGACTACAGCCCCTGCCGCCCCCGACACCGACGAGAAGCAGCCGACGAACGCCGTCGACCGCTTCTTCGAGATCACCAAGCGCGGATCCACCTTCGGCGCGGAGATCCGCGGCGGTGTGGTCACGTTCGTGACGATGGCGTACATCGTCATCCTGAACCCGATCATCCTGTCGTCCAGCCCGGATGTCGCAGGCAACGTGCTCGACTTCGCGCAACTGAGTGCCGTGACCGGACTCACCGCCGCCGTCATGACCGTGCTGTTCGGCCTGGTCTCGCGACTGCCGTTCGGCTTCGCGGCGGGCCTGGGGATCAACGCCTTCCTGGCGTTCTCCGTGGTCGGCGAGATCACCTGGCCCGAGGCCATGGGCCTGGTCATCATCAACGGTCTGCTGATCGTGCTGCTCTCGGCCACAGGCCTGCGCCGGATGATCTTCGACGCCGTGCCGATGCAGCTGAAGATCGCGATCACCGTCGGTATCGGCCTCTTCATCGCGTTCATCGGCCTGGTCAACGCCGGTTTCGTCACCTCCACCAAGAGCGACTCCCCGCCGGTCGGCCTCGGCATCGCCGGCTCCGTCGCGACCGTGCCGACCCTCATCTTCGTGGTCACGCTGCTGCTGACCGCCGTGCTCGTGGCCAAGAAGGTCAAGGGCGGAATCCTCATCGGCCTGGTCACCGGCACGGTCATCTCGGTGATCGTCGAGGCGATCTGGCACATCGGCCCGAAGGTCGACGGCGACAAGATCAACCCGGGCGGCTGGGGCCTCTCGGTCCCGGCCCTGCCGAGCCAGCTCGTCAGCATGCCCGACCTGTCGCTGGTCGGTCAGTTCGACCTGTTCGGCGCCTTCGGCCGCATCGGCGCACTCGCCGCCCTGATGCTGGTCTTCACCCTGGTCTTCACCAACTTCTTCGACGCGATGGGCACCATGACGGGCCTGGCCAAGGAGTCCGGCCTGGCCGATGACCACGGCAACTTCCCGCGGCTGAAGTCCGCGCTGATCGTCGAGGGCGTCGGCGCCGTCGTCGGCGGTGCGACCTCCGGCTCGTCCAACACGGTGTTCATCGAGTCCGGCGCCGGCATCGGCGAAGGCGCCCGCACCGGCTTCGCAAACCTCATCACCGGTGCACTGTTCCTGATCGCGATGTTCTTCACCCCGCTGGTGTCGATCGTCCCGACCGAGGTGGCGGCGGCCGCACTGGTCCTCGTCGGCGCGCTGATGATGAGCCAGATCCGCTTCATCGATCTGACCGACTTCTCGGCGCTGTTCCCGGTTTTCGCGACCGTGACCGTGATGCCGATGACCTACTCGATCGCGAACGGCATCGGCGCCGGCTTCATCAGCTGGGTGATCGTGCGCGCGTTCTCGGGCAAGGCTCGCGAGATCAGCCCGCTGCTGTGGGTGGTCACGGCCGGCTTCGTGATCTTCTTCGCCCGCGGCCCGATTGAGGCTCTGCTCGGCGGCTGACCCGATGTACGTGAGAGAGGGGCGGATGCTGTGCAGCATCCGCCCCTCTCGTGTCCCGAGCCGAGTGCCGGTGCCGCACCGACGCGCGGCGGACGATCCGGCGGATGGCGGTGAACACTCCGGCGAGCCATCCGCCGGCTGCAAGGGACTCGGATCAGGCGAATGCCTCGGCGAACTCCGGGGACGGCTCGATCGGCTCGATCACGTCGAGCAGCACACCGCCGGGTGCCTCGACGATGAAGTGCCGCTGCCCGAAGTCCTCATCCCGCAGCGGCAGCCGCTCGGGCAGCCGGAGCTCTCCGACGAGGCGGGCGTGTTCGGCCGTGGCATCCGTCACCTCGACGTTCAGCAGCAGGCCTGTGACCTGGCGGCGGAAGCCGTGCGGGACGGTGTCGTGCGTGCTGTCGAGGACGGCGAGCTCGCCGCCGTCGAAACGCAGGCTGACGTACCAGTCGGCTTCGAAGGTCGTCTCGAAGCCCAGCACGTCGCGGTAGAAGCGGGCCGAGGCCTCGACGTCCTCCACCATGAGCACGGGGTAGAACGAGGTGATCTGCATGTCGTCATCCTTTACATACTCTGTGTTTGTATCTTGCGGAGCTAGGATACATGCACACAGTACGTAAAGGAACGCCGATGCCCAGAGCCACCGCCGCAGAGGCCGCCGCGACCGCCGAGCGCGTGCTCGAGGCCGCGACCGAACGGTTCGCCGCACAGGGCTTCACCGCCACCTCTGTCGATGACGTCGCGGCGGACGCCGCTGTCACCCGCGGCGCCGTCTACCACCACTACTCGTCGAAGCCCGGGCTGTTCGCCGCGGTCGTGCAGCGGATGCAGCAGGACGTCGCCGAGGCCGTGGTCACGGCGGCCGCGGACGCCTCGCCCGCCGAGTCGCTGCGCCTCGGAAGCCACGCCTTCCTCGACGCGATCACCGCCGGAGGGCGCGCCAGGGTGCTGCTCCTGGACGCGCCGGCCGTGCTGGGCTGGGACGCCTGGCGGCGGGCCGACGCCGAGGCATCCGCCGTGCACCTGCGCGAGGCGCTGGTCGATGCCGGCGTCACGGAGTCCGCAGCGGATGCGACGACCGCGCTGCTCTCCGGCGCGATGAACGAGGCCGCACTCTGGCTCTCCGAGCGCCCCAGCGACGCCCCTGCGCGCGCTGCGGTGCACACGACGCTGGATCTGCTGCTCGGCGCCGTCACTCGGAGGTGACCTTCGCGCGGCACTTCTCGGCCGGCGCGGCGCGTATCCGCGCCGCGTGCGCAGATACCTGCAGCGCAGCCCGCGACCGGCGCGAAGAATCGCCGTGCGAGCGAGGACGTGCCGCGTGACTGTGCGCCGGTCGTGCCCGCCCCGCACGCAGTCAGGCCACCGCCACGCCCTCGATGAGCGGCTCGATCGTGCCGAGTACGCCCGGGGCCTGCATCCGCCGCACCTCGACCGTCACGAAGCCCGCGGCGCGGATCGAAGCCGCCGTATCTCGGTGCGGATCGCAACCGCGGTCGATCAGCCTCGAGATCGGCGCATACGCGGCCTGCAGCGCCGACGTCCAGGTGCCCCGCTCTGCGGCGACGTGCTCGAAGAACACGAGCACACCCCCTGGGCGCAGCACCCGACGCACCTCGGCCAGCGCCTGGTCGGGATGCCGCACCGAGCAGAGCACGGTCGAGGCGATCACTGCGTCGACGGTGCCGGCCCCGAGCGGCACCGCTTCCGCCGGTGCGGTGAGCAGCCGCGCGCCCGGGCGGCGGTCGAGACGCGCACGGAGCGCGGGTTCGACGCGCACTCGCGGCTCCAGCGCCAGCCACTCCACGCCGTCGGCCAGATGGTCGGCGGCGATCCCCGAGCCTGCACCGAGATCGAGCACGACGCCACGCAGCGGAGGCAGCGCCGAGGCACGCCAGCGCCGATGAGACTCCGTGGTCGTCACGTCACCCGGCATCCGCCCAGGGTAGGTCGATTCCCCCGGCAGTGGAAGAGACTCCGCTCAGCGGCGCTCGAGCAGGAACAGCGCGATCAGGCGGTCGGTACGCGGCTGGTAGTCCGCGTAGGCCGGCCAGGCCTCGACGGCGCGCTCCCACCACAGTGCGCGCTCGTCGCCGGCGAGCTCACGGGCGGTGTAGTCGTGCTTCTCCGCGCCGTCCTGCAGCTCGACGTGCGGCTGACGGCGCATGTTGCCGGCCCACTTCGGCTCGTCCGGCGCTCCGCCTTTCGACGCCACCACGACATACTCCCCGTCGTGCTCGACGCGCATCAGCGCGGTTTTGCGCAGCGCACCGCTCTTCGCGCCGACAGTGGTCAGCACGATGATCGGCTTGCCCTGCATGTCGTTGGCCTCGGCACCCTCCGATGCCTCGAACTTCTCGGCCTGTGCTCGGGCCCAGGACGACGTGGACGGAAGATACTCTCCGGAAAGCGGCATGACCCCAGCCTATGCGCGCCCACCAGGTGGCGGACCGTTCTGCGGACGGGGGACGACACACCGACGAACGCATATCGATCCGCCAGCTGCAGGACGGCAGACCCGACTTCCCGACCCCGCATCCCGCCCCTCCCCGACCCGGCAGGTGGCGGAGCGATCTGCAGATGGCGGAGGATCCCGCCGCGAATCCCCCGCCGAACGCAGCTCGGTCCGCCATCCGCAAGAAATGCGCAACGACGACGAAGGGCTCGGATGCCAGGCATCCGAGCCCTTCGCGGGAAGCAGTGCTTACAGACCTGCGATGATTTCGCGCATCAGCGAAGCGGTCTCGGACGGCGTCTTGCCGACCTTGACGCCGGCGGCCTCGAGGGCCTCCTTCTTCGCCTGTGCGGTACCGGCCGAGCCCGAGACGATGGCGCCGGCGTGGCCCATGGTCTTGCCCTCGGGAGCGGTGAAGCCGGCCACGTAGCCGACGACCGGCTTGGTGACGTTGGCCTTGATGTACTCGGCAGCGCGCTCCTCGGCGTCGCCGCCGATCTCGCCGATCATGACGATCGCCTTGGTCTCGGGGTCTGCCTCGAACGCGGCGAGCGCGTCGATGTGCGTGGTGCCGATGACCGGGTCGCCGCCGATGCCGATGGCGGTCGAGAAGCCCAGATCGCGCAGCTCGAACATCATCTGGTAGGTCAGGGTGCCCGACTTCGACACCAGCCCGATCGGGCCCTTGCCGGTGATGTTCGCCGGCGTGATGCCCGCGAGCGCCTCACCGGGGGTGATGATGCCGGGGCAGTTCGGGCCGATGATCCGGGTCTTGTTGCCCTTCTCGATCGCGTAGGCCCAGGCCTCGGCCGAGTCGCCCACGGGGACACCCTCGGTGATGACGACGAGCAGCGGGATCTCGGTGTCGATGGCCTCGATCATGGCGTCCTTGGTGAACGCCGGCGGCACGAACGCGACGGACACGTTCGCACCGGTCTTCTCGATGGCCTCGGCGACCGACCCGAACACGGGCAGCTCGACGGAGTTGCCGTCCTTGTCGACGTGCGACACGGTGGTGCCGGCCTTGCGGGCGTTGACGCCGCCGACGACGTTGGTGCCGGCCTTCAGCATCAGCGCGGTGTGCTTGGTGCCCTCGCCGCCGGTGATGCCCTGGACGATGACCTTGGAGTCGTTGTTGAGGTAGATCGACATGTCTCTAGTCCTATTCGTCTCAGGCGTTGGCCAGCTCGGCGGCCTTGTCGGCGCCCTCGTCCATGGTGGCGGCGAGCGTGACGAGCGGGTGGTTCGCTGCTGCGAGGATCGCACGACCCTCTTCGACCTGGTTGCCGTCGAGACGCACGACGAGCGGCTTGGTGGCCGAATCGCCGAGGATCTCGAGCGCCTTCACGATGCCCTCCGCCACGGCCACGCAGGAGGTGATGCCGCCGAAGACGTTGACGAACACGCTCTTGACCTGCTCGTCGCCGAGGATGACGTCGAGGCCGTTGGCCATGACCTGCGCGTTCGCGCCGCCGCCGATGTCGAGGAAGTTGGCGGGCTTCACGCTGCCGTGGTTCTCACCGGCGTAGGCGACGACGTCGAGGGTGGACATGACCAGACCCGCGCCGTTGCCGATGATGCCGACCTCGCCGTCGAGCTTGACGTAGTTGAGGCCGGATGCCTTGGCCTTGGCCTCGAGCGGGTCCTCGCTGGCCTTGTCGGCGAGCTCCTCGTGCTCGGGGTGACGAACCTCGGAGGCGTTGTCGTCGAGGGTGACCTTGCCGTCGAGGGCGATGATGTCGCCGTCCTCGGTGCGGACCAGCGGGTTCACCTCGACGAGGGTCGCGCCCTCGCCCTTGTAGACGTCGTAGAGCTTGACGAAGACGTCGGACACCTTCTCGACGAGGTCCTCGGGGAAGTTCGCGGCGCGGGCGATCTCGACGGCCTTGGCCTTGTCGATGCCGGTCAGCGCGTTGACCTCGACCCGGGCGAGCGCCTCGGGCTTCTCGACCGCGAGCTGCTCGATCTCCATGCCGCCCTCGACGCTGCACAGCGAGAGGTAGGAGCGGTTGGCGCGGTCCAGCAGCACCGAGAAGTAGAACTCCTCGGCGATGCGCGCACCCGCGGCGACCATCACGCGACGGACGACGTGGCCCTTGATGTCGAGACCGAGGATCGCCTTGGCGGCCTCGTACGCCTCCTCAGGGTTCTTCGCGACCTTCACGCCGCCTGCCTTGCCGCGGCCGCCGGTCTTGACCTGTGCCTTGACGACGACGCCGCCGCCGAGCTTCTCGGCCGCTGCCTTCACCTCCTCAGGGGTGTCGGCGACGATGCCGGCGAGAACCGGCACCTCGTACTTCTCGAAAAGGTCTCGTGCCTGGTACTCGTAGAGATCCACAGTGCAGTCCTTCGCTGGTTGCGGCGGGTGGGACGCGACAAGATTGTCGGGTGTCGATATCATTCGACCCGGTTGACAAGCGTACTACCGCGGAACACGCCCGCCTGACCGCGGGAGTTAGGCTCTCCCCATGCACGAATCCGTCCAGCCCCCCAACGGCGTCGTCGGGGCAGCACTCGAGCTGTTCGCACAACAGGGCTTCGAGCAGACCTCGGTCGAGCAGATCGCCAAGGCGGCCGGTGTCTCCCGTTCGACGTTCTTCCGTCAGTTCGGCGGCAAGGAGGATGTCGTCTTCGCCGATCACGAGGCGCTGATCGACCAGCTGCGCTCCTTCCTCGACGAGCCGCACGACGACCCCTGGCAGGCCGTGTGCGAAGCATCCGAGCGCGTCTTCTCGTATTTCGCGCGCGACCCGGAGCTCGCCCGCCGCCGGTACCAGATCGTGCGCGACGTGCCCGTGCTGCGCGAGCGCGAGATCATCACGGTGTTCCGGTACGAGCGGCTCTTCGACGACTATCTGCGGCAGTCGCTGCCGGGCATCGACCCCCTGGATGCCGTCGGGTTCGCCGCCCTGGTCACCGCGGTGCACAACCACGTGCTGCGCCAGCTGCTGCGCGGCAGGAAGGTGCCGGTCTCGGTGCTGCAGAATGCACTCGCCGACGTGCGACGCCGGTACGGCGTGCACGAGGATGCCGCCGATGCGGCGCCCGACGACGTGGTGGTCGCGGTCTTCCCGCGCTCGATGCCGATCGCCGAGATCAGCCGGCGCGTGCAGGCCGAACTGAGCTGACGCCTAGTCGCAGCCGCAGCCGCCGGAGGGCGTCTTGACCATGAAGCAGACATCGCAGACTCCGTAGTCCCGGTCCTCCTTGGGGGTGACCTTCGGGACGCGCGGCGCAGCAGGAGTCGTGGGACGCGGGTTGGCTGCCTTCTTGGCACGAGCCTGTGCCGCGGAGGAGAACTCGCTCGGATGCGACACGTAGAAGTACGGCGGGCGGCCCTCGCTCGGCTTCAGATTCTGAGCCGCGAATCCCACGATGACGAGCTCATCCTCGGTGAAGCCGTTCGTGTATGTGCGCCCGATGTGCAGCGCGGCACCGGGACCGCGGCGGATCGCCTCGATGTAACGGCCGCGGTCGATGAAGCTGCTGATGCCGATCGCGTCGACGATCCGGCCGATGAACGCGTGGTTCTCCTCTGGGACACGGTGGGCGCGGAGCGCTTCGGCGAGACTGCGGTACGGACGGGAGGTGCCTGCGGGGGTCGGCCCCTGTATTTCGTTCATCTCTTCAAGGATCCCACGGTTCGCCATGCGCCGGGCACCACATCAGTAGGCTGACGGCATGGCGCGCGCAACGGTGGTCGGAAGCGGGCCCAACGGACTCTCCGCGGCCGTGACGCTGGCCCGCGCGGGATACGCCGTCGAGGTGCTCGAGGCCGCCGAGACCGTCGGCGGCGGCGTGCGCACCCTCGACGGCCCGCTGCCCGGGTACCGGTACGACGTGTGCTCGGCCGTGCATCCGGCGGCACTGACCTCGCCGTTCTTCCGCGCCTTCGGGCTGGCCGACCGGGTGGACTGGATCCGCCCCGAGATCTCGTTCGCGCATCCGCTCGACGACGGCCGCGCCGGCATCGCCTGGCACGATCTGGCGCGCACCGCCGACGATCTGGGGGTGGACGCGCGGGCGTGGAATGCCCTGCTGCGCCCGCTGGTGCGCCGACTCGATGAGGTGGTCGAGTTCACCGGCGGCTCGATGCTGCGCGTACCCCGGCATCCGATCACCGCCATCAGGTTCGGCCTGCGGATGCTGGAGCAGGGCAGCGCCCTCGGACCCCGTGCGTTCCGCACCGACGAGGCGAACGCGCTGCTCGCCGGGGTGCTCGCGCATGCGGCGACGCCTCTGCCGTCGCCGTCGTCGGCTGCGGCCGGCCTGCTGCTGGCCGCGCAGGCGCACGGCCCGGATGGCTGGTCGTATCCTCGGGGCGGCGCGCAGCGCATCGCCGAGGCGCTGCAACGCGACCTCGAAGAGCACGGCGGACGCATCCGCACCGGCGAACAGGTGCACGACCTCGCCGATCTCGACTGGGGCGATCCGGCCCGCGGCGACCTTCTGATGCTGAACTGCTCACCGCGGCTGGCGCTCACGCATCCCGGCATCCCGGCGGACTACGCGCAGAGTCTGACCGCGTACCGCTACGGCCCGGCGGCGGCGAAGGTCGACTTCGCGCTGAGCGGGCCGGTGCCGTGGACGAACGCACAGGTGGCGCTCTCTCCGACCGTGCACGTCGGCGGGACCCGCTCCGAGATCGCCGCGAGCGAGAACGCGGTCGCGCGCGGATCGGTGTCGGAGCGGCCGTACGTGCTCGCCGTGCAGCCCTCCGTGCTCGACGACTCGCGCGCGCCGGACGGCGGAGCCGCACTCTGGGCGTACATCCACGTGCCACTCCGATCGGACCTCGACCCGACAGAGCTCGTCACCCGTCAGATCGAGCGCTTCGCCCCGGGCTTCCGCGATGTCATACTGGCCAGCCGCGCCGTGCCGGCATCCGCACGTGAGGCTCTGAATCCGGCCGAGATCGGCGGCGACATCTTCGGCGGCGCGTTCACGATCGCGCAGGCCTTCCGACGACCGGTGCTCTCGGCCGCGCCCTGGCGCACGCCGATGCGCGGGGTGTACCTGGCGTCGGCGGCGACGCCGCCGGGCCCCGGCGTGAACGGCATGGCCGGCTGGCATGCAGCGCGCACCGCGCTGACGGATGCGGGGACGCCGGCGACCCTGGACGAGCTGTTCGCCTGACACATCGTCGACCAGGGGACTCTCGCGCTGTGGGCGGCTGACCGCTTGAATGGACCCATGTACGAGATCCCCGCGCCGATGCTCGCCAAGGCCGCCGCCGCCGTGCCGGATCCGGCGAAGACGCCGATGCTGTTCGAGCCGAAGTGGGACGGTTTCCGCGGGCTCATCGCCTGGGACGGCGAGACCCTCGAGATCGGTTCCCGCGGGGCGAAGCCGCTGACCCGGTACTTCCCCGAGCTGGTCGAACAGCTCCCCGGCATCCTGCCCGGCCCCTGCCTGCTCGACGGCGAGATCGTCGTCGCCACCGGCCCTGCGGGCTCGCAGCGGCTGGACTGGGAGGCGCTCAGCCAGCGCATCCACCCCGCCGCCTCCCGCGTCGCGAAGCTCTCCGTCGAGACTCCGGCGATGTTCATCGCCTTCGACCTGCTCGCAGAGGGCGGCGACGATCTGCAGGCGCTGCCGTTCCGCGAGCGGCGAGCGCGCCTCGAGAGGATGCTGGTCAGCGCCACGTCTCCGCTGCACCTGACCCGCACCACCGACGACCGCGCGACTGCTCAGCGCTGGCTCGCGGAGTTCGAGGGTGCCGGGCTCGACGGCGTCGTCGCCAAGCCCCTCGACGAGCCCTATGCCCCGGGCAGGCGCACCCTGATCAAGATCAAGCACGCCCGCACGGCGGATGTCGTCGCGCTCGGGTACCGCGTGCACAAGAGCGGCTCCGGCGTCGGCTCGCTGCTCGTCGGGCTCTACTCCGACGACGGTGCGCTGCGTCAGGTCGGCGGCGTCGCGGCGTGGAGCGACGCGATGCGGCAGCAGCTCGTCGAGGACCTCGATCCGCTCGTGGAGCGGGATGCCGACGGCGCCGCCGTCACCGGCGAGGGCGAGCGCTCGCGGTTCAGCGGCTCGAAAGACGTGTCCTTCGTGCGGCTGCGTCCCGAGCGCGTGCTCGAGGTGAAGTACGACCAGCTCGAGGGTGCGCGGTTCCGCCACACCGTGCAGTTCGCGCGCTGGCGACCGGATCGGGAGGCCACGTCCTGCACTTACGACCAGCTTGACACCGTGGCAGGGTACGACCTGGCGGACGTGCTCGCCTGAGCGCCCTTCGTCTCGTCGCTGCGCTCCTCGCTCACGGTGCGGTCTTGGGCGGGGTGAACTCCACGATCGGGATGTCCGCCGCTCCCCCGGCCGCGTAGTCCATGGCCGCGCTGAGGTGCTTCCATGCCTCTGGATGCTCGGCGGCATACACCTTCAGCCGTTCCGCGGACTCTTCGGGGCCGAGCATCCGCACCGCCGCGCGCGCCCTGCGCGCATGCCCGGTGCTGAGGTAGGCGACGCCGTTGGCCTGCAGATTGCGGTACCACTGCGCCTTCCTGCCGAAGCCGGATGCCACCCGGATCACGTTGTGCTCGCGCTCGGCGACCTCGACGACGACGAACCGGCGCTCGTGCGACTTCCGCCCGAGGTGCTCGATCATCACGAGACGGTCGCCGAAGATCCAGCCGAAGCCCGACCGGTACAGCCAGATCGGTGCGCGCACGAGCCAGGGCGTCGCCAGCAGGCGCGCGACGAGACGGTCGATCGTCCCGGTCCGCTCAGGCATCGTTCTCCCAGTTCGCGGCGACCTTCTTGCTCGGCTGCACGCGCGGCGGCTCCCCGGGCATCTTCGGGAATTCCGGCGGGAACGGCAGTTCGCCGAGACCGTTCTCCACATCGCGATCCCACCACTGCAGGAGCGTGTCGATGCGGGCGGGTGCGTCCTGCATGCCGGCCCACGGGTCGCCGACCTCGGCGAGCCTGGCCGGGATGCTGCGCACGGTGAAGCGCTTCGGATCGAGGTCGTCGAGCTCGTCCCAGTGCAGCGGAGTCGACACCGGCGCCCCGACGAGCGCTCGTGCGCTGTACGCGCCGGCCATGGTGCGGTCACGGTTGGCCTGGTTGAAGTCGACGAAGATGCGCTCCCCGCGCTCCTCCTTCCACCAGTTCGTGGTCACCGCCTGCGGCATCCGCCGCTCGAGCTCGCGACCGGCCGCGATCACCGCATGCCGCACCGTGAGGAACTCCCACTCCGGGACGATCGGGCAGAACACGTGCAGACCGCGGTTGCCGCTGGTCTTGATGAAGGGCTCGAGACCCGCCTCGCGCAGCACCTCGCGCAGCTCGCGCGCCGCGAGAATCGCCTCGGCCATTCCCGTTCCGGGCTGCGGATCGAGGTCGATGCGCAGCTCGACGGGGTTGTCGGTGTCGGCCGCGAGCGACGCCCACGGGTGGAAAACGATCGTGTTCATCTGCACGGCCCAGACGATGGCACTGGTACGGTTCAGCACGATCTGCGGATGCTTTCGGCCGCTGTTATACGTGCACATCACGGAGTCGACGAAGTCGGGCGTGCCCTTCGGCGGGTTCTTCGAGAAGAAGCTCTCACCCTCGACGCCGTCGCGGAACCGCTCCAGAGACACCGGACGGTGGCCGGTGGAGTTCAGGAACGGCACCGACACGGTCTGCACGTAGTCCGCGTACTCGGCCTTCGTGATGCCCTCGCCGTCCGGCACCGGCCAGACGACCTTGTTCGGGCTGGACAGCCCGATCTCGCGCTCGACGTCCTCACCGGAGTCGGTGTCGGTCACGGTCAGCGTCACACGCTCAGAGGCCATGCTCCGAGACTACGACGGCGCGCAGCCGCACGGAACCGTCAGGCGAGGGCGCGGGCTCGTCCGAGGTCTGCGAACACCTCGGTGTTGAACCGATAGGCGGAACGGACCTCGTCGAGCATGCGTGCGCGTTCGGACGCGTCCAGCGTCTTCCCGAACGCGTCGAGGGTGCGCCGGTAGGCCGCCTTGAACTCGTCCACGTCATCGATCGCTGAGAAGTCGTAGAACGACACACCGCCGCCGAACTGTCGCGAGACCCGCCGGGCGATCACCTGACCGCCGGACAGATCGCCGAGATAGCGCGTGTAGTGGTGCGCGAGGATGCCTGCGACCGAGCCCTGCTCGGCCAGCTCGTCGATGCGCTGCGCATACGCGACCGTGGCGGGGACGGCTTCGATCGCGTCACGCCATTCCGGCCCGATCAGCGTCTCAAGATCGCTGATCAGTGCGTCACGACGGAGCAGCGCGGGCGGGTGCACACCGGCCAGCAGCGGGTCGGCCGAGAGAAGAGCGGATGCACGTTCCAGCGCCTCGTACATGTACCAGTGCTGCACGACCAACTGGGTGTAGTCCGCGCGGGTTCCGCGACCGCGCATGATACCGGTCATGAACTCGGCGCCTTCGCTGTCGCCGTGGTCACCCCAGGTGGCCTCGCGCAGTTCGCGGGCGAACCCTGGGGTCTCCTCTGTCGCTGCGGCGCGCGCCCCGTGGATGTGGTCGTGATGCGCGGGGCGCTGCTCCTCAGCGCGCGGCTCGACGCCGAGCCGCGCGCAGGCGGCGCGGTACAGCTCGACGGCCGCGCGCCTGATGTCCCGGCGCTCGGTGATCTCGATCGGCCAGGCGACCGCGATCTCCCGCAGTCCGTGCGGCTCGTCCACCTGCCACCGGCCGCGCGAATCGTCCAGGCCGACCATCACGGCCCCGGACGCCTCAGGCGCTCCGAACGCGCGTGCGATGAGCAGGTTGTCGGCGGCGTGGTCGCCGTTCATGTGCGCGGTGACCGCGTCGATCACGGTGTCGTCGATGAGCATGTGTCCACCCGTCCGAATGTAGGTAAGCCTTACCTACATTAGATCACGAGAACACGGGTGATGCCGCCTCGAGGTCAGTCGCCGAGGTCCACGGCGAGCACGAGCACCGGTCCGAGCACGTCGCGCTCGACCGCGAGGGACGGACCCGCGGAGTCGACGATCACGCCCGCGAGCTCGCTGTGGCTGCTGAGCACCTTCGCGAGCTGCTCGGGCTCGAAGGGCATCGGCCGGTCGTCACGGCCCAGTGCGACGACCTCGAGCGGGTGCGAGAACACCTGCAGGAATCGCTTGCCGTCGGCAGTGTGCGCCTCGGCGATGCCGACCGGTGCACCGTTCAGGCCGTCGCTGACAGCGACCCAGACCTTCTTCTTGGCGAGCGCCTCACCGACCCGTGCGGCGGTGTCGGGCTCGCGGGGCGACGAGACCAGGCTCTTGATCACCATGGCAGGATCGCCCTGGTCCAGCGCCTGCTGCAGCAGCTCGGTGGGGAAGACCACGCGGTGCGGGGCCGAGGCGTTGTCGATGATGATGCCGGTGAAGCCGCCGTCGATGACCTGCTGGTAGATGAGACCCACCGGCTGCGCCATCGCGGAGGTCGCCGCGGGGTCTTCCTCGGCATCGACGGCCGCGCGGAGCGCCGCTCCCGAGGCGAAGGCGAGCAGGAAGGACTTCTCGTCCTCGCGGATCACGGCGACCGACAGCGCCTCGCCGTCATTGATCTGCTGGCCGGCATCACCGTAGACCCGCAGGTACAGGTGCCCCTGCATCGACTGGCGCATCACGCCGAGCAGCTCCTCGTTGCTCGCACCCTCGGCGATCTCGGCGAGCGCCTCGCGCAGCAGCACGTTGTCCTTGAGACCCTCGATGGTGTGGGTGTCCTCCGGCGGCAGCGCAGAGGCGAGCGGAAGGCGGGGCTTCTCGGTCTCGATGACGTTGATGGTGGGCTCTCGCCGCGGCGCGACCACGGGCTCCTCGGGAGCGTCGTCATCGAGGCCGGTGGACGAGTCCTCGTCCACCGGTGCGGAGACCTCCGGGCCGGCATCCGCGCCGACCCCGCGGAACGCCTGCACCGAGATGGCGACGTCGGGTACGACCTCCTCCACCTGCTCCGGGGCTGCGACATCCTCGACGGGAGCGCCCGGAACCGCGGCATCCTCTTCGACGGTGGAGGGATCTGCGGTCTTCTTGCGGCGGGAGAACAGGGCCATATGCAGAAGCCTAACCGCCCGACGACCGGTCGTTGAGCGAGCGATGGTCGTCGATCGAGCGCAGCGAGCGAAATGCAGAGACGAGACGCGCCGAGGTGATCTGAGAGAGCGTTTCGTCACCTCGACTCGCTTCGCTCGCTCAGTACGCCGCTCGCTCGTTCCTCGGCTCGCGGGGCGACTGAGGAGCGTCAGAGCTTGACGATCGGGGCGATCTTGATCAGCAGCTTCTTCTGACCTGCGGTGTCGAAGCGCACGTGCGCGATGCGCTTCGCACCCTCGCCCGTGACGGCCTCGATGCGCCCCTCGCCGAAGTCGTCGTGCCGGATGCGGTCCCCCGCCTCCAGCTCGAGATCACCGTTGTCGCGCACCTTCGCGGTGACCTTGTTCGGGAACTTGTCCATCGCTGTGGACAACGGCGTGAGGCGCTTCTCGAGCGGCTGCGCGGCGAACCGGTCGCGTCCGCCGCCACCGCCGAAGCCGCCCTGGCGCCGGGCGTTCAGAGCGCGAGACTGGGTGCCGCCACGGGAGTTCACGTCTCCCGGCGACTGCCGCCAGTCGATCAGCTCTGCGGGGATCTCCTGCAGGAACCGGCTCGGCATGGCGACCGACACCTCACCGAACTGCGCGCGGGTCATCGCCAGCGACAGGTGCAGACGCTTGCGTGCGCGCGTGATGCCGACATAGAACAGCCGGCGCTCCTCCTGCGGGCCGCCCGGCTCGCCGGCCGAGATGCGGTGCGGGATGAGGTCCTCCTCGACGCCGGTGACGAAGACCGCGTCGTACTCCAGCCCCTTCGCGGTGTGCATCGTCATCAGCGACACCGTGCCCGACTCGTCATCGAGGTCATCGGCATCCGACACCAGCGCGACCTCGGTGAGGAAGTCCACCAGAGTGCCGTCAGGGTTGTTGCGCGCGAAGTCGCGGGTGACCGCGACGAACTCGTCGAGGTTCTCGAGCCGAGCCTCGTCCTGCGGATCGCGGCTGCGCCGCAGCGACTCGAAGTAGCCGCTCTTCTCGAGCAGCAGCGACAGCCCCTCGGCCACCGAGGTCGCCGAGGGCACCTCGCCGGATGCCGGCATCATGATCGACGTCGCCTCGGTGAGCACCTGGTCGAGCTGCCCGATCGCGGCCTGCAGCTTCGGGCCGACGCCGAGCTGGGTCGGGTGCGAGAGCGCCTCGCGGAATGTGATGCCCTGCTCCTCCGCGAAGCGCGCGATCGATGTCTCGGTCACATCTCCGATGCCGCGCCGCGGCTTGTTCAGGATGCGCCGCAGCGACTGCTCGTCGGCAGGGTTGGCTACCGAGACCAGGTAGGCCAGGGCGTCCTTGATCTCGGCGCGCTCGTAGAACTTCGTGCCGCCCATGATCTTGTACGGCACCGCGGCGCGGATGAAGATCTCCTCCAGCGCGCGGGACTGCGAGTTGGTGCGGTAGAACACCGCCATCTCGGAGTACGGCATGCCGGCCCGGCGCAGCGCCTCGACCTCGTCGGCCACGAACTGCGCCTCGTCGTGCTGCGAGTAGCCGGTGAAGCCGACGATCTTCTCGCCGTCGCCCTTGTCGCTCCAGAGCTTCTTGTCCTTGCGGTCGAAGTTGTTGCCGATCACCGCGTTGGCGGCCGAGAGGATGTTCTGCGTCGAGCGGTAGTTCTGCTCGAGCAGCACGACCTTGGCGCCCGGGAAATCGCGCTCGAACTCGCTGATGTTGCGGATGTCGGCGCCGCGGAAGGCGTAGATCGACTGGTCGGAGTCACCGACGACGGTGAGCGATGCGCCGGCCTCTTCACCGGTTCCTGAGCCTGACGAAGGGCTCGGCTCGAAGATCATCATGCCGTTCGAGGCATAAGGATCGGGAGCATCGCCCTGCACGGGCCGGGTGAGCTCGTGGATGAGCGCGTACTGGGCGTGGTTGGTGTCCTGGTACTCGTCCACCAGGATGTGCCGGAACCGGCGCCGGTAGGTGTCGGCGACGTGCGGGAAGGCACGGAACAGGTATACCGTCTGCCCGATCAGGTCGTCGAAGTCGAAGGCGTTCGCCTTCTGCAGGCGGCGCTGGTAGTCGGCGAAGATCTCGGCGAACAGGCGCTCGGCCGGGTCGTTCATGTTCGCGTCGCGGGCGTAGGACTCGGCGTCCTGCAGCTCGTTCTTGAGCTTCGAGATGCGGCCCTGCACGGATGCCGGGGTGAGGCCGTACGCGTCGGCCTCGTGCTCCTTGACCAGGCGCTTGATGAGCGCGCGGGAGTCGCCGGAGTCGTAGATGGTGAAGTTCTGCGTGAAGCCGAACTGTCCCGCCTCTCGGCGCAGGATGCGCACGCAGGCCGAGTGGAAGGTGGAGATCCACATGCCGCGCGCGGCATCGCCGACCAGCGCGCCGACGCGCTCGCGCATCTCACCCGCGGCCTTGTTGGTGAACGTGATCGCCAGGATCTGGCTGGGCCATGCCTCGCGGTTGCGCAGCAGCAGGGCGATGCGCCGGGTGAGCACGCTGGTCTTGCCCGACCCTGCACCCGCGACGATCAGCAGCGCAGGACCGCGATGCGTCACCGCGTCGAGCTGCTGCGGGTTGAGCCCTGCGAGCAGGTCGTCGGAGGCCTGGGGGCCGGCGGATGCGGGAACGATGAGAGGTGCTTCGGTCATGTCCCTTCGAGTCTAGGCGCGGGCCCCGACACCGGCTCAGCCGGGCCCCCGCTCGGCTCAGGCGATGCGCGTGCCGGGCGGCAGACGACGCGCCGGTGTGCGCGTGCGCGCCCAGGCACCGGCGAACAGGCCGCCCGCCAACACCACCTGCACGCCGAGGCCGACGAACCAACTGGGCACCGTGCCCGCGATGAGCTCCTCGGGGGTCGGCCCGTTCTCCCAGCCGTTGTCGCAGGGATCCCATCGCATGGGCTCGGGCGTCCGCTGGGCCAGGCGCACGCCGACCTTCAGCTGCCCGAACAGGTCGGTCGGGTAGCCGTCCCTGAAAGTCGTCGGGGTCGCGTCCGCGAGCACCACGAAGGGGTTGGCCGCGAGGGCTCCCCAGACCAGGTCGAAGCGGGGCTGCTCGACGGCCGTCTCGGTCCAGCTGTCGCAGATCGGCTCTCCCGTGCTGTCGTCCCACGGTCGTTCCTGCTGGCTGAACTCGGTGCGGATCGCCGCACCGCCCAGACCGAAGACGATGACGGTGCCGAGCACCAGCGCCGACACCGCCAGATAGGTTGCGGCGATCGAGAACAATGGGCGGGCGATCAGGCCGCTGAGTCCCACCCCCAGGGCCGCGACGACGATGATCTCGGCCAGCAGCACCAGCAGCGAGGACAGCAGCACGCCCACGGACACACCACCGCCGAGCATGCTGATCAGCAGGAACGGCACGGCGATCACGAGGAACACCGCACCGGTCGCGACGGCGGCCAGCAGCTTGCCGAGCATGATGTCGCCCGTGGTGGCGGCCGTGACCTGGATCGGTGCGAGCGTCGCAGCCTCGCGGTCGCCGTTGATCGCGTTGCCGGACAGGGTCGGCGACACCAGCACGACCAGCAGCAGCACGAAGTTGACGACGATCGAGTAGACGCCCGCGTTGGGCTCGCTCTGGAACGAGAAGACCAGGAACGACAGCGCCGTGATGCCGATCAGCAGCAGCACGAAGACGCCGACCAGCACGTACCAGCCCACGCTGCGCAGGCGCTGCGTCAGCTCGAGGCGGGCGATGGTGCGGATGCGCGCGAAGCTCATGAACCCGCTCCTTCCTGCACGGTGCCGGGAGTGCCGGCGGGAGGCGGCGGCGCGACGCCGGGATCGGGATGCCGCAGGGCGAGGAACGACGCCTCGAGGGCGCTCTGCGCGGGGGCGAACTCCAGCACCGGCAGGCCCGCGCCCACCAGCCGTCGCAGACCCTCGACGACGCCCTCGTCGTCTGCGAACGAGACCAGCGCGTCACCCCGGTCGTCGCCGACCTGGTCTGCGGGCAGTCCCAGCGCCACCGCGACGGACGACGTGGCATCCGTCGTCGCGAGGCGCACGCGGTACGCGCGCTGCGAGCGTGTGACACCGGGGTCGACCACCGATCCCGCGACCATGAAGACCGCATCGTCGATGACCTCCTCGAGCTCGGAGAGCACGTGACTGGAGATCAGCACCGTCTTGCCCCGGGCGGCGAGACCGCGCAGCATGATGCGCAGCTGCACACGGGCCTCGGGATCGAGTCCGGATGCCGGTTCGTCGAGCAGCAGCACCTGCGGGTCGTGCACGAGCGCGCGGGCCAGGCCCAGTTTCTGCTTCTGCCCGCGGGAGAGCACGCGCGCCGGCGACTTCGCATGGTCGGCGAGCCCGACGACCCCGAGCAGCTCGTCCGCCCGCGCCGCGGCATCGGCGGGCGACATGTCATGCAGCCGCGCCGTCGTCACGATGCTCTCCCGCGCCGTCAGCGACGGCCAGGCGCCGAGCGCGTCGGGCATCCAGCCCAGCAGCCGTCGCGCCGAGCCCGGATCGGTCACCGGGTCGACGTCGCCGATGCGGATGCTGCCGTCATCGGGCGCCAGCAGCGATGCCAGCATCAGCAGCAGTGTCGTCTTGCCCGCACCGTTCGGCCCGACCAGGCCGGTCACCCTTCCCGGGAGTGCCTGGAACGAGGCATCCGCCACCGCATGGACCTGACCGAACGACCGGCGGACGTGCTCCGCGACGATTCCACTCATGGCCGAACCATAGTGGAACGCCGAGGGTCTCCGCGCGGTCAGCGGAAGAACGCCACCCCGAGGTCGGGATGATCCACGAAGACGCCGTCCACGCCGGTGCGCGCGATCGCATCCCACTCGGCCTCGTACTCGCCGAAGGCCGCTTTGCCCCCGGACCCGCGGTAGGCGACATCCAGGAACTGGTTCTCCGGGCGGCAGGTCCAGGTGAAGACGCGCAGGCCCCTGGCATGCGCGTGATCGACCAGGACGGCGTCCCGGCCCAGCAGCATCCGCTTGTTCACGCTGATGCCGTCGACGGCGCCGACCAGGCGGTCGAGGCCGGCGGGCTCGACCTCGGAGCGATAGGTGGGAGCTGCGCGGCCCAGCGCGGCGACCTGGTCGAACGGCTTTCCGCTCGCCTCGATCAGGTAGATGAACGACGCGGCGATGCCCTGTGCGCGCAGCCGGTGCAGCACGGTCTGCTCGAAGGACTCCACGATCAGCGGCAGTTCGCCATCGGCCCACCCTGCCGCGCGCAGGTCGCGTGCGATCAGCGGCACCAGGTCGAGCCCGATGCTCTCGAAGTACGTGGCGTGCTTGACCTCCAGCACCACGCCGATCTCACGGCCGTGCTCGGCCGAACCGGTCCGCACCAGGTCGAGCAGGTCGGTCAGCCGAAGCATCGGCTGGGTGTCGTCGAAGCCCGCGCTCGACGGCCGCAGCCTCGGCAGCCGCTCACGGGTGCGCAGCGTGCTCAGCTCGGCCCAGGTGAAGTCCTCGGTGAACCAGCCGGTGTGCGCCTCGCCGTCCACCTTCTTCGTGGTGCGGCGGTCCGCGAACTCCGGGTGATCCGCGACATCCGTCGTGCCGGAGATGTCGTTCTCGTGCCGGACCACCAGCACGCCGTCGCGCGTGGCGACGACATCGGGCTCGACGGCGTCGACGCCCATCGCGAGCGCCAGTTCATATGAGGACCGGCTGTGCTCGGGGCGGTAGCCGGGCGCACCGCGGTGCCCGATGACGAGCGGAGATCTCCTGGCCACGCTTTCAGCGTAAAGCACCCCGTTCATAGGGATTCTCCGTAGACTTGTCTGACATCGACCGATCCCCCGGGACCGATCCCCTTTGGAGTGATCCACAGCATGAGCAACTTCGCGTTCAACAACCCGGCGTTCCAGCAGCAGGACCCGCGCAAGGCCGCCACGTATCCTGGCGCGCCGCAGCAGGCCGCGCCGCAGGCGGGCACCTATGCTCCGCCGCCCGCTCCTGTGCCCACCGCCGCCCAGGCCGCCGCGGTCAACGCGAACCTCGAAGGCATGTACGCCGCACCGTCGGCCGGTGCCATCGAGACCGACCGGATGTCCGTCGAGGACACGGTCTGGAAGACGGTCGGCCTGTTCGCCATCCTGCTCGCGACCGCTGTGGTCGGCTGGGTCTGGACGATGTCCAGCATGAACCCGATCACCGGTGACGTCACGCTGATCCCGTGGATGGTCGGCGCTCTCGGCGGCTTCGTCCTCGCGATGGTCGTGACCTTCACCTCGCGCAAGAAGGTGCGCCCGGGCCTGATCTTCGGCTACGCCGCCTTCGAGGGCCTCTTCGTCGGTGCGATCTCGGCGTTCTTCGAGACGCTGTGGCCGGGCATCGTCATCCAGGCATCCCTCGCCACCTTCTCGGTGGTCGGCGTGACCCTCGCTCTGTTCGCGAGCGGCAAGATCCGGGCATCGGCGAAGATGACCAAGATCGTCATGATCGCGATGCTCGGCTACCTGGTCTTCTCGGTGGTCAACCTGATCCTGATGTGGACCAACGTCTCGATGGCAGCCGGCCCGTTCGGCCTGTACAGCCAGAAGATCGCCGGCATCCCGCTCGGCCTGATCATCGGCGTCCTCGTCGTCTTCATGGCGGCCTACTCGCTGGTGATGGACTTCGACCAGATCCAGCAGGGCGTGCGCAACGGCGCACCGCGCAAGTACGGCTGGCTCGGCGGCTTCGGCATCATGGTCACCGTCGTGTGGCTGTACGTCGAGATCCTGCGCATGATCGCGATCCTGCGCGGCAACAACTGATCTGATCTCGAAAGGGCCGCTCTCCTCGGAGAGCGGCCCTTTTCGTATGCCGAGAGCACATGTTGCGTCGTGTTACTGAACCCTTGTTTTGGTATACCAAGTCGCTAAGCTCCTGAGTCACATCCGATCCGCAATGCGGACACATGATTCCATCATGCGAAACGGATGTGGTTCATACAGATCAAAGGAGATGCCTACGTGAAGATCCGACGCACACCTCTCGTCGCCGCACTGCTCGCTGTGCCGGTGGCCCTCGCCCTGTCCGCCTGCGCGACGGGGCCGGTGCCCGCGGCCGCTCCCGTGGAGAAGGCTCCACTGAAGGTGCAGACCGTCGCCGGCACGACCGAGCGCGGCCAGCTGAGCACGCATATCCTCGACACCGGCATCGGCAAGCCGGCATCCGGCGTCGACGTGTCGCTCGAGGCGCGCAACGGCAGGAGCGACACCTGGAAGACGATCGCCGAGGGCATCACCGACAAGGACGGCCGCATCGAGAACCTCGGCGGTAAGACGCTGCCCGAGGGCGCCTACCGGATCACGTTCGAGACCGAGGCCTACTTCACCGCGCAGAAGAAGGAGACCTTCTTCCCCGAGGTGACGATCGACTTCTACATCACCGACAACACGCAGCACTACCACGTGCCACTGCTGCTCAGTCCGTTCGCGTACTCCACGTATCGCGGCAGCTGACCGCCCGCAGGACGACGGCCGCCTTCTGTCGGAGGCGGCCGTCGCGCCTTTTCAGCCGCGCGCCTTGGCCTCCAGCAGCGCACGCTCACGGTCGTTGCCTGCCAGACGTGCGGCGACGGCGAACTCGCTGCGCGCCTCTTCGGCGCGGCCCAGGCGCAGCAGCAGCTCGGCGCGGGTCGCGGGCAGCAGGTGGTAGCCGCGCAGAACACCTTCTTCGGTGAGGCGGTCGAGGATCTTCAGAGCGTTGGCGGGTCCGGTCGCCATGGCCACCGCCGCGGCCCTGTTCAGTTCCACGACCGGCGAGGGCGCGATGCGTCCCAGCGCTTCGTAGAGCAGCACGATGCGCTCCCAGTCGGTCTCGTCGATGGATGCCGCCACGGCATGACACTCCGCGATCGCGGCCTGCAGGGCGTACGGCCCCCGGCCTCGGCCGAGAGCGTCGGTGCGCGCCAGGGCCGCGCGACCGCGCGAGATCGCGCCGCGATCCCAGCGCCGGCGATCCTGGTCTGCGAGCAGGACCGGGTCGCCGTTCGCATCGACCCGTGCGGGGAAGCGCGCAGCGGTGAGCTCCATCAACGCGACGAGCCCGTGAGCCTCGGGCTCGCGGGGCGTGAGAGAGGCCAGAACCCTGCCCAGTCGCAGAGCTTCCCGGGCCAGATCGGGACGCATCCAGTCGTCGCCCGCGCTGGCCGAGTGCCCCTCGTTGAAGATCAGGTAGAGCACGCCGAGGACAGCGCTCAGCCGCTCGGCGAACTCCTCCCGCGGAGGAACCTCGAAGGGCACGTTCGCCGCACCGAGGGTCTTCTTCGCCCGCACGATGCGCTGCTGCACGGTCGCCACCGGCACCAGGAAGGCCCGGGCGATCTCCTCGCTGGACAGACCGCCGACCACCCGCAGCGTCAGGGCGACACGCGCCTCGCGCGAGAGCACGGGGTGGCAGGCGACGAACACCAGCCGCAGCACGTCGTCATCGATGGCGTCCGGGTCCCACGGCTCGCCCTGGTCGATCTGAGCCTGCTGCTCCTGCTCCAGGTCGTGCGCGATCACCGCCATGCGATCGTCGTAGCGCTCCCGCCGCCGCCAGCCGTCGATCGCGCGGCGCTTGGCCACCGCGGTCAGCCAGGCGGCGGGATTGCTCGGGATGCCGGCATCCGGCCACTGCTCGAGAGCCTCGGCCAGGGCGTCCTGCGCGAGGTCCTCGGCGAGCGCGAAGTCGCCTGTCATCCGGGTCAGAGTGGCGACGATCTTCGCCGACTCGATGCGCCAGACGGCGGCGACGGCGCGCTCCGCGGATTCGCGGGAGCGCGCCGTCGCGGCATCCTCAGCTCTGGACACGGCGCTCGTTCTCCTCGCGCCAGCCGGCCTCCTTCTGGATCCACTCGTTGTCCTCGGGGAAGTCCGACAGCTCGGTCACGCGACGCACCTCGAGGTACGAACCAGGGCCGAGCGGTGCGCGCTTGGCCCACTCCGCGGCCTCCTCGCGGGTGGACACCTCGATGATCCAGAAGCCGTTGAACAGCTCCTTGGTCTCGCCGTAGGGGCCGTCGGTGATCAGCGGAGCCTCTGCGGAGAAGTCCACGACGAACCCCTCCTCGGCGTCGGTGAGCCCCTCGCCGCCGATCATCACACCGGCCTTGAGCATGGACTCGTTGTACTTCCCCATCGCCTCGATGACCTCTTCGAAGGGGGTGTTCTGGTATGCCTCGACGCCGGAGTCGTCCGCGCGCATGATGAGCATGTACTTCATGATGATCTCCTCGATCTCGGGGCCGTCTCTCGACCCTCTCATTCAGGACGTCGAACGAGAAGAGCGCCGATCGACATCGGAGCAGAACTTTTTCTAGGATTTCTGGATGGGCATTGTCGTCGAGGCGCGCGACGCGCTGGAGGAGGCCGCTGATCCAGCGCTCGCGCCGGGCCAACAGGCGTACATGAAGTCCGCGATGCCGTTCCTGGGAGTGCGGGTTCCCGAGGTGCGGCGCCTTGTGCGCGGGGTCGCGAGGCACGAGAAGGATGCCTCGACGCTGCGCGACGCCGCTCTCGAGCTGTGGCGGGAGGCGGTGCACCGCGAGGAGCGGTACGCGGCGCAGGCACTGATGGCGATGCCGCCGCTGCGCGGCCGGCTCGACATGCTGGACGTGCACGAGGAGATGGTGCGCACAGGCGCCTGGTGGGACCACGTCGACGAGGTCGCGCACCGGCTCGCCGATCTGCTCGACGCGCACCCCGACGAGATGGGCGTCGAGCTGCGGGTGTGGTCGGGGGACGAGGACTTCTGGATGCGCCGCGTCGCGATCATCTCGCAGCTGGGGCGGCGGGACCGCGTCGATCGCGCACTGCTGACGGACGCGATCGAGCCGAACATCGCCGATCAGGAGTTCTTCATCCGCAAGGCCATCGGATGGGCGCTGCGCGATCTGGGGAGGCACGACCCGGACTGGGTGCGGGCTTTCGTCGCGCAGCATCCTGATCTCTCGCCGTTGTCGCGGCGGGAGGCGCTCAAGCACCTGTCCCCCGACTCCTGAGCGAGCGCATTTCCCCCGGCTCCTGAGCGAGCGCATTTCCTCCGGCTCCTGAGCGAGCGCAGCGAGACGAAGGGCGGCAGTTCAGTCGAGAGCGTCCAGGGACGCACGGATGGCGGCGGCGGATGCCTGAAGCTTGGCTTCCTCGGCCTCCGTCATCGGCATCCCTGCGACGGGGAGCGCACCGGACGCGCTGACAACGGAGGGCAGCGACAGCGCGACACCGTCGATGCCGTGCTCGCCGCTCAGCACGGTCGAGACCGGCAGCACGGCGTGCTCGTCACGCACCACGGCCTCGGCGATGCGGGCGGCGCTGACGCCGATCGCCAGGTTGGTGGCGCCCTTGCCCCGGATGACCGTGTACGCCGCATCCCGCACCTCGACGGCGATCCGGTCGAGCTCCTCCGGCGTGAACCGCTGCTCGCCGGGCCAGTCCAGGATCGGCACCGGGCCGATCGTCGCGTTCGACCAGACCGGGAACTGGCTGTCGCCGTGCTCGCCCACGATGTCGGCGTGCACACTGGCGGTGCTCACCCCCGCGCGCTGCGCGAGGCGCCAGCGCAGCCGCGAGGTGTCCAGCACGGTGCCCGAACCGAAGACGCGGTTCGCGGGCAGTCCGGTGATGCGCTGCGCGACGACGGTCATCACATCGGCGGGATTGGTCACGATGATGAACACGGCATCGGGGGCATGCTCCAGCAGTCCGGGCATCAGGCTCTCGAGGATGCGCACGTTCGTGCCGGCCAGCTCCATGCGGGTCTGCCCCGGCTGCTGCTTCGCGCCGGCCGTCACGATGACGACGTCGCTGCCCTCCACGACGGACAGGTCGGAGCCGCCGCTCACCGATGAGGAGGTGAACTGGGTGCCGTGCGCGAGATCGAGCACCTCGGCATCCACCTTCTCGGTGGCGATGTCGTAGAGCGCGACCTCGGCCGCGCTCCCCCGGATCAGCGCGGCGTACGCGACGCTCACCCCGACTCCGCCCGCACCGATCACCGACAGCTTCGTGCGTCCTCTGCTCATGTCACCATCCTGCCGGACGCGAGGTGCGCGCGTCAGCGTCTAGGGCGCGGAATTCGGGAACCTGCTCGCATGCCATGATGGGCGCGGACCGCGTTTCGGCTGGAGGGGCTTGATGACGAACCCGATACGACGCGCTGTGGCGCTCGGCGCGGTGGCGCTGCTGGGTGGGCTGCTCGCCGGACCGGCGCTCGCGGCGAGTGCGCAGACGCCGCCCGATCTCGAGCCGGGGTACGTCCACGACTACTCCGATGTGCTGACAGATGCCCAGGAGACGGCGCTCGAAGGGCGCCTCGGCGAACTGGCGTCCGCTGACGGGCTCCCCGAGCTCTACGTCGTCCTCGTCCCCGATTTCGAAGACCCGGAGAACGCGCTCGCGTGGGCGGATGCGACCGCGCTGCGCAACAACCTCGCGCCGGATCAGTATCTGCTGGCGATCGCCACCGATGGTCGCAGTCTCGCGATCTCGGCCGAGTACGGCGGCGGCGACGTGGACGCCGGTCCGCTCTCCGAGAGCCGCGTCCTGGGGATCGAGGACGATCTCGGTTCGAAGTACTTGGCCGACGACGATTGGGCAGGGGGCATCGAATTCGTGGCCGATGAGTTCTCGAAGGTGCCGCTGCCCTGGTGGGTGTGGGTGCTCGGTCTGGCCGCGCTCGCGCTGCTCATCTTCGGCTTCACTCGACTGGTCCTCTTCGTGCGTCGTCGCAGGGCGCTGGCGGCCGAGCTGCAGACCTTGGAGGGGCAGAAGAAGACGGCAGCACGCCGCCTGGTGCAGACCGATGAGGCGGTGCGCACCAGCGAGCAGGAGCTCGGCTTCGTGACGGCCGAGTTCGGCGAGGAGACCACAGCGTCGTTCACCGCCCTCCTCAGCACCTGCCGTGCCCGGCTGCAGGAGGGCTTCCAGCTTCTGGAGAAGCTGCAGGACACCGAGGAGGACACCACCGCGGAGACCAGGGAGTGGACGGACACGATCCTGCGGCTCTGCCGAGAGGTCGACGAGAGCCTCGACGGCCGCACGCAGGAGCTCGCCTCGCTGCGGGCGCTGGCCGAAAGCGCACCGGACACTCTGGCTCGGCTGAACGCGGCACGCGCCGACGCAGCCTCGCTGCAGAGCGACGCCGCCGATCGTCTCGCCTCACTCGCTGCCGCCTTCGCTCCGGCCGATCTGATCGGAGTCATCGACAACGCCGATCAGATCGGCGAGCGGCTGCGCGCGGCTGATGCGCAGCTCGAGGCGCTGCAGAAGGCGGTGGATGCCCGTAAGCCGAAGGCCATCACCGATGCGGTGCACGAGACCGAACGACGGCTGGCCGAGGCGAGGGAGCTGCGGAGCGCGATCGAGGCCCAGGCGGAAGCCCTCGCCGCGCGGCCGTCGACGAGTGCCACTCCGGAGATCGACGGCTCTGTCCTCAGCCAGGCGACCGCCGCCGTGCGCGCAGCCGAAGCCTCGGTGCAGGCTCGGCCGGGCGGGGTCAGCGCTTTCACACTGGCTCGTCTGCACTCCGCGCAGCAGCTGCTCGCCGCGGCCGGTTCGGCCACGGTTGCCGCGGATGCCGAGCGCCAGGCCGCATCCGCCCTCGCCGCCGCCGGTCAGGTGCAGGGCCTCGTCGGCGGTGATGCGGCGCCCGAGGGGCGCCGGTTCGCGCGGTCGGCTCCATCCACGCATCCGGCGGACCACGGCGCCGTCATGTATGACGCGGCCGGCGCCGCAGCGGAGTCATCATGGCAGAGCTATGCCGATGATGAGGGCTCCGGCGAGGGCACGGGAGGGAAAGCGGTCGTCGGCGCGCTCAGCGGCGGCGTCGTCGGACTCGTCAGCGGCATGGGCCTCGGCGACGGGAACGCCGGGATCGTGGTGATGTTCGTGCTCGGCGGCGGCGCCTTCGGCGCTCTCCTCGGCGCATTCGGCAGCTCCAGCGGCAGCGGCGGCTCGTCTTCGGGTTGGGGCGGCTCGTCCCGCTCGTCGTGGGGCGGCTCGTCGCGGTCCTCACGCAGCTTCTCCAGCAGCAGATCCTCGAGCCGCTCCTCCGGCGGCAGCCGTTCCTCGGGTCGCTCCGGAGGCCGACACTTCTAGCCGCCCTCCGTTCTCCTGCTGCTCCTCCTGCAGGCGGCGGACGATTCGGCAGTTGGCGGACAAGACGCCGTCATCTGCTCCGCCATGCGCAGATCGATCCGCCACCCGCGGGTACCCGCGCACGCCTCGCTCGCGCTCGCCTGTCGTCTGCGGGTGGCGGATGAGGCGACGAATGGCGGAACCCACGCGGGTGCATCCGCCGCCACCCGTAGATCGTTCCACCGGCTGCGCAGTGCCTAGGCTGGGCTCGTGGCGACGGGCGATCGGCGGGTGGTGTTCTGGGACTTCGACGGCACGCTTGCCGTCCGTGACGGTATGTGGTCCGCGGCTGTCGTCGACGCGCTGAGGTCGGTGGATGCCACGATCACGGTCGATCCGGAACTCGTCCGGCCGCACCTGCGCAGCGGATTCCCCTGGCACGAGCCTGAGGTCATCGCCTCTCCCCCGCTGTCAGCGGAGACCTGGGCCGCACGCCTCGCGCCGGTCTTCGCGCGCGCCCTGCTGGCACAGGAGGTGCCCTCAGAGGTCGCGTCCGCGGCATCCGCCCGCGTGCTCGACGAGTACTACCGAGTCGAGCCGTGGCACGTCATCGACGGCGCCGTCGATGCGCTGGAGCTCGTGCAGGATGCCGGATACGACAACGTCGTCCTGAGCAACCATGGCCCCGGCCTGCCGGGGCTCGTCGCCGCTCTCGGTCTCTCATCTCTGATCACTGTGACGATCACGATTGCGGCGGTCGGCATCGAGAAGCCGAATCCGCTGCTGTTCGCGCACGCCCTGCGCGTGACGGATGCCGGCGACGACACCTGGATGGTCGGGGACAACCCCGTCGCCGATGTGGAGGGCGCCCGCCGCGTCGGCATCCGCGCCCTCCTCGCCGACGGCATCTATCCCGACTCCCGCGGCCTGACGGCTCTCCAGGCCGCCCGCCACATCGTTGGCGCGGCCCCTGACCTGGCAACACCCCGGAGATCAGCGCGGCCCCGGACCTGATCCGCGGCATTCCTCCGAGATCTCGCAGTTCTCCGAGATCCTGCCCGGGCGCACGCTGCGCAGCGGCCGTGAAACTCCCCTGCCCCCACAAACGCCTTCCGCCCCCATACCAATGGCATGAGGGCGGAGGGATCGTCGCCGGAGCGAGCATCGGGGAGGGACCCGCGAAGCGGGAGGGGCACCCGCTCTGCGAGCGAAGGCGACGATCCCGTAGCCCGGAACCCCGGATCAAAGATCAGGGCGCGGAAGCCCCCTACGTCACTCCCACTCGATCGTTGCCGGCGGCTTCGACGTGACGTCGAGGACGACCCGGTTGACCTCGCTCACCTCGTTGGTGATGCGGTTCGAGATCTTGGCGAGCACGTCGTAGGGCAGGCGCGTCCAGTCGGCCGTCATGGCGTCCTCGGACGAGACCGGGCGCAGCACGATCGGGTGACCGTAGGTGCGACCGTCGCCCTGCACGCCCACCGAGCGCACGTCGGCGAGCAGCACGACCGGGCACTGCCAGATGGTCTGGTCGAGACCGGCTGCGCTGAGTTCTTCGCGAGCGATCGCGTCGGCCTCGCGGAGCACGTCGAGACGCTCGCGGGTGACCTCGCCGATGATGCGGATGCCGAGGCCGGGACCGGGGAACGGCTGGCGGCCGACGATCGCCTCGGGGATGCCGAGCTCGCGGCCGATCGCGCGGACCTCGTCCTTGAACAGGGCGCGCAGCGGCTCGATGAGCTCGAAGTCGAGGTCGTCGGGCAGGCCGCCGACGTTGTGGTGCGACTTGATGTTCGCGGTGCCCGCACCACCGCCGGATTCGACGACGTCGGGGTACAGGGTGCCCTGCACGAGGAACTTGACCTTCTCGCCCGAGGCCTTGGCCTCTTCGACGAGATCGCGCTGGACCTGCTCGAAGGTGCGGATGAACTCCCGGCCGATGATCTTGCGCTTGGTCTCCGGGTCGGTCACGCCTGCCAGGTGGCCCAGGAACGTGTCGGCCGCGTCGACCGTGATCAGGCGGACGCCGGTGGATGCCACGTAGTCGCGCTCGACCTGCTCCCGCTCGCCCTTGCGCAGCAGGCCGTGGTCGACGAAGACCGCGGTGAGCTGGTCGCCGATCGCCTTGTGCACGAGAGCGGTGGAGACGGCCGAGTCGACGCCGCCGGACATCGCGGAGATGACACGCGCGTCGCCGACCTGCTCGCGGATGCGCTCGATCTGCTCGGCGATGACGTTGTCACTGTTCCAGTCGGCGGCCAGGCCCGCGCCCTTGTGCAGGAAGTTCTCGATCACGGCCTGACCGTGATCGGAGTGCTTCACCTCGGGGTGCCACTGCACGCCGTAGAGGCGGCGTTCCTCGTTCGCGAAGGCGGCGACCTTGGTGGCGGCCGTGGTGGCCAGCACCTCGAAGCCCTCGGGGGCGCGCGAGACCTGATCGCCGTGGCTCATCCACACGTTCTGCTCCGCGGGCTCGCCACCGAGCAGGGTGCTGCCGTTCTCGGGGATCATCGCGTCGGTCGCGCCGTACTCGCGCAGGCCGGTGTTGGCGACCTCACCGCCGAGGGTGCGCGCCATGTACTGGAAGCCGTAGCAGATGCCGAGGGTCGGCACGCCGAGGTCGAGCACGGCCGCGTCGAGCTGCGGCGCACCCTCCTCGTACACCGACGAAGGGCCACCGGAGAGGATGATCGCGACGGGGTTCTTCGCGGCGATCTCGGCGGCGGTCGCGGTGTGCGGCACGATCTCGCTGTACACGCCGGCCTCGCGGACGCGACGGGCGATGAGCTGTGCGTACTGCGCGCCGAAGTCGACGACGAGCGCCGGCCGCTGCGCGGTGTCCGGGCTGGGTGCGGCGGCGGAGTTCTGTTCGGTCACCGGGTGCCTTCCGTGGTGGTTTCAGGAACGGATGCTGTGGAATCGGACACCTCGCGGGATGCCAGGTATGCCCTGACCTCGCGTGCGACGCGGGTCTCCATGAAGAACGAGAGCAGCGGGATGACGCCGCCGAGGGCGAGCATGATGAGCCGCGGCAGTCGCCAGCGCATCAGGCTCCACATGCGGAAGCATGCGAACAGGTAGACGACGTAGAACCAGCCGTGCGCGACGAGGATGCCGAGCGAGAGGTTGAACCCGTCGCCTGTGGAGATCAGCCCGCCGTCGGGGCCTTCCACGACGGGGGCGAACCACAGTGGTCCGCCGGAACCGCCGGCGAAGAGCTCGAGGTGGATCGGCGTGTACTTCAGCACCATCTCGGTGACCAGCAGCAGCAGCATGACGCCGGTGATGATGGAGGCGACCTGATAGAACTTCAGCGCACCGCGGATCGCCGGGAAACTGGCGACTTTCGGTTCGGGCATGTCTCCATTCTAGGCGAGGCCCGGAAGCACGAAGCAGGGCCGCCGGGTCACCCCGACGGCCCTGCTTCACAGTGCTCAGCCGAACAGCCCCCTCAGGAAGTCCAGCAGCGAGTCGACGATGTCGCGGATGACTCCGCCGATGCCGCCGCTGTTGCCGCCCGCACGATTCACGTGCACGGTGGCCGTGGCGGCGTCGCCGTCGGCCTGTGCGACCGCAAGGGTGTACTTGCCCGGCTGGGTGCTCTTCGGCACCGTCACCGAGGCGGAGAACGCCCCCTTGCCGTCTGCCTTCACGGTTCCGAGCGAGACGATCTCGCCCTTCTTGCCGCGCAGCTCGACGGTCACGGTCTCTCCGGCCTCGAACCCGGCACCGGTGATCGCCAGCTTCTTGCCCGCGGCCACCTTGCCGTCACCGACGTCGATCTTGCCGTCGAACACCGGCGGCTGGCCGCCGTCCTCTGCGAAGGTGATCGGCAGGTGTGCGGTGGTGCCGGTGCCCGCCACGCTCACGGTCAGCAGCTGGGCCCCGTGGGCCCCCTCCGGAACCGTGAACGTGAGGGTCGAGCGGCCGACCTCGTCGCCGGCGTCGATCACCGTCGGGTCGACCGTGCCGGTCGCGAGGACGGCATCGCCCAACGAGAGGCTGACCTCACCCGGTGCCTGCTCGCCCGCGCTGAACGCCAGCGACGAGAGCGCCACGGTGACCTGGTCGCCGGCCTTGTAGCCGCCCTCGGGCGCGCCCGGCGTGATCGTCGCGCCGACGGCGCGCTGCTTCAGGTCGGGGGTTGCGGTCTTGTTCGCCGAGAACCAGTCCACCATCGACTGCAGGTCGACCTTGCCGGTGTCCTTCTTGTTCACTCCCTTGGCGAGGGTGAAGAAGTTGTCACCGCCGGCAGCGAGGAACGAGTTCGCCGCCACCAGGTAGGACTTCGCCGGGTCGATGGCGGTGCCGTTGAGCGTCATCGAGGTGATGCGCGCGCCGACCGCCGCGGCCGGGTCGTAGGTGTACTCGAAGCCCTGCGAGACGCCCAGCTTCAGGAACGGACGGCTCGCGCCGGCCGGCTGCCACTGCTCCTCCAGCACGCTCTTCAGCTGCGCACCGGTGAGCTCGAGCGTCACCAGGGTGTTGGCGAACGGCTGCACCGTCGCCGCCTCGCGGTACGTCAGGTTGCCATCGGGGTCGGTGGCTCCGCTCGACGCGTACGTGAGGTTGGTGCGGATGCCGCCCGGGTTCATCAGCGCGATCTCCGCACCGGTGGACCACTGCTGCACGTCGGCGACGAAGTTGCCGATCGTCGACTCGCCACCGCGGTTCTCGGTCTTGCCGTCGCTCTGACGTGCCCGGTTGAAGTCCGCTGTGATGTCGCCGACCTTCTCGGCGCCGATCACGTCGGCCTCCTTCTTGGCGGCGTCCACGATGGACTGCACCTCGGGCACAGCCGGGTACAGCGGCTTGCCCGCAGAGGTGAGCGGCTTGATCTCGTTCGAGATCGAGAGCAGCTCGTGGCTCTTCGGGTCGACCTTCAGGTTCATCAGACCGAAGTTCTCGCCGTACTGCCCCGCCGAGACGACCGGACGGCCGTCGATGACGTGGTTGTAGGCCAGGTGCGTGTGCGCCGAGACGATCGCGTCGACGTTCTTGTCCACGCCGTAGACGATCTTGCCCAGCGCCGAGTCGGGCGTGATGCTCGACACGTCGGTGGTCGTGGCGCCCTCGTGCACGAGCAGGATGACGACATCGGCCTCACCGTTGGCGGGGTCGCCGTCGGTGAGCGCGTCGGCGGCCTTGTTCACGGATGCCGCGATGTCGCGCACGTCGAGGTCCTTGATGCCCTCGGGCGAGACGAGAGAGTCGAGCTCTTCCGTCACAGCGCCGACGAAGCCGACCTTGACCCCGTCGACGTCCTTGACCCAGCTCGGAGCCAGTGCGGTCTTGTCGGTGCCCTTCAGGAACACGTTGGAGTTGATGTACTCCCAGTCGGCCCGCTGCTGGATGCGATCGCGCAGATCCTCCCAGCCCTGGTCGAACTCGTGGTTGCCCGTCGCGCTGACGTCGAGACCGGCGGCGTTCAGCGCGTCGATCGTGGGGTTGTCGTCCAGGATGAACGAGGTGAACGTCGAGGCGCCCACCAGGTCGCCGGCCGCGGCGAACACCGTGTTGGGGTTCGCGTCACGCACCTGCTTGATCGCACCGGCGAGGACGGCTGCGCCGCCTGCCGCGCCGTCGGCCTCGATGCGACCGTGGAAGTCGTTGATCGTGGCGATGTCGATGCTGATCGGCGGCTGCGTGGCGGACACGCCCACGACGATCGGGTCGTGGTCGCTGGACCGGTACGGGGTGCCGGACTCGGCGGCGCCGAACGCGTAGCCGCGGTCGCTCCACTCCGGGGAGTTGATGCCCCAGACGCCCGCGCCTGTGATGGATGCCGCCACCGACGGCGACGCGATCACGTGGTCGAGCGAACCGAGCTCACCGTCGAACGAGTAGGTGTACTGGCCGTCGGTCGTGTCGGCCACCAGGTCGGACCAGCCGGCCGAGGTGAACACGTCGATCGGGTCCTCCTCGCTGTACGCGTTGAAGTCGCCGACCAGGAACACGTCGTCGCTTCCGGAGGTCTTCTGCACGTCGCCCGCGAGCGCGAGCACCGACTTCGCCTGCTTCACGCGGTCGGCGTTGAAGAAGCCCTGTCCGTCGGCCGGCTCCTTGGTGCCGTCCTTCGGGTCGGACTTCGACTTGAAGTGGTTCGCGATGACGCTGAACGAACGGCCGTCGGCCTCGAAGGTCTGCGCGATCGGCTCTCGGGCGTTGCCCCACACCGTCTCGTCGGAGACAGTCACCGCGTCGCCGACCGTCTTGACCGCGGCCTTCCGGTAGATGATCGCGCTGGTGATGTAGTCGGTCGTAGCCGCGTTCTGCAGCGCGGCCGGTGTGGGCACGTAGCCCCACACGTCGGAGCCGGCGGCGGCGTTCAGGCCGGAGACCAGGTCCTTCAGCGCGGAGTCGACGGGGTTGCCCAGCTTGACCGAGTTCTCGATCTCCATGAGCGTGACGACGTCTGCATCCAGTCCGTTGATCGCCGAGACGATCTTCGACTTCTGGATCGCGAACTGCGCGGCATCCTTCGCGCCGCGCGCATTGGAGTTCTCGCTGCTCAGGGTCGTGAAGTAGTTGTACACGTTGAACGAGGCGACCTTGAAGTCGCCGCCGACGGCAGGCGGGGCCGTCGTGCGCGGGTTCTCGTCGTTGAACGTGACCTTGTACGACGCGTCGCTGGAGTCGTCGATCGGCACGACCGGCTGCAGGCGCCAGTCGTCGAAGCCGTACTGCAGCACGTAGCCGTGCTCGGAGAAGTTCACCGTGTCGCCGTTGCGCACGACGGTGCCCTTCGTGAAGTACGGCTGGTCGCCGGGGTGCGCGGCGTTCGTGACCTGGGTCGACCATCCGTCGTCGAGAAGGATGCGGCTGGCGCGGTTCGCCGCGGCGATCGCGTCGGCCTCGGCGCCGGGGCGCTTCGCCTCGGTGCTCTTGACGTTCAGCTCGTTCGGGTTCAGCCACAGCGCGCCGAAGTTGTAGAGCTGGTGGCTGGAGGCCAGGGCGTAGCTGCCGGTCGGCGCCACGAGCATGTTCTCGTAGGCCTCGCGTGCGCCGCCGACGGCGGCTGCGGGCAGCGGTGTGGCGGCCGGGACGCCGACGCCGGCGGTGACCAGCGAGACGCCGGCCTCGGATGCCGGGTTGATCTGCGTCTGGCCGAAGTACTCGCTGACGGGGCCGGTGACCGAGACCAGGTCACCGATCTTCACGCCGGACGCCTTGAGTGCATTCAGGTACACGAAGACGCCGTCGGATGCTCCGGGCGTGGCATCCGTCGCGCCGCCCGAGCCCTGCGTCTGGATGCTGATGCCCTTGTAGCCGCCGGTGCGGTAGTCACCGGTGACGACGCCCTCGACGGTGACGGTCTGCCCGTCCATCGCGGCCTTGTCGGCGGTGCCCTGCACCTCGGCGATCGTCGCCTTCACCGGGTCGGTGCCTGGTTCGGGGTCGGTGCCCGGGTCGGTCTGCCCGCCGGAGTTCTGCGGCGTGATCGTCGCCGAGAGCGAGAAGTCCTTGCTGTTGTCGTCGGTGTCGGCGCCGCCGATGCGGTTCAGCGACTTGACGTCGGTGTTGCCCGTCGGTGCCTTCGCGACGGCGGTCTCGAACGTGTTCGAGGTGCCGTAGCCGAGCAGGTCCACGACGTCGCCGCCCACGACCGATCCGGTCGGCAGCGACACGGCGCTCGTGCCCTTCACCAGGGCGAGCGTGCCGGTGGTGCCGCTGGGGTTGAGGCTGCCGGTGGCGTCCGGCGTCGGCAGTGCGGTGCCGTTGGCACCGTTGCTGCCGCCCTGAACCAGGTAGTAGCCCTTCGCGGGGATCGACCCCGTGAGCGGCACGACGCCGTTGGCGGCGCCCGTACCGGTCGCGGAGCGGTACTGCAGCGACATCCCGCTGAGCGAGACGGCCGCGGACGTCGGGTTGTAGAGCTCGACGAACTTGTTGACGAACGCCGCGCCGGCGCTGCCACCGGACAGGTAGGCCTCGTTGATGACCACCCCCTTTCCGGTGCTGTCGGCGAAAGCGGGTGTCGCGGCGATCGAGCCGAAGCTCAGAGCGACCGCGGCAGTGGTCACGAGCGCGCAGGTGCGCACCCTTCTGCGCGCGACGGGAACCTCGCGGTTCCCATCATCGGGGGCGGACATCATCGGTGCTGTCTCCTCGGGTCGGGCGGCGGATCTCGTGGAGCCGCCGATCGCGTGCGCCGGGCTGCGCACGCACATGATCAGACCCTATGACCCAGCTGGGACATTCCTCAACGGCGTTCGCCGTTCGGTCACCGAATCGTCACCTGACGAGCGGTCAGGACGCCCCGGTGTTCGAGCGGTCCTCGAACTCCTCGACCTCGCGCTCCCAGGCATCCTTCGCGAGCCGGTACCAGAGGTAGAACGCGAAACCGGCGAAGATCGCCCACTCGATCGCGTAGAAGATGTTCAGCCAGTTCACCGATGACCGCTCGTCCGGTGCGGGCGACGAGATGTCGGCCAGCCCGGAGGGGGCCTCCGTCGAGGCCAGATACGGGCGGTAGACGTTCAGCTGGTCGACGTCGTGCCACCGACTGAGCAGCGCGGCAGGCGACATCCGGTTCAGATCGAACGGATCCCGGGTGACGACCGGTCCCTCGTCGGAGATGACTCGACCGACGATCTCGGCCTGCTCCGCTCCTCGCGAGGCCAAGGCGGATGCCGCGGCATCGGCCTTCTCGAGGGTCGGCGCGAACCCGATCGCGACCGCGATGGAGGTGCGCTCGGCGACGCGCAGCTGGCCGGTGACCCAGTAACCGGCGACGCCGTCGTTGAAGCGGCCGGAGACGACGATGAAGTCTTCCGGCACCCAGGTGCCGCTCGTGGTGACCTTCTGCCCGACCAGCGGCTCGGCGAGGTACTCGCCGGGCTCGACCACATCGGTCAGCGGCTGCACCTTCTCGGTCATCCCCGGCTCGGGCGGCGCGGTGTCGATCGCGCGACCGAGCTGCCACTGCCCCAGCCAGGCGAAGACGCCGGCGACGACGAGGCAGAGCGCGAGCATGCCCAGCCAGCGCCCGCGCAGCATCACCTCCCGCAGCGTGGGAGGGAAGTCCTGCGCTGCAGTTGTCGAGCCCGGAGTCATCCGGCCTCGTAGGGCGCCAGCACGACCTCGACCCGCTGGAACTCCTTCAGGTCGGAGTAGCCCGTGGTGGCCATGGATTTGCGCAGCGCGCCGATGAGGTTCGCGGTGCCGTCGGCGACCGGAGCCGGCCCGTACAGCACCTCCTCCAGCGTGGCGACGCCGGGAACCGGCACGCGACGACCGCGGGGCAGCTGCGGGTGGTGCGCCTCGGCACCCCAGTGGAAGCCGCGGCCCGGTGCATCCGTGGCGCGCGCGAGGGCGACGCCGAGCATGACGGCGTCGGCACCCGTCGCGAGAGCCTTGACGATGTCGCCCGATGTGCCGACTCCACCGTCGGCGATCACGTGCACGTAGCGGCCGCCGGACTCGTCGAGGTAGTCGCGACGCGCGGCCGCGACGTCCGAGACGGCCGTCGCCATCGGAGCGTGGATGCCGAGGGTGGCGCGCGTGGTGGATGCCGCTCCCCCGCCGAAGCCGACCAGCACGCCGGCCGCTCCTGTGCGCATCAGGTGCAGCGCCGCGGTGTAGGTGGCGGCGCCGCCGACGATGACCGGCACATCGAGGTCGTAGATGAACTTCTTCAGGTTCAACGGCTCGGCGACGCTTGAGACGTGCTCGGCCGACACCGTGGTGCCGCGGATCACGAACAGATCGACGCCGGCCTCGACGACGGTCTGGTAGAGCTCCTGGGTGCGCTGCGGCGTGAGCGAACCGGCGACGGTGACACCTGCCTCGCGGATCTCGGCCAGGCGCGACTTGATCAGCTCGGGCTTGATCGGCTCGGAGTACAGCTCCTGCATCCGCACCGTGGCGCGCTCATCGGAGAGACCGGCGATCTCGGCGAGCAGCGGCTCGGGGTTCTCGTACCGGGTCCACAGGCCCTCGAGGTCGAGCACGCCGAGACCGCCGAGGCGCCCCAGCATGATCGCGGTCTGCGGGCTGACGACGGAGTCCATCGGCGCGCCGATGACCGGGATGTCGAACGAGAACGCGTCGATGGTCCACGCCGTCGAGACGTCCTCCGGGTTCCGCGTGCGTCGCGAGGGAACCACCGCGATGTCGTCGAACGTGTATGCGCGACGAGCGCGCTTGCCTCGGCCGATCTCGAAGTCCATGCTCACCCCTTCAGACTACCCGGGTTGCTCGAAGCTCATCGGGCGCGCGCCACGCGGCGCTCGTCCCACACCGGAGCATCCGACTCGTAGACACCGCCGTCCTCGCCGAACACGAGGAACCGGTCGAAGGAGCGCGCGAACCAGCGGTCGTGCGTGACGGCGACGACGGTGCCCTCGAACCGCGCGATCGCGTCCTCCAGAGCCTCGGCCGATTCCAGGTCGAGGTTGTCGGTCGGCTCGTCGAGCAGCAGCAGTGTCGCGCCCGAGAGCTCGAGCAGCAGCACCTGGAAGCGCGCCTGCTGCCCGCCGGAGAGCTGCGCGAACTCCTGCTGCGCCTGGCGCACCAGGCCGTAGCGGTCCAGCGCCGAGCTCGCCGCGTCGCGCGGCATCCCGGCCCGGCGGTCGTCGCCCCGGTGCAGGATCTCGAGCAGCGTGCGGCCGGCGAACTCCGGATGCGCGTGCGTCTGCGCGAACAGCCCTGGGACCACGCGCGCGCCCAGCACGGCAGTGCCGGTGTGCGCGACCTCCTCGAGCCGCTCCCCCGCCCCGGTGAGGTGACCGAGCGTCGGGTCGGGGTCGCTTCCGCCGCGGGCCAGCAGCCGCAGGAAGTGCGACTTGCCCGACCCGTTCGACCCCAGCACGGCGACGCGGTCGCCGAACCAGATCTCCGAGTCGAACGGACGCATCAGTCCGGTGAGCTCGAGCCCGGTGCAGACGATGGCACGCTTGCCGGTGCGGGATCCCCGCAGCCGCATGTCGAACTCCTGCGCGGGCGGGCGCTCCTCAGGAGGACCCGCCTCCTCGAACTTGCGCAGCCGTGTCTGCGCAGCCCGGTACCGAGAGGCGAAGCCGTCGTTCGCCTCCGCCTTGACCTTGAGGTTCGCGACCAGCGTCTTCAGCTTCTCGTGCTGCTCATCCCAGCGCCGGCGCAGCTCGTCGAGCCGGTCCATGCGGTCGATGCGCGCCTGGTGGTACGTGCGGAATCCGCCGCCGTGCACCCAGGCCGTCGCGCCGGCGCCGCCGGGCTCGAGCGTGACGATGCGGTCGGCCGCGCGGGCCAGCAGCTCCCGGTCGTGCGACACCAGCAGCACGGTCTTCGGCGTCTCCCGCAGCCGTTCCTCCAGCCAGCGCTTGCCCGGCACGTCGAGGTAGTTGTCCGGCTCGTCGAGCAGCAGCACCTCGTCGGGTCCGCGAAGTAGCGCCTCCAGCGCGAGCCGCTTCTGCTCGCCGCCGGAGAGCGTGGAGAGGTCGCGGTAGCGGGCGCGCTCGAAGGGCACGCCGAGGGCCGCCACGGTGCACTGGTCCCACACCGTCTCGTGCTCGTAGCCGCCGGCATCCGCGTATTCGGCGAGCGCCGTCGCGTACCGCATCTGGGTGCGCTCTGTGTCGTCCTCGATCAGGGCGTTCTCGGCATTCTCGAGCGCCTCGGCGGCCTGCCTGATGCGCGCGGGCGCGACCCCGATCAGCAGGTCGTGCACGGTCTGCCCCTCGCGGCCGTGGCCGACGAACTGGTCCATCACGCCAAGCGATCCGTCGATCGTCACGACGCCGTCATCGGCGGCGAGATCGCCGCGGATGATGCGCAGGATGGTGGATTTGCCGGCCCCGTTCGGGCCGATCAGGGCGCTGGTCGAGCCCGCGCCGACGCGGAACGTCGCCTCGTCGAGCAGGGGGCGGCCGTCGGGCAGGGTGAATGAGACGCCGGCGACGTCGATGTATCCCACGGTGGTGGTCCTTCCGCCCGCCGCATCCATCGCGAAGGCGAGCCGACCAGACTATCAGGTCAGCGGGGCTCGGACATCCTCGCGAGCAGCTCAGTCAGCAGCGCCTCGGCGACCGGGTCGGGCAGCTCCTCGATCAGCGCCATGAGCGTCGACATCGGCTGATCGGGCTTCACGCTGCCCGCGCCCGCGAGGCGCAGCAGGCGCCATGACGCCTCGGGGCCCGGCACCCGGTCCGCGCCGTAGCCCAGCATCCGCACCGCCCCGGCGAGCAGGCGCCCGTCAGCCGGTCCACGCCCGCGCACCGCGTCGGCCGCTGCGGCCAGTGCCCGGCGGAACTCGGGCAGATTCCGCTCCAGCACCGGCGTCAGTGTGAGATGCGCGCTGCGGGGCAGCTTCGATCCGTCCGCCTGCACGAACCCGGGCTGATGCTGGATCTTCCAGCCGTGCTGCGCCAGCTGATCGGCGAGCCGGTGCGGGTCGACGCGGTCGGGAGCGGGCACCGATGAATCGGCGATCAGCGCGATCGCGGGTCCGACAGGATCCCCCATGACGGTCAGCCCTCGGACACCTTGGACCTCGGCGCGGATGCCACGGGCGACGCGCGCGATGGACGCCGTGAGCTCGGCGAATCCGGCATCGCCCAACCGCTGCACGATCGCCCACGCGGCGGCCAGCGGCGAGGCCGACTTCGACCCGAGCAGAGTCGGGTTCACGACCGGATACCCCGGCCAGCGCGTCGTCGCGAAGAACTGCGCGCGATGCTGGCGCCGGCCGCGATGCAGCAGCACCGAGACCCCCTTCGGCGCGTAGCCGAACTTGTGCAGGTCGGCCGAGATGCTGGTCACGCCGGGCAGACGGAAGTCCCACACCGGGACATCCGGCCACCACGGCAGCACGAGACCGCCGAAGCAGGCGTCGACATGACAGCGGATGCCGCGCGCCTTCGCCGCGGCGGCCACCGGCCGGATCGGGTCGAGCGCCCCGCTGGGATAGGCCGGCGCCGAGACCACGACCAGCGCGACATCGTCGCCCATCCGAGCGATCAGGTCATCGGGGTCGACGGTTCCGTCCGGTCGGCAGGGCAGGGCGTCGAAGTCCAGATCGAACATCCGCGCCGCCTTCTGGAACGCCGCGTGCGCGGTCGCCGGTGCGAGCAGCCGGGGGCGACCGGTGCCGCCCTCCGCCCGCCAGAGGTCGCGCGCGGTCTTCACCGCGAGCAGGCAGCTCTCCGTGCCGCCGCTGGTCACCGATCCGACCACGTCGCGGCCGCCGTGCACGGCGTGCCGCACGAAACCGATCACGTCGCGCTCCATCGCGGCGATCGACGGGAACACCGTCGGGTCGAGTCCGTTGACGGGGCGGGCCAGCGAAGCCGCGGCATCCGCGAGCTCGTCCAGCTCGGGCATCCCCGAGTCGTAGACGTACGCGAGCACGTGTCCGCCCTGCGTGGGCGCGTCGCCGGCGCGCAGTTCGCGCAGCCGGTCCAGGATGCCGGTCATGCCGCCGTCCCCTGGACGCGTGCGCCGGCGCCAGCGTGGGCGTCACCGTGAACAGGAGAACGACCGAGAACAGGATCCACCCGCCGCACACATCCTGTCCTCGCGACACGTCCTGTCCTCGAGCGAACGGCCGCCCCCAGGATGCCGGTCATGCCGCTGTCCCCACGATGTCGTGCTCGCGCAGGCGGTAGCGCGCGAGCGTGACCAGGCTGAGCACCATGAGCACGGCGGGCAGCGCGCTGAACGCGACCGCGATGCCGGCCACCGCGGCCTCGGGCTGCTCGACGACGACGCCGGCGGCCGATTCCACGTAGCCGGTGAGGGCGAGCACGATCGACAGCACCGTCGCGCCGAGGGCCATACCCGTTGTCTCGCCCGCGGTCCACACCCCGCTGAAGACACCGGAGCGGTTCTCCCCGCCGCTGGCGGATCGGTCGTGCGCGATCACGTCGGGCAGCATCGCCATCGGCAGGGTCTGCATGCCGGCGTACGCGGCACCGGCGAGCGCGACCGGCGCGAGGATCCACCAACCCGGCACCCACACCATGATCATCAGCACGAGCGTCGCGAGCAGGAACACCAGGCTCGCGAGGCGGAACGCGCGCTCCTTGCCCGTGCGGTCGGCGACGATCTTCCACACCGGCGCCATCAGCAGCGCAGGAGCGATCAGGGCGACGAACAGGGGCGTCACCGCTCCTTCGTCATGCAGCACCCATCGCGCCACGAACTGCGCCGCGGCCAGCATGAGGCCGGTCGCCAGCCCCTGCAGCATGAACGTCAGCAGCAGCACGCGGAACGGCTGACTCTGCCGCAGCACCCGGATGCCGTCACGGTAGTGCGTGCCGATCGTGGCGCCCGGTGCCACCGGCAGCGCAGGCCGGCGCGGCGCGACGGTCGACGAGATCAGCATCCCGATGCCGAGCACGATGCCGGCGACGATCGCCATCACCAGGTAGCCGAGCAGCTCGTCATCGGGGAACATACCGCGCAGCTCAGGGCCTCCAGCGCCGAACAGCAGGATGGCCAGAGTGAGCACCATCACCCGCCAGGTCAGCAGGCGGGTGCGCTCGCGGTAGTCGTCGGTGAGCTCGGCGGGCAGAGCGATGTACGGCACCTGGAACAGGCTGAAGCAGGTGGCTGCGAGCACGAACGCGACGAACACCCACAGCGCCGCCGGCAGCGGCCCGAAGGATGCCGGCACGGCGAAGGTGAGCACGAACGCGAGAGGCAGTCCGATGCCGCCGAGCAGCATGAACCAGCGCCGGGTGCCCGTGCGCGCGTAGGAGCGGTCGCTGAGCCCGCCGATCACCGGGTCGATCAGCACGTCCCAGACTTTCGCGGCGGTGACGATGACACCCGCGGCGAGTGCGGTCACCCCCAGCGAGTCGGTCAGGTAGTAGACCAGGACGAGTCCGGGCAGCGTGGCGAAGCCACCGGTTCCGAGTGAGCCGATCGCGTAGCGCGCGACCTGACCGCGAGTGAGTGACGACGCTGACCCCATGCGCTCAGCCTACTGAGCGCCGGATGCCTCTCAGGCCGCGTAGCGCCCCGAGGCGATGGCCCTGGCTCGCTTCTTCTCCGCCTCCTCCTCGCGGTTCTTCGGCGGGGTGCTGGCCACGAGGTCGTCGAGCAGATGCTGCGTGATGTGCGCGATCTCGGCCACCGCGTGGTCGAAGGCCTCCTGGCTTGGACGGCTTGGTGGTGCCCGCGATCTTGCGCACGTACTGCAGGGCGGCGGCGTGCACCTCGTCAGAGGTGGCGGCCGGTTCGAAGTTGTGGAGAGTGTGGATGCTGCGGCACATACCGGTCACGCTACGCCGCACCACCGACGCGCCGAAAGGTGAACCTCACGGGCGGAGCATCGGGGATCGCCGCGACACACGTGCCAACAGGGAGGGACGAGAGATCCCAGTCCTCGACGACGTACCCATCCGCGACCTCCTCCCTCATCCCGTTACTGCGCACGACGGAGTCGAAGCGAGTGAGTTTGCGATTGTGCCCGAACCGATCGCGCACGAACTCCCGGGAGTCGCCGTCGTACAGCCGGAACGCGAACACCGTCCCGAACGCCGACAACACCGATGCCGCGAGATGCTCGCCGTACATCTGCCGAACTTGCCCGACGTTCTGCGTACCCACGACGAATCGTAGACCGAGAGAGCGACCGAAGTTCAAGCCGTTAGACAGGTGAGTCAGCTCGGGGAGTAGGGCGAACTCGTCTAGGACGAAGAAGATCCTTCCCGCCGCCCGCGTGCGGGACATCGCCTCCTTCATCGCGACATCCAGCATCGCCTTGTACACCGGCGCGAGCATCGAACCCGCGGCAATGTCGTATTCCAGGAACAGCGCATGTCCCGCCTTGGCGCGCACGAACCGCCGGATCGAGAAGTCACCGGCGCGGCCGAAAGACGAGCGGAAGGACTCCTGGATGACCTGTTGCATGAACGCGATCGTGGCCGCCGCGGAGTTGCTCCCCTCCTTCGCGATGTAGTTCCGCGCTCCGCGCAGGTCCTCGTTGCCTGGACGGTCCAGCAGCTGTTGCATCTCTGGGATATTCATCCCGCCGAGCACCGCCCGGATGTCGTGATTCGTGCGCACCGCGGATTCGCGCAGCATCGCCGTGATCAGCGCGACGAACAGGTCGCGTGCCGCGTTCGCGAAGTAGGCATTGTCACCCGCCCGTTCGATGAGACCTGCGAACAGCCCATTGCACAGTTCATAGATCTCGTCGTCGACCTGGCCCCCGTCGGGAAGGGCGCGGAACTCCTCGAACAAGTTCCACGTGACCTCTCCCGGATACCGCCCCGGCGCGCCCGAGGCGATCACCGCGTCGCCGTCTCTGCCGAACCGCTCCCAGTAGTCGCCCTTGGTATCGAAGAACACTAGGACGTCGTCCGCCGACGTCGATGCGCGGATAGAGTCCACAAGTGCCGTCATGCCGACGGTCTTCCCCGTGCCGATGCCGCCGATGTACAGGACGTGCCGCCCGAGTGCGGCATCGTCGAAACCGACCGAGGTGCCGCCGGCACCGTGTACGCCGACGACAGGATCGGGCGGCCCCAGATAGCTGGTCGCATCGCGCAGCGCACTGCCGCTGACGACCTCTTCGGAGAACCCCACTGTCAAGTGTCCGGATCGAGGTCGGAGTCCGCGTCGTCCTGCGGCCCCGGAGCGGGTGCAGGCTCTGACTTCGACTCGGACGCCGGCGCAGGCTCAGCGGCGGTACCCGAGTCAAGCGCCGCGTGCGCGGCCCCCTCAGCTTCATTCTGTTCCGAAGCGGATGCCACTTCCTCCGTCGGATCCGTCGATTCGACTTCCATCGACGTGGCCTCTGGTTGGTCACCCAGCTCTGGTTCCCCTCCATGGGCGTCGTTCGCCTCGGAGGTTGACGGAGTATCTCCTTCGCCGGTTGCGGCGACATCGTGCGGACCGGCGGTCAGGTCGCTGTTGTCTTCAGCTGGCTCCTCAGCAACGTCTCGACTGCTTGCGTTCGCGATCTCCCCAGCAGCATCGGGATCAGAAACAGAGCTGACTTCCTCGTCGTCGCGCGCGGCCTCGCCGACTTCGCTTTCCGCGTCGGGCTGCGACGTCAGATCTCCTTCCGATCGTCCTCGATCCTGAGCAGTACCTCCGTCGATCCCGGATTGCGCTGCCCCTGTCGCAACCCCCTCTGCTGTCGGCAATGATGCCGGATCTACGCCGGGATCGGGCGGAGATGCGCCTGATTGGGTGCCACCCTCCTGACGGTCGAGCGCCTCAGAGATCTCGTCATGCCGCTTCATCGTATTCGTGAACGAGCTGACGAGATTCTGCGGTGGCTTGAAATCTGCTCCGGTCACCTGCTGCGCAGGTGTTGCGATTCCGCTCACGGCGATCCCGACGACTGCGGCCGTGTTGACGGTGGTTCTCTTCAGCCCTTCGAACACGATCAGGCCACCGGTTCGATGCTCGCGCTGCCGGATTCCACGATCGCCGTGACGAATCCGAGCACTTCGTCCATGAACAGCGAGTCGAAAGAGCGTCCGCTCGCAGCCTCTGCCCGTGCCACGACTTCACGATCCTCCGGATCGGCAAGCGCACTGGACATGACGACAGCAGCCATCTCCCGCAGCGTCGACGTCCCGTCAATCTGGGCGAACAGCCGCATTCCGAACTCGGAGAGATTGAAGTGCGCACCGTCGGCAGTCTCGAACGTGAAGCCCATTTCGTCGGCCGCCGCCAGTGTGACCGGAGTGCGGGGGACCACGACAACGTCAAGATCGCTGGGTGTCGAATGCGGGCCGACAATCCACGCGCCGCCGGCCCCTCCGAGCGCCGCGAGGAATCCTCCCTGCTCCGCAGACAGTCCGTCTGCGATCTCTGTGGGGACGAGCGACGATACGAATGCAAACCATTCCTCGTCGAGCTCGAATCCCTCCAGCCTCATGTCAGAACGGTGCTCGATGGTGAGGTTGCCGCCTGCTCCGTTCGGATGCGCGAACAGCGTGCCCAGACGGATAACCCGTGCTCCATCCGCGAGTGCTCGCAGCAATGCCTCGTCCGGCATCTCAGTACTGTCCCGCCATGGCGCCCCGCGCCTGCACGTCGAGGATCAGGGTGCCTGCCTCGTAGGAGACGCGGTCGACATTCTGCGGGGGCGCGAACCCCTCGGCGTCGGTCGCACGGAACACACCGAGCTCGCGGATCGCGACCCAGGCCAGCAACGCGAGTCCGAGGAAGAGGCCGAAGACAACGATCAGCAACAGGAGCACGAGCAGGGCCGGGAGATCCAACTGCTGCGCGAGCGTGTGCGATTTGTCGGGACCAAGCACCCGTATCTCGGTGCGGGGTTTGCGGAACACGATCGCCACGACAACCCCGATCACCAGCGACGCAATCCCGAACGGGATCATCGCGAACTGCAGGAACTGCAACGGGTTGGTCGACCCGTAGTACGCGGCGGACGCCGTTCCCGCCCCGATCGTGAGGCCGAGAATCAGCAACAGCAGGAAGTTCAACGCCGACCCGACGACCGCGACCAGCCCCAGCGCGTCGTAGCCAGTGTGCCGGCCGACCTCGATCCCCTCGATCTTGTCGATCCGGAACTCCTTGGCATGCGTGGACGAGGAAGATAGCGTCTTCGCTTCTGCGGCGTAGACCAGCCGCGAGTCCGTCACGAACAGATAGCTCGCCAGGCGCCCCATCGGCCGCTGCACGCCTGCGAGGGGGAAGGTGCCGACGACCGTTTCGTTAGGCAGTAGACGAAACGGATACTGCATCGAACCGGTTTCCGGTACCGGCGCGGCGTCCCTCACTGTGGCGGCGTCGGCGGGTTCCGCTGTGTTCGGCGTCTCCGGTGTGAACATCGCTCAGCTCTCTCCTCCGTCGAATGGCACCCTGCTTCCCCACGGACCGCCATGTCCGGCGACCCTATCAAACGCTCGCGACGACTCTCATCTCAGCGCGTCCACGGCCCCTGCTATCGTCGCCCAGGGGAGGACAGATGAACGGTGAGGACGATCGAAGCAGCAGCCTGCTGGACGGGAAGGGCGCGAGTACTGACTTAGGAGCTGCCCGTCCGTCCTTGCTGAATATCCCCGTGGCCCCGGGAACTTCGCCTCGCCCGTCGCTCCTGGGGCAGACGGACGGACCCGCAGCCCCGGCCCCCACCGCCCGAGACCGTTCGTTCCTCGCCGACCACCCGCTGCCACCGCGAGCCCCGCTGACGCCGGAGCGTAAGAAGTTGCTCAAGCGCGCCGGCATCATCGGCGGTAGCGTCCTCGTCGGCATCATCGTCGCCGTCATCGGGGTCGGCATCCTGAACGCCGCACGCACACCGGACGTTACCGCAGAGATGTATCTGACTGCCCTCTCGCAGGGCCGTGCGAACACAGCCAGCACGATGGTCGCTCCCGGGGTGCCCACGGGGCAACAGGCACTGCTCTCCGATGAAGGCCTGGCCGCCGCCGATCACCGCATCAAAATCGAATCCGTCAAAACCGTGTCGGAGAGCGATCAGGGCGCCACCGTCGATGCGACCGTTCTCCTCGACGGCGCACGGTTCACGCACTCGCTCTCTTTGGAGCGTGGCGACAATGAGTTTCTTCTTCTGAAGACGTGGCGGGTCTCCTCGCCGTGGATCGTGCCGATCGGCATCACGACTACGGTGAGCAACACGGCCGTGATGGGGCACGTCGAGATCCCCGTCACACCGGGCCGGGATGCACCGGAAGGCCTCTCCCCCTTATACGTCTACCCCGGTGTGTACACCTTCACGACAGCGCCCAATGATTACTTCGAAGCCGAACCGGTGACTGTTATCGCGGCAGAGCCCACCGAGGCCGTCATCGAGATCGCCGAGAGCCCTACCGCGTCACTTAGCGCACTGGTTCTCAAGAGCGCCACCAACCGAGTCACAGCCTGCGCCACCGTGCCTACGAACCTCGACGAGGAATGCCCATATGCGCTGCGACAGAAGGACCTCGCCTCGATGAAGGTGACCGCCGAGCCCACGACCGTTGAGATCCGCCCTGATGGAGCGTTCCAGACCGGTACGGCCACGATCCGTGTTCAGCGGGACACCTCATTCGGGTTCACGCCACCGCCCAGTGACGTCGCGTTCACCGTAACCGGAACAGTCGAATTCTCGGATGTCGGTGACCCTAAGGTCACGATAACCGGAGCATCCAACGGCTACTGGTGAACAGAGAAGGGCGGATGCTGCGCAGCATCCGCCCTTCCATATGTCCCGGCGCCTACTTCTTGTAGTTGGGGGCCTCTACGACGATCTGCACGTCGTGCGGGTGCGACTCCTTCAGGCCCGCCGCGGTGATCCGCACGAACTTCCCACGGGTCTTGAGCTCCTCGATGGTGCGCGCGCCGACGTAGAACATCGACTGACGCAGGCCGCCGATCAGCTGGTAGGCCACCGCCGACACCGGGCCGCGGTACGGCACCTGACCCTCGATGCCCTCGGGGATGAGCTTGTCATCGCTGGGGACATCGGCCTGGAAGTAGCGGTCCTTCGAGTACGAGGTCTGCTTTCCGCGGGTCTGCATCGCACCCAGCGAGCCCATGCCGCGGTACTGCTTGAACTGCTTGCCCGCCTGGAAGACGATCTCGCCCGGCGACTCGTCCGTGCCGGCCAGCAGCGAGCCCAGCATCACGGCGTCCGCACCGGCGACCAGCGCCTTGGCGATGTCGCCGGAGTACTGCAGACCGCCGTCGGCGATCACGGGCACGCCCGCCGGACGGGCCGCGAGGGATGCCTCGTACACCGCGGTGACCTGTGGCACGCCGACGCCGGCGACCACGCGGGTGGTGCAGATCGAGCCGGGGCCGACGCCCACCTTGACGGCGTCGACACCCGCGTCGATGAGCGCCTGGGCGCCCTCACGGGTCGCCACGTTGCCGCCGATGACGTCGATGTGCGCGAACGTCGGGTCGGCCTTCAGGCGCTGGACCAGGTCGATGACGCCCTGGGACTGACCGTTCGCGGTGTCGACCACGAGCACGTCCACGCCTGCGTCGCGCAGCGCCTCGGCGCGCTCCCATGCGTCGCCGAAGAAGCCGATCGCCGCGCCGACGCGCAGGCGCCCCTGCTCGTCCTTGGTGGCCAGCGGGTACTTCTCGCTCTTGTCGAAGTCCTTGATGGTGATCAGGCCGGCCAGCTTGCCGTTCTCGTCGATCAGGGGCAGCTTCTCGACACGGTGCTTCGCGAACAGCGCGATGACCTCACCCGCGGCCACGCCGACCTTGGCGGTGACGAGGTTCTCGCTGGTCATCACGTCCTTGACCAGCGTGGTCTGACGCTCGAAGCCCGAGACGAAGCGCATGTCGCGGTTGGTGATGATGCCGATCAGGCGCCCGTCCGCGTCGACCACGGGCAGGCCCGAGATGCGGTACTTGGCGCACAGCGCGTCGACCTCTTCGACCGTGGCGTCCGCCGTCGTGGTGATCGGGTCGGTGATCATTCCCGACTCGCTGCGCTTGACGCGGTCGACGTCGGCGGCCTGGTCGGCGATCGAGAGGTTGCGGTGCAGGATGCCGATGCCGCCCTCACGGGCGATGGCGATCGCCATGCGCGCCTCGGTCACGGTGTCCATCGCGCTGGAGAGCAGCGGGGTGGCCACAGAGATGCGACGCGTGACCCGCGACGAGGTGTCGGCCTCGCTCGGGATGACGTCGGTATGCCCTGGAAGCAGCAGTACGTCGTCGTAGGTGAGTCCGACGAAACCGAACGGGTCGTGCTGCTCCATGAATGGCTCCTCTGCGCCGGTGGCGCGGTCGATGGCTGATGCGCGTGGACGACGGTGGCCCGGCGGGACACGCCCACCTATACAGATTCTAAGCGCGCGCGGCTGTGCAGTATTCCAGGTTGGTTCCAGCTTCGTCGCTCAAGGTGCGCCCACCGGCATCCGCGGGTTACGCTCAGTGCGACGTCCGTCACCCGAGCGGCGCCGCAGCCTGCTCGGACGCTCTCGATGTGGAGGCCCTGTGGGACTCAGAACCCCGGCGCTGAGCCGACCCCGGCGCGGGTTCATGGCGCTGCTGGCGATCCTGGCAGCACTCATGCTCGCGATACTGATCACTCCTCCGGCGCACGCCGCCCCCGGCGATGACCAGGAGAAGACCGACTTCTACTTCGGCGGGGTGATCACGAACAAGGACGAACCGGTGGCCGGCGTCGTGATCGGCGTCGAGGGCGACGGCTTCACCGCCGAGACCAAGACGGATGCCGACGGCAAGTGGCGCCTCTACGTGCCGAAGAAGGCGAAGTACACCCTCATCGTCGACGAGGACACCCTGCCGAAGGGCGTGATCATCGATCCCGCCCAGCTCCCCGAGGGCATCAAAGCCGTGCAGGGCAAGACGGGTGAGTTCGAGGCCGAGTTCGGCCTCACCGGCACGAAGATCGTGAACCTCTTCCTCGGCGCCGGGGAGAGACAGACCACGTCGTTCCTCGACCAGCTGATCAACCGGACGATCGGCGGCATCAACTTCGGTCTGCTGCTCGGTCTCGCTTCGATGGGCGCCGCGCTGATCTACGGCACCACGCGGCTGTCGAACTTCGCACACGGCGAGATGGTCACCTGGGGCGGCGTCGCGGTCGTCATCGTGACCTCGTTCCTGCATCTGCCGCTCTGGCTCGGTATCGTCGTCGCGATCGCGGCAGGCGGCCTGCTCGGCTGGGTACTGGATGCCGGACTCTGGCGGCCGCTGCGCAAACGCGGCCTCGGTGTCGTCCAGCTCATGATCGTCAGCATCGGTCTCTCGCTCGCGCTGCGGTACGCGCTGCAGTACATCATCGGCGGTGAGACCTACCAGCTGCCCGGCGCGAGCCCGGCTCCGATGACGTTCGGGCCCATCTCGCTCTCGTGGATCGACATGGTCGGCATGGGCATCAGCCTCGCGGTCATCCTCGGCATGGCGCTGTTCCTCACCCGCACCCGGGTCGGCAAGGCCACCAGGGCCATCTCCGACAACCCCCAGCTGGCAGCGGCATCCGGCATCGACGTCGACAAGGTGATCCGCATCACCTGGATCATCGCCGGCGTGCTGGCTGCGATCTCCGGCATCCTGTGGGCGTACTTCCGCCCCGGCGTGAAGTGGGACATGGGCATGCAGATGCTGTTGCTGATGTTCTGCGCGATCACCCTCGGCGGGCTCGGCTCCGCCATGGGCGCCCTGATCGGATCGCTCATCGTCGGCATCGCAGTCGAGATCTCGACCCTGTGGATCCCGACCGACCTCAAGTACGCCAGCGCCCTCGTCGCGCTCATCGTCGTCCTGCTGGTGCGCCCGCAAGGACTCTTCGGCCGCAAGGAAAGGCTGGGCTGACCATGGACTTCGGAACCATCTTCGGCAATACCGCCGCGTACCTGCTCAGCCCCGTCACGATCGCCTATGCACTCGCCGCCACCGGCCTCGCCGTGCACTTCGGCTACGCCGGCCTGCTGAACTTCGGCATGGCGGGATTCATGGCCGTCGGCGCCTACGGCTACGCGATCTCGATCCTCAGCTTCGGCGCCCCCTGGTGGGTGGGCATGCTCGTGGGTCTGCTCGGCGGTGCCCTGTTCGCTCTGCTCCTCGGCATCCCGACCCTGCGACTGCGCGCCGACTACCTGGCCATCGCGACCATCGCAGCCGCCGAGATCGTGCGCCTGATGTTCCTCACCGAACTGTTCCAGAAGTGGACCAACGGTGCGGGCGGCCTGAGCGGCTACAACGGCGGATTCCGCGACATCAACCCGTTCCCCCCTGGCCAGTACGGCTTCGGCCCGTGGACCTTCAACGAGGTCGGCCTGTGGAACCGCGTGTTCGGCATCGGCATGCTCGCGATCGCGATCCTGCTGGTGTGGGCTCTGATGCGCAGCCCGTGGGGCCGTGTGCTCAAGGGCATCCGTGAGGACGAGGACGCCGTCCGCTCGCTGGGCAAGAACGTGTTCGCCTACAAGATGCAGGCGCTCGTGGTCGGCGGCGTGATCGGCGCCCTCGGCGGGATCGTGTTCGTGCTGCCCAGCGCCGTCGTGCCCGGCAGTTACTCCACGTCGCTGACCTTCTTCCTGTGGACGATCCTGCTGCTCGGAGGTGCGGCCACCGTGTTCGGCCCGACCCTCGGCGCCGTGCTGTTCTGGATGGTGTTCGCGTTCCTGGGCAACCTGCTGCCGCAACTCGCGTCGGCGGGACTGCTGCCGATGAGCAGCGCGCAGGCCGACGTGGTGCGCTACATCCTGGTGGGCATCGTGCTGATGCTCATCGTGATCTTCCGCCCGCAGGGCATCCTCGGAGACAAGAGGGAGATGACCTTTGTCAAGTGACAACAACCCGGTCGAGGGGGCGCCCACGACCGGCAGCATCCGTCGCCCGAAGACCACGGGGCTCACCAAGGGGCCAGCGGCCCCCGGTGTCGCCAAGGTCGATCCGATCCTCGTCGCGGATGCCGTGCAGCGGCGCTTCGGCGGACTCGTGGCCGTCGACGTGGATCACCTCGAGATCCCCCGCGGCGCGATCACGGCGCTGATCGGCCCGAACGGCGCCGGCAAGACGACGCTGTTCAACCTGCTGTGCGGATTCGACAAGCCGAACACCGGAACCTGGTCGTTCGACGGGAAGAACCTGGCCGGCGTCCCGTCGTTCAAGGTCGCCCGGATGGGTCAGGTGCGCACCTTCCAGCTGACCAAGTCGCTGTCGCTGCTGACCGTGCTCGAGAACATGAAGCTCGGCGCACCCGGTCAGAAGGGCGAGCGGTTCTGGTCGAGCCTGTTCCCCGGCGCCTGGCGCAAGCAGGAGAAGGAGATCGAGGCCCGCGCCCGCGATCTGCTCGCCCGGTTCAAGCTCGACGCCAAGGAGAAGGACTTCGCGGCATCCCTGTCGGGCGGCCAGCGCAAGCTGCTCGAGATGGCGCGCGCGCTGATGAGCGATCCGACGCTGGTCATGCTGGACGAGCCGATGGCCGGTGTGAACCCGGCGCTGACGCAGTCGCTGCTGGACCACATCCTCGATCTGAAGGACCGCGGCATGACCGTGCTCTTCGTCGAGCACGACATGCACATGGTTCGGCACATCGCCGACTGGGTGGTCGTGATGGCCGAGGGACGCGTGGTGGCCGAGGGACCGCCGGACGAGGTCATGGAGGACCCGGCCGTGGTCGACGCCTATCTGGGCGCGCACCAGGACGTCGACCTGGGTGTCGTGACCGGCCGCCTCACCGTGGTCGACCAGGAGTCCGCCGAGCGGGCCATGCGGCTGCGCGAGAAGATCGAGACCGAGGCGGAGGCCGAGATCGAGGCCGAGGACACCGCCGACGAGGAGAAGTCATGACGGACGCCACCGGACCCGCATTCGAGTCGGCGAAGGACGATCGGAAGGTCATCGTCGAGCTGGCCGACGTGCACGCCGGCTACCTGCCCGGCGTGAACATCCTGAATGGCGCGAGTCTGATCGCCCGCGAGGGCGAGCTGATCGGCATCATCGGACCGAACGGCGCCGGCAAGTCGACGCTGCTGAAGTCGATCTTCGGCATGGTTCACGTGCGCTCCGGCGACATCACCGTGAACGGCGAGAGCATCGTCGGGCTGAAGGCCGACAAGCTCGTCAAGCGCGGTGTCGCCTTCGTGCCGCAGACGAACAACGTGTTCCCCTCGCTCTCGATCGCCGAGAACCTGCAGATGGGGCTCTACCAGAACCCCAAGATCTACAACGAACGGCTGGAGTTCGTCACCGGCATCTTCGCCGAGCTGGGCAAGCGCCTGAATCAGCGCGCCGGATCGCTCTCCGGCGGCGAGCGGCAGATGGTCGCGATGTCGCGTGCGCTGATGATGGACCCGTCGGTGCTGCTGCTGGACGAGCCGTCGGCTGGCCTCTCCCCCGTGCGCCAGGACGACGCCTTCATCCGTGTCTCGGACATCAACAAGGCAGGGGTCACGACCATCATGGTCGAGCAGAACGCACGCCGCTGCCTGCAGATCTGCGACCGCGGCTACGTGCTCGACCAGGGCCGCGACGCCTACGAGGGCACCGGACGCGACCTGCTGAACGACCCGAAGGTGATCGGCCTGTATCTGGGCACGCTCGGCCAGGAGGACGCCGCCTGACTCGCAGCCTCCCCGGCTCCTGAGCGAGCGAAGCGAGACGAGAACGGGCCCGGATGCCGAAGCATCCGGGCCCGTTCTGCTGTCAGCGGGACTTACTTGATCCGCTTGAAGGTGTTGCCGGCGCCGTACTCGTAGACGCCCATCGCGGCACCCTGCGGGTTGTGGTCCTTGTCGAAGGTCACGTCACCGGAGTAGCCGTTGTAGTCGATCTTCTTGCCGTCGTTGATGAGCTTGGCGCAGTCGGCGAACGACGTGCACGCCTCGCCCTTGCCCGAGCCGCCGGAGATCTCGATCAGCTGGTCGGCGATGTCCTTGCCCTTGTCGGAGTTCGCCTGCAGCGCGCCGAGTGCCATCAGGATGACGGCGTCGTACGCCTCGGCCGAGTAGGTCTGCGACTTGAGCTCGCCGTTGCCCTTGGCCTTCCACACGTCGTTGAGCTGCTTGATGAAGTCCTCCGGCAGGTCAGCGCCGGCCTTCGTGCCCTTCGACCCGGTCAGGTCGACCGGCAGGTCGGGGTAGTCGTACAGGTTGCCGTCGACCAGGTACAGCGCGCTGGTGTCGATGCCGGCGTTCTTCAGCAGCGGTGCGATCGTCTTGAACTGGTCGTACGAGACGACGGCGACGGCGTCGGGCTTTGCCGCGGCGATCTCGGCCACCTGGGCGTTGAACTGTCCGTCGCCCTGGTTGTACGAGGCCTCGGCGACGACCTTGCCGCCGGTGCCCTCGAAGACCTCCTTGATGGCGCCTTCGAGACCCTTGCCGTAGGGGTCGTTCTGGTAGATGATTCCGAGCGACTTGTGCTCGTCCTCGGCGATCGTGTTGGCCAGGACCTCGCCCTGCAGGTAGTCGCTGGGCGCGGTGCGGAAGTACAGCGGGCTGAGGCCTGCGAAGTCGACGCCGGTGTTCGACGGCGAGATCGCGAGGATGCCGGCGCTGGTGTTGCCGTCGACGATCAGCTTGGTGACGCCGGACGATGCAGCGCCGACGAGCGTGGTGATGCCCTCGCTCTGCAGCTTCTGCATCGAGGTCTCGTACGCCTTGTTGTCGAGGTCGCCCTCGTCGGCGGTGCTGAGCTTGATGGTGACGCCCGCGTCGGCCTTGTTGACCTGGTCAACGGCGAGCTGCACGCCGGCCTCCATGGGCGGTCCGAGGAACGCCAGCGCGCCGGTCGACGGCAGCAGCGATCCCATCTTCAGGGTGACGTCCGCCGCTGCGGGCTTGTCACCACCGCTCTTGTCGCCGCTGTCGCTGGGCGTGCTGCAGCCCGCCAGGACGAGCGCTGTGGCGCTGGCCAGCGCGATGCCGGCGAAGATCCGCGTCTTTCGCGAAGTCTTCATTGCGTTCATGGTGCTCCCTTGCTAAATGAACGTGGTCGACCCACCTTCGGGTGTATCCACCCTAGGCGGTCGTGCTGAAGACGACGACGGGATCAGGTTTCAGTGCGTTAACGATCCGTCACACGAGTTCGACCGGGCCGGTCGCCGTCGAGGCCCGCCCGCGTCGCGCCTGCAGAGCGAGGTCCACGACGAAGACCGCGATCGCGATCCACACCAGCACGAACCCGGCCCAGCGCTCCGGCGGCATGGGCTCGCCCAGCAGGAGCCAGCCGACCAGGAACTGCATGATCGGGGTGATGAACTGGATCATTCCGACCAGGCTCAGAGCGACGCGGCGGGTGCCGGCGGCGAACAGCAGCAGCGGGATGGCGGTGGCGACGCCGGCGAACGACACCAGCACGGTGTTCAGCGTGCCGGAGCTGCCATAGGTGATGCCGCCGTCCTGTGCGACGAAGAACAGGATCACGCCGGCGATCGGGATCAGCCAGAACGACTCCAGGGTCAGGCCGCTCGTGGCATCCACCGCCGGCCCGATCTTCTTCTTGACCAGGCCGTAGAGGCCGAACGAGGCGGTCAGCGACAGGGCGATCCACGGGAACGTGCCGTGCGCGACGATGATCACGATCACGGCCAGCGCGGCGATGCCGATCGCGATCCACTGCAGCCGCCGGATGCGCTCATGCAGCACGAGCACGCCCAGCAGCACCGTCGTGATCGGGTTGATGAAGTAGCCGAGGGCCGACTCTACGACCTGGCCGCCCAGGGTGGCCAGCACGAAGACCTGCCAGTTGACGTAGATCAGCGCGCCGGCGAGCGCGGTGAGCCCGAGCAGCTTGGGCTGCTTGACGATCGCGATCAGCGCGGGCCAGCCGCGCGTGACGGTGAGCAGCAGCAGGCAGAAGACCAGCGAGAGCAGCACGCGCCAGGCGACCAGCTCCCAGGGCCCTATGGGCTTGAGCAGGATGAAGTAGAGCGGCAGGACGCCCCAGATCAGGTATGCGCCGACCGTGTACAGCACCCCGGCGGTCTTCGAGTTCACCGGTAAAGCCTACGGGGTACGACGAAGGGCCCGGATGCGTGGCATCCGGGCCCTTCTTCAGCGTGACGAAGCGTGCGTCAGCGGACGACGACCGCGAGCACGTCGCGGGCCGACAGGACGAGGAACTCGTCCGCGCCGAACTTGACCTCGGTGCCGCCGTACTTGCTGTAGAGCACGCGGTCGCCCACGGCGACGTCGAGCGGGACGCGGTTGCCGTTGTCGTCGATGCGGCCGGGGCCCACGGCCACGACCTCGCCCTCCTGGGGCTTCTCCTTGGCGGTGTCGGGGATGACCAGGCCACTCGCGGTGGTCTGCTCGGCCTCGACCTGCTTGATGACGATACGGTCCTCGAGCGGCTTGATGGAAACCGACACGGTCTACCTCTTTCTCGGCTGAACAATCAGAAGACTGGTTCGCACTCTCAGGGGGAGAGTGCTAATCCCAGTGTAGGCGGTCGGCTGGCACTCACGCAATGCGAGTGCCAGCATCCGGCGCCTCCCTTGCAGCCCCGGCTGCTCACCTGCGCCGGTCGAGGTAGGTGAGCACGGCGCGCACGCGGCGGTGCCTGCTCTCGGTCGGGTCGAGCCCGAGCTTCGTGAAGATGCTGCCGATGTGCTTGTGCACGGCGTTCTCCGTCACGTACAGGCGTTCGCCGATCTGCCCGTTGCCCTGCCCCGAAGCCATCAGCGCCAGCACCTCGAGCTCACGCGGCGTGAGCCGGTCGAGCGGATCATGCGGACGCGGGGCCAGCAGCTGCCTGACGACCTCCTCATCCATCACGGTGCCGCCTTCCGCGACCGTGGTGACGGCGTCGACGAAGGCGCTCACCCGCGACACACGATCCTTCAGGAGGTAGCCGACGGCGCCGCGCTCATCGGCGATCAGCTCTCGGGCGTACTCCTGCTCGACGTACTGCGACAGCACGAGGACCGCGAGCTGCGGATGCCGCGCGCGGGCCTCGAGCGCGGCGCGGATCCCCTCGTCCCGGAAGTCCGGCGGCAGACGGACGTCGACGACGGCGACATCCGGCCGGTGCTCGTCGACCGCGTCGAGAAACGCGGGCGCATCCCCGGCGACGGCCGCCACCTCGAGCCCCCTGGTGCTGAGGATCAGCTCCAGCCCTTCGGCCAGGAGCACGTTGTCCTCGGCGATCACGACCCGCACGGCAGCTCCACCCTGACGACGGTGCGGCCGTCCTCGCGTGCGAAGTCCGCCGTGCCGTCGAGCGCCGCGACCCGTCGCCGGATGCCGCGGAGCCCGGAACCGCTGTCCTCGTCGAGCCCGCCGGTGCCATCGTCGCTCACCGACGCGGCGAGGATGCCGGAGGATCGGCGCTGCACGACGATCTCGGCATCGGTCGCGCCGCTGTGCTTGCCGATGTTCGCCAGAGCCTCCGCGATCACGAAGTAGGCGGCGGCCTCCACAGCCGCAGGCAGCTGCCCCAGGGGCTCGATGCGCACCCGCACCGGAACCGCGGAACGAGTCGCCAGAGATCGGACGGCGCCTTCCAGGCCGCGGTCGACGAGGATCGGCGGGTAGATCGTGCGCACCACGTCGCGCAGCTCGACCATCGCGCCCTCCGCAACCTCATGCGCCTCCGCGAGGAGACGCGACACCGTCTCGGGGTCCTCGGCCTCGCGTGCCAGGCCGATGCGCATGGACAGCGCTACCAGCTGTGCCTGCGCCCCGTCGTGCAGGTCGCGCTCGATGCGACGGAGCTCTGCGCCGTGCGCGTCGATCACACCGGAGCGGGTCTCCTCGACCCGGCTCACCCGCTCTGCGAGCAGCTCCGTTCGAGACGGCGTCAGGAGCCGCCGCGTCATCCGAGCGTGCGGCGTCGCGAGGAGCACCACGACGACACTGAGCAGCAGGCCGCCGGCGAGCTGGATCGCTCCGAGACCGAGTGCCTCGCCCCATCCGGTCACGGCGATGCCGAGGAACTGCACCGACGCACCGGCGGGCAGCGCCCACCACAGCGCGAGCATCGCGATCGTGCCGAGCACGATGCCGGCTGCGGCCAGCGCGAGCACGCCCAGCACCGTCGCCGTGAGGGCGTCCGCAGCCAGCCATCGCACGTCGCGCCAGGTGGCCGGATCCCGCAGCTGAGCGCGGAGCACAGCCGGCCCGTAACCGGCGTGCACGCGGCGGGCGGCCGTGCGCGGCTGCCGGATGACGGCGCCGGCACGATCATCGTTCGCGTCCGCCCAGCGGGCGAGCAGCCGCAGCAGCACGGGCAGGACCGCGAAGCCGACCAGCACGAGACACAGCACAGCGCCCGTGATCAGCAGCGAGAGCCCCACCAGGCTGATCAGCCCGCCACCCAGCCCGATCAGCGAATATCCGATGGCTCCGGCAGCTCTCCGAAGTCGTGTACGCATGTCTCTCCTCATCACATCGTGGCCGGTCTCGGCCGCGGGAGTCTCCAGCGTGACATCGGGCTGCACCCCGGCACACTACAGCTGACTGGAGGATCTTCGCTCCCGCTCACTGCCTTTCGAATCGCCTGATCGGCTGCATCCGGCGGCCGGATGCAGCCGGTCGCGCGATTCGAGACCATCTGGATCCGTAGGCTGAAGGGGTGGAGATGACCGAGCTGACCGCGCTGCTCACCCGCGACGGACTGGCGCTGCTCGACGAAGTCGGGCAGATCACGTCAGCGACGGAGGTCGCGAAGACCGTGTCGCGGCTGCGCGCCGCCGGGCACTCCCCCGACCTCGTGTCGGCCGTCGTCGGTCAGGCGCACCTGCGCGCGAAGGCGCAGGGCAAGTTCGGCGAGTTCGCCGACCGGATGCTGTTCACCCGAGCGGGCCTCGAGCAGGCGACGCGCCTGAACGTCGCCACGCTGCACGCGGTGCGGATGCGGCAGGCAGGCATCACGCATGTCTCGGATCTCGGATGCGGGATCGGCGGCGACGCCCTGGCGTTCGCCGGCGCAGGGCTGACGGTCCACGCCGTCGATGCCGACGACGTCACCGCGGCGATCGCCGCCTACAACCTCGCCCCGTTCGGCGATGAGGTGACCGTGTCGCACGGCACGGCGGAGGAGCATGCGGATGCCGCAGAGGGCGCGGTGTGGCTCGACCCGGCCCGGCGCACAGCCGGGCACTCCGAGACGCAGCGGACCGCGGCATCCGACTGGTCGCCGTCGCTGGACTGGTGCTTCGACCTTGCCGCGCGCGTGCCCGCCGGTATCAAGCTCGGCCCGGGCCTGGACCGCGACCTGATCCCCGACGACGTCGAGGCGCAGTGGGTCAGCGCCGACGGCAGCGTCGTCGAGCTGGTGCTGTGGAGCGGAGCGCTCGCGCGCCCCGGCGTCCGTCGCGCCGCGCTCGTGGTGCGCGGGGATGCGATGCACGAGCTGACCGGTCAGGCCGACGCAGGGGACGCTCCGGTGCGCGAGCTCGGCGCGTACCTGCACGAGCCCGACGGCGCTGTCATCCGCGCCCGCCTCATCGGCGACGCGGCGCGGATGCTGGAGGCCGGCATGCTCGACGAGCAGATCGCCTACCTGACCGGGGATGCCGCGCTCACCAGCCCGTTCGTGCAGTCGTTCCGGGTGCGCGAGACGATGGCGGCGCATCCGAAGACGATCAACGCGGCCCTGCGCGCGAACGACATCGGCCGGCTCGAGATCAAGAAGCGCGGCATGGACATCGATCCGGCCGCATTCCGGAAGAAGCTCACGCTGAAGGGGTCGCAGGAGGCGACACTGATCCTCACGCGCACGCCCGCCGGGCGCATCGCGATCCTCGCAGACCGGGTCTGACGCTCAGCCCGTCTGCTTGCCGGTGGTGTCGTCGATGGCGGGTCCGTCCGATCCGGATCCCTGGTTCCTGATCACCGTGACCACGGGACCGTGGTTCGTCATGCGCACGCTGTAGACCGCTCCGGGATGCTCGACCAGCACTTTCTCGCCTGTGTTGAGGTCGATGTCGCAGACGTTCGTCGTGACCTTCTCGGTATCGGCGACGTACAGGCAGGTCTTCTCACCCTGGGACAGCCAGATCGGGGTGTCACCGTCGTAGCCGACGATCTGCAGGAAGTTGCCGTCGGTGCCGGTCTCCTTCACGATGACCTTGGCGATGTCGAGCTCGGAGCCCTGGAACATCGTGGTCCAGTCCTGCGCGGCGTCCACCCATCTGTCGATGATGGCGACATACTCCCCGGCGGTGTCACGGACGAGGTAGGCCTGCACGGTCGCGCCCTCGGGCTTATCGAGCGGAGCGTTCACGCTGAGCTCCCCCAAGAAGCTTTGGTCCTCGTTCTTCGGATCCGGTGGCGTCGCGCACCCCGCGACGTCGTCGGGCAGCGGAGTGAGCATGATGCACTCCAGGTGAAGGTCGTTCTTCGTGGCGTACCAGGCGGTGATCCCGTACCGCTCACCCACCACCCGGATCGACCCTTGGTCGTACTTGCCGGATGCCTCGAACTCGGCCCACGCCTTCTGCTGCGCGGCCGTCATCGCCGGGCCGCTGTCCCGGCCGAACAGCAGCCAGCCCGCGCCCAGGCCGATGAGCAGTGCGGATGCCGCGACCGCTGCTGTGAAAAGGCTGCGTTTCCTGGTCGCCGCGCGGGCAGAACGAGGCGGATCCGTCTCAGAGCCCGCGGGTGCCTCCCGCCCGCCTTCGGAATCCACTGCTTCGTCAGTTCCGGTCTCAACCGTTGCGGGTATCCCCGGCGCCTCCACGGTCTCCTCAGCTCTGGTCTCGACCGTTGCGGGTCTCGCAGTCTCCGCACCCGCAACGGGTGAGACCGGAGCCCGTGCCGACGGGGGCAGGTGCGACCGCTCGCACCGCCGCCTGCAACCCGGCGAGCTCTTCCGCCTCGGCCGAGCTCAGCCCGCCGCCGGGGCCGTAGGCTCGACGCTGCAGTTCGCGAAGACGTTCGTTCTCCGGCATCCTCACTCCTCGACTTTGACGCCGTCGTCGCCGAGGACCGGCGCCTCGTGGCCGGCGAGCGTGATGAGCGCGGTCCCGTGGTTCGTCTCGCTCAGACCGTAGGTGGCGTTCGGCATCTCGATGACGACGTTCGATGCATCTACGTCGCACGACTGCTGAACGATCCCACCGAGGTTCGCGACGTAGAGACAGGTCTCGCCGTCCTGGGCGAGCCAGATCGGCGTCTCGCCGTCGTATCCGATGATCTCGAGGAAGCCGTCCTTGCCGGTCCTGTCGATGATCAGCTCGGCGAGCGTGCGCTCGTCGCCCTGGAACATGTCGAGCCATTGCGTGGGCTCATTCCGCCACTGCTGCAGGATGGCGGTCTGAACACCGCGCACGTCGCGAACGACGGCGGCGTTCACCACGGTGCCTTTGTCGTCCTCGAGATCGACCTGTGTCGACAGGGGTATCGGGAGGCCCTCCTGCTCACCGTCTCCGCGCTCAAGCGGTTGGCAGGCGATCGACACACCCTTGGTGGGAGTGAGCATGAGGCACTCCGTCGACGCCTTCTTCTGCGTCGCGTACCAGGCGGTGATCCCGTACTGCTCGCCGAGCATGCGGATCGATCCGGCGTCGTACTTGCCGGACGCCTCGAACTCGGTCCAGGCCTTCTGCTGCTCCGCGTCCATCGAGGGGCCGGCATCGCGGCCGAACAGCATCCAGCCGGCCCCGAGACCGATGAGAAGCGCGGATGCCACGGCCGCGAGCGTCAGAAGCGCTCGTTTCTTCCTGGGCGCGCCGGGTGCTTCGTCTCGTCGCTGCGCTCCTCGCTCAGGATCCGCGAAGGGCTCTGATCTCTCGGGCCGGTCGCGTCCTTCGTCTCGTCGCTGCGCTCCTCGCTCAGGATCCGGGGAAGGCTCAGGATCCGGGACAGCCACGACCTTCTCGGAGAGTCCAGTCCCCTCGCTTCCTGAGCGAGCGGAGCGAGACGAAGGACGCGCCTGCAACTCCGCGAGTTCGGCCGCCTCCTCGGTGCTCAGCCCGCCGCCCGCGCTGTAGGCCCGGCGCTGCAGTTCGCGAAGGCGTTCACCGTCCGGCATCCTCAGACCAGCCTCTCGAACTGCGCGAGCGCCCAGATCAGCCAGCCGGCGCTGAACACGGTGGCGGTGATCCCGAGCACGAGGGCCCAGATCGCGACGGCGCGGTTCTCGACCGGCCGGCGGATCGACATGATCGCCGCGATCACCGCGATGATCGCGACCGGGATGCCCCACCCGACGAACAGCGATGTGCACAGTGCGACGATGGCCGCGAACAGTGCCCACGGCGCCAGGCGGGTCTTGTCCTCGGCGTAGGGCTCCCCCGATGACGGCTCCCAGTCCGTGGCGATGCCTCCTGTGTCGGCATCCGGTCCTGTCATCACCGGTTCGACGCTGACCGGGCCGGTGGGCAGTTTGCTGTAGGTCTTCCGCGCGCCGGGCAGAGCCGCCGAGCCCTCCGGTCGCTCGACCTCGGGGCTGGGTTCTTCGACGTGCGGATCGCTCATGCCGGGCTGACCTGGATCTCGGTGACGGGCAGGGTGGAGTCGGCGCCGAACGCCAAGGTCGACGCACCGCGGCCCGACGCGATCAGTTCGGCGGCGAGCGCGGCGATCATTGCGCCGTTGTCGGTGCACAGGCTGAGCGGCGGGATGCGCACCGTGACGCCCGCGGCCGCGGCTCGCTCGAGGGTCACGTCGCGCAGCCGGCGGTTGGCGATCACGCCGCCGCCGAGCAGCAGGCGGGGCACGTCCAGGTCCTCGCAGGCGGCCAGTGCCTTCGTCACCAGGACGTCGACCACGGCCTCGCGGAAGCTGGCCGCGACGTCCGCCACCGGGATCTCCTGTCCCTCGGCCTGTGCGCGTTCGATCCAGCGCGCGACGGCGGTCTTCAGTCCCGAGAACGAGAAGTCGTAGCGGTGCTTCGCCATGTCGGATGCTCGCGACAGTCCGCGCGGGAACCGGATCGCCTTCGGATCGCCGTCGGCGGCGGCCTTGTCGATCTGCGGTCCGCCGGGATACGGAAGCCCCAGTAGCCGGGCGACCTTGTCGAAGGCCTCCCCCGCCGCGTCGTCGACGGTCTCGCCGAGCAGTTCGACGTCGGTGGTCAGGTCACGCACGTGCAGCAGCGAGGTGTGCCCGCCGCTGACCAGCAGCGCGATGGTCGGGTACTCGAGCGGCTCGGTCTCGGGGGTGAGGATGTCGGCGGCGATGTGCCCGACCAGGTGGTTCACCGCGTACAGCGGCTTGCCGAGCGAGACCGCGAGGCCCTTCGCGGCGCCGACGCCGACCATGAGCGCTCCGGCCAGACCAGGGCCACTGGTCACGGCGACCGCGTCGAGGTCGTCGAGGTCGACCTGCGCCTCCGCGAGTGCGGCCTCGATCGAGGGCTGCAGTGCCTCGAGGTGCGCGCGGGCGGCGACCTCGGGCACGACCCCGCCGTAGCGGGCGTGCTCGTCCATGCTCGAGGCGATCGTGTTCGAGAGCAGCGTGCGTCCTCGGACGATGCCGATGCCGGTCTCGTCGCAGCTCGTCTCGATGCCGAGGACGAGAGGTTCCCGGGTCGTCGAGGGTTCAGGCATCCTGCGCCTTCCGGTTCAGTTCGATCTTCATGATGATCGCGTCGACTCCACCCTTGTAGTACCTCGGGCGGCGGCCGATCTCGGCGAAGCCCTCCGACAGGTACAGCGCCTGGGCCACCTCGTTGTCGTCGCGCACCTCGAGGAACGTGTCGCGCGCACCGCGCTCGCGCGCCAGGTCCAGCAGCAGGCGCAGCATCCGCCGGCCCCGACCCTGTCCGCGGAACGCGGGGTCCAGTGCGATCGTCTGGATGTCGGAGTCGGGTGCGCCGCGCAGGGCGCGCACGCCCCCGTAGCCGACGACGCGGCCGTCCTCCTCGTCGACGAGGTAGCGGTTGTGCTCGCTGGCGATCTCGGCGGCCATGGTCTGCTCGCTCCATGCGTCGTCGGGGAACGACGAGTTCTCGAGGGCCATGATCGCGTCGAGGTCACTGGTCTCGGCCGTGCGGATCACAGCCGCACCTGCTTCGGCACCTTCACGTCCGGATGCCGCAGGTACAGCGGCTCCTCGCCCGCGAGAGTGCGTCCGGCGGCGAGCGCCGCGGCGCCGACCCTGGCGAGAGCCGCGGCGTCGATCGTGGCCACGACGACCGTGGGGATGTCGAACTCGGCATCCTGCGGCTCGAGACGGGTCGGCTCGACCAGGACCGGGATGCCGTCGGCATCCGTGCCCTCGAAGACGCTGACCGCGATCTCGCGGCGGCGCGCGTCGGTGACGATCGCGAAACGGTCCTCGCGCCCCTGTGCGAGGGCGGCGGCGAAGTGGCTGGGGACGGGGATGACCGGGAGGCCGCGGCCGAGCGCGAAGGTGCGCGCGGCGGCGATTCCGATGCGCAGTCCAGTGAACGGGCCTGGACCCATGCCTGCGACCACGTGCGTGATGCCGGGACGGCTGACGCCCTGCAGCAGGTCACCGATCACCTCGGCGTGTCCGAGGGGGTTGGCGCTGCCCGCATCGGCGACGGTCGTGCCGTCGTCGGCGACGACTGCGACGGCCGAGCCCAGCGAGGTGTCGACGGCGAGTATCACGCTGTCCAGCGTAGTCGGGGCGGGGTGGGAGAGCCCTGCGCGGCCCCGGCTGCAATGCCCGACGGCGGAGTGCGGGTTGGATACTGTCATCGCATGAGCTACGAGACCGCGTCCCAGCTGCTGACCGACCCCGATGCGCCCGCCGAGCAGCTCCACGAGGCCGCGATCTCGCTGCGCGGCGCGTTCGAGCGCGCGGAGCACACGATCGGCCTGCTGCCGGGTGGCGCCGACGACGTGATGGTGCGCGCCTACCGCGCGGCGGCGGATCGCGGCTCGGTTCCGGCGATGCTCGAACTGGGTTCGCTGTACGCCTCGGGCGCCGTCGCACCCTGGGCTCCCCACCCCGGCAAGGACGTCGCCCAGGCCATCGAACTGTTCCGCCGTGCGGATGCCGCCGGCTCGCGCGAAGGCGCACTTGCGTGGACCCGCACCGCCTACTTCGCCCGCGATGAGGAGGCCGAGGAGCAGGCCGTCGGCCGTCTGACCGATCTGCACGACGAGGACCGGCAGAACGCGGACGTGCTGCTGCTGGTGGGCCACTTCCTCAGCCAGGGGTACGGCTTCGAGCAGAATCAGGCCGAGGCGCTGCCGTTCTTCGAGGCCGCGGCGGCACACGGGAATGCGGATGCCGCCTTCGAGCTGAGCATCATCCACTCGAACGGCCTCGGAGTGCCCGCCGACCCCACCGCCGGCGTGGAGTGGACCCGCCGCGCGGCCGACCTCGGCAGCGCCCGCGCCCAGTCGAACCTCGGCGGCATGTACGCGATGGGACAGGGCGTCGACAAGGACCCCGCCGCGGCGGTCGAGTGGTACGGCCGCGCCGGCGAAAACGGTCACGCCAGGGCGGCATTCATCGCCGGGGTGATGCTGCTGCGCGGAGACGACGGTCTCGAGGCCGATTCCGCCGCGGCGGAGGAGCAGTTCGCCACCGCAGAGGAGTTCGGCCTCGACGTCGACGAAGCGCTGGAAGGTCTCGGCATCAGTCGCTGAGCGCGCCCGGATGCCCCGGGCTCAGGCCTCGACGCGGGCGATCGTGACGATGCGGGGAGCGTCGGCGTCGAGCTCCTCGTCGGCGAGGTCGTCATCGCCGCCGACCGGGCGCTCGAGCTCGATGTCCCACCAGGCATCCGTGACTGCGGCGGCCATCGGGCGGCCCCATTCGATGACGACGACCGAGTGGGCGAAGTCGATGTCGAGGTCGTCCAGCTCGTCGGCCGAGCCCAGACGATAGGCGTCGACATGCACCAGCGGCGCACCGCCGACCAGTGACGGGTGCGTGCGGGCGATCACGAAGGTCGGGCTCTGCACGGGCCCGCGGACGCCGAGGCCCTCGGCGAGTCCGCGGGTGAACGTGGTCTTGCCCGCGCCCAGCGGGCCGGTGAGCACCAGCACGTCTCCTGCCCGCAGGCGCGCGCCGACGCGGTGCCCGAGCGTCTCCATGTCGTCGGAGGTCGCGATCTCCCGTCGCCCGACGAACTCCTCGAGCCCGCTCATCGGACGTCCCGGCGCGGAACGCGGCTTCCGATGCGGGTCACGATCTCGTAGTTGATCGTGCCCGCTGCATCAGCCCAGTCGGTCGCCGAGGGCTGGCCGAGCGTCGGATCACCGAACACGATGACCTCGTCGCCGGGGGCGACCTGCGCATCGCCGACGTCGACGACGAACTGGTCCATCGCGATGCGGCCGGCGACGCGGAACCGCTTGCCGCCGATCTGCACCGGCCCCCGGTCGGATGCCTGCCGCGGAATGCCGTCCGCGTACCCGAGCGGCACGAGGGCGAGCGTGGTCTCGCGCTCGGTGCGGTAGGCGTAGTCGTAGGAGACTCCGGTGCCGGCCGGCACACGACGCACGGCATCCACCGCGGCGCGCAGCGTCATGGCGGGCCGCAGGCCGAGGTCGGCCGAGCTGCGGTCGGCGAACGGCGAGAGACCGTACATCCCGATGCCGATGCGCACCGCGTCGAGGCGGGTGTCCGGTCGGTCGATCGCGGCGGCCGTCGCGGCCAGGTGCCGGATCTCGGGGTGGATGCCGACGGACGCCGCCTGCTCGACCGCCGTGTTGAACACGGCGAGCGCGGCCGCGTCGTCCTCCGCCGAGGCGTTGGACAGGTGGCTGAACATGCCGACGACGCGGATGTGCCCGATGCGCTCCAGACGCGCGGCCTCGGCGAAGGCCCGCGCGCGCTCCTCCGGTGAGAGCCCGTTGCGGCTGAGCCCCGTGTCGAGCTTGAGGTGCACGGCGGTCGTGCCCGGAGCGGATGCCGCGGACTGCAGCTGCTGCATCGACGAGACGCCGATCTCGATGCCGGCCTCGGCCGCATCGTCGAACCGGCGGTCCGCCGCGTGCAGCCAGGCCATCACCGGGGCGTTGATCCCGGCTCGGCGCAGTTCGAGGGCCTCCTCGACGGTTGCGGTGCCGAGCCTGCCGGCGCCGCCCGCGAGGGCCGCCGTGGCGGCATCCACCGCGCCGTGGCCGTAGCCGTTCGCCTTCACGACGCCGATGATCTCGGTGGCGGTGAGGCGCCGCAGGTGCCGCACGTTGTCGGAGATCGCATCGAGGTCGATCGTGGCCTCGCGGAACGGCGCGCTCATTCGGGGTCCCTTTCCTGGATGTCCGGCCCTTCGGCGATGACCTGCGCGATCGCGAGGCCCGCGTCATGGCTCAGGCTGAGATGCAGGGTGCGGATGCCACGCTCGGAGACGACGTCGGACGTCGACCCGGTGAGCACGAAGTAGGGCTTGCCTGAGGGCTCGGAGGCGATCTCGATCTCGGTCCAGTGCACGCCGTCCGAGCCGCCGAGCGCCTTGATCAGCGCCTCCTTCGCGGCGTACCGCGCGGCGAGCGACCGCAGGTTCAACTGCTGCTCGGAGTCCGTGAACAGACGCTCCAGCAGCCTCGGCGTCCGAGCGACCGAGCGCTCGAACCGCGGGATGTCGACGAGGTCGATTCCGGTCCCGATGATCACCGGATCAGCCTACCGGGGGCCGGTGTGCGGGACTCGCGGGGTGCGGAACCGCTCACGGACGGCGGAGGTTTCTGCACGTGGCGACGGATTCCGCGGCGTACTGTCCGCCGGACGCAGATCCTGCCGCCATCTGCACGGCACTCGGCCCGCAGGCCGGTGTGGGATCAGAGGGCGCCGAACCGAGCCTCGTACTCCGGCGAGAGCTCGGCGAAGCGGGCATCCCACTCCGCCGTCACGGGCTGGCCCGTGACCTCTCCCTCGAGCCGTTCGAGGTACGTCTGCCAGCCGGCGCCGTAGAAGATCGAGCGGATGCCGGTGTGCACGAGACGCATCCGGGTGCCGCCCTCGACCTCGTCGAGCGTGACGACGAGCTCGGTCGGCTCCTCCTCGACGGCGTGCCAGGTCGTCGTGAACGACCTCGGCGGGTCGCAGGCCGTGATGGTGCCGGTGGCCCACGACGGTTCGTCGCCCACAGCGGCGACGGCCCATGTGCCGCCGAGGCGCAGGTCGCCGGTGTACTCGACCATCCAGCGCGCGAGTCGCTCGCGGTCGGTGATCGCCTGCCAGAGGTCCAGGATGCCGGTGGCGTAGACGTCCTCGTAGACGAGCCGGTATCCGGACGGGTGCTTCTCGATGACGGGACTGGTGATGCTCATGAGATCTTCCTCTCCCTGTTCTCGTTGTCGCGATCGGATGCCGCACGGCGACCCCGCGCGACTTCGGTGTGCAGTGCGTCCAGACGCTGCGCGAGCGGATCGGTCAGCCGCGCGAGGGCTCGGGATGCGGCATCCACTCCCGCGCGATCCAGCGCGTAGATCCGGTGCGTGCCCTCGGCGCGCACCGTCGCGAAGCCGTTCTCGCGGAGCACCCGCAGGTGCTGCGAGACGGCCGGCTGCGAGATGCCGAACTCGCTGCGCGCGATGTCGGTCAGCACGCCCGCCGACTGCTCGCCCAGGGCGAGCACCGCGAGCAGGCGCCGCCGCACGGCATCCGCGAGGACCTCGAACTCATGCACGCTCGAACTATATAATCCTTCACTTATGTTTGCAATGGGTACAGAAAACGGCCCCGAAGTGCTCAGCCGGTCCCCACGCCTCCGGGGATGACGACGGATGCCCCGGAGCAGAGCTCCGAGGCATCCGAGAGTCCGAACTCCGAGACTCACTCCACCGTGACCGACTTCGCCAGGTTGCGGGGCTGGTCGACGTCGAGGCCCTTCGCGGTGGCGAGCGCCATGGCGAAGATCTGCAGCGGCACGACAGCCAGCACCGGCTCGAAGAGAGCCCCTGCCAGAGGAATCCTGATGACCTCGTCGGCGAAGGGCAGCACGGCGGCGTCGCCCTCTTCCGCGACGACGATCACGCGGGCACCGCGAGCGCGGATCTCCTGGATGTTCGAGACGACCTTCGAGTGGATCAGAGCCGAGTGGCGCGGCGAAGGCACCAGCACGAACACGGGCTGACCGGCCTCGATCAGGGCGATCGGGCCATGCTTGAGCTCACCGGCGGCGAAGCCCTCGGCGTGGATGTACGAGATCTCCTTGAGCTTGAGCGCGCCTTCGAGCGCGATCGGGTACCCGACGTGGCGGCCGAGGAAGAGCACCGAGCGGGTGTCGGCCATCCAGCCGGCCAGCTGCGAGACGTGCTCCTGCTCCTCCGCCAGCACCTGTGCGACCTTGTCCGGCAGCGAGTGCAGCTCGGCGACCTCGGCCGTGGCATCCGCATGCGTGCCGCGCACCCGGCCCATGTGCAGGCCGAGCAGCAGCAGCGCGGTGATCTGCGCCGAGAACGCCTTGGTCGACGCCACAGCGACCTCGGGGCCCGCGTGCGTGTAGACGACGGCGTCGGACTCCCTCGGGATCGTCGCACCCTGGGTGTTGCAGATCGACAGCGTGCGCGCGCCGCGCTCGCGGGCGTACTTGACCGCCATCAGCGTGTCCATGGTCTCGCCGGACTGGCTGATCGAGACGACCAGCGTCTCATCGCCGATCACCGGGTCGCGGTAGCGGAACTCATGCGCGAGCTCCACCTCGACGGGCACGCGCGCCCACTGCTCGACGGCGTATTTGCCTACCAGCGCGGCGTACGACGCGGTGCCGCACGCAGTGATGATCACTCGGTTGATGCCGGTGAACAGTTCGTCGAGACCCTCGAGCTCCGGGATGATCACCTGACCCTCCTGGATGCGGCCGCGGATGGTGTTCGCCACGGCCTCGGGCTGCTCGGCGACCTCCTTGGCCATGAACGACGACCAGCCGCCCTTCTCGGCGGCGGCGGCGTCCCAGGACACCTCGAACGGCTGCGCCTCGACCGGGTTGCCCTCGAAGTCGGTGACGGTCACCGCGTCGGGCGTGATCGCGACGATCTGGTCCTGCCCGATCGCGAGCGCGTTGCGGGTGTGCTCGACGAACGCGGCGACGTCGGAGCCGAGGAAGTTCTCCCCCTCGCCCAGGCCGATCACGAGCGGCGAGTTGCGGCGAGCGCCGACCACCAGGCCGGGCTGGTCCTGGTGCATCGCGAGCAGCGTGAACGCACCCTCGAGACGGTTGACGACGCTCTGGAAGGCTGTGGCCAGATCGCCGGTGCGACGGTACTCCTGGCCGAGCAGCGCGGCGGCCACCTCGGTGTCGGTCTCGCTGTGGAACGTGACGCCCGCATCGGCCAGTTCGGCACGCAGGACGGAGAAGTTCTCGATGATGCCGTTGTGGATGACGGCAAGCCTGCCGTCATCGGCCAGGTGCGGGTGCGCATTGCCGTCGGTCGGACCGCCGTGGGTCGCCCAGCGGGTGTGCCCGATACCCGTGCTGCCGTCCGGCAGCGCAGCATCCGCCAGCGAGTCCCGCAGGACGGCGAGCTTGCCGGCCTTCTTGCGCATGCCGAGTTCGCCGGCCTCATCGATCACGGCGATGCCGGCGGAGTCATAGCCGCGGTATTCAAGACGGGCGAGCCCGGCGAGCAGGATGTCCTGGCTGGGCCGCGGGCCCACGTATCCGACGATTCCACACATGGGTTCAAGGGTAAGGGCGCGGATTTGCGAGGGTTCCGTACCAATCCTTCGTCTCTCGCGGATCCTGAGCGAGCGGAGCGAGACGAAGGGCGCTCAGGAACCGGAGCAGGATGCCGGAAGTCGTCAGACCTTCCGCAGCTGGACCCTCTCCACCGCGTGATCGGCCCCCTTGCGCAGCACGAGCGTCGCGCGGTGCCTGGTGGGCAGCACGTTCTCGAGCAGGTTGGGCATGTTGATCTCGTTCCAGTACCCCATCGCCGTGGTGACCGCCTCATCATCGGTGAGGTGCGCGAACACGTTGAAGTACGACGACGGGTTGGTGAACGCGCCCTTGCGCAGCGCGAGGAACCGGTCGACGTACCACTGCGCGATGTGCGCGGGGTCGGCGTCGACGTAGATCGAGAAGTCGAACAGGTCGCTGACGGCGACGTCGTTCGGCGCGGGCGGGGGCTGCAGCACATTCAACCCCTCCACGATGACGACGTCGGGGCGGCGCACCACGACCGTGGCATCCGGGATGATGTCGTACCGCATGTGCGAGTAGAAGGGGGCGCGCACCTCGGCCGCGCCGCTCTTGACCTCGGTGAGGAACGACAGCAGTGCACGGCGGTCGTAGGACTCCGGGAAGCCCTTGCGATCCATCAGGCCGCGTCGCTCGAGCTCGGCGTTCGGGTAGAGGAATCCATCGGTGGTGACGAGCTCGACGCGCGGGGTTCCCGGCCAGCGGCTCATCAGCTCGCGCAGCAGGCGGGCGATCGTCGATTTTCCGACCGCCACGGAACCCGCCACGCCGACGACGAACGGAGTCGTCGAGTCGGGCTCCTGCAGGAATGCGCTGGTCGCCGCACCCAGTCCCTTCGACGAGGTGGCATACAGGCTGAGCAGTCTGCTCAACGGCAGATACACCTCGCGGACCTCGGTGAGGTCGAGCCGGTCGCCGATGCCGCGGAGCTCGACGACCTCGGTCTCGCTGAGCGGCTGGTCGAGTCCGGCGGCGAGCCGCGACCACTCCGCGCGATCGATCGCGCGGTACGGAGACAGCGGCTGAGTCGGGTCGTTCACGGGTTACATGGTATCCGCGCGTCGAAGGAGGCCGTGCTCCAGCACCGGATGCCGCAGACGTGCGGCTCTAGGCTGTTCCCATGACCGAGGACGTCGCCAGCACACCACGGCGTCCGCTCTGGCGGCGCATCACCGGCAGCACCTGGTTCCATCTGATCGCGGCCTTCATCGTGGTGGGCGCTCTCCTGTCGTTCGTGGCGAAGCCCTTCTGGGTGCCGTCCGGCTCGATGGAGCAGACCCTGCAGGTGGGTGACCGGGTCCTGGTGAACCGGCTGGCCTACGTCGGGGATGCGCAGCCCGGCGACGGCGACATCATCGTGTTCAATGCCGACGTGACCTGGGGCGAGCATGCCTCCGCCGGCGAGAACCCGCTCAAGGCGGCGCTGCGCTGGCTCGGCGAGGTCAGCGGGTTCGGCCCTTCCGGCGAGCACACCCTGATCAAGCGGGTGATCGCGGGGCCGGGGCAGACCGTGTCGTGCTGCTCCGCCGACGGACGGATGCTCGTCGACGGCAAGCCCGTCGACGAGCCGTACGTCTTCGAGGACTTCCCGTTCGAACCGGGAACGCTGGACTGCGATTCCACGCCCCGCTCGATGCGCTGCCTGCCCGAGGTGACGGTGCCGAAGGGCTCGTACCTCGTGCTCGGAGATCATCGGTCGAACTCGGCCGACGGCGCGTATCCGTGTCGGGGGCAGAAGGACCCCGATCCCGGATGCTGGCGCTGGGCGCATGACGACGACATCGTGGGCCGTGCGGTCGTCATCCTCTTCCCCTTCGACAGGTGGTCAGGTCTCTGACACGGGCCGCTCGCCGTGCAGACTCTCGTAGACGTCGGCGATGAACTCCGTGATCGCCGCTGTTCCCGTCACGGGCCCGCCTGCCAGCATCCCGTCGGCGCCGAGCAGCACCGCGCTGGGCGTGATCCTGATGCCGAGCGAGTCGTAGGCGTAGCGCTCCATGTCGTGCAGCGACTGCGGCTCCTCGCGCTCCGCGATCCCGGAGACTTCAGGGGCCTCGCGCAGCAGCATCCGCACCGACACCTCGGGCAGCAGTTCCCGCCACGCCGGCACCTGCGCGATGACATCGGCGCACGACCCGCATCCCGGTTTGACGGCCAGCAGCAGCAGCGGCTGGCGGATGCTGAGCGCGCGGAGGTTGACCTGCTCGCCGTCCGCCAGGGTGAGCGGCACAGCGGGAGTGAGCGAGCGGACGTAGTCGAGCAGTTCGTCGTCACCGACGGACGGCGTCGGCGCGGGATCCACAGCATCCGTCGCCTGCGCCGGTACCGGCCACATCGTGAGCGCGACCGTCACCGCGGCGGCCGCGAGACCGACACCCCAGGTCCAGCCTGCTCCGCCGAGCTCCACGACCGTACCGCCGAGCAGCGGACTCATCCATGTCGTCGACGCCGCAGCGAGCGCGAGCAGCACGTACCAGCCGTTGCGCACCGCAGTCATGGGCACGATGCGCTTTCGGGCTCCGAAGCAGGCACATGAGGCGTCGGTGCCGGTCCGCAGCACCCGCACGACGAACACGAGGTATCCGACCATCAGCACCAGCGCGACGAGGGCAGCGAGGGCGCCCGGCACGCCGCCGAGCAGGACCAGGGCAGCGCCGAGCATGAGCTCACCCCACGGATGCAGCGCCAGGAGCCAGGTCCGGCGCAGCGCCGCCGGGACCCCCAGATCGGCCCAGCCGGAGAGGTCGTCCGGGTGACGGAGCTTGGCGATTCCGCTCGCGATCAGGACAGCCGCGAGGAGCAGCGCGGGGAGGGCGATCAGGGCGGCCGGCACCGTCTCATGCTAGCCAGGTGCCCCCTGCCGAGGCCGCTGCGCAACTCGGCTCAAGAAGTGCTTTCAGATCTGGCCGCGATGCACTAGAGTCAGCAACGTTCGCATCGTTGTCTGCGAGCCCCACCGTGTGGGAACGGTGACGGCACATCGTGATGTGGGATCACGTGGGCAGACAACCCGAGGGGTCGGTGTGTGCGGACGAACCGCGTGTCTCGTTGCGCGCGGCTGGGGAAACTACTGGGGATAATGATGCGCTGGGGACTGCGTTTCATGCTGGCTCGGGGAGCCTGGGCATGACTTCCGTGGAGGACGCTCTGAGCGTCACTCGCACCCGTCAGGCATTCGTGCCTGCGACGGTTCCGTCGACGACCCTCCTCGTCGATGATCACGCTGTCGCGCCCGCTTCGGTCGCTCCGCGCGCTTCGGCGACGCTCGAGCGCCGACTCACCTGGGAACGGCGATACCGTCACCGGCTCGGCCTGACCGACGCCATGGTGATCGTTGTCGCGGCCAGCGCCACCGCCATCAGCAGCATGCTCTTCGGCGGTGCCCCCGCCGTCGCCCTCCTGCAGAGCGTGCTGCTGATGGCGGTCTGGTTCTCGGTGCTCACCGCGATGCACACGCGCCAGGCGGCGCTGTTCCGCACCAGCATCTCCGAGTACCGCGGGGTCGTGCATGCCACAGGCCTCGCCTTCGGATTCCTGGCGATCCTCGCGGTCGCCCTTCGACTGCCCGACATGCAGATGACGATGCTCATCGCGCTTCCGGGCGGGCTGTTCGCACTGTTGATGACGCGCTGGACGTGGCGCCGCTGGCTGACCGGCCAGCGGAGTCTGGGCCGGTTCGCCTCGCGCACCCTCGTGGTCGGCAACCGTGTCGACGTCGAGTACGTGCTGCGACGTCTGCACCCGATCGGCTCGTCCGGATACCAGGTGCTCGCGGCCACTCTGCTCGACGGCAACGCCCGTGACCTCGAGATCGACGGCACCCGTTTCCCCGTGTTCGGCAACGTGAGCACAGTCGCCGACGTCGCCGCCCAGCTCGGCGCCGACACGATCGTGGTGGCGAGCCGCCCCGACGGCGACCCGGAGTTCATCAAGCAGCTCAGCTGGCAGCTCGAGGGCACGGCCGCCGAGCTGGTGCTCTCGAACCCGCTCACCGATGTGGCGGGTCCCCGCATGACGTTCCAGCCGGTCGACGGTCTGCCGCTGATCCAGGTGGAGATGCCGTCGTACCAGGGCGGGCGGCACCTTCTCAAGCGGGCGCTGGACGTGACGGTCGCGACCGTGGCTCTGATTCCGATCGCGCTGATCACGCCGGTCCTCGCGCTGCTGATCAAGGTGGACAACGCGGGCCCGGTGTTCTTCTTCCAGGAGCGGGTGGGCCGCGACGGCCGCACGTTCCGGATGGTCAAGTTCCGCTCGATGCGCACGGATGCCGAGAAGCAGCTGGCTGCGCTGAAGGAGCAGAACGAGGGCGCCGGCGTGCTCTTCAAGATGAAAGACGATCCTCGGGTGACCCGCGTCGGCAGGGTGCTGCGCAAGCTGTCCCTCGACGAGCTGCCGCAGTTCTGGAACGTACTCACCGGCGACATGAGCGTGGTGGGGCCGCGCCCGCCGCTGCGCAGTGAGGTCGACGCCTACGAGCAGATCGTGTACCGCCGCCTGTACCTCAAGCCCGGCATCACCGGCCTGTGGCAGGTGTCCGGCCGCTCCGACCTGTCCTGGGAGGAGAGCGTCCGGCTCGACCTGCGCTACGTGGAGAACTGGTCGGTTCTGGGCGACCTGCAGATCATGTGGCGCACGGCCAAAGTCATGATCCAGCCGAGCGGCGCGTATTGATGCGCCGGCTCGACGGGGACGGCGGCCCCTGAGACTGGATCCGCGGCCACGCCCTCCCTCGCCGGGCCCCCTCCCCAGCAACCCGGCGAAACGTGGCCGCGGGTCCTTCCAAGAGAAGAACGAAGCGAAGTATTGTGAGAACAGGGAGCGATGTCCGCCGTGTGGAGGCGGCGGACGTCGGTGAGTTGGGGGATCAGTCGTGAGCGCTGATGAAGAGGACGCCACCACGCGCGTCTCGATGGCGAGGAGCCGGCTGGCGGGCGTGCCCACGGTGCGGATCGCGGGCACTGACGTGCATCTGGTGCGTGGGGATGACGCGATCGACATCATCACCGCTTCCGCGAGCGCGCCGTCTGAGCGGCAACTGGCGGTCATCTCGATCAATCTCGACCACTATCACCACTTCCCGTCCGGTGATCGCTCCGACCCGATCGCGCCGGAGCACTTCAACCTGATCGATGGCGCACCGGTCGCGGCGCAGGCCGGGCGCATGACCGGCGCGAAGCATCCGCGGCTCGCAGGCAGCGACCTCATCGACGGCATCCTCGACAAGGCATCCGCCGGCAGGCTCTCGATCGGTGTCATCGGCGGCAGCGAGGAGGTCACCGAGCCGCTGCGCGAGCGACTCGCGCGGGACTGGCCCGGCATCCGCTTCGCCGGGCATTGGACCCCGTCGCGTGAGGATCTCGCCGACGACGGCGCGCAGCGCGACCTCGCGGAGCGGGTCCGCGCAGAGAAGGTCGACATCCTGCTCGTGTGCCTCGGCAAGCCGCGCCAGGAGCACTGGATCGACCAGTACGCCCGGTTCACCGGCGCGCGGGTGCTGCTGGCGTTCGGAGCGGTAGTGGATTTCCTGGCCGGTCGTGTGAGCCGTGCCCCCGGGTGGATCGCCGGCGCAGGTTTCGAGTGGGCCTGGCGACTGCTCCGGGAGCCGCGTCGGCTCGCCCGCCGCTATCTCGTGCAGGGGCCGCCGGCGTACCTCGCCGTGCGGCGTTCATCGCGGGGAGGGCGACATGCCTGAGGAAGCGACCTCCGGAACGGATGCCCGTTCCGGACTGACTCGCGGCATGAAGGCCGCGATCGCCGGCGTGGCCGTCGTGATCGCCGCAGCGGTGGTCACGATCGTGCTGCTGTGGAGTCCGTGGGATGCACCGGGTGCCTCGACGCCCGGGCATCCCGCGGCAGGGACGACCGCCGGTGCGACATCGCCGGGAACGGACGACGGCGCATCCGGATCCTCCAGCGGGAAGCCGGACGCGAAGCCGGCGGAACCGAGCCCCGGCCCTTCGCCGGATGCGACACCGCGGAAGGGCTCCGAGGTGCTTCCCCCGTCGGCGACACCCGGCACAGGGCTGCCGCCGCTGAAGCAGCCCGATCCGCTGATCTCGGCGCCGCTGCCCAAGACCGCTGCGAAGAACGGTGCGCTGGTGAACGGCTTCCCGAGCAGCGTGCTCGGCCCGATGAAGGGATCGACCGTGATCTCCAGTTCGATCGCGACCGAGGGCAAGCACATGCAGGTCACGCTGATCGCCGTGGCGCCGAAGGCGGAGAAGGACATCGCCGCCCACTACGGCAAGCTGTGGGCGGACTTCGGTCTGCAGCGCGGTACCACCGCCGACGGCGCCCTGCAGTACACCGGCGCTTTCGAGTCCGTCACCCTCGCTGTCGAGCCGTCCGGCACGGGCAACCGGTTCACCCTGTTCGGCACGTTCCGGGTGAAGTGACCGGCTGTGTACATCTCGTTCTCGAACAAGCCCAAGGCCACCGATGCTCCGGATGAGTCGGATGCGCCGCCCGCGAGCCACGGCACGCGAACGGTCTCCTCTACCGTGGTGGCCTTCGGCATCGTGTCGATGCTCACCGATATCTCGTCGGAGTCGATCACCGCGGTGCTGCCGCTGTATGTGACCTCGTTCCTCGGCATGTCGATGATCGCGTTCGGCTTCCTGGACGGGCTGTACCAGGGTGTCAGCGCACTGGTGCGCATCGCCGGCGGGTATACCTCCGACCGGCTCGATCAGCCGAAGTGGGTCGCGTTCGTCGGCTACGCGATCGCGGCCGTGGCACGTGTGGGTCTGTTGTTCGTGTCGGGGCTCGGCTCGCTGACGGCGGTGATCACGGCGGACCGCATAGGCAAGGGCATCCGGACCGCGCCGAGGGATGCCGTGATCACGGCCTCGTCGGATCCGGACAACCTGGGCACGTCTTTCGGTGTGCACCGCACGCTCGACAACATCGGCGCGGCGGTCGGACCGTTGCTCGCGTTCTTCATCCTGTTGCTCATTCCGGATGGGTACGGCGCGATCTTCGTCGCCTCGCTGGCCTTCGCGATGATCGGTGTGACGATCCTCGGACTGTTCGTGCCGAACGTTCGCACCCGGCCGCGCGTGGAGGGGCCGAAGGGTGAGAAGACCGCGCGCCCGAAGTTCGACTGGAAGGTCGTGACCTCCGGCCCCATGCGACGCGTCCTCGCGGCCGCCGGCATCCTCGGGCTGCTCACCATCGGTGACGGGTTCGTGTACCTGATCCTGCAGGACCGAAGCGACTTCGCTGCGCAGTGGTTCCCGCTGCTGTACGTGGGCACGAACGTCGCATTCCTGACGTTCGCGATTCCGCTCGGCCGGCTGTCGGACCGGATCGGCCGGGCGCGCGTGTTCGTGTTCGGGCACGTCGGCCTGCTCGGTGCGTACCTGATCGCTGCGTCTCCGATCGCCGACATCGCCGCCACTCTGCTGTGCCTGCTCTGCCTGGGCGCGTTCTACGCGGCGACTGACGGCGTGCTGGCCGCCCTGGCGGCGCAGCTGACCACGCCGGAGACGCGCGGCACCGGCATCGCCGCGGCGCAGACCGTGGTGGCGGTGAGCAGGTTCCTCTCGGCCGCGGGATTCGGCATCCTGTGGTTCGCGATCGGCCGTGAGGCGTCGATGCTGATCGTCTCAGCGCTGCTGTTGGTGGCGATCCCGCTGATCGCTCTGCTGCTGCGCCCCTACCTGTCCCGCCCACGTACGGCGGCTTCATGAGCGCCCGGATGAAGTGGCTGATCATCGCGTTCGTCTCAGCCCTCGCGCTGGGCGCGACCGCGATCGTCGCGCTGGTCGCCTGGTCGGACTACCGAGCGCGACAGGACGCTCCCTCGTCGGTGCAGACGTCGGACGGCGGCACCCCGACCGGCGACCGCATCGTGTTCCGCAACACCGCGTCCGGGCAGGGCTACGGCCTGGTGGCATCCGTGCCACTCGATGACCCGGCGGGGAGTCGCTCTCTGACCGACATCGCCTGCGATCGCGTGGCCGCGAGCACGTCGCTGCTCTCGTGCCTGTTGTCCGAACGCGGGATCGCCCCGACGTACACGGCCAAGGTCTATGACGCGGCCGGCGAGGAGAAGGCCAGCAGCCCGCTGCCCGGTGTGCCCAGCCGCACCCGGTTCTCACCGGACGGATCGCTGCTGTCGACGACGTCGTTCGTGAGCGGGCACGCGTATGCATCGATCGGATTCTCGACGGAGACCAGGATCACGTCGATGAGCGACGGCACCGATTTCGGCAATCTCGAGGACTGGACTCTGCTGATCGACGGAAAGCAGAGCGCCCCCGTCGACCGCAACTACTGGGGTGTGTCATTCATCGACGACCGGTCGTTCTACGCGACGGTCGGCATGACGACCATCGGCCAGACGTATCTCGTGAAGGGCGACATCGCGAAGAGGACGATGAGCACCGTCATACCCGATGTCGAATGCCCGTCGCTGTCGCCGGACGGCACGAGGATCGCCTTCAAGCGTGTCGTGTCGGGTTCCGGTGCGACGGTGCACTGGACACCGGCCGTGTACGACATCACCTCCGGCGAGATCTCGGTGCTGGATGCCGAGAAGCGCAGCATCGACGATCAGATCGTGTGGCTCGACGACAAGACCCTGCTCTACGGGATGCCGGGCGAGGAGCCCGGCGACACGGATGTGTGGAGGCTCGCCGCGGACGGCTCAGGGAAGCCGTCGGTGTTCATCGCGCACGCGTGGTCGCCGACAGTGGTGCGGGGGGACGGATGATCGGTCAGCGAGCGGATGCCGTCGCGCGTGCCGCGGCTCGCGCCCTCTTGTGGTCTCGCCGCAGGACGAACAGCCAGGCCGCGAACGCCCCGATCGCCGCGCCGAGCGTGTTCGCGACGATGTCGCGCAGGCTCGCCACCCGGTCGGGGATGACGATCTGCGCGATCTCGACGCCGGCCGACAGCACCAGCGCGAGCAGCGTGCCGTACCACGGATGCCGGAACAGCAGCGTGAGCAGGAACCCGAGGGGCAGGAACATGAGGACGTTCGCGGTGAACTCGACCCATCCGGCGCCGAAGGATGTCATGCCTAGGTCGGCGCGGATCCAGTTCCAGATCGCGGCGATGATGTCGGAGTACGACACGGGCAGCAGCACGATCAGCGCCACGACCACCAGGTACGCGGCGAGCGCCCATCTCACCCAGATGCGCCGGTGCACGAAGATCTCCACACGTGAACTCTCGCACGTCCGGAGCGGAGGCGAGAACTGATGACCGACTTCGCCGGCCCACAGGAGCACGCCGACATCGCCATCGTCATAGTGACGTACCGCAACGCCGATGACATCCCGGGGCTGATCGCGTCCTTGCGTGCGGATGCCGGCGACCTGCGTCTGCGGGTCATCGTGGCCGACAACTCGCCGACGGATGAGACCAGAGCTGCGGTCGAACAGCATCCCGATGTGATCTGCGTCGCGACCGGCGGCAACGTCGGCTACGCAGCCGGCATCAACATGGCGATGGCGCATGCCGGAGCTGCGGAATCGATCGTGGTGCTCAACCCGGATCTCGTCGTCGAGCCGGGGTGCCTGGCGGCGCTGCGCGCACGGCAGCGGCAGTCGGGCGCCGGGATCGTGGTGCCGCGCATCCTGGACGACGAGGGGCTGACGCCCTCGCTGCGCTGGGAGCCGTCGCTGCTGCGGATGCTGGGAGACGCACTGTTCGGCGGGCACCTGCGAGGCCGCCCGCAGCGCCTGAGCGAGATCGTGTTCTCTCCCGACGCGTACCGGACGGCGCACACCGCAGACTGGGCCACCGGAGCCGCGCTGCTGATCGATGCCGAGACGGCCGCGGTTGTCGGCGCGTGGGATGAGCGGTTCTTCCTGTACTCGGAGGAGACGGACTTCTTCCGGCGCGTGCGCGCGAACGGCGGCACGGTCTGGTTCGAACCCACCGCGACCGTGCATCACCGTCAGGGCGGATCGGGCTCGTCGATCGACCTGGACCGGCTGCAGACGGTGAACCGGATCCGCTACGCGCGCAAGCACCACCCGCGCATGATCGCCACCTTCTACCGCGGCATGGTCGTGCTGCACGAGCTGCTGCGCGTGGCGAGTCCCCGCCACCGCGCCATCCTGCGCACGGTGCTGTCGGAGAAGTCGTGGGCGCGGCTGCCGAAGGCGGCTTGGTACCCGAGCGCTGTCTCAGAGGAGGTCGCATGAGCGAGTCGACCCGCCCGCTGCGGGTGCTCTACAGCTTCGCGCACGCGCTGGACTGGCCGGGCATCGCCACGACCGCCCTGAACCAGATCCGCAGTCTCGCGCGTCGGGGCGTCGAAGTGGAGCTGTACTGCACCTCCGTCGGCGACGCGGACCTGCCGACGTCGGTGCATGTCACCCAGACCATGGTCCTCGCGGGCCGGCGCATCCCGCATCGCGTTCTCGGCGTGCAGAACGCCTATGACCGGCATGACCGGATCGTGGCGAAGCGGCTGAAGAACGGGCCTCGTCCCGACGTCGTGCACGTCTGGCCGCGAGCGTGCCTTCGTACTCTCACGGTGGCACGACAGCTCGGGGTGCCCGCAGTACGGGAATGTCCCAATCCGCATACGGCGAGCGTCTACCGGGAGTCTGCCGCAGCGGCGGCGGATGCCGGCGTCCCGCTGCCCTCCGGGCACTCGCATGCGACCGATACGAAGGTCCTGCAGCTGGAATCCGCGGAGTTCGCGGCGGCCACAGCGCTACTGGCGCCCTCGCACTATGCGGCGGAGAAGTACCTTGAAGAGGGGATTCCTGCCCGGAAGGTTCTGCGTCATCGCTATGGCTGCGATACGGCGGCGTTCTTCCCCGATGAGCGCCACCGCAGCGCTCCTGGGCCGCTGCGCGCGTGCTTCCTCGGTCGCGGCGACCCGACGAAGGGCCTGCACATCGCCCTGCACGCCTGGCTGGACGCCGGGCTGCCGCCCGGGTCCACACTCGATGTCGCCGGAGCAGTCGAGACGGGATATCGCAGCGCGCTTGCCGCCGAGTTCGCTGACGAGTCCATCCGCGAACTCGGATTCGTCACGGACACAGCGGCGCTGCTGCGGTCCTGCGATGTGCTCGTACTCCCGACCTGGACCGAGGGCAGCGCGCTCGTCACCTACGAAGCACAGGCGAGCGGCTGCGTCCCCCTGGTCACCACCGCATCGGGAAGCTGGGGGCGGGACGGAGCAGACTTCGTCGACCACACGGTGGGCGATGCTGCAGGGCTCGCCGCAACCCTCCGATCGATGGCGTACGACGGCGAGCGTCTCAGCGGGATGCGCGAGCATCTGATCGCCAATACAGCCTCCTACTCGTGGGATGCGGCCGCCGCCGACCTCGAGAGCGCGTACCTGTCCGCGATGTCTATGTGAGTGCGCCTGCGCGGACGGAAGCGCGCGAGGAGCTTCCCGATCTCGGCGCTGCCGGCAAGCGTCACAGTCAGTACGAGCGCGGACAGAATGATGCCGGCAAGCGCGTAGTCCCGTCGAATGCCGACCAGGAACACCTCGGGAGTCGTGAATCCGTCCTGCAGCACGATCGTCTGCGCACCCCGGCGCACGCCTGCCTCCTGCTGCAACTCCTCGAGTTTCGCGGCGAGCGCATCACGCACGAGTTCGGCGTTCCGAGCTGCGGTCTGCACATCGGCAGCGCGCGTGGCGATGCTGAGGTTCTCGCTGCTCTTGGCTCCCGCGACGTCGCTGAACGGCGCGAGCGATCCCTCGCCCAGCGCCACCTGGTAGTAGTCGACGCCCTGCTCCCTCAGCGCGGCACGCATCTGGTCGTCATCCATCAGCATTGCCATCAGCTCCGGTACGGGCTGGCTGTTGATCCGCTCGTCGTAGACGTTCTGCCCTGAGGCGACAGCCACCCCGACCGTGACCGTCCCTCTCGCCTCGTACACAGGTTCCGCTCGCCACATCATGTATCCGAGCGGCACGACAACGAGCAGTACGGCGGCCACGGCCCCGAGCACCCACCGACGCAGCCGCGTCGCCCGTCGGGACTCAACGGTCGGTGGCCCGTGAAACTCGGCCTTGAACGCGGCCGCGAGTCCGATGACCACGCTCGTCATACCCATCGCCGTGGGAAACCCGAACATGTCGAAGGTCACCGACAGCAACGCCGCGGCCGCGAGCGAGGTGAAGACCGACAACGCGAGGGCGCGACGGCTCCGCCCACCACGTGTGCCCCAGATGCTCAGACAGGCGATCATCGGAACCAGGAAAAGGAGGATCAGCATCAGCAGGCCGAGCACGCCCGCCTCGACGAGCGTCCCCACGTACTGGTTGTCCAGAACACGGTAGATGCCGGGGAGGAAGGTGGACGGTCCTCTCCCCAGCCACGGTGATTGCGCTATGTAATAGGACACCGCCGCATAGTCATCCACCCGGCTGCTGACCGAAGTATCCTCGGCGGCTCCCAGGAAGAGGTTGCTGATCGTGCCGACCAGCCCGGGGATGGCCAGCCTGACCGCAACCAGTGCAAAGGGGACGGCTGCGAGCAGGATCCACCGCTGCCGTCGGTTCGCAATCACGAATGCGAGCACGATGCCCAGCCCGAGCCCGATGGCTCCCGAGCGCGACACCGTCAGGAGGAGCGCGAGGAACATGAACGCCGGGGGCAGCCACCGTACGGCGCGCCTGCTCTCGACAAGCGCGAAGTAGAGCGACACCGGCAGGCAGATGCTGAGCACCGCCGCGAACTCGATCGAGTGCAGAGCGGTGCCGCTCACGCGGGTGAAGCCGGATCGGTCGTACAGCCCACCAGAACTCGAGTTTTGCACGAGACCGGGCAGATGCAGGATCTGCACGTAATCCAGGCCGGTGTAGAACTGGATGATCCCGAGGACGGCCATCACTCCGCCGGCGATCGCCACAGTGCGTGCGAGGGTGAGCACGAACCCCCTGGTTCGTGATGCGTCGATCGTGAACAGGATCACCCCGCACCATGACGCGATCGAGATCAGCCCACGGACCGAGGCGTTGACTTCTTCGGCGGAGATCGGTCGCAGCATCCCGACGGCGAACGCGGCCAGCATGACGCTGGCGAACAGCCCGAGGACCGTGCGTGTCGCTGAGCGCCGCGCGGGGTCGGCGCGGCGCGACAGCCGCAGCGTGATCCAGATCAGCAGCAGCCCGCAACCGACCAGTGTCGCCGGCGTCCCCGCTGCGCCCAGCGGCCCGACGACGTAGACCGCCGGTGAGGCGATAAGCACGGTGACGTAGATCTGCACCGCCACGACGGGGTCGATCACCCGCACGGCACGGGCGGCGAGTTCGCGCGTACCGGCGCGCTCGGTCGTCATGGTGCGGGCGTTCTGGGGAACAACTCCTCCGCCGGATCCTCAAGGTCCACCGGTTCATCCGCGTGCACCGGCGCCGAAGCGGCCGACTCATCGAGGATCGCAGTGAGATCCTTCTTCGATCGCCGCCGATCGCCGATGACGACGATCAGCAGCACGAGGACGATCACGCCGAGTGCGGCGAGGATGCCGTTGCGAAGCCCGTCCTTGTGATCCACCTCCGCCTTGACCGACCGGGTCAGCTGCGTGCCCTCGACGAGCGCGGACTTCGGGGCGCCGGCCGCCTCCTGCAGCGACAGGCTGCGGTCGAGCGTCTCCGTCCCGACCCGGTCGAGGACGTCGAATGCCGAGGCCTTGTCCGAGTCAGTCACAGTGATCAGAATCAGCGGCGCTGACACCGAGCCGTCGCGGACGACGGTGTACTCGAGCTGCTTGGAGTCGCCGACGAACCCGCGGACGGTCTCGCCGTCCATCATGCTCGTACTGACCGAGTCGAGCAGGATGCCGATTCCATTGCCCACCATCAGGAACGGATTCGCTGGAGCGCCCTTGTCGTCGACCGCGGCGGGCAGGAAGAGGTACTGCGCCTTCACGGAGTAGGTGGGCGGTGTGACCATGTAAGCGGCGACTGCTGCTCCGATCGCGACGACCACGCCGACGATGATCACGACGATCCAGCGCCGCAACAGACGCAGGAATGCACGAAGCGTCATCGAACACCCCTCTCCCCGCACGCATCCTCGACTGCGCGGACGAATGCGTCGGCGGCAGGCTGCCAGGATACCCCGCGCACGCTCTCGGACACTGTGCGAGGGCCGACCGATCGATGCCGTTCGTGTGCGGCGATGATCCCCTCAGCGAGTGCCGCCGGTGTCGGGCGCACCCATTCCACGTAGCGATTGTCCAGATCGGCCCTGCTGCCGGCGTGGTCGTTCACCACGGGAACCACGCCGGCCGCGAGGAGCTCGGTGGCGATCAGGGAGATGTTCGTGAACGACAGCGCCAGTCCCGCCGAGCAGCCGTTGTAGAGAAGATTGAGGTCGGCAGGACGCATGTGCGCGTGGACCTCGGCGGGGAACGGCAAGGAGCCCGGCTTGATTCCGAACGTGTGGATCGGGATGTCAGGACGCGCAGAATGGAGCGCACGCAGACCGAGCACCGCCAGTTCGAAGCCTCGGCGGGCGATACCCGGCTTGGCGTAGAACACCACGCCGGATCGCCGTTCAGGCGAGTCGACCCGATATGCCGATGTATCGCATCCGAACGGCGCCACCGTCGCCGTCACATCGTGGTTGGCGCGGAGCTCGTCCGCGACCATCCGTCCGATCGTGATGGTCGTGAATCCGAACCGGTAGCTGTCAGCGGCGAACTCGTATGCGGCACCGCGTGGGTAGAAGTACGGCTCGTAGTCCTGCGCCAGATACAGCCGGGCGCCAGGCATGTCGCCCCGGCATGCCAGCACGTGGGCGGTCTGCCAGGCGGTCGCGACATAGCCGTCGCATCCGCTCAGCCCGTCGGCGTAGTCCCGGATCTCGGCCTTGACATTCGGCCACCAGCTTCGCACCAGCCCGCGGTATCGCTCCGCGGAGCCGCCGACGCCGTCGTACACGTACAGCACGCAGCGATGACCTGCCGCCTCGAGCGCCTCGACCATCCGGAAGGCTGTGGTGTGCCCGCCGGATCCCTCGGCGAGGCCGCTGAAGATCCAGCCGATGGTCAGGGGCCGACCCGTCTCCGCTCCGGTCCCGGGCCATGCCCTCGGCGTGAGGCGCGAGTCGGCGACATCATCCGGAAGCAAATGGAGATCCTCCGCACGTTCGCCCCAGCGCTCGAAGGCCTTGCCGACCGCCTTCCTCCGCACGCCGGAGATCCCCTGCTCGCGGAGCACCTCCGCAGTGCGCCGCATCGTCGTCTTGATCGTCATCGGACTCCCCTCCCGTGTCGTCCTGTTCCCTGCATCGTTCCCTATCGCCCGCCTGTCGTCATAGGCCCGTCGCCCTCCAACGACGCGCACGGATGCCGCGGACGATCTTCTCCTTCGCGGCCAGGACGAACAGTGCCGGATCCGCCCTGCCCAGAGGCAGCGTGCCGCTCACAGCGCGCTCCGCCCGCCGAAGTGAATAAGGAGTCGTCCCGGGCGGCTGCACGTCTCGCGCGTAACGCAGATACTCGTCAGTCTCGGGCGTCCCTCCCCGTCCGCGCAGATACGCACTCGCGGTCCTCGTGCCGGCCTCCGCAGCGAGCGCTGTGCGGGCGATGCGCCACAGCCGGGCATCCTCGGCATGCGGAGACGCCTCGAAAAGCGTGCGGAACGCCGCCTCGCGCTCCTCGAGATCGGTCATCACATCGACCTCGCGGGCCGACAGGCTGTCGCCGTGCTCGCGATGCCAGGCCTGATCGCAGCCGGAGAGATGACCGACGTCCGATGCTCGCGCGATTCGGAACCACATCTCCATGTCGTGCGTGTGCGCGAGATCCCGTTGCCCTCCAACCTCATCGACCACGCTCCGACGCATGAGCACCTCCGGGGAGGTGATGCAGTTGACGCCCAGCCGGCAGCGCAATTCCAGCCAGCTCGACCCTGACCACACCGTGTAGCCGTCGACTCCGGTTCTGGCTCGCGGTGCCTCCCCGGCGAAGTGGATCGGATGCCCGTAGACGAGTCCCACGCCCGGATGCCGCTCTGCGAGCCAGGTCGACCGCGCCAGGGACCCGGGGGTGAGCATGTCGTCAGCGTCCAGGCGCACGAGGTACTCGGCGTCGACCTGTTCGAGCCCGTCGTTGAAGGTCGCGACGGGCCCCTTGTTGACCGCGTGCTGCACGAGGAGAACGCGGTCATCGCCCTTCGCGATCGCCCGCACCCGGTCGACGGAGTCGTCGGTGGAGGCGTCGTCGACGACGATCGCCCGTACCAGGACGCCCTCCTGCGTGAGCACGCTGTCGAGCGCTTGTTCCACAAAGCGGCCATAGTTGTAGTTGGGGATGACAACGTCGACGCGTGGCGACGAGCCCGCTTCGTTCGCGGCCGGCCCCTGTCCCCGAGCCAGGATTCGAGGCGTCCACAGCCCGGTCATGATGCCCTCACGGCCGTTGTCCGGCCTGCTCCACGCAGCTTGCGCAGGTGCTTCCGCGCCCACGGGAACATGCACGCCGAGTAGACGAGCACCGCGGCGAGACCGCCGACCACGAGCGAAAGAGCAGGAGCGGGCACCCAGATCCGCGCTCCGAGGGCTGCCGCGACGGCGGGAACGGAGGCGACGGTCGGCCACATGCACGCCCGCAGCACCGCGCCGACGGCGACGCCGCTGCGTCGCAGGGCGATCAGGTACGCCGGCAGCACGATGAGGATTGCGACCAGCACGTGCACCCACCCCGCTCCGACGAGCCCGTAGGCCGTGGTGCCTGCGATCATTCCGGCGATCAGTGCGACAAGCCAGATCACCTGGATCCAGAGAACGGGCCGCGAACGGCCCTGGGAGTATAGGAAGCCGGCGAACACGTCGAAGACGACGCGCACGGCGCCGTACACCCCGAGGGCGGCCAGGACAGGCGCCGCAGGCAGCCACTTCGGCCCGTAGACCACCTCGATCAACGGTGCGGCGAGCACGGCGAGCACGGCTCCGGCCGGCAGAGCGCCGGCCCAGGCGAGGGCGGTCATCAGCGCGAGACTGCCGGCTTTGTCCTCGGTGCGTGAGAAATAGGGCAGCGTCACCGCCCTGGCCACCTGGCCTAGTGCGGTCATCGGCCAGCTGGAGATGTTGAAGGCGAGCACGTAGAACCCCAGCGCGGTCGCGCCGGCGATGCGCACGAGGACGATGTTGTCGACGTTGAGCACACCCCAGGAGAGCAGGTTCGCTGCGGCGATCGGCAGACCGAAGGCGAGCACCGGGCGCAGTACGCTGCGATCGATCGAATATCGGGGACGGACGCGTGCCAAGGCGAACTGCATCACCAGCGACACAGTCTGCGCGACGACCCTGCCGATCGCCAGGCCCATCACGCCCATTCCGAGGGAGATCAGGCTCAGAGTCACGACCGTCGAGACGGTGAAGTCGACGAGGTTCACGAGGAACAGCTCGCGCTGCTGGAAACGTCGGGTCAGGAAGGCGAACGGAACAACGCCCGCTCCACCGAGGACGAGGGTGAGCGAGAGCACGGCGATCGCCGGCCCCGCCTCCGGACTGCCCATCACGCCGGCCAGGGCGCTGCTGCTCACCATCGTGATGACGGTCAGCGTGGCTCCGCTCACGAGTCCCAGCGTCGCGATCGTGGGCGCGATCCGCTCCGGCTCGTCGGATCGGATCACATCGGCGGACAGTCCCAGGTCGGCAACCGTCATCAGGATGCCCTGCACTGTGAGTGCGACGGCGTACACGCCGAACTGCTCCGGAGTGAGGATGCGGGCGATGACGATCCCGACCACGAGGCTGCCGAGCCGGAGCGCGATCGTGCTCGCGCCGCTCCAGGCGGCGCCGCGCGCCACCCGGCCGGACAGCGATTCCGCGCGCTCAGTCATGTCTGCCCACCACCCGGCGATACGCCGTACGCACCGCAGGAGCACGCATCGCGACGCGGAACCTGGCATACCTGGCAAGGGAGCCGACGACGGAGCGGATCGGATACCCGCCTCCGCCCTCCGCCGTGTCGCGGTACACGCGCTCGAGCTGATCGGCCGCGACGTCGAGGGAGAAGCGCTTCTCCACCAGCATCCGACCGTACTCCGCCAGGCGCGCCCGCTCGTCGGCGTCGTCGCGCAGCGCGGCGATGATCGTCGAGAACGGAACCACAGCGGCTCCCGCACCGAAGAAGCCGGTCTCGAAGAACAGTTCCGCGCTCTCGGGCGTCAACAACCGCCAGAAGCCGTCGGCGCCCTGCACGATCAACGGCTTCGCGTGCGCCAAAGCGCGCAGCGCGGAGCCGCCCATCCCGAACACGACATCCGCGGCGTCGTATACGTCACGGGGATCCTCGACATTGCCGAGAAGCCGCACGTCGAGCCCAGTGTTCACGGCGGCGGCTGCCGCATCCCGGACACTCTGCTCATCATCGCCCGCGCCGGCCACCAGTAGCACGGCCGGACCGGCGGCGTCGATCGCTGATCCCAACTCGGCGATCGCGGCGGCGACGCCTCGGGCCTTCTGATGCTCCCGGGAGAGCCGCCCGACCACCGAGATCACGAAATCGGAGTCGCGCAGCCCCAGGCTCCGCCGCGCCGTGGCGACGTCGCCAGGCTGGTCGTGTGCGGTGTCGATCGGCGGCTCCATGAGGTGCACCGGTCCAGGGCGGGGCGGAAGGCCGTCCAGGAGCCCCTTGGTCCCGACGAAGAGCGGCACGCAGTCCGGGATGAAGTCGGGTACGGCCATCGACATCACCGTCGTCACGTTGCGATGCGGGACGCGGGCCGCCACAGCCGCCGACACCAGCGATGGCGACGCCTCGTAGGTGTGCACGATGTCAGGCCGGAAGTCCCTGATCTCGGCGGCCATCGCCGACACCACGCGCGGCCGCAGAGAGTCGCCGGCGAAAGCCGGAGCCGCACGGTAGACGAGACCGCGTCCCGCGATGATGCTCTGCAGCTCACCTGGGGGCGCGTAGACCCTGACGTCGTGTCCACGGTCGCGCATGCGGGTCGCCAGATCGATCGCGTTCATCTGGCTCCCTCCCATGACGAGTTCGTGCGGACACACGAGGATCCGCAGCGCACCGGTCTCGCCGCCCGTCATGGCCGGTCCATCGCCCGCGCCAGCGCCGCCGCGACTGCCTCCTGCTGCTCCAGCCCGAGATGAGGGAACATCGGCAACGACAGGATGCGGGCGGCTGCGGCCTCTGCCACCGGGAACTCCCCGGGCCTGTGCCCAAGACCGGAGTATGCCTCGGTCCGAGGGACGATCGTCGGGTAGTGGATGCCGACGCCGATGCCTGCCGCGGCCACCTCGGTCAGCACACGGTCGCGCTCGGCGACCCGAACGACGTAGAGGTGCCAGACGTCCTCGTTGCCCGGTCGCACGGCCGGCAGCCGCACGCCGTCGATCTCGCCGAGCAGGTCCGCGTACCGTTCAGCGGCCGCGCGCCGCGCCTCGTTCCAGTCGTCGAGGCGGCGCAGCTTGGCACGCAGCACAGTGGCCTGCACGGCGTCGAGCCTGGCGTTCATGCCGATGTGGTCGTGCACGTACTTGACCGAGCTGCCGTGCGCCGCCAGGTTGCGGATCAGCGCAGCTGCGTCGTCGTCATCGGTCATGACTGCGCCGGCGTCGCCTGCGGCGCCGAGATTCTTGCCGGGGTAGAAGCTCGTCGCGGCGATGCGGCCCAAGGCGCCGGCCCTGCCGGCCGTCGAAGAGGCGCCCTGCGACTGCGCGGCATCCTCGATGAGCGCCAGGTCGTGCTTCTGCGCGATCGGCCGGATCCGCTCGATCGGGGCGGTCTGCCCGAACAGGTGCACCGGCACGATCGCCCGGGTGCGCGGGGTGATCGCGTCCTCCACGGCATCCGGGTCCATCAGCAGGTACTCGTCATCGACGTCGACGAACACCGGCACGGCGCCGATCCGCGAGACGGCCTCCGCCGTGGCGATGAAAGTGTTCGCCGGCATGATGACCTCGTCGCCGGGGTCGACGCCGACGGCACGGTAGGCGAGTTCGAGTGCATCGGTGCCGTTCGACACGCCGACCACGTGTGCGACGCCGATGTAGTCGGCGTACTCCTGCTCGAAGGCGTCCACCTCGGGTCCGCCGATGAATCCGGCCGAAGCGAGCTGGCGCTGCCACACCGGCAGCACCTCATCGGCGATCTCGGCCTGCTGCGCCGCCAGATCGAGGAACGGAACGGTCATCGCTTCTCCCCCAGGGGTCGTGCGGGCACACCGGCCCAGGTCTCATGCTCCGGAATGTCGGCGAGCACGACCGCGCCCATGCCGACCGTGGCATCCGCGCCCACCGTCAGGCCCTGCCTGACGGACGCGTTCATGCCGACGTATGCCGCTTCGCGAATGCGTACCGAGCCGCCGAGCGCGACCCCGGCGGCGAGGGTGCTGAAGTCCTCCAGCACGTCGTCGTGAGTGATCGTGCCGTTCGGCATCACCACGACATGACGGCCGATCCGCGCATCCGCTGTCACGACGACGGAGTCGAGCAGGATGCTGCCAGGTCCGACCTCGCTCGTCGCCCCGACGCGCGCGGAGCGCGCGACGAACACGCCGTACCGGTCGTCTCCGACGCCGGCCTCGGCCAGCCGCTGCACGACCTGGCGCCGAGCCACGCTCGGTCCGACGCACACCAGGAGCTGCTCGTCGCGCTGCGCGGCCAGGCCCACACCGCCGAGCACCGGCATACTGGCCATCTCGGTGCCGTGCCGTGCCGGGTCGTCATCGAGGATGCCGGTGACGCCGGCGATCCCGGCGGCGAGCACCTCGCGTGCCAGACCACTTGCCCCGATCAGCAGAAGACCCTCGGCCATGCTCACGCCCCCGGGTCGCGCAGCACCGCGATCACGCGGTCCTGGTCGGCGTCGGACAGGGTGTGGAACACCGGAAGGATGAGGGTGCGATCGGTGAGTCGCTCGGTCACCGGCAGCCCCGCCTCCGGCGTCAGGTCGCGGTACGGCGGCTGACGGTGCGAGGCCATGATGCCCCGACGTGCCGAGATGTCGGCATGCGCGAGCATCTCGAGCAGCCCTTCCCTGTCGGTGGAGTACTCGTCGCCGACCTCGACCCAATACGACTGGAAGTTGCCGGTTCCGTGCTGGGGATCCCGCACCGGGCGCAGGCCGGCGATCTGCGTGATCGCCTGGTCGTAGCGCGCCGCCAGCTCCCGGCGGCGCGCCACGATCTCGGGCAGGCGGCCGAGCTGCACCAGCCCGACGGCCGCCTGCAAGTCTGTCATCCGGAAGTTGAAACCGACCTCGGTGTACTCCTCGGCCGGCGGCAGGACCGACCGATGCCGGTCCGCCGCCGACACGCTCATGGCATGCTCGCGCAGGTGCCGGGCGCGCGCTGCCCAGTCCTCTCGGACTGTGGTGATCATGCCACCCTCACCGGTGGTGAGCAGCTTGCGCGGGTGGAACGACCATGCCGCGATGTCGGCACCCGCACCGACCGGACGGCCCTTGTAGGTGGAGCCGGCGCCGCAGGCGGCATCCTCGATCACGACGATGTCGAGCGGATCTGTGACCGCGCGCACGTCATCGAGATCGAGCGGCACACCGCCCTGATCCACGCCGATCACGGCGCGCGTGGCGGGCGTGAGCGCCGCACGCAAGGTCTCACCGGTGATGTTCCCCGTGACCGGGTCGACGTCGGCGAACACCGGATTCGCCCCGACGTATCGCACAGCGTTCGTCGTGGCGATGAACGAGAACGACGGGATCACCACGTCGTCGCCGGGTCCGATGCCTGCGACGACGAGGGCGAGATGAAGGGCCGTCGTGCAGCTGCTGGTCGCGACCGCGTAGGGCGCCTGCATCGCTGCGGCGAACTCCTCCTCGAAGCGCGCGACCCGCGGTCCCTGGGCGACCCAGCCGCTGGCGATCGCCTCGGCGACGGCATCTGCCTCCTCCTGGCCGAGCCAGGGGATCATGACGTTGATGCGGTCGCTCACGATGCCACCACGGTCCGGCCGGCGGCGATCTCCTCGCGCAGCGGACGCCACCACTCGACGAGCTGACGCAGCCCGTCCTCGACGCCGATCGTGGCCTCGAAGCCGAGGTCCTCGCGTGCCGCCGTCACGTCGGCAAGGCGACGGGCCACGTTGTTCACCGTGCGGGCCGGCCCGAACTCGACACCGAGGTCGGAGTCCATCACGCGCAGCAGCGCCTCGGCGAGTTCGAGCAGGCTCGTCTCGGTGCCGCTGGCGATGTTGTAGGTGCCTTCGACGACGTCGCTCTGCGCGGCGAGAACGTTCGCGCGGGCGATGTCCGGCACGCACACGAAGTCCATCGTCTGCTGCCCGTCGCCGAAGATCAGCGGCGGCTTGCCGTCGGCGATGCGCTCCATCCAGCGCACCAGCACCTCGGTGTACAGGCCGTGCACGTCCATGCGTGGTCCGTACACGTTGAAGTAGCGCAGCAGCACGTAGTCGATGCCGTTCATCGCGCGGAAGCTGCGGATCAGCCCCTCATTGAACGTCTTCGCCGCCCCGTACAGGGTGTCGTTGTTCTCGTGGTGGTGCCGCTCGGTGGTCGGAAACTCCTCGGCCATGCCGTACACCGACGCGCTGGACGCGGCGACGAGCTTCTTCACCTTGTGCGCGGCCGCTGCCTCGACCACGTTGAACGTGCCGTCGACGAGCACCTCGAGCGCCAGTCGCGGCTCCTCCGCGCACTGGGTGATGCGGATCGCGGCCTGGTGGAACACGATGTCCTTGCCTGCGGTGACCTCGTCGACCGTCTTGCGGTCGCGGATGTCGCCGTCGATCAGGCTCGCACGGCCCGTGGCGATGGCGTCGTCGAGGTTGGCGAGACGGCCCCGCACGAGGTTGTCGAGCACGTCGACATGCGCCGCCCCGGCATCCAGCAGCTGGTCGACGAGGGTCGAGCCGATGGTGCCGGCGCCGCCGGTGACGAGGATGTTCGCGCCTTCGATGCGGTTCATGACAGTGCCATTTCGTGAGTGTTGTCTACAGGGTGAGGAGCGCCCCCGTTCTCGAGGCTGCCCCTGGCGGCCTCGAGAACAGACAGGACGCGGAGGCCGGATGCGCCGTCGGTGCGCGCCTCGCGTCTTTCGCGGATCGCGGAGGCGAACTCGGCGGTCATGTTCGACAGCGCCTCCTTCTCGGGGAGCGCCGGCGACCAGGTGTCACCGAGCCGGTACGAGATGTTCGCCGCTCGGGCGTCGCTGGTGGTCGCCTTGGACTGCTCGGCGAGGTCGACGCCGCGGTCGTACACGCTCAGCCGCTGTTGCGGGTTCAGGTCATCCCAGACCAGGGTGCGCTTGGTGCCGCCGATCACCATCTGGCGGATCTTCGTGGGGCTGAGCCAGTTCACGTGGATGTGCGCGATCGCGCCGCCCTTCAGCGGCAGGGTGAGATACCCCACGCAGGACTTGCCCGTCTTCAGCGGGTCGGCGCCGTGCGCGGCGACCGACGCGGTGTCCAGTCCGCCCGGCAGGATGAAGTCGATGATCGAAAGGTCGTGCGGTGCGAGGTCCCAGAACACGTCGACATCGGGCTGGATGAGACCGAGGTTGATGCGCACGCTGTCGACGAAGAGGATGTCGCCGAGCTCGCCTGCGGCGATCAGCTCGCGGATCTTCAGTACCGCCGGCGTGTAACAGTAGGTGTGGTCGGCCATCAGCACCAGGCCGTTCGCCTTCGCCGCTTCCACCATCTCCACGCCCTTGGCGCGATCGGCGGCGAGCGGCTTCTCCACTGTGACGTGCTTGCCCGCGGCAAGCGCAGCCATCACGATCGGATGGTGCGTCCTGGCCGGCGTGGCCACGGCGATCGCATCGATCGTCGGATCGGCGAGCACCTCTTCGAGACTCGTCGAGATCAGCACACCGCCGACGCGGTCGGCGACGCTCTGCGCCCGCTCCGCATCGAGGTCGCAGATGACCGCGAGCTCCCAGTCCGGACTGACGGCGAAGTTCCTCGCCAGGTTGGGTCCCCAGTACCCCGCGCCGACAACGCCGACGCGCATGCGTGACTGCACCACGCTTCCTCCCCAGTTTCTCTCTCTGCTATCAGGACCACCCTCCCCGGCGGCCCGCCCTGTCTTCAGATCGACGGTTGCCGATCATCGAACAGTGACATCATCCTGCACCCGCGAACACGATCTCCGCATCCACGAAGTACGCGGACGAGTTCCACGACGAGGTCGGGAACCCGCCACCCGTGCCGTACCGGTACAGGCCGTTGGCCGGTGCCAGTCCGACGATCTTGCCGTTCGCACGTTCAGCCGAGAAGTAGCCCGACGCCGATGCGTAGTGCCCCTTCGGCGCGTAGTACGAGACCACGTAGGTCTTCGTCGGGTCGAGGGCGACCGGGCTCGCCAGCTGCGCGCGCTGCCAGCCGTTCGAGCTCTCCGACGTGAACGTCACCCGCGCCAGCACCGCGCCGTCAGAACTCCACAGCGTTCCCACGTGCGTGCCGGTGTTGCCCGTCCCCTTGTAGAACCGGATGGCGGTCGCCGAGCCTGCTTCCGTCACGCGGAAGGCGGTTCCCACCTCGACCGGATCCGTGTCCGCCGTGGACGGCGTCGCGGGCGCCGCGGTGCCGAAAAGGTTCCCTGTCGTGCCCTGCTGCGCTTGCGCGGCCGTGGTGAACGTCCACGAGTCGATCTCGGCGGCGTTCAGCACGACGGACACACGGTATCCCGTGCCAGCCTGCAGCGCAGCCGCCGGTGTGAACGTCACCGTGCGAGTGCCCGCGTCGTAGCCCACCGTGCCGGGGACTGTGACGCCAGCCGTAGTCTTCAGGGTGATCGAGGGCGAGCCGGTCGCGACGTCCCGATCAAACTGCGCGCTCACCGCCGCACCGACGAGCACATTCTGCGCGCTGCGCGCGGGGGTCGCCGTGGCCACCGTCGGAGCCGTGGCGTCTGCCGCGAATTCGACATCGACGAAGTAGTTCGTGCTGTTCCAGGTGCCGGTGGGCATAGTGCTGCCGGCCCCGTACCGGTACACCCCGTTGTCCGAGGTCTCAGCCGAGAGGACGCCGTTCGTGACCGGGCTCGAGAACCCGGCGCTGGTGTACGAATATCGCCCGCTCGGCGCGAAATACGACACCGTGTACACGGCGCCCGCATTCAGCTGAACCGGTGTGGAGAGCGCTGCACGCTGCCAGCCGGAGGTCGACTCGTTTGCGAAGGTCACTGTGGCGAGCAGCTCGCCGTTCGGGCCCCAGAGCGAACCGGTGTGCGTGCCTGTGTTGGCTGTGCCCTTGTAGAACCGGATTGCAGTAACCTGCCCGGGTGCGGAGGTGCGGAACGCCATCCCGAGTTCCACCGCGGCTGTGTCGGGGTCGGAGGCGATCTCGGGGACTCGGCTGCCGAGAAGTGTGAGCACCGGCGATCCGTTCGTGGCGGCGACGACAAAAGACCAGTTCGTGTCGGCGACGTCGCCACCTTGCGCCCCTGTCACGCCTGTCAGTGCGACCGTGACGGACGCGCTGGCCGGCAGCGCAGCGGCGGGCGCGAAGACCGCGCTGCGTCCGTCGGACGACCGTGACCAGGCACCAGCGACTGCCGTTCCATTCGCTTTGACCGTTCCGGTGAACGTCGCTGAGATCGGTGCGCTGAACGTCGCCGAGATTGCTGTGCTGCGTGTCACGTCCACAGTGCCGGTGACGGGTGTCGTCGAGACCAGATTCGGTGCCGGCGTTCCCTGCTCGAAGACGACATCCACGAGGTAGCTGGTGGTGGACGTCGAGGTCGGGAAGGCGTCGGCGTACGTGTATACCGCGCCCGATGCCGGGACGGTCAGCGGGCCGCGGGTAAAGGCGGCCGTGAACTGGCCGGCGCTGCTCGAGTATCCACCCTGAGGTGCCGTGTAGGAGGCGACGTACGTCTGTCCACTCTTCACCGAGACCGGCGACGACAGCTTGGCCGTCTGCCATCCGTAGACGGAATCGTCGGCGAACGTCACGGACGCCAGCTTCGTGCCGGTGGAGCTCCACAGCGCGCCAGTGTGGGAACCGCTGTTCCTGGTGCCCTTGAAGTACTTCAGCGCGGTGATCTTGCCGTCGCTCGCCGGGGTGACCTTCACTCCGAGTGTCACCAGGGTCGCATCCGGATCGGCGTCGACCATCGGGCGCGAGCTCTCGGAGAAGAGCGTGCACGGGCAGGTGCCGTCCGGAAGGTCCGCGGTCTGCGTGGTGAACGTCCAGGCCGCGTCCGCGGCCAGCGCGCCACCGCTCGTGTCCTGCGCCTGCGGCACCGCCGTGTACTTCGTACCGGCCGCGAGCGCCGCCGAAGGCGTGAAGGTCACGGTCTTCGTGGTCGCGTCGTACCCCACCGTGCCCGGAGCCGTCGTGCCGTCGGCAGCCTTGACGGTCAGGCCGACCGTCGACGCATCGACCGCCTTGCTGAAGCGCGCGGTTACGGTGCTGTTCAGCATGTTGCTGGTCGACGTCGCGACGGGTGTGCGTGCCACCACCGCCAACGGCGACGACGCTGCCGCGGTGAAGGTCACGTCGACGTAGTAGTTCGCATCACCGTAGGTGAGGGTCGGATAGTCTCCCGGATTGCCGTATACCCCGGGGCTCGCGGCACCGACTCCGGATGTCACTTCGAGCGGGGTCGAGGGCGTCGCCTTGTAGGGCCAGTAGTTCTCGTCGTACGCGTAGCCGCCCTTGGGCGCAGTGTAGGAGACGACGTATCCGACGCCCGCCTTCACGCTCACCGGTGCGGAGAACTGGGCCGTCTGCCATCCGGTCGCGGTCTCGTTCGTGAACTGCACCGATGCAAGCTGCTCGCCGGCCTCGGACCACAGCGTTCCGGTGTGGGTCCCCGTGTTGGTCGCGCCCTTGTAGAACCGCACTCCGTTGACATATCCGTCGGTGGTCGGAGTGAAGCGCTGGCCGAGCTCGACGGCCTGGTTGTCGGACGCGGCCGGCTGGGCAGGGATCCTCGTGCCCCACACGGAGAACGGGCCCGTCACATCGACCGACACCGAGGTGCCGTTCGCCGAGAAGTTCCCGCTGTCGTCGGCCGCGCGCGCGAGCAGCGTGGTCGCGCCGTTGCCCTGCTGCACATATGAGTACGACCAGTTCGTCGTGCCCGTGGCGGGGTGCCAGGTCGCACCGCCATCGACCGAGACCTCGACGCCGGCGACACGTCCGCCGACATCGGTTGCCGTACCGGTGATCGTGCGCGTCGTGCCGTGTGCGATCTTCTGCCCGAGCGTGGGGCTGGTGATCGAGGTCACGGGCGCCGTGGTGTCAGTGCTCTTTGTGGCGGCGACCAGGCCGGTCATCAGGGAACCCGGCTGTGCGCCCATGTCGGCGAGGAGGTTTACCTGCGCCTGCTGCATGCGAGTGTCGGCGGCCGCCCCGTTGCCGTCGTGTTCCTGATCCAGACCCCACCCCCATTGCACGGTGCCGGCACCGAACACCAGTGCGCCGCTGGGCGCGCGATACATCGTCAGGTGGTGCTCCGTGGTGCCGGGGACCACGACATTGCCGTAGTCGGTGAGGTACTGCGGTGTCGGGCCGACTGTCGTGGACAACCGGATCAGACCGGCGGGCCGGAACCCGTTGTCGGAGTCCTCGTCAGATTCGTACCCGATCGTGTGCGGAGCGAGAGCGGCCTTGGTCCCTGTGGCCAGGCTGGTCAGAGAGGTATTGCGCCAGAGTCGCAGCTTCCCCTCGTCGGAGTTCACGGTCACGGCGAGGTCATCATCGTTGACGAAGTACATCGTGCCGGTCAGGGAATTCTCGGGCAGGGTCCCGCCGTTTCCCGCGCCCGCGAACCGCGGGTCGCGCCACGTTCCCGTCCACTGCGATGTCGGGTCGATCTTCGCATTCGCCCACGTCTCCTTGTACGACACGAGGGTGCGATACGGCGTCTTCGACACATCGGCCGAGGGCTCGTAGCGCGTGCGCCAGTAGATCTCGTTGCCGGAGAGGAACTGCAGGTTCACGCCTGCGTCTCGAGCTGCCTCGACGTTCTTGCGCTGCGCACCGGACCAGTACTCGTCATGACCGACCGAGAGGAACACCTTGTGGTTCAGCAGCTGCGCGCCGTAGCGGTCGGTGTCGACGCCCGCCATGTAGGTCATGTCGTAGCCGTTGCGTTCCAGGAACCGCACTGTCGCGTACTCGGAGCTGAAGTAGAAATCCCGCCCCGCCATGCTGCCCCGAGTCGCGAACGGCCTGTTGTAGCTGATCTTGTACGACCGCCCGTTCGCGTTGCCCTGGTAGAAGTCAGACCCGCCGTACGTGTTGTACGCCTGCCAGGTCGGGTCAGAGGTCTGGAACACGACGTCGGACGTGCTGCCGTCATTGCGGACGATGAAGATGATGTGGCTCGCGCCGCCGGTGTCGGTGCGGGTGAGTTTGGCGACGTAGACGCCCGAGACGGCCGTGTTGGGCACGTTCCACGACGCCGATACCTTCCAGGTGCCGCAGTCGTAGAGCTCGGTGCTGACGTCGGAGATGCACTGCGGCTGGGTCTGCGGCAGTGCGGCGGTCACCGGCACGGACTGGATGAATCGGGCGCCCTTGCCCTGATACCAGCCGGTGCGGTAGATGTCGATGGTGTAGGCGCGAGCGTTCGTGTCGACCTTGAAGTCGATCTTGCTGCCGGCGTTGACGCTGATGTCGGTCGCGAAGCCCTGAATGCTGTCGTCGCCCGCGCCGTCGATGTCCCAGACGCTTGGATCGGTGCCCGGCTTCGAGTTCTCGCAGACGATCGGATTGATTGTCGGCCCGCAAGAGCTGCCGACGGCCTGTGCCGGTTCCGATGCGGATCCCGCGATGATGGCTCCCATGACGACCGCGAACGCGGCGATGAGCGCGACCACGCGCCGCGTACGGCTGGTGCGTACGCGCAGCTCCCCTGTACCCTGCATCTCCCCAAGTCCCCACTCGAGCAAGGTCGTCCACGCTGATGTGAACGATCCCCAGATAAAGAACCCCGAACTCGTGCGGTGATACCCCGGGTCGCACGGTTCGAAGTCGTCCCGGTCGAATACTAGCCCCAACCGGGCTTATGCAACACCCTGATGACCGCTCAGATGGTGCGCCAGACGCGCCGCGAGCACGGCGGCGAAGAAGGTCGGATTCGCCTCGGCGGATGTCGGGAACACGCTGCTCGACGCGATGTACAGGTTCGAGGTGCCGTGCACGCGCAGGTCGGAGTCCACGACTCCGTCGCCCGGTTCACGGCTCATCCGGGTCGTGCCGATGCTGTGGAACCCGTCCGTCGTCTGTTCCCAGGCGAAGCGCCGCACCGCACCGGCGTCCTCGCCGAGATATTCGATCCGGCCGATCCCTGCGGCGCGCAGTTCGGCGTCGAGCAGATCGTGACAGGTCAGCAGCGAATCGACGTCCTCCTCGAGGAACCGGTAGTCCACGTCGAGCACCTCGTCGCCGTTCGCGTCGATCGACAGCGTGAGACGGCTCTCCGGATTCGGCAGCTGCTCCCCGTGATAGTGGATCGCGTATCTGCCGCCCTCGTTGCGCAGGATGAACCCCGGCTTGCGCACGCGTGACGCGTAGCGGCGGCGGATGATGTCGATGACGTCGGCCGCCGCGCGGAACGGGCGGCGCACGATGTTCCCGATGTGCTTGCCCACGTGGTACGGACGCGGACCGACGTGGCGCTGGCGGATCCCCTCCGCGAGGATGAGCCGTCCGATCGGGCGGATCGCCAGTCCCAGGAATACCGCCGAGAGCGTCGCGTTGCGGTGCTCGTACTCGTAGAACGGCGGATTGTCGACGTAGAAGCTCGTGTTCAGTACACGGTGACTGCGCTGCGCCGCTTCCGCGAGCGTGAACCTTCGCCGGGTGTAGGTGCCGGTCTCGTCCTGCACGAAGTCCAGCTCCGCGACATCCGCCGGGTCTTCGAGGACGATGTCGGCGATGCTGCCGGTGGTGTGCCCCATGTAGTAGCGGCCCAGCGGGCCGTCCGCACCGCCGAAGCGGGCGGGCTGTCGTCGCTGGATGCTCAGCAGCAGACGGGTGATCTCCAGCCCGCCCATGGCGAGCGCATACGAGGATGCGGAGATTCGGACGGTCGCCGCTGCCTGACGCACGACCAGCCCCTCGACGGCCCCGTCGTCGCCGAAGTCGATGTCGGTCAGGCGCGCGTCGAACAGCGTGTCCACCAGCGGATGCTCGGCCACCCGGCGCCCGAGCCCCGGGGCGAGTTTGGGCTGTTGCGCCCAGCGCTCCAGATTCGACATGGTGAACTCGGAGAGCCCCGGCAGATCGGGCAGGTCCGAGCGGAACATCGCCTTCCCCGCGTCGAGATGCCGGGCGGTCGGTTCGTACCACCGCTGCACGTCCTCGATGCGTATCGGCCAGTCACTGCCCGGCACGTAGTCGCGCGGCTCGAAGTCGATCGGCTCGAACGCCACACAGCGGCCGCCCCACATCGCAGAAGTGCCGCCGAGACCCCGCCGGGTGGTCAGCACCAGTGGCGCGTGGCGCTCGTCGTCGATGATGTGCGTACGCTGCCCCGGAGCATCCTCGATGTCGTGCTTCCAGGATTCCTCGTCACCGGCGTCAACGAGCAGCACACGACTACCCGCATCCGCCGCCTCGATCGCCAGCACCAGCCCCACGGGACCCGCTCCGACCACACAGAGGTCATAGTCGTTCCCCGAGACCGAATCTGCTTCTCCCACAGTCACAGAACCCCCTCGCCGCTCTCGCGGCTCGATCCGTCGCGCTCCCAGTCGCGCGTTCCCCTCATGCGCATCGCCCGTTCCGCTCGGCGGCGCGACATGACGGTGAGAAGCGTATACCAGCCGACATCGAGGGCGCTGCGGGGGCCGCGGATAGACGCGAGCAGCGACTTCCCCCTGGACCCTGCGTGCGACGAGATGCCGAGCTCGAGGTAGCCGCGGCGCTGCCGGGCGAGAACGGCGAGCAGGCCGGCGGTGTCGCGCGGTGTGCGCACCCGCATCGGTGAAGTGCGAAGGACTTCCTTCTCCTCGTCGGAGAACTGGGCATCGAACCAGGAGTCGTCGGCCGTGACGGCGGCGAACCGCCCGAACCGCGCGTGCCCGTCCTCGCCGGTCGCATAACCGCCGGCGCCCCACAGCCGCCGCGGCGGTGCAGGGATGCGGCTGCGCGCCCGGTAATAGGAGCGCACCGGGATGCTCGCGCCGATCGCGTCGTAGACGAAGGAGGCGCGGGCCGCCAGCACGTCACCGGCATCGATCGCCGCGAACACCGCGAGCACGCTGGCCGGTTCCATGTCGATGTCGGCGTCGAGGTAGAGCCGCGGCCAGGCCGCGGCTACCTCATCCCCGTGGTTGAGTGCCGCGATCTTCGACGCCTGCGTGATCTCCTCGACCCGCACGCCGTCGAACCCGCGGGCGATCTGCGCTGTGTCGTCGGTGCAGCCGTTGCAGACCACGATCACCTCGACGCCGGGCGCGGCGCTCAGCGGAGCCAGTGATCGCAGCGTCCGTGCGATCACCGCCGCCTCGTCGTGAGCGGGGATGATCACCGCACCGGTCGCCCCAGCCAGGTCGGCGACCGGTGCAGCCGGGATGCCCCCCTCGCGGAACACGACGGCGCCGTCGGCGGGCAACTGGTCGGGATGCCTGCTCATGCTGCCTCCTCCGCGACGTGATGTGCGATCACGTACCGCGCGATCGCGATCGAACTGGTCGCCGCGGGCGAAGGCGCGTTGCGCAGCACGGTCACCGGCCCGATGCGGTCGACGGAGAAGTCGTCGAGCAGCTCTCCGCCTCTGCCCCAGGCCTGCGCGCGCACGCCAGCGGCGGTCTTGCGCTCGAGGTCGCGCATGGTCAGCTCCGGCAGGAACCGCTGCGCCTTGCGGAAGTACAGCGGCTTGATCAGCGAGCCGCTGATCTCATCTACACCCATCCGCCAGTGCTGCTTCGCGAGCGGCAACGCGCCGGGCCAGCGCAGCGACTCCCAGGTGTCCCTGGCCGAGATCTGCAGCCACCCGTACCCCTCTCGCGCCAGCGCCGGCACGGCGTTCGGTCCGACGTGCACGTCACCGTAGACCCCGCGGGTGAAATGCACGCCGAGAAACGGGAAGCGCGGGTCGGGGACCGGGTAGATCATGCCCTTGACCAGGTGAGCGCGATCGTGGCGCAACTGCCAGTACTCGCCACGGAACGGCAGGATCTTCGGTGACGGGTCGGCTCCGACCAGCGCGGCGACGACATCCGACTGCAGGCCCGCCGCGACGATGACCCGGTCGAAGACGTGCTCCGAGACGGAGGTCGTCACGCGCACTCCGCCCGGCTCGCGTCGGATGGCGGTGACCTCGCTCTGCAGCAAGATGCTGCCGCCCGCCGCCCGCACGTCCTGCGCCATGGCCTCGGTGATCGCCGCGTAGTCGACGACGGCGGTGTGCGGGGAGTGCACCGCGGCGGCACCGGCCGCGTGCGGCTCGATCTCGCGCAACCGCACCGGGTCGTCGATGCGCGCGAGGTCGGGCACGCCGTTCGCGATCGATCGCCGTTCGATCTCGGCGAGCGCCGGCAGCTCGGAATCGTCGACGGCGACGACGAGCTTGCCGACCTCGTCGTAGGGCAGCCCCTTCTCGGCGCAGTAGTCGCGGATCAGCGTGCGCCCCTGCGCGCACAGCTCTGCCTTCAGCGAGCCGGGCGCGTAGTACAGCCCGGCGTGCACGACGCCCGAGTTGCGACCGGTCTGATGCTGCGCGAGACGCTTCTCCTTCTCGAGCAGCGTCACCTCTGCTCCGGCTGCCGAGAGCTCGCGCGCCAGCGCCACGCCGACGATCCCGCCGCCGATGATGCCTGTCCTGTTCGCCATCTCCTCTTGTTCCCCGTTCACTCACGACGAGACTTTCCCCAGACCTTCATCTTGGCATTCGCTCGCGCCACCGCACGGGTAGTCTCGTCCTCGTGCGCATTCTTCTGACCGGCGGCGCCGGCTACATCGGATCCCATGTCGCTCTCGTCCTGCTGGAAGCGGGGCACGATGTGCTGCTGCTCGACGACTTCTCGAACAGCAGCCGCGAGTCGATCGCCCGGGTGCAGGACCTCGCATCCCGCACCCTTGACGTGATCGAGTGCGATCTCGCGGATCGCGCGGCGGCGGAGGCTGCGCTCAAGAAGGAGCACTTCGACGCGGTCATCCACTTCGCCGGGCTGAAGGCTGTCGGCGAGTCGGTCGCGAAGCCGTCAGAGTACTACCGCACCAATCTGAACTCCACGCTGAACCTGCTCGACATCATGCGTGAGAAGGACGTGCGCAAGCTGGTCTTCAGCTCGTCCGCGACCGTGTACGGCACTCCCGTCGAGGGCGTGGAGCGACTCGACGAGTCGCAGCCGTCGGGCACCGGCATCACCAACCCCTACGGCTGGACGAAGGCGTTCAACGAGCAGATCATCCGCGACGTGCAGGTCGCCTGGCCCGAGCTCGAGGCCGTGCTGCTGCGCTACTTCAACCCAGTCGGTGCACACCCCTCCGGCCGCATCGGCGAGGACCCCTCCGGCATCCCGAACAACCTGATGCCCTTCGTCGCGCAGGTGGCCGTCGGCCGCCGCGATCACCTCAGCGTGTTCGGCGACCAGTACCCCACCCACGACGGCACCGGCGTGCGCGACTACATCCACGTGATGGACCTGGCCGAGGGCCACGTCGCCGCGCTCGAGCACCTGTCGGCCGGCGTCGAGACCTACAACCTCGGCTCGGGCGAGGGCCAGAGCGTGCTCGACGTGGTGAAGGCGTTCAGCGAGGCTTCCGGTCGCGAGATCCCCTACGTGGTGGTCGCGCCGCGCGCCGGCGATCTGCCCACGACGATCGCCGACCCGACGAAGGCCAACCGCGAGCTGCAGTGGCACACCACGCGTTCGCTGGCCGACGCGTGCCGCGACACCTGGAACTGGCAGTCGCAGAACCCGAACGGCTTCGCCGCAGAATGATCCGTGTCGCCCGCATCCTGCTGGCGCCGTATCTCGTCGTGGTGCTGCTGCTGACGTGGCTGCCCGCGGAGGACGCCGGCAAGGTGACAGGCATCGTGGCGACGGTCGCGCACGGGCTCGAGGGTCTGGTCCCGTTCGAGGTCGGCTATCCGATCCTGGAGTTCCTCGCGAATGTGGCGATGTTCATGCCGCTCGGCGCACTCACGGCGGTGGCGTGGCCCCGCCTGAACGCGGGCTGGATCATCGGCGCCGGTGCAGTGTTCAGCACGGTGATCGAGCTGGTTCAGCTGACGATGCCGAGCAGGTACTCGACGGTCTCCGATGTGATCGCGAACACCACGGGCATGGCCGTGGGTGCGCTGGTCGCAGTCGCTTGGCGGCGCGCGCGGCGGCGACGTACGGTGAGGGCATGAGCGAGCCCGCTGCGTCTGATCCGGGTCTCACGCGTCGCGAGCTGCGGGAGCAGCGCGAACGCGAGAAGCGCGATGCCGCGCGTTCGTTCGCGTCGACGTTCGCCCCGCCCGCCGAGGCCGGGCAGGGTCGGCCGACGATCCTCACCGTATGCACGGGCAACATCTGCCGATCGCCGATGGCGGAAGTGCTGCTGCGCGCACGTCTGCCGCAGACGGTGAAGGTGCACAGCGCAGGCACGCAGGCGATGGTAGGGCACGGCATGACGCCGGACGCCCACGATCTTGCGGTCGAATTCGGGGCCGCGCCGGATGCCGCCGATGCGCACAGGGCGCGATACCTGGTCGAACCGACCCTGGCCGAGTCGGACCTGGTGCTGACGATGACGCGCGAGCATCGCAGCCACGTGGTCCAGATGATGCCATCGGTGATCCGTCGGACCTTCACGCTGCGGGAGTTCGCCCGGTTGGCCGCCCGTCTCAGCGATGAAGAGGCGAGCGGAGTGGCGGATGCTGCGGGGACGGATGCCTCGGCACGGCTGTCCGCTCTGGCGCGCGCCGTCGGCGGGCTGCGCGGCGGGGCACCCGCCGCGGACGAGGATGATGACGTCGTCGATCCGTACGGCCGCGGACGCGAGGCGTACGAGCTGTCGGCATCGCAGCTGATCCCCGCCCTCGCTCAGGTCGAGCGCCTCGCCGGTATCGCGGTCCACGCAAACGCGCAGTGACGCTCAGGGGTGTGCTCGGGGCCGACGCCGTATGCTCGAACCCGGAGGAGACGGCGTCTTAAGGGGAGAGTGTGGAGCTTCGCGATTATCTGCGCATCATGCGTGCGCACTGGATCGTCATCGTCGCAGCGACCGTGCTCGGCGCGACGATCGGGTTCGGATACAGCCTGATGCAGCCGAAGGTCTACACGGCCGAGGCCGTGGGCATCGTGGCCGCCAAGAGCGCCGACGACAGCGCCGGCAGCGCGATGATCAACAACCAGCTGGCCCAGAGCAAGGTGAAGTCCTACGTGGCCATGGGTTCGTGGACCAGCGTCGCTGAGGATGCCGCGAAAGAGCTCGGAATCGACACCCCGCCCGAGGTTCTCGTCAAACGCGTCACCGTCACGAACGTGATCGACACCGTGCAGCTGAAGGTCACGGCCCAGGGCCCGAGCCCGCGCGAAGCGCAGCAGCTCGCCCAGGCGTGGCTGAAGGGCATGGCGAATGCCATCACGAGTCTCGAGACCGGTGAGGCGGCGAAGAGCGGCGAGACCGCCCCTCAACCCGGTGTCGGTCTGGTGGTCGGCGATTCCGCCCGGCTCCCCACTGATCCGTCCTCTCCGAACACCAGGCTGAACACGCTGATCGGCGGCCTGATCGGCCTGGCACTTGGCATCGGTTACGCGTTCATCCGCAACACGCTCGACCGCCGGGTGCGGCACCCGCGTGACATTGAGCGTGAGATCGGTGTCTCGGTCATCGGCACGCTCCCGTTGGAGAAGTCCCTCGACGGGCAGCGCCAGGTGATCGACTTCGCATCCGACACCTCGCTGGGCATCTCACATCACACGATCGAGGCGATGCGCGAGCTGCGTACGAACCTGCAGTTCATCGACGTCGACAACCCACCGCAGATCGTCGTGGTGACCAGCTCGACGCCCGGCGACGGCAAGTCGACGGTCGCGGTGAACCTGGCGTCCAGCCTGGCTGCGGCCGGCCAGTGGGCGATCCTCATCGACTGCGACCTGCGCCGCCCGGTGATCGCCGACATCTTCGGAGTGCCGGGCGATGTCGGTCTGACCGACATCCTTGCCGGCCGCGCCGAGCTGCAGGATGTCGCGCACCGCCCGCGCGCCGACATGCCGCTGGCGGTCGTTCCCGCAGGCCGCATCCCTCCGAACCCGAGCGAGCTGCTGGGCTCGAAGCGCATGCGCGAGTTCCTGCAGACGCTCAGCGAGTCCGCGATCGTCATTCTCGACTCGCCTCCAGTCCTGCCGGTGACGGATGCCGCGGTGCTGGCTGCCTCGGCGGACGGCGTGGTCGTGGTGGCTTCGTCTGGCAAGACGACCTTCGACATGCTCAACCGTGCAATTGAGAACGTCCAGCGCACTAAGGGACGCGTACTCGGCATCGTGCTGAACCGGGTGCCGCGGAAGGGGCCCGGCGCGGCATATTACGGCAAGGAGTACTACGGGGCGTACGAGCGGTATTCGCACGCCGCGCCCACTGGCGAGCGCGGCACGATGCCGGAGCCCACCGGCCAGTGAGCCAGTGAGGCGAGAAGCGTTCGGCTCAGCAGTACTCCACGACCCGCTTCTGGCGCAACCCTTCAAGCAGCGCGACCACGTCGCTCTCGATGTCTCGCGGCGCCACGTCGTACCCCTCCGCGACCTTGCGCAGCAGCTCGGACTGCCCGATCGCCCTGTGCACGGACAGCACCTCCCACACCGCGTGCGCCGAACCTTCCAGCGCCAGCGGCTGCGCCAGAGCATCCGCGAGCCCCAGCACCACGGTCCGGTCGCTCCCGCCGGTCCAGGCCACGCGGGGGTCCAGCCGCCACCCCGGCTCATCCGTCAGCAGCCCGCCGTCGCCGAGCTCTTTCACGGCGAGGCGCACCAGCTCCGCGGCGTCCGCACCGTCCGGAGGCGCGCCGAGCTCGGCAGTGACGGCGGTGACCAGCTCGTGGAGAGTGACCCCGTTCGCGGATCGCCAGATGTCGGGGGCGATGCCGTCGAGCACGCTCAGACGTCCGCCCGACACCGAGCGCTGGAGCACGGCGATCCGTCCGTCGTCGTGCAGTTCCATCGCGTCGACCATGGCTCCTCGGTAGTACCGCTCCCCGGCGTCCGTCACCCGCTCCGGCGCCGGTGCCTCGAAAGCCGGCACGATGGGGTCGAACGGCGGCTCTCGGTCGAGGAGGGTCGCGACGACGTGATCCAGTGATGCCGCCTCGCGGTACCGGATGCGCACGGCGCCGCCGGTGGCGCGCAGCAGACCTTCGAGCAGGTGCAGCCCGTCGCGCAGGTCGCAGAGGTAGCTGGACTGTGGTGCGAGCGCTTCGAACGCTTCCGCGGTCGTCAGGGGCGTGACCTGGGGCGCCTCCGGTGCATCCTCGTCGCGGGTGAGCACCGCGACCGCCGAGAGCCGCAGCGGCCGGGCGGGCCAGCCGCCGCCTTCGAACTGCGACGGTGGGATCTGCTGCTTGTGCACGCGGTCGGGCTCGATCAACGAGAGCGGCTTGCGGTAGGCGACGATGCCTCCCTGGGCGTCGACGCCGACTGTCTCGTCGCTGACGTAGGCGTACCGGGCCGCGAGGTGCCGCGCGGCTGTGGTCTTGCCTGTGCCGGAGGGAGCGGTGAGCACCACGACGTGGCCGCGTTCGTCGGCGAGGCCCGCGGCGTGCAGCATCCACAGGTCGCCCCGACGGTGCTCGAGGGCGGTGTGAGTGATCCGTGTGGAGAGGTTCGACAGCATCCGTTCGGTGTCCTCGGATGCCGCGACAGTGACCGTCGCGTCGGCGTGCCGGCCGTCCGGCAGGAGCGCGTCGCGCCAGGCATCGACGACGGCCTCGCGGTCGGCGTCGCCGATCTCAGCCATGTCGATCTCGACGCTCGCGCCGACGGCTGCGACGACGATCCGCTCCCGCATACCGCCAGCGTATCCAATCGACGGTGCCTCTTCTGCGTCGCCCGTTGACACCCTGTGAGTTCTCTGAAAGGCTCACTCGCAACCGCGACGACGACGTCCGGCGCCCTCTGGGGAAGGGCACGCAGCGAACTGGGGTCTGAGGATTCAGGGAGAACCGGTTCATGCGCAAGAAGCCCCTCGCCCTCGCCGTCAGCGCGTCGATGCTCCTGTCTCTGGGCGTCGCGAGCGGCGCACCCACTTCGAGTTCCGCAGAGGAACGGTTCGAACCCGAGGTCACCTACGACTTGTCGGTCACGGATGGCGAGCGGGCGAAGATCCACGATGAGGTCGAGGCGCTCGCCGGTGTGGTCGAGAGCGCCCGTGCCGGCGACGGCAGCTACGACCCGCTCACCCTGGTGGGGGCGATGCTCGACGGCTCGAGCTACGACTCCATCTCGCGGGGTGGCACGGCGGCCACCGCATATCCGTTCCCGGTCACGAACAACGAGGCGAACCAGAACGAGTACGACCGCAAGGTGGCCAAGCTCGCCTGGGTGGTGAAGCTTGCCAAGAGTCTCGGTTTTCCCGTCGTCGTGCAGCGTCAGGCCGACAAGTACGTCTACGTCGAGATCGGCGACCCGGAAGCCCCGGAGATGGTGATGGCGCTGAGCCACCTCGATTCGCCGAAGGCGGCGGTCACCCCCGAGCAGATCGCGCGCTGGCGCGATGCGGATGGCAATCTGGGGGATCCGGATGCCTACCACTCCCCCTACATCCAGGACGGCTGGATCTACGGCACCGGCATCCAGGATGACAGCGGCCCGACGCTGGCGACCCTGCTCGCGGCGAAGGCACTGCTCGAGTCCGGCCTGCCGCTCGACCGCCGCATCCGCATCGTGATGGGCATTTACGAGGATGGCGGTCCCGGCACGCCGTCCACGGGGAACACCGGCGCATTCCAGTCGATCCCGTACAACTCGAATCCGGGTTTCTACGACAACTGGGCCTATAAGAACCTCAACCGCGAGGAGATGCCGATCGCGGGCTACACGTCGGACTCGCGGTTCCCCGTGATCGTCGGCAACTCCGGCTCGGTCACGCCGACGGTGTCGATGGATCTTTCGGCGGACGACGCGAAGGCGTTCCGGCTGACCGGCGCCACGGCCGGCGTCACCCTGCGCGATGGCGATCCGACTCTGAAGGACATCGCGTACGGCAGCACGACGCAGATCGCGTCGCGCGCGACCTTCACCCTTGATGTGTCGGATGCGGCCGCGGCCGATCGCGACCGGTTCGTCGCCGCGATCAAGGATGCGGCTAAGGAGCGCGGATGGCTGCCCGCTGCTGCGGGCACGACGCCCAAGGTGCAGACGAGCGTCGCCGACGGCGTGCTGACGCTCGAGGTCAACACCGACGTGGCGATGGAGATGCCGACGCCGCAGTACGGCAAGAACGCGGTGGTGTGGGGGATGTCGCTGCTCGCCGCCGGCTTCGACGCGATCGGCGTCGGCGCCGGCGACCTGCAGCTGAAGAAGGCCGCCGACGGCATCAGCGGTCTGTTCTTCCGGGGCGGAGTCGAGGGCGAGGCGTACATCGGCAAGTACATGGGTATCCCGAAGGACCTGCTGCGCAACCCTGCCAACGGCACGCCGAATCTGACGTTCGCCCTGATGGGCGGGATCAAGTCCGAGGAGCCGACGAGCTTCTTCTCGGGCGGCGCGCTGAGCATCCCGATGTACGTGCGCAGCATGCATGTCACCGCGGACGACTCCAGTCGGGCGACCGCCGCGGTCACGTCCGCGTTCCAGAGCAAGGGCTTCACGATCGGCTCGCTGGGTGCTCCGCTCGGCGCCGGCCTGTACGTCACGCACGACAACCCGCTGACAGCGCTGCAGTACGCCAGCTATCGGGCATCCGTCGACCAGGACCCTGAGAACTTCGCCGACCCGTACGCGCTGCGCGACGTCGTGTACCCGCAGGGCACGACGGGCGGCACGCTGGCCAGCAGCTTCCGCAACAAGATGACCGCATTCGGCGCCGTCATCCCGGGCAACGAGCGCTGGTGGCACACCGCGAACGAGCGGATGAAGCTGGGCTCCGCCGTGCAGATGACCAAGATGATGGCTGACGGGATGCTCGAGATGGCGCGCTACTCCGGACCGGCGGGGGCTCAGTTCCTATGGGCCGACCTCCCCGGGCTGAACGCGAACCGGGCCGACCTCGATCTGCTCGATGTGACGATCGGCACCTATCAGGACGCTTCGTCGAAGGTGGGCGCGAAGGCGTTGGGCGACCAGGCGCTGCTGGGTGCGACGTCGTTCACCATCCCGATGTGGAACGGGCGGGGCAATTCGACGCCCACTGCGGCGGCGTTCGAGCTCGGGCACGAACCAGGCGGTGTATATCTGCCGCTGACCGACCCCGAGTACCTGGACAGCACGTACGTGGCACCGATGCGGCTGGAGTTCAAGGTCGATCGTCCCGAGCACATGTCGGATGCCGAGTGGGCGACGTTCAAGGACGGCGGCTACGGCGACTTCGACTTCAACATCCTCGTCGGCGGCACCGTCGTGCCGCTGTCCGCGCCGAAGGGTCAGGACGCCGACGAGTTCTTCTCGTCACGCGTGTCGGCCACGAACGCCGATGCGCTGTACCTGTCGGTGAATCTGGCGGTCACGGATGCTCCGTACGCGGGTGTGAAGACGGTGCTGGCCGATTCGAAGAGCGACCTGTACACGGTGAACCCGGAGTTCCTGAAGTCGAATGCCGACCCGTTCCCGGCGCGCGGCGCGGCGGTGAAGCGCGGCTTCTTCGTGTTCGGTGACGGGCAGAAGAACGCCGAGTTCTCGTCCCCCGATGCGGTTTACGTGACGGTCGACAACGCGGTGATCGACGCCGAGCCTCAGGCCTCGGTGAAGAAGCAGAAGGGCAGTACGAACGAGCTGACGGTCACGGTGGCGGAGACGCACGTCGATGGCAGCACGTCGAGGGTGTCGGAGACGTTCACGATCAAGAACAACTCCTCGGGAACGTATGAGGTGGGCGACTACAAGGTATTCGTCGACACGAAGGGGAACGACAAGGTGAAGGAGGTGCGGATTGTTGAGTGAGAGCACCGATGCCGACCAGCGTGACGGGAGGGCCGGCGTCAGCCGGCGAGCGGTCGTCAAGGGTGCGGCTTGGTCGGTTCCTGTGGTGGCTGCCGCGGTCGCGCTGCCGCTGGCGGCCGCGTCGGTCGCCGAATCGACGCTGGCCTGGGGCCCGAGCAACGGGCCACTGCTCTCGGTCGGCCTACTGAACGGCGGCGCGACGGGCGGCGGGCTCGTCACGGTGAACGCGCTGCCGAGCGGAGCGAACTTCTTCCGCATCAGCAATCCGACGGCGGGTGCGGTCGAAGGACCGCTCACAGGGCACGTCTCGGTGAAGTGGACCAGCGGGGTGCCGCTGGCCAACGTCAAGGGCTATGGGGTCTACGCAGTGGATGGCTCGGCGGCGGCCGTTGCAGGCCGCACCGAGACGCGCAGAACGCTGCTCGGACTCGTTGGCACCTATGAGACCGAGCAGAACATCACGATCTCGAGGAACATCGCGGGCAGCAGCTCTGTGGACGTGCCCATCACCTGGGGCCTCACGAACGGCGGCGGTTTGGGGGTCTCAGTGCTCGTGAACTTCACCGCGACTCTGACGCTATTCGACAAGAACGGCGTCCAGATCGGCGATGCGGTGGCCACACCGCTGCAGGTGCCGGTGGGGTTGAACATCCTCTGAGCTGTGCGCCGTCGCAGTGCGGCTCTGCCCGAAGCCGCCCCGGCCGATACCCAGAACAGCCACTAGGCTCGTGGTCGGTGGACGCCGCAGGTGTAGTCAGGAAGGGCCCGGATGAGTGAAACCAGTCGATGGCTCGTACTCAGCAGCGGCAACGGTTCCACGAACCTCGGAGACGAAGCGATGTGGGTCGCCGCGGCTCAGACGGTACGGGAGTTCTCTCCTGTCGCGGAGATCATTACAGACGCTTCCCGGACATGGAGGAGTCCCCTTCACGGGGTATCCGCACACCCGTTCTTCCACGGAGCTCTTCGCCGCGGAGCCATAATCGATCCTCTGATCCGTCAACGCTATCCGTTGTTGGATTCGGCTGTGTCCTTTCCCGCGAAGGAGCGGCGTGCCAGCAAGCAAGCACTGCGCATTCGAGAGGGACGATCGCGGGCACATCTCGTGGAATTCTGGACCGAACAGATCCGACAGGCGAACGGTCTGATCTTCTCCGGCGCCGGCGCCATAACTCAGGACTACTCGGTGCACGGCATCTACGGATGGGCGACGCTGACCGCACTCGCCCGCCAGGCGAGTACCCCTGTTGCCTTCATCGGTCAGGGAATCGGACCCGACCTTCGGAAAAAGCACGAGCCCTACGTTCGGACAATGCTTGAGGCTGCCGAACTCGTCACTGTCCGAGAACAACGCTCGGCCGCCGCCGTTCGTGGCCTGGCACCCGACGCACCGGATCCGCTTGTCACCTATGACTGGGCACTCGCAATAGAACCGACCGCTGAGGATCGTTCGCATGCCGAGCGCATAGTCCGCGATCTGACAAACGGCCGGCCCTTCTACGCGGTTTCGTTCCACCGCCGATCAGAGTTCGCCCGTGGCTCGCTCCAACGGCTCGCACACGTCGCCGACGAGATCGTACGCGCTGCGCAGGCAAGAAACGCCGAGGTCGTCTTCGTCTCCAACATGACCGCTGGACGCTACTCAGACGATCGGGTGACGGCAGACAAGATCGGCTCGAGAATGCAGCATGCAACAGACCTGAAAGTCGTACGGCAGCGCTTAACGCCGGGAACCACGCGAGCTCTGCTGGGCTTGTCACGTGGAACGATCGCGACCCGCTATCACCCACTTGTTTTCGCGTTGTCAGAGGGCACCCCCGTCTGGGGCCTTTCATCCGACGCGTACTATGACCAGAAGCTATCAGGGATCTCCGACGCGTTCGACGTGCGCCAGAACGTCTCCAGGATCACCGACACCTCGATCTCGGGCGAGGAAATCCTCCGCAGGCTTGTCGACCAGATTCCTAAGAAGATCGAAGACGATGTCCTGATGTCGATCAAGCGGCCCTTGATCGACTTCCTCGCACGTCATAGTTAGCCTGCTTCACCCCCGTCGTTCTCCGCGTCGCGACGCATAGACCATCATCGCTCGCCCCCCGCGAATCCATCGTCTGATCCGGTACGAGCGAGCCTCCGCGCGACTCGGAATCCGCTTGGGGTCATTACGCGGGATATCGGCTCGCGGGACCCATAGAGCCCTGACGAGCAGGGCCGGCTTCACATTCCACGGAGCACTCCTCAGCTCCTCCCACCAGCTCACAGTGGATCCGTCGCCGATGTAGGTACGGTGCAGCGTCCACATTCGCTTGTCATGCTCCGTGGCATCGGATGCCGACGCGCTGAATCCCAACTGCAAGAGAAGGTCCTCCGCCGTCCAGGTCGCCCCACCCGCCTTCGCCAGACGCCAGAGCTCTCCGCGTTCCGCATCGGAGAACTGCGTCAGGGCGATCTGAGCTATGGCCGCCATCTCGGTCTCATGACGACGGGAACCGGCGGTTCGCAGCGCATGCAGTACGCCAATCAGCGCAGCTGAGGTCCTGGACGGGACGGACACATCCCTGTTACCGATGCTGAGCGTACTCCGCCCCGACCACAAGGCTTCAAACGTCGCATCTGGTCTTCCGAAGAACCCGGGGAAAGCACAATGCAGATCGAGGTCACATGGCCATTCCGCATGCACATATGTAAGAGAATGCTGCGGGAGTAGTGACGGAGTAGCACGGCCAACCCGCTGATGCCACCCACGCGCTTCGAGGAGCGAGCACAGCAGACCGAATCCCCTCGGTTCTACCAGGATGTCAGCGTCAGCGGCTATTCGGGGAGCCCGAAATCGGTAGTGGTCAGCAACAGGGCCTTTGATGGAAAGCGTGCGGATTCCACTGGCGCTCGCCAGAGTAGCGACCATCGAGTGAGCGAGAGCAGTGGCCTCGGGCACGCTCAGATGCCTCGTCATGGGCTTCTTACCTCGCGTGGCTCATCGCGCTGATCGGGCACGCGTTTCCCGGCAATCATGTGATCACGCTGCATCTTCCTTGATCGAGGCCCGGTATATTCTTGAGCGAATTAGGCGCACCATGCCGACGGGCAAGAGTCCGCTAACCACAGACTTCACAACGCGCAGATATTCGACCGGCCCGGCGCCCAGTTGTGGATAGTAACGCAGGCGTACTCGAATCTCATCGCGACGCTTCCAAAGGCGTCGCTTGCGATAATCGTCTATTGTTACGCGATAATTGCAGACGATATTCTCAAGAATTCGTAGACGATAACCCGCGAGGAGAAGCTCACACCAGAGCGCCAAGTCCTCGGCCCGGTAGTAATTCTTGTACCCTCCGACGGCTTCGATAGCACGACGCCGAATGATCGTCGCCGGATGAATCGGTGCCCTCCCGCGCATCAACAATTTCGGCGTGATTTCACCTGGCTGACCGAGGATTGCGGTCGCACCCGTATCCGATACCTCTCGAGCTTGCCCCGAGACGACGGCGAAATCCGGAAAATGAGCAAACTCGGCAAGCACAGACTCCAGATAGTCCGGCTCAGCGCGATCATCCGTGTCCATGCGCGCGATGAACTCGCCGCGTGCAAAGGAAAGGCCGTAGTTCAGCGCCTCGACAAGGCCGCGGTTCTCTTCATAACCGACAACTCGAATCCTGTCGTCGTCGAGCTCATCGACAACGGACCGCACATCTGTCGAGGACCCATCGTCTACGATCAGAAGCTCGAATCGTCGCTCCGACTGGGCGAGCACCGATTCGATTGCAGTCCGCAGCAGCACAGGTGGCGTGTTGTACTCCGCCATGAGCACCGTCACGAGCTGGGCTTCCACAAGTCCCCTTTCATGGCTTCTCCTACCGATGACCCAGGATACGTCCTAACGTAGCCGCACGCCCCGACCTCGCCCTTCGCGGGAGACCCTATGGGCGGGCACTCACACGAGAACTCGCACGCAACTGCCATGCCGAAATCCCAGTCCTCACCAGCACTCCGATTGCATATGCCCATAGCGCCCCGGTCGTCGCAAGCTGAGGGATCAAGATAAGGCCAGAGAGAATCGCGACCGCCAGAGCAATCGCGGATCCGGTCAACTGCCTGCCGTAGTTGTTGTGGACGGAAAGCGCAGTGCTGATGAAGAAGAGCGAGGGCTGACAACAGGCGATAACGAGGAGGGGGAGCACGAACCCCGGCTGGATCGAGAAGAACGGGCCGAGGAACACTGGATAGAGGAAGTAGGCACCGACGATGGCAGCGCCAGAGATGAGCGCGACGACGAGGGCGGTAGCCCTCCCGGCGCGAACTGCTGCTCCCACGGTGAGCTGTTCTCGGCCTTCTGCTCGAAGGCGCCGGGCGGTGGGTATCCATGCTTGGGCATGACCGTTCAGGACAATCTCCGAAAAGAATGTCAGATACATCACGACGGCGAACAAGCCAACCTCCGCTGCTCCATCGCTCACCGCCAGCGTGTACTGCGGGACGGTCTGCAGCAACATGGATGCCGCAGCCGCAAATGCCAGAGGAAATCCAGCGCGAAGAACAAGTCTGATGTCCGTACCGTCCACAGGCACCGAACGCGCTTCCGCAGACACTGCGAGCCGTAGTGCCCATGGGATCATGATCGCCGTCGTCGTAATCAAAACTGCGGCGGTTACCAAGAGCGTGACGACCAGGTCCCGAGAGTAGAAGCCGATCACAAAGGCGGGGACCACCGTCATCGCTGCGTTAGCGACGGCGATCACGGCAATGCGGGAATACTCCGCTGCCCGTTGCAGATAGCCACTGGCGAAGTCCGCGTAGGCGTCGGGGACCTTCATGATTGCGACGAGAACGACGACGAGAAAGTGCTCCCGCACGAAGAAGGCTGCGGCCGCGGCCACGAGGATGAACGCGACCGTCGTCAACAGGTTCCGAACGAACTCATACGTGCGGAGAGAAACGTCCTTCGAGAAGGTCAGAACCAGGTTACGAAGACCCCACCCCGCGAGGACATAGAACGGAGAAACGACCGCCAGCGCAAGAGCGTATTCCCCCACCGCATCCACTCCGAACAGGTGGGCAAAGATGAACGTGAGCGAAAATTGCGAGATATATCTGATGACGCTAGAGAGAATGAGGTAATTCGATGGGCTTCTCACACCGCGCTCCGAACTGACATCAGGTGGTGTCCTTGTGGGGCGGCGCCACCGACAATCTGCTTCCAGCGCGTCCGACCGAACCCCCAGTTTCGCCTGCATCCCATCGGGCGACCAGCGTCTGCTGTTGGAGGAGAAGCATCATGGCGCCGAGGAACAGCCAGAACATCCGTGCATTATTGAGCGACAGGCCGAATGATCCGATCGCGAACACGAGGAGCATGTCCCGCAGCATCAGCATGTCGGTTGACTGCGCCCGGTAACCGACCACGGTACCTCGCACGATCTGGACGATCAGCCATCCGAAGAACAGGACCGCCAACGGCATCCCCCACTCTGAGGCGAGCTGCAAGTACGTGTTGTGAGCCAGCGCCGCCTGCCCGAAGACTTGCGCGGTGACGGCCGTGTAGGACCCGATTCCGACGCCGAGCAGCGGACTGGACTCCATCACGCTGAGGGCGTTGCTCCATACCGCATCGCGGTTGGAGCCGCCTTGTGCTGTCGCCGCAAGAGAATCGTCGAAGAGCTCGGCTACTCGCGACAGCTGCGGAAGCTGCGCCCCGTGTGACGCGCTCAGACGGAACACGGCTGCCGCGATGTCGTTCCAAAACAGGGCGACCACGATGCAGGCGAGCACGAGCATCGTGGCGAGGAAGCCCGATCGCCGCTGGATCCAGATGTACTCGAAGAGGAGAACGGCTGTCAGAAGCAACAGCGCGATAAACCCGGTCTTCGAGCCGGATAGCAGGATCGAACATACTAAGACCAATACGCACAGTGTTCGTGACACACGATTGACCCGCTTGTCACGAACGAAATATGCGATGGCTGCGCAGGCGAGGACAGAGAAATAGTTTGGGTCGTTCATCAACCCGCGGTAGCGAATTCCTCCGTAATACAGGGCCTGGTCGAACTGATGGATCCCCGCCACTGACGTGACGATACCGACGAGTGCGACCGTCGTCGCCCCGAACGCGAACCAACGGACGATGGTTCGGGCCAGACCGTGCGCGGCCGCACTATATCCAACAATGAGATAGAGGAAGGACGTAGCGAGCTTCAACGCGTCCGAGGCGATCGCCGAGTCATCGACGATCGTGCCGAATCGACTCGGGGTGAGGCAAACCGCTGTCAGGGTGGTGGTCGCGAGAACCACACTGAAGAACAATAGAGCACGCGGAGGGATTCGAACCTTCTGCTCGATGATGAGCAGAAGCAGACAGATGAGCACGAGCGGGTCGGCGATCGACAGATTGACGCCCGCGATGACGCCCGATTGGTTGAGCGCCGCAGCCATGACTGCGAGAAGGAACGCGATGAGGGAGGGTTTGAAGGCCGCGTTGCTCTGCGTCATCGGCTGATCGCCGCTTCCAGCTCGTGCTTCCATCGACGCTGCACGGTCTCCTCGGCGTAGCGCCTCCCGACCTCGTCGCGCGCCCGTCGAACGATCGCGCGCGTGGTCGCCCGCTCTTTGAGCGCGCGCGCCAGTGCGCGGCCGAGCGCTCTGCCGTCATCGATCGGCACGAGGAATCCAGTTTCACCGTCTCTAACCAGGTCGATGATCCCCGTCGCTTCAGTCGCGACGACCGGCACCCCGGCTGCGAACGCTTCGAGAACGACCGTGGGCAGTCCCTCCCTACGGCTGGGCAGGCAGAGCACATCCGTGATCGCCAAGTATGGGGCGACGTCCTCTACTTCCCCGGCGAACGTCACTCTCGTCAGAGTAGAGCGCAACCTATCCAGACCAAGTGCACCCGATTCATCATCCGCGGCGCCCACGATGAGCAGATGTGCAGCGGGCAAATCTTCCTCCAGCCCCGCCATCGCAACGGTGAGGGCGTCCAGTCCCTTGTCTGCGGTGAGCCGTCCTACGAAAGTCACGACGGGAGCGTTGATCGGGAGTCCCAGGACAGCACGGGTCGCCGCACGAGCTTCCGAATCCGCGCTCGCGCCCGCGAATCGTCGCACATCCACGCCGTTCGGGCTTCCGTCGCCGAGAACTCGGACCTTGTTCGATGGGACTACCCGCTCGGCGATAGCGCGAGCACGAAGCGATGGGCTGACCGCTAGTACGTCGCTCGCGGCCCAGCAGGCGAACTTCTCCATGGCTAGGAGCATTCGGCGCAGCCCGCCGGAGGAACTTTCAAGTCGCAGACCATGCAGTTCGTAGATTCGCGACCGCACGCCCGTGAGTCGCGCGGCGATCGTTCCCAGTAGGCCGGCTTTCGGCGTGCCGGCCACGGCCGCCTGCGGGCGAATGGAGCGTAAGAGTCTTACCCAATGCACGAGCGATCGCAGATCAACCACGGGGTCGGGATTGCGCGCCATCTGCATTCGATGCACGAAGATCCCCCGGTAGGTGCTAAGGCGGTCTCCGATGGGCCCGGGACCAGCGATGAGATGAACTTCCCAGCCATCGTCCGCGAGGCGCTGATAAAGACCATCGTGATATCGAAGTTGGTAGTCGATGGTGACCCCGAACACTACAGAGCGGCGTGCGCCCTCGCTCGGGCTCACCTTCCGCCTCCCAGAATTCTCAACAATTCTGCGGACTCCTCAACCACTTCCGGTTGCTGCCATCCCGGTTGCTGGGACTGTCCGAACCACATCACTTCGACGCGCCGCGTCAACCCGGTGAAACGCGGGACAACCTTGCTGACCGCGAAGCCCGTAATGACGGAAAACCTGCAAAGCCATCTGGGCAGTATGGCAGCCTTGTGCTCCGGGGCTGCCGCCTCAAGGACGCGCGATGTCGTGAGACCCTCCCAAGGTTGCAGCACGAGGCCCGGGACAGCGCTCGTCAGGTCGCCCAGGTCAGCGATGGTCACGACCAGACCGGTAATGCTGCTCGTGATCGACGGTGCGGTTCCGGGAGCAGCGACGCTCGCCAGCGGCGACCGCGCCAATCGGATCAGGCGTTCGGTTGTCGCACGTCCAGGTCCCTGCACGGAGGTCGCTCGAAGGATGACAACGGTGTTCGTCTCCAGTTGTGCGGCGTGCCTGAGCAGAGCGCGCTCCCCCAGCGCCTTGGAGTGCGAATAGGCCGAAAACGGCGCCACCTCCACGCCGGCATCTATCCTGTCCCGGCGTCCCTGCACAGCGGCCGAACTCAAGTGGATGAGCCGACTGACTCCGACTTCGCATGCAGCACTTGCCACGACGGCCGGTAGAAGGGTATTCGCCCCGTAGAGCTCTCTGCTCGCCGCCGAGTCCGGAGCAGCCATCCCGGCCGCATTCACGACCACATCTGCTCCAGCCAGGGAATTCGCCAGCAGAGGCGTCTCCACATGCCGACGCGCCACATCGACAATTGCCTCGGGGTCAGCAGCGACCGCGAAGTCCACGGCCAGCCGGGGTGCGGGAATCTCCACGACCTCGACCCCAATGGCGCGGAGATGCACCACGACCGCAGACCCCACGAAACCGCTCGCACCCACGACTGCCCAGCGCTCCGCGCCTAAGCTCGGCGAGGCCGACGCATCTCGAACTTCGGGAGCGAGAGGGACGATGAGCGTCGTCTCAGACAGGCGAGATCCCCTCCAGCGAGGGATCCACAGATAGATCACGCAAACGACCAGAACCGTCGCCCATCCGATCCACGGTGGCCATCCGGCGGACCAGACGGCGACGCCGACGCCCGTATTCACGATGGCGAACAGAGTGACGAGGATTGCAGCGCTGATGTGGGAGAGGCCTGTGTCTAGCAGCCGCTGGTAAGCATGCGTGCGGTGAGGAGCCGTTACTCTCTCGCCCCGCATTGTGCGCCGCAGAACGGTCGTAGCGGTGTCGGAGATATGAACTGCCAACGGCGGCAGGATCAGGAGCGCGGGCACGCCGACGTACAAAGCCAGCATCGCAACCACAGCGACTGATCCGCCGAGCAGATAACTGCCCACATCCCCCAGGAACAAGCCTGGCGTCCGCAGATTCCAGGGGAGGAACGCGAAGAAGGCCGCGGCGATCACCGCCCCAAGGGCGCTCAGCCAGGTAGTCCCCGTGAGCGTACCCGCCGCGACGAAGGCGCACCCCACGACCATGCCGTGCAGGCTGGAGAGCGCGTTGATCCCATCCATGAAATTCGCTGAGTTGACGTATCCGACGATCAACAGTGATCCCAGTGGAACAGCCCACCATGGGGATACCCCGACTACGGTGGCCCCGGCAATGGCGGCGCCGACGCCGATCACCACCTGGGCGCCGAGGCGAGGGGCGGCTGGAAGCGTCTTGAGATCGTCGATGAGGCCCAGGAGCGCGAGTGCGACGGCGGTCGCCACCGCGATGGTCACGAAGGCGGCATCCTCAGGGAGCACGCTGGCCGTAATGGTGCCACCTACAATCCAACCGGTTAGCGGGGCAAGGCCTCCGGCGCGCAGAGTGTCCGTCGTATGCGACGAGCGCTGGTTCGGCTGATCGACGACTCCCCAACGGCGCAGAATGGGGCGGAACACAAACGGCGCCAGGATGCTGACGCCGAACACTGCGGCGGTGATCTCAGCAAGGCTCGCCGTCACCGAGAGGCCTCGTCGCTTGACCCGACCGCAGTGACAGAGATCCGGCTCCGGCCGACTACCGTCGCATGGGTGTCGGGCTCGTCGGCCATGCGCGCCTTCCATCCGGCCTTGTTCAGACGATCCGGACTGATCACCTCAGCATGCGTATGGGAGATCTTCGGGTGGAACGGTCGCTCCAACGTCTCACGATCCCCCACCAGGTCCTCATGCAGTTTCTCGCCCTGCCGCAGACCGGTGAACACGATCTCGATCCTCTTCCCCGACATCCTGATCATGCGCTTCGCCACTTCGAGGATCGACACCGGCTCGCCCATGTCAAGGATGAGCACCTCGCCGGAACGGCCGATGCCACCCGCCTGGATCACCAGTTGGCACGCCTCAGGGATCGTCATGAAATATCGCGTGGCATCCGGATGGGTCACGGTGATCGGTCCGCCCGCCGCGATCAGCGTCTGGAAAGTCGGCAGCATCGAACCGCGACTTCCAATCACATTGCCGAACCGAACCGACACGTAGTGCATGCCGGTCTGCCGGCCCGCCCACGCGGTGAGCTTCTCCGCCACTCTCTTCGAATGCCCCAGCACACTTGTCGGGTTCGCCGCCTTGTCGGTCGACACGTTCACGAAGTGGGTCACGCCCACGCTCATCGCCGCGCGAATCACGTTCAGCGAACCGATCACGTTGGTCTTCCACGCCTCATCCGGATACTGCTCGAGCATGGGCAGGTGCTTCAGCGCCGCAGCGTGGAACACGACCTCGGGCCGACGGTCCTCGAATATCTCGTTCAGCACATCGACATCGCGAATGTTGGCCAGCACCACGTCCTTCGTGTCGAGCAGCCCGTGCCCGGCCGTGCCCAGTTGTGCCATCTGCAATCCGGTCTCATCGCGGTCGAGCATGATCAGCTCGGACGGTCCGAACTTGGACAACTGCCGGCACAGCTCCGAGCCGATCGACCCGCCCGCGCCGGTCACCAGCACACGCTTGCCAGCGACGTACCCCGCGATCAGCTCGACATTCGTGTCGACCGGGTGCCGCCCGATGAGATCCTCGATCTCGATGTCTCGCACGTCGATGCCCGTCGGGTCGAGCATCATGTCGGTCAGGCTGGGCGTGACCGAGACCTTGAGCCCAGCGGCATCCGCCTGATCGCTCCACTCGCGCAGCTGCACGCTGTCGGCACTGCCCATAGCGATGATCACGCGCCTAGCGCCGGTCTCCTGCGCCACTGCGGCCAACTGGGCCGTGCGACCGAGCACCGGAACCCCGCGCAGCACCAGGTGCTTCTTCGCGGGGTCGTCGTCGAGCAGTCCCACCGGCCGGATGGGCGACAACGGGTCCGTGATGATCGAGTGCAGCAGACGGTCGCCCAGATAGCCGGCCCCTGCGATCAGCGTGGGCTCGGCGTCGTCGGCCGGCTTGCGCGAGCGATCGACCGTCGCGCGAGCCACATAGCGGATGCCGAACATCACGACCAGCACGAACGGAGCAGCGAGCAGGACGGTACCGCGAGGAACGTGGAACATGTTGCCGAACGGGATGACGAACAGCGAGAGGAAGACCGCGATGCCCGCGACGGTCCACCCGAGGACCTTGACCTCGTCGAACGATCCGTACGGGTAGCGACCGCGGTAGAGCGCCAGCGAGTAGCCGATCACCAGCTGCATGACCGCCGCGACGATGCCCAGCCCGATCGTGGCCGCCCAGCCGATCACGGGCATGGTGAACTCGAGGCGCAGAGCCACCGCGAAGACCATCCCGACGATCCAGATGAGGCCGTCAGCCGCCGCAACCAAAGAGCGACGCCTGCGCTGTTGCACAGATACCTTCACGCCATCCGTCTCGTTTTCCCCCCGGAGATGATCATCCCACGCCATTTTCACCCTCTCAAGGCGCGCCCCGACTCGCCGGCCTCCCAACCGGGCGTTACGCACCCCGATGATTTTCCCACAGGCGGCGACGAATTCGGCAGCGGTGTTACGCAAATTCACCCGGTACAGGTGAAGCGAAATCCTTTGCCTCGACTCCTGTCCTTCGTTCGCCGGGGAACCGACGCCGGGCATCCTTACAGCGGAGTCCGCCACAATGACAGGGTGACCGATATCTTTGCGCCCGAAGAGGTGCCTGAGCGCACCCACCGCCGTCGCTGGCCGTGGGTCATCGTGTTCACGGTGCTGGGGGTCTTCGTCGCTGCTGCCGTGGCAGGCGCCGTCTATCTGGGCCATCTGTCGTCGCTGTACGACCAGGCCGAGAAGCTGCCAGACGCGCAGGTGTTCCCCGCTCCGTCGACGCGGCCGACCGCCCCCGCCGCCCACCCGGATGCCACCAACATCCTGCTGCTCGGATCCGACACCCGCGGCACGATGGGCAAGAACGTCAAGGACCTCCGCGGCCAGCGCTCCGACACGATCATGCTCGTGCACATCCCGTCGGATCGTTCCGGCGTGCAGGTGACCTCGATCATGCGCGACAACTGGGTGCCTATCCCCGGTCACGGTGAGAACAAGATCAACGCCGCACTGTCGTTCGGCGGCGTGCCGCTTCTGGTGCAGACGGTCGAGGGAATCCTCGACGTGCCGATCGATCACGTCGCCATCGTCGACTTCGAGGGCTTCAAGGGCCTCTCCGAAGCGGTCGGCGGAGTGACCCTGAACAACCAGATCGCTTTCAGCTCCCGCGGGGAGCACTTCGCTCAGGGGCAGATCACCGTCGAGGGGGACGCGGCGCTCGACTACGTCCGCGCCCGCTACCCGTTCACGGACGGCGACTACCAGCGTGTGCGCAACCAGCAGGCTTTCGTAAAGGGCCTCGTCGCCAAGCTGATCAGCAAGGACACGCTGACCAACCCGGCGCGCATCGCTGACTCCGTCGGCGCCATCTCGAAGTTCCTGGCCGTCGACGCCGGCCTGACCGCACAGGTCGCCGCGCAGCTCGGCCTCGAGCTGAAGGACGTCCGCGCGGACGACATCCTGTTCCTCACCTCGCCGACCAAGGGCACCGGCACGGTCGGCGACCAGTCGATCGTCGTTCCCGACTGGGACGGTCTGCGCGCGCTGTCGGATGCGCTGAAGAACGACACGGTGCCGGCGTACGCCTCAACCCACAAGTGAGTGCTCACTGACCAGTAGGCGTTTCGTCCCGCTCAACGACCGAAAGGGTGGCCCCTCCACACGGAGGGGCCACCCTTTCGCTGTGCCGGTCAGAGCGCGAGGCGCTCCTTGACCACGACAGCCAGCTTGTCGGCGTGCAGGCGTGCCGTCTCGGCATCCGCTGCCTCGACCATCACGCGCACGAGCGGCTCGGTGCCCGACGCGCGCAACAGCACGCGGCCGGTGTCGCCGAGCACCTCCTCGCAGTCGCGCACGGCGGCGATCACGCTCTCGTCGTCGACGCGGTTCTTGTCGACGCCCTTCACGTTCACGAGCACCTGCGGGTACACGGTCATGACGGATGCCAGCTCGGCGAGCGTCTTCCCGGTGCGCGCCATCTCGGCCACGATGTGCAGGCCGGTGAGCACGCCGTCGCCGGTGGTGGCGAAGTCGCTCATGATCACGTGACCGGACTGTTCGCCGCCCAGCGAGAAGCCGTTGGCGTTCATGTCCTCGAGCACGTAGCGGTCGCCGACGGCGGTCTGCCGCACCGTGATGCCGTGCTCGCGCATCGCGACGTGCAGGCCCAGGTTGCTCATCACAGTGGCGACGAGCGTGTCGTCCTTGAGCTTGCCGCGCTGCTTCATCGACACCGCGAGGATCGCCATGATCTGGTCGCCGTCGACGATGTTGCCGTCGGCGTCCACGGCCAGGCAGCGGTCGGCGTCGCCGTCGTGCGCGATGCCGACGTCGGCCCCGACGCGCACGACCTCGGCGGCCAGCTTGTCGAGGTGGGTCGAGCCCACGCCGTCGTTGATGTTGATGCCGTCCGGGTCGGCGCCGATCACAGTCACCTTCGCGCCCGCGGTGCGGAACGCCTCGGGCGAGGCACCGGATGCCGCGCCGTTGGCGCAGTCCAGCACGACGTGCAGGCCGTCCAGACGATGCGGCAGCGAGCCCAGCAGGTGCAGGACGTAACGGTCCTCGGCATCCGAGAAGCGGCTCACGCGACCCACCTCGGAGCCCGTCGGCTCGAGCTTGGGTCCGGCCATCGCCTCTTCGATGCGCTGCTCGACGACGTCGGGCAGCTTCACTCCGCCACGGGCGAAGATCTTGATGCCGTTGTCGGGCGCAGGGTTGTGCGATGCCGAGATCATCACGCCGAAGTCGGCGTCGATGTCGGAGATCAGGAACGCGGCGGCCGGCGTCGGCAGCGTACCGGCATCCAGCACGTCGACGCCCGACGAGGCCAGCCCCGCCTCGACTGCGGCGCTGAGGAAGTGCCCCGAGATGCGCGGGTCGCGTGCGACCACGGCGGTGAGGCGTTTGCCGGCGGCCTTGCGAGCCTCGGCAATACGGCCCTGGCCCAGGACGACAGCAGTCGCCTGGGCCAGGGTGAGCGCAAGTCCGGCGGTGAGGGTCTCGCCATTGGCGAGACCCCGCACGCCGTCTGTACCGAACAGTGCCATAGAGGGAACTGCGCGGATCAGCGCTTCGAGTACTGAGGAGCCTTGCGGGCCTTCTTGAGACCGGCCTTCTTGCGCTCGATGACGCGGGCGTCGCGCGAGAGGAAGCCGGCCTTCTTCAGGGTCGGGCGGTTGTTCTCGGCGTCGATCTCGTTCAGCGCACGGGCGATGCCCAGACGCAGAGCGCCGGCCTGGCCGGAGTCGCCGCCACCCGAGATGCGGGCGATGACGTCGTAGGCGCCGGTGAGGTTCAGAACCGTGAACGGGTCGGTGATCAGCTGCTGGTGCAGCTTGTTCGGGAAGTAGTCCTCGAGAGTACGGCCGTTGACCGTGATCACGCCGGAGCCGGGGACGAGGCGCACGCGGGCGATGGCCTGCTTGCGACGGCCCACTGCTGCGCCGGGGACGCTGAGAACGCGCGGAGCGGCGGTCTCGACGACCTCGGACTCAGGAGTCGAGGTGGTGAAGTTCTGCGGGAATTCGGTGGAGTCCTGGATGTCAGCCACGAGTATGTCCTTAGTGAGAAACGGCGCTTACTGGGCGACCTGGTCGAGGGTGTACGGCGTGGGCTGCTGCGCGGAGTGCGGGTGCTCGGCACCGGCGTAGACCTTCAGCTTCAGCAGCTGCTGAGCGCCCAGCTTGTTCTTCGGGAGCATGCCGCGGACGGCCTTCTCCACGGCGCGGACCGGGTTCTTCTCGAGAAGCTCGGAGTAGGTGGTCGCCTTGAGGCCGCCCGGGTAGCCCGAGTGACGGTAGGCGATCTTCTTCTGGAGCTTCTGACCGGTGAGCGCCACCTTCTCGGCGTTCACGATGATGACGAAGTCACCCGAGTCGATGTGGTTCGCGAAGGTCGGCTTGTGCTTGCCACGCAGGAGTGCGGCGGCGTGCGAGGCCAGGCGGCCGAGAACGACGTCAGTGGCGTCGATGACGACCCAATCGCGCTGGGCTTCGCCAGCCTTGGGGGTGTAAGTGCGCGTCACGATAGTGCTGCTTTCTTAGATTCGAACGGAGAGGTTCGTGAATCCCGCTCCGGGGTGGTTTCCCTCAAGGAGGGGAACACGCCAGTGGAGGGCTCACGTTCGTCGTACCTGCCAACGGACACACCGATGACAGGCACCAAAGGGTCAGCCTACGGCATCCGAACCCCTGTATGCAAAACGGTCAGTGCGCGCGCGACGCCGTCGCGCGGGTCGCGGTGATCAGGATCGGGCGGTGATCGCTCACGCCCTGCGGCAGCGTGTGCACCTTGTCGACTCGGAACCCCACGGATGTCGCGAAGTCGTAGTGCCCGCGGAACACCCGGTACCGCGTGTAGGTGTGCTCGTCGCTGAGCGTCAGCATGTAGCCGTGCTCGCGGATCGTCGCGCCCAGGTTCTCCTTGAACACGGGGTAGTTGTAGTCCCCCACCATCAGCACCGGCAGCCCGCGGCCCATCTGATCGAGCTCGGCCAGAGCGGCTCGGATCTGATGCCGGCGCAGCGAGTTCAGTGCGGTCAGGGGTGCGGCGTGGAACGACGCCGCGATGAACTCGTACCCGTCGTCGATGTCATGCAGCCGCACCGCGACCACCCGCTCGTGCGCCGGCCGCGCGATGCGGTCGTGCAGGGACTTCTTCAGAGTGATCGTGCGGACATCGGTCGCCCGGTACATGTCGGGCCGGTAGAACACCGCGATGCCGAGCCGGTTGCCCGCGGTCGCGTGCGCGAGGGTCATGCCGCCGAGATTCTCGGGCAGTGCCTCGACATCGGCCTCCTGCAGGCACAGCAGATCGGGCGTGTGCTCGGCGACGAGCGCCTCGAGCTCGTGCGCGGCCGCGTGCTTGCGCAGGTTGTAGGAGATGATCGTCATCATCCGTGACCCCTTTCCTCCGCGTCACTGAGCCTGTCTGCGGGCAGGCTCCGACGCCCGCGCGTCTGCTCGGCACGGGACGCCAGCAGCTCGTCCGCGGGGTAGCCGACCTCGGTGAGACTCAGCCCGCGAGCGGCGAGCACTTTGAACGCGCTCGTGCGGGTGAGCTCCTCGCGCAGCCGCACCACGTCGCCGACGTCGAGCCGCCCCTCGCCCACCGCCGCGCACGCGCCGACCAGGGCGCGCACCATGCTGTGGCAGAACGCGTCGGCTTTTACCTCGGCGATCAGCACGCCGTGGTCGTCGCGCGCCCAGCGGTAGTCGAGCAGGGTGCGGATGGTCGTGGCCTCTTCTCTGGGTTTGCAGTAGGCCGCGAAGTCGTGCAGCCCGATCAGAGTCTGCGCCGCGGCATCCATCCGCTGCGCGTCCAGCGTGCCCTTGACCGCTGTCGTGTCGTGCCGTCGCATCGGGTCGTAGCCGCCGGTCGCGTCGGCGAGCCGGTACCGGTACCGGCGCCACACTGCCGAGAACCGTGCGTCGAAGCCCTCGGGAGCGAGAGCGGTGCGGGTGACCGTGGCATCAGGATAGGCGCCGAGGGCGCCCCGCATCCGGTGCGCGAGCGAGCCGGCGGGATCGTCGGCTGCGCGGCCGTGCCGCGACTGCAGCCTGGCGTACTGCGATTCGTCGAGGTCGACGTGCGCGACCTGACCGGATGCATGCACACCGGCATCCGTGCGACCGGCGACCACGAGCTGCGCGTCGGAGCCGACGATGCGCGTCAGCGCGTCCTCCAGCGTGCCCTGCACGGTGCGCAGGCCGGGCTGCTTCGCCCAGCCCCGGAAATGGGTGCCGTCATAGGCGATGTCGAGACGGATGCGCACGGTTCAAGGGTACGGCGCGCGGACCGCCACTCACCCCTCTATGCGGTGAGCTCCGCCCGCAGCACGTGCTTCATCACCTTGCCGGACGGATTGCGCGGCAGCGCCTCGCGCACGATCAGCTCGCGCGGGATCTTGTACTTCGCCAGATGCTCGCTCAGGAAGCCGCGAACCTCGTCGAGCGAAAGGTCGCCGGATGCTTCGACGACGGCCACCACTGTCTCGCCCCAATCTCCGTGCGGTCGGCCGACGATCGCGGCGTCCACGACGGACGGATGCCGCCGCAGGGCCTCTTCCACCTCCGGCGAGTAGACGTTCTCGCCGCCGGTGATCACGACGTCCTTCAGCCTGTCCACGATGAACAGGTAGCCGTCGGCGTCGGCCCTGGCGAGGTCGCCCGTTCGGTACCAGTCACCTTCGAACACGGCATCGGTCGCGGCGTCGTCGTCCTGATAGCCGGCCATCCGCGTCGCGGAGCGCATCCACAGCTCACCGACCTCGTCGGCCGTGGCATCGACGCCTTCCGCGTTCACGACGCGGATGTCGACGCCTGGCATGCCGCCGGCACCGATCGAGCCGGCCTTCTCGATCTGCTCGGCGGGGTACAGCGCAGAGCCCACAGGGCCCATCTCGCTCATGCCGTACACCTGGTAGAACGCGTCGGTGTCGTATGCCTTCTGCAGCATACGGACGGTGTCGGCGCCCATCGGAGCGCCGCCGTAGGCCCACAGTCGCATCGATGAGAGGTCGAAGTCGGCCAGGGTCCTCCCGATCGTGGGCAGCACCTTGAGCGGCGCCAGGTAGGCGATCGGTGCACCGAAGAACGCCGTGACGCGGTGCTGCTGCACGGTCTGCAGGAATTGCACCGGGTGGTACTCCTTCAGCAGCACGGCTGTGCCGCCGAGGTACATCATCGACAGGAACCAGTTGTTCAGGGGCGAGGCGTGCCAGATCGGCATCGCGATCAGGAACCGGTCATCTCGCTGCAGACCGACCGCCGCGGTCGTGTACGCGGGCACGTTCGCCAGGCCCTCATGGGTGTGCAGGCATCCCTTAGGGCTGCTCGTCGTGCCCGACGTGTACAGCACCTGTGCGATCTGGTCGCCGGCGACCTCGACGCCGTCCCACTCGTGGGCCGCGGCAACGTCGACATCGAACGAACCCGATCCGTCATCGGCGATGGCCAGCACTCGGGCATCCGGAGCGCCCTCGCGAACTCGGTCCGCCAGATCGACGTCGGCGACGACGACCTTCAGACCGGAGTGCGCGGCGACGTAGGCGACCTCGCGGGCGGTGAACTTGTGGTTCACCGGCACCAGCGCGGCGCCCGCGCGCCAGAGGCCGAAGGCCGCGACGGCGAATGCCGGGGTGTTGTACGCCATCACGCCGACCCGATCGCCGGGTCGCACACCGGCGTCGCGGAACACTGCGGCGGCCCGGCGAGAGGCGGCCAGCAGCTGCCGGTAGTCGAGGCTGCCGAGGTCGGACACGATCGCGGGCTTGTCGGGGAAGGCGCGAGCGGAGCGCTCCAGCATCCAGGTCAGGTTCATCGGGTCCTCACGTCGTCGTGTCGGGGTGTTCGGCGGCATTGCCTCTGGTGTTGAATCGTGATTCAATACGATCATTGAATCACGATTCAATCAGGATGTGAACCGAGCGAAGGAGCACGGAATGGCACAGCGTCGCGAGGCAGGACGCCGGGAGGATCTCATCGAGGCCGCCACCGCGATCGTGCGGGACTCCGGATTCGGAGCGGCATCGGTCAAGGCCGTCACCGCCCGCGCCGGCATGAGCGCCGGCCTGCTCTACAGCTATGCCGAGGGCGTCGACGACGTGCTCGCCGAGGTGTTCCGGCGCTGCGCGGGCACCGAGCTCGCCGCCGTCGACCACGCGGTCGTCGCCTCGGAGCGGACGGATGCCGCGGGCCGCCTGCTCGTGCTCATCGAGACCTTCGCCACCCGCGCGCTGCGCGGTGGCCGTCTCGCCTGGGCGCTGCTGGCCGAGCCCGTCGGCCGCGCCATCGACGAGGAGCGTCTCGCCTACCGCCGCGGCTACGCCGACATCCTCACCGAGATCGTCACGCAGGGCGTGCGCGACGGCTCTTTCGCCCCGCAGCACCCGGGCATCACCGCCGCCGGACTCGTCGGCGCGATCGGCGAGGCGCTGACCGGTCCGCTCACGCCCGTCACGACGGAGGAGGACGACCCGGAGGGCGTGGTCGCGGCGATCTCCGAACTCTGCCTGCGCGCCGTCGGTGCCGCCCCCGAGAGCCGCACCGAGAGGGAATCATGAGCACGCACGAGGTCCTGAACCAGTCCCCCGCCCGGGTAGACGTCGACGAGTACGCGACCAACGTCGCCCTCGTCGAGGGCGTCGCACGCTACGACGCGGCCTGGGCCGACGAGGGACTGCACGCCACCGGCATCCGGGTCGGGACGGCCGAGTTCCAGGCCGGCGCGCGTCGCGCGAACCGCAACAAACCGCAGCTGCACACGCATGACCGCTGGGGCAACCGCATCGACGAGGTCGAGTACGACCCGTCGTACCACCGGGTGATCTCCGCCGCCGTCGCCGACGGCGCGCACACCAGCGCCTTCGCCGATCCGCGCGCCGGGGCGAACGTCGCCCGCGCCGCATCGTTCATGCTCTACGCGCAGATCGAACCGGGGCATGCCTGCCCGGTGTCGATGACCCACTCGGCCGCGCCGGTGATCGCCCAGCATCCGTCGTTGGCCGCCGAGTGGATGCCGCGCCTGCTGTCACGGTCGTACTCGCCCGACCTCGTGCCCGGCAAACAGGGCGCACTGTTCGGCATGGCGATGACCGAGAAGCAGGGCGGTTCTGACGTGCGCGCGAACACGACCGTCGCCGTGCCGATCGGCGAGGGACGGTACGAACTCACCGGACACAAGTGGTTCTGCTCGGCGCCCATGTCGGACGGCTTCCTCGTGCTGGCGCAGGCGCCCGGCGGGCTGTCCTGCTTCCTGCTTCCGCGGCTGCGCGAGGACGGCAGCCGCAACGAGATGCGCATCATGCGTCTGAAGGACAAGCTCGGCAACGCGTCGAACGCGTCCAGCGAGGTCGAGTACGAGGGTGCCGTCGCGCATCTGCTCGGAGAGGAGGGACGCGGGGTGCGCACCATCATCGAGATGGTCACGAACACCCGGCTGGACTGCATCCTCGGGTCGCTCGCCGGCATGCGCCAGGCTGTCGCCGAGGCCTCGTGGCACGCCCGGCACCGCGCCGCGTTCGGGCGGATGCTCTTCGATCAGCCCGCGATGACAGGCGTCATCGCGGACCTGCAGCTCGAGGTCGAGGGGGTCACGGCCGCCGCGCTGCGGCTGGCCCGCGCCTACGACACGGATGCCTCGGAGCAGGATGTCGCGTTCACCCGGCTGGGCACGGCCGTGATGAAGTACTGGGCGTGCAAGCGCGGTCCGGCACACGCGGCAGAGGCGCTGGAGTGCCTGGGCGGCAACGGCTACACCGAGGACTTCCCGCTCGCCATGCGGTACCGCGAGCAGCCGGTGATGGCGGTGTGGGAGGGGTCGGGAAACGTGATCGCGCTCGACGTGCTGCGCGCCCTCGGCCGCGAGCCGGGAGCATTCGAGGCGTTCGACGCCGAGGTCTCGCTGGCGCGCGGAGCGGATACCCGGCTCGACTCGCACCTCGACCGCACTCGCGCGCTGGTCCGCGCCGTGGCATCCGATCCGTCGCCCGAGCTGCGCGCGCGCGAGCTGGTCGCGGCGCTGGCCCTGTCGCTGCAGGGCTCGCTGCTCGTGCAGCACGGGCCGGCGACCGTGGCCGACGGCTTCGTGGCATCGCGCCTTGGCCCGTCATCGGGTTTCGCGACCGGCGCCCTGTTCGGCGCGCTTCCCTCCGGCGTCGACGCCGCCGCGATCGCCGCCCGAGCCTGACCCCGCCCGGTGCCCGCCGCGCGGCCGTGCGGCCGTGCCCCGTCCAAGGATGGGTTTCGGCGGTCAAACGCGCCGGAACCCACGAAACCCATCCCGGAGCGGATCGGCCGCCTCCGCACCGCGCGGAGTACCATGGCGACCACCGCGCGGAAGGGGCTCCGATGCAGACCGAATACGACCTGATCGTGCTGGGCGGCGGAGCCGTCGGCGAGAACGTCGCAGACCGGGCGGTGCAGGGCGGCCTGTCCGTCGTGATCGTCGAGGATGAACTCGTCGGGGGCGAATGCTCCTACTGGGCGTGCATGCCCTCGAAAGCTCTCCTCCGCCCCGGCAGCGCGCTGCGCGCCGCCCGACGTGTGCCCGGAGCGTCCGCCGCGATCACCGGTAACCTCGACGTCGCGGCCGTCTTCGCGCAGCGCGACAGGATCGTCAAGGACTGGAACGACGACGGTCAGGTGCGCTGGCTCGAGAGCGCGGGCATCGACCTGATCCGCGGCCACGGCCGGTTCGTCGGCCCCAAGCAGGTCGAGGTCGCCGCGGCCGGCGTCGTGCTCACCGCCCGGCACGCCGTCGCCGTCGTCACCGGTTCGACTGCGACGATCCCCGACATCTCGGGCCTGCGGGACGCGAAGCCGTGGACCAGTCGTGAGGCGACCAGCGCAAAGCGCGCCCCCGAGAGCCTGGCGGTGATCGGCGGCGGCGTGGTGGCCGCGGAGATGGCCGCCGCCTTCGCCTCGTTCGGCACCGAGGTCACGATGATCGTGCGCAGCGGCGTACTGGGCAAGCTCGAGCCGTTCGCCGCCGAACTCGTCTCGGACGGACTCCGTGAGCAGGGCGTGCGCATCCTGACCGACGCATCTCCGGCATCCGTCGATCGCGACCCCGACGGCGTGCACATCGCGCTCGAGGGCGGCGAGACCATCCATGCGGAGGAGGTGCTGGTCGCCACCGGACGCTCGCCGCGCACCGACGACCTCGGCCTCGAGACCATCGGCCTGAAGCCCGGCGGCTGGCTCGAAACCTCCGACACCATGCTGGTGTTCGACTTCGACTGGCTGTACGCGGTCGGCGACGTCACGAAGCGTGCCCTGTTCACCCACCAGGGCAAGTACCAGGCCCGCGCGGCCGGCGACGTGATCGCCGCGCGCGCGAACGGCACGCCTGTCGACGACGCCCCCTGGGGCGCGCACGTCGCGACCGCCGACCACCACGCCGTGCCCCAGGTGGTGTTCACCGATCCCGAGGTCGCCGCGGTCGGCCTGACGGCGGCCGAGGCGGATGAAGCGAGGCTGCGCACCCGGGTCGTCGACTACGACCTGTCCTGGCTGGCCGGCAGCTCCGTGCACGCCGACGACTACCGCGGACAGGCCCGGATGATCGTCGACGAGGACCGCAGGGTGATCGTCGGGGCGACCTTCGCCGGGCAGGACGTCGCAGACCTGGTACAGGCGGCGACGATCGCGATCGTGGGCGAGGTGCCGATCGACCGGCTCTGGCATGCGGTGCCCGCCTACCCCACGATCAGCGAGGTCTGGCTGCGCTTCCTCGAGGCCTACGGCCGCCCGGTCGCGCCGGCCCACCACATCCCCGCGCCCGGTGAGCCGAGCGTGCCCGAGCTCGAGGACGACGAGAACGTCGCACCGCGTCCCGAAGAGGAGGCCGCGGATCTGAACCGCGCCGAACCGGATGTCGCGGACCACAGCCACGACTCCGCCTGAGGCGCAGGCGGAGCTCAGACGAAGGCCGCGCCGTCCCACACGGCGTCGAGATGAGCGGCGTAGGCGCTCTCCGCGATCTGATCCGCCGTCCACAGCAGCGCCAGCTCGTCGCCGAGCCGGCTCACGCCCGGCAGCAGCCCCGCCACGGCGACCAGGCGCGCCCAGGCGTAGTCACCTCTGGCAGGGGGCACGGCGGAGATCGGCCGGCTGACGAACGGCGTCGCCGCGATGGCCGCCTCCAGCGGCAGCATGGTGACCGTGCCCACGCCGGCCTCGAGGAAGGCCCGGCCAACCGCATCCCACTTCAGTCCCACCCAGTCCGCGGATGCGGCACCCGCAGTGCCGTCGGCGACACGGATGCCGACGCGGTAGCCGGTGCCGGCATCCGTGCTCGCCCGTCCGAGCACGATCGGATCCGTCGCCGGATCGGTCAAGGCGGCGGTGGGCGCGACCCACACCTCCCGGCCGAGATACGGCAACGGGTCCGGCGTCGGCCCGGTGCCCCCCGTCGGGGCGGGCAGCGCCGCAGGCGGCCCCCACAGCGGCAGATGCCCACCCGCGGTGCGCACGTCGGCGACCGCCGCCTGCAGCCCCGCTGCCAGATCCTGGCGCACCCCGACCGCGAGCGGCACGCCGTCGCCCGCGGGCGAGGGCAGTCTGTCGTTCACGATCTGTACCAGGCGCAGCGGCGGCACAGTACCGCCCGTTCCAGCATCCACCGGTTCGAACGAGGCGAGCCCGAGCGCCGCGCCCAGCATGTCTTTGCGCATCGTGCTCTCGCGCAGATCGGTGAGCAGGTTGAAGTAGCCGCCGATCTCGGTGATGTTGAGCGGAGCAGGGATGCGGGACGGGATCACGTCGCCCTGCGTCGCGAGGCGGCGCAGCAGCATCGCCTGCGCCTGCTGGATCTCGGGGCTTGACGCTCCCTTGATGACGTCGGTCAGGGCGAGGACGAGTGCGTCGCCCGCCGCGTCCGAGACGGATGGAGTGGACATCGTCGTGCCTTTCTCTCGAATGCTCTCAGTACTGGAAGGTCATGTCCGCGCGGCGGAGCTTCGGGTAGTCGCCCGTGCCACCTGGGAGCACGCCGCCCTCGGCCGTCGTGGCCGGCACGCCGTGCGCGGTCAGGTACGCGGCAGTGTTGGTCGCCCGATCTCGGGCCAGGGCGACGTTGTCGAAGCCCGCTGTGCCCTCGGGCGATGCGTAGCCGCGGACCACGGCGCCGGTGGCGCCGCCCGCCTTCACCTCGGCGAGGATGGCGTCCAGCCCGGCCTTCTGGTCGGACTTCAGCACGCGCTGCGCCTTCGGGAAGTAGATGCTCCGCTGGGTCGGCTTGGCCGGCGCGGGCTCAGGGGCGGGTTCGTCGCCGCCGCCGGTGCCGCCTCCGTCGGAGCCGCCGTCGCCATCACCGGAGCCGCCGGGGCCGTCCGAGCCGCCCCCGCTTCCGGAGCCCTTGTCCTTCCCTCCGGATGCGCCCTTCTCACCGGCATCCTTCTTCTTGTCGGCGCCGTAGATCGAGGCCGACGTCTCCATCGCCTTGATGGCGAGGTCCTTGGCCGCGCCGAGGGCGTCCTTGCGGGCGGACTCGGCGGTCTCGAGAGTCTTGCCGGTGAGCGTCGTCAGACCTGCGGCGTTGTTGAGCACACCGATGTCGAAGCTCTTCTGCGCCTCGGCCGACTTGATCAGCGCACTCGCGAGAGTGGTGTCGGCGGCGACCGGTGCCATGGAGAAGTTCTGGATCATCGGGTTCAGGCTCGTCAGTGCGCTCGGACCGGTCAGCCCTGCGGCGAGCGCGTTCTGCGGCATCCCCACCGGCGAGATCTGGGTGGCCTCGTCTCCCGGCGAGTCCTGCCAGTTCCAGAACCGGGTGAGGTCGACCCGTTCAGCCGAGGGGCAGTGCCCGAGCACTGCCTCGCCCAGCACGCCCTTGGTCGGCAGTGCGATCGTCGCCCGCGGTGCCGAGAATCCGTCGGTGTGGAACCGGGTGAGGGCGTCCTGGATCTGACCTGTGGTCAGACCCGCCTTCTTCACGGGCCGGATGCCGTGCTCGTCGGGTTCGCCGTACTCCGCCGTCGCGTCGGTGATCGCGGCGGGGATCATGAACGGCAGCACCATCGAGTTTCCGAAGTAGCCCAGCACATTGTTGGTGATGCAGCTGAGCAGCGGCACCGCCGGGCGCTCCGTGCCGTCGTCGGCCGGAGGAAGGGTGATCTCGTAGCGCTCCAGCATGACCGCCCGCTCCTCCGGCGTCAGCGAGGCGAAGACGGCGACACTGCAGGTCATGGTGTTGCGCATGACCCACTGCAGCGTCTTCTCGATCTCGAGCACCGACGCGTAGGACAGCACCGGCGGCACCGTGCGCGCGGCGATCGGATAGGTCATCGCGGGCAGCGCCATGGGGCCGCCGAATCGGCTGTCCACGAGCACCACCTGCGGGGTCGTGCCCGAGATCGCGGCCACGAAACTCGTGACCTGCGGACCGCCCAGCTCGCGCTCCAACCGGTCGGAGTCGTAGGACCCGGTCTTCGACTGCTTCGCGGCGGCGTCCTTCAGCGCCCCCTCCAACGCCGAGCCGAGACCGCCGAGCGTGACCTGCGCGAAGCCGAGATCGGCGATCGCGGGCGGCGCGAAGTGGTAGTCCAGCCGGCGGGTGCGGCGGGTGATCTCGAACCCGGTGATGTCCTGCCTCGCGAACGACGGCGGCAGCGAGACGGTGGCCACGCGGGTCCGCCCGAGCACGTGGTTGGAGCGCGCGGCGCGCAGCCGCCCGAACAGGTCGTCCTCCGTCGCGAGGGCGTCCTTCCCCGTCGGCAGAGTGTCGGACACTGCGTTGCCGCTGAGCGGATAGGGGCCGACACGCATCCCGCGCTTGCCGACCACGGTGACGAACAGGTCGTCGAAGTCGAGGAAGGTGCCGATCAGTGTGATGTCGAGCACGTCCGTCGCGGGCGCCCCGGCATCCGCCACGGCCGTCGTCGGATCCGACGCGAAGTCGGTGATCAGCGACAGACCGCGCCGGTACCGTGCAGGCACGACTCTGCCGAGGATGTCGGCGTGGCCGAGCAGGCGCTCGTAGCGGGTCAGCACGTCGTCGCGGGTGGATGGCGCATCGGTGAGCTTGGCCGGCTGGTACGCGGGCAGGAACCGGATGACGTCCAGCGGCACCTGACAGGTGAGGGTCACGCCCTCGCAGGCGGTGGTCACGTCGAACAGCCGCTGCACCTCCCAGTACTGCATGGTCAGCGCGCGGGTCTTGTTGTGGTTCGTGATCACCTTGGTGGTGATCTCGGTCGACTCCGTCGCGGTCGCCAGGCGCATCGAGGTGCGTGACGCGGAGCGGCGCGCGGCCGCCTGGCGCTGCACCGCCGAGTGCGTCGACTGCGCGGCTCCCGAGGTGCTGTCCCGCGCCCCGCTCATCCAGGTGCTGGTGCTGCCGCTGGTGTTCGACGAGCCGAAGCTGGTCGCCACGCCTCCTGCGGCGCATCCGAACGGGAACACCCCGCCGCCACCGGCCGCGGCGGCGATCGAGAACGAGTCGGCGTGCGTGTCGTACTGCGACCCGCCGGATGCCGCCTCGCGGAACGCACTCGAGAACGTGGCGGTCGCGGACGTGTCGTCCCGCTCGGCGAACGACATCGCCTCGGAGGACTCCAGTCGTTCGCTCTCGACGACGGAGGTCGAGGCGGTGCGCTCCATGATCGCCATGCGCTGCTGCTCACCGGGGGCGAGCGGAAGCGAGTAGACCAGGTCGCCGAGGGCGAGGCCCAGCGGTGTCCAGCGCTGCGCGAGCGTGACCACGTAGCCGATCGACAGTGAACCGGCCAGCGGCACGGAACCGTACGGGGTCTCGGTGGCCAGCCCGTCGCGGAACGCGTCGATGCTGATCGGGCGGTCCACCGGCACGCGCTCGGCGAGGTGGAACTCCAGGTTCTCCAGCCCTCCGGCCAGACGCGCGGCTGCGGAGTATCCGCCGTAGAACGTGACGGGCAGCCCTCTGCGGCGGGCGTTGCCGATCCGCATCCGCAGGCTGGGCTGGCTCAGGCTCGGATCGGTGAGCCGGAAGAACACGCCGTACGGGAAGCGGTCGCTGGACGCGTCGCGACGGAACACCACCTGGCACTCGTCCTCCCCCACGGCGAGCGCGGGGGCGACGTGGTCCTCCGCCGGGGCCTCGAGCCCCGCGGCATCGGCGACGACCTTCTGCAGCGCCGCGATGGTGGCCATCGACAGCGGCGGCGCGGGTTCCGGAAGCGTCACGACCGGCAGCATCCCGCTGGGCTGCAGCCTCTTCAGCGCGGCGAGGATGCGCTGCACGCCGACGGCGGAGGTCACCACGAGGTCGGCGGCGAACGCGGTCGCACGGGCGCCGGCGGGGATCGGCAGCACGAAGCTGCCGTCGTCGAGCGTCACCGTGGTTCCGAGCATCGCCTGCGCGGTCGACGCGCCGGTCAGCTCGAGGCCGACCTGCACATGGCCGGCGGCCGATCCATCCGGCTGCAGCAGCGTTCCCACCACTTGCGGCGGTGCCTGGTTGTCCTTGGGCACGAGGCCCTGCATCGTCCAGACCAGGCGGTCGAGCGCGTCGAACATCCTGCGGTCGCTCGACGTCTGCCGGTCGACGTACTCCTCGGCCAGCTTCTCGACCATCTCCGATTCGTTCTGCCAGAGCGGCGAGTCGGGGGCGATCGAGACCGGGATGTCCTGCCCCTCGCCCCCTTTCGCGCGAGCGGAGAACAGCGCGTTGGGGTTGAACATCGGCATCGCGACCTCCCGAGGTGCGTGCGCGGAGCGGAAGTCCGCGACCACAGAACAGGAGCAGACTGCTGCCGGGCTGATACATCCGCGAGTCGGATACCGTGGCCCTATGACTGATCAGAACACCATCGACATCGGCGCCACCGACACCTGGGAGGGCAAGACCTTCGTCGAGAAGGACCTCGGCACGAACGCCCTCGGCATGTCCGTCAACTCCACCGAGCCCGGCGGCGAAGCACCGTTCTGGCACCGGCACGCGAAGCTCGAGGAGCTGTACATCTTCCTCGAGGGCAGCGGCGAGTTCGCGCTCGGTGACGAAGTTCTTCCGGTCGGTCCCGGATCCGTCGTCCGCGCCGGCCAGGACGTCTGGCACGCATTCCGCTGCCTGCCCGACAGCGAGGTGCCTCTGAAGTGGCTCTGCGTGCGCGGTGCAGGAGTGCCGCTGGCCGAGGTCGGCAGGGACGCCGAGCTCGACAAGGAGCGCCCGTTCCCCTGGAACGCCTGACCGCCTGACCGCCTGAAGAAGGGCCCCGCGGGGCCCTTCTCAGTCCAGCCAGCCCCGCCGGGCAGCCTGCAGCCCGGCCTGGAACCGGGTCGTGGCATCGAGTCGCTCGATCACCGCGCTGATGCGGCGGCGGGCGGTGTGCACATGCACGTCCAACTGCCGTGCGATCGCCTCATCCTTCAGCCCGCTGGCCAGCAATGCGATCAGCACCCGCTCGTCGGCGGTAGGCGGGGCGTCACCGGCATCCGCTGTCTCCGCACTCAACGGCACCGCGCTGTCCCACATCATCTCGAAGAAGGGCAGCAGGGCGTTCATCAGCAGGCCGTCGTGCACGATCAGCGCCTGCTCGAGCGGCATGCAGTTCAAGGTCGCAGCCGACGAGGACACCCGCGCGGTGTGGCTCGACGGCTCCTACGGCGACGTGTCGCTGGTGACGCGCGACAAGCCGCGCCAGCAGTGCTGATCCAGTAGCAGCGGACCGGAGGGTCCGGCGGGCCAATGCCCGCCGGACCCTCAGTCTTTGTCGGCGGAGCCAGGTCGCTATCCGGCAGCAGCGACGCGGATAACTGAGAACGGTCATCCCGCTTGCGAACACCCATATGGATGATCATCTGGAGCCGAAGCACGACGCCGGCAGCATCGAATGACGTGAGAGCATGGCGGAGGCCTTGTCGATTGCTCATCGAGTGCATCCACGGAGGAGACCCTATGGACGACACGCCTGTGCTCGGCGCGACCAGCCGTATCGAATCGACGGCTTCGCGCACCAGCGGCTGTGCGTTATCCCCCGCCCCCAGGTCGAGGTCGCCCTGAACCGGCCTGGCACGCGCCGGCTTCTCGTCACGGATGCCGGGTACTTCCCCTCCGCTCGTGGGCATCGGCGCGTGCGTGCGAACGGCGCCACCGAGACGATAGTGCTGCTGTGCGTGGGCGGGCGCGGGGTTGTGGAGATCGGCGGCGCGACCCACCAGTTGACGAGGTCGTCGGCGATTGCGATCCCGGCGGGGCAGGCGCACAGCTACGAGTCGTCGAGCGAGGATCCCTGGACCATCTGGTGGTTGCACATCCGGGGCTCGGATGCCGTCGAGCTCGCCAACGGTGCGATGACCTCGGACTCGCCCATCACACGCCTGCGCTCCCTCGACAGAGTGGCCGCCCTCTTCGACGAACTCGTCACCACCTTGGAGAAGCGCCTCTCCCCCGCACAGCTGCTCCTGGCATCAGGGATCGCCTGGAACCTCCTCGCCCGGATCGCCTCCGACAACACCCTGCCTGTGGAAGGCTCCGCGCTGGAGCGCGCGATGCGCTACCTGGAAGCCCGCGTCGACGGCAGCATCCAGGTCGGCGAGCTCGCCGCACTGGTGGGGATCTCTCAATCGCACCTCAGCGCGCTGTTCCGCGAGGCCACCGGCGGCGGCCCCGCTGCGTTCCACTCCTCGTTGCGGATGACCCGTGCACGGGCACTGCTCGACACGACAGCCCTGTCCATCCGGGAGGTCGCGCTGGCGGTCGGGTACACCGACCCGCTGTACTTCTCGCGCCATTTCCGACGCCACCACGAGATGAGCCCGTCCGAGTATCGTTCGCTTCGCAAGGGCTGACGCCCCTGCGCCTGCCACCGTCGTTTCGTCCATATGAATCCCCGTAAACCCCATTGCTGACGGGCTCGTCGTCCCAATAGCGTCTGTGTCGTCCGGCCATGCGCCGGGTTCACCACCCTCCTGGAGACGAGATGACAGAAGCGAACGCCGGCGCCCCCGCGACGATCGTGCTGCCCGATGCGCCCGACGAGTTCCAGCCGGCCCTCGGCCGGGGCGACGCGATCGCATGGAGCGAACCGTTGACGATACACACCTACGAGGCAGGAGCACCCAGCTCCTACCCGATGTACCTCGACCGGCGGGTGTACCAGGGGTCGAGCGGCCGGGTGTATCCGATCCCGTTCATCGACAGCGTGTCGGATGAGGGTGTCGCCCGCGAATGGCAGGCCGTACACCTCGAGAACGAATACGTGCGCCTCGTCGTGCTGCCCGAACTCGGCGGCCGCATCCACATCGGTTATGACAAGACGACGGGCTACGACTTCTTCTACCGCAACAACGTCATCAAGCCCGCGCTCGTCGGCCTCGCGGGGCCCTGGATCAGCGGCGGCGTCGAGTTCAATTGGCCGCAGCACCACCGGCCCGCGACTTACCTCCCGGTCGACGTGCGGATCGAGACGGATGCCGACGGCACGGCGACCGTCTGGTGCCACGGCCACGACCCCTTCGCCCGAATGTCCGCACAGCACGGCATCCGCCTGCGCGCCGGCAGCTCGGTCATCGAACTGGTGGTGCGGATGCACAACCGCACCGACGAACGGCAGACCTTCCTGTGGTGGGCGAACGTCGCCGCCCGGGTCGGTGACGACTACCAGTCCTTCTTCCCGGAAGACGTGCGTTACGTCGCCGATCACGCCCGCCGTGCGCTCACGGCGTTCCCCGCCGCGGATCGTCCGTACTACGGGGTCGACTACCCGGGACTGGCGGAGCGCGACCCGCAGGCGAACCGGATCGACTGGTACCGCAACATCCCGGTGCCGACCTCGTACATGATCGTGGACTCCGAACAGGACTTCTTCGGCGGGTACGACCACGCCGCCGGGGCCGGCTTCGTGCATTGGGCTGAGCGGCGCGTCTCCCCGGGAAAGAAGCTGTGGACCTGGGGCGACGCCCCGTTCGGGCACGCCTGGGACGACCAGCTCAGTGACGGTGATGGCCCGTACGTCGAACTGATGGCCGGTGTCTACACCGACAACCAGCCGGACTTCACCTGGATCCTTCCGGGTGAGACCAAGACCTTCACTCAGTACTGGTATCCGCTGCCGGCCACGGGGCCGGCGAGCCAGGCGACTCCGGATGCCGCAGTGCACGTCTCACGCGACGGCGATGTCTCAGCACGCTTCGCCGTGACCGCGCGCCAGAACGCCGCCGTCATGCGCATCCTCGCCGGTGGTGAGGTCCTGGCATCGCACACCTGTGACCTCGAACCCGGGCGTACGGCGGAGCTGCGCGTCGCGGATGCTGCCGGCCTCGCAGGACTGGTCGTCGAACTGAACGACGCCCACGGACGGAACCTGGTGCGCTGGATCCCTGTGGGCCCGGCAGACGAGGAACCGTGGGTCGCCCATGAACCCCCGGCCGTGGAGGACATCGACTCCGTCGACGAGTTGTATCTCACCGGACTGCACCTCGCGCAGTACCGGCATCCGACGCGTTCCCCGCTGCTCTACTGGGAAGCCGCGTTGGAACGCGATCCGGGCGATGTGCGCACGAACCTCGCCCTCGCGGACAACCGCTACCGTGCGGGTGAGTATGCCGTCGCGCTCACCCACATCGAGGGTGCACTGGACCGGCTCACCCGACGCAACGCGAATCCGTTGGATGCGGAAGCCTTCCATCTCCTCGGCCTCGTGCTGCGCCGACTCGGACGCACCGTCGAGGCGGAACGCGCCTTCGGCAAGGCCGGATGGGACGGCACGTGGGCAGCCGGGGCCGGGCTCGCCCTGGCGCGATCGCTGGCCGGGCGGCAACAGAACCGCGCCGCACTGCGCGTGCTCGACTCGCTCGATGAAACTGTCGGTCACGACGCGCGGCGCTCCGCGCTGCGCGTGGTTCTGCTGCGCCGGCTCGGTGACGACGCCGTGGCATCCGCGCTTCTCGACGGGGCGCTCCAGACCGATCCGCTCGACGCGACGCTGCGCGTGCTGGCCGGCGAGCCGACCGGCGACGCGGGGATGCTGCTGGACGTCGCGATCGAGCTGCGCGACGCAGGAGAAGCGGATGCCGCACTCGACCTGCTCGTACAGATCGGAGCGCAGACGCCGACGGTGTCGGGCGGCCTCGCCCCCGTCGCCTGTTATCTCGCGGCAGCGCTGCACGACCGGATCGGTCAGACGCAGGAGGCCGCGCGGGTCCGGGCCGCCGCACGTGCGGCCGATCGCACCTTCTGCTTCCCGCACGGGCTCGACGCCCTCGATGCACTCACCGCCGCGCTGGCGGCCGATCCCGGCGACGCTGTCGCGCACTCCCTGATCGGCATGCTGCTGTTCTCCGTCGGCCGAGGCGGCGAGGCGGCCACGCACTGGGAGCAGGCGGTAGCGCTCGGTCTCGACGATGCGGTACTGCACCGCAACGCGGGGCTCGCAGCGTACAACATCGCACATGACGACGACCAAGCCTGGGCCCGGTACGAGACCGCCGTCGCCCTCGCCCCCCACGACGCACGCCTGCGCTACGAGCAGGATCAACTGGCCGCTCGCCTCGGGCATTCAACCGCGCAGCGTCTCGCACGACTGATCGACGACGAGCCCCTCGTACTCACGCGCGATGATCTCACCATCGAGTATTTGCGGCTGCTCCTCGCCGAGGGTCGCGCGGAACGTGCCTACGACATCCTCACCACTCGCCTCTTCCACCCCTGGGAGGGCGGAGAGGGTCAGGCGATCGCCCTCTGGGATGCGGTGCACGCTGCGCTCAGAAGGCCGATCGCCGATCCGCCCGCTTCGCTCGGCGAGGCACGCACGCCCTACACCGCTCCCGTCGCCAGGCACGATGACGGCTCGACGGACTACTTCGCCACGAGCCTGCCCGAGATGCTGCTGTTCTGGCAGGAACCGGACGGACCTCGGGCATGATCCCCCGGTCCGGCCGGCAGTACGATCTCCGCTCCGGCCGCTACCGGGTGACGGTCGCTTCCGTGGGCGCGACGCTGCGGATGCTGCGATACGACGGTCGCGACCTGGTGCGCAGCTTCGACGCCGACGTGCTGCGGCCGGGCATGAGCGGCGCCGTGCTGGCCCCCTGGCCGAACCGCACCTCTGATGGCCGCTACGAGTTCGACGGTGCCGTGCACCAGCTGGCGATCAACGAGATCGATCGCCGCACCGCTGCACACGGCCTCGTGGCGTGGACAGGTTTCGAGCCGGAGCGGGTCGAGGACGACGCGGTGCTGTTGAGCACGACGATCGAGCCCCAGGAGGGGTACCCCTGGCGCGTGCGGATCGATGCGGAGTTCACGTTGACGGAAGCCGGGCTGCGGCAGAGTGTCACCGCGACGAACCTCGGCGCGGAGCGGGCTCCGGTCGCGCTCGGGGCTCACCCGTACCTGCTCGCCGGCGCTGCGCGCAAAGCGGCGATCGACGAATGGCGGCTTGCTCTGACCGCGACACGAATGCTCACCGTCTCCGAGGACCGCTGCCTGCCCGTGCGTCCCGCCTCGGCTGGCATCGACGGCTCTGAACTGCCACTGCGCGGGCGCACCCTGAACAACGCGTTCACCGGCCTCGAGGGCGTCGACGCTGGGCGGCCGATCGTGCGGGTCGTGGACGCCACGGGCCAGGGTGCAGAGCTCGTGCTGGGCGACGGCGCGGGCTGGGTGCAGCTCTACACGTCGGACGAATCCATCGGAGACGAGTTTCGCAGCGCCGTGGCCGTCGAGCCGCAGACCTCTCCGCCTGATGCGCTGAACTCCGGACTGGACCTGCCCGTGATCGGGCCGGGGGAGAGCGTCCACCTGAGCTGGGGCATACGCGCCGTCCAGCGGCCCGGCATCCGAGCATGAAAAAAGCCCCCGGGTGGAGCCGGGGGCTTTCGTAGCAGGAGCGGGGCTTGAACCCGCGACCTCACGATTATGAGTCGTGCGCTCTGACCAGCTGAGCTACCCTGCCACGAGTCGTTCATCGGAAAGAATGAACGCTACGAGCCCCGAGTCAGGATTGAACTGACGACCCCTTCCTTACCATGGAAGTGCTCTGCCACTGAGCTATCGGGGCATGTTCCCCGTCACCGGGCAACCAGAAAAGCCTAACATCCCTGAGGGCCGATCAGGAAATCGGGCCGACCCCATCGTGACGTCCGGCGTTCTTCTTCATCCACGGCAGCGGATCGAACGTCTGCCCGTTGCGGAGCAGCTCGAAGTGCAGGTGCGCTCCGTAGGAGTGACCGGTGTTTCCGACGAGTCCGACGATGTCGCCGACCTTCACGTGCTGACCGGTCTTCACCCGGATCGAGCCGTGCTGCATGTGCGAATAGTGGCTCGTGACGACCTGGCCGTCGACCATGTGGTCGATGTACACGGTCACGCCGTAGCCGCCGCCGTTCTCGGTCGCCTTGCGCACGACGCCGTCGGCGATCGCCTGGATCGGCGCACCGTTTCCGGGGATCAGGTCGATGCCCTGATGCATCCGTCCACGGCGCATGCCGTACGGCCACGACATTCCGGTGCCCACGGCGAACGGCCACTGGATCGCCGCCGTGGTGTCGTTCGTGTACACGCTGGTCGAGTAGTGGATGCCCTCCTCGGCAGCGAGGTCGGCCATCGACATCGACGAGTACTCGCCGGAGCGTGCGATCTCCTCGTCCTCCAGATCGGAGGGAGCCACGAACGCCTGGATGTCCTTCTCGACCGCCTTGCGCTGCGTCGTGTCCTCGGCGGCGGTGAGCGAGGTCACCGACTGCGCGCCCTGACCCTGGCCGGCGGCGACAGCCTCGGACGGCAGCGTCGTCGACACGAGCATGAGTCCCGCGACTGCCATCACACCGAGCGAGGCCCCGGCGGCGACGATCTTGCGGCCGAAGCGACGGCCTCGGCGCGGCGCGACATGCTCGGAGTCGGCCCGGTCGTCCTGCTTCGCCTCCTCCGGTGCGTATGCCTCGGGAAGCGGCTCGACGGTCTCGTCGAGATCATCTGCGCTGAACCCGAAGGCTTCGGCAGCGGCCGAGAACGCGTCGACGGACGGATCCGTCGCACGCGCATCGTTCTCAACGGCGGGTCCCGTCACGGACACGGACTCGGATGCGTGAGAAGCGGATGCCTGAGCGGCCCGGTGCTGGGCTGCGGCCTGCTCGGCGCGAGCCTGGGCGGCCCGCTCAGCGCGGACCTGAGCGAGGCGAGCCTCCTCCTCGGCCCGGGCCTGGGCGGCGGCCTGCTGGGCGGCGAGCTGCTCCGCGTGAGCGTCAGCGGCGAGCTGCTCTGCGTGAGCACGCTCAGCGGCTGCGCGCTCCGCGGCGTTCCGCTCCGCCGCGACTCGCTCGGCAGCCTGCGCTGCGGCGATGCGCTTTGCTTGAGCCCGCTCAGCGGCAGCCTGCTCGGCCGCGACATGCTCTGCTTGTGCACGGGCCGCGACCTGCTCGGCGTGAGCCCGCTCCGCGGCAGCCTGCTCAGCAGCGATCTGTTCGATGCGAGCTTGCTCGGCGGCAGCCGCCTCCGCTGCAACGCGTTCGGCGCGCACCTGCTCAGCGCGTGCCTGGTCGGTCTCGGAGGGCTCGTCGAAGATCAGACGCTCAGACTTCAGCTCAGCAGCACCGGCCTGCACGATCGGCTCCGCCTCGACGACGGGCCCAGCGGCGACGGATTCAGCTGCGAGCGGTTCGACGGCGCCCGAGGCACGGTGCGCACCGGCATCCGCGATCGCGGAGCGCCAGGGCGCAGCATCCGATACGGCTGCCGGCGCGACGCCGGCGCGACGCGCACGGCGACCGACGAACGGCTGCTCAACAGCCGACTCCGACACGACGGGGATCTCAGCGGTCTGGCGCGCACGAACCTCGCGGCGAGAAGCGGGAACGACGGGCGACGAGACTTCAGCTGCGGCCTGAGCGGGCACTGCGCGGCGTCGGTTCGACCGACGCTCGGGGGCAGAGCCGGTCTCGGGGGCATCGAAGGGCAAAGGAAATCTCTCGGTCGCGCGTCAAGAAGGGGGGCACTCTCGCTCGGGTAAACGAAAGTAACGATCGCGTAAACGATACCCGCTCTCGGCTGGGAGCGCCATGAACGGCGACCAGAAAGTCGATCGCCTTTACGAATCAGGCCTCGGCGAGCATCTCGAACAGGCGCGAGTGCACATCCGCTCCACCCGCGAACAGCAGCGGGCGGGGAGCATCCGTGTCGATGCGGGACACCGCTCCCCCGGCCTCGGCAACGAGGATCGCACCGGCAGCGAAGTCCCATGGCTTCAGTCCGCGCTCGAAGAAGCCGTCCAGGCGTCCGGCCGCGACATACGAGAGGTCGATCGCCGCTGATCCCATCCGGCGCAGATCGCGCGCCATCGTCATCACGCGGCGCACCGTCGCGAGATCGCCGTCGTGCGTCGAGGGGTCGTAGCCGAAGCCGGTCGCCAGCAGGGCTCCCGCCGGCGTCTCAGTCGTCACCGCGAGCGGGGCGCCGTCGTGCCACGCACCTTCCCCGCGAACGGCCGTGAACAGCTCGCCGAGCGCGGGGGCGCACACTGCGGCCGCGACGCCAGTCCACCCCTCGGGCTCGGGCGAGCCATCGACGACGGCGATGCTCACCGAATACGCGGGAATGCCGTAACTGTAATTGACCGTGCCGTCGATCGGATCGACGACCCAGGTGAGCCCGCTCGTGCCCCCGGCTGCACCGGACTCCTCGCCGAGGAATCCGTCGTCGGGACGCTCCGCCGCCAGCCGGTCGCGGATGAGCGCCTCGACCTCGCGGTCGGCGTCGGTCACGATGTCGGCGAGCGTCGACTTCGTGGCGGCGAGGTGCACGCCCTCACGGCGCCGGCGAGCAGCCAGCTCTCCCGCTTCGAGAGCGATCTCCGCGGCGAGCGCTCCGAGTTCGATGTCGGTCATGAGACTCCTCCTGGTGGGCCGTGCCCCCAGTCTTGCCCAGATCGGATGCTGCGGCACGCAACCCGTCTTCGAGCATTCGACACACATCGGGGGCCGACAGCGGCCGCAGACCCGTCAGCGCGACGAACGCGCGGCGAAGGCTGCGACGCGGGCCTTCGCGTCGGGCGTCTCGAAGGATGCCCCGATCGACAGCGCCTCCTCCTCGAGCTGCTCGTGGAAGGTGCGCTCGGGCTGGGAGCGGACCAGGCGCTTCGCGTGACCGTAAGCCCCAGCGGCACCGGCCAGCCAGAACCGGGCGATCTCCTCGGCGCGCGCCCTGACCGCATCGGCCTCGGCTGCGGCATCCGCTCCTTCCACGGCGGCGACCGCCTCGGCGACCAGACCCCACTCCACGGCCTCGGCCGCGCTGAGCATGCGGTCCTGCAGCACCAACTGCAGCGCACGCCGCTGGCCGACGGCATCCGCGAGCTGCGCCGAGACCGACAGGTCGGGTGTGAGGCCGATGTTCGCGTACAGGCTGCCGATCTTCGAGTGCGCGCCGACGACCGCGTAGTCGCTGCACATCAGGATGCCGAGTCCGCCGCCGGCGGTCGTGCCGTGCGCGGCCGCGACGACCGGCTTCGCCGCGTCCGTGAGCGAGCGGATTCCCTCGTTGATCACCCGTGCGAACGCGGTGATGTCCTCACCGCCACCCATCTCCGTCGCCATGTCGAGCACATCGCCGCCGGCGCAGAACGACGGACCGGCGGCGTCGATCAGGATCGCGCGCACATCATCGCGGGCGACGACTTCGGCAGTGACATCCCGCCAGGCGTAGGCCAGGTCGCCGTTGAAGGCGTTCAGCCGGGCGGGGCGGTTCAGCGTGAGCCGCGCGAGGCCCTCGTCGACGGTGAACAGGATGGGCTCGCCCATTGGCGTCTCCTTCGGTGCGTACGGGTGCCTCCAGCGTATCCGCGGGACTGAGTCGCCGCATCCATGACACTCAGTCTTCGAGTACGCGCAGCACCAGATCGTGCATCCGGCGGCGGGTGCCGTCCAGCCGCATGTCGACCTGGCCGGCCGCGAGCACCTCGTTCGGAGCGAGCGGATGCGCGAGCCGCACGTTCTCGTGGCAGGAAAGGTCCGCGCACACGTACGTGCCGACCGAGTCGCCACGGCGGCCACGATCCCCCACTCGCCGCGCCGCCCACAGCGCCACCTGGTTGCCCGGCTGCATGGTGTGGCAGATGTTGCACATGCCCGATCGCGTGCGCCCCGCGCCGGCCGTCTGCAGCACGATGCCGACGGTGCGGCCCTCGTGCTCGAGCAGCACGTACCCACGCTTGGCCGACGCGGGGTCGCGCCAGGCGAAGAAGTCGAGATAGTCCCAGTCCGTGAGCAGGAAGTCGTGCGGCAGCTCGATCAGCCGCAGCTCCTCGTCTGCGGCGTTGACGAAGGATGCCCGGACGTCGGCCTCGGTCAGCGGATGCATCGCTTCAGTCTATGCACGCGTCCCGCCGACGCCGGGACTCAGCCCGCGTCGTCGAGCACCCCGCGCGCACCACCCTCGGCGTCTGCCGGAGGCGTCTCTGAGCGCGTCACCGGGCTCGATTTCCTGAGCGGCGCAACGGCGGGTAATATGATTTCTCGCGCCCCCGGTTGGCTGTTCAAGTCGGACGGGTGTGCATGGCGAGTTGCCCGAGCGGCCAAAGGGAGCTGACTGTAAATCAGCCGCGGAATGCTTCGGGGGTTCGAATCCCTCACTCGCCACCCAAACGAAGAAGGACCTCCGCATGCGGGGGTCCTTCTTCGTTGAACCGTCAGCTGCCCTGGACTCCGCGCTCCGACTCTGCGAGCGACTCCGGCGTGCGCAGCAGGCCGCCCTCCGCGCGGCAGGTCGCCGCGGCGATCAGCATCGCGCGGTCGAGCAGGGCCTGCCAGCCCGCCTCATCCGCTGGGCGCCCGTCACTCAGCCCCGCCGTCACGGCGGCGAGGGTCGCATCTCCCGCACCGACCGTGTCGACGATCCGACCTGGCAGATCCGCGATCGGAGCCGTGACGATCCCGGCATCGGTGTCGAGCACCGCACCATCGGCGCCGGCCGTCGCCAGCACGGCGGCGACACCTGCCGCGCGCAGTCGTGCACGCAGGGCGTCGAGGTCGCCATCGTAGAGCAGCGCAGCGTCGTCCGCACCGACCTTCACCAGAGCGGCGCGCGCCGCCAACCGCTCGAACCCGCGCACGAATTCGGCACGGTCCGCGAGCATCCCGGCTCGTGGGTTCGGATCGATCGCGAGCGTCGCGTCACCGAGCGCCTCGGACAGCGCATCCGTCTCGGCAGGAACGTCGAACGGGAAGCAGCTGACCGCCACGATCCCGGCGGCCGCAATCGCCGCGTGGGCATCGTCTCCATAGCGGATGCTGCGCCGCTGCGCGGCCTCGTTGAACACGTACTCCGGCTCGCCGGTGCGCCCTTTCTGCACGACGGCGCGCGAGGAGCCGAGCGGCGCGGGGCTGTCGATCAGAGTGACGCCGTGATCGGCCAGGTACTCGCGGATGTGGTCGCCCGCCTCGTCCGCGCCGACCATCGCGATCAACGTGACCGGAACACCGAGTCGTCGCAGCCCGACAGCGACATTCAGCGCGGCACCGCCGACCAGCTCGCGCACGCCCCCGCCATCCCGGATCTCGTCGATCAGGGCATCCCCGATCACGACCGCGCCACGTGCCGGCACCTGCTGCTGCTCCATCCCGTCAGACTAGCGGCGCCGCCACGGTCACGAGGAGTCGGGGACTGCGCCTTCCCTGCCCTCGCACCCCGCCTCTTCCGGCCCCTCATGGGGACGGTCACTGCCCGTTCCGATGAGGGGTGACAAAGAGCGCTGTCCGGGCCATGGACTCGACGTTCTCTGAACCCGCACGCGGGACGAGTGGCGACGCGTTTCGTGCACGGTGGCGCACACCGTCGGGACTACCCTGTGGCCATGAGAGCCGCGCGTGTCTTCGTCATCGCCGTCGCCGTCGCGGCATCCGTCCTCCTCGCCGGCTGCGCGCCTGCGGCATCCGATCCCGAGACCGGCGGCAAGACGACGTCGTCGACGAGCAAGGCGACGGATGCACCGGACAAGACCTCATCGTCTTCGCGGTCGCCGTCGGCGACGGCCACCGTGAAACCGGCGGCCATCCCGAAGGACTGCCACAAGATCCTGACATCCGAGGTGCTCGCACAGCTCAAGGACGTGCCGCTGAACGACAAGGCCTTCGGCCCCTCGGGCACTCTGAAGGACGGATCGCTGAAGTGCGTGTGGGGCGACCCGCAGGCCGACACGACAGGGCTCGTGACCACCATCACGCATGAGCGCAGCGGGCCGGCCCTCGAGAAGCTGAACGGCCTGGTCGCCGAGGGTTTCACCTGCTACGCGCCAGACCAGGGCACCCGCTGCGAGAAGATCTGGAAGAACAAGACCTACCCGGTCACCGACGGTCGCACCCTGTTCTACCGGCAGGGCGTGCTCATCGACACGCAGTACTCGAACCTCGCGCCCAAGGGATACACCGACGCGATCATCGCCAGCATCTGGGGCTGATCACCGGTCCCGGCCTGTCACACATGCAGGCACGGCGACCGGCCGCCGGCCGGATGCTCGGCGTGTCTGCCTGCATCCGTCCGAACTGCCTGCATACGCAACCAGGTCCCCGGGTACGACGAAGGCCCCGGACCCTCCGAAGAGGGGCCGGGGCCTTCATTCACATCAGCACTCAGTTATAGGTGCCGGGCGTGATGTCGTCGGTCGAGAACGCGTCGAAGTCGACGTAGCCGAAGTCGCCCTCGGCGTACGCGCCGTCGGATGCGAAGATCCGGTTCGGGTAGCGCTCGCTCTTGGCCTCCTCGGTCGCCTCGACCGTGATGTCACGGTACTTGGCGAGACCGGTTCCGGCCGGGATGAGCTTACCGATGATGACGTTCTCCTTGAGGCCGACCAGCGGGTCGCGCTTGCCCTCCATGGCGGCCTGCGTGAGCACGCGGGTCGTCTCCTGGAAGGACGCGGCCGACAGCCAGGACTCGGTCGCCAGCGAAGCCTTGGTGATACCCATCAGCTCCGGACGGCCCGACGCCGGGCGCTTGCCCTCGGACACCGACTCGCGGTTGATCGACTGGTAGCGCTTGAGGTCGACCATCTCGCCGGGCAGCAGGGTCGTGTCGCCGTGGTCGACGACGGTGACCTTGCGCAGCATCTGGCGCACGATGACCTCGATGTGCTTGTCGTGGATCGGCACACCCTGCGAGCGGTACACGCCCTGCACGCCGTTCACGAGGTAACGCTGCACCTCGCGAGCGCCCTGCACACGCATGACCTCCTTGGGGTCGAGCGTGCCGACCTGGAGAGGCTGACCGACCGAGACGTGCTGGCCGTCCTCGACGAGAAGCGTCGCACGCTTCAGCACCGGGTAGACCACCTCTTCGTCACCGGAGTCGGGCGTCAGGATGACCTTCTTGCCCTTGTCGTTCTCCTCGATCGTGATGCGGCCGTCGGCCTCGGCGATCGGGGATGCGCCCTTCGGCGTACGAGCCTCGAAGAGCTCCTGCACACGGGGCAGACCCTGGGTGATGTCATCGGCCGAGGCCGAACCACCGGTGTGGAAGGTACGCATCGTCAGCTGGGTACCGGGCTCACCGATCGACTGGGCGGCGATGATGCCCACGGCCTCGCCGATGTCGACGGTCTTGCCGGTCGCGAGCGAACGGCCGTAGCACTGCGCGCAGACACCGACAGCCGAGTCGCAGGTCAGCACGGAGCGGACCTTGATCGTCTCGACACCGGCCTCGACCAGCTTGTCGATCAGCACGTCACCCACGTCGTCACCGGCCGAGGCGAGGACCTCGCCCGACTCGTTCACGACATCGGATGCCAGGGTGCGGGCGAACACGGAGTTCTCGACGTTCGCGTCGCGGACGAGCTCGCCCTGCGAGTTCGGCGCGGCGATCGGCAGCTCGAGACCCTTGGTCGTGCCACAGTCCTGCTCGCGGATGATGACATCCTGCGAGACGTCCACCAGACGACGGGTCAGGTAACCCGAGTCGGCGGTGCGCAGAGCGGTGTCGGCCAGACCCTTACGGGTACCGTGCGTCGCGATGAAGTACTCCGCCACCGACAGACCCTCGCGGTACGAGGAGATGATCGGACGGGGGATGATCTCACCCTTGGGGTTGTTCACCAGACCACGCATACCCGCGATGTTGCGGATCTGCAGCCAGTTACCACGAGCACCCGACGACACCATGCGGTTGATGGTGTTGTCGATCGGGAAGTTCGCCTTCATCGCGGCCTGGACCTCGTCGGTCGCCTCGGTCCAGATCTTGATGAGCTCCTGACGACGCTCGGCGTCGGTGGTCAGACCCTTCTCGTACTGCGACTGGACCTTCGCGGCCTGCTTCTCGTAGCCGGCCACGATCTCCGCCTTGTTCGGCGGGGTGAGGATGTCGCTCAGCGCCACCGTGACACCCGAACGGGTGGCCCAGTAGAAACCGGCGTCCTTGATGCGGTCCAGCGTCGCCGCCGTCTCGACCTTGGGGTACTCCTCGGCCAGCTTGTTGACGATCTGCGACAGCTTGCCCTTGTCGGCGACCTCGCGCACGAACGGGTAGCCCTTCGGCATCGCGTCGTTGAAGATCGCCTGGCCCAGCGAGGCATCCACGAGGCCGTGGCGCTCGTAGCCGTCGGGAGCCTCGCCCTCGAGGAAGGTCAGCCCCGGGATGCGGATGCGGATCTTCGCCTGCAGGTCGAGGGTGCCCTCGTCGCGAGCCAGCATGGCCTCGCCGACCGAGCCGAACGCACGTCCCTCACCGGCGGCACCGGGGGTGACGGTGGTGAGGTGGTGCAGACCGATGATCATGTCCTGCGAGGGCAGGGTCACCGGACGGCCGTCCGACGGCTTCAGGATGTTGTTCGACGCGAGCATCAGCACGCGGGCCTCGGCCTGAGCCTCGACCGACAGCGGCAGGTGCACGGCCATCTGGTCACCGTCGAAGTCCGCGTTGAAGGCGGCGCAGACGAGCGGGTGCAGCTGGATGGCCTTGCCCTCGACGAGCTGCGGCTCGAAGGCCTGGATACCCAGGCGGTGCAGGGTGGGGGCGCGGTTCAGCAGCACGGGGCGCTCGCGGATGATCTCCTCGAGCACGTCCCAGACCTCGGGACGGGTGCGCTCGACGGCGCGCTTGGCGGCCTTGATGTTCTGCGAGTGACCCAGGTCGATCAGGCGCTTGATGACGAAGGGCTTGAACAGCTCCAGGGCCATCTGCTTGGGCAGACCGCACTGGTGCAGCTTCAGCTGCGGGCCGACGACGATGACCGAACGGCCCGAGTAGTCGACGCGCTTGCCGAGCAGGTTCTGGCGGAAGCGACCCTGCTTACCCTTCAGCATGTCGCTGAGGGACTTCAGGGCGCGGTTGCCGGTGCCGGTCACAGGGCGACCACGGCGGCCGTTGTCGAACAGTGCGTCGACGGCCTCCTGCAGCATCCGCTTCTCGTTGTTGACGATGATCTCGGGGGCGCCGAGGTCGATCAGACGACGAAGACGGTTGTTGCGGTTGATCACGCGGCGGTACAGGTCGTTCAGGTCGGAGGTCGCGAAGCGGCCACCGTCCAGCTGAACCATCGGACGCAGCTCCGGCGGGATCACCGGGACGACGTCGAGGACCATCGCGGCCGGGCTCATGCCGGTCTCGAGGAACGAGCTGACGACCTTCAGGCGCTTGATCGCGCGGATCTTGCGCTGACCCTTGCCCTCGGAGATCTGCAGGCGCAGCGACTCGGCCTCGGCGGCCAGGTCGAATGCGGCCAGGCGACGCTGGATCGACTCCGCGCCCATGTAGGCCTCGAAGTACTGACCGAAGCGGTCCTGCAGCTCGTGGAAGACGTCGTCCTCGGGACGCAGGGCGCCCACCTCGAGGGTGCGGAAGTCCTCCCACACGCGCTCGAGCTTGGCGATGGCCTCGTCAGCACCCTTGCGGGTGAGGGTCATCTCCTTCTCGGCGGCGTCCTTGACCTTCTTCTTCTGGTCGGCCTTGGCACCCTCCGCCTCGAGAGCGGCGAGCTCCTCCTCCAGCTTGGCCAGGCGCTCCGCGATCTTGGCGTCGCGGCGGTCGCCGAGCGTCTTCAGCTCGAGGCGGATGTTGTTCTCCTGCGTGGCGAGGTCGCGGTGACGAGCATCCTCGTCGACCGAGATCACCATGTAGGCGGCGAAGTAGATGACCTTCTCGAGGTCCTTCGGCGCCATGTCGAGCAGGTACCCGAGGCGCGAGGGCACGCCCTTGAAGTACCAGATGTGCGTCACGGGCGCGGCGAGCTCGATGTGGCCCATGCGCTCACGACGGACGGAGCTCTTGGTGACCTCCACGCCGCAGCGCTCGCAGACGATGCCCTTGAAGCGGACGCGCTTGTACTTGCCGCAGGCGCACTCCCAGTCGCGGCTGGGTCCGAAGATCTGCTCGCCGAAGAGGCCGTCCTTCTCGGGCTTGAGCGTGCGGTAGTTGATCGTCTCGGGCTTCTTGACCTCGCCGTACGACCATCCGCGGATGTCGTCAGCGGTCGCCAGTCCGATCCGAAGCTCATCGAAAGTTGTTGCGTCGAGCACTAGTTCTCCTGTGTCGAAATTCTTCTGAAGAAAAGTTGGATGCCGGAAGCCGGCGTCAGATCTCGTCGATCGACGCGGCCTCGAAGCGGCTGGAGATGTTGATGCCGAGCTCCTCCGCAGCGCGGAAGGCCTCGTCATCCGTGTCGCGCAGGTTCACAGCCGTGCCGTCAGCCGAGAGGACCTCGACGTTCAGGCAGAGGGACTGCATCTCCTTCATGAGCACCTTGAAGGACTCCGGGATGCCGGGCTCCTGGATGTTCTCGCCCTTGACGATCGCCTCGTACACCTTGACGCGGCCGAGGATGTCGTCGGACTTGATCGTCAGCAGCTCCTGCAGCGCGTAAGCGGCGCCGTAGGCCTCGAGCGCCCAGACCTCCATCTCACCGAAGCGCTGGCCACCGAACTGGGCCTTACCGCCGAGCGGCTGCTGGGTGATCATCGAGTAGGGGCCCGTCGAGCGTGCGTGGATCTTGTCGTCGACGAGGTGGTGCAGCTTCAGGATGTACATGTAGCCCACCGAGACCGGTGCCGGGAACGGCTCGCCGGAGCGGCCGTCGAACAGCTGGGTCTTGCCGGACGCGTCGATCAGGCGGACGCCGTCGCGGGTGGGGAGCGTCGAGTCGAGCAGACCCGAGATCTCCTCCTCGCTGGCACCGTCGAACACCGGGGTCGCGACCTTGGTGTCGGGGGCGACGTCGCGGGCGTTGTCCGCCAGCTTGACGGCCCACTCCGGGTTGCCCTCGACCTTCCAGCCGGTCTTGGCGATCCACCCGAGGTGGGTCTCCAGAACCTGGCCGAAGTTCATGCGGCCCGGGATGCCGAGCGGGTTCAGGACCACGTCGACCGGGGTGCCGTCCGAGAGGAACGGCATGTCCTCGACCGGGAGGATCTTCGCGATGACACCCTTGTTGCCGTGGCGGCCGGCGAGCTTGTCGCCCTCGGTGATCTTGCGCTTCTGGGCGATGTAGACCACGACGCGGCGGTTGACGCCCGAGCCCAGCTCGTCGTCACCTTCCTCGGCGTTGAACTCCTTGACGGCGATGATCGTGCCCTGCTCACCGTGGGGCACCTTCAGAGAGGTGTCACGGACCTCGCGGCTCTTCTCGTTGAAGATCGCGCGGAGCAGGCGCTCCTCGGCCGAGAGCTCGGTCTCGCCCTTCGGCGTGACCTTTCCGACCAGGATGTCGCCGGGGCGGACCTCGGCACCGATGCGGATGATGCCGCGCTCGTCGAGGTCCTTCAGCAGCTCGGGGCTGACGTTGGGGAGGTCACGGGTGATCTCCTCCTTGCCCAGCTTGGTGTCGCGGGCGTCGACCTCGTACTCCTCGATGTGGATCGACGAGAGGGTGTCGTCCTTCACCAGCTCCTGGCTCAGGATGATGGCGTCCTCGAAGTTGTGACCCTCCCACGGCATGAACGCCACGAGCAGGTTCTTTCCGAGCGCCAGCTCGCCGTTCTCGGTGGCGGGGCCGTCGGCGATGACCTCGCCGACCTCGACGCGCTCACCGGCGGAAACGATCACACGCTGGTTGTACGACGTGCCCTGGTTGGAGCGGTCGAACTTGCGCAGGTGGTACTCCTGGATGCCGCCCTCGTCGAGCTGCACGGTGACCTTGTCGGCGGAGACCTCGGAGACGACACCGGCCTTCAGCGCGGTGACCACGTCACCGGCGTCGATCGCGGTGTAGCCCTCCATACCGGTGCCGACCAGCGGCGAGTCGGAGCGGAGCAGCGGCACGGCCTGACGCTGCATGTTCGCACCCATGAGGGCGCGCTGCGCGTCGTCGTGCTCGAGGAACGGCACGAGCGAGGTCGCGACCGACACCATCTGGCGCGGCGAGACGTCGATGTAGCCGATCTCCTCGGGCAGGAAGAGGTCCACCTCACCCGAGCCGCCCTTCGGGCGTGCGAGGACGTGGCTCTCGGTGAAGCGACCCTTGGCATCGAGCGGCGCGTTGGCCTGCGCGATGTTGAAGTCGGTCTCCTCGGCGGCGGTCAGGTAGTCGATGTGCTCGGTGACCGTGCCGTTCTCGACCTTGCGGTACGGCGTCTCGATGAAGCCGAAGGAGTTGATGCGGGCGAAGGTCGCGAGAGCACCGATCAGACCGATGTTCGGGCCTTCAGGCGTCTCGATCGGGCACATGCGGCCGTAGTGCGAGGGGTGCACGTCACGGACCTCGACGCCGGCGCGGTCGCGGCTCAGACCACCGGGGCCGAGGGCCGAGAGGCGGCGCTTGTTGGTCAGACCCGCGAGCGGGTTGTTCTGGTCCATGAACTGCGACAGCTGCGAGGTGCCGAAGAACTCCTTGATCGCGGCCACGACGGGGCGCACGTTGATCAGGGTCTGCGGGGTGATCGCCTCGATGTCCTGCGTGGTCATGCGCTCGCGGACGACGCGCTCCATGCGGGACAGACCGGTGCGGACCTGGTTCTGGATCAGCTCGCCGACGGCGCGGATGCGGCGGTTGCCGAAGTTGTCGATGTCATCGACAGCCATCCGGATCTCGGTCTTCTTGCCGCCGCGGATGCCCTCGAAGGTCTCGTCGCCGCGGTGCAGACGCACCATGTACTTGATCGTCGCGACGATGTCCTCGACGGTCAGCACCGAGTCGGTCAGCGGGTTCGCCAGGCCGAGCTTCTGGTTGATCTTGTAACGACCGACCTTGGCCAGGTCGTAGCGCTTCGGGTTGAAGTAGAAATTGTCCAGCAGCGCGCGAGCGGCCTCAGCGGCAACCTGCTCGCCCGGACGCAGCTTGCGGTAGATGTCGCGGAGCGCATCCTCCTTGGTGAGGATGGTGTCCTTCGCCAGGGTCTCCTCGATGGAGGTGAAGCCGGCGAACTCGGCGAGGATCTCCTCGCTGGTCATGCCCAGCGCCTTCAGGAAGACGGTGACGGACTGCTTGCGCTTGCGGTCGATGCGGACGCCGACCTGGTCGCGCTTGTCGATCTCGAACTCGAGCCAGGCACCGCGCGAGGGGATGACGCGAGCCGACACGATGTCCTTGTCGGACGTCTTGTCGGGAGTCTTGTCGAAGTAGACACCGGGCGAGCGCACCAGCTGCGAGACGACGACGCGCTCGGAGCCGTTGATGATGAACGTGCCCTTGTCGGTCTGCAGCGGGAAGTCGCCCATGAAGACCGTCTGGGTCTTGATCTCACCGGTCTGGTGGTTCATGAACTCGGCCTCGACGTACAGCGGGGCGGCGTAGGTCTTGCCGCGCTCCTTGCACTCGTCGATGGAGTACTTCTCCGGCTCCAGGTACGGGTTCGTGAAGCTCAGCTGCATCGTCTCGCCGAGGTCCTCGATCGGGGAGATCTCCTCGAAGATCTCACCCAGACCCGAGATCTCGGACACGTCGGTGCGGCCGGCCTTCTTCGCCTCGGCGACGCGCGCCTTCCAGGCGTCGTTGCCGACCAGCCAGCCGAAGGACTCGGTCTGGAGGGCGAGAAGGTCGGGGACCGTCAGCGTGTCGGAGATCTTGGCGAACGAGAGGCGGGATGCTCCGCGTCCGTTCTTTGGTGTGGTGGTGGAAGTGGATGCGTTGCGAGCAGCAGCCAAGGGAATAACCTCCGTGAGCCTGTGCGGGGCTCGTTGATTCCTCGTCGTCGGTGGAGTGCGCGCGCGAGTCTCAACATGCCGACCACCATATGAGGGCAGGGAGAAGCGAGCGCAACTACCTACTATATGCGCGATTCGGCGACATGGCAAGCGCGGTTCTTGACGATTTGCTGGGAGTGGGGTATTAGTACCCTCGAACCATGGGACGAACGCGCGCCAAGGACGAGGAGAACCCTCGGGCACGGCTGGATCACGGGGGAATCGCCGAGGTCACGGCGTCCGAGTTCACCAGCGGCTACGAGCTGATCGTCGACGGCACTCCCCAGTCGCACGTCGACCTCGACGACCCGACGCACCTGCACTTCGAGTACATCGTGCGGATGGGCGCGGTGATCGACCAGCTGCCCGCAGGACCGCTCACCGCCGTGCACCTTGGTGCCGGTGCGCTGACCATCCCCCGGTATGTCGAAGCCACTCGCCCTGGCTCACGGCAGCAGGTCATCGAGCTCGAGGCCCCCCTCGTGCAGCTGGTGCGGGAACATCTGCCGCTGCCGAAGGGCGCATCGATCCGCGTGCGGATCGGCGATGCGCGCGAGGGCGTCGGCCGGCTGCCTGCCGCACTGCACGGCGCCTGCGACCTGGTCGTCTCGGACGTGTTCGCAGGCTCCCAGACCCCCGCGCACCTCACCTCGGTCGAGTTCTATCGAGAGCTGTCCGCGCTGCTCGCGCCGACCGGCGTGCTGCTGGTCAACGTCGCAGACGGTCCCGGGCTCGCCTTCGCTCGCCGGCAGGTCGCCAGCGTGCAGGCCGTGTTCGCGGATGTCGCGGTGCTGGCCGACACGCAGGTTCTGAAGGGCCGCCGATTCGGCAACCTCGTCATCGCGGCATCCGCCTCTCCCCTGCCGACCGACTGGCTGCCGCGGATGCTGGCCGCAGGCCCGCATCCGGCGAAGATCGCGCAGGGCGCCGAGGTCGCGGCGTTCGCGCAGAAGGCCCGCGTCGTGACGGATGCGGATGCCGTGGCATCCCCCCGTCCCGACGCGAGCCTCTTCCTGCGCTGAGCGCTCTCGCGATCAACCGGCGCGCCAGGGCGAGTTCCTGCCGCCAGGTGCGTCACCGCGGGTCCACCAGCGCGCCGTGTACCGGATGCCGTCTTGGACGACGACGTCTCCTGCTTCGTACACGTGGTCGGCGAACCAGGGCTGCCCGGCGGCAGGGTCCGCCGCGCAGTCGGCATCCGTCTGCCAGGGGCTGTTCTTCGTGGTCCCCGGCATGGTGCCCTTCGCGTACCAGAGCGCCTCGAACACCTTGCCGTCCAGCGTGACCCTGTCGCCGGCGACGTAGGTGCGCCCGGCGTTCCAGATCGGCGTCGCCGCGCACACGGTCTTCTCATCGCCGGCGATCGGGCCGGGGACCGCGGCGCGAAGCGCGTCGGCCCCGGTCTTGGAAAGATCGCCCTTCGCGTCTCCGGCGATCTGCCAGTAGTCCACGCCGCCGAGCCCCTGCGCGACGGCCCACTTCGTCTTCTCGGCGACGGCCGTCGGGTCGTCGAGCGAGAACCACTCGCGAGTGGAGGCGTTGTAGCCGTATGTGGCGTTGAAGGCGCCGTCGGCATTCAGTTCATGGGTGTACGCCAGTCCCGCGGTCTTCAGCTGGTCCCAGGTTCGGGTTCCCCCGGCGATGCCGCCGCCGGATTGCTGCCACGGCTGCGGGTCGGCGTCCTTCCACCCCTGACCGTAGGCGGCGAGGCCCAGGTTGAGCTTCGCCGCGGGGACGCCGGCATTCTTGTAACCGGCGACGATGGTGTCCAGGCCAAGGCCCCAGTTGTGGTCGGGGTCGCCGTAGACGTTGCCCTGGTGACCGGTGCGCGGGTCCCAGGTGCCCCACAGGTCGTAGCCCTGCAGATTGCCGAAGTCGAGGTTCTCCCAGAGCTCGGGGTCGTTCCAGCCGCCGGCGGTGATGACTCCCGGGCTGGCCGGGAGGAACGCCGAGATCTCGAACTCCCGGCCGGTCTTCGCCTCACGCGCGTCCAGCGCGGCACGCAGCTCCTGCACGAACGCGAGGAAGTTCGCGCGGTCGTTCACCGGGTCGACCGAGTTGCCGACCTCCTGAGCCCAGTCCGGCGCACCGGGCCACTCCCAGTCCAGGTCGAAGCCGTCGAACAGGCCCGCCGCCGCACCGGTGCCACCACGGCCGTCGATGACGGGCAGGTTGCCGTCGAGATAGATGTCGATGCAGGACTGCACCAGTGCTGTGCGGTTCTCGGGTGTCGCGACCGCCTTCGAGAACGACTTCGACCAGGACCAGCCGCCCAGTGAGACGAGCACCCGCAGGTCGGGGTTGATCTTCTTCAACTGGACGACCTGGTTCATCGCACCGGCGAGCTTCTGCTTCCTGGTGTCGGCGATGCCGAGCACCGACTCGTCGGCGGTGTACGCGCGCACGAAGTCGGTCTGCGCCTCACCGGCGGTCTCGGTCTCGCCTGCCGCAGGGGCGACCCCGTCGGAGATGAAGCAGGTGTACGGCTTCACGCCGTCGAGGCCCTTCACACCGGCGGCGCGGGCCGCGTCGAGCGACTCCTGGCTGCCGGCGACGTTGCCGAAGGAGTAGTTCAGATGCGTCAGCGCACCGCTGTGCGCTCCCTCGGTGAAGAGCGTCTTCAGCGAGGTGGCCGGGTCGTTCGCCATCCACTGCCCGTAATAGCCGACGTTGCGGTACCCGTTGATGGTCGTGGTGCCGGGGACGGTGTCGCTCGCGATGGACACCTGCGGGGTGTCGCCGGCCGCCGCGGCGGCGACGGGCAGGACGCTCGCGGCGAGAGCCAGCGAGCCGAGGACCACGACGGGCGCGAGCCGCCTGCGACGTGCGGAGGCGTCGGATGCGGGGTGCATGGGAACTCCTTCGTTCGGGCACGTCGGGTTGCGCGCTCCGGGCCAGGATGCCGCATCCCCCGGCATCCGGCCAGGGGTATGCCGCAGGAATGTGGATAGCACGTACATCCCGCAGCCCGTGGAGAGGGGCTCAGGTAGGCCGAGGCAGGGCGCGCCTCAGGAGGTTCCCGGCGAGAGGAGGCAGACTGTCAGAAGCCGTCGCGGAGAGGAGAGTCGAGCAATGAGTCTGATCCAGGGTTATGACCCGGACACCCTTCGCGAACAGGTCAACCAGCGCGAATGCGAGGTGCGACTCGAGGAGATCGAGGTGCAGCGCAGCCTGCCCGCGCTGATGGAGCGCGTCTGGCTTCTGAAGGTTCTCGACCGCCTCGACGACGCTCTGCCGCTTTCGGAGGAGGCCGTCCGTCAGGCCCGCATGGCCGGCACCCGCAAGGACCTGCTGCGAGCCCGGGTGCTGCACGCGACCATCATGCAGTACCTCGGCAAGCACACCGCTGCCGAGCAGGAGCTGCGGCACGTGGCATCCGAGGCCGAGGGCCAGGGCTGGGCGCAGGTCGCGGCCTTCGCCCACCAGCACCACGGCAAGAACGCGTACGACGCCGGTGACTACGAGCAGGCGCGTGAGAGCTTCAAGCGCTCGCTGTTCCTGCGCCGCGAAGGCGGCGCCGAGGACCGCGACCTCGAGACCGCGCTGCTCGCGATCGAGGCGGCCGAGCGCCGCAGCAGCGTCGAACCCGTCGCCATCTGAGCACGTCCTGCGCGGCGATGTCGGCGCACCGGCCTAATGTGGGCCCATGGCAGATCTGAAGCGGGTTCGCGTCTGGGCCGAGGCCCTCATCGATCTGCATCTCGATCCGTCGTGGTCGTTCGAGTTCGACCACGCCAAGCGCCGTGCAGGTGCCTGCCACTACACGTCCAGCACGATCACGGTCTCGCGGTACCTCGCCGCCCGCTTCGAAGACGATGAGATCCACCAGGTGCTGCTGCACGAGGTCGCGCATGCCCTGGCCGGCCCGGCGGCAGCGCACGGCCGTGACTGGAAGCGCATCGCCGACGATCTCGGCTACGTCGGCGGCACGACGCATCACGGCGAGACGGCGACAGAGCTCGCGCCATGGGTCGGGCGCTGCCCGTCGGGGCATCTCGTCTACCGGCACCGCAGGCCCGGTCGGGCGATCTCCTGCGCGAAGTGCTCGCGCACCTATGATCCACGGTTCGCGTTCGCATGGACGCACCGGGAGATCACTCCGGCCGCCAGGCTCGCAGCGCAGACGCCCCGCTGAGCGCTACTCGAGCTGAGGGCCGTGCGGGCGGCGACGACGCACGAGCGCGGCGATGCCGCGCCAGCCCAGCAGGAAGACGCCGAGCGTGACGGTCGCGACGATGATGAACGGCACCGCCGCGGTGTCACCCGTGAGCACGCGCACCAGCATCCCGCCGGCGACCGTGACCACCCAGACCACGACGCCCCAGAGGATTCCCCAGGGCCGACGCGGACGCCCTGGGAGCAGGAAGGCGAGCAGGTAGCCGACCACGAGAGCGACGAGGAACGGCCATGCCGTGATGAGGAACCCCGTCGGGTCCTCGGAGTGCGAGGCGCGGCCGATCGCCGCGAAGACGAGCACGAGCAGAGCATCGAGGATGAGCGCGGGGAGGAACCTCATGCCTAGACCCTACGCGGGCGGCACTCGCGAGCGGAAGCGTCAGGCGAAGGCTGCGAACACTCCGCCGCGCAGGTGCGGCACGGCGCTGCTCGCGTCGTGCTCGGACGCCTCCTCCGGCGTAGCGGGGCGGATGCCGGCATCCGCCATCCGTGCAGTCGAGGCGACTCCGATCGCGAGCTCGCGGCCCGAGCCGCTCGCGGAGAGCAGATGCCGCAGGCCGCGGCGCAGTGCGCGGAAAGACTCCGCGGCAGCGACGGCCTCGGGTGAGGTGTGGTCGATGCCCAGGTCGATCAGCGCGCAGACCAGGGCGCCCGCGCCGAGCAGGTCCTCGACCGCGAAGCGCAGCGAGCCGTCGACCGCGCGCTCCCCCGCCGCGAGCACCGTGACCGAGGTGCGGTCGCCCCGCCGCTCCTGCAGAGCCATGACGGCGGATGCCACGGCCGAGGCGTTCCGGATGCCGCCGAGCAGCACCTCGGCACCGGTCGCGGCGGCCGCCTCCGCGACATCCGCGCCGTTGCTCGACCACGCCCGTGCGCCGTCCAGCGCGACCTCGGAGCCCGCCTCGACGAGCTCGGTGACCGTGGTCGAGAAGCGCAGCACGTCGACCGCGATGACGACATCCGCCGGTGCGAGCCGGGCCAGCCCCTCCGCTCCCCACTCGAGACGCACCTGATAGGGGGACTGGTCGAACGGCGAAGGCATCCCTCCAGCGTAGAGGGATGCCTTCGCCGTTCGTCTCGTCGCGGTCGCTCAGGACCCGAGCCTTTATTCCGCGGCGAGGGCCTCCACCGGCTGCACCTTCGTGGCGAGGCGGGTCGGCGTGACCGCGGCGACCAGCGTCAGCACGGCGGTCGACGCCGCGATGATCGCGATCGGCGCCCACGGCACCGCCGGCCAGACGAACCCTGCAGGGTTGAAGTCGGGCAGCACCGGCACCGAGCCGAGCAGCGACTGCGCGGCGATCCAGCCGTAGATCACCCCGAGCACCAGACCCAGCAGAGTCGCGGCGATCGTGATGTGCGCGGCCTCGAGCAGCACCATCCGGCGCACCTGCCGACCGGTGAGACCGATCGCCCGCAGCAGGCCGAGCTCACGGCGGCGCTGCACGACGCCGATCGTGAGCAGGTTCACCAGCCCGACCGCGGCGATCACGGCCGAGACGGCGACCAGCAGCATCATGATGTTCGCGAACGCGTCCATCGGGGCGAAGAACCCCTCGACGAACTCCCCCTCGCTCTGACGCATCATCAGCACCTTCGACGACTCCAGCGCGACGGCGAACATGGTGACGAGCGTGACCCCCATCACGACGCCGATCGCCATCCGGCTGGAGCGCTCCGGGTACCGCAGCGCGTTCTCGGCCGCGAGCCTCGCCGTGGCTCCGCTGCCGAACAGCCGCCCCACCAGTCGCAGCACCGGCGGCATCACGAGCACGGCACCGATCGCCAGGCCGGTGAAGGACAGCACCCCGCCGAAGAACGCGATGACGACGCCGAGCGGCGACACCAGGCCGACCACCACGCCGGCCGCGAGCAGCGCCGCCCCCACGATCAGCATCACCAGCGCGCCGACGTGCCGCGCCGGCCGGGCTGCGACCTCGTCGCCGCTGCGCTCGACAGCGCCGCCGATCGCCTGGAGCGGGGTCACGTCCAGCACCCTCCTCGACCCCGCCCAGGCGGCGATCCACGTGGTCAGCGCCACGCCGACCGCGGGCAGCACGATCATCGGCTGCAGCGTGCTGAACGTCGCCGGCGGATTCGGCAGCAGCTGCGCGCCGAGGATCGCTCCGACGTTCGCGAGGGTCAGCCCCGCGGCCAGGCCGAACAGCGCGCCCAGCACGCCGACGGCCAGCCCCTGCCTCGCGACCTCTTCGCGCTGCGAGCGAGCTGATGCCCCGATCAGGCGCATCAGCGCGATGCGGCGCGTGCGCCCGGCGATGATCGTCGTGAAGGTGTTCGCGGTCACGATCGCGGCGACATACATCGCCACGGCTGTGAGCAGCACCGACAGGATCATCACGACGAGCGCGAGCGTCTCGCTGTCGCCGATGTACGGGTCGGCCTGCAGCACCTGCCCGATGTAGGCGGTGACCTCGACGAGCAGCACGCCGAACCCGGCGGCGAGCGCCGCGACGAGGATGCTGGCTCCCATGCCCCGTTCACTCAGCCAGGCCAGACGCGTGGGGCGCGCCGCGCGCAGGTCGGCGGTCGCTGTGACGGCGGTCATGCTGCGACCCCGCTCGCCGGCGCGGTGCCGGCGGTCTCGGCCGCCAGCATGTGCGCGGCGATCTGCTCGGCCGACATCTGCGGGTGGTCTGCGACGATGCGGCCGTCGCCGAGGAACAGCACCCGGTCGGCGTGGCTCGCGGCGATCGCGTCGTGCGTGACCATCGCGATCGACTGGCCGTGCTCGCGGCTCGCCGTGGCGAGCAGCTGCAGCACCTCGCGGCCGGTGGCCGAGTCGAGGTTGCCGGTCGGCTCGTCGGCGAAGACCAGGTCGGGGGCAGTGGCCAGCGCGCGGGCGATGGCCACGCGCTGCTGCTGCCCGCCGGACAGCTCGTGCGGGCGGTGCTTCAGCCTGGCGCCGAGTCCGAGGGTCTCGACGAGCCCGTCGATGCGGGCCCGCTCGATCGCGGACGGACGGCGACCGTCCAGCTCGAACGGCAGCAGGATGTTGCCGAGCGCGTCGAGCGTCGGGATCAGGTTGAACGCCTGGAAGATGAAGCCCACCCGTCGCCGGCGCAGGACCGTCATCTCGAGGTCGCCGAGCTTCGTGATCTCGGAGTCGCCGATCCACACGCGACCCTCGGTCGGCGCGTCCAGGCCCGCCATGATGTGCATCAGTGTGGACTTGCCCGAACCGGACGGCCCCATGATCGCGGTGAACTGGCCACGGCGGATGCCGACGCTGACGTCGTCGAGCGCCCGAACGCCGGCGGCGCCCGCGCCGTAGGTCTTGGTGAGGTGCTGGACGCGTGCGGCGAGGCCGAGGTCCGAAGTCGTGATCTCCATGCCTACGACGCTATTTCCGGGGCGCGCCCTCGGTCATCGCCCTGCGGATGCATCCCTCGTACATCTGCAGGATGATCCGCGGGCTCGCACCTGGCGGAGCATCCGGCCGGTGGCGGCGGACACGCCGCGGAATCCTCCGCCGCTCGCCGGCCCGCCATCCGCGAGGACGACCCCCGGGACCGGATGTCGGACGGCGCGCGCTACCCGGCCGACACGGCCTCCCGCACCTGCCGGTGCAGCTCGTCGTGATCCTCCTCGGTCAGCGGCTCGTCGCCGCCGAACGTGTACGGCGCGCCGGTGCCGGTCTCGATGAACGCTTTGAGGCTGCCACCCGCGAACGCGCTCCAGGCGTTCGCGCACACCTCGTAGCACTCGACATCGCCGGTGAGTCCCTCGTGGGTGAACGTCACGGTCGTGCCGGCATCCGTCTCGGCGATCTCGAAGCGCACCGTGCTGCCGTTCCACTCCTGCTTGTCGTCGATGAAGTCGAGGTAGCTGCCGGTGACGAGCCAGGTGACGAGGCGACCGGGGTCGAGCTCGGTGACCCGGAAGCCGGAGTAGTGCAGTCCGGGCACGACGTAGACGAACTCGTCACCGACAGCGGTGGTCGTCCCGGTGATCCGCCCCCACCAGCCGGCGACGTCGTTGATCGCGTCGTAGGCCTGTTCCGGCGTCTTGCCGACGGTGAAGGATGTGGTGTAGTTCGCGGACATGAGAACTCCTTGCTTGCGTGATGCAACTTGGTGATCGGATGCTACGCGCGGTCACTTGCATCACGCAAGTGGTAATCTCAGAGCCATGCTCGGCCGGACGTACGACACGCAGATCTGCTCGATCGCCAGGTCTCTCGAGCAGGTCGGCGAGCGCTGGAGCCTGCTGATCCTGCGCGACGCGCTGATGGCGCGCGTCACGCGCTTCAGCGACTTCCAGGCGAACCTCGGCATCGCCACGAACGTGCTCACCACCCGGCTGGAGTCGTTCGTCGAGTCGGGGATCATGCAGCGCAACGGCGCGGTCGACTACCTGCTCACCGGCAAGGGGCGTGATCTCGCGACCGCCCTCATCGCGCTCACCGAATGGGGCGACGCCTGGGCATCCCCGATCGAGCCGCCGATCCTCTACCGTCATACGGTGTGCGGAGACGGCGCGGTGCACGCGGTCACGGCGTGCGAGGAGTGCGGCATCGTGCCTCCCGAAGAGGTCACGATCGCGATCGGCCCCGGCATGCCTGCGGACTACCTCGCGCAGAGGCGCGGACCCCGGTCACGGTCCTGACCCCGCGACACATGCAGGGCGACACACCCGCAGGGCGACACACCGCCGACCCGCCCGGCATCCGGAACTTCGCCCTGCAAGTGGAACCGGACACACCCCCGGAACCGAGCCGTCGACTCAGGCCAGCCCGTGCTCGAAGGCGAAGACGACCAGCTGCACGCGGTCGCGCAGCGCGAGCTTGGTGAGGATGCGGCTGATGTGCGTCTTCACGGTGGCCTCGCTGAGGAACTCGCGCGCCGCGATCTCGGAGTTCGACAGGCCGCGCGCCGCGAGCGCGAAGATCTCGCGCTCGCGCTCGGTCAGGTCGCCGTACGATGCCGGCACCGGCTTGGTCTCGGGGGTGAAGTGCGCGAACAGGTCGCGCGTCGCGGATGCCGCGATCACACTCGACCCGGACTCGACAGTGCGGATGGCTGCGAGAAGGAACTCCGGGTCGGCGTCCTTGAGCAGGAAGCCGCTCGCGCCCTGCCGGATGGCGCGCGCCGCGGCCTCGTCGAGGTCGAAGGTGGTGAGCATGACGATGCGCGGCGCGTCCGGCCGAGCGAGGATCTCGGCAGTCGCGGTGAGGCCGTCCATCACCGGCATCCGGATGTCCATCAGCACCACGTCGGGGCGAGTCTGCGCGACGACGGCGAGCGCCTCTTGACCGTCGCCCGCCTCACCCACGACCGTCATGTCGGCCTGCGACGACACCAGCATGCGGATGCCGGCGCGGAACAGCGCCTGGTCGTCGACGAGTACGACGTTGATCATGAAGAGGGTCCGGTTCCTGAGTGTGACGAAGGGCCGATCGGCAGACGGGCGCCGACGACGAATCGTTCGCCGTGGCGCTCGGCCTGAAGCGTACCGCCCACGAGCTGCGCGCGCTCGCGCATGCCGATCACGCCGTGCCCGCCGATCGACGGCCGGTCATCGCCGGACACCTCATTCGAGACCGTCACGTCGACGGCGTCGGCCCACCAGCTCAGGCGCACGTCCACCCCGCCGGTGCCGTGCCGCAGCGCGTTCGTGAGCGCCTCCTGCAGGATGCGGTAGACGGCGAGCTGGATCGCCGCCGGCGGCTCACCGGGCGGCATCGGGTCGACCGTGACCCGGGGCTCGACGCCGGCCTGACGCACCTGGGCGAACAGGGTCTCCAGGTCGGCGAGCGTCGGCTGCGGGCCGTCGCCCTGCCGATGGCGCAGTTGGGTCAGCAGCATCCGCACGTCCGACAGCGCGCCGCGCGCGGTCTGCGCGATCGTGCCGAGCGCCTCCTGCGCGATCTGCGGATCGGATGCCGCTGCATAGCGCGCCCCGTCGGCCTGGGCGATCACGACGGCGAGCGAGTGTGCGACGACGTCGTGCATGTCGCGGGCGATGCGCACGCGCTCCGCCTCCTCGGCGGCGGTGGCCTCGGCGCGCAGCTGGGCGTCACGGGTCTCGCGCACCCGCACGACCTGACGCCAGAGCAGACCCGCGCCCCAGGACAGGGCGAGAGAGAGGCCGACGACTGAGCCCATGAGCGCCGCGACGAGCAGCACGCGCACCCCTGCGGAGACCAGGCCCTCGGAGAGTCCGAACTGCTGCACGCCGATGTACAGCCCAGCGAGCACTCCTCCCCCGACGGCTGAGATCCCGCCGGCCCAGAGCACCTTGTGCGAGCCCCAGGCCGCCGTCGCGAACAGCACCGCGAAGACCGCGACGTTGCTCGCCATGGGCGGCAATCCCGCCAGCATCTGCAGCAGGCAGGCACCCCACGCGATGGCGAGCGCGATCGGAGGCGACAGCCTGCTGATCGCGGCCGCGGCCCACAACGCGGCGCTGATGACGATGGAGACCGTGATCGCCAGCCAGTCCGGCGTCAGCCAGGCGCTCAGCGACCCCGCGCCCATGATGAACGCGAGCGGCGCGGTGACCAGGAAGCCGAACGCGGAGCCGACGATGTCGAGCACCAGCCAGCGGCGCGGAACGGATCTGATCACATCACCACGCTACGCGAGGGGCTGTGCGCCCGGCATCCGTCGCGGGATGTATCCCCGCTACACCCGGCAGAGGATCTCGCCATGCGGGACGAGGTACCAGCCGTCGTCGGACGCCGCCCACGCCCGCCACGCGTCGCTGATGCGCTGCAGGTCGTCCTGCGTGGCGTAGCCGCCGTCTAGCAGCTGACGGGTCAGCGCCGACTCCAGGATGCGGTCCGCCCACATGCCGCCCCACCACTCGCGCTGCTCGGGCTCGGCATAGCACCAGGTGGATGCCGTGGCCGTGACCTCCGTGAAGCCCGCAGCGTGGGCCCAGGACAGCAGCCGGCGCCCGGCATCCGGCTCGCCGCCGTTCGCGCGGGCCGCGACCTTGTACAGCCGCAGCCACTCGTCGAGCTCGGGGAGCACCGGGAACCAGATGAAGCCGGAGTAGTCCGAGTCGCGCGCCGCGACGACGCCGCCCGGCTTGGTGACGCGTCGCATCTCGCGCAGCGCCTGCACCGGGTCGGCAACGTGCTGCAGCACCTGGTGCGCGTGCACGACGTCAAAGGAGTCGTCGCCGAAGGACAGCGCGTGCACGTCCTCCACCGAGAAGTCGATGTTGCGGATGCCGCGCTCCGCGGCGAGCCTCTTCGACAGGGCCAGTGCGTCCTCGTCGATCTCGGTCGCAGTCACGCGAGCGACCCGCTCGGCGAACTCCATCGTGATCGTGCCGGGGCCCGCGCCGACGTCGAGAAGCGTGGCGTCCGGGGTGAGGTGCTCCGCGAGGTACGCGGCCGAGTTGGCGATCGTGCGGCTGCTGTGCGAACGGAGGACGGATTCGTGATGCCCGTGGGTGTAGGTCGCCATGGGGACAGTCTGTCAGGGCGGGTGCCGGTCGTTACGCGCGGTCCCTGACGTCGAGCGAGCGCGGAAGGAGCTGGCTGACGAAGCTTCGTCTCGTCGCTGGCGCTCCTCGCGGGGCGACCCGGATGCTCAACTCCCGGCGACGTCGAGCATCCGGCGCATCCGCCGGCGGTCGGGCTTGCCCGACGCGAGCATCGGGAAGTCGTCGAGCAGCACCAGCCGGGAGGGTCGCGCCGGCGCGCCGAGAGCGGCGGCGACGGCGTCGCGCACGCGCCCGAGCATCCCGTCCGCGGCATCCGGCATCGCGGACCTCGGCGCCACGACGACGGATGCCTCGCCCCAGCGCTCGTCCGCGACGCCGATGACCGCGGCGTGCTCCAGTCCAGGGATCCCACGGACGACGCGCTCGACGCGGTCGAGCGAGACGTTGATCCCACCCGAGACGATGACGTTGTCGATGCGGCCGTGAACGGCCACGGCTCCGGCATCCGACACCTCGCCGGCGTCGCCGGTGCGGTACCACAGTGCACCGTCGGCGTGCACGAACGTGCGGTCGGTGAGCTCCGGGTCGCCGAGATAGCCGTCGGCGAGGGTGGGACCGGCGATATTCAGTTCGCCGTCGAGCGTCTCGACCCGCACCCCGTCGAGGGGGATGTCGTCGTACACGCATCCGCCGGCCGTCTCGCTCGAGCCGTAGGTGCGCACGATGCGGGCACCTGCGTCGAGCGCGCGCCCGCGCAGCGGCGAGGGCAGCGACTGCCCGCCGACGAGGATCGCGTCATAGGCGGCCAGCGCGACGCGCACCGCGGGCAGGTCATCCGCGGCATCCAACAGGGTGGCGAGCTGTGCAGGAACGAGCGAGGTGTACCTCCGCTCGGCGGTCAGCTCAGATGTCGCCTCGACGAAGGCCTCCACGGTGAACCGCCCGTCGAGCAGCACGGGCGGCTCCCCCGCGGCGAGCGAACGGGCCAGCACTTGCAAGCCCGCGACATAGCCGGCGGGCAGCGCCAGCATCCACTGCCCCTGGCCGATGCGCGCGGCGGTCGCCGCCGCGCTCGCGCCCAGCGCGTCAGCGCTCAGCACGACCCGCTTCGGGATGCCAGAGGAGCCGGATGTCGCGATCACGACCGCCGTGCCGTCGGGCACCGTGTCACCGGCATCCGGAACGAACCCGAGCGCGAGCGGCCGCGAGCCGTCCAGCGCCGCGGGCAGCGCCTCCTGCACGCCGTGCGCGTCGGCGCCGTCGATCGGATGCAGCCTCATGTGCGCTCCTCGAGGAACATGGCTGCTCAGTAGTGGTACGGGAAAGCCGACCAGTCGGGGTCGCGCTTCTCGAGGAAGGAGTCGCGGCCCTCGACGGCCTCGTCGGTGCCGTACGCCAGCCTCGTGGCCTCGCCTGCGAACACCTGCTGGCCGACCATGCCGTCGTCGACCGCGTTGAACGCGAACTTCAGCATGCGGATGGCCGTGGGGCTCTTCGTGAGGATCGTGCGCGCCATCGAGACAGCCTCCCTCTCGAGGTCGGCGTGCGGGACCACGCGGTTGACCGCGCCCATCTCGTACGCCCGATCGGCGGAGTACTCCTCGGCGAGGAAGAACACCTCGCGGGCGAACTTCTGACCGACCTGACGCGCCATGTACGCCGAGCCGTAGCCGGCGTCGAAGCTGCCCACGTCGGCATCGGTCTGCTTGAACCGGCCGTGCTCGCGGGACGCGATGGTCAGGTCGCACACGATGTGCAGCGAGTGCCCGCCACCGGCCGCCCAGCCCGGCACGACCGCGATGACCACCTTCGGCATGAAGCGGATCAGCCGCTGCACCTCGAGGATGTGCAGCCGGCCGGCGCGCGCCGACGTTTCGTCTCGCTCAACCGCGGTTCCTGAGCGAGCGGAGCGAGACGAAGGGCGCTCAACGACCGACTCTTCGGAGTCGCTGTACTTGTACCCGTCCCGGCCGCGGATGCGCTGGTCGCCGCCGGAGCAGAACGCCCAGCCGCCGTCCTTCGGGCTCGGGCCGTTGCCGGTCAGCAGCACCACGCCGATGCGCGGGTCCTGCCGGGCGATGTCGAGTGCGCGGTACAGCTCGTCGACCGTGTGCGGGCGGAACGCGTTGCGCACCTCGGGGCGATCGAACGCGATCCGCGCGATGCGCCCGTCGCGCGACACATGCGCGGTGATGTCGGTGTACCCCTCGGCGCCGGGGGCGAGGACCCACTCAGAGGGGTCGAAGATATCGGAGACGAAGTCGTCGGTCACGGCATCCAGCCTATTCCGCCGCTGCGACTGCCTGTCTGTTCCGCGGGGATCAAAGCCACGTCACGTACGATCGTGGGCGTGCGTCTGACTCCTACTCTTCTCCGTCGTTCCCTTCTCGCCCTCACCGCGGCCGCAGCACTGGCGCTGGCCGGCTGCGCCTCGAACCCGGCGTCCGATCCGGCATCCGCCCCTGCGCCGTCGTCCTCCGCCGACGCCGCATCCGGCACCTGCCAGTACCCGGCCGACGGCCAGGCCGCTAAGGACGCCAAGGCGCCCGACGCCGAACCGACCGCGACCGGTGAAGTGTCGGCGACCATCAAGACCAGCGCCGGCGACCTCGCCGTCACGCTCGACGCCGACAAGACGCCGTGCACGGTGAACAGCTTCCTCTCACTCGGCAAGCAGGGCTACTTCGACGGCACGCAGTGCCATCGCCTCACCACGCAGGGCATCTTCGTGCTGCAGTGCGGCGACCCGACAGGCACCGGCTCCGGCGGCCCCGGGTACTCCTTCGCCGACGAGTTGGACGGCTCCGAGACCTACGGCGCGGGCACGCTCGCGATGGCCAACGCCGGCCCGAACACCAACGGCTCGCAGTTCTTCGTCGTCTACGCCGACAGCCAGCTGCCGCCGAACTACACCGTCTTCGGTCACCTCGACGACGCCAGCACCAAGATCGTCGCCGGCATCGGCGCCGCAGGCACCAAGGACGGCGGCCCCGACGGCGCACCCAAGACCCCGGTGACCCTGCTTTCGGTCACGCAGAACTGACCGAACGAGAACGGCACGGATGCCGGGAACATGAGTTCCCGGCATCCGTGCCGTTCTTCTGTCAGCTCAGCGTTGCCAGCTCAGCCGTGCCCTGCGCGCCTTGACGAAGCCGTCGACGATGTCCCAGATGCCGATGCCCGCGATGACGATGCCGGTCAGCGCGGCGAGCACCGCCGTCGCCTCGCCGGTCACGCCGTTCACCGTGAAGACGTCGTTGACGAACTCCGGGTTGTAGAGCACTCCGCGCCCCAGAGCGGTGAGTCCCAGGCTCATCACGCTGATCGCGATGGCGAAGTTGACCCAGGCCAGTGCCATCGTCCAGCGACCGCGCGCGTAGACGACGATCGCGAACACGGCCTCGGCGATGATCAGCAGGAACACCAGCCCCATCCACCACGGCCAGAGGTCGGGGTTGATGATCGGGAGCACCTCGTCGCCGGGCACGAAGCCGCGGAAGTGGTCCCAGAGCAGCGCACCGGCGAAGATGCCGAGCATGACGAGCGACCCGATCAGGTCGCCGCGAGCCGCCGTATCACTGCTCGGCTGCGGCAGCTGGTCGGGGTTCCACTCCAGGATGGTGTCTCCGGTGGATCCAGTGCGCTCGAGCACGAAGAAGACCAGGGTGGTCCAGAAGCTCACGTGCACGATCACGCTGAGCAGGGTCGCGATGCCCTGGCCGAAGATCTCGCCGATCGACGCCTCGGCGACGACCTGTCCGATCACGACCCCGGCGGTCGCGACGGCCGGCACCGTCCACAGCAGCAGGCGGAGCAGTCGCAGCCACGCCGCGTAGTAGCGGGGCCCGATCAGCCACATCGGACGGTCGATGAGGGATGCCGCGTAGGCGATCGGCTCGCCGAGCTCGGCGACGACTGCCCGCTCAGCCTCGTCGCGCGCTTCGCCCTGCTCGACACGGGGCTCGACCTGCTCGGCGATCGAGGCCTCGACCTCCGCGAGGATCTCGGGGCGCGCCGCTGTGGGCAGGGCGCGGGCGACGGCGCTGACGTAGCGCTCGGCGTAGGAAGCGGTGGTGGTCATGATCAGTCCTCCCCTTCGATGAGGGCGGCCGTGGCCGCAGCGATGACCGCGACCTCCTGAGTGAGGGTGTCGGCGAGGCGGATGCCCGACGCCGAGGTGCGGTAGAACTTGCGCGGACGCGCCTCTTCGGTGTTCCACTCGCTGTCGAGATAGCCCTGCTTCTCGAGACGGCGCAGCAGGGGGTAGAGCGTGTTCGCGTCGGTCGGGAACCCGGCCTCAGCGAGCTGCTCGAGCAGACCGTAGCCGTACCCCGGCTCGCGCAGCAGCTGCAGGCTGGCGAGCACGATCGTGCCGCGCCGCAGTTCCTGCAGATGGGTGTCGAACTCGCTGTCGTTCATGTCGATCACTATATTGTGCGACGCACACTATTGTCAAGACCCCGATATCGTGCGCATCAGCGCGGGCAGGATGGGGGGATGCTGGAGATCGTGACCGTCGACCCGTTCGACGACGACGCCGTGGACGCCTGGTGGGACGCGTACGCGGAGGCCCGCCGCGCCGACATGGGCGAGCATGCGCTGGTGTGGTCGAGGGAGGAGCGGCGCGCTGAGCTGCAGGAGCGCACGGGCACCTCCGAGACGCGCGCCTACATCGCCGCCCAGGACGGTGCCGTCGTCGGATCGGGCTCGCTCACCCGCTCGCTCAAGGACAACCTGCACTCCGCCGGCATCGGAGTGAACATCCCACCGCAGCACCGGCGGCAGGGCATCGGCACCGCGCTGCTCGCGCGCGTCGAGGCAGACGCGATCGAGGCCGGACGCACGACGATGCGGGCGGACATCCTGTGGCCCGCATCCGCTCCCGCCGACGGCGCCGGGCAGCCGAACCGCGAGTTCGCGCGGCGGCACGGCTTCGAGATTGCGATCGGCGACCTGCAGAACCGACTGGAGCTTCCGGTGCCGGAGGCCCTGATCGACGAGCTGCTCGCCGAGACTCCGGCATCCGACGGCTATGAGCTGCGTTCGTGGCACGGCCCGGTCCCCGAGGAGTTCGTCGCGGAGTGGTCCGCGCTCGACGCCCTGCTCGACACCGAGGCCCCCATGGGCGACCTCGACATCGAGGCGGCATCCGCGGACGTCGCCGACTTCCGCGCCGATGAGAGGCTGATCGCGAGGCAGAATCGCACCTCGTTCGGCACGGTCGCGCTCGCCCCGGACGGCGGAGTCGCCGCCTACACCCAGATCGTCGTCTCCGGCGACGACGGCAACGCGTATCAGTGGGGCACGCTGGTGCGCCGCGAGGACCGCGGGCACCGACTGGGGATGCGGGTGAAGCTCGCGAACCTGCGGATGCTGCAGCGCGACTCACCGCACACCCCACGCATCTACACGTTCAACGCGGAGTCGAACACGCACATGCTCGCCGTGAACACCCGGCTGGGCTTCGTGCCCACCGCCCGCATGGCCGAGCTTCAGAAGCGGATCTGACACCAGGCGGCTGAGCGCTCGCAGCGAGACCCCGGCTCCTGAGCGAGCGCAGCGAGACCCCCGGCTCATGCGCGAGCGCAGCGAGCCCCCGGCTCCTGAGCGAGCGCAGCGAGACGAAGGACGTCCGGCGCGGCATGATGGACGCATGCAGCCGCCGCTCGCCGACATCCTCTCCACCGCCCGCGTTGTCGCCCTGCCGATGCACACCCGGTTCCGCGGGGTGGATGTGCGCGAGGCCCTGCTCTTCGAGGGCCCGCAGGGCTGGGCGGAGTTCTCCCCCTTCGTCGAGTACGACGACGCCGAGGCAGCGACCTGGCTCGCCGCCTCGATCGACTTCGCCTGGAACGAGCAGCCCGCGCCGCTGCGCGACCGCATCCCCGTGAACGCGACGATCCCCGCGATCGAGGCGACCCGCGTCGCCGAAGTGCTGGCCCGCTTCGACGGATGCCGCACGGCCAAGGTCAAGGTCGCCGAGCGCGGCCAGAGCCTCGCGGACGACGTCGCCCGCGTGCGCGCGGTGCGCGAGGCGATGGGGCCGGAGGGCCGCATCCGCATCGACGCGAACGCCGGCTGGAACGTCGACGAGGCCGAGCACGCCCTGCATGCCCTGGCCGCCTACGACCTGGAGTACGCCGAGCAGCCCTGCGCCACCGTCGACGAGCTGGCCGAGCTGCGACGGCGCGTGAAGTACATGGGCATCCCGATCGCCGCCGACGAGAGCGTCCGCAAGGCGAGCGATCCGCTCGCGGTCGCTCAGGCGAAGGCAGCAGACCTGATCATCATCAAGGCGCAGCCGCTGGGCGGCATCCGGCGCGCGCTGCAGATCGTGGCGGATGCCGGGCTGCCGGCCGTCGTGTCGAGCGCGCTCGACACCGCCGTCGGGCTCGCGCAGGGTGCTGCGCTGGCGGCCGCGCTGCCGACGCTGGACTACGACTGCGGACTCGGCACCGCGTCGCTGTTCGCCGACGACGTCGCGGATGCCCGCCCTGTTGCCGGCTCGGTCAGCGCCGCGCGCGTCGTGCCGGACGCCGCTGCGCTGGAGCGTCTGGCGGCGCCTGCGGAGCGCCGGGATTGGTGGCTAGCGCGACTGCAGCGATGCCACTCTCTGCTTGCCGATCAGTAAAACAATCATCAAGAATCATTGACGGGCCACTTGCGCTCCCGTACGGTATCGATCGAACCAGTTTCGTTTGTATAGCTAACAAACAATGAACAGGAAGATCATGCCCCTACAACGACGTAGGACGGTCACGGGCCCCGCTGGGCTCGCACTCGCCGTCTCCCTCGCAGCTACAGCCCTGATCGCCCCGACTACAGCCTCCGCGGCGACCGCCACCGTCGCGGCCGACGCCAATCCGGCACCCGCTGTGGTGCCGGCGCTGAAGACCTGGACCGGCGGGTCCGGAGCGCTCAAGCTCAGCTCCACCACACGCATCGTGGCCGGCCCCGAGCTCGCCGACGTCGCCGCGCAGTTCGCCGGAGACCTCGACGACGTCACCGGGATGGCCCCCGATGTCGTGACCTCCGGGGCCCGCGCCGGCGACATCGTGCTCGACCTGGACGCAGCCGTGACGAACGCGGATGGCGGCGAGCGCTTCACGAAGGAGGGCTACGACCTCGCGATCGCGGATCGAGTGGAGATCACGGCGCCCAGCACGACCGGCGTCTTCTACGGCACCCGCTCCGTCCTGCAGATCCTCGCCGGAACCGACAGCCGGAGCACTCTGCCGCGCGGCGAGTCGGCGGACTGGCCGGACTACGCGGTGCGCGGCTTCACTCTCGACGTCGGCCGGCGCTTCTTCACAGCGGACTTCGTGCGCGACTACATCTCGATGATGAGCTGGTACAAGCTCAACAACTTCCAGATCCACCTCAACGACAACCAGATCGCACGGCCGTCGACCGGCTGGCAGGACGGCTACGCGGGCTTCCGGCTGAAATCCGACAACCCCGCTTTCGCGGGACTCGCCTCGGACGACGGCGCGTACACCCGCACGGACTGGAAATCCTTCGAGGACACCGCGGCCGCGCATCAGGTGCAGATCATCCCCGAGATCGACGTCCCCGCGCACTCCCTCGCGTTCATCAAGTGGAAGCCCGAGCTCGGGCTCAACGGCGGCGACTCCGATCACCTCGACCTCACGAAGCCCGCGACCACCGAGGTGATCAAGAGCGTCTTCGACGAGTTCGCCCCGTGGTTCGAGGGCCCCGACCTGCACTACGGCGCCGACGAGTACCCGCGCCAGTACGCGACCCAGTACCGAGACTTCTTCAACGCGATGGCCGAGCACGTCCGCGGCCTCGGAAAGCAGCCCCGCGCCTGGGGCAGCATGACCGTGATGAACGGCAACGCGGACGGCTATGACCGTGACGTCATCATCAACACCTGGAACGACGGCTGGTACGGGATGAAGGCGGCCGAGGCCGACGGCTACCGCTACATCAACACCAACGACGGCACGCTGTACGTCGTGCCGTTCGCCGACTACTACCACGGCAGCGGCCTGAACAACGCGAGCCTCTACGCCTCTTGGCAGCCCAACCGGCTCTCCTCGCAGGACACCGTCCCCGCCGGCGGCCCTGAGGGCGCCATGTTCGCGGTGTGGAACGACCTCGTCGACCGCGACTACACCGAGCTCGACGTGCACGGGCTCATCCGCGACTCGTTCCCGGTGATCGCGCAGAAGACCTGGACGGCGAAGAACCCGTCCCGCTCCTACGCGGACTTCACCTCCGACGTGTCGCGCATCGGGCGCGGGCCCGACCTGGGCGTGATCGAGCAGACCGGCGCCGCTGCGCCGGGCGAGCTGTCCTTCGGGGTGAAGGCCAACGCGAGCTCGACGGACGAAGGCAGCGATCCCGCCTTCCTCACGGACGGCCGAAGCCTCACGCGCTGGACGACCTCCGCCAAGACCGCCGACCTGCGCGTCGACCTGGGCGAGGCGCAGTCTGTGGGACGCCTCGAGGTCGACTGGGCAGGAACGGCGCCGGCATCCTTCCGCGTGGCGACCTCGGTCGACGGGCGGTTCTGGCAGGTCGCCGACGAGGCGACCGGCGGTGCCGGCGCCGTCGACCTGCGCGGCACGAAGGCCCGCTACGTCGCCCTGACCGGCATCGAGAGCGGCGGCGACGCCATCTCCGCCTGGGCGCTTCGCGTCTACGGTCCGACGCCGCTCACCGCCGGTGCCACGGCGACCTCATCCGGCGATGAGGCCGCAGGCACCCCCGCCGCGGACGCGATCGACGGCAACCCCGCCACCCGGTGGTCGGCGTCGTACGTCGCGCAGCCGTGGCTGGCGATCGACCTGGGCGCGAAGCAGAACCTCGACCGGATCGACATCCTCTGGGAGGCAGCCGCCGCCAGCGCGTACTCCGTGCAGGTGGGCGACGACGGCACGACCTGGCGCACCGTCGCCGAGCGCTCGGGCATGCCCGCCGCGACCGGCAAGAGCCGTGCGGACTCGGTGAGCTTCGACGCGGTCAGTGCCCGATACGTGCGGGTGCTGGTCACGGGCAAGAACATGAGCCCGTATCTGTCCATCATCGACGTGACGATCCCGCGCCCGGCCGGCGCCACGGCCGAGATCCTCGCCACCACCACGGCGACGTCCGACGCGGACGGTGTCTTCGGCGCAGCGGTGCCGGTGCACATCGCCGCGCTGGGCAGTGACGGCCCGGCATCCGGCCTCGAGTACCGCCTCGACGGCGGAGACTGGTTCGCCGTACCGGCATCCGGCGATGTCGAGGTGAGTGGCGAGGGTCGGCGTCTGCTCGAATACCGCGCCGCGGTCGGCAAGACGCAGGTCTCCGGCTACGCGGAGCTCGGCGTCGACACGGTCGGCCCGGTGACGCGGATCGACCTGTCGCGGTCGAACGGCGTGGCCACGGGTAAGAACCCGCTGACCGCCGTCATCACGGCGAAGGACGGGTTCAGTGCAATCGGCACCGTCGAGATGCGCGTCGACGGCGGCGCCTGGGCGACCGTCGCGGCGGGCGAGAGCGTGACCGTGTCGACCCGACCCGGACCGCACTTCGTCGAGGCACGCTCGACGGACGTGCACGGCAACGTCGGTGGAACGGTGAGCGCCGGCAAGCGCTGACCGCAGGGTCGGATGCGGGTGGGGCGTGCCGCCTCACCCGCATCCGCATGTCAGGGCTGCGCCAACAGCAGCGACACCAGGCGGCCGAGCTCGGCGCTGCCGGTCTGACGGAGCTGCTCGTCGTCGGCACCGCCCATCGCGCCGCGAACGGTCATGCCCTCCCACACGATCATGAGCAGACGCGCAGTCTCCTCGGCATCCGTGCGCAGGTTCAGGCACTCCTGGTCGACGATGTCGGTGATGATGCGGGCGATGCCCGCGACCATCTCGCGCTCCCCCGCCAGGTAGGCCGCACCGAACTCCGCGTCGCGGAGCGCGCGGATCCGGATCTCGCTCATGAGCATGACCCCGAGCCGGTCGTCACCGGCCGAGTCCATCACCTGCTGCACCAGTGACACCGGGTCGTCGAGCGCCAGCGCCCCAGAATCGGTCATCTGCTGCACGCGCTCGCGCACGGCGTTCACGCGGGCCTCGCCGACAGAGGCTGCCAGCGTGAGGAACAGTTCGTCCTTCGAGGCGAAGTTCGAGTAGAACGCGCCACGGGTGAACCCGGCGCGGTCGCACACCACTTCGACCGTCGCCCCTTCGAGGCCGACCTCGGCGAACACCTGCGCCGCCGCCTCGAGAAGACGGGCGCGCGTGTTCTCGCGGCTGCGGGTCGCGATCGTCGTCACGGACTGCACCTTCCTTTCACACCTGACACACAGGCTCTCACGAACATCTGGGAATACGATGCATTGACGTACTCAATACACGTCTGTATCGAGTGCACGAATGCATCCAACCGCCTGGGGAGGCCCCGTGTCCACTCTGCTGTCCTCGCTCGGACGCTGGTCGTTCCGCCACCCCTGGCGCGTGCTCGTGTCATGGCTGCTGGTGCTCGGCATCGCCGGCGGCGGCGCCCTCGTGCTCGGCGCAGGCACCGACAACACGTTCTCGATCCCCGGCACCGAGTCACAGGCGGGCCTCGAGCAGCTCTCCCGCACCTTCCCCCAGGTCAGCGGCACGAACGCGCAGTTCATCGTGGTCGCAGCGGACGGCGACAAGGTCACGGACGCCCCGTACAAGGCCGACATCGAGAACACGGTCTCCGAGCTCGAGAAGGTCGACGGCGTCCTCGCCGTCACCTCGCCCTACGACGAGAACATCGACGGCATGATCAGTGACGACGACAGCGCCGCCATCGTCCGACTGCAGTTCGAAGGCCAGTCCACCGACGTCACGCCCGAGGCCAAGGCCGAGCTGGAGGGGGTCGTGAGCGACCTCGGCGACGAGCTGCCGAAGGGCTCCGAGACCGCACTCGGCGGCGACCTGTTCGCCATGTCCATCCCCACCGTCACGCTCACCGAGGCGGTCGGCCTGATCATCGCGCTGCTCGTGCTGATCGTCACGTTCCGGTCGTTCGTGGTCGCCGGCCTCCCGCTGGTCACCGCGCTCCTCGGGGTGGGAATCTCGATGGCCGGCATCTTCGCCGCCACCGCCTTCGCGACCGTCTCGTCGACCACGCCGCTGCTGGCGCTCATGCTGGGACTTGCGGTCGGCATCGACTACTCCCTGTTCATCGTCGCGCGACACCAGGATCAGGTCAGAGCGGGCGTCGATCCGGAGGAGTCCGCCGCCCGCTCCGTGGGCACCGCCGGCTCCGCCGTCGTGTTCGCCGGCGTCACCGTGCTCATCGCCCTGATCGGGCTCGGCTTCGCCGGCATCCCGTTCCTGACGACCATGGGCATCGCGGCGTCCGTGGCCGTCGCGATCGCCGTCGCGATCGCCGTGACACTCACGCCCGCCCTCCTCGGCTTCATGAAGGGGCGGGTCGCCGGGCGGCCGAAGAAGGCCCCTTCGTCTCGCTCCGCTCGCTCAGGGACCGAAGTACCGGATCCTGAGCGAGCGAAGCGAGACGAAGGACGGCGCTCCTTCAGCCAGCGCTGGGTGGGCGGCGTGACCAAGCATCCGGTGGTCGTGTCGATCGCCGTCGTGCTGGGACTGGGCATCGTCGCGGTGCCCGCGCTGAGTCTGAACCTCGCGCTGCCGAACGCCGGCCAGCTGCCGCAGGGCTCAGAGGCGCGTGTGAACTACGACCTCACCGCCGAGCACTTCGGGCCCGGCTTCAACGGCCCGCTGATCCTCACCGGAACCATCGTCACGTCGAAGGATCCGCTGAACCTCATGCAGGACCTCGGCGACGAGGTCGCAGGACTCCCCGGCGTCGCCACGGTGCCGCTGGCCACCCCGAACGAGACCGCCGACACCGGCATCGTGCAGATCGTGCCGACCACGGCGCCGGATGACCCGAAGACCGCCGACCTCGTGCGTGAACTGCGCTCGCACCACGACGAATGGCTGGACAAGTACGGCATCGACCTGAGGGTCACCGGATTCACCGCGGTCGCGATCGACATCTCCGACCAGCTCGGCGCCGCGCTGCTGCCGTTCGGCATCTTCGTGATCGGCCTGTCGCTCATCCTGCTGGCCATCGTGTTCCGCTCGATCTGGGTGCCGATCACCGCCGCGCTGGGATACCTGCTGTCGATCGTCGCCGCCTTCGGCGTCGTCGCGGCGGTGTTCGAGTGGGGCTGGTTCGCCGATCTGCTGCACGTCGCACGCACCGGCCCGATCATCTCGTTCATGCCGATCGTGCTGATGGGCGTGTTGTTCGGCCTCGCCATGGACTACCAGGTGTTCCTCGTCTCGCGCATGCGTGAGGACTACGTGCACGACCCGGCCATCCGCCGTCCGAACGGCCCCAAGGACGCCACCACCGCACGGGATGCCGCGATCCGCGCCGTCCGCACCGGATTCACCGGCTCGGCCAAGGTGGTGACCGCCGCCGCACTGATCATGTTCGCCGTGTTCGTCGCGTTCGTGCCCGAGGGCGACTCCTCGCTCAAGCCGATCGCCCTGGGCCTCGCCGCCGGTATCGCCATCGACGCCTTCCTGGTGCGCATGACCCTGATCCCCGCGCTGATGGCGATCCTGGGCGACCGCGCCTGGCGCATCCCGCGCTGGATGGAGCGTGTGCTGCCGCACGTCGACATCGAGGGTGAGGCCGTCGAGCGCGAGCGCGATCTGGCCGCCTGGCCCGGTGACGACAGCGTCGTGGCCGCAGACGGACTCGGCGTCGGCACCCCCGCCGTCGAGGGCGTCACGCTGCGCCTCGCGCCCGGCGGCGCTCTGGTGGCCACAGGCGCGGACGCCCGTGAGTTGCGCGCCCTCGCACTCGCGGTCGCCGGACGCGTCAAGCCGGATGCCGGACGCCTGCGCGTCGCCGGGCACCTGCTTCCCGGGCGCGCCGCCTGGGTGCGCAGGAGCGTCGGCTGCGTGATCGTCGACGCCGCGGCATCCGCCCCTCGCGAGCTGGCCGCCGCCCTGCGCGGCGGAAGCGAACTCGTCGTCATCGACGGGATCGACCGACTCTCCGGCGCCGACCGCGATCAGGTGGCGGCCGCCCTTCGCGATGCCGACGCCGCCGTGTTCGCGACGGCCGCCGACTCCTACGTCGCAAAGGCGCTGCTGACCGATGCCGGCCGCGACGGCGCATCGGTCGTCGACCTGCGCGAGCCCGCAACGCCCGTCGAGACCCCGCCTTCGCGCCGAGACCCCGCCGTGCTGACTTCCGCAGACCGGGGTGTCGTCGACAGCCCGGAGGCTCGGAAAGACGCATCCGCATCTGAGACCACCGAGGTGACCGCATGACCCTCATCGAACGCGCCCGCTCCCGTCGGCCGATCACCTGGCTGACCATCGTCGGCGTGCTGCTGCTGCCCGTCGTCATCGGCGGTCTGCTCGTCGCCGCACTGCAGAACCCGACGCAGAACCTCGACCGGATGACTGCGGCGATCGTCAACCTCGACGAGCCGGTCACGGTGGGCGACCAGTACACGCCGCTCGGTCGGGAACTGGCATCCGGCCTGGTCGAGGGATCCGACGAGGTGGACTCCAACCTCACCTGGGTCATCTCGAACAAAGACGACGCCGCCGACGGGCTCAGCGATGGCACCTACCAGGCGGTCGTGACCATCCCGAAGGACTTCTCGAAGAACGCCACCTCCGGAGGGCAGGCGATCGCCGACGGCGGCGGCTCTGCGCAGCAGGCGCAGATCCAGGTGACCACTCCGCAGGACGCCCGCGTCGCGGACGACCTCATCACCAGCCAGATCTCCTCGGTCGCGGCGTCGTCGATGAGCTCGATGCTCTCCGAGGCGACGCTGAGCAACGTGCTGATCAGCTTCGACACCCTCGGCTCGAAGATCGGCGAGGCGGCCGACGGCGCCGACAAGCTGGCCTCCGGCGTGCAGGATGCCGCGAACGGCGCCGCCAAGCTGCCGGACGGAGCCACGAAGCTCGCCGACGGTGCGAACCAGCTGAGCTCCGGCGCATCCCAACTCGGCGACGGAGCAGGGCAGGTCGCGGCAGGCGCCAGCCAGCTCGGAAGCGGGCTGGACACGATTGCGGACAGCACGCGAAAGATCGAGGCAGGCGTCAGCCAACTGGGCGCCGGGCTGACCAGCGGAGCCGCCGCGATCTCCGATCCGAAGGGCGACGTGAGCGCACTCGTCGGAGCGGCCGACGCCGTCGTCGCGAAAGCCGGGACGGCCGCGGAGTCAAGCGCGACGACGGCTCAGCAGGTCGGCGGTCTCGCGCAGACCCTCGGCGGGCTCGCCGGGCAGTGCACTCCTGCCGATTCCACGTTCTGCAAGGACCTCGCCAAGGCAGCAACCGATGCCGGAACGGCGGCAGGTTCGGCGAAGACGGCGGCTGTCGACGCAGGCACCGCCGCGGGTTACGCGAAGGGTGTCGTGAAGGGGCTCACCAAGACACAGACCGCGCTCGCGAAGCAGCTCAAGGACGCCGGATCCGGTGCGACCACTCTCGCGTCCGGCCTCGGCAAGATCGCCGGCGGCATCGACCAGTCAGCCGGCGGCGCTCGCGACCTCTCCTCCGGTGCGTCCAAGATCGCCACCGGCAACGATGGCCTCGCGACCGGCGCCACCGCTCTCGGCGACGGTGCGACGCAGCTCGCCGACGGCACCACCAAGCTCGGCACGGGCCTTGATCAGCTCGCCGGCGGCACGAGCGACCTCGCGGACGGACTGCACACCGCGGCGTCCTCGCTGCCGTCGTTCAGCAAGAAGGAGTCGACCTCGCTCGCCTCCGTCGTCGCGAACCCGGTCAAGGCGAATGTCGCGACCTCGAGCCTGTTCGGCGCGACTGCCATCCCGCTGCTGGTCGCCCTTGTGCTGTGGTTCGGTTCCCTGGCCTCGTTCGTCGTGATGCGGGCGATGCCCGAGCGCGTGCTCACCTCACGACGCTCGTCGATCATGCTGGCGCTGCGCGGTTTCTGGCCCGCCGCGCTGGTCGGCGCCGCGCAGGGTCTGCTGGTCTCGCTGATCGTGCAGTTCGTGGCGGACTACGATGCCGCGCGCTGGTGGTCGTTCGCTGGCATCGCCGTGCTCGCGGGCATCTCGTTCGCGGCGGTGAACCAGGCGCTGATCGCCCTGTTCGGCGGGATCGGACGCTGGATCGGCGTGCTGGTGGGCGTTCTCGCCGTGGCGACCGGCCTTGTGTCCACCGTGCCCGGCTGGCTGGCATCCGTCGGTGCGGCCATGCCGACCGCACCCGCGCTGAGCGGCCTGATCGACGCGAGCGGCACGGCGGTCGCAGGACTGATCGTCTGGGGCGTGCTCTCCCTCCTCGCGACGACGCTCTCGGTCACGCTGCGCCGCACGACCTCCACGAAGGCCGTGCTCGCCACCGCCTCGGCCTAACCCCTCCTCAGCTCCGGTCTCACCCCTTGTGGGTGCCATCTGCCAAGCCCCCACAAGCGTTGAGACCGGAGCGGAGTCGATCCAGGTGCCATGGGACGCGGGGCGGCCCGGCAACAGCGGTAGCGTCGTCGGATGGCGCGCGACTTCATGACCGACCCCGAGCAGCTCCGCGACCTGGACGGGCAGCAGTACATCGTGCTGCGCCCCGCCGGCGCAGTGATGCACGAGTTCGACAGGGTGCAGGATGGCGCACGGCGGCGCCTCGGCGACACCGTGCGCTTTCCCGGCGCGGCGCACGTCACACTGCGCGGACTGTACGAACCGGAGCGCATCGATGCTGTGCGCGACGTGGTGCGCGAATGGGCCGCGCAGCAGCAACCGATCGAGCTGGTCTTCGACGCCGTCGACTCGTTCCCCGCCCCCTGGCAGATCGTGATCGCACGACTCGCGCGCACGCCCGGCCTGCTGCACGCCTACGCGTCGCTCACCGAGGCACTCGACCGCACCGATCTGCGCCGGATCGGCGAGCTCGGTCTCGACGACTGGACGTTCCACCTGTCGACCGTCTACGCGAAGACGCTCACGCCCGAGGCATGGAGCGCTCTTGCGGACGACATGCGCCGCGAGTACGACTCCCCTGCCTCCGAAACCATGGCGGAGGTCGAGTTCGTGACGTACTTCGACGCCACCGAGCACCGCGAAGTCTTTCCCCTCGGCACTCCCTGAACCGCTTCGGTCTCAACCGTTGCGAGTCCCATCTGCCAGGCACCCACATCCGTTGAGACCGGAACTGAGGGAGGACCAGCCCCAAAGCAGTTCCGGTCTCACTGGTTGTGGGTGTCTCGGAGAAGCACCCGCAACCGGTGAGACCGGAGCAAGGAGGAGGTCAGATCAGGCGGGCGCGGTGAAGTCCTTCGCCAGGTCGAGCAGCAGGCGGGCGCCGAAGCCGGTCGCGCCCTGCGTGCGCCAGGAGTCGTCCTTCTCGACCTGCATCGTGCCGGCGATGTCGAGGTGCCCCCACGGGGTGCCGCCGGTGAAGTGGTCCAGGAACAGCGCGGCGGTGATCGCGCCGCCGTAGGGGCCGCCCAGGTTCGAGATGTCGGCGATGTTGCTGTCGAGCTGAGCCCGGTACTTGCGCTCCAGCGGCATCTGCCAGATCTTCTCATCGGTGGTCTCAGACGACCCGCGGAGCAGCTCGACCACCCGGTCGTCATTGCCGAGCAGCGCCGCGACGTGCCCGCCGAGCGAGACCAGAGCCGCGCCGGTCAACGTCGCGATGTCGATGATCGCGTCGACGTCCTGCTCGTTCGCGAGGGCGAAGGCGTCGCTCATCGCGATGCGCCCCTCGGCGTCGGTGTTCTTCACCTCGATCGTCGTCCCGCCGCGCGCGGTGAGCACGTCGCCGAGCTTGTACGCGGTGGCCGAGGGCATGTTGTCGGTGCACATCAGCCAGCCGAACACCTCGGACGTCGCGCGGGCGTCGCGCAGACCGGTGAACGCGCCGAGCACCGCGGCTGCGCCGCCCATGTCCATCTTCATCAGCAGGTGCATCGGGTCGCTCGGCTTCAGGCTGATGCCGCCCGAGTCGTACATGATGCCCTTGCCGATCAGGCCGAGTTTCCCGCTCGCCTCACCTTCCGGCCTGTAGTGCAGCACGACCATCCGCGGCTCCTCGACCGAGCCCTGGTTCACACCGAGCAGGCCGCCGCAGCCGAGCTCGATCAGCCCGGCCTTGTCGTAGGAGGTCACCTCGAACCCGAACCGCTCCCCCAGCACTGCCGCGATCTCGGCCATGTCGGTCGCGGTCAGATGCCCGGGAGGCGTGTTCGCCAGATCGCGCGCGACGATCGCCGCACGCGCGGTGACGCGCGCCGCGGCGACCGCGGCAGCATCCGTGGCGCCGTCGCCCGCACCGGCATCCAGCGTCAGCGACTCCAGCGGCACGTGCTTCGAATCGCCGATCAGCACCGTGTACCGGTACCGCGCGAGCAGCGCGCCCTCGGCGAGCGCCGTCAGAGCGGAGGCCCGGTCCGCGGCGCCAAGGTCGAGCTGCAGCGCCAGTCGGCCGTGCCGTGCCGCGGCACGCAGGAACGCCGCCGCGGCATCGCGCAGCACGGCGGGAGAGGAATCGGATGCCGCGCCGAGTCCGACGGCGACCAGGTCGGGCCTGTCCGGCTGCGGCAGCACGAGAGTCGCGCCGGCCTTCGCGTCGAACCCGGCCGCCTCGAGCGCTTCGCGGCTGAAACCGAGCCCGGCCGGCACCTCGCCGTCGGTGTACACGCCGAAGCCGACCGCTCCCACGTCGCCGTCTGCCGGTCCCACCCGCACTTCGGCGGCATCCAGGGCGTCCAATCCCGGCACCGTCGCGAAGTCGGCGGGGATGAGCTTGTTCGGACTGCGAGTCATGACTTCTCCTTGGTTGTCGAGAACGACGGGAAAACGGCGCCGGTCATCCGATCTGCACCGGCGAGCCCGGACCCCACGGGATACCGGTGAGGAACCAGACCACGTACAGCGCAGCCCAGGCCAGCAGCATCCACAGCGCGTACGGGATCATCAGCGCGATGATCGTGCCGATGCCGGCATCCTTCTTGTACCGCTGCGCGACGGTGACCATGAACGGCAGGTACACCATCAGGGGCGTCAGCACGTTGACTGGCGAATCGCCCACGCGGTACGCCGCCAGCAGCGTCTGCGGGGCGACGTCGAGCGAGGCGAAGATCGGGATGAACACCGGCGCGAAGATCACCCACTTCGGCACCAGCCCCGGCAGGATGAAGTCCAGGATCAGGATCACCAGGATGAAGGCGATCAGCAGCACGATCGCGGGCACGCTGGCGTGCTGCAGCGCCTCGGCGGCGGAGATCGCGGCGACGGTGGGCAGGTTGGTCCAGTTGAACAGGGCGATGAACTGGGCGATCATCAGGAACATCACCAGCAAGCCGCCCAGGCTGGCGAACGTCTTCGCGATCGCGGCGACGGTCGCCGAGCCGCCCTTCAGCGTCTTCGCGCCGGCGCCGTAGGCGACGCCGCACACCAGGAATGCCAGCGAGATGATGAACACCAGGCTCGCCATGAACGGCGACGTGCCGGTGATGTCACCGTCGGACGGCGCCCGCAGCGGCGCCCCGGGCGGCAGGGTCAGCGCGAGGATCACGAGCACGAAGCCCAGCAGCGCCCAGCCGGAGAACTTCAGTCCGCGCGCCTCGGCGTCGTGGTCGACATCCGCCGAGTCGTCGACGATGGTCATCTCGGCACGATCGTAGGCACCCAGTCGCTTCTCGGTGACGAACATCGTCACGAACAGCGCGACGAAGGTGAGCAGGAACGTCGAGACGATGCCGAAGTACAGGTTGTGCGTGACCTGGATCGGCGCCATCCCTGCGGCGGTGAGCACGCCGTTGGTGATCTCGGTGAGCATGCTGTCGCTCGGCGTGATGATGAGGTTCGCGCCGAACGCCGCCCCCACCGCGGCGAACGCCCCGGCCAAGCCCGCGAGCGGATGCCGCCCGACAGTGAGGAACGCGGCTGCCGCGAGCGGCACCAGGATGAGGTAGCCCGCATCCGTGGCCACCGAGGACAGCACGCCGACGAACAGCAGGATCGCCGCCAGCCAGCGGCGCGGAGCGACCTTCACGACCCGGCGGATCAGCGCGCCCATCAGGCCCGCGTGCTCGGCCACGCCGACACCGGCCATCGCGATCAGCACCGTCGCGACGACGCTGAACCCGGCGAAGTTGTCTACGAAGGAGGTGAAGAAGAACCGGATGCCCTCGATGGACAGCAGGTTCTGCACCGCGAAGGTGCGCGTCTCGACGACGTACTCGGGTACGTCGGCGGGCTCACCCGTCGCGGTGTCCCAGATCACCCAGTGCGAGCCGAACTGGTCATTCAGCTGCCCGATCTGATCGGTGGCGACGGGCGTGGCCACCTCGTCGGTCACCGATACGCCCACCCAGCTCAGGATCGCGGACAGCACCGCGATGAACCCGATCAGGTACAGGAACATGATCGTCGGGTCCGGCACCTTGTTGCCGACCTTCTCGATCCAGTTGAGGAAACCCTTCTGGGGCGCCTGCGGCGCCAGATCCGATGCTGCACTCACCCGGGGCTCCTTCGTCCGGACCCGCGGTCTCCGACGTTCCGCTATGGTCTTCCCCCATATTGACGGGCCGCGGTGCTCCTGGCAATCAATCACGACCCCCGCGCGTCGCGCAGTGTGCGCCGGGGATCAGCTCCGGCCCTGCTCGACCTTCTTCTTGAAGAACAGCAGCGGCAGCAGCCACGTGCCCAGCGCGGTGATGATCCACACGATCAGAGTCGCGAGCACCCAGGTGCCGATACCGCTGAGGACGATGCCGCTCGGGAAGAAGGACGCGATCAGCAGCGCGACGAACGTCGAGACGAGCCCGATGCCTCCCAGCAGTGCGCTGGCGTGCTGACGGGCGACGTTGAAGATGAACGGTCCGAGGATCGCCTGCGCAATCGTGAAGACGAGCACGGCTATGAGGAAGCCCGGCCAGTCGATCGAGAAGCCGGGCAGCGTCCACATGCAGACCAGCAGACCGAGAGCCGCCGTGACCAGCGAGATGAGGACGTTGATGAGGAACCGGATCATGGCGCCAGCATAGTGGCGCCATGACGTCGGATGCAGGAGCTCAGCTCAGTCCGGAGTAGGAGTGCAGCCCCTTGAAGAACACGTTCACGATCGTGAAGTTGAAGAGCACCGCCGCGAAGCCGACGATCGACAGCCAGGCCGACCGCGATCCGCGCCATCCGCGAGTGGCACGGGCGTGAATGTAGCCGGCGTAGAGCACCCAGATGATGAACGTCCAGGTCTCCTTGACGTCGAAGCCCCAGAACCGGCCCCAGGCGTCCTGAGCCCAGATCGCGCCGGCCATCAGCGTGAACGTCCAGGCGATGAAGCCGACCACGGTGAAGCGGTATGCCAGACTCTCCAGGCGAGTCGAGTCGGGGATCGTGCGCAGGAAGCCGGGACCGGTCTTCTCAGCGCCCTCCACGATCAGCCGCTCGCGTCGCATCTGCAGCAGCTGCATCACCGACAGGGCGAACGCCAGGGCGAACAGCGCCGTCGACAGCGACGCGACGAACACGTGGATGACGAGCCAGGCGCTCTTGAGGGGCTCGGCCAGCGGCGTGATCGCGACGTAGAAGCTCGTCGAGGTGAGTCCGAGCAGCACCACCACGAGACCGATGATGAACGATCCGAGGTACCGCACGTCGAGTCGCGTGAGCACGATCAGGTAGACCCCGACGATCAGCAACGTGCCGACCATCGCGAACTCGTAGAGGTTCGACCACGGCACGTGCCCGTCGGCGATGCCGCGGGTCACGGTCGCGCCCAGATGGAACAGCCAGGCGAGCACGGTCAGCGACGTGCCGATCCGCGCCATCACATAGCGCGGCTTCGCCTCGCCGGTTCCGGATGCCGCGGACTCGGCGCCTCCGGCAACCGCCACGGTTCCGCCGCCGGCCGTGACGAGCTGCTTCGCCTTCGCGGTCTCGAGCTTCGCATCAGCCGTCTTCGCGGAACGGCTGGCGAGGTCGAACGCGTAGGCGAGGAACGCGAGCGCGTAGATCGCGATCGCCGTCCACATCAGCACGACGGAGAGGGATTCCAGATCGGCCATGTCAGCTCTCCTTAGGAGCGGTGGGGGATTTCCGGGGTGCGGAGCCGTCGAGCAGCCGCTCATGTCCACGGGCGAGATCGTCGACTGCCGCGGCCAGAGTGGGGTCCTCGCCTCGGGCGAGGCCAGCGTACTCCAGCGTCACGGTGCCGTCACCGGGGGTCGCCTTCACCCACATCCGACGGCGCGGAACGAACAGTGCGAGTGCGAGGCTCACCAGCGCCAGCACGGCGAAGACCAGCACCCACACCGCCGACTCGTCGTGGTGGATCTGCAGCGAGACGTAGCGCTTCAGCGACTGGGTGAAGTCCTTCGCTCCCTTCGGCGACTCGTCCTCGAAGGTGACGGAGCCCATGCCGTTCGGCAGCTCCGCGGTCTTGCCAGGCTCGAGCTGGATCGACTTCACGTCGGTTCCGCGACCGGTGAGCTTGGTCATCGGGTTGGTGTCGAGCACGTACACCGACTGCGGGGTGCCGTCGTCGATGCCGAGGTCACCGACGTAGACGTCGAGGGTCAGCATCGGGCCGTACAGGTCGGGGTAGGCCGAGGTGAACGCGCCGGTGGAGAGTTTGCCCGCCGTCGGGTAGAAGAATCCGGTCAGCGCCATCTGCTCCGGCATCCCGTCCGGCACCTTCAGCACGCCGAGCGAAGTCATGTTGTTGTCCTGCGGCAGGAACGCGACGGGACCGCTGGTGACGACGTCGCCCTTCGCGTTGCGCACCGTGATGCTCGGGGCGTAGCCGTTTCCGAGCAGGTACACCTTGTCCGCTCCGATGGCGAGCGGATGGTTCACCTTGACGACGCCCTTGTGCTGGGAGTCGTCGGCCTCGGTGACCGTGACGTTCGCGGCGAAGTCGCCCGCCTGCCCCGCGCCGGCGGCGCCGGGGGGCTGGTACTTGATGTCGAAGGAGTCCAGCTTCATCCGGTACGGCGCGAGCGCGTCGTCGCTGACGAAGCGACCGCGGTTGATCGAGTCGTAGTCGGTGAGGATGTTGACGAAGTTGCGACCCTCGATCACGACCTTCTGGCCGGTGTAGGCGAGTCCGCCACCCACGCCCACCGCGACCAGGACGCCCACCAGCGAGATGTGGAACAGCAGGTTGCCGGTCTCGCGCAGGTAGCCGCGCTCGGCCGAGACCGAGCGCACCGGACCGCGATCGTAGCGCGACACCCGATAGCCGAGCGCCTTCAGCTGCTTCTCAGCGACGTCGATCGCACGACCGGCATCCGCATCGGCGTCCGCGCTCTCGCGGACAGTCTCGAGATGGTCGTCCAGTCGCGACAGCCGCGCCGGCGTGCGCGGCGGCAGCGCGCGCAGCGCCTTCAGGTGATGTTTGATGCGCGGGATGATGCAGCCGATGAGCGACAGGAACAGCAGCAGGTAGATCGCCGAGAACCACGGCGAGGAGTACACGTCGAACAGGCTGAGCTTGTCCAGCACGGGGAACAGGTCGGGGTTGTCGGCCTTCCACTTGATCACGCCGTTCGGGTCGGCGGAGCGCTGCGGGAAGATCGAACCCGGGATCGCCGCGATGGCGAGGACGAGCAGCAGGATGATCGCGACGCGCATGGACGTCACCTGGCGCCAGCCCCACCGCATCCAGCCGGTGAAGCCGAGCTTGGGCTGGTTGATGTCTCCGTCGCCGGCGTCGCCGGCGGAGTCGATGTGGTCGGAAGGGCGCAGCGGGTCGGTCGCGGCCGAGGTGCCGTCCTTCTCGTCCTTCACGTCAGATCGGGAGGACGACACTGCCCATCACCACCGTCACGCGAGACATGATCTGGGTCCAGACCCCGGTCACCATGAGAACTCCGAGCACGATGAGCAGCACGCCTCCGACGATGTTGATGGTGCGCACGTGACGACGCAGGAAGCCGACGGTCCTGGTCGCCCAGCCGAAGCCGAGCGCGATGAGCAGGAACGGGATGCCGAGGCCCAGCGAGTAGGCCACGCCGAGCAATGCCGCGCGCCCCGGCGTTCCGACGTTCACAGACAGTGCCGAGATCGCGGCGAGCGTCGGGCCGAGGCAGGGCGCCCAGCCGAGGCCGAGCGCGACGCCCAGCAGCGGCGCGCCGATCAGGCCCGTCGCCGAGCTCACGTGCATCCGCATCTCGCGCTGCGCGAAGCCGAAGAACCCGAGGAAGACCAGGCCCATCGCGATGATCACCACGCCGAGGATGCGGGTGATCAGCGGCATCCACTCGAGCAGGAACATGCCTGCCGTGCCGAACAGCACGGTCATGCACACGAAGACGACGGTGAAGCCGGCGATGAACAGCAGCACGCCGAGCAGCAGCCGGCCCTTCGCACTTCCGGTTCCTGAGCGCCCTTCGTCTCGCTTCGCTCGCTCAGGACCCGGGGAGTTCGTGCCCACCGCTCCCCCGATGAACCCCAGGTACCCGGGCACCAGCGGCAGCACGCACGGCGAGAGGAACGACACCAGTCCCGCCAGCATCGCGAGCGGGACGGCGAGCCAGAGCGCGCCGGATCCGATGACGTCTACGGGATTCACGCCTTCTCCGCGAGCGCGTCCTGGATCAGGGTAGAGAGCACCGAGGGGCCGTCGATCGGCCCGATGATGCGTGCCGCGACACGACCCTGTCGGTCCAGGACGAGGGTCACCGGCGGCGCCTGGATCGGCGTCACCTTGGCGAAGGCGAGCTTGGCCTTGCCGCTGTCGGCATCCATGATGCTCGGGTAGGTGATGCCGAACTTGTCGGCGAAGGCCTTCGCGGTGTCGGCCTGGTCGTAGATGTTGATACCCACGAACGCGACGCCGTCGTCCTGATGCTTCTGCCAGACCTTCTCGAGGTCCTTCGCCTCGAGGCGGCACGGACCGCAGGACGAATACCAGAAGTTCACCACTGTCACGTCGCCGAGTGTGTCGGCGCTGTCGAACTTCTTGCCGCCCTCGGTGGTGCCTGCGAACTCGATCGCGGCACCGCGGTCGGCGGGCTTGATCTCGGCGACGCGCACGTCATTCGAGCTGTAGACGGTGTCGCCCTTGCCGAACTCGTCGGCGGCGGGGTCATTGGCCGTGCAGGCACTCAATCCGATGGCGAATACCGCGGCGAGCGCGGCAGCGATCAGGGAACGTACACGGCGGGACACGCTGGGAATCGTACGCGTGAACCCTATGCACGCTCTGTAAGGTACGGCGCCTCGAACTGGGCCAGCACGTCCGCCACACCTGCCCGGAAACGCGGGCAGGTGGCGACGTCGTGAGAGCGGCATCTCATCGCGTGCTCGGTCATCTCGCGCGAGCGCCGCATCTCATCCATCCGGCGGTCGAGATCGTCGAGGTGCGCCTGGAGCACCTGATGCCGCCCTGCGCTTCCGTCATCGAGCAGCACTCCGATCTGCTCGAAGCATCGATCGGACGAAGGTCATATGGAAACACACGCCCTGATGTGTGGCCACCCCTAAGTCCCGGCGACTCGCGTGTTGTCGGCTAGTGCCGATTCGCGAGGACCCCCTCGGGAATGCTTTACCCTGGCCCTGAGCGCCGAGTCATCACCAGGCGAGGATTCAAGGAAGGCGGACCCGCATGAACGGCTCACGATCAATCCAAACCCACTATAAGGGCTACCGTTTTCGGTCACGACTGGAAGCACGTTGGGCAGTGTTCTTCGATGTACTCAAGCTTCGTTGGGACTATGAACCTGAGGGGTACGTCATTCACGGTACGCCCTACTTGCCCGATTTCAAACTGCTCCATCCAAACGATGAGAGCACTTTCGTCGAGGTCAAAGGCGACGACGTGGATATGTTCGAAGGCGAACACGTTCGCCTGGCCCGCGGACTCGCCGATCAGACGGGCAGTCCGGTAATCCTGCTCTCCGGAATCCCCGCTCTCAGGCTCTTCAACTGTGTCGCCCCCGGACTGGACGAAGGATCCTTCCGGGCTGTGTTCTTCGACGACTACACGCCCAAGCGTTATCAGATCGCAGACGAGTACTGGTTCCAACAGACGGAACTCTGCGAAGACACGGGAGCCCAGCACTTCGGCGTCCACATGAGAACAGAGCGCGCCGCGAGAAAGTCATTCGGTCTAGGCGTGCTCAACGCCATTGCATCTGCGCGTGCCGCGCAATTCGAACACGGCGAGTCGCCGACGGAGGTAAACCTCCCGAAACGGGATTGAGCCGATATCGCGCCAAGTGGATGACGCCGTCTTTGGATCACCGTCGTCAACTCTCTGCCTCTCGGCTGAGCTGAGCTCAGCCGAGAAGTCAGAGGCGTGCGCGTCCTCCCCCCGAGAACGTCGTCAAGTATGGTCACCGCCGTCGGTGTCCCGAACGGCGCGCCAGCGTAGTGACGCATCGTCGTTCGGCAGTCTGCGTGCTCAGGACGCCGAGCATTGAGCTCACTCGCGGAGCCGATAGCTCGCGATCAGATCCGGTCGCTGCGAGAGCAGCGTCTCGAGTCTACTTTCTGCCCAGAGTTCGATGAACGGCAGCTTCCCTGCATCGTTGTGCCGCTCCACGATGGTGACAGCATCAGCTGTAAACCTTCCGCTCGTAGCGATGATCAGGACCCGTATCACGGGCGGCTCCCATATAGGAAGTGTTGCCAGCGAAGTCAAGATGTCGGTTGGTGCCACCGAGCGTGCTGTCCAATGCTTCGCCTGAACGATCACGCGCTCCGTTCGAGTCGTTCCGCCCTCGTCCCTCAAGACCCGTTCGGCCGCCAGATCCCGCCCCCGATCAGGGGCACGGGTCTTCATTAGCCAGTCAACGTTCTGGTAGCTAGAGAATCCACCGAAGAGATCGAAAAGAAGCCGCTCAAAGCCATCGTCATCCAGAAGACTCCATTCGATCCCAACGCTCGCGCCGCCAGCGGGCTTCGCGGATGCGGCAACGCCAAGATCAATGTTCGGCACTGGCAGCGGGTCAGATTCCGAAAGGCTTGCCGCTTCGATGTCCGATCGAACAGATGGCCAGTCCAGCTCGGCGACGTCTCGCCAATCGTGCGGCTGGCTGAAGCGAAGGTGTCGATGTAGGTCGCTCCACCTGCCCTTCCGATCGATCGTGTCACCGAGAAGTCGCTCTACCTCTGCGATTGATGCTTCGACTACGCGCGTTCCGGCATTGTCGATGCGTTCTCCCGAATCCTCGCCAGTCGTCTCCACGATCTGGGCAAGAGTCGTGCTGACCGTTGAGATCAGAAAATCCAGTCGATCATGAATCGCCATGCGGCGCGCCCGCCCTAGCCTGAAGCGGTACTCGTCGATCTCGCGCCCCGGCTTCTCGAGCTCGTTCCGCAATCCGAATGCCGGTTCACTCAGTTCCCAGTACTGCATGAAGGTCTGCCCAGCTACATCAATGTCGGGAAGTTGCTCGGTCACGGTGTATCCATCGATAGGAGGCAGCCCCGCCACGAGCGTTCCCCACACGCGACGTAGGTCCTCGTACTCTCGAGTTGTCCCCCTTTGCGGCCCCGTAGGAATCATCGGCTCAGCGCGATCCCAGATCGCTTGAAGCTTGGCCAGATTCGCCGCAGCACGGTCCATCACGCGGAGCAAGTCTTCGAGGTTCACACCGCTAGTCTCCCAGTCGGCCATTCCAGCGCGGCCACTCGATCATGGGCTGGTCGCAACGTTGACGTCTAAGTCACGTACAACACTCCGAACTCATGCAGAAGCAAAGCGCTCTCCTCACGCTTCGTCCAGCCGATGGAGCGGGGCCACCTTCAAGGGCCCTTCCAACGTTCGCATCACGGCACTCAGATCGAGGTGCATCGTGACAGCGAGACGCGCGACGGTGAACAACCCAGGGTCGACCGTACGCCCATCCTCGATCGCTTGAATGCTCGAGGCCGAAATACCCGACCTCCGCGCCAGCTCAGAACGTGAAATTTTTAGCACATCCCTGCGATGATGTCGAAGGGCCTCGCTCATCAATCTTGAGCGTTCTTGCAGAGGAAACTGCGATCTGGGAGCGCGACCGGCCATACGCATGAAGCTATCAAATTTTTGACGAACCCGGAATATCGAGTGTGCTACGCTTGCGCCATGGCTGGCAGGCACCTTCGCGACATGATCGCCGCATACGGCGAGCGTGACGACTTGAAGTTCCGCCGCGCAGCCCAGGCGATCATCCAAGAGGAAGAGGCCAAGCGGCACACGGTACTTGCACGCGAGCTTCGCACCGTACTTGCCGCCAATGCTGGGGTTGGATCGCACGACGTTACCCCGATGCCGGAACCGCCCATCGATCGGGACAGCTCACTCCCACTCGCACGCGTGTCGCAGTCGGACCGCTATTTGTCGGATCTCGTCCTCGCCGAAAACGTGCGCGACAGCCTGGACCGGATCGTCAAGGAAGTTCGCCACTGGCCAGAACTGGATCGGGCGGGTCTCCCCAGGCGCAATCGGATCCTCCTTTCGGGGCCTCCAGGATGCGGCAAGACCTCTGCGGCTGCCGCAATCGCGCACGAACTCAATCGTCCACTCGTGACGGCACGGGTCGAAGGTCTCATCTCCAGCTACCTCGGCGAGACGGCCACGAATCTGTCGAACCTGTTCACCTTCGTGTCCACCGGCGCGTACGTCCTGTTCCTCGACGAGTTCGACAGCCTCGGCAAGATGCGCGAAGATGCCGCTGATCATGGGGAGCTCCGGCGAGTCGTCAACGCTGTACTGCAGCAGATCGATGCGTATTCCGGTCCGTCCTTGATCGTCGCGGCGACCAATCATTCGCAAATCCTCGATCCAGCGATGTGGCGCCGGTTCGATTCGATCGTCGAACTTGGCCTACCCACAGAACGTCAGGTGTCTGAGCTGCTCACCCGCCGTCTGCTCGGGAACGGCTGGGAGCATGCAGCACCGTACGTAGCGCGGCTTGCCGGTCTCCCCCATGCAGCGACGGAATTCTTTGCGGATTCCGCAAAGAGACACGCGCTCCTTGATGACAGATCTCAGATCGTTGCGGCTGACCTAGAGTTCGCGGCCAATGAGGTCACAAGCCGCCCTTGGGGCTAACCGACACATAGCCCGAATTCCGCTGGTTGGGTCAAGGCGATCGATATGGTTGGTCCGTGGCCGATCACCTCAAGCTCACGCATCTCGACGCGATGAACAGCAAGCGTGTCAACAGCAACTATGATCCCGACGCACCCCGCCCGAATCGCGGACTAAGGGCCACTACCCTTCGCGGGATCCTTGAAGGTCTAGAATCCTCCAGGGTCTTCCCCGCGCTGGATGCGAACGGGGATCTTGTAGACGCAGAAGAGTCCGAGTCGAGCGTCGGTGAGATCGTGTTGAAGTTCACCGGAACGCAGCCGTTCGACAATACCGCGTTCAAAGGTCTTGGACTGGTTCCGCTTGCGGTCACAGACGACAAGCGCTATTTCGCGTTGACGGATCAAGATGCGAGGTCCGCCCTCGTCAAGCTCATCGGCCGGTATTCGAAGCCCGACGATTCACTCGATGACATTACGAAGACGCTGAAGGACGAGCTAGCGAAGGTTGACGGGATCGACCTCTACGGCAGAGATGATCGACTTGCCCCTGGCCTGCGTTTCCCCGAGGGCGATGAGCTTGTGGAGATAGACATCTCCGTGTGGCCTACCTCCTTGGAACGGAGTTCCGACGTATCGCGGGGCACAGCGCGCGTCGCCAGGATTGTCGATCTACTCGACATGCATTCAGAGCGAAACCCGCTCGTTCGCACGCTCGCGCACGACAGTAGGGACCCGGACAGGCTTAAAGTCCACGCAGTCGTCGACTCTATTGCGATCGAGGATCTCGCTGAGCACCAGCTCGTCGAAAAGCTTCGTGGCCCTCTCGCAGTTCGGGTCACGCAAGAGACACTACAAAAGCTTGTGATGCCATCGGATGTGCTTTTGCCCGAAGGCGAGGCAATTGGCATTATTGACGATCTGGTCGTTGATGCGAACCCGTGGCTTCACAACGTCATCATCGAGCAGCGGTCTTTTCCAGACGATGTGACGTTGGGTGATCACACGCGCCACGGCACCGAAGTCGCCAGCGTTGCGGCCTGGGGCGATGTCCGTGACCTGCTCGACTCGGAGTTCGATGGTCAGCCCTTCCCGCTGTATGTCGCACGAGTTGCTCAGGCGAATGAGCGTCTCGAGACCCAAGTGCACGGTGATCCTTCCGCACAGTTCGCGGCAGCGCTGGACTGGCTGGCCGAGCACCAGGTACGCATCGTCGTGCTCGCCTTGGGCGAGTCGTATGCCGACTCCGGCCCGCTCACCTCAGACCTCTCAGCGCTCATTGATGCAAAGGCTCGAGAATACGGAATGGTGATCGTTACGAGCGCCGGCAACATCGAGCACACTCATGTAAGTGACCTGAGGAGGTACCCCGACTTCCTCGTCGACGACACCTCACGGGTTGCAGCTCCCGGCACAGCAGCGTTGTCGGTCACAACCACGGCAATCGCCGAAGACGATGCCGTGGATCGAGCACGCAATCCTCATGCGATAGCAGTCGCGAAGGCAGGCTCACACGCTCCGTACGCCCGTTCCGGCCCCGTTCGAGGATCCAGGGCCGCAGGTCGCCAGAAGCCGGAGTTCGCGGCGAACGGCGGGAACTGGGCAATCGACACAGCAACAGAGAATCTCGTCACTGACGCGGCCGAACTTGCCGTGACGACGTTGATCCCTCCAGTGAACGGGCGACTATTCGGGTCCGCGACCGGGACGAGCCTCGCAGCCCCACGGGTTGCCCATGAGCTCGCGAAGATCGCCTCCCGCTACCCCGACGCAAGCGCCAACCTCCTCCGCGCCCTCCTTGCCCTCAGCGGCGCGCGCAAACATCGAAAGAACGACCCGAAGCCCTCTTTCCTCTCATCAACCTACGGTGTGCCATCAGGCGCTGACGTGCTCGAAAGCTCCGGGACACGAGTTATCTTCACGTTCGAGGGAACAATGGCGACCAACAGCCACGCTGTTCTCGAAATCCCGATTCCAGAACTGTTCGCTCGCGGCCACTCTGCCCGGGAGATTTCCATTGCACTCGCATTCGATCCGCCCGTCCGCCGGAGCCGCAAGGACTATATCGCGGGGAACATGGAGTTCACCTTCGTCCAACGAGAGGATCTGCCCGCAATCCAGGCCGCATTCGCCAAGCAACCCACAAGGAAAGAGCGCGACGAGGATCCGAGCCAGGTCTTCTTTGATCCGATTGGTGGACGTGCCTTGGTGCCACCCAAGACAACCTTTCTGAGCGACACGCTGATGCGACGTAGCTTCTACAGCGCTAACGGTGGGTGGGATCCGAACGACGACGACTACTTCGTGGTGATTACACACGAGCACAGTCGCTGGACGAGACCTCAGAAGAACCAGTATAAAGAACAGGCGTTCGCGGTTGCTGTCGAGATTCGGGATCATGACCGTCTCGACATCGACCTGTACGCCGAAGCTCAGGCACGCCTGCGCGACCGCGCCCGAACCCGTGGAAGTTCCGACCGATGACCAAGAAGCATCGAGATCTAGGCTGGGCAGACGGTGAAGCAACCGCGGATTCGTGCGATCAGGACATTCTTGACAGCAATGCGTTCGCGATCATCGGAAAACTCACAAAAACAGCGCGGATAGCAGGTCATTGTCCTTACTGCCGAGGCAAGGTCCTGATCGAGAAGCCCCTTCGCCTTCTCCCCGCAAGCCCTGATGCGCCTACTGGGCAGGGTATTTCCCGCAGATCGATAGACGTGACCGTGAGGTGCAGCTGCACTGAGCGTCATGACGGACGCCCGGCCGGCGAGGTCGGCTGCGGGCGCTCTTGGGTTGCCACTGGAGTAAAATGACCAAGTGGAAAGCAGGCGGAGGTAGGCCAGCGACCCAAGTCGAGATCAATGAAGCAGAAGACCTTGCTGTCATTGCACGTAAGCAACTCCCGATCATTAGGCAAGCCGCAACGAACTGGCGCAATGGCGTGGGTCTTGGCAGTTTTCTCGCGCTCGTCGTCCCCGTAGCTATCGGGCCAGAGACAATCCAGGTCCTCAGCGCCCAAGAGAAGTTCAATGTGGCCTGGCTCCTGGGCATCGGCGCGCTCCTCACAGTTGTCTCTCTCGCCCTCGCGATGTTCGCTTCCTTCGGCTGGCCGACCGCGGCGAAGATCGGGACAACAGGCGGCTTGAGATCCTGGGAATCATCGGCAGCACGTTCCGCTTCGTGGTGCCTGAGCGTTTCGATGCTCCTCGCCGTCGCAGCGCTCTTCGCGCTCGGCTCGGGTCTTGCAGTGGTGGTCTTCGGCGTGCCTTGGCCATGGGATTTCCCCGGCTGGCAGTAGTCGCAATCGTCTCCATCCCGCACGCATCAAACTCGACCGAGGAGACAACCTCGCCTTTGCCGCAGAGACAGACTTGGTGTCGCCAAAGCCGTCCGCCCCGTGCATCGGCGGAGACTCGACGCATGAATCGGAGTCGATGAGGAGGAGATGACCGACCACGTGAGCGGGATCGCGACAAGCGCTGGAAGCCAATGGCTTCGCCTGGAGATCCTCAACTTGGATTAGACCGAGCGACTCCAGTATTCGGTCCACCGCAACACCTCCGTGGCAACATGTACCGCACTTGCAGAAGTCCGTGACGGTGACGGCTAACCGCTAACGCCTTCCTGCGTCCTTGCTCCATCTTGAGCAACCTTCCTCCTCACCGCATTCATTCGAACGTCATCGTTCGCCGGCTAATACCCGTGAATGTAGAAGGTCGGTAATCACGGGAACGAATCGGGGAACCTGCAAGCGGGAGAAGACATTGGGGAACCTCAAACTCATTCCGGCGAGACCAGCAGGATATCCGTCCCCAATTGACCGCTGTTCTCCGCCCCGTAGCGCCCGTTCAATGCCTTATCCGTCACTCGCCTCCTCTCCGTGTCATGTCGGCTCAGTTTCCCCAAACGAAAGTGTTCCACTCCGGGAGGTCCATCGCGGCGATGACGATCAACCCGGCGATGAAAACTACGACGAACAGCACCGTGAGGATGATCGCAGCGTTCGCCTGGCTTCTCCCCCGTTGGGGTGCGCGTGCCGGCGGCCTCTCAGCGCGCCGAATCTGTTGTTTCGCAATGATTGCAAGCAACAGGCCAAAGGGAACAAGCGGGCTGATCCATGGCGCTATCGCGGCCAGACGATTCAGCTCGGGACGATTCGACTGCTCGATGCCCTCATGGCGCTTCCGGAAGCGCCTCGTCAGCGTCCAGCCGACCAGGATACCGAGAAGCCGAGGTCGCTCATCACGATCGGATGCGAGCGCCCACGCTGCGAGGAAAGCCGGCACGGCGAGGTACACCACAGCCCACAGCAGCGTCTCGGCGACCGGCGCCAACGTGCGAGCGTCCGAACTGCGATTCAGCATGGCGCTGGCGATCATCGACCACCCGAGCACACCGAACACCGCTGTCGCGCAAATGATGAACGCGACGCCTGTCCAGTCCCGAGTCACGACGCCGAGATACAGCCGAACAGAGACCGCATACACCACCACAGCAGTGACGACCGCGAGCACTACCAGTAGCGCGCGCTGCCATGGCGTTGCGTTGTCGATTGCAATTGATGACGCGAGGCCGAGCGCGGTCGGTACCGCGAACAGGACAACCGCCTGTAAGGCAATCGACTTGCGCGGAAGATCCGTTCCTACGCGGCCAACCGTTCGCATGCCCGCCAGCAGAAGCGCAGCGTATCGAGCTCGCGACACTCGGCTGATCTCCACCGGCGCAAAGTCCGGGTCGGCGGCCACGCCCGCATCTGCCGCGATCAGCGCCACCAAAGTAGCGCAGATCGTCGGGCCGAAAAGTCGCAGCAGATCGAAGACATCTAGTGCCGCCACGACTGCCGGAACAGCGGTGTAGGCGGCCAAGGCGAAGGATGCCACAACGATGATCCGCGCGAACTCACACAGGAAACGTCGCCGAGCAATAGCTGTCGCTGGCACTGACTCCGCTGTCGACGGAGTGCGTACCGCGAGTTGGAGCCCGATTGCGACCGCTGCCAGCAAGCTGAATCCCGCCAGCATCATCGTGGCCGGCAACGGTGCGAGGAAGAACGATCCTCCCGCCGGATCGCCATTCAAAGACCGCGCCTCTGCGCTGAGCTGCGACAACCATGCGACGAGGTAGATCATCGCGATCCCGGTGACAGCAATCCACACGCTGCGCATGATGGCCTTGCGAATCCGCGACACGTATGCGGAGTACTCCGTTTCCACTTCTCCAGCGCTTACGCGCTCGCTCGCAGAATCTGAACCCACGCCCTGCACAATTCTTGACGCCTTCTTCGCCGTCCACCAGTTCCACATGATCCCCCCGGACCTTTCGATAATTGCAGATCTGCGCTCGTGTCTATGAGGCGTCAACTGGGGAGCACAGTCTCTCCGGAAAGAAGAAGGCGCCAGATCTCCGAGAGCGATGACGCGCACATGCTGGGTCATGCCAGTACAAAGATAGCCGTCGCGGAACGACCCCCACGAGGCCGATGAGCACCATCGCGTGAGTTCGAGCGGAGCGCCGCAGCGTGATGCGATTGTCGGCGCCCACCATGCTCTCTTTTGGGCTGAGAAGTGGCCGGGGGCGTACGGACGTATGGCCTGCGTGAGCACCCGGTTCCATTGGGCATTCAACTCACGAGTGCCTACACAGAGGTCGGGCGAGGTGCCGCGTCTCTCTTCGTCGAGATCGTGCAATCCAGACGACTGAGCTAAGTCCGCCGCCCGTCACCCGCTCGGCAGACCACAAGCCCGTGACGTCGGATCCCGCGAGTACGGTCGTCCGCATGACGATTGAAGCGATTACCCCGGTGGTTTTCGGGGCACTGCTCGGTGGGACGATTGCGTTCTTCGGCGGATACGTCCAGCGACGTCTCGTCGATCGTCGCGCTATCCGTTCGATGATTTACACGACCTTTCTCCGCGACGCGCTGAGCGAATTGGAACGGTACGTGAGGCGACCCTATGAGTCAGGCGCTCTCGAGTATCTCCGCACGAAGCGACTGTCCGCAACGTTGAAAGCGGTCTACCGTCAAGCTCTTGTCGCGTCGCGTAGCGATGAGTTTCAGGCTCGTTCCCTGTGGCACGTCGCTCTCGATCTCGATGACGCGCGTCGACGATCGGCGAGGGACGAGATGCCCTTGCGCGTCCGTGAGGGCGGATGGGGAAAGCTGATGTTCGACACGGTAGCTCAGGCGGAGCGTGTGCTCCTCGACTACGAACGATGGCTGCACCGGCGCCTCCTGATGGGTCCGCACCGTCGACAACCTCGAAACTACGATCGCATCGAGATCGACCGCGACGTCGACGAACCAGATGTCTCACGATTCGATCCACCGGCAGTGTTGACAACGACGGCTTTGGAACATCTGTTGGGGCACCGACCAGTCTCGTGGCGTCTGCGCATCGGTAGTCCAGGTCCCCGTCGAGTACTCGACGTATGGGTGAGCCCGGAACTGGCCGGGTCAACCGCACAGCGAATGTTCGAGACGACGCAACACTGGCTGGCCCCTCTAGGCACATGCCCCGACGACGTTCGCCCGCATCTAATTGTCGTGTCCGCCACCCTGCAATTGGACACGTGTCGCGTGGAGAAGCAAAGAACGTCGATACTCGACAACAACCTCGACCCACGGCTGCGACATCACGTCCCGGTCGTGGTTCAAGCAGAGCTCGACGTCTCACTCTGAGGCGGCTCGGCCCGCCCCATCAGGCTGCAGTTCACAGGCGTCACGCCCGGTGAGGCTGCTGCTCACAGGCGAGACAGACTCGGCGCCGATGACGCAGATGAGCAATCGCCGAAGACCTGCCTATTGGGCCTAGACCGTGCTTCCCTCTAGCAGCGTCGAGCCGTCGGTTCGCTCGCGGGGCGCCTCCTCCTAGTGAGAGCCTCTTCATCAATTGGTTCTACGTGGTCTTGGGGGTCGAAATACTCCCTTAGGTTGCGCGTTGATGATCGCGGAGAAGACCTTGTTCCATGCACAGAGCTTGGTATCGAGCACTCGAACGGATCAAGCTCGAGTGATCACCGATGTCAGTAACCATGCCCTCGTCGACGACGATGACCTGATCCGCGTCCATGATCGACGCGATGCGATGAGCGACTACCATCAGTGTCTTCGTCGCAAGACGAGTGCGAAGTATGCCGTGAAGGTTGGCCTCATTGATCGCATCCAGGTTGGAAGTGGCCTCGTCCAGGAGAACAAGGGACGCATCTGAAACGAGGACTCTCGCAAACGCGAGCCGTTGCTGCTCCCCGCCGCTTAGCATCAGGCCTTCCTCACCGACCTCGACATCGAGTGGAGAGGCTGCGCCTGATAGCGCTCCGGTCAGCCGCACGAGATCTAGCGCAGTCAGGCATTCTGCATCAGTGACCTGCGGGTTGGCGATGCGAAGATTGTCGCGAACGCTGCCGTGAAAGATCGGCGCGCTCTGTTCCACGTACGCAATGTGGCGGCGGAGTTCGTCCGCATTACGGTCCAACCGCGCTGAGCCAAGCACCGTAATCGTGCCTGCCTCAACTTCGTAGAAGCCCTCGATGAGGTCAAGAATCGTGGACTTGCCAGCCCCCGATGGCCCGACGACCCCCGTGAAACTACCGCGCGGCACAGAGAACGACACGTCATGCAAACCTGTCGAGCTACGAGCCTCCCCTCCAAGTCCGTCCTCAACGAGATGGCTGAAGGAGACCCTGCGGAACTCTACAGCGGGGTCCGATGCCGGATCGAGTGCAGTTCGCTTGGCTCCGGGGTCTGGGGCGGACGCTCCGTCATGTAGCGGACTACCGGGAAGGATCGTGTGGGCGTTCTTCCCCAAGAGCTGGCCGATCCTGTCGAGGATTCCTACGGACTTGCTGAGGTTCGCGATCGACGTCATCAACTGACCAACTGGTGAGAACGTCATCATGAGAAGCATCAAGAAGGCCACAAGCGCCGAGATCGTCATGCTGTTGGTCGCCACTCCAATGCCCCCGATCGCTAGCACGACGAGCAGCGCCACCTGTATCACGAGCCCGCTCAGCGGAGTTACGATGGCTTGCACGCGAGCCATCGCATACCCAGCCTGCCGGACATCGTTCGACCGATCTCCGATGCGGGTGAGCTCACGTTTTGTGGCGCCGGCGGCACGAATCGTCCGGAGCCCTCCGAGGACTCGGAGGAAATCGGATGTCAGCCCTCCGATCGCGGCCTGATAGCGAAGACTCGCAGATCGAATGGTGCGAGAAAGGAGCGCAATAGCGGCGAGGCTGCACAGTATGGCGATCAGCGAGACCCCGAAGAGTCTCCAATCGACGACCGCCATGCAGACCACGACGCCGATAAGCATCAGGGAGTCGCCGACCGCTCGAAGCGGACCATCGACCACCATGTTTCGGAGCTGAGTGAGGTCGGTACCAACGAGCGAGACAAGATCACCTCTGCGTCGCCTGTCCAAGACCGCGAAGGGGAGATTCAGCGTCGCCATGGAAATCTGATCGCGTATCTGGCACACGATGTCCTCGCCGGCGCGCTGAAGGACATACGACTCCGCCGCCCCGAGAACCGTTGTGAGCAGCAACGCCGCCACAAGCAGAAACGGGAGTAGCTCCAATGAATGTTCCGCTTGGATCTTGGAAACGATGCCCTGTGCGAGGAATGGCTGAGTCAGGGCGACCGCTGTTTTCGCAATGCTCAGCGAAAGCACGACAACGACCAGCCCGCGTTTGCGGAAGAGTAGTCGAAAGGCGTCGGCCCACATCAGGCGGCTACCCTTCTCGATTCATCGTGATGAGCGACTTCCCCCGTGCAGACACTGCAGTAGGTATCGCCGTTGACGCGAACACCACGACCATCGAGATGCCGGCGACCAGGGCAAGCTGCGCCCATCCGATCTGGAGCGGGATCTGCACCCCTTGTCGCTGAGCGGCGAGTGCGGTCGCAAGCCCGACTATGAGCGACACCGTCACACCTGTTCCGATCGCCACGACGACATAGATCAGCGCTTCCCAGAAGCTGACCGCCAGAAGCTGAGCCCGTGACGTGCCGATCAAACGGGCCGACACGACATCCTTGTGGCGATCCACATCGGACATGAAAATCGCAACGGAGGATCCTGCCACAGCCACGATGAGCGGCGGACCGACCACCGACAGTATCGAAAGATTGTTGATACCGCCGCTCTCGATCTTTGTCGCATGGGTCAGCGCGGCATCGTAGCTGAGCAGTCCTCCAAAGAGAGTCCCAACGATTGCGGCCGCGACAAACACGGACAGGACGGCCGACGTATCGGTCGTGGTCCGCGAGATCGCTGAGCGGCGAGCGAGCAGCCACACCGCGCTCTCACGGATGGGTACCGCCGCAGTTATCAATCGAATGAGCTGCGGGAACACTGTTGAGGCGGTGACCGCGAAGGCGATGATGAGAGGGAAGCCGACGAACATTCCGAGGATCGGGAGGATGGACAGGCTCTGCACGCTCATCATTCCGTTCACGATCAGTGACACCACGATGGCTCCTGCCCCCAGCAGAAGCCAACGTATGAGCGTGCCTCGCGATGGAGACGGCTCGTCAAGGTCACGCAGACGTGCCACCAAGGAGCCTTGGGTTGACCGGACTACGGCCGACGCAGCCCCAATGATCGCGGCGCAGGTCACGAGCACAACGGCGAGGACTGCGCTTCCCAGCTGTGCAACGACAACAGGTTCGCCGCTCGCACCCGATTGAAGCCAGACGACTCGTACATACGGGGGGCACAGTGCGACGCCGACCACGGAGCCGATCGCAGCGAAGAGCACAGTGACGATGATGATCTGCGCCAGGAGCAGAATCCTCAGCGGCGAAACTGCCAGCCCGATGATCCGCCACAGTGCCAAGTTCTTCTGGAGAGCCTTGGCAGAAAGACCGGCAATGGAGCGAACCACGAGCGCGACCGCGATCATCGACATGACCAGCGGCAGCCCGACGAATGATGTAAGCGACTCCGCACCAGGTGTGGCGTTCAATGAGTCACCAAGGTAGAGCGACAAGGAGACGGCGGCTGCCGAGATCAGCGCCGCCACCGCGAGGCCGATCCACACCGAACGGTGGAAGAGGAGGTCTTTGAGTGCGGCCCGGAGCATCGTCACGCTTCCGAGTCGTTCGAATGATTTCCCGTCAGCTTCGTTCCCCCCGGGCGGCCCGACATGGCATCAGCGATGGCGCCACGATCAGGCTGCTCCAGCTCTTGAAGAACGACCCCGTCACGAAGGACTACTACTCGGTCGGCCGCACTTGCGCGGTCCGGATCGTGCGTGACGAGAACGCACCCGCCGCCCAGATCGGTTTGTCGGCGAAGGAGCGTCATTACCGTGTCGCCGGCGCCAGTGTCGAGCGCGCCCGTCGGTTCGTCAGCGAAGACAACCTCCGGTCCGCATGCCAGGACGCGCGCGATCGCAACGCGCTGCTGTTGACCGCCCGAGAGCTGAGTGGGCAGGTGATGGAGATGATCAGCAAGTCCAATGTCCGACAATACCTCCGCCGCGGTCGAAGCTGCCCCCCGCCTATGCCGCAGATTCAGCGGCACAGCCACGTTTTCCAAGGCAGTGAGGTATGGGAGCAGGTTGTACGACTGGAATATGAAACCCATCTTGTCTCGGCGGAGACGTGCGAGTTGCCCCGCCGATAGGGCACCGAGCTCTTGACCCTGGAACGACACCGAACCTCGAGTCGAAGTGAGGAGGCTCGCCAACGCGTAAAGCAGTGTCGATTTACCCGCCCCAGACGGGCCGACGATGGCCACCATCTCGCCTGCTGAGACGGAGAGAGACACCCCGCGCAGCACGGGGACGTCCTCACTTGCCCCCGGCAGCGGGAAGCTCACCTCTAGGCCTTTGCTGGTCACGACGTATTCAACCAAGTCTGGCTCCCTCCGTTGAACTGGGGTGGTTGCCGCCGGGTAACGCTCGTCCCGGCGGCAACCGATGGATATCAGTGGCAGTCCCAGGCGCTGATGGTGCTCTCCGCGGAGCAGCCGGCCCAGCTCCAGTTGCTTCCGCGAGTGGAGCTCGTCTGCACACCGGCACGGCTCTGCAGGTTGAGAACAGTACGCATCATTTCACCTCCCTCCGACAAGGGTGGCGCGACCCCCGGAGTGCGCCACGATTTGGAACATCTCATCCGGGTCGGAAAGAGGCATCCAGGCAAATGGAGCCCCAGCTGCCGCGACTAGAGCCAAGACAACTCCGGCGTTGCCTGAGCGATAATCTGTGGAAAGGCGCAGATAGTTCTCACCCGCTGCGAAAACCTCATGCTCCCAGGTGAGCAGCTCATCGGGGAGCAACGCGATTTGGCGGCTGGCTTCGGCGGCATTAGCCGGGTCGAGCGAGACCGAAAGAGCAGCTATCTGCCCAGCGCGACCGAAAAGCAAGCCAGAGTACGCGTAAGTGTCGCTGGAGCATGCTCGGACGAGGCCCGGCCTGTAGTCCTCGAATGCGTCCTGGTATTCGGGCGAGCGGCGGAGGAGCTCGATCGCGACGAGGATGCCTGAACTCCCCCATGCGAGATACGGGAGCAGCCGATTACCGTCCTTCACACCGAGCATCCCGTCCATGTAGGGAGAAACGTGCTCGAGGTCCCTTGAGATGCACTCGTATGCCGCAACCAAGTAGGAGTCAGGTGTCCCGATCCCGCTCCGCGCGAGGGCTATGAACAGGATGGCAACGCCGGAGTGCCCGTGGAACAGACCAGGCCGTTCGGTGAGGACATCGATAGCCCACTGGGCTCGGCTGCGCACCAAACGAGCGGCCAGTAGCTCACCGATCTCGTGCGCCACTTCTACCGCGTCATCGCGGCGGCTGGTCAAGCCATGCCCCAGTAACCCCAGCCCGATTCCGGCGAGCCCGTCACACAGATCGCTTCTGCGCTCTTGTCGAAAGCTCTGGGTTAGATGCTGCCGAACTCGATCCGCGAGGTCGTGGGTGTCCTCAGAGCTCTCAAAGTGCGTCAGGAGACCCGCCTCACCACTGAAGAGCCCAAGGTGGGGGCTCGTCGCTCCACTTTCCACAAGTGCACGCAAGAAAGCAGTGTCTGAAGGTTCCGCCGCTAGATCCCCATAGCGTCGGGCCAGACGAACACCGGCGATACCCGTCAGCGTGTTCCATCGACCAGATCCACTGAAAATCGTAGGGTCGCCTGGGTACACGACCCCGAGAACCGATCGTCTTGCCTTCCTGATGCCGGCGAGGAGCGAGGCGCCGAGGGGTTGTCCGGGAGATGATTCGCTCGAGAACGGTACAACCGACACGTTGGGACGGAAGTCGAGCTGAGTCTCCGGATTCATCCTCGGAAACCTGGAGGTGATGGCCTGTATCAGCTCAACAGCTTCGGCTCCGAAATTCCCGCGAATCCGGGTCATCATGGTTTCCCAGTGTGCCGGGGCCAGGATCTCCAAGGCACCTGAGATGTCGAACAACGATGCCGCAGTGCGAGAAAGCGCGAACCAGTCGGATTGCCTTGGCGTGAACCCCACAGGTGGCGCATATCCAATCGCGTACATCGAAGCCGCTACGTCGTCGTCGAGCCCTCGGCTGTCCTCGAGGTCGATGAAGCGCACATTGAGGTCATCGTCGACGAGGATGTTGCCCGGGTGCACGTCACCGATCGCGATCCCGCGCTGGTGAATGACTTCCATCGCGTTGACCATGTTTCGAATCACGTGGATCGCGGCGTCGAGGTATCGCTGATGAGTGATTGGGCGTTCGCCACCGACAGCAAAGGGGTAGTTCGTGGTCGCCCACTCTCTTGAGGAAATCCCGGGCAGAAACTCCGTCTCCAAGAATTCGTGCTCCCAGGCCTTGAACTGGTTGAGCACACGGGGCGTCAACCCAGTTCCCTCGAGGAGGCGGAGGGCGTCAGCCTCGATCTTGAGACGTTCCACGGCGTCACGCCCTCGGCGATCGAGTCCCGCGTGAGGCCGTGCCTCCTTCAACAGGGTTGTCGTGGAAGCAGCTATCCCGTCGCGATGCGCTTCATAGACGCCGCCACTGTTGGAGAAGTGTAACGGGGTCAAACCGTCATACTCATCGAGGGGCGTTTCCTCCGTGAGTTCGTACTGCGCGATCGCGTCGCGAACGACACGGGGAGCACGTCGGCCATCCACCGGGAGGACAAACTGCGGGCTGCGCTCGTCCGGCTTCAGCACACCAAGTCGGTCGGGTATTGACGCGATGTCCCCGCCGGATTCGTCTCGCACAGTGATCTTGATGAAACCCCCGTAACGGAAGTAGACCGGCCCGCGTCGGAACCTGACGTCGCTAAGGATGTACGGGCTCGGGAGCCCGTCAAGCACCCGTGCAAGGCGCCGCGCAAGTCGGGTCAGTTGACGGTCATCAGTCGGGTAGATGGTGGCGAACTTCCCGCTGCCACTCCGATCAGCGCCCTTGGAGTTCCGATTGACGTACTCGTGGATCGTCGGAACGAACTTGAACGTCGTGTGTTCATCGACACATGCCGCGACCACAGCATCCAGCGTTCTGGACATGTTTCCGGTAGTCGTTCCAACATGAATCTTCCACCCATGAGTCCTCACGGGAGCCCCCGGCGCGATCCAAGTCTCCCAGGCATCCGTAGAGATAACCTGCCAATCCGATGGAGCCACGATCTCGCTGAAACGCTTTCGCTTCGTTGTTGAGGAGCGGTCAGTGTAAAACGCAGACGCCGTAGAACAGAATGCCGTGTACTCCCACTTGTCCACTCTTGTGCTCCCCGCTGGTCTCAACGTTCTGAGTTCGCCCCCGACGGTTGCGATCGCGGCGACCTCACATCACCATTCCGTTCCGCGCAAGGAGGCGCATCACACTAAAGTCATTCCGTCGATGACCAAAGGCACTGAATCGACGTCTTGCGCAACTGGGCGCGCGTCCGCGAACAGGGCCGGTCTACACTGTCCAGGGCACGGTGAGCGTGAGGGGCTTGAAGATGGCGGGTCAGGACACTCGACGGCCAACGTTGCTGTCCGCCGCCTTCTGGGTCGCCTTAGTTCAGGTTCTTGGCTTCCTGACCTTGGAGGCAATACAAGCTGGTTCAGTCACAGCAGTCGCTAGCTACGGCGCCAACATCGTAGTTGTTGTCGTGCTCTGGTTCCTGCTCCCCTGGGACAGATCCGCGCCTACGCCCAGGAAACTTCTCTCACCAATCTTCCTCGTATCTGCATTTGCTCTGGGGCTCACGGGTTCGAATGGGGAGCACTTTCTATTGCCTTGGCTCGCATTCGCCAACATTGCGTTCGTCTTCGGCGTACGCAGCGCCTTGGCAGCCGTCCTGGTCACCACAGTGCTTGTCGCGACCAGTTCCGTTGTCGTGTTCGGGGGGTCGATCGAGTCAGGTATCCGAGTCGGCTTCAACATCGTTGGCGTGGGACTCTTCGTGACAGCGATGGCGTACGCGGTCAACGAAGCTCGGGTCAGACGAGCCGAAGCCCTCCACCTCAGCACCAAAGTGAAGTCTCTTGCCGCCGCTGAAGAGCGGGCGAGGATTGCTCGCGACATGCACGACTCCCTTGGACACCTTCTCACGATCATCAAGATCGACCTTGAGAACGCCGAGCGACTCCGCGATCGCTCCGAACAGCTAGCCTGGGACGAGGTGAAGAACGCGAAGGGAATCGCTGCGGAGGCCCTCGCCGATGTCCGGAGGTGGGTCCGAGTGCTCCATCCGATGGTCCCGACTGGAGGACTCACTAGCGAGTTGCTCGAGAACTTCGCCAGATCGATAGCCGGCCTTGGCATTGAGGTGTCTTTCGAAGTCGTCGGCGAGGAGCGCGAGTTGGACACTGGGGCACAACTCGTTCTATATCGAACGATCCAGGAGTCGCTCACCAACACCCTCAAGCACTCCGGTGCGAAGCACATCAATTTCGTGCTCACCTTTCTGGATGATGCGGTGGAACTTGTGGCCCACGATGATGGTCGAACTGGGCTTTTGGAAGCTGCCTCCGGGTTTGGTCTGAAATCGCTCGAACAACGCGCAGATAGTGCTGGCGGCGAATTCCTTGCGAGGCCGGAGATCGACGTCAATGGCGACAAGACTGGCTACATCGTGCTGCTCCGACTGCCGGTCCCGATGCCATGAGCGGTATCACGCAGCCGATTCGAGTGGTAATCATCGACGACCAACACCTCTTCCGACATGGGCTCCGTACGATGCTGGCGATCGAGAACGACATCGAGGTTGTCGGTGAAGCCCAAGACGGAGTGGATGGACTCGAGACGATCGGGCGAACAAACCCTGATGTCGTCCTGATTGACGCAAAGATGCCACGAATGGATGGCATTGAGTTGGTGACCCAGCTTAGAGCCGCACACCAACATTTGAGGACGATTGTGCTGACCACATTTGATGCGGACGAGTACCTTTTCGGAGCAATCCGCGCCGGCGTTGACGGCTATCTGCTCAAGGATGCCGACCCGGGAGAAGTCGTCGACGCCATAATCAGAGTCCACGCAGGGAAGAAAGTGTTGGGGAGCGTACCGATCGAGAGACTCATCGAGCGCTACCTCGCCGGAAACCCTCTTGGCCAGACACCTGGTCCCGCCGTTGAATGGGATCGCCTCACCGACCGGGAGCGCCAGGTCGTGCGCCTCATCGCGCTGGGTCACTCGAACCGAGAGATCGGGCTATTTCTCTTCACCTCAGAAGGAACGATCAAGAATCAAGTTTCGAGCGTGCTGCGCAAGCTTGGACTCCGGGACCGAACTCAGATCGCGATTCTCGCGTCGAAGAGCCCCGAGCTTCCCGCAACGGGGCCGTGAATCCCCGGTCCTACACGTTTAAAGGACACCGTTCGGCGTATGGCTGGCCATGTCATCTCGCGTAGTCATATCCATGCCAGCCACACACCGGTGGACCTACGTGCTCAGGGCCTTGAGTCTCGCGAGAGCTCGCTAGACGTTTGACGGAGCCGCGCCGTCGCCCCGGCTGCGGCCGGTCAGTTCGCCGCGGTCGGAGTCGTGCAGTCCCTGTTGGCCGGATGACGCACCGAGCGCTCGCCTCGGGCTCTCAGACCGCCCCGAGGTCGATCCCCGCGGCCGCGGGCTCGGCGTAGTCCACTTCGCGCCACACGTCGCCGTGGCGCTCGAAGCTCGTCACGCTGGACAGCGCGCAGCGCCGGGTGCGCGGGTCGTGACGCAGCTTCAGCCCGGCGACGCGTCGGTGCGTGATCCAGATCGGCGCCTGGTGCGACACGAAGACGACATCGCCCTCGTCCGCGGCATCCCACGCGTCGTCCATCGCGGCGACCATGCGATCGGCGATCGACTCGTAGGGCTCGCCCCAGCTGGGCGTGTTCGGGTTGCGCAGCTGCCACCAGTTCAGCGGGTTGCGCAGCGCCTTGCGCATCCGCCTGCCCTCGAAGAAGTTCCAGGGCTCGATGATGCGCTCTTCGAGCACGGGGGTCAGTCCGAAGGCCGCCGCGAACGGCGCGGCCGATTCCTGTGTGCGCTCCAGCGGCGAGCAGCGCAAGGCGGTCACCGGGCGGCCGAGGGCTGCGACATGGTCGGCGGCGGCCTGCGCCATCCCGCGCCCCGCCTCGCTGAGGTGGTAGTCCGGCAGCCTGCCGTAGAGCACATGGTCGGGGTTGTACACCTCGCCGTGACGGACGAGGTGCAGTCGGGATGCCGGCACTGCTCAGGCCCTGCTGTACTTCGCCCCGCCGAAACCGAGGATGAGGTACCCGATGAAGGGGAACAGCCAGAGCAGGAAGAACGAGAAGGCGCCGCCCTTGCCGAAGTTGGCGCCGAGCTTGATCGCCACGATGATCGCGAAGACGATGTTGACGATCGGGATCAGGTAGAGCAGCGTCATCCACCCCGAGAATCCGGCGATCTTCACGATGAAGATCGTGTTCACGATCGGGATGATCGCGAGGATGCCCGGGTACCCGGCCTTCGTGAAGACCTTCCACAGCCCGACGACGACGAGCACGTAGACGGCGAGCATGACGAACCCGGTGGCTCCGCCGAACAGGCTGCCCCAAAGGCTGTCGACGGCGTCGGTCACATCGGCTGCGTGGATCATGGGGCGAGTCTATCCAGACCGGCCACGTAAACTGGGCTGATATCCCGTCCCCTATCAGGAGGAATTCTCCGTGCTTCGCACACACACGGCAGGCTCACTGCGAGCCGAGCACATCGGTCAGACCGTCACCCTCACGGGTTGGGTCGATCGTCGTCGTGATCACGGAGGAGTCGCATTCATCGATCTGCGGGATGCCTCGGGCATCGCGCAGGTCGTCATCCGCGACGAGGAGATCGCGCACCCGCTGCGCAGCGAGTTCGTGCTGAAGGTCACCGGTCAGGTGTCGCAGCGCCCGGAGGGCAACGCGAACCCGAACCTGCCCTCGGGCGAGATCGAGGTCGTGGCCACCGATGTCAAGGTGCTGAACGAGTCGGCTCCGCTGCCGTTCCAGGTCTCGACCGGCCTCGAGGGCGGCGACCCCGTCGGCGAGGAGGTGCGCCTCAAGCATCGCTACCTCGACCTGCGCCGTCCCGAGCCGGCCGCCGCGATGCGTCTGCGCTCGCAGGTGTACAAGGCGGTCCGCGACGTGCTGCACGAGCGCGACTTCCTCGAGGTCGAGACCCCGACGCTGACCCGTTCCACCCCGGAGGGCGCCCGCGACTTCCTGGTTCCGGCCCGTCTGCACCCCGGCAGCTGGTACGCGCTGCCGCAGTCGCCGCAGCTGTTCAAGCAGCTGCTCATGGTGGGCGGCATCGAGAAGTACTACCAGATCGCGCGCTGCTACCGCGATGAGGACTTCCGTGCCGACCGTCAGCCGGAGTTCACGCAGCTCGACATCGAGATGAGCTTCGTCGACCAGGAGGACGTCATCGAGATGATGGAGTCCGTCATCAAGGCGATGTGGGCGACCATCGGCGTCGAGGTGCAGACCCCGCTGCCGCGGATGACCTACGCCGACGCGATGGCCCTGTACGGCTCCGACAAGCCCGATCTGCGCTTCGGACTGCCGATCGTCGAGGCGACGCCCTACTTCGCGGAGACCCCGTTCCGCGTGTTCCAGTCCGAGTACGTCGGCGCTGTGCTCATGCCCGGCGGCGCCTCGCAGCCCCGCAAGCAGCTCGATGCCTGGCAGGACTGGGCGAAGCAGCGCGGCGCCCGCGGCCTCGCGTACGTCCTGTTCAACGAGGACGGCACGCTCGGCGGTCCCGTCGCCAAGAACCTGTCCGAGTCGGAGCAGGAGGGACTCGCCCAGCTCGTCGGCGCGAAGCCCGGTGACTGCGCCTTCTTCGCCGCTGGCTCGACCAAGGACAGCCGCGCGCTGCTCGGCGCCGCACGCGTCGAGATCGGCCGCCGCCTCGGCCTGCTCGACCCCGACGTGTTCGCCTTCACCTGGGTGATGGATGCCCCGATGTTCGAGCCCGCCGCCGATGCCGTCGCATCCGGCGATGTGGCCGTGGGCGCAGGCGCCTGGACTGCTGTGCACCACGCGTTCACCGGCCCGAAGCCGGAGTTCGAGGACACCTTCGACACCGACCCCGGCTCTGCCCTGGCCTACGCGTACGACATCGTGTGCAACGGCTCCGAACTCGGCGGCGGCTCGATCCGCATCCACCGCGAGGACATCCAGAAGCGCGTCTTCAAGGTCATGGGCATCAGCGAGGAGCAGGCGCAGGAGAAGTTCGGCTTCTTGCTCGACGCGTTCAAGTTCGGCGCCCCGCCGCACGGTGGCATCGCGCTGGGCATGGACCGCGTGCTGCAGCATCTGACCAAGACCGACTCGATCCGCGAGGTGATCGCGTTCCCGAAGTCGGGCAACGGCTTCGACCCGCTCACCGAGGCGCCGGGCACCATCACGCCCGAGCAGCGCGCCGAGGCCGGCGTCGACTTCGTCCCGGAGGACGAGTCGGAGGGTGCTCCGGCCCAGCTCTGACGCCTTTCGCCGAGACCCCGCGACGCCCGACGTCGCGGGGTCTCGGCGTCTCCGGCTGAGAGACTGGATCCATGCTCGACGCCCTCCCCCTGCCGCACCCGTTCGACTCCCGCGCCGGCGCGGCCGTGCTTCGGCGCGCGACGCCGGACGACGCGGATGCGATCATCGCCCTGCTCGCTGATGATCCGATCAGCGCCTCACGCGGCGATCAGGCATCCGATGCCGACCGTCCCGCCTACGCGGCAGCACTGGTCGAGATCCTCGCCGCCCCGTCGAACGACCTGCTCGTCGTCGACCTCGATGGAGCTCTCGTCGGCACCCTGCAGCTCACCCTGATCCCGGGGATGGCCCGGCAGGGCGCGAAGCGCCTGCTGGTCGAGGCGGTGCGGGTGAGCAGCACGCTGCGCTCCTCCGGCATCGGCTCCGCCGCGATGCGCTGGGTCTCGGACGCCGCAGCGCCGGCTCTCGGCGCGGCACTGATCCAGCTCACCTCGGATGCCGCGCGCACCGACGCCCACCGGTTCTACGAACGCCTCGGCTACGTCGGCTCGCACGTCGGGTTCAAGTACCGCGTCCCGCGCTGAACGGAACCCGGTGCTTCCCTCCGGACGCTTTCGGGTCTACGTTCGTCGTTGAGGGGATCATCCCTCGGACCCGAACGAGAGGGGTTGCCCTATGGCAGGTAAGTTCGAGCTCTACACGGACAAGAGCGGCGATTGGCGTTTTCGTCTGAAGGCCGGCAATGGCGAGGTCATCGCCACCGGCCAGGGCTACTCGTCGAAGGCGAGTGCCATGAACGGCATCGATTCGGTGCGACGCAACGCCGCTGAAGCCGAGGTCGTCGAAGTCGACGGCTGAGAGATCAGTACCCAGAGGGGGCGGGATGCTCAGCATCCCGCCCCCTCGTCTGTCCGCTGTCCAGCAGGATCACGCCGTGCAGTTCTCGCACGGTGGCGTTGCGGCTGTACTGATGGCGACGACTCCTGACCCGCCGTCGGCGTGCGACCACGGGATGGATCCGCTGATGCTCGCCGTCGGGCTGTTCTTCTGGTCGACGATGTTCAGCACCACCCGCTGGTTGCCACCGGCGGGGACGGTGAACGTCGACGGGCTGACCGTGAAGGTCACGTCGACACCGTTCAGCGCCAGCGTCACGGTGGACGGAATCGTGACGACGATCGCCTGCCCGGTCGGGTTGTCGATCGTCAGCGGCTGCAGATAGCCCTTGGTCCAGCCCTTGTCCTTGCACGAGCCGCCGGGCAGCTTGCACGCGTTGCCACCGGATGTGATGACCACGCCCACGTCGGACGCCGCGGCGAGCGGCACCGCCGTTGCCGCGGCGATGACCGGAATGCTCCACGCCGCGCCTTTCAACACGGTCCGCCGTGTCGTTCCTGCTGTTGATCCTCGGTCCCCCAGAGACGCAGAAGACTCCATGCTGATCCTCCCCAGAATCGTGATGGTGCGGCGTACCCGCCCAGTCGGGTGCGCCATGGCGTGAGAGCCGCCACCATCATCGGCGGGCGTCGAGCATCACGCCGAGCCCGCCGGCGATCCTGACCCACGGCGTGGGTCATTCCGCCGGTCCCGCGTCACGCCTCGAGGAGCACCCGGACTACGGCCCTGTCGATTTCGGCTCCGGGTCGGCGAGTCCATCACGCCAGGCGAGCCTGACCAGGTCCACCTTGGTGTGCGCCTCCACTCCGACCGCGGAGTACTTCTGCTTGATCCGAGACAGGTACTTCCGTGCGGTGTCCGGTCGAACGCCGAGTTCCTCCGCGGCAGCGGAGATGCTCCATCCGTCCACATACAGGGACAGGAGTCGCGTCTCCTGTGCCGACAGCCTCGGGATGCGCGATTCGTCCCTGAGCGCGGCCTCCGCTGTGTCGGTGATGACCTGCTTCCCGACGAGCACCTGCAGCGCCGCGGTGATCAGCACGTCCTCGCTGTCCGTCTTGGACACGATGCCGTCCACCCCGGCCTCGCGCACCGCGCGCGCCTCATGCCGCGAGGAGAGCGAAGACAGCAGCAGCACGCGCATGCCCGCTCGCCGCAGTGCCGCGAGCGCGCGCAGGTCGCCTCCGGCGGGATCGATCGGCAGCAGTTCGGCGACGAGCAGGTGCGGCCAGTGACGCTCGCTCCGATCGCGCATCCACGCCAGCAGCCCGGCGAGCGAGTCTGCGCCGTGCACGACGTGCAGACCTCCCCGCTCGCGGAGCAGCTCCATCGCTCCGTTGCGCTGCAGGACGTGCGGTTCGACCACGGCTGCACGCCGCGTCGCACCTCTCGCCGAGTTCGACGATCCCCCGGTCGCGCTCCCCAGAACGCGACCCCGCGATTGAGTCCCCATAACTGTAAAGAGTGCGATGTCGGCGGAATGTCACGCCGTTCGGCCCGATCCTGGTTTCCGATCACCGCCGAAGCGTGCGAACGAGCCCGAGATACTCCGCAGCCGTGACGTGCGGCAGATATGCCCGCGCGACGGCCACGCCGATTGCCGGAAGCCTGCTCGGATCTGGATACGCCATGTGCAGCCGGCGATAGTCCGGGTGGAACTTGCTCTTGAACGCCAGCAGCGAGCGGAATCCGTAGGCCGGCTCGAGCACACGCCCCAGCCAGTCCAGCAGCCGCGACATCGTGTCGTCCCGTGCATCCCCCGCCCGTGCCAGCGGCGCGCCGGACAGGCTCATGATGCGCAGCCCCTCATCCTGCATCCGAAGCGCTGCCGACGCGATCACGAACTCCATGACGCCCGGCATCGCAGCATCCGCTCTGCGCATGAAGTCCAGTGTCCAGCCGATCAGGTCGCCGCCCTGCCACACCGGCAGCCAGCTGGTCACCGCCTGAAGGCCACCGTCCGGGCCGATCGCGAGCATGAGGGCGACATCCGGATCCTTCAGCTCGTCGACCCCACCCAGGGTGAGCCCCATTTCGGGCAGCGCCTTCTCTGCGATCCACTGCTCGCTCAGGGCATCCAGGCGGGCGGTGAGCAGCGGCGACAGATCCTGCCATCGAGCCCACTCGGCGCGCAGCCCATCGCGGGCTCCCCGGCGGTAGGGCTGCCGCACCTTCGCCCACGCACTGCCCTCCAGAGCGAAGCGCTCCAGCGGCACGACGGTCTCCTCCCCCACCGGCAGGTGCGACCAGCCGAGTCTCCGCACGATGGTCACCGTCTCATCGTGCACGCCGTACAGCACCGGCATCCAGCCACGACGATCGCAGAAGTCGGCGAAGTCGCGCAGCGTCGCCTCTCGTCCCGCCCCGGCGGGATCGCCCACCACCAGCGCGATGCCGGAGATCACTCGATAGGCGACGGCGCCTCGGCCGTCGGCGGTGAACCAGTGTCGGTTACCGGCCCAGGTGCCGATGAAGCCCATCGTGTCGGCGGGTCCGTCATCACCGCCCTCGCGCAGCAGAGCCCGATACCGCTCGCCATCGTCTGCGGCGGTGTCGGCGGCGGGGGCGCGCAGCATCCGCAGCATGGCCGCCACGAAGACCGCCCAGAACACCGGGCCCGCGGCGTGCCGGATCACACCGGTCGCGGGCCCGAGGCGCACCGCCGAGCGGCCGTGCACGAAGCCGGCGGGGAGGAACCGTCGCACCGCGTCGAGAAGCGCGTACCCCGCGTCACCGCCGGAGAACGCCACGATCAGCGCGGAGACAGCCGCGAGCATGACGAGCATCGCGAGCACGACGAGTGCGAACCGCGCCGCCTCGCGGCGTCCGACTCGCACGTCGAACCGACGGCGGGTGATGATCAGCACGACGCACATCGCGGCCGGCACGACCAGCGCGACCACTGCGAATCCGGGGAACGCACGGTCGATCGCCACGATCTCGGCCGGATGCCGCAGGTCGTCGGCCCCGATGCTGACGACGATGAGCATGCCGGTCAGCAGGTTGACGGCGAGGGCGAGCAGCCACGCCGCCCGACGGCCCGCCACCAGCCCCAGCGCTGCGACCAGGCTGAGCACCACCGGAACCAGGCTCATCAGAAACCCCCACAGGCTGAATCCGATCCCCGCGACACAGTGGTTGGAGGGGTCCTCCGCGCATCGGGCGAGGATCGCGTCGACACCGGTGCCGCGCAGGCCGGCCACCTCGGGCGACAGCGGACCGATGCCCACTCCGGTGAGGATCACGATCAGCGGTCCGAGTCCGGTCACTGCGACGATCGCCGCGATCAGTGCGCGCACCTCGCCGTACGAGCTGCGATACCAGGGCGCGTGCGTGTGGCCGCGGGCCAGCAGCGCGCCCGCGCCAAGGCCCGCGCAGGCGGCGATCAGCCGGAACGTGCTGTCGGCGTCGCCGCCGTAGACGGCGAACATCAGCAGCAGAGCGAAGCCCAGTAGACGAATGCGGCGGCGGAAGAGCACGGGCGCGAGGGCGCTCCCCGCCATGATCACTCCGGCGACCCCGACCGCAGGGTCCAGCACGAGCCCGGATGCCCGCGCCCAGATCGCGCCTTGGCTCTCGGCGACCGCCTGCACGCCGACGCCACCGAGCATCCCGACCAGCCCGGTGCCGAGGAACAACAGCGCGGAGCGCGCACTGCCCAGCATCTGCTCGACGTAGGCGAGCACCGTGCCGATCAGCACCAGGGTGAGCAGCAGCTCGATGAGCGAGTCCGGCACGAGCAGCGCAGTGAACACTGTCCACCATCGGCCGGCGGCGAGCGACTCCGGGCTGGCCGCCAGCCAGGCCGGATGCCGCCCCCACGGCGTTCCGGTGACCACCGCCGTCAGAGTGATGAGCAGACCGAGCGCCGTGGAGAACGGGTGCGCGCGCAGGTACCGCAGCACGCCCTCGATCATGGAGCCAGCCCCCAGACCGGGGCGAGCACGCGCAGTTCCTCGTCGAGGCCGCCGGACAGCGCGGGCCCCACGTGCCCGGCATCCGGCACGGCGTAGAAATGCGTCTCGAACCCGGCCGCCTGCGCGCGCGCCGTCGCCCGGTGCGCGGGCCGGGAGTAGACGTGGTCGTTCGCGCCGACGGTGAAGACGGCGACGTGCCCCTTGTACTGCCCAGGATGCGTGAGCAGCGCGTTCTCGGGCTTGTTCGCGTTGAACGCGGCGACGTCCCCGCCGAAGACGGTGTCGAGAACCGGCCCCGGGTCCTCTTGACCTGGATACTCCTCCCCCGAGATGTCGGCCAGCGCGCCCCACACGTCAGGATGCTGCGCACCGTACAGGAACGAGCACGCGCCCCCGTTCGAGTACCCGCTGATGGTCCAGTCGGCGTGATCGGTCATCACCCGCAGGTGCGTACGGATCCAGTTCGGGATGTCCACGTTGACGTACGTGTCGACTCCGCCATAGGCCTTCGAATCGGCGCATCCGGGATTCTGCCGTTCGGCACCGAGCTGATCGGCAACGATGACGATCGGCGCCAGGCCGTGATGCTTCGCGGCGAAGCGATCACCGGCCTCTTTGACCATCGTCGGCGTCGGGCTGCCGGGCAGCCCCATCATCTGCACGATCACCGGCAGCGCGGGCGGATCCTGGACCAGTGCGGCCGGCGGCAGGTAGATCGAGGCGTCACGAGGTGCGAATCCGGCAGTCGACGGGATGCGCTGGTTGCCGGACAGCAGCAGCGCCTCGCCGCTGTGCGGCATGCCGGCCGGCGGGCGCCACCACTCGTACAGTGGGCTGCTGTCCACCGCCGTCCTCAGCGGCTTCGCGAAGTGCCGGGCATTCTGCAGCGTGGAGAGGCCGAACAGGTCACCCGCCGTGCGATCCAGCCCGAACGCCGCATTGACGCCGAGAGCGGCCGAGAGCAGGGCCGCGAGGATGGCGAGTACGGCGACGGTCTTGCGCCACACGCCGCTGTCCCAAAGCGAGACGATGCCGAGCCCGACTGCGGCGAACGCCCCCGCCACCCAGAGGCTCACCCCCGGTGGGAGCGGTGTGCCGAGCACGTCGGTCAGGTCGACGAGAGCACAGGCCACGAATCCGAGGTTGCCGCCGGCCATTGCGGCGATGAGCAGCCGGAGCGACCGGCGCGGGGTATACCCGCGCGCCAGCAGCCCGACCAGCAGGGCGGCGGTGACAGCCCACACGGCCCAGGGCGCGGCACCGCCGGAGATGTCGAGTGCGAGCAGCCAGTGCAGCATGAACCCGCCCCCGATCCCGCGCACGTTCGCGCTCGGCCCAGGCTAGGACGGCATTCCGAGGCGTCCGCTCGGAAAGCGGCCGTCATTCATGAGAAGCCTCACAGAACGCGCGAGAGGAAGTCCTTCGTGCGCTGCTCCTGCGGGTTCGCGAGCACCTCGCGCGGGTCGCCCTGCTCGACGATGCGGCCGTCGGCCATGAAGATCAGCCGGGAGCCGACCTCACGGGCGAAGCCCATCTCGTGCGTGACGACCAGCATGGTCATGCCCTCGTCGGCGAGCTGCCGCATCACCTGCAGCACGTCGCCGACCAGCTCTGGGTCCAGCGCCGAGGTCGGCTCATCGAAGAGCATCATGTCGGGGTTCATGCACAGCGCACGGGCGATCGCGACGCGCTGCTGCTGTCCGCCGGAGAGATGGCTCGGGTAGGCGTCGACCTTCTCGGACAGCCCGACCCGGCCGAGCATCTCCTTCGCGATCCTCTCGGCCTCGCCCTTGGAGCGCTTCTTCACCTGCCGCTGGGCGATCATCAGATTGCCCAGCACACTCATGTGCGGGAACAGGTTGAAGTTCTGGAACACCATGCCGATGCGCTGGCGCACACGGTCGATGTCGGTGTCCTCGTCGGTGATGTCGATGCCCTCGATGAGGACCTTGCCGTCGGTGGGCTCCTCGAGCACGTTCACCGAGCGCAGCAGCGTGGACTTCCCCGACCCCGACGGGCCGATGATGCACACCACCTCGCCCGCCTGCACGGTGAGGTCGATGCCCTTGAGCACCTCGTTCTCGCCGAACGTCTTGACCAGCCCCTGCACGTCGATCGCCGGGGCATGGATGTCGATCGCTTCTGTACTCATCTCTCCCTCGCCAACCGGCGCTCGAGCCATGCGGTCAATCGCGTGAGCGGGATCGTCACGACCAGGTACAGCAGCGCTGCCATCACCAGCGGCGTGGCGTTCGCGTAGGTGGACAGGCCGTTGCGGGCATACGTCGTCAGCTCGTAAGTGAGCGGGGTCGCACCCGCGACGAAGAACAGCGAGGTGTCCTTCAGCAGCAGCACGAACTCGTTCGTCAGCGGCGGGATGATGATGCGGAAGCCCTGCGGCAGCACGATGAAGAACATCGTCCGCATCGACGACATGCCCAGCGACCGCGCCGCTTCGGTCTGCCCCTTCGGCACCGCCTGGATACCGGCGCGGATCGTCTCTGCCATGTACGCCGAGGACACCACGATCAGGGCGAACGTCGCCGCGCCGACCGAGCCGCCGGGGATCCTCACCCCCTGCAGAGCGATCGGCAGCATGAGTGCGAAGGCGAAGATCGTCATCAGCGCCGGGATGCCGCGGAAGAACTCGATCCAGACGGTGGCCATCCACCGGAACGGCGGGATGCTGCTGAGCTTCATCAACGCCAGCACCACCGCGAGGATGAGCCCACCGGTGAACGATTCGATCGTGAAGAGCAGGGTGTTCTTCAGCCCGACGGTGATGATGCCGGGCAGCAGCTTCGCCGCCACCTCGGGGTTCGCGAACTGCTTCGCGACCGTCGGCCAGTCCGTGGCGAAGGCCACCCAGATGACGATCGCGGCGAGGATCGCGTAGACCGTGTAGTGGTACAGCCGCGTACGGGTGCGCTTCTTCAGTGCCATGTCAGCGGATCATTCCACCGTCACTTCGCGCTGAAGTACTTGTCGTAGATCTTGTCGTACTCGCCGTCGTCCTTGAGCGCCTTCAGCTGCTCGTCGACGGCCTTGCGCAGGGCATCCTTCTGTCCCTTCGCGAAGGCGAATCCGTACTGCTCGTCGGTGTTGTAGGTCTCGACCACCTTGTAGGACTTGTCGGCCTTCTCGTGCTCGATGTTCACCGGCAGGTCCTGCAGGATCGCGTCGATCTGACCGGCCTGCAGTGCCGGCCACAGCACGCCGTCGTCGGAGAACTGGGTGAGCGTGGCGCCCTTGGCGTGCTCCTTCGCGTAGTTCTCGCCTGTCGTGCCCTGCTGCACGCCAACGTTCTTGCCGGAGAGGTCGTCGATGCCCTTGATGCCGGAGTCGGTCTTCACCAGCAGCGACTGCAGCGAGTCGTAGTACGGCGCGGAGAAGTCGATGTTCTTCTTGCGCTCGTCGGTGATGGTCATCGCCGAGCCGCCCATGTCGCAGTTGCCCGCGAGCAGCGCGGTGCCGGACTGCAGGGCGTCGAAGTTGGTGACGACGAACTCGGCCTTCAGGTCGAGCTTCTTCGCGACCGCGGTGAGGATGTCGACGTCGAAGCCGGTGTAGCCCGAGCCGGACTCATCCGGGTATTCGAAGGGCTTGTAGGGGATGTCCGAGCACACCGTGAGCGTGCCGGCGGTCACCAGGCCGTAGTCGGCGCCGGCGGCGGGCTTGTCGGAGCCCCCGTCGGAACCGGGGTTGCTCGCGCAGCCCGCGAGGGCGAGTGCGGCGGCCGCGACCGTGGCCGCGATCAGGACGGAACGACGTCGTTGCATGTCCACTCCAAGGGTAAAGAAGGACCTCTTCGCAAGAAGGACCTGTTTTCGGGTCGTCCTATCTTGCCACGCCCTCGGAGCGCTGATGACCAGTCACGATCACGGTTGGGTTTCAGACCTCGAAGTCGACGGCGACGCGGGATGCCACGACCGAGCGGATGTAGCCTGCCGCCTCCACGTGCGCCGGGTGCACCTGGTACGCCTCCAGGTCCTCGGTGCTCTCGACGTCGGCGACCAGCGCCACGTCCCAGTTCGAGTCGATCGGCACGGCGTTCGCGCCGGCGTTCACGGCCCGAAGCTGCGGCACGACGCCATCCAGCACGTTCAGGCGGCGCGCCACCTCGGCGGCCTGCTCGGCGCGCTCCGAGGCATCCTCGCTCGCGAGCTTCCACATGACGACGTGACGGATCACTTCGACTCACTCCGTTCGCTCAGTACTAGCACTTGATCTTCTCCTCCAGTGCGGTGCGCAGCCGGTCGGGCGAGACCCGCCAGTGCGCATGGAACTCGCCGTCGATCAGCACGACGGGGATCTTCTCCCACCACAGCTCGTACAGGGCGGGATCGTCCTGGATCGATGCCTCGATGATCTCGATGCTCTCGGCCGCGGCATCCGGCATCTCCGCGATCACCTGGTCGACGACCTCCGATGCGACGTCGCAGAGATGGCAGTCCGGCTTGCCGATCAGCGTGAGCGTGGTCACGGCAGGTCGACCGGACGGCCCTGCGCCCGCCACTCGGCCGTGCCGCCGTCGACGTTCGTCGCGTCGTAGCCGCGCGCCTCGAGCGCCTGCACGACGCTGGCCGAACGGCCACCCATCTCGCAGATGACGTGGAACGCCTCGGCGGGAAGCTCGTCCAGACGATTTCCCAGGTCGGACATCGGCAGGTTCACAGCACCGGGGACGTGACCGCGGGCGAACTCGTCGGGCTCGCGCACATCGATGAGCGGGATGTCGCCTGCGGCGGCGAGCTGTTCGACGGTGATCGACTTCATGGCTTTCCTTCCCGGGGCAGACACGAAGCGCCCCACCGACCGGAGGTCGAGGAGCGCTCGGTGTCGTGCCGCTTACTTCTTGTTGCGGCGCTGGTGGCGAGTCTTGCGAAGCAGCTTGCGGTGCTTCTTCTTCGCCATGCGCTTGCGGCGCTTCTTGATGACAGAACCCACGGGAACCTCTTTACGTCAGGGGCTGGGCGTCGACTCTGCGGACACCCGGGAACGGGCATGGAAAAATGCCCCGATCGAGTCTAGCAAACCGACAGGCATGCCTGTGACGCCCCTCAGCCGGCATCGGCGATGGGGCGCTGCAGCGCCTCGGCCACAGCAGACTCGGGCACACGGAAGCTGCGGCCGAACCGGATCGCGGGCAGCTCACCGGAGTGCACCATGCGGTACACGGTCATCTTCGAAACCCTCATCAGCTCGGCCACCTCGGCCACTGTGAGGAATCGCACGTCAGGAACATCGGGCATCCCACATACCCCTCTCTGTTGAGCACACTCTAGAGGCGCGCTGCGACGAATGTAAACCTCTGTGACCCGTGTGATCGCTGTGACCACCGGGCACGCCACCCGTTCACACGGATCGTCAAGCCTGTTCCCAGGCCGCTCGCACCGCCAGTGCACGGCGCGCATAGGCCACTGCTGCAGGCTTGTCAGCAAGGCCGCTCCCCCCGGCGGCCACTCCCCCAGAGGCGGATCCCGGTCCGCCGAACGCCTCCGTCAGCGGCCACCTCCCCCTTGCGCTGCGGCGGAGGCGTCACTTCTCCGCTCTGGACGCGATGCGCGCGGCCGCATCGCGCCGGGCCAGACGCTCCTCCTTGCGCGCGATGCGCAGAGCCTTCTCCGCCTCGCGCACGCTCTTGGCCGCCGCACGGACGCGCTTGTCGCCGGCGATCTCCGGACTGTCGTCGCGCAACCAGTCCAAGGCATCCGCGTGCGCCTCGCCGCGGTCGAGTGCAGCGACGTATCCCTCGACACCCTCGAGGAAGCGCTCGATCGAGAATCGGAACGGGTCGTCCTCGGCCATGAACACACCGGCATCGATGGCGGAGCGAAGGGCGGGGAACTCGGCATCGGTGATCACCCTGTCGAAGAGCGCCGCCTCGCGAACCGTGATCTGCTCGGGCGAGAGGCCGGTGCTGCGGGCCTGTTCGGTGTACCCCGCGAGCACGGTGCCGTACCACCGCGCCTGCCCGGTGACGGCGAGCGCGACGGCGAGACGCTCAGGCCCGTTCAGCGGCGTCTCGCCGAGCGAGGCGAGCGCGGAGTCCAGCCACGCTGAGCTGTTCGGGGTGATCGGGGATCCGGTGAGGGGCAGCGACAGGATCCACGGATGCCGCAGGTAGATGAGCACTTCGGCCTCGAACTGTGCGCGCATCCGAGCCCGCCACCCCTCGCGCTCGCGGATCTCCTCGGGCGGAAGCCCGATCGCCTGCTCCTGCATGAGCAGCAGCAGGTCGTCCTTCGCACTGACGTAGCGGTACAGCGACATCGGCGTGAAGCCGAGCTTCGCGGCGACAGCCGCCATCGACACCGCGCCGATTCCCTCGGCATCGGCGAGCTCGACCGCGGCGTCGACGATCCGCTCCACGCTCATCTCGCGTTTGGGCCCGCGCTGGGGGTTCGCGGCGACGCCCCAGGCGAGGGCGATCCCGCGTGGAAGCTCTTCGGGTTCGACGTCGGTCATGCTCGCAATCCTATGGTTGTGTACGTCATAAACGGTATGTTACGGTCATACACAGTTTTCGACATATACAGAAAGGATGCCGAGATGAACCCCGCCATCGACGTCCGAGGCCTGCGGGTCTCGTTCGGAACCCACACCGTGCTCGACGGCCTCGACCTCGAAGTCGCGCCGGGCGAGGTGTTCGCCCTCCTCGGCCCCAACGGGGCCGGGAAGACCACCGCGATCTCCGTGCTCACCACGCTGCTCGACGCGACGGCAGGCAGCGTGCGCGTGGCCGGCCATGACGTGGCATCCGAGCCGGTGGAGGTGCGCAGGCGCATCGCGCTCACCGGTCAGAGCGCCGCCGTCGACGACATGCTCACCGCCACCGAGAACCTCGTCATGCTCGGGCGGCTCTCCGGCCTGCCCCCGCGGGCCGCGCGCGAACGCGCGGCCGAGCTGCTCGATCGCTTCTCGCTGACGGATGCTTCGATGAAGCCGGTGAAGACGTTCTCGGGAGGCATGCGCCGGCGGCTCGACCTCGCGCTCAGCTTCGTCGTCACCCCGGAGGTGCTGTTCCTCGACGAGCCCACCACCGGCGTCGACCCGCGCAGCAGGCTGGAGCTGTGGGACGTGATCCGCACGCTCGCGGATGCGGGCACCACCGTCTTCCTCACCACGCAGTACCTCGAAGAGGCCGATCTTCTCGCCGACCGCGTCGCAATCCTGGACGGCGGGCGCATCGTCGAGACCGGCACGCCGGCGCAGTTGAAGGGCTTGGTCGGCAGCGACACCGTCGTGCTGCACGGAGCCGATGGCGAAGTGCTCCGCGAGATCCCCACCGACGGCAGCGTCGCCGGCCTGCGGCGAGCGCTCGATCAACTCGGCCAGGCGGATGCCGCGGCATCCGTCTCCCTGCGCCGCCCGACTCTGGACGACGTGTTCCTCAGCATGACCGGAGCGCCGCGGAGCGACGCCCGCATCCCCCAGGAGATCTCATGACCGCCATCGTCACTCCCTTCGCCCTTCCAGCTCCCCGTCCCCGCATCCGCGGGTTCGCCGCCGAACGCGTCTTCGTGCGTCGCAGCCTGACCCAATCGCTGCGTGATGGAGAGTCGCTGAGCATGTCGATCATGCTGCCGGTCACGCTCATGCTGCTGTTCACCTTCGTGTTCGGAGGCGCGCTGCAGTCCGACGGGAACTACGTCGACTACGTCGTGCCAGGCATCATCCTGCTGTGCGCGGGGTTCGGGGCCGCGACCACGGCGACCTACGTCTCGCGCGACATGACCACCGGCATCATCGACCGGTTCCGCACCATGCCGCTGCGCGCCGGAGCCGTGCTCACCGGGCATGTCGTGGCCAGCCTGGTGCGCAACCTCGTCGCCACCGCGGTCGTCATCGGCGTCGCGCTGCTGCTGGGCTTCCGCCCCACGGCGAATGCCGCGGGGTGGATCGCCGCAACCGCAGTGATCGCGCTGTACATCCTCGCGATCACCTATCTCTATGCGGCGATCGGCCTCGCAGCCGGCAGCCCGGAGGCTGCCAGCGGATACGGCTTCATCCTGATGTTCGTGCCCTACCTGTCCAGCGCGTTCGTGCCCGTCGACACCATGCCGTCGTGGCTGCAGTGGATCGCCACCTACCAGCCGGTCACACCGATCATCGAGACGATCCGCGGACTGCTGATGGGCACCGAGCTCGGCTCTCAGCCGGTCTGGGCGGTGGGCTGGTGCCTCATCATCATCGCCATCGCCGCACTCTGGGGCGCCTGGCTGTTCGGCCGGCGGCGGCGCGGATGAGCGTCAGGCGCCGAGCCGCTTGAGCGCGGTGGTGACCGCGTACTTGGCGGATGCCGCGGCGCGGCCGACGACCTCGGCCGCGTGCGCGGCGCCGTCGGGCAGCGGCAACAGGTCGATGTCCGGTGCCTGATCGCCGAACGCGTCGACCAGGAACGGGACCAGCCAGTCATCGACCTGCTCGAGAGGCGCGACGGAGATGCTGTAGAACCGGCGCTGGCCGTCTTCACGGACCGTGACCAGGTCGGCGTCGCGCAGGACCTTCAGGTGCTTCGAGACCGTGGGCTGGCTCACGCCGAGTTCGCTCACGATCTCGGTGACGCTGGTGCCGCCGTCATCCTCGTTCTCACGGCGCAGCAGGAGCTGGAGGATGTCGCGCCTCGTGCCGTCCGCGATCACGTCGAAGATGTCCGTCATGTGTTCAGGGTAGCCCGCAGGGTGGGCCTCGCCTAGCCTGCCGGGGCCGGTGCGCCCCACGGAGTACCATGACGGAGGTCCGGCGGGCATCGCCGCCCGGGTCGCAGACGGAGAGGGGGTCCGATGTCGAGCAGCGCGCCGGCATCCGCTTCTCGTGTCTCCCTGCGCTGGCTGGGATCGCAGCTCCGCCACTTCGTCACCTCATCGCCCTCGCGCTTCGCGATCGTCGTCTTCGCTCTGCTGATCCTGCTCTGGACAACGCTGCTGTCGCTGCCGATCGCCTCGGCGGACGGCACGGTCACCAAGCTCAGCGACGCCCTCTTCACGGCTGTCTCGACGATCTGCGTGACCGGCCTGTCCACGGTCGACATGAGCGCGCACTGGTCACCGTTCGGGCACGCCGTGATCTTCATCGGCGTCAACATCGGCGGGCTGGGCGTGCTGACCCTCGCATCCCTCATGGGCATGGTCATCTCGAAGAAGCTGGGCCTGAGCGCCAAGCTGATGGCCGCCGGCGACACCAACCCGCTCCGTGCGCACGGCGGCGCGGTCAATGAGAGTCAGACCGTGCGCCTCGGTGAGGTCGGTCAGCTGCTCACCACCGTCGCGATCTCGGCTCTCATCATCGAGATCGGCCTCGCCGTGCTGCTCTATCCGGCGCTGGTGCTGGCCGGGGTCGACCCCGTCTCCGCGCTGTGGGAGGCGCCCTACTTCGCGGCCATGTCGTTCACGAACACCGGCTTCGCGCCGAATGACGGCGGCGTGGCGGTGTTCTCGGATGACTACCTGGTGCTGATCCTGCTGATGGCCGGTGTGTTCCTCGGCAGCATCGGCTTCCCCGTGATCTACTCCCTCGCCAAGCACCACTGGCATTTCAAGCGCTGGTCGCTGCACGCGAAGCTGACCATCGTCACCACCGTGTTGCTGTTCTTCGTCGGCGCCGCCGTCTTCCTGCTGCTGGAGCACAGCAACCCGAAGACGTTCGGATCGATGGATGCCGCCGACACGACGGTCCAGGCGTTCTTCCTGTCCGCCATGACCAGATCCGGCGGCTTCAACGTCATCGACATGAACGACCTCTACGGCTCGTCGATGCTGGTCGCCTGCATGCTGATGTTCGTCGGCGGCGGATCGGCGTCGACCGCGGGCGGCATCAAGGTCACCACGCTCGCCGTGCTCGCGATCGCGGTGTGGTCGGAGGCGAAGGGCCGTCAGTCGGTGCAGGTGTTCGGCCGCCGCATCCCCAGCGACGTGCAGCGCGTGGCGCTGAGCGTCGTCGCCTGGGGCGCGACGATCGTCGCGATGTCGACCGTCGCGATCACCCAGATCACCGGCGACGACGTGATCGATGTGCTCTTCGACGTGATCTCCGCGTTCGGCACGGTGGGGCTCAGCTCCGGCGTCACCGCGACGCTGCCGGACTCGGGTTCGTACATCCTCGCGGCGACCATCTTCATGGGGCGCGTTGGTACAGTGACTCTCGCCGCGGCTGTCGCCGCGACATCCCGCTCGCAGCTCTACGCGCTGCCCGTCGAAAGGCCGATCGTTGGTTGAGATGGTGCGGGGCGACGCCCCGGTGCTCGTGATCGGACTCGGACGCTTCGGCGCGGCCTGCGCAGGCGAGCTCGACCGGCTCGACCGCGAGGTGCTGGCGATCGACGGCGACCTCGAACTGGTGCAGAAGTGGTCGGAGCGGGTCACGCACACCGTGCAGGCGGACGCCCGCAACATCGACGCGCTGCGGCAGATCGGCGCACAGGACTTCCAGGTCGCCGTCGTCGCCGTGGGCTCGCTGATCGAGGCATCCGTCCTCATCACTGCGAACCTCGTCGACCTGAAGATCCCGCAGATCTGGGCGAAGGCGGTCTCGCAGTCGCACGGCAAGATCCTCGCCCGCGTCGGCGCGAACCACGTCATCTACCCGGAGCGCGAGGCCGGCGAGCGCGTCGCGCACCTGGTCTCCGGGCGCATGCTCGACTTCATCCGCTTCGATGACGACTTCGTCCTGGCGAAGATGTACCCGCCGAAGTTCATCCGCGGCGTGCAGCTGAAGGAGTCCGGTGTGCGCACCAAGTACAGCGTCACCGTGGTGGGAGTGAAGAGTCCCGGGAAGCCGTTCCGCTACGCGGAGGCCGACACCGTGGTGACCAACCACGACCTGATCATCGTCTCGGGCACGAACAGCGACATCGAGCGCTTCGCGGGCCTCGACCGCTGATACCTGCCCCCTGCGCCTGAGCGAGCGCCGCCAGATGGTCCCCGGCCACCCCTCCGGCTCCTGAGCGAGCGAAGCGAGACGAAGGGCGTCGCCCCCCGGCTCCTGAGCGAGCGAAGCGAGACCAAGGGCGTCGCCCCCCCGGCTCCTGAGCGAGCGAAGCGAGACGAAGCGAGACGAAGGGCGTCAGGCGCCGGCGGCGAGCTCGCGGGCACGCGCGAGCGCGGCATCCGTCGCGGCGGCGAACACCTCGTCGAGGTGCGCGCCCTGCAGCACGGCGACCGCGCGCTCGGTGGTGCCCTTGGGGCTGGTGACGCGGCGGCGCAGCTCGGCGGGATCCTCACCGGATGCGTCGAGCAGCGCGGTCGCGCCGATGAAGGTCTGCTCGGCCATCAAGCGGGCGTCCGCCTCGGAGAAGCCCTTGCCGATCGCGGCCCTGGTGAGCTCCTCGATGAGCAGGAAGACGTAGGCGGGGCCCGAACCCGAGATCGTCGAAAGCGCGTCGATCTGCGACTCCGGCACCTCGATCACGGCGCCGACGGTCTCGAACAGGGCTCGCACGAGCGCCATATCGTCGTCCGTCGCCGAGGCTCCCGCGGCGAGCCCGGTCACGGCCTTGCCGACCGTGGCGGGGGTGTTCGGCATCGAGCGGATCACGTGCGCGTCGGCACCGAGCACGCTCGCGAAGGTGTCGAGCGTCACGCCGGCGGCGAGGCTCACGACGATCGCGTCCGGGCGCAGCGAGGACGCGATCTCGCTAAGCAGGTCGGGCACCATGGCCGGCTTCACCCCGACCAGCAGGATGCGGGCGGATGCCGCGGCATCCGCATTGCCCTCGGGACGATCCGCGAGAGCGATGCTCGTGACGCCAGGCAGGGCGGCCAGCGCCTCCGCCTTCTCGGCGGTGCGGTTGGTCGCGGTGATCCCGTCCGTCGGGATGCCGGAGGCGACGACCCCCTGCAGGATCGCGCCTCCCATCGAACCGGCGCCGAGGAATGCGAGGGATGGGAGCGAGTCGGTCATGCCTCCATCCTCCCGCATTCGGCCGCCGTAGACTCGTGCCATGAGTGCATCCGGCGGCAGCAAGGCGATCATCGCGGCGTTCCTGGCGAACATGGGCATCGCCGCCGCGAAGCTCATCGCCTGGGCGCTTTCGGGCTCGGCGTCCATGCTCGCGGAGGGCATCCACTCGATCGCCGACTCCGGAAACCAGCTGCTGCTCATGCTCGGCGGACGCAAGGCCAGGAAGACCGCCGACCGCTCGCATCCGTTCGGCTACGGGCGAGAGCGGTACGTGTACGCGTTCGTCGTGTCGATCATCCTGTTCTCCCTCGGCGGCCTGTTCGCGATCTACGAGGGCGTCAACAAGATCACCCACCCGCACGCCCTGGATCCGGTGTGGTGGTGGCTGCCGATCGTCGTGCTGGTGATCTCGATCGGTCTCGAGTCGTTCTCGCTGCGCACCGCCATGCGCGAGAGCAATCAGGTGCGCGAGAAGGGCCAGTCCTGGTTCTCGTTCATCCGTCGCGCGAAGGCGCCCGAACTGCCGGTCGTACTGCTCGAGGACATCGGCGCGCTGACCGGTCTGACATTCGCTCTGCTCGGCGTGGGCCTCACCGTCATCACCGGCAACTCCGTGTTCGACGCGATCGGCACGCTCATGATCGGCACGCTGCTGGTGCTGATCGCGCTGATCCTCGGCATCGAGACGAAGAGCCTGCTGGTCGGCGAGGGCGCCACCGACGCCGACTACGACAAGATCGTGGATGCCATCAATGATGGCCCCGAGATCGAGAAGCTCATCCACATGAAGACCCTCTACCTGGGTCCGGACGAGCTGATGGTCGCCGCGAAGATCGCTCTCACGCAGAACAAGACGGTGCGTGAGGCGGCCGACGACATCGACGAGATCGAGAAGCGCATCCGCGCCGCCGTGCCGGTCGCCCGGGTGATCTACATCGAGCCGGACATCTACCGTCCGGCGCTCGATCCTGAGCCGTCCACGGACGCGTTCGTCCTGAAGTCGGCGGACTGACGGCGTGCAGCCCCTGCTCGACGACCTGGATCGGCTGATCCGGGAGGACCCGTCACGCGTGCCCGTCCGGCTCGCCGAGCAGCCCGATCTCGCGCAGACCGTCGGCCTGATCGATCCGGTGACCGCAGCCGAGCACTGGGCGCAACTGTGCGCCGCGTCGGCCGGCAGGGCCGGACACTGGAACGCAGGTCCCGCGCGCGTCGCGCTCGAGACCGCACCGGAGGTGTACGGAAACCTCAACGGCATCCCCGCCGAGGACAAGGATGCCGCCTGCCGCATCCTTCTCGATCGGATGCTGGCGGACGTCGAGCATCTGACGCCCGCCGCGCGCGAACAGCTCGGACATGTCGCGGCCGAGCTCCGCCGGGCGGCGCGCGCGCATCTGCTGTCGCTGTTCCTGGACGGTGCCGTCCCGCGCGCCGCGGTGTCCTTCGGCGACCCGGATGACGCGCGGCTGGTCGTCGTGCTCGCGCACGGGATCGTCACCGACCTGGACAGCCTGCCGGCGTGGGCGCGCACGGCGCGCCGCATCCGGTCGCAGGTGGCCGACGGCGCGGGGCTCCCGCATGACTCGGTCGCGGTCATCGCCTGGTTCGGCTACGACTCCGGCACGCATCTGACCGCTCTCGGCACTGGTCATGCCACGGTCGGCGCCGCGCGACTGGCCGGTCTGCTCTCCGGCATCCGGCACCGTGCGCCGGGTGCGCGCATCTCCCTGGTCGCCTACTCGTACTCGTCGACGATGGCCGGTGAGCTGGTCGAGGGCGGTGGCGGACGCCTCCTCGACGACCTGTTCTCGATCGCCTCGGCCGGGATCACTGCCGAGGCCGCCGACGCGATCGAGGCGGACCTGTACGCGAAGGTGTTCCGGTTCTACGCGACCGAGTCGTTGGACGACGGCGTCGCACCGCTCGGGCGGATGTCGCAGCATCCGATCGATCCGCGCTCGGTTCCCGGGGCCATCCTCTACGAGTCGGACGGCGGCCCGGTGGGTGCCCGCGAGGGGATCGCGACCGTCGGGCACGCTTCGCACACGCCTGCGGACAAGCCCGATGAGCCCGGGTATTTCGACCCGCGCACCGAGTCGTTCCTTTTCCTGGTGCGGACCCTGACGGAGGCTCTCTGACCCGGGAGCGGCTGTCAGCGGCGGGCTTCGAAGAAGTCTCGGAGCAGCGCGGTGGCGGCATCCGCCCGCACCCCGCCGACGACCTCGGCGCGATACGGCAGGCGCCGGTCGCGCAGCAGATCGTACATCGAGCCGGATGCTCCGGCCTTGTCGTCCCATGCGCCGAAGACCACGCGCCCGATGCGCGCCTGCAGGATCGCGCCCGCGCACATGATGCACGGTTCGAGGGTGACGACGAGCGTGCAGTCCTCGAGGTTCCAGTCGCCGGTGGCGGATGCTGCGGCGCGCAGCGCCACGACCTCCGCGTGCGCTGTCGGGTCGTGGGTCTGCTCGCGCAGATTGCGCCCCTCGCCGATGATCGCACCCGTGCTGTCGAGCACGACGGCTCCGACCGGCACATCGCCGGCCGCGCCGGCCTCTGCGGCGAGCGCGAGTGCGCGGTCCATCGCGGGGAGGTCGGCTGCGGTCACGGGTCAAGTCTGGCATCCGTCCACAGGAGGATGCCGGAGGCGCCGGGTTCAGACCACGGGTGGATCCGCCGTTCACGGCTGACGCGTAGCGTCGGAGACATGGACAGCGCACAGGCCCTCGTGATCATGATGATGACGCTGCCGGCCCTCATCGGCTCGGCGATCGTCGCCGCGAACGCGCAGAAGATCAATGCCGAGTGGCGGGAGCGGAAAGCTGCGAAGCGCGCGGCGGCATCCGCAAAGTAATCTGTATCCATGCGCGTTCACGTGGCCGACCACCCTCTCATCACCCACAAGCTCACGGTGCTGCGCGACGCGCGCACGCCGTCGCCGGTGTTCCGCCAGCTGACCGAGGAGCTCGTCACGCTGCTCGCCTACGAGGCGACCCGCAACGTGCACGTCACCCCGGTCGAGATCCAGACCCCTGTGACGAAGACCATGGGCGTTCGGATCGCGGAGCCGCGTCCGATCGTGGTGCCGATCCTGCGCGCCGGACTCGGCATGCTCGAGGGCCTGGTCAAGCTCATCCCCACCGCCGAGGTCGGATTCCTCGGCATGGTGCGCGACGAGGAGACCTTCGAGCCGACCACCTACGCCGAGCGCCTGCCTGACGACCTCAGCGACCGGCAGTGCTTCGCGATCGACCCCATGCTCGCCACAGGTGGCTCGCTGGGCGCCGCGATCCAGTTCCTCTTCGACCGCGGCGCGAAGGATGTCACCGCGATCTGCCTGCTCGGCACACCGGAGGGCGTCGCCGCGATCGAGAAGCTCGTCGGCGACCGCGACGTGACGCTGGTGCTGGGCGCGCTCGACGAGCGTCTCAACGAGAAGGGCTACATCGTGCCCGGCCTCGGCGATGCCGGCGACCGGCTGTACGGCACGGTCTGACGCGGCTCCCCCGGCGGCTGGCGCCCGGCACCGCGGTGGCCGGCCGCGGCGCGGTTCGGGCGCGAGGTCCGCGTTCCGGCGTGAGCCCCACGTGAGACCCGCATTCCGGTGCGAGACCCACGTCGCGCGCGCGGGTCTCGCGCAGAGTTCAGGGTCTCGAGAACGATGCGATGCCGCAACCACGGGGTGGCACGATCACCGCGAGGTCCCGACATCTGCGCGAGATCCGCGCGAGACTTTGAATTCTGCACGAGACCCGCGTCCGACACCGCGGTCTCGTGCAGAGTTCAGGGTCTCGCGAGCGAGGAGGATGCCATGGTTGCAGGCGAGTGGTGGGATGTCACCGACGCGGACGGAGTGCCTACCGGCGCGACGTTCGAGCGCGGGGCACCCGGCTGGCCGCCGCCGGGCGGATTCCACATCGTCGCCAGCGTCTGCGTTCGTCGCGCTGATGGGATGCTGCTGCTGACCCAGCGCTCGGCGACGAAGGACTGCCCTCTGGACTGGGAGTTTCCGGGCGGCAGCGTGCTCGCCGGCGAGACGAGTGTCGAGGGTGCCGCGCGCGAGCTGCACGAGGAGACCGGTATCGCCGTGCCTGCGGCATCGCTGGAGTTCGTCGGGCGCTTCGCCGAGGAGAACGCGCTGATCGACCTGTACGTCGCGACGGCGGACTCGGATGTCGCGGTCGAGGTGGATCCTGTCGAGGTCGCCGCCGCGGAGTGGCTGACGATCGACGCGGTCGAGGCCCGCTGGCGCGACGGCCTCATGGCGCCGCCGTGGGAACCGCGACTCGCGGCGCTGTGGGCGCCGTTGCGCGCGGTGCTCGACGGCCGCTGACCGTTCCGTCCGCATCAGGAACAGGGGATGCGGCGAGGACAGGATGATTCTCGAGCATCTGTCCTGTCCTGAGCGAATGTCCTGTTCTCGGCGTCGCAATGGTGTGTCCCGGTCCCAGCGTGAGCGGTGCCCGCACACCGGCATCCGCAACAGGCGGGACGCGCATCGCGCGCCTGTCCGGTCTAGGAGAATCAGACGGTCAGGACGTAGCTGCGCTCATCGCCGTACTGCGTGAATCCGGCGCGGGAGAGAATCGGGGCCGAGGTCGAGACCCGCCCCTTCACGAGCGCCGTGGTCGCACCGAGTTCCGCACCGACGCGGAGGCGCTCGGCGAGGACGGCGCGATAGGCGCCGCGGCCGCGGTACTCGGCCCGCGTCGCCGCACCCCACAGACGGACGAAGCCGTCCACGATGGTGCAGCCGCCCGTGCTCACGGGCCGTCCGTCGAGACGGGCCAGCACTCGGGCGCCCTCACCTGCTTCGAGGGCTGTGGTCACCTCGGCGAGCTCCCGCTGCAGCCCGTCGTCATCGAGCGGCTGCTGCCCCCAGACGGGGACGTTCACCAGGTCGACGTCACGGACCTGGTCGAGCGTGCGGACGACCTCGACCGCGGCATCCGCCGGTGTCTCGATCGGATCGCCGGGAATCGGCCGCGCGAACACCGTGACGGTGTCGTCGTGGACGGCGCCCCGACGACGGAGCTGCTCCTCGAGATCGGGGCGATCCGCCGGGCTCGTCCAGAACGTCAGGCGCGTCTCGCCCCAGGCGCGGGTGCGTTCGATCGCGTGGTCGACGACGGCCGCGGCATCCGACGCGGACCGCACCTGCGAGGCGCGCACGCCGCCGCCGAACCGTGCGGGGTACCGCACGAGCTGCAGCTCGGTGTTCTCCTGCTCGCTCCCTCGCGGGAACCACACCCACACGGCGGAGGCGTGGAGGATCTCGTCGTCGCTGTGCACCTCAGTAATCTACTGTCCATGGCCCGCATCCTCGTCACAGGCATGTCCGGAACCGGCAAGTCGACACTGCTCGCCGAACTGGCCCGCCGTGGACATCACACGGTCGACACCGACTACGAAGGGTGGACGACGGCCGACGGCCTGTGGGACGAGGAGCGGATGCACGCGCTGCTGCAAGACCACGACGACCTCATCGTGCAGGGCACGGTCGAGAATCAGGGCCGGTTCTACGATCGGTTCGCGCACGTCGTGCTGCTGAGCGCCCCGATCGACGTGCTCCTCGAGCGGGTGTCTCGACGCGCGAACAACCCGTACGGCCACTCGGCTGAGGACCAGGACGAGATCCGGCGGAACGCGCGTGACGTGGAACCGCTGCTGCGCCGGGGCGCGACGATCGAGCTGGACGCCCGTCGGACGATCCCCGATCTCGCCGACGAGCTGGAACAGCTGTCGTGAGACGCGTCAGCCGTGGTCGGCGCCGACCAGGCGTGCGAAGGCGCTGAGGCGGGCGACGCCCTCGGGGGTCCAGGGCAGGTCGTCGAGCAGGGCCGGCGAGTGCACCAGGTAGGCGACGCTCTTCGCACGGGAGATCGCGACGTTCAGGCGGTTCTGCAGCAGCAGGAACTCCGGCCCGCGCGGCGCATCCCTTCCGCTCGAGGCGGCGAGTGAGGTGATCGAGACGACTGCCTCCTTGCCCTGGAAGTTGTCGACGGTGCCGACGGCCACGCGTCCCAGTCCTGCGGCGGACAGCGACTCGTGGATCAGCTGCTTCTGCGCGTTGTACGGTGCGACGACGATGACGTCCTCCTGCTCGAGAGGCCGCGGCGCCGCGTCCGTCATGCCGTCGGTGTAGGCGCGCCCGAGCAGGTCGCGCACGATGCGGACGACCTCGTCGGCCTCCTCCGGCGACTGCGTGGCATTGCCGCGGTGCCGCACCGGCACGATGTGCAGACCGGGCTTCACTCCCTCGACCACGCGCCCCTCGGTGCCGGGCGCCGAGGCGAGCTGTCCGGCGTAGGACAGCCGCGACACCGGTTCGGCGACGGCCGGATGCATCCGCCACGACGTCGCGAGGAAGTAGCCGTGCGCAGGGTCGATGACCTGCCTGCCGGCCATCACCCAGCCCAGCGCCGAGGTGTCGACCGGCTCGGGGTGCGTGCCCTGGCTGACCTGCGGCAGCTGCTGAGGGTCGCCGAGCAACAGAAGGCGCTGGGCGCCGGCCGCGACGGCGATGGTCGACGCGAGCGAGAATTGACCGGCCTCGTCGATGACGAGCAGGTCGAGCCCGCCGCGGTCGACACGGCGGGTGTTGGCGAAGTCCCACGCGGTGCCTCCGACGACGAAGCCCTCCGGATGCTCGGCGATGAACGCAGCCATCCCGTCCTTCGGGATGACCGTGTAGGACGGATCAGCCTCGTCGTCCTTCGGCTTCTTCGCCACCTGCACAGCCGGCACCCCGTCGGCCACGACGCGCTCGAGCAGCGTCTCGACGATCGCGTGCGACTGCGCGACGACGCCGACCTTGAAGCCGTGATCGCGCACCAGCCGGGCGATCACCTGCGACCCGGTGAACGTCTTGCCCGTTCCTGGCGGGCCCTGCACGGCGATGTAACTGCGGTCGAGATCGAGGACGCCACGTACGATCGCGTCGATCGTACGGTCGTCGGCGTCGCCGGCGACCGCGGGCAGCGGCGCTCCGGAGAGCGTGCGGGGCACGGTCCGGCGCAGGATGTCGCTCGCGGCGTCGCGCGGGAACGACGGGGCGGTGCGGTGCACGGCATCGGCCCATTCCTCGATCGCCTTCTGCTGGTTGCCGACGTTCGGTGGCGACGCCGGCGTGAGCGCGATCGGCAGTTCGGACCAGGTCTCCCCCTGCACGGCGCGTTCGCGAATGACGTAGCCGTCATCGAGCACCTCGACGACCTCCACCTCGTGCGGCACCTGGATCACCCGCGAGGGCGCCTCGAGGAAGAACGGCGCGGGCATCGGGTACAGCGCGAACGGCCGTCCGCCGACACTGATCGTGCTGCCCGGTGCGACCTCGCCCCGCAGTTCGACCAGGCGGGTGAGTGAACGCCCACTCTCCCCCAGCCCCCAGTCCTCGCGCACGATGCTGCGGGCAGCATCCACCCGCAGCACGTCGCGGGTGCTCTCCCACATCGACACCGGCTCGCGCAGCCGCTGGAAGTGCGACTGCCAGAAGCTCTTCGTCTCGCGCGGGTGGTAGTCGATCGCCGCCGCAGCGACCCGATACACCTCCGCCTCGGTCTCGTCCGCAGCATCCGCCGCGTCGGCCATCAGCGCGACGGACAGCGGCGAGGGCTCGTACGCACGCGTCTCGGGCTCATCCGGCGGGGCCGGCAGCACGCCCTCCTGCTTCGCGAGGCCGATCAGCCAGTCCCGCAGGCGCCGGGTCGAGACGCAGTCGTAGCGGTTGTAGTCGGCCAGGTCGTCGAGGATGCCGCGAGCCTCCGCATCCTGTCCGTCGGCGAGCAGTGCGCGCGCCTGCACGTACTTGACGATCGAGTCGTCGCCCTTCTGCACGTCGCTGGTGCGCACCTCGTCGCCCATGTAGAGCGGCTCGAGCTTCTTGATCGAGTACGAGCGCGACCCGATGCGCACCGACCGCAGCACGAGCGGGTAGAGATCGACGAACACCCCCTCGCGCAGCAGCCTGTCGACATCGGCCTCCCCGACGCCGTACCGCGCCGCCATCGCGGAGAGGTGCGAGGTCTCATAGGGCGCGTAGTGGTAGATGTGCATGTCGGGATGCGTCTGCCTGCGCAGCTTCACGAACTCGAGGAAGTCGAGCAGAGCATGCCGCTCGTCGTCGAAGGTGTGCGCCCACAGCGCGGAGTACTGCTCGGCGTTGTCGACCCAGCCGAACAGGTAGTCGATGCCCCACGCCGGTTTCTCACCCTCTTCGAGGACGGGCTCGGTGTAGAGCGGGTCGCCCTCGAAGTCGAAGAAGATGTCCCCTCTGCTGGGGCGCGGCAGCAGGCCGATCGCGTTCGAGGACACCAGTTCGAACGGCGGCGGCACGGCGGGGTCGTCCCCGACATCGAGCTGCAGCCGCGCCTGGGCGCGCAGCGCCTGGAACGTGTCGGTGTTCATTCCGTCCGGGGCATCCGACGCGTTCGCGAGGTCTTCGATGGTGCGGACTCCGGCGGCGCGCAGCCTCTGGCGCTGCACCGGCCGCATCCGAGCGACCATCAGCAGATCCCGGTGCGCGAGCACCTGCTCCTCGCACGTCGCGCAGCGGCCGCAGGCGGTGATCTGCAGGTCGCCGCGGTCGTCGCCCCATGCGAGCGGCGCTCCCTCGGTGCCCTCTTCGATGCGCCGATCGGCGATGAGCGCGCGCAGCCGTGCACGGCGCACGTGGAACAGCGGCAGCAGATCGTCCACCTGGTGGATGCTCGTGGTGCCGTCGCCGAGCAGCAGGTCGACCTCATCGGCGCGCGGGATGCCGAGGCGGTCGAGCTGGTCGACGTATGCCGCGAGCTGCATCAGCGCCGTCACCCTGGCGGTGCGGGCGAGCTTGGTGTCCTGAACTCGCCAACGGCGATCGGTGTCGCGGAGCAGGAAGTCGGCGAAACCGACGAACTCGTCGGTCGCGAACGCGGCCTGGAACACGACGGATGCCTCCGAACGCAGCGTCCGTTCGGTGTCGGCCACGACCGCTCCGAGCGCGTCGGCATCGGTGGAAGAGACCTTGGGCAGCTCGACCACGCCGGAACCGCCGTCGACGGAGAACCCGAGATCGGAGATGTACCGCTCGAGTGTGCGACGCTCGTGCACATCGCCGAGCTGCGCGGCACGCAGCAGCGTGGCGTCCTCCGGCTCTTCGACCGCCGGGACGCGGCCGAGCTTCGCATCGAGCGCGCGCGCCCAGGCGAACTCGCACTCGGCGGCCGCCTTCAGGTCGCTGGCACTCCAGACGACCCTCGTCGCGACGTTCTGCTCCGACCTGATGACCCGCACGGATGCCCCTCTCTGCTGCCTGCTCCGAGGCTATCGGCAGGGTCGGACACCGGTCCGCACATGGTCGGGGCCGGACGACGTCGCCGCCCGGCCCCGGTCTGGATCCCCGTCACGCGATCACGGTGCGCACACGGGATAAGCGGTCAGGGAGAAGTCGGCGGCGACCGACTTGTTCTGCTTCACTCGCACCTCGGTCGACTGCGCCCGCCAGTCGTCCTTGCTGACGACGACGGTCACGGGACTCTCGTCCTTCGCGAGCTCCCAAGTGAACCGCCCGTCGGCGTCCGTACGCAGCACCCTGGTCGACGTCGCACCCTTGAGCACGACCGTCGCATCGCCGATCGGCGTCGCCTTCGCATCACAGGCGCTGGTCACCCTGCCGGTCAGCGCACCCCAGTGCTTCGGGGCGACGACCGTGAGGGTCACGGGCACAGGGTCGATCGCGTCGCCGTCGGCGGTGCCCAGGCGCAGCGCCGCCGTGTACGTGCCGGGCTGCGCGAACGACTCCGAGGTGAGGGTGACCTGCAGGTCGGCGCTCGCACCGGGCTGCAGGGTGAACTCCGCGGGCTCGACGCTCATCCACGGCACATCCAGGCCGCACGCGTCGTATCCGGGCAGCAGCTCCGCCTGCGTGACGCCGCCGAAGTCCCCGACCGATCCGCCGACACGGTAGAAGCCGCACGCACTGCCCCCGCGACGGGTCACCAACCCCGAGGGCGGCAGTGCGTCCCAGACGCCGGAGCGGGCGTTGAGCGAGTATCCGACGTTGGTGAGGCCGTCGACGCCCTCACCACCCGAGATGAGCAGCTCGCCGTTCGCAGCGGTGTAACCCGCCGCCCACAGCCCCGCGGGCATATCCGCGATCTTCGCCCAGCTGTCCGTGCCCGGCGTGTAGGCGTACGCCGAGGAGCGCGTCCCTTCGGCGTCCGTCATACCGCCGGCGCAGTACAGCTTGCCGTCGATGGCACCGCAGGAGGACCAGGCGATCGGCTCGGGATAGTCCGCCGCATCCTTCCAGCTGTCCGCGGCCGGGTCGTATACCTGCACGCTGTTGTCACCGCACTGCCTGTTGTCGCAGCCGCCGACCAGATACAGCTTGCCGTCGAGGACGGCGGATGCCGCGGCCGCGAGCGGATCGGGGTTGCTGCTCTCGCGGGTGCTCCAGCTGTCGTCGACCGGGTCATAGGCCTCGACCTTGTCGTTCAGCCCGCCCGCGGGCGTCCAGCCACCGGTGACATACAGCTTGCCGTCGATGAACGCCCCCGAAGGCATCTCGACAGCCTGCGGCAGCGGAGCGACCTTCTCCCACGCTTCGCCCGACAGCATCCGGTACGCATCGGAGATCATCGCCTGGTTCGAGACGCCCGCGACGGAGTAGACCGCCCCCTCGAACACGTCGACCAGATTGTCCATGATCGGCACCGGGTAGTCGGCGACCGTCGTCCACGGCGCTGCCGCGGGCAGCACCTCCTGAGGCTGGGCCGAGGCCCTCGCCTCAGGGCTCGCGGACAGCCTGTGTCCCGGCTTCTCCCCGGCAAGCGACTTCGTGGCCCTCGTCATCGGCTTCGCCCCGGCTTCCGACGGCTGCGTCGTGAGCTCACCCGGCACCTCGGCGACCGTGACCTCCTTCGTGTTGTCGGAGGTGTTGGTCACGGTGACCTTCACCGTGCTGCTCCCGCCGAGGGTCTGAGTGACCTCGACCTTCGACGGGGTGACGGTCAGCACCTGTCCGGCGCCGGAAGCTGGTGCCGCGATGGCACCTGCCCCCACGGCGAGCGCCGCGGTCAGCAGTCCCACTCCGACGGCCGTGGACACGGAACGTGCGCTCATGGTTCTCTTCTCCTGTCGCTTCGCGTCGTCGATCATGATTCTTTGCTCGGTCATCAGCGGCACCCTCCCGCCGGGGTGAGGGTCGCCGTCACCGTCGTGGTGGCCCCACGGCTCACCTTCACCGATGAGACCGCAGATGCCAGACCGTCCTTGCTGGCGATGACCTTCACGTTCGGCTGAGCAGCGATGGCGACACTCACCTGCCCGGTCGAACTGGACTTGCGACTGAACTGCTGATCCTTGCCGATCACCTCGACATAGGCGCCCTTGACGGGGACGACGTCGCCGGTGCACTGCTTGAGCACCGTCGTGACGGCGATCGATCCCCAATCCTTCGGAGGCACGACCGCGAGGTCGACCGAGACCGCGCCGGGACGGTACGGGGTGTCGTGCGCCACCGGCAGGTCGGCCGTGAATCGTCCGGGCTGGTCGAGCACCGTGCTGTCGACGGTGAACGGCACCGAGATGCTCTCCCCCGGCTGCAGCGTCTTGTCGACGTCCTTCAACGTCACCCAGGACGGCACACCCGCACCGCAGTCCTGGTAGCGCGGCAGCTGCTGTGTCCGCGCCATGCCCGGCCAGCCCACGCCCGCGCCGCCGACGATGTAGGTGCCGCAGGTGCTGCCGCCGCGGTACAACGGGTACTCGAGGTTCGCTCCGCTGCGCCAGGTGTCCGTCACCGGGTTGTAGTGGTACGTCTCGTTGGTGGTCTTACCGCTGTCGATGCCGTCGCGGAGGCCTGCGGCATAGATGAACTCGCCATTCGCGCCGGCGCCCTCACCACCCCACTTCGCCTGCGGCAGTGGCGCCCTCGCCGACCAGTGGTCGTACACCGGGTCGTAGGCGTAGACGTCGTCGAAGATCTCGCCCGAGATCGAGTTCATGCCGCCCGCGCAGTACAGCTTGTCGGCGACTGCGCCGCACACCGCGTGCGAGACCTCGACCGGGTAAGGGGCGATCTCGTCCCAGGCATCCGTCTGCGGGTCGTACACCATGACGGTGTCGCGACCGCAGTCTCCGCCGAGGGTGCCGTTGCCCACCGAGCATCCGCCCACCAGGTAGAGCTTGCCGTCCAGCACGGCGTGCCCTGGGGCGCCCAGCGGCTTGGGCAGCGGAGCGCCCGTCGACCAGGCACCCGTCTTCGGGTCGAAGAGCTCGGTGGTGGTGACCAGTTCCAGCGTCTTGCCCCACCCGGCCGCGACGATGAACTTCCCGTCGGCGAACCCGCCGGCCGCGGCCTGCCGCGGCACCGCCATGCTCGGCATCGCCGACCAGTGGTCGTCGATCGCGTCATAGCGATAGGCCGCGTTCGTCGTGCCGGCACCGTCGAAACCACCCGCCGAGTACAGGGTCCCGTCATTCGACCCGAGCGCGGGATCCATGATGTTCAGGGGATACCGATCGAGCGTCTGCCAGTCGCCGGGAGCGACATCGGCATCGGTTCCGGATTCGCCCGCTGTGGCGAGACCTGCGAGCGCGTCGCCGTCGGCGACGCCGCGGATGCCGAGTTCCTTCGGGCTCTTCGCCGTCATCGGTCCGCCGGTGAATCTCCCGGCGATCGACAGCGACTCGAAGTCGAGGGGCTTCGGCGTGCCGGATGCTGCGGAGCCGCGCGACGGTGCCGTCCCGGCATCCGCCTTCGCGACCGGCGCTCCGAGACGCACGGTCAGCGGCGCCGTGCCGTCGTTCGTGAGCGTCACCGCCTGCACCGTCTTCGTGTTCATGCCCTGACTCACCCGAAGGGGGTCGGGGGTGATCACGAGCCGACCGGCCGCCAGCGAGACATCGCGGTATGCGACCTCGTCCTTCTCGACGTCGACGGTCACGGACTGGTCGGCGTAACCGCCGTGTCCGTAGTCGATCGACTTCTCACCGCTCCCGGGCACGAAGGCCGTGTAGAGTCCGTCTCCGGCATCCGGGTCAGCCGGCGTGGTGAATGAATACGAAGGCGCCTTCTTCCCGACGGTCACGCTGGCGTTTCCGATGCTGCGCTCCGTGTTGCGGTCCGACACCTGGCCGATGACCAGTCCGCCGTCGATCGTCGTGCAGGCGGGCTCGCCGATCAGCACGTCGTCGATCTCCCACCACATGTCGAAAGTTCCGGTGTAGTGGAAGCGGACCTGCACCTCGTCGTGGCCCGCCGCCTGCGGGATCGGCAGGCGCAGCGCCGAAGTCACGGTGCCCTTGCCCTTGCTCCAGACGTCCTCCCAGGTCTTCCCACGGTCCAGCGACAGCTGGATCGTGGCAGTCGAGCGCACGAACGACGGCGCCATGTACTGCGTCTGCAGCGCGATCTCGGGCTCCGTCGTCTTCGACAGGTCAACGACGGGGCTCACCAGGTACGCGTCCTGGTGCTTGCCCGCCTGATAGAACTGGCTGTTCAGGATGGCGAATCCGCCCTCACCGCCCGGCGTCCTGTTCCCCGTGGGCTCGGGATCGTCGAAGGACCATCCGCCTTCGCCGGTCTCATCGGTCGTGGTCCATCCGAACGGCTTCTCCCAGCGGGAGAACGGCTCGAACAGGCCGTTCACCGAGTAGCCCGGTGCCACGCACCGGCTCTCGTTGATGGGCACGCCGAGGTCCTGCGTCCTGGTCTCGGAGAAATTCACGTCCTTCGACGGTGCGGTGTAGCCGGCGTAGATCGGTTTCACCGTGAGCCGGTACGACTCCGCCGCGGGAAGGTCGATGGAGTACTTCCCGGTCTTCGGATCGGTGAACCAGGGGCCCGCGGGGATGCCGGGGATGTCGATGCGCGCGTACAGCGGCCAGCCGTGACCGGAGTCGTCCGCGACCGTGCCGCTGACGGTGCTGATCGGCGCCGCAACCAGCTTGACGTTCCCGTCGGCAGCCTTGCCGTCGGCGACGGTGACCTTCACGGTGGTCGGTGTGTAGCCGAAGGCCGATGCGGTCACCGTGTAGTCGCCTGCCGTCAGGCGCACCGAGTAACTGCCGTCGGCCGCCACGCCGAGGTCGCGGTCGAGCGGTCCGTCGATGACGATGCGCGCGCCGGGAACCGGGGTGCCGTCGGCGGCGTTCGTGACGGCCCCGGAGATGGTGCCGGTGTTGCGAATCGGCGAGGCGGTCACGGCGGCGAGGGCGTCGAGCTTGCCCTCGCCCCAGGTGTAGTTGTCCTCGACGGTGCCGCCGCAGCTGGTGTCGTCCACGTTGACGGCCGTGCTGTCCAGGATCTTCTTCGTCTCCGCCACGTTGCGCGCGAGTTCAGGCGACGCGGACCACATCAGTGCGACAGCCGCCGCCACGTGCGGCGATGCCATCGAGGTGCCGTTCATCGATCCATACGCACTGCCGGGGATCGCACTGCGGATGGCGACGCCGGGGGCCGCGATGTTCGGCTTGATGTCCGGCTCCTCCGTGCTGCCGCGTGAGGAGAACGCGGCGATCTTCCCGGTGCTGTCGAAGGCGCCGGCACTGTAGCCGTTCGGGTTGTCGCCCGGGCTGCCTGCGGTGCCGCATCCAGGCCCGGCGTTTCCGTTGGCGAACATCGGGAAGATGCCGGCGGCGGTCCAGGCATCGATCATGTCGCTGAACCACAAGTCGACCGCCGTGCCGTTGTCGCCGCCCCACGAGTTGTTGACGATGTGCGGGCGCAGCTCCGGACGCGGGTTGTGCCCGGTGAGGTCGGTCGGCGCGAGCATGAACTCGGCCGAAGCGAGAAGCGCTGCCTCCGGGCAGGTGCGGGCCTCGCAGCCCTTGGCGGCGATCCACTGCGCGGCGGGTGCCACTCCGATCTTCTTGCCCGGTGCGCCGTCGCCGACCATCGTGCCGATCGTGTGCGTGCCGTGGCCGTTGTCGTCGCACGGCACCCCGGTCGAACATGCGCTGGTCGGGTTGAACCAGTTGTAGTTGTGATCGAACGTGCCGTCGCCGCGGTTTCCGCGGTACTGCGCGACGAGCGCGGGGTGGTCGAACTGGGCGCCGCTGTCGATGCTGCCGATCACGATGCCCTCGCCCTGCACCCCGAAGTCGGACCAGACCTTGTCCGCCTTGATCGCGGCGATGCCCCACTCCACGTTCGCGACCGCAGCCGCCTGAGCAGCGGGCTCGATCTCGGGGGCTGCGAAAGCGTGGTCCGCTCGTACGGCCTTGACCCCGTCGACCTCGGCGAGCTTCGCCGCCAGCGACGCGCTGCCGCGCGGCACGTACACCGCGTTCGAGATGTAGAAGCTGCGGTAATCGACGCCGGCATCGTCGAGCACGTCGATGACGCCCCTCTGGCTGTCTGCCGCGGTCTTCTCGAGCTTCTCGACGACGGTCGCGCCGCGGTCGCGCCAATTGCGCGTCTTCGCGGCGTCGGACAGGTCCGCTTCGGCGCGAAGGTCGACCCAGAGCGGCGCCGTGCCCTCTTCTGCCAGTTGCTTCTCCAGTTCCTTCGTCACCGCCCCGGAGTCCGAGTTCGTGGGCGCGGCCTGCACAGCCGGCGTGGCGATCAGGACGCCGAGGACGACGGCTGCAGTCGTGGCGAGCGCGAACAGGCGACGCCGGGTGGGGAATGCCGGGCTACGTTGCACGGGAGGACCTCCAGCTGGGGAAATGGTGATCGTCGCAAACATGTCATACTGACCCGACGATGGCAATGACGATTTAGCGCCACGTCGTATTCGTGCCATCTCCGCTCTGACGCGGCGCGAGGGGAGCCGATGTGTGGGAACTGATAGGGCTTGACGACCTCGCCGAGCGTGTCTACCGGCAACTCGTGCAGGTGCCGTCAGCGGATGCCGCGCAGCTCAGTGCCGCCCTCGGCGAAGAGTCGACGCGCCAGGTGATGGCCGCTCTGGAGACGCTCGAGCGCAAGGGGCTGATCGCACGCTCCAGCGCCTTTCCCGAACAGCTCGCCGCTTCTCCCCCCGGACTCGCGCTGGGCTCGCTGATCGTCGAGCATCGTGAGCAGCTGAGGCGCGCGGAGCAGGAGCTCGACCGTCTCAACGACCTCTACCGCGGCTCGGTCGGACGCACCGTGACGGATGTGCTGGATGTCGTGAGCGGCCCCGCAGCGGTCGCGCAGCGCTTCGCTCAGCTGCAGCGCGGAGCGACCGAACAGGTGCTGGCGTTCGTTCGCGCCGAGGTGATCCTGGTCTCGTCGGAGCAGAACGCCGAGGCCGAAGCGACCGCGGCCCGGCGGGGCGTCGAGTACAAGGCCGTCCTGGAACGCGAAGTGCTGCAACGGCCAGGCGTGTACGCGGACATCGCCGAGTCGGTCGGCCGCGGCGAGCACCTCCGCATCGTCGAGCGCGTTCCCACACGCATGCTGATCGCCGACCGGGAACTCGCGCTGCTCCCTCTGAGCGGCACGGAGGAACGCGCGGGCGAGATCGGCGCGCTGCTGATCCATCCGAGCGGCCTGCTGGACGCATTGCTGGCGCTGTTCGACGCCGTGTACGAGTCGGGAACCGATGTGGCGCCCGCCCTGCAGGCCGTCCCCGGTGCGGCCCTGGACGAGAGCGACACGGGACTGCTCTGGCTGCTGCTGAACGGCCTCACTGACAAGGCGGTCGCCGGCCAGCTCGGCATGTCGATGCGCACGGTTCAGCGCCGAGTGCACGAGCTGATGGAGCTGGCCGGTGTCGACACGCGCATCCAGCTCGGTTTCGAGGCATCCCGTCGCGGGTGGATCACACCGGGCGCGTTGCCGTCCGCGTGATCGGCGGAGCGCCCTGCGGAAACCGTCAGCGCCACCACTCGTCGTCCGGCGTCACCGGCAGGTGGCGCTTGTGCTGGGTCGAGAGGTACTTGCCCTCGATGCGGCTCGCCACGTCGTCGGAGACCGGACGCTGCTCGAGGTAGTCGTCGATCTCGTCGTAGGTCAGGCCGAGCTCGTCCTCGTCGGCGCGGCCGGGCTGCCCGTCGAGCAGGTCTGCCGTCGGCACCTTCAGGTACAGCCGTTCCGGAGCGCCGAGCTCACGGAGAACCGCCCGTCCCTGGCGCTTGGTCAGACCCGACAGCGGCAGCAGGTCTGCTGCGCCGTCGCCGAACTTCGTGTAGAAGCCGGTGACGGCCTCGGCAGCGTGGTCGGTGCCGATGACCAGCATCCGATCGTGGCCGGCGAGCGCGAACTGCGTGACCATGCGGATGCGGGCCTTGATGTTGCCCCGGTTGAAGTCGGTGATATCCGCGTCGAGGGCGTTCTCGATGTCCTTCTCGACACCGTCCACGCCGTTCTGGATGTTGACCTCCACGCTGCGATCGGCTGCGATGAACGCCAGCGCGGCCTCCGCATCGGCGGCATCGTGCTGCACACGGTACGGCAGCCGCACGGCGAGGAACGACGCCTCACCACCACCCGCCCGCACCTTTTCGACGGCGAGCTGCGCGAGCCGGCCGGCGAGCGTCGAGTCCTGCCCACCCGAGATGCCGAGCACGAAGCCTTTCGCCCCCGTCGCTGCCAGGTAGTCGGCGAGGAAGGCGATCCTCGCGTCGATCTCGATGCGCGGGTCGATCTCGGGCTTCACTCCGAGAGCCTCGGCGATCTGCTGCTGCATGGTCACGGGCGTCCTCCTCCGATGGGTGCATCCAGTCTGTACCTGAGAGGATGGATGCGTGAAACTCCTCGTCGCCGCACTCGCCTCCGAACTGCAGGCCTTCCCGGCAGAACTCCCCGGTTTCGACCGTCTCGTCACCGGGCCGGGCAAGCTCAAGGCGGCCTACGGCCTGACCCGCGCGCTCGATGCGGCGACCTACGAGGAGATCCTCGTGGTCGGCACCGCCGGCGCCGTGGACGACGACCTGGAATCGGGGGTCTACGAGGTCAGCGCGGCGATCCAGCACGACGTGCAGGACCTCGACGGCGTCGTCGGACAGCACGTGTCGCTGCCCTCGCACGTCGAGACCGGGCATGACGGGCACACGATCGCGACGGGCGACATCTTCGTCGATGACCCCGATGCCGTGGCGCGCATCCGCTCGCTCGGCGGAGTGCTCGTCGACATGGAGACGTTCTCGTTCATCTGGGTCGCGCAGCAGTTCGGCGTGCCTATCCGTGTGCTCCGTGCGGTCTCGGACCGCGCGCAGGACGGCGCAACCCAGCTCTGGGACGAGGTCGTCGCGGCGTGCAGCAGCCAGCTCTGGGAGCGAGTGAAGGACGAGTACGCGCTCTAGACCGGCACGTCGATCACACTGGGCCCGTCGGGCAGAGTGCGCACCGTGAGCTGTGCGGGGATCTGCTCCTGCATCGCCTCGACGTGACTGATCACGCCGACGGTGCGGCCGCCCTGACGCAGTTCGTCGAGCGTGCGCATCGCGACCTCGAGGGTGTCGGCGTCGAGCGAACCGAAGCCCTCGTCGATGAACAGTGTGTCGAGCCGGATGCCGCCGGCCCTGGCCGTGACGACCTCGGCGAGCCCGAGCGCGAGTGCCAGCGAGGACAGGAACGTCTCGCCGCCGGACAGCGATCGCGCCGGCCTGCTCTGACCCGTGAAGGCGTCGAAGACGACGATGCCCAGTCCTGAGGCCTTGCCGTGCGTGGCGAGCGCGTCGGAGTGCCGCAGCTGGTAGCGCCCGGCGGACATGTCGTGCAGGCGAAGATTCGCGGCCTCGACGATCTCCTCCAGCTCGGCCGCGAGCACGAACGTCTCGAGATTCATCTTGTGCGTGTTCGCGCCGCGTCCGGCGAGCGTGTCGGCGAGGCCGCGCAGCACGTCGTACTCGGCCTGCTGCTCGGCACCGGCCGCGTGCTCGGATGCCGCAGTGTCGGTCAGCCCGCGCAGCTGATCCACCGTGCCTCGGGTGCGGTTCGCGGCATCCACTGCGGCCGTCCAGGCGACTCGGGCATCGGCCGCGGCCTGCTGGGCCGGCGCGACGTCGAGCGGATCTTCCGGCAGCATGCGCAGTTCGAGGTCGAGCAGGATCTGTCGCTCGGTGCCGAGCGCGATGGCGTGCGCGGCAATCCGCTCCTCGAGGGCTGAGAGTTCGGCCGGTGCCAGCAGCGCGGTCTCGGCCGCGGTCGACTCATCGAACGGTGAGTGCTGCAGAGCCGCGCTGCGCTCGGCCAGAGCCTCGGATGCCGCGGTCGCCCGGGTCTCCCGCTCATCGATCGCGTCGGCGAGGTCGACCGCGTCGGACGACTGCGCGGTCACCAGGGCGATGCGTGCGGCCACCGAGGGATGCTCGCCTCTGGCCACCGCGATGAGGGTGTCGGCCTGACTCGATGCCTGTTCGGCGAGGGCGAGCTGCTCCCGCGCCCCGGAGAGTGTCTGCTCGGCCTCAGTGCGGCGCTGATCGTTCTGATCGCGCCGGGTCGTCACGGCCTGCAGCTCGATCTCGAGCGCAGCGGCCTGCTCGACGGCGGCAGTCGCCGTGGCGAGCGCCGTCGTCGCGGTCTCGAGCTCGGCGGCCGCCTGCTCGACGGTGCGGCCGTCGGCTCGCTCGCGGACGGCCGCGAGGGCGGCGCGCGCAGTCGACTCCTGACCCGATGCCGTTCGCTCGGCGGCGGCCGCGGCGTCGCGAGCGGCCTCGGCCGTGGCGATGTCGTCGGCGGAGACCGGGTCGGCGTGCTCGGCCGGGCTCGGATGCTCGGTGGACCCGCACACCGCGCATTCCTCGCCGGGGACGAGTGCCGTGGCCAGCTCGCCCGCGTACCCGTCCAGCCGGCGCCTGCGCAGCGCGGTGAGGGCGTTCTGCGCGGCGCTGTGCGCGGCGCTCGTGTCGAGAACAGCGCGTTCCGCAGCGGCCTGCGCCGCGGACTGCTTCTCGACATCGGCTGCAGCTGTGCGACGTCGCCGCGCATCGTCGTTCGCTCGGGCCAGGTCATCGACGCGGTCGGCCTGGCGGCGGGCCGCGTCGCGTCGCTCCGTGAGATCGGCGAGCTGCGAGGGAAGCTCCTGGCGCTCGCGCTCGACGGCGGCGAGGGCGTCCGATGCTTCTGCGACGGACAGACGGGCGGAAGCCATGGACGCGGCGCGCTCGAGGGTCTGCTGTTCGAGCTCCGCAGCGCGCTGCCACGCCCCGATCTCGCGGGTGCGCGCGGAAGACCAGGCGCGGAGCGCGGCGGACTCGTCCGTATCGGTGTCGCGCCCTTCGTCTCGTCGCTGCGCTCCTCGCTCAGGCTCCGGAGCAGAGTCACGCCCCTCGGACACTCGCCCAGCACCCGGAGCAGAGTCACGCCCCTCGGACACTCGCCCAGGTTCCTGAGCAGAGTCACGCCCCTCAGACACTTGCCCAGGTTCCTGAGCAGAGTCACGCCCCTCAGACACTTGCCCAGCACCCGGAACAGAGTCACGCCCCTCGTCGATGAGGTCTACGCCGTGGGCATTCCAGATCTCCCGAGCCTCGGCCTCGGCCTCGGCGGCGACGGCATGTGCCCTCTCGGCCCGCGACGCGGCCTGGATCACGCCGCGCAGCACCTCTGCCGCCCGCGCCCGGTCACGGCGCTGCTCCGCCTCGGCGATCTCGGGCTTCTGCGCGTCCAGCGCATCGAGCGCCTTGCGTGCCCGGTCGCGTTCGGTCTGCGCCTGACGAAGTTCCTTGGTCTCGGCAAGGCCGGCATCCGCCGCGGTCAGCCGATTCTCGGCGTCGTCGCGCTCCGCGTCCAGCCGCTCGGCCCGGTACTCCCCGCGTGCGAGCGCTCGGCGAAGAGTCTCGATGCGCATGTCGGCGTCGGCGCCCTGCGCGGATTCGGCGTCGTCGCCGCCGAGCTCTGCCGCGACGACGATGCCCTCGGCCTGTTCGAGTCTCGCCTCGACCGTCGCGCGCCGGGTGCCGAGCGCCTTCTCGGCGGCCCGGCGGCGCTCGTCGAACCGCGTCTGGTAGTCCTCGAAGCGCTCCGTGCCGAACAGCCGGCGCAGCAGCACCTGGCGCTTGCTGCTGTCGGAGAGCAGGAAGTCGGCGAACCGGTTCTGCGCGAGCAGGATCACCTGCAGGAACTGCTCCTGGGTGAGCTGCAGGATGTCGGCGAGCTCGTTCCCGACGTCGACCGCGCGGGCCGCGCGGCCCACCCATCCGGCGTCCGTCCGCTCCTCGAGCGAGACCGCGGCAGCCTGCTTCGTGAGGCCGCCGCCGCGCTTCGCCGGGCGCAGGTACTCGGGCGAGCGGGTGACCCGGAACCGCCCGGCGACGGTGCTGAACTCGACGACGACCTCGGTGGGTTCATCGGGTTGGCTGTGATCGCTGCGCAGCCGCTTCTCGCCGTCCTTGCCGTACCGAGGGACGCCACCGTAGAGACCGAAGCAGACGGCATCGAGGATCGATGACTTGCCCGCCCCCGTGCGCCCGCCGATCAGGAAGATGCCGTCGTCGGAGAACGCGTCGAAGTCGACGGTCTGTCGTGCCCGGAACGGGCCGAACCCCTCGACCTCCAGGCGATGCAGCCTCAAACGAGTGCCTCCGCACGCACGCGGTCGTCGAGCACCTCGCGGATGAGCTCGGCCTCGCGCTCGCTCGCCCCCGCTCCGGCGCGGACGTGCTCGAGGAAGGCCTCGATGCGCTCGGTGTCGGTGACGGCGCCGTGCAGCCGCTGTGCGTAGGACCGCTCCTCGGCGAAGTCGGCACCGATCGGCGCGTGCTGCACGAGCGCGCAGAACGGGAACCGCTCGCGGAGCCGCCGCATGGGCTCGAGCTGCGGCACCGGATCGGTGTAGACCGCGCACACCCAGTCGTCGGCGTGTGCGGCGACGTTCTCGGCGGAAAGGATCTCGGCGAGCGGGCCGGTCAGCGTGACCAGGCGGCGCGGCACCGGCAGCGCCAGCCATTCCGTCGACGCCAGCCCCTCGGCATCCAGCTCGACCAGCCAGGAGCCGCGCTCCTTGTGCTGTTCGCCGAAGCTGTAGTGCAGCGGCGCGCCCGAGTACCGCACCCGGTCGCTGAGCTGCTGGCGCCCGTGGATGTGGCCGAGGGCGACGTAGTCGGGGCCGTCGAACACGGTCAGCGGCACGACGTCGAGACCGCCCTGGCGCACCTCGCGCTCGAGCCCGGCGGTGGCGTCGACGCCGGCGGCGAAGCAGTGCGCGATCGCGACCGAGCGCCCTGGATGCTGCGCGATTCCCTCACGCACGAGCTCCATCGCGTGCGCCATGGTCTGCGCCTGATTCTTCAGCGATGCCTCCGGCCAGTGTTGCCGCACGATCGCCGGCTCGAGGTACGGGATGCCGAAGAACCGGACCGGCCCGTGATCGTCGGCGACCGTCACCGGCGCCTGGAGCGCGGTCGGGTCGGTCAGCACGTGGATGCCCTCGCGCAGCAGCCGGGAGTGGAAACCCAGCCGCGCCGCGGAGTCGTGGTTGCCGCTCGTGACGATGACCGTCGCGCCCGTCTCGTGCAGAGCGACCAGCGCGTCGTCGAGCAGGGTGTACGCCGAAGCGGCGGGCGTCGCCGAGTCGAAGACATCACCCGCGACGATCACGACATCGACGTCGTTCTCGCGCACCTGCACCACCAGCGCATCGAGCACAGCGGCGAGCGCATCGAGCGTGGAGTGACCGTGGAAGGTGCGCCCGATGTGCCAGTCGGAGGTGTGCAGGATTCGCATACTTCCAAGGTACGGAGAGCCTCCGACATCGCCCTCGAGGCGTGCCGGGCACAGGAGCGGAAGATCCCCTGACCCACCCTCGTCACGACGACCGGCACGGGGTGATGCGACATGCGCTGTGCGCTGTCACCGGTGCGGTGTGCGGGGCTGCATCGTGCAATCGATGGGCTGCCCTCCGCCCGGAGTCGACCGGCTTGCCCCGCCGGTCAAGGGGGTGTGCCCGCTTCGTCGTGACTACCGACTTCCGCTCTACTCGTCCAGGTCGTTCCCCCAGTTCGCCTGCTGGATGCTGCTGTCGAGTTCGCGCAGCTCTCGCGCGACGTCGTCCGCGCGAGAGCGCAGCTCCCCCACCGGCAGAGCGGAGAACTGCCGCAGCTCGGAGCGCATCTGCCGGAGATACCCCTGGCCGGTTCCGGATGCCGCGGCGGCGGCATCCGTGAGCAGGGAATGCCGCAGCCTCAGCACATCCCGGGCCGCGAGCGCCTCGGTCATGGTGCCTTCTCCGACCACGACACGAATGTTCGTCGCGTTGATGCGCCGGATCAGGTCGCGAAGCTGGTCGAGGGCGGCATCCGCCTCGACGAGCAGCGCCGCCGCGTCCTCGGCCGGCTCCTCGCCCTCCTGGTATCGGGCATTGTCCGCGATGCGCGTGCGCAGCTGTTCGATGCGCCGCTGCAGATCGGAGCGGACGGCCAGTGCCTCGGCGAGTCTCATCCCGCCATACTCACACAAGCGGGGTTTCGCCGACAGCTGTCAGCGCCGGCGCAGCAGCCCCTGCTTCTCGGGGTGCAGCTCGAACCAGTCCGCGACGTACCAGCACACGGGGTCGATCACGCGGTCGCCGCGCGACTCGATGTCGGCCACCGCCCCCTCGGTCACCACCGCCGCGTACCCGCGGCCTCTGAAGGCCGGGATCGTGAAGGCCCTGGTCAGCGCCACTGTACGGCCGTCATCGCGGTAGTCCAGCACGCTCACCAGCGTGCCGTCATGCATCAGCGCATAGCGCGAGGCATCCTTCTCATCGGTCAGCTGGAAGCCCTGGGTCTGCGCGTCGATCGTCACCGTTCCACGGTACGTCCGAAAACGGATGCCGGGGCCGGACGCCCTGGCAGCTGAAGGCGTTTCGTCTCGCTCCTTCGTCGCTCGCTCAACGACCGGAGGCGGATTCGGGGAGCGCGACCAGGTGCCCGTCCCCGACATCCCGCAGCGCCGGCCGCGGAGCATCCGGATCGTCCCACTCGCGGTTCACCCGGCGGCCACGGCGCTTGCCGCGCTGCCGCGGATCGGCGATCGGCACCGCCGCGAGCAGCTCCTGCGTGTACGGATGCTGCGCGGCGCCGAAGATCTGGTCGCGGGTGCCCTGCTCGACGATCTGCCCTCGGTACATGATCGCCACGCTGGTGCACATGTGCTCGACCACGCTGAGGTCGTGCGAGATGAACAGGAACGAGGTGCGCTGGTGGTCGCGAAGGTCGGTCAGCAGGTTCACGATCTGCCCCTGCACCGAGACGTCCAGTGCGGAGACGGGCTCGTCGGCGACGACGAATTCGGGCTGCAGCGCCATCGCCCGCGCGATCACGATGCGCTGCCGCTGGCCCCCGGAGAACTCGTGCGGATACCGGTCGAGGGCGTCCTCCTCCATGCCGCACTGCTCGAGCACCTCGATGACGCGGTCGCGCTCGTCGTGCTTCGTCGCCAGGCCGTGCGTGCGCATCGGCTCGCCGATCGCGGCGGCGATCGACAGACGGGGATTCAGCGCGCTGAACGGGTCCTGGAAGACGTACTGCATCTTCGGCCGCAGCCTGCGCAGCTCCTTCTTGCCGAGGCCGAGGATCTCCTCGCCGCGGAACCGCACCGACCCCGAGGTCGGCTCGTGCATGCGCAGCAGGGACTGTCCGAAGGTGGTCTTGCCGCTGCCGGACTCCCCCACCAGGCCGAACATCTCGCCCTCGCGGATGCGCAGGGTCACGCCGTCGACAGCCTTGACCGTGCGCTTCTTCGCGCCCCGGCCCTCGCCGCGCGACACGAAGTGCTTGACGATGTCGGTCGCCTCGACGAGAGGCGCGTCGGTCACGGGCGCACTCATGCCGAGACCTCCGCTCCGGCGAGCGCCAGCCGGCGCACCTCGTCGGAGATCGTGGGCAGCCGGTCCAGTCGCTGGCCCGGCATCGGGCGCGCCTTCAGCAGCGCGTCGGTGTACGGATGCTGCGGGTTCTCGAACACCGAGAACACGTCGCCGCGCTCGACGACGTGGCCGCCGTACATGACCAGCACCGAGTCGGCGACCTCGGCGATCACGCCCAGGTCGTGGGTGATGAACAGCATCGCCATGCCGGTCTCGTCGCGCAGATCGAGCAGCAGGTCGATGATCTGCGCCTGGATGGTGACGTCCAGCGCCGTGGTCGGCTCGTCGGCGATCAGCACTCTCGGGTGGCAGCACAGCGCCACCGCGATCATGGCGCGCTGCAGCATCCCGCCCGACATCTCATGCGGGTACGCACGCATGATCCGGTCCGGATTCGGCAGTCCCACACGGCGCAGCCACTCCACGGACTGGTCGTGCGCGTCGCCCACGCTCACGCTCTCGTGCGCCCTGATCGTCTCGATCATCTGCTTGCCGACCGTGAACACCGGGTTCAGCGAGCGCATCGGCTCCTGGAAGATCATGCCGATCTCCGAGCCCCGCACCTTCTGCAGCGCGGTGCCCTTCATCTTCAGCACGTCTTCCCCGTCGAGCAGCACCCGGCCGGAGAAGATCTCGCCGGGCTCGTCGACGAGGTTCAGCAGCGAGAGCGACGTGATGCTCTTGCCCGAGCCGGACTCACCGACGATGCCGAGCACCTCTCCGGCGTGCAGGTCGAAGCTCACGCCGTCGACGACGGTGCGGGGGCCGTTCTCGGTCGGGAACCGGACCGAGAGGTCCTCCACCTGGACCAGCAGGTCTCCCATGTCACTCACTTCTTCATCCTCGGGTCGAACACGTCGCGCATCCGGTCGCCGAACACGTTGATCGCGGCGATCGTGATCAGCAGGGCGACGCCGGGCGGCACCCACAGCCACCAGTGCTGCTGGAAGTCGATCAGGTTGTTCGCGGCGCTGATCATGTTTCCCCAGGACGCGTTCGGCGGCATGACGCCGAGACCGAGGAAGCTGAGCGCGGACTCGCTGAGGATGCCGGATGCCGTACTCAGCGTGGCCACGACGATCAGCAGCGGCATGACGTTCGGCAGCAGGTGCCGGAACTGGCGCGATCGGGAGCTCAGGCCGAGCACCTCGGCGGCCCGCATGTACGGCGCCTCGCGCAGCGAGAGCACCTGCCCTCGGATGAGGCGGGCCAAGGACGGCCACCCGATCAGACTGAGCAGCAGCATCACGTAGTAGATCCGGGTGGAGGGATCGACGCTGTTGGCGGACAGCACCGCCGCGATCACGATCAGCAGGGGCAGACCGGGAATGGCCATCAGCAGGTCGGCCGCGCGCATGATGATCGAGTCGACCAGGCCGCCGTAGTATCCGGCGATGATGCCGAGCACGGCGCCGATCAGCAGCGAGAGCAGCATCGACGCGATGCCGATGGTCAGCGAGAGGCGCCCCGCGAGCATGAGCCGGGTCAGCACGTCGCGGCCGTAGCTGTCGGTGCCGAGCCAGTGGTCCATCGTCGGCTCGTGGTCCGCGATGCGCAGGTTGATCTCGTCGCCGCTGTATCCGGTCAGAAGCGGGCCGACGAAGCTGAACAGCAGCATGAACACCAGTGCCGCGAGGCTGATGCTGGCCGCAGGCATCCGCAGCAGGCGGGCGAAGGAATCGCCCCACAGCCCGCGGCGTTTGCCGTTCCTCTTCCGCGGCGCGGGCGCGGGTGCCTCGGCCGCCGGGCCGATCCCGGGATCGGCGATCTGCGTGACGATGAGCTCTCCGCCGCCGCTCATGAGGCCCTCCCCGAATCGATGAGCCGGACCCTGGGGTCGGCGACCGCGTACATGATGTCCGCGAGGAAGCTGCCCAGCACGGTGAGGAGGGCGAGCAGCATGGTGATGGTCATCAGCACGTCGTAGTCCCGGGAGAACACGGAGTCGAGCTGGAGCTTTCCGACCCCGGGCCAGCCGAAGATCGTCTCGGTGATGATCGCTCCGGCGAAGAGGCCGGGCAGCTCGAAGGCGAGCAGCGTGATCGCCGGCAGCAGCGCGTTGCGCAGGCCGTGCGAGAACACCACCGAGCGCTCCTTCAGGCCCTTCGCCCGCGCGGTTCGGATGTAGTCCGCACGCAGCACCTCGAGCATCCCGGTGCGGAAGTAGCGGGTCAGGGAGCCGGCGCCGAGGAAGGTGAGGATCGCCACCGGAAGCACCATGTGCCGCATGACCTCGAAGACGTGGGCCATCCCCGTCGAATTGCTCCCGGTGTCCGTCATCCCGCCGGCCGGCAGCCAGTGCAGGTCGATCGCGAAGATCTTGATCATCATCAGGCCGATGAAGAACGACGGGATCGAGAGCGAGGCGAACAGCAGGATCGTGACCATCTTGTCGAACCAGGAGTACTGCCTGGTCGCCGCCAGCACGCCGGCGATGATCGCGATGATCCAGGTGAGCACGAACGCGGTGAACGCGATGATGAACGAGTTCCACATCAGCGGGCCGAGCACGTCGGCGACCGGTCGCTTGTAGACCAGGGAGAAGCCGAAGTTGCCGTGCAGCATGTTGCCGAGCCAGAGGAAGTACCTCACGATCACGGGCTTGTCGAGGCCTGCGAGGGCGCGGAGCTCGGCCTTCTTCTCCGGGGTGAGGCTGCGGTTCGAGCTGTAGTAGTCGCCTGGCATGAGGGTGAAGAGCCAGAAGACGAGGACCGAGACGCCGAGCAGCAGCGCTGCCATCACGGCGAATCTCTTGAGTATGTATCGGGTCATTGCACGCAGAGTGTCGGGGGGCGTGGACGCACGGAATGCTTCCGGGCGGGGGTCCACGCCCCACCCGGAAGCATCCTACGTTTTACTTCGCGATCTTCAGCTGCGCGAGCGCCAGCGCGGCGTCATCGGCGCCGGTGGAGTACTTCGCGCCGCCCTCGATCCGGGCGTTCCACGCCGAGATCGACTTGCGGTAGTCGAGCAGGATCGTGGGCGGGTCCTCGCTGAGCACCTTGTAGAGCTCGGCGTAGATCTTCTGCCGCTTCTCCTGGTCGAAGGTCGACGTGCCCTCCTTGATGAGCTTGGTGACCTCGGGGTTCGAATACCCGGAGACGTTGATGTCCGGGTCGTCGGTGCCGAACTCGCTCACGGCGTCGTTGGGGTCGGACAGGCCGCTGGTGCGGAAGCCGGCCAGGTCGTAGTCGCCGTTGTAGAGGCGGTCGAAGGCGGTGTTCGAGTCGAGCACCTCGGGCACGAAGTCGATGCCGAGCTTGGTGTACGTGCTCTCCGCGATCGGGATGACCGGGTCGTCGTCCTTCGTGGTGATGTACGACAGCTTCAGCTTGACGCCGTCCTTCTCGCGGACGCCGTCCGAGCCCTTCTTCCAGCCCGCCTCGTCGAGCAGCTTGCCCGCCTTCTTCGGGTCGTACTCGTACTTCGTGACGCCCTTGTCGGTGAAGGACCACTGCGTGGGCGCCGCGTACACATCGGCGACCTGGCCGAGGCCCTTGTACTTGGCGTCGATGATCTGCTGACGATCCAGGCCGTAGTACAGCGCCTTGCGGACTTCGGTGGATGCGAGCGCGGGCTTCTTGTTGTTCACCCAGATCTCGCCCATGTCGGGCACGACGGCGGCGCGGATGTTGGCGAACCCGAGGCCCTGCAGCTCCTTCAGCACGGCCGGGTCACTGCCGAAGCCGCCCTGGTCGATGTCGCCGTTCTCGAAGTTCTGCAGCGCGGCGTCGCTCGAGACCACCTTGAAGATGAGGTGCTCGATGGCCGGCTTGCCCGAGTAGTAGTTCGGGTTCGCGGTGTAGCGGATCTCCTGGCCCTCGACGTACTTGTCGAACGCGTAGGGGCCGGCGCCGAGGGGCTTGGCGTAGAGCGCCTTCAGGTAGTCGAGCTGACCCTTGACATAGCCCTTGCCGTAGTACGCCTTCGAGATCACCTGGCCGCCGAGCGTGCGCAGCGCGAGGGGGTTCTGCTTCTCGGTGGTGATCTTGATGGTCTGCTTGTCGACGACATCGAGGCCCGAGAGCGAGGTGGCCGAGCCCTTCTTGTACTCCTCGGTGCCCTTGATCACGATGTCGCTGAAGTCGGTGCCTCCGGCGTACTGCGGGTCGTTCAGCAGGGTGAGGGTGAACGCGACGTCGTCGGCGGTGACCGGCGATCCGTCGCTGAACTTCGCACCGTCACGGATGTGGAACGTGTAGGTGAGTCCGTCGTCCGAGACCTCCCACTTGTCGGCGAGGTCGGCGACCGCCTCGCCGGACTTGTCGGTGACGACCAGGGAGGCGAAGATCGGCTGCACGGCGTTGCCGTCCCAGCCGTTGTCGTAGAAGCCGGGCAGGAAGACGCCGCCGGGCGCGCTGATGGTGCTGACGAAGGTGTCGGTGCGGGCGTTCGCCGCTGCCGGGCTCTTGCTCGGGTCGGTGGCCTTGTAGAACTCGTCCTTCATGGAGCTGAGGTCGTTCTTGCCGGCATCCGGCCCGGGGTCGGCGGTGGCGGCGCATCCGCCGAGGGCGAGCACGCCCACCAGCAGTGCCGCGGGGGCGAGGATGGTTCTCTTCGTCAGTCTCATGAGCGGTCCTTTTCGAACACGGTGTGGGGGAGTGGGTGTTCTTGACCGTAATCCTGCAGAAGCCCGCACGGGCAAAGTCGTGACGGGGTGTTACAGATTCGGGATACCAAATCTGTTCCCGGGTCACGTTTTGACATGACCGGTCATGATCGGCAATAATCCCCCCATGACCACCATCGCAAGTTCTTTGTCCGCCCAGGAGGCGAACAGGACTGCCGGGATGATGATGCCCGGTCGCGTTGGCATGTGTTGCCGAATGTGTTGCTAAGGCGCAACCAACCCCTCTCGCTCACCTCTTCCGCCATCTGCGGAGCGTGAGCCAGGGCACCGCACCCGTGTGCCTTTCTTTCCGGCTCCGCCCGGTCTTTCTGCAACGCATCAGAGCCATCGGCTCGTATCCCCTTTGAGGATCCATCATCATGTCGAACACCGCCCTTCTCGAGCGTCCCGTCACCGCCCCCGTCCGCATCGTCTCCCCCGCGGATGCCGCTGCCGATCTGCCCTCCGTCCGTTCGCCGCGCGGCTTCGCGCTCTACGTCGGCCTCGATGAGATCAAGGCCGCCGAGGCCGGAGTGAGCCTGCCGGTGCTCGTCGACGCACTGCGCCGCACGCTCGCCGAGCTCGCCCCCGGCGCCGAGACCCACGCCACCGTCGCCCTCGCCCCGCACGGCTCCGGAGGTCGCGACCTCGACGTCGTGCGCCTCGCCCTGCAGGAGCCCGGCGCGATCGCCCGCTCCAAGTCCGCCGTCGAGGAGGAGAAGGACGAGGAGCTCGGCGTCGTCGTCGACATCTCGCGCAAGCGCGTACTGATCGACGGCGAGTCCGCCGCGTTCACCTACAAGGAGTTCGAGCTGCTGCAGTACCTGGTGCTGCGCGAGGGCCGCACGATCGAGCGGTCCGAGCTGGTCGGCGCGCTCTGGCAGGCCAGCGACGAGGAGGCCGCCCCCGGTGAGCGCACGATCGACGTGCACGTGCGCCGGCTGCGCGCCAAGCTCGGCCGCTACGAGGACATCGTCCGCACCGTGCGCGGCGTCGGCTACCGCTTCGACCGCCACGCCGACGTCGTGATCCGCTACGGCCACGGCACCCCCTCGCCCGACCGCTTCTGATCGCATTCACCTCCGGCGCTGTCAGGTGCCGGACGTAGAGTGAGCGCATGACCCTGACGGCGGATGCTGCGCGCGCGAGCGCGCCGGTGCAAGCCGTCTACACGCCTGGGCATCCGCTCGACCTGATGAGCACGGTCGGCGTGCTGCGGCGGGGCGACAAGGATCCGACGATCGCTGTCGACGGTCCCGTCATCTGGTTCGCGCTGCGGACGGATGCCGGTCTCGCCACCCTCGCGCTGCGCGCGATGCGCGGAGAGGTGCACGCCTCCGCCTGGGGACCGGGCGCGGCGGAGGCTCTGGATGCCGTGCCCCGACTGTGCGGGGCGGACGACGACTCCACCGGGTTCGACGCATCGCAGCATCCGCTCATCGACGCGACGGCCAGGCGTCATCCCGGACTGCGGCTGTCCCGCACCGACCGCGTGTTCGAGGCGCTCGCGGGCTCGATCCTCGAGCAGAAGGTCACCGGCCTGCAGGCATACGGCGCCTGGCGACAGCTCGTCTCGCACTTCGGCGAGCGCGTCCCCGGACCGACCCCCCGACCGCTGTTCGTCCCGCCTACCGCGGCCGGCTGGCGAGGCATCCCTTCCTGGGCCTGGCATCGCGCCGGCGTGCAGCCGCCGCTCTCGCGCACGCTCGTGCGCGCCGCGGAGCGCGGCGACAGCATCGAGCGCGCCGTGCTCCGGGCATCCGACGGTCCTGCCCGCGACCGGGTGCTGACCAGCCTGCCCGGCGTCGGCGCGTGGACCTCGGCCGAGACGCGCCAGCGCGCGCTCGGCGACCCCGACGCGGTGAGCGTCGGCGACTACCACCTCGCCCATCACGTCGGCTTCGCGCTCACCGGTTCACGCACCGACGACGACGGGATGCTCGAGCTGCTTTCCCCATGGGCTGGCCAGCGACAGCGTGCCGTGCGGCTCATCCTCGCGAGCGGCATCGTCGAACCACGCCGGGGTCCGCGTCTCGCCCCCGAGGACCACCGCCGGCGCTGAGCGTCGCGATCCGCCCCGCTCCCGTCGCGATCCAGCACAGTTACCACGCCCGATACCGTGCCGAATGCGACCGGAACCGCCAGCACGCGCACACCACCCACTCCCGTTGCAATCCGGCACAGTCACCACGCCCGACACTGTGCCCGAATGCGACCGGAACCGTCAGCACGCACACACCACCCGCTCCCGTTGCAATCCAGCACAGTCACCACGTCCAGCTCCGTGCCCGAATGCGACGGGAACCTGACCGCGCCGAGGCGTCGACGCCGATAGGGTGACTCCCATGGACAACAAGCGACGAGGCCGGTTCGCCTGGCTCGGCGGCACCGTCGTGCTGCTCGTACTGGGAGTGATCTTCGGACTGATCCTGCAGAACGTATGGCTCGGGATCGCGATCGCCGTGTTCGTCTCGCTGATCTGGCTGATCGCCGTGGAATCCCGCCGCGGCGGGAACCAGGGCGTGAACGACGAGTCCCACGGCCAAGAGGTCTGATCAGAACTTTTCTCGCGGTCGTGTCGATCCCCGGTGTTCTCGTTCGACGTCTGAGCAGAGGGTGACATCGGGTCGCCGCCGACGAGAGGATCGATCATGACGCAGTACTTCCTGACCGTGCCGCACGACACGGCCACTGAACCGACGATGGAATCGATGCAGGAGTTCGACCCTGCCGAGCTCGAGGCGGTGCTCGCCGCCGTCGACGCGTTCAACTCCGAGCTCAAGGATGCCGGCGCGCTCGTGTTCGCCGCCGGACTGAACCCGCCGTCGACGGCGAAGACGGTCGACGCGACCTCGGGCGAGGTGCGGGTGCTCGATGAGCCGTTCACCGTCGCCGATTCGTACGTCGGCGGCTTCTGGGTGATCGAGGCGCCCGACGACGAGGCCGCTCTGGCCTGGACGGCGAAGGCGTCCGCGGCGCTGCAGGGCCGCATCGAGGTGCGGTCCGTGCAGGAGATCCCCGAGGGATGAGCGGGGTCGGGAGACGGGGTCGGGCGATCGCGCGGCCCCGTCCTCCGCGTCAGTAGTAGACCGCGAGCGGCCCGTGCGGCCCCTCGATCACCTGCACCGGGGTGTCGAAGACCCGCGTGAGCACCTCGTCGGTCATGATCTCGGCCGGAGTCCCGAACTCGACCACCCGCCCGTCGCGCATCGCGCAGATGCGGTCGGCGTAGTGCCCGGCGAAGTTGATGTCGTGCAGCACGATCACGATCGTGCGCCCGAGCTCGTCCGCGGCGCGGCGCAGCTGCGCCATCATCCGCACCGCGTGCCTCATGTCGAGGTTGTTCAGCGGCTCATCCAGCAGCACCACGTCGGTGTCCTGCGCGAGCACCATCGCCACGTACGCGCGCTGGCGCTGCCCGCCAGACAGCTCGTCGAGATAGCGGGTCTCCAGCTCGGTGAGGTCGAGGAATTCGATCGCCCGGCTGATCGCTTCCTCGTCCGTCACGGTCAGCCGCCCGCGGGAGTGCGGGAACCGCCCGAACCCGACCAGCTGCCGCACCGTGAGCCGGGTGATGAAGTGGTTCTCCTGGCGCAGCACCGAGACGACCTTGGCGAGGTCCTTCGACCTGCTGCGGGTGACGTCGAACCCGGCGACCTCGATCGTTCCGGCATCCATCCCCAGCAGCCGCCCTGCCATCGTGAGCAGCGTCGACTTGCCGGCGCCGTTGGGTCCGATCAGCGCGGTGATCCCGCCGGACGGGATGCGCAGATCGATGGGTCCGATGCCGACCGAGTCGGAGTAGTCCTTGCGGACCCCGGCGATGGCGAGCGCGGTCACAGGCGCCCCTTTCTGAGGATGACGAACAGGAAGATCGAACCGCCGACCAGCTCGATGATGATCGAGACGACGCCCGCTGCCTCGAACACGTGGCGCATCACGAAGTACGCGCCGGTGAGGATCGTGAACGCGGTGAGCACGGCGACAGGGAACACGAAGCGGTGGTCGTAGGTGTCGGCGAACTGGTACGCGAGCGTCGCGACCAGGAAGCCGAGGAAGACCATCGGACCGATCAGCGCGGTCGAGGTCGCGATGAGCACGGCGACGAGCGCGAGCACGATCATCAGCATCCGCCGGTGGTTCAGGCCGAGTGAGGTCGCGGCATCCGCGCCCAGCGCCATGACGTTGAGCCGACGCGACGACGCCCAGAGACCGGATGCCGCCAGCAGCACGAGCGGGATCGCGATCGGGAGCGTCGCGGGGTCGGCGTTCGCGACGCTGCCGAAGAGTCGCGCAGTGAGCACGTCGAACTCGCTGGGCGTGAGCAGCCGCTGCATGAAGGTGGAGACGGCACCCAGCCCTCCCCCGATCACGATGCCGATCAGCAGCATGATCTGCAGGTTCGCGTAGCGCCCCGAGAGCAGCCATCCGTAGAGCGCGACGGCCAGGCCGACCATGATCGACACCTGCAGCACGAACTGCCAGGGGCCGCGCAGCGCGGTGACCCCGGCCACGCCGAGCACGTAGACGGCGGTGGTCTGCACGGCGACGTAGAGCGCGTCGAAGCCCATGATCGACGGCGTGATGATGCGATTCGCGGTCACGGTCTGGAACGCGACGGTCGCGGTGGCCTGCGCGACGGCGACGATCGCCAGCACCACCACCGTCATCACCCGCAGGCGGGCGATGCGCCAGAAGCCCTCGGTGCCGACCGGCATGGGGTTGCCGTAGGCGAGCAGCCCGAAGGAGAACAGCAGCGACAGGATGCCGAGGACGGCGAGCACGATGATCATGCGGCGCTTCGCCCCGGGAGCCGACAGCGGGCCGGAGACACGGATGCCGGGCATCCGTCTTTCGGGAACGAACGGCCTCTGCTTGTTCAAGGGCTCAAGCACGGCGACGCTGCCTCAGGAGCAGGACGACGAAGACGGCAGCGCCGACGACGCCGAGGATCAGCGACACCGGCACCTCGAAGGGCCGGATCACGGTGCGTCCGATCAGGTCGCACAGCGTGACGATGCCGATGCCCAGCACGCACACCCAGGGCAGGTTGCTGCGGAGGTCGTCGCCGCGGATCATCGAGACGATGTTCGGCACGATCAGGCCGAGGAACGGCAGGTTGCCGACGACCACCGTGACCACGCCAGTGGCGATCGCGATGAGCACGGTGCCGAGCAGCACGATGCGGCCGTGGTTCAGCCCGACCGAGGTCGCGACCTCCTGCCCGAGCCCGGCGACCGTGAACCGGTCTGCGGCGACGAACACCGCGGCGCCGACCAGGGCGACGATCCAGAGCAGCTCGTACTGGCCGCGCAGCACCGAGGTGAAGCTGCCGGCGAACCAGACGCCGAGACTCTGCAGCGTGTTGGTCTGCAGGGCGATGAACGTCGAGAGGGCACCCACCACGGCGCCGAGCATGATGCCGACGATCGGCACGATCAGCGAGGAGCGCAGCGACACCCGGCGCAGGAAGAGGAAGAACACCATCGTGCCGACGAAGGCGGCGAGCACCGCCCCGGCCATCCGCACCGGGATCGGAGCGCCCGGCCAGAGGATCATCACGGCGAGCAGGCCGAGCCCCGCCCATTCTGTGGTGCCGGTGGTGGTCGGCTCGACGAAGCGGTTCTGCGTGAGCAGCTGCATCACCAGACCGCACATCGCCATCGCGGCGCCGGCCAGCACGAGCGCGATCGTGCGCGGGATGCGGGTGATCGCGAACATCTCGGAGCCGTCCTCGGCGCCGAGGTCGTAGACGCCTGTGAACAGCGAAAGCGCGAGCAGCACGGCGACGACGAGGATGCCGATCAGTAGTGCAGGGTCGAAGAGCCGCCCGCGGGTGGTGCGCGCGGGCGGTGGTGCGGTGAGGGTCGTCATGGTGAGGGTTGGCGACGTCCTTCGTCTCGCTCCGCTCGCTCAGGATCCGGATGTCCGGACCCTGAGCGAACGCCAGCGAGACGAAGTGATGAAACGCGGGTCAGGCCTTCGCCTTCTCCAGCGCCTTCGCGAAGTCGTTGAAGAAGGTCGTGTAGGTCTGGATGCCCTCGTTCAGGTACGTGTCGACGGGCATGTAGACGATCTGCGCGTCCTTCACCGCGGTGACGCCCTTCAGCGCCTCGGAGTTCTCCAGGATCTGGGCAGCCTGCACGTAGTCGGGCTCCTCGGCGGCGAAGACCGCGTCGCGATCCATGACGAGGATCCAGTCGGGGTTCGCCTTCGCGATCGCCTCGACCGAGATGTCGTCGCCCTGGTGGTCATCGGTGGCGCCCTCGACCTCGAGCGCGGGGGTCAGACCGAGGATGTCGAACACCGGACCGAGCGTGCGGCCGACCTTGGGGGCGACATAGCCGATCTGCCCACCCGAGGTTGTCACGGCCATCACCGTGTCGCCCTCGTCGTAGGCCTTCTTCGCCTTCTCGATCGACGTGTCGAGCTTGTCGTTCAGCTTCTTCGCCTCGGCCTGCTTGGCGAAGATCTCACCGAGCGCGGTGGTCTGACGCTTGAGCTCGGCATCGAAGGGCTCACCCTCGCGCGGCTCGAGGTCGATGATCGCGGCATCCGGAACGAGCGACGCCATCGCCTCGCCGTGCTGGGTGAAGCGCTGACCGTTGATGATCAGATCGGGCTCGGCCGCGACGACGAGTTCGAGGTTCGGCTCGCGGTGCGTGCCGAGGTCGACGAGTCCGTCCTGGGTCTTGTACGAGACGGTCTCGGGCATGAGCGAGACCGCGGCGGCGGAGAGTTCGATGCCCCACTCGTCGAGCGTCTGGAACGTGCGATTGTCGGTGGCGACGACGGATGCCGGCGGCGTGGCGATCTCGTGGCTTCCGGTGTTGTCCTCGATGGTGACGGATGCCGCGGCTGCGGGAGTCTCCTGTTCGGCGGCGGGCTTCTCGGAGGCGCAGCCGGTGACCGCGAGCAGAGCGGCGGCGGTCAGTCCGGTGACGGCGAGAATTCGGGGCACGGGCATGGAGGTACTCCTGTTCTGGTGCGATGAGTTGCAGACCGTCGTACGGTCCGGCAAGGGCCGGGCGGCCGACAAAGATAGGTAAGCCTTACCTGACTCGGCTAAGGTAGCAGCATGACCTCCCCGATCGTCAAATCGCCCGGATTCCGGCTCGAGCGCCGCGCACTCGACCTGCGGTTCCGCTCCGTCACTCTCACCGCCCGCGAGCGGATCGCTCCCGATTACGTGCGGGTGCGCCTCTCGGGCAGCGACCTGGAGGGGTTCGATTCCCCCGGTTGCGACGACCACATGCGGCTGTTCTTCCCGGCAGGGCCCGTGTCGTCGATCGAGGAGATGCGCGCCGCTCCGAGCCGCGAGTACACGCCGCTGAACTGGGGCGAGGACTGGCTCGAGGTCGAGTTCGCCGTTCACGGAGACGAGGGCGTCGCCGCCCCCTGGGCCGCTACCGCACCGCTCGGATCGACGATCGGCGTCGGCGGCCCGCGCGGATCGCAGGTGATCGAGGGCACCGCGGATGCCTGGATGCTGGCCGGCGACGAGACGGCGATCCCGGCGATCCGCCGGTTCGCCCGTACCCTGCCCGCCGAGGCCCCTGCACGCATCGTCATCGAGGTGAAGTCGGAGGCCGATGAGGTCTGGATCGACGCTCCGGTCGCGGTCGAGTGGCTGCACCGCGGCGGCGCGCAGGCGGGTTCGGCGCTGATCGCCTTCCTCGAAGGACTGGGCGCCGCCGATCGCCCCGGCGCCGACGCCTTCGTGTTCGTCGCCGCCGAGCAGGCGATCGTCAAGCCGGGCCGCGCGCTGCTGGAGCGGTGGGACATCCCGGCCGCGCAGGCGATCGTGAAGGGCTACTGGAAGCGCGGCGAGGCCGAGTACCACGCACCGCACTGAGTCTCGCCTGCCTAGGCTGGAGGCGTGCCGCATCCGATCGCCCCGCAGGACAGACACGACGCCTTCCCCGCAGTGCCCACCGGCACCGCGGTGCTGCTCGTCGCCGGGTCGAGCGGACGCGTCGAGGCCGAGCGCGCCGAGCTGCTCGCCGCGCGCGGCGCACGCGTCAGGGCCATCCGCTGGTTCGGTGGTGAGGGTCAGCGACCGGCTCCGCATGAGGTGCCGATCGAGCTGTTCGCCGAACAGCTCGATCTGCTGAGAACCGAGGCGGATCGTGTCGTGATCTTCGGCACGTCGTTCGGAGCCGAAGCCGCGCTGACGACGGCGAGCCTGATCTCGGTCGATGGTGTGATCGCCGTCGCGCCCTCATCGGTCGTCTGGGCCGGTGCTGCCGACGGTGCATGGTCCTCGCACTGGACGCACGACAGATCTCCCCTGCCCTGCGTCGGTTTCGATCCGGACTGGACGCCGGACTCCGAGCCGCCGTCGTTCCGTTCGCTGTACGCCTCGAGTCTGCTCCGCTTCCCCGACGACGCAGCTGCCGCCCGTATCCGCGTGGAGGACATCGCCGGCGACGTGCTGCTGATCGCCGGCGGCGACGACCAGGTCTGGCCGTCGGTCGACTTCGCCCGCAGCATCGAACGCGATCGAGCGGCTGCCCGGCTGCGCACGACCGTCGTGACGCATCCGGATGCCGGGCACCGGCTGCTGCTGCCGGGCGAGGCACCCGCCGCCGGCGGCGTCCGCATGGCCCGAGGCGGAACGCCAGAGGCCGATGCCGCTCTCGGCGCCGCGGCATGGCCCGAGGTGCTCCGGATGCTGGCGACCCCCTAGACTCGTCGGCATGGGAGCTTTGATCATCAGCGCGCAGTTCGGCGCGCCCCAGCAGATGATTCGCGAGCGCCGCGCCTGACGGCGCGCTGACGCTCATTCATCGCGCGCCGTCTCCGGATGCCTTCCCGCACCCGGAAGCGCGGTCTCTCGCATCCCGCGGGCCGGTCACCGATCGGCGTCTCTTCCGGGTGCTCCGACTCTTCAGGAGCAATCCATGCGTTCCGTTCACGGCGGCCGGCACGAACTCGGCCAGAACTTCCTCGTCCACACGCCCACCCTCCGCAGCATCCGCGACCTCGTCGCCGCGACCCGCGGTCCGATCCTCGAGCTCGGACCCGGTGACGGCGCCCTCACCACCGAATTGATCTCGCTCCGCCGCGACCTGCGCGCGATCGAGATCGACGAGCACCGCGTGCACCGGCTGCGCCGTCGGCATCCCGAACTCGACGTGCAGCATGCGGATGCGCTGCGTGTGAGGTTCGACCGCCCGGTCGTGGTGGGCAACATCCCGTTCCACATCACGACGCCTCTGCTTCGTCGGCTGCTGTCGCAGCGCGACTGGCAGCACGCCGTCCTGCTCACGCAGTGGGAGGTCGCGCGCAAGCGCGCCGGTGTCGGCGGGGCGACCATGATGACGGCGCAGTCCGCGCCGTGGTACTCGTTTCAGCTGCACGGCCGGGTGCCGGCGCATCGGTTCCGCCCCGTGCCCTCGGTCGACGGCGGCATCCTGTCGATCACCCGTCGCGGCTCACCGCTGCTACCGGCATCCGATCAGCGCGGATACGAGCACTTCGTCCGCGACGTGTTCACCGGGCGCGGGCACGGCCTGGAGCGGATCGTGCGCGCCCGCGGCGGTCGTGCCGGCGCCGTGCGTCGCGCGGGGATCGCCCCGGATGCGCTGCCGCGCGACCTCTCCCCCGAGCAGTGGGCGGCGCTGTGGCAGGTTCTCGGTGAACGTTGAGCGATGCCTCTTGCGGATGCCCCGGCGGCGGCGAATACTGGTCGGCGCCGGGCATCCGGCATCCCCTTCCGGAAGGCGATCCCATGGCCGTTCTCAATCCGTATCTCTCGTTCCGCGACAACGCCCGCGAAGCGATGACGTTCTACCAGTCTGTGCTCGGCGGCAAGCTCGACCTGGTCGAGTTCTCGTCGTTCCCGCAGATGCCGCAGGACCCGGCCGACGCGAACAAGATCATGCACTCCTGGCTCGCGACCGAGGACGGCATGATCCTCGCGGGCTCCGACACACCGACGGGCATGGAGTACCAGGAGCCGCGGGGCATCTCCGTCTCGGTCAGCACCCAGGACGACGACCGGGCACAGGCGATCTGGGACGGGCTCACCGGCGAGGGCACCGTCGATCTACCCTTCGAGGCCGCGCCGTGGGGCGGCCGGTTCGGCATGGTCACCGACCGATACGGCATCTCCTGGATGCTCTCGGTCGACGCCATGGAGTGATCAGCCCGCATCAGTCCGGTTTCGGCTCGCCCATCTGGCCGCGCCACCAGGAGGTCTCGATGAAGCCGCGCTTGAGGAACACCAGCTCCTGATGCGCGGCCCACCCCTTTACGCCGTCGAGCTGCCCGATGGTGTGAGTGAGGTACTCGTGGAGCGCTTCGGTGCCCGGCAGGATCAGTTCGCAGTAGAGCGCGCTCTCATCCAGCGGGGCAGCGAGGAAACGGACCGCATCATGCTCGGCGAGTTCCTCAGCGACGGCGGTCAGACGGGACGGCTGGATCCGCAGTAGGAGCAGGGTCTCGGCACTCATTCCGAGCGCAGCAGCCGAGACCACCGTTCCCGGAGTGAGGCAACCGTTCGTCCGCATCCGGTCGTACCGGCGTCGCACGCTCGATTCGTTGACGTCGAGAGAGGTCGCGATCGATGAGAACGACGCACGCCCGTCCTCCGCGAGGATCGCGATGATGCGCCGATCAGTCTCGTCGAAATGACTGGGGTCGCACGTGTTCGGCGCGGGCATCCGCACCCGCTCATTGCGATCGCGCTCTTCCTTCGGCAGCAGCTGCCGCCCCCAGTCGAAACTGACCTTGTGCGTGTGCAGCAGCAGGTCGCTCCGCCAACGCTCGACGCCGGGGATCGACTGCAGACCGGTGAGCACGCGGGTGTAGTCGGCCGACTCGCCAGAGATGATCACCTCGGCGAAGATGTCGAACTTGCCGGTCACGAGCGCGACGAACCGCACATGCGGCGAATCCACGAGCCGCTCGGCGACCTCGACCTGTCGGCCGGGCGTGCAGTTGATGCGGATCAGATAGGTCTCGACGTACCCGTCGTAGCCGAGAGTCGGCAGCACATCGACCCTCACGATGCCGTCGTTGAGCAACTGCTGTCCGCGACGAGCGACCGTCGACACCGAGGCGTCGGCGAACTCGGCCAGCGCGGTCCAACTCGCCCGTCCGTCCTGCTGCAGGCCGATGATGATCCGGCGGTCGAGCTCGTCGACGACCCGCCCCGTAACGGATGCGGTCATCGCACCGGAGACGGGTACACCCTGTGCAGGAATTCCCGGACGGTCCTTGTCCACACCTCTGCCTCTTCGATCTGCGGAGAGTGGCCCGAACGCTCGAACACGACGAGTTCGGAATCCGGCACCAGCTCGGCGATTGTCTCGCTACACGATACCGGTGTGATCCAATCGGTCCTGCCCACCGTGACCAGCGTCGGCACGGCGAGAGACGGCAGCTGGGCCTTGATGTCGTAGTTCGGCATGTTCACCGAGAAGGCATAGTTGTGCGCCTCGTAGCGGTACGGGGTCGCCTCGACCTTGCGCTCGACGGCCTCAGGGTCGTAGACGAAGTCATAGAGCGGCAGGATCTCCCGCCAACAGTCCTTCAGGTCCGCGTCGTCGCGAACTCGCCCGTAGTCGATGCGGTCGAACTTCTCCATGTCGATCGTCACGCGGTCGGTGGCCAGAGCGTTCTTCCGCGCGGCGCCCGCGTTCTCGTTGTCCGGCGAGGTGTCGCGAAGAACGACGGCGGCGACCCGATCCGGGTACCGCAGCGCGTACTCCATCGCCATGAAGCCGCCGTAGGAACCACCGGCGATCGCGACCTTCTCGGCGCCGATCCACTCCCGCAGCGCATCGATGTCCGCGGCCCACTGCTCGTGGCCGAACGTGCCTCTGCCCTCGCTCTGGCCGCTGCCGCGGGCGTCGAAGACGACCACCCGATACTCGTCGGCAAGCCGGCCGAAGCTGGCCCGAGGCTCGGCCCTCGATCCGAGGCCGGGCGCTCCGTGATGGGTGATGATCACCGGGGCGCCCTCCGGCCCGAGAACCTCCACCGCAAGATGGTTGCCGTTGATCTCCACCCACTGCGCATCCGTCGTCGCCGCCGCGAACTCCGGTGACACCTCGTTGCCGCTCATCCTCTGTGTTCCCTTCTGTTTCCTGGTGCTGAGTCGCTCGCGTCAGAGCGCGATCGTGCAGTCATCGAGCCCTCGCGGATACGACGTGAGGGCCTCCGCACCGTTCGCCGTCACGAGCATGCTGTCGCTGATGCGGTAGCCGGCGTGCCCGGGGATGTAGATGCCCGGCTCGTTGGAGACGATCATCCCGGCTTCCAGCACGGTCGTATCGCCGTCCTCCAGCCACGGCGGCTCATGCATTCCGAGGCCGATCCCGTGACCCTGGCGATGCCGGAGGTGCTCGCCGAATCCGGCGGCCCTGATCACGTCCAGGCAGATCCGATTCGACTCGCGGCATTCCGCGCCCGCGCGGATCGCGCGACCACCGACCTCCTGCGCTCGCCGGACCGCGTCGTGGAAGGCGCGCTGCATTCCGCTCGGCTCCCCGAGCACGAAGGTGCGTTCCCCCTCGACGAACCGGCCGCCGACCGCGCAGCCCAACGACAGCATGAACGTGTCCCCCGGTGCGAGTCGCCGTTCGGAAGGCAGCCCATGCGGATAGGAGGAGTTGTCTCCGGTGTACACCAGACCTCCCGCCTGGAAGGACGAGACCACCACATTGCGGTGCTCGGCATACATCATCCCGGTACCGACCGCCGCGACATGCGAGGCCAACTCGGCCTCCGAAGGAAGCTTGCCGCCGGAGGAGACCGCTTGGCGGATCAACGCGACTGCCGACCCCAGCATTCGATCGGTGATCCGGGCGGCTTCGCGGTGCAGCTCGACTTCCTCGGGGAACTTCACGTATCGCGCCCGGGTGACCAGTTCGGTCGGCTCCCACGAGGCGTCGCCGAACACGGCCTGCGCGGCGAGGAGCCGCTCGGCGGTCATCATCGTCGTGAAGCCGATCCTGCGGGGACCGCGCCCGACCACATCGGCGAGGAAGGAAAAGGGGGCGACCACACCGGGGAACTCCGGGAAGGCGACAAGCTCGGCGCGCGCGTTCTGGGCGGTCGCATACTCGCGCTCCAGCTCGGGCAGCAGCATGATCGTGCGCCCCTCGCCGTCGATCCACACGGCCACGGGGCGCTCCGAGGGATGGTGGAAGAAGCCGGTCAGATAGGCGATGTCCTCGGGGTGATCGGTGAGGATCGCGTCGAACCCGGCTTCGATCATCCGCTCCGTCACCCGCTTCTGCGGGCCGTCGAAGAAGGCCTCCTGGAGGCGCTGCGAGAATGCGGTCATCCTGTCACTCCGTTCCTGGTCGTCATCGCTTGCGGCTGCGAGGATTCCTCGCGTCGTTGTACGCGATCGAGAGCAGCGTCGCCGAGAGCACCAGGACGAGGATCGCGATCGATGGGAAGAGGGTGAGCCACCACGCGCTGGACATCGCACCCGCCTGCTGGGCTTCGTAGAGGATGCGTCCCCAGGACCAGGTGGTCGGGTCTCCCAGCCCGAGGAAGGCCAGCCCCGCGGCGGAGAGCACGGCGCGTGAGGCGGTGACCACCACCGAGACGACCACGACCGGGGTCACCGCGGGCAGCACGTGCCTGCTGACGATCCACCACGGGGAGGTCGTCATCAGACGGGAGGCGTCGACGTAGGGCAGGTTCACGACGGTGAGGGCCTGTGAGCGCACCAGACGGGTGACCTCGGGCCACGAGAATGCAGCGACGACAAGGATGATGGTGGACGTGCTGGGCCCGGCCAGCGCCGCGATGAGGATCATCAGCGGCAGCACCGGCAGCGACAGGGTCATGTCGACGATCACGCTGATGAAGCCGTCGAACCTGCGGAAGTAGGCGCCCAGCACGGCGACGAGCGTTCCGAAGGCGATAGCGATCACCGATGCGGCGACGGCGACGAGCACGCTCTGCTGCGTACCCCAGATGACTTCGTCGAACACGTCGCGCCCCAGGCTGTCCGTCCCGAACCAGTGGTCGGAACTCGGCGGCTTGAGCACGTCCGGCCCGTAACTGGCCGGATACGGGGCGATCAGGGGCGCCGCCACCGAGATGACCACGAGCAGGAGCAGGCAGACGAGGGAGATCATCCCCAGGGGATCTCTGCGGAACGCGCGCCAAGTCTGCGCGGAGGCGCGGGACTTCTCGGTGGCGACCGGTTCGGCCGTCGCGATCGAGTTCACCAGTGCTTCGGTCATGAGGTCTTCACCCGGGGGTCGAGGTATCCGTACACGATGTCGGTGGCGGTGTTCGCCACGACCACTGTCAGGGCGAGCATGAGGAAGGCGCCCTGCAGCACAGGGAAGTCGAGCTGGGTGACCGCGTCGTAGATGCCGCGCCCGATGCCCGGATACGCGAACACCGTCTCGGTGAGCACGGCGCCGCCGACCAGGAAGCCTAACTGCAGGCCGATCAGGGTGGTCGTGGGCAGGAGAGCGTTTCGCAACGAGTGCTTCCACAGGATGCGGCGGTACGGCAGGCCGTTCGCCTGTGCGAGAGTGACGTAGTCCTCACCGAGCGCGTCGATGAGGGTCGAGCGCATGGTGAGCACGTAGGAGCCGACCTGCACGAGCATCAGCGATGCGGCCGGCAGCACGAGGTGCCTGGCGACGCTGGCGTACCAGTCCCAGCCGTAGGCGTCGTTGTCGTAGGCGCCGCCGATCGGGAACCAGCCGAGCATCAGGCCGAAAACGAACAACAGGAACACCGCGACGCTGGGCACGAACAGCGACTGGCCGGTGACGCCGATGATCTGCACCGACCTGTCCACGATCGTCCCCTTGCGCGCCGCGGCGGCGACGCCGAGGGGGATGCCGATGATGATGGTCATCGCCAGTGCGGTAAGCGTGAGCAGCAGCGTCCACGGGAGCCGCTGCATCAGCACGTCGGTCACTGGGATGGACTGAGTGAACGAGATGCCGAGATTGCCCTGCAGGAGCTGCCACATGTACAGCCCGTACTGGACGATCAACGGCTGATCCAGCCCGTACTGATCGAGGATGGTCGCCCGGATCTCCGGCGTCATGTTCGGGCTCGCGAGAGCCGTCGCGGGATCGCCCGGCAGGATGCGCAGCAGGAGGAACGTGACGGTCACGGCGAACCAGATCGTCAGCACTCCTCGTGCGAGCCTGCCGAGGATGAAGGAGAAGCGGGACACCCGGGCGACCTTCCTGTGTTGTTCCGGTCAGCCGGCCGGCGTGGCCGACGCGATGGAGACCGGGTTGACGATCGACAGCAGCTCGCTGGGCTTCGAGACGAAGCCCGTCCACTTGTCGCTGGCGGCGAAGAACAGGTTCTGCGTGTACATGACGTTGTCGTAGACGTCGTCGTGCACGATCCTGTTCGCCTCCTGCATGACGTCGATCCGCTCCTTCTTGTCGAAGGTGACCATGCCCTTCTCGATGAGGGCGTTGAGTTTAGGATCGTCGACGTGCGTGTAATTGATCGCGCCTCCGGGGAGGTACGACAGCGAGAAGTTCGTCGCGGGGTCGTCCATGATCGCGAAGTTGCCGGCGTAGATGTCGTAGGCCCCCTCGTTGGTCATGGACAGGTACGTGTTGCGTTCGGCGCCCTTGAGATCGACGGTGATGCCGGCCTTGGCTGCGCCGTCCTTCACCATCTGCGCCCATTGGCTGGTCACAGCGTCCTGCAGCGAGTAGATGAGGGTGAACTTCACCGGGAACTTCCCCGATGCGTCGGCGGTGTAGCCCGCCTTCTCCATCAGCGTGCGCGCCTTCTCGGGGTCGTAGGCGTATTCCTTGATGCTCTTGTCGAAGTAGTCCTTGAGCACCGGCATGAGCGCGCTCGACTGGGTCGAGACCGCCTGGCCCTGCAGCACCACGCTGCGGATGGCGTCGTAGTCCACCGCGTGCGCGAGAGCCTGTCGCACCTCGGTCTTCTTCAGATCGGCGTTGTCCATGTTGTAGACCATGTGGGCGTAGCCGAGCCCCGCCGCCTCGATGACCTGCAGCCCATCAGTGGACTTCAGCTTGTCGACCTGGGCCGGGGGCAGCGCATTGGCGATGACGTCGATCTCTCCGCTCTGCAGCGCGAGGATCTCGGTGTTGACGTCGGGGTATACGCGGTAGACGACCTTGGCCGGGCCCGGCACACCGCCCTTGACGAACGGATAGTCGTCGACGCGCTTGAGTGTGTAGTGCTGGCCGACCTGGAAGTCGGTCATGACGAACGGGCCCAGGCCCACCCATCCGCCGTCCTTGCCGTCATTGGCGAAGGTGGCGATCGAACCCTGCGGCTCGAACACATGCTTCGGCACGACGACGCCCCAGAAGCCGATCTCCTCCACGATGGAGGCGTCGGGCTTCAGCAGCTTCATCTCGACCCTGGTGTCGGACACGGCGGTCGCGACGTCGAGGTTGCCGAGTTGGCCGTAGAAGGTGCCGGGCGCCTGATCCTTCTTGACCTCGTTGAGCGTCCAGGCGACGTCCTCTGCAGTGAGCGGCTTGCCGTCACTCCACTTCAGACCGGACTTGATCTCGTAGTAGCCGGTCGTGTCGTCGACGTAGCCCCACTTCTCCGCGAGGAACGGCTCCTTCGAGCCGTCGTCGGCGATCGACAACAGGTGCGGGTACATCAGATTGGTGACCCACGAATCGGTGCGACTGTTGCCGAGCACCGGGTTGAAGTTGACGACGTCGCTCGTCGTCCCGATGGACAGAGTCTTGTCCGTCGGACCCGTGCCCGTGCCGCTCGGCTCGGGCGGCGCTGAAGGCGCACACGCCGACAGCGCCAGGGCGGCCGCGACCAGGGCGGCCGCCACTGCGCTTCTCTTCATCAGACCCATACCTCCTCGAGGACCCGCATCGTGTTGCCCCCGACGACCTTGCGGATCTCGTCGTCGGAGTAGTCGTTCTTCACCAGCCAGCCGATGATGTTGTAGAAGGCCTCGGCGGGGTTCTCCACCCCGTCGACGTACGGCTGCTTCTCGTAGTCGACGTGTCCGTGCGCCTGCCCGATGGACAGGTTGGACGCGAACGCGTCGTGCAGGCCCACGTGGTCTCCGAACAACGTGTCGGGGCCGAAGCTCACGTGGTCGATGCCGACCAGGTCGACGCAGTACTGGAAGTGGTCCATGACCGAGTCCAGCGAGTGCTGCGGGTGCGCCGGCGACAGCGTGGTGTGCGGGGCCGCCTCGATGCCGATGACGCCTCCGCGCTTGGCGCACTCGATGATCGTCTCGTCGGTCTTCATCCGATTCGTGGGCCAGAGCCCGCGGGCGCCGGCGTGTGTGATGAACACCGGGACCTTCGAGTGCTTGATGACATCGACGCAGGTGCGGTCGCCGGAGTGCGAGATGTCGATCGCGATACCGAGCTTGTTCATCCGCTCGACGGCCCGCTCGCCGAAGTAGGTGAGGCCGCCGTCGCCGCGCTCCTTCAGTCCGCTGCCGAGCGTGTTCGCCTCGGAGTAGGCGATGCCCATCTGGCGAACGCCGAAGCCGTACAGGACGTCGAGCCTGTCGACTTCGTTCTCGATCATGGTCGCCGCCTCGAGCGCGAAGATGTGCGCGATGCGCCCGGTCTCCGCGGCGTGCCGGATGTCCTTGATCGACTCCGCCTTGACGACGAAGTCCTGGTGGGCCATGTCGGCCATTCGGACGCCGAGGTCGAAGAGCACGTCCTGGTACTTCCATCCGGCGTCGGACGAGATGCAGCAGGTGCCGTCCATGCCGTTGTCGAAGACGGCGGTCAGTCCAGAGCGCGAGAGGCCCTCGTATGCGGTGGGTTCGCGGCCCTGCCGGATGTGGTCACGAAGCTCGCCCATGTCCTCGGGGAACACCTGCACGTGCTCGTGCAGCGAGATCACGGTCTCCTCACGGAGCAGGCGCTCGGTGCGCTCGGTCTGCTCCCCGGTGAGTTGCAGTCCCTGGTATGCGGGGACCCGACCGAGCTGCTTCGCGTAGCGGAACTCGCGGAAGTCCTTGCCGGCTTCGAGGTAGTCGTAGGCGGTGTAGCCGGTGTACCGCTCTGCTGGTTCGATCACGTAACACTCCTTGCCGTCCGCGCTGATGGGGTCCGTCCCGCATCGTCGGCCGTGGACACAACGAATCTCGAGCAATTCGGCGCATTTGTCAACTCTGATGAGAAGATTCGGCATAAATCTTGCGTTCTGTGGGTGGTTGATGCAGAGTTGGCCTATGAGCAGTGATGCACACAAACCTGCGCCCGCGGCAGATCCCGCCGAGATCGTTCTCGACGTCGAGAATCTGCATGTGGCGATCGGTGCGGGTAAGGACGCGATGCAGATCGTGCATCGCGTTGATCTTCAGGTGCGCAGCGGCGAGGTCGTCGCACTGCTCGGCGAATCGGGCTCGGGTAAGTCCGTCACGGCGAGGGCCATCATGGGCCTGCAGGAGGATGCCGTGGTCGGGGCGGACCGCCTCACTCTGGCCTCAGACGATCTTCTCGCATGCACGCCGGAACAGCGTCGGCGCCTTCGCGGCGAGTCGATGAGCCTCGTCCTGCAGGACGCGCTCTCGGCGCTCAATCCGGTGCTCAGCATCGGAGACCAGATCGGTGATCTGATTCGTGCCCACCGCAGCATGTCGCGATCAGCCACCCGGGCCCGCGCCGTCGAGCTCCTCGCCCTGGTCGGCATCCCCTCAGCCTCGAAGCGTGTCGATGACTACCCTCATCAGTTCTCCGGGGGGATGCGGCAGCGCATCCTCATCGCCATGGCGATCGCCCTCGATCCGAAACTGCTGATCGCGGACGAGCCCACCACGGCACTGGATGTCACCGTGCAGGCGCAGATCCTCGATCTTCTCGACGGGCTGCGCCGTGAACTGGGCATGGGATTGCTGCTGATCACGCACGACCTCGGCGTCGTGATGGAAGTCGCCGACCGCGTCGCCGTGATGTACTCCGGCCGCGTCGTGGAGGCGGGTGATGCCGACGCCGTGCTCACCGAGCCCGCTCACCCATACACCCAGGCACTGTTGCGCTCGATCCCCCAAGGGGGCAATCGGGGCGAGCCGCTGTTCGCAATCCCCGGTTCCCCGCCCACCCCTGCGTCGATCCCCGCCGGATGCCCCTTCGCGCCGCGTTGTCACATGGCGATCGACGATTGCCGCGATGCTCGTCCCCCGCTCGTCGACGTCGGCTCCGGTCGGGTCGCGGCCTGCTTCCGCAGTGAGGAGCTGCTCCATGCCGTCGTCTGAATTCACTCGCGATCCCGCCGAGATCGTGCTCGAAGCCCGGAGCCTGACCCGCACCTTCAGCACCGGCAGCCGGTTGCGTCCGACGAAGGTGTCGGCAGTCGCCGGCGTCGATCTCAGTCTGCGCTCGGGCGAAGTGCTAGGCGTCGTCGGAGAATCGGGCTGCGGCAAGTCGACGCTCGCCCGGATGCTGGTCGGGCTGGAGACGCCTGACGGCGGCACCCTGGTCTATCGCGGCCAGGACGTCACGCGAGGCCGACACCGTGACCGCCGCCACCTGCGCCGTGGTGTGCAGATGATCTTCCAGGACCCCTACACCTCGCTGAACCCGCGAATGACCGTCGGAGAGATCATCGCCGAGCCGATGGCTTCGACTCATCGGGGTTCGTCCGTGTCGCGTCGCGACCGCACTGCCGAGATGCTCGACCTGGTCGGGCTGTCAGCATCGATGATGGGCCGTTACCCCCACCAGTTCTCCGGCGGCCAGCGTCAGCGCATCGGTATCGCCCGGTCCCTCGTGCTCGATCCGGACGTGCTGATCTGCGATGAACCCGTGTCGGCGCTCGACGTGTCAGTGCAGGCACAGGTGGTTAACCTCCTCGCCGGCATCCGCGACCGTCTCGGCGTAGCGATGGTCTTCATCGCCCATGATCTGTCGGTCGTGCAGCATCTCGCCGATCGGGTCGCGGTGATGTACCTCGGGCGTATCGCCGAGACCGGCGCCACCGAGGACATCTACGAGTACCCGTCGCACCCCTATACGCGCGCGCTGCTCTCGGCTGTGCCGCCGCACACGCGTGCAGAGCGAGGCAAACTCTCCAGGCGAGATCTCCTCACCGGCGAACCGCCGTCGCCGCTGAACCCGCCCTCCGGCTGCCGTTTCCATCCGCGCTGCGCGTTCGCGCGTGACGAGTGCGCCACGAAGCTGCCCGAACTGCGCGTACCGGGTGAGCCGATCACCGCGCGAGAGGTGGCCTGTCATCTCGCCGAAGAGATCGCCCTCTCCGGCGCGCGGGCCTGACGGGTTCGAGGGAGCGTATCAGCCCGCGAACACGAGTTCGTCGAGGGAGCGGATGCCGGTGACATCGGGCATCCGCTCTCCGTCGCGTGCGAGGTGCACGGCGTGCGGCCCCGCGGCGAGCGCGCCGCGGACGTCGGCCTCGAGGGAGTCGCCGATCATCACGGCCTCGGATGCCACGACACCGATCCGTTCCAGTGCTGCGTCGTAGGCGCGCCGGTCGGGTTTGCCTGCCGGCAGCTCGGAGGAGCACACGATCACATCGAGGTGCGGACGGAGCCCGAAGCGATCGATCTTCCCATGCTGCTGCGCATGGTCGCCGTTGGTGAGCAGCGCCACGATCAGCCCCGCCTCTCTCGCGCGGATCAGGGAGGGCACGGCATCGTCGAACCGCTGCAGTCCGGCCACATATCTGGTGCCGTACGCGGCGAAGATCTCGGACGCCTCACCGTCCGTCAGATCTCTGTCGAGGAACTCTCGCACCCGTTCGCGCCGCTGGTCCTCGAAGCCGATCTCCCGAAGTTGATATCGCCGGTAGTGCCGGTCGGCGATCTCCTCCCAGCGCGCGACGACGCGGGCGTCGACGATGCCGAGTTCGGCGGCGAACGCGACGACGGCGGCGTTCTGCGCCGTGCGATGGTCGAGCAGGGTGCCGTCGAGGTCGAAGATCGCCGCGCGCAGCGCGAGATGGGAGAGCATCCGTCAGCTCTCGTCCATGACGGCGGCGACGGCTTCGATCTCGACGAGCTGATCCTCGTAGCCGAGTACGGTGACGCCCAGCAGTGTGCTCGGCACGTCGTGGTCGCCGAAGACGTCGCGGACCACCTCCCAGACCGCACCGAGATCCTCCCGGCGCGTCGAGGCGACGAGCACCCGAGTGCTGATCACATCGGTGATGCCGGCGCCGGCAGCCGCCAGAGCCCCTTTCATCGTGTCGATGCATGCGGTGGCCTGCCCCGCGTAGTCGCCGACCGCGGCAGTGGTCCCATCAACGTTCAGCGGGCAGGCGCCGGCGAGGAAGATCAGTCGCGCGTCCTTCGGCGCTGTCGCGGCGTAGGCGTACTGGGCGACGTCGGACAGCGCGGCGGCGCGGATGAGCGAGACGGCGGTCATGATCCCAGTCTGCCGTGCTCGACGATGTCGGCGGCATCCGCAAGACTGGGGGCATGGCGACCTTCGATCATCTCGGCCTGTCCGTGGCGGACGTGCCGCAGGCATCCGACCAGCTCGACCCGGTGCTGACCGCGCTCGGCTACACGCGGGCCTACAACGCACCCGACCACGCCTACTGGCGGCAGACGGATGAGCCCGAGATCCTGCTGTACCCGGCGCGCGAAGAGGGGCAGCACGTGCACGGCCGCGTCGGCTGGCAGCACATGGCGTTCGAGGTCGGCTCGCGCGACGAGGTCGACCGGCTGCACCGGGTTGCGACGGATGCCGGGTGGACGGCGGTGCGCGACCCCAAGGAGTACCCCCGGTTCACCGAGCGGTACTACGCGTCGTTCGTCGAGGACGACAACGGCATCCGCTTCGAGTTCATGCACAACCCGCCGCGCGACACGCCTGAGGGCTGACCGGCGCTACGGCAGACTGTCGCGCATGCCTGTTCTCGATCACCTCGGCGTGACCGTCGTCGACCTCCCCCGCGGCATCGCCCAGTTCGATGCCGTCCTCACCGCCCTCGGCTTCGAGTACGAGGGGCAGATCAAGCAGTCCGCCGCCTGGTGCAAGGACGACGAGACCGAGATCATCGTGTTCGGACCTCGTGATGCCGACGACGCCGACCCGCATCTGCACGGGCGACCGGGCTGGCAGCATCTCGCCTTCGCCGTCGACTCCCGCGAGGAGGTCGAGCGGATGCACCGGGTCGCCGTCGACGCCGGCTGGAGCGTCGTGCGGGAGCCGAAGCTCTTCCCCCGGTTCAACGACCGCTATTACGCGTCGTTCGTCGAGGACGACAGCGGCATCCGCATCGAGTTCATGCACAACCCGCCGCGCGAGTCTTGACCACCCGGCATCCGATCCCCTACTGTTGCAAAGCTGTGCCGACCGGCGCAGCATCCAGCCGAGGAGACGACGGAATGAACGCACTGCGCGCCCTTCCCACGGTCCCTGCCTTCCCGCAGAAGCGCAATGACCGCTACGAGTCGTACCCTCCGGCGCGCGCCGTGTGACAGCATCCGCTGTTCCCCGCCCCGCACCGTCAGGTCCGGGGCTTTTTCATGACCTTCCCGTGACCTGTGGCTGAACACCGCACAGAAAGAAAGGAATCATGGAGAGGCTCTCCGCACGGCTGCTGTCGTGGGCTTCGCTGATCGACGAGAAGACGCTCGAGCAGGCGAAGACCACGGCGCGCATGCCGTTCATCCACCCGCACCTGGCGCTGATGCCGGATGCGCACCTCGGCAAGGGGGCGACCGTCGGATCGGTGATCCCGACCCTCGGCGCGATCATCCCCGCCGCCGTCGGCGTCGACATCGGCTGCGGCATGATCGCCGTCCGCACGCAGTTCACAGAGAGCGAGCTCACCCAGCGCGACCTCGCCCCGCTGCGGGAGGCCATCGAGCGCGCCATCCCGCTCTCGGCAGGCCGGTACAACGGCAAGGTCGTCGCCACCGCCGAGCCGCGGATCGCGGAGCTGGAGAGCCTCGCCGAGAAGAACGGCTTCGACCCCGAGTCCTACGCGGGCAACTGGCGGCTGCAGCTGGGCACGCTCGGCTCGGGCAACCACTTCATCGAGGTCTCGACCGACGAGCTCGGCCGGATCTGGCTGTTCCTGCACTCCGGCTCGCGGGGCGTCGGAAACAGGATCGCCGCCCATCACATCGCCGTCGCTCAGCGGCTGGCGAAGCAGTGGTGGATCGACCTGCCCGACCCCGACCTGGCCTACCTGGTCGAGGGCACGCCCGAGTTCACCCGGTACATCCGGGAGCTGCGGTGGGCGCAGCGGTTCGCGCTGCTGAACCGGGAGGAGATGATGGATCGGGTCGTTCGGCAGGTGTCGGAGTTCATCGGCGCCTCGGTGGACGAGCAGGAGCGGATCAACTGCCACCACAACTTCACCGAGTCGGAGAAGCACTACGGCAAGCAGGTCTGGGTGTCCCGGAAGGGCGCCATCCAGGCCGACGCCGGGCGGCCGGGCCTGATCCCCGGCTCCATGGGCACCGCCTCGTACGTGGTGGAGGGGCTCGGCGACCCGCAGTCGCTGAACTCCTCACCGCACGGCGCGGGCCGGGAGTACTCCCGGTCGGCGGCGCGGCGCACGTTCACGCACGAGCAGCTCAGAGAGGCGATGACCGGCATCGAGTTCCGCGACACGGACGCCTTCATCGATGAGATCCCGCAGGCCTACAAGCCGATCGACACGGTGATGGCGGATGCCGCGAGCCTGGTGCGGATCCGGCACACGCTGCGGCAGCTCGTCAACGTGAAGGGCGACTGAGCGGCATCCGGGCCCGTCAGTTCAGGACGGGCTCGGATGCCTCGGCCTCGGCGCGGTCGGTGAAGGCCTGCTTCGGCACGAAGCAGAGGATCACCGCCGCGGCGAGCGCCGTCGCACCGCACACCACCCACACCGTCACGTAGCCGGCGAAGGATCCGGCGGTGCCCTCCACCGCCGCGCCGGATACCCCGTGCAGCAGCGCGATGCCGAACACGCACGACGCGATCGCGCCGCCGACGGTCTTCACCGAGTTCGTCAGGCCCGTCGCGACGCCGGTCTGGGTCGCCGGAGCCGCGGATGCCGCGGCGGCGGGCAGCGCGGCGACGAGGGCACCGGACCCGAGGCCCACCACGACCATGTTCGTGACCACCTGCATGTAGGTCGCGTGCAGCGGCAGGAACAGCAGAAATCCGACGCCCACCAGCACCGAGGCGCCGATCAGCGTGACGCGCGGCGTCAGCCGTCGCGCGATCACCGGGAACAGCAGTGCACCGACGATCATCGCGATCAGGTACACCCCGATCAGCAGCGAGGTCGCGAAGCCGGTCGTGCCCAGCCCGTAGCCGTACACCGACGGGTCGGTGCGGGCGAAGGTCGACAGCGGCGCCTGTGCGCCGAGCACGCTGACTCCGAACAGGCCGGCGGTGAGGAAGACCGGCCCGAGCGCCGGGGAGCGGAACATCCGCACGTCGATGATCGGGTCGTCATGCCGCAGCTCCCAGAGCACGAACGGCACCACCAGCATCAGACCGAGCAGCACGACGGCCCACGACCACGGGTTCACCAGACCGCCCTCGAGGCGCAGCAGGCCGAGTCCGCCGGTGAACGCCACCAGCGCGAGCGAGATCAGCACCAGGCCGACGGTGTCGAAGATTCCGCCGGTCGGCTCGGGCGATTCCTTCACCCCGAACAGGATCACGAAGAAGCACAGCACCACCATCAGTGCCGGCACGAGCAGCACCACCATGAGGGGCAGTGCGTCGACGAGCGCACCGCCGACCAGGGCGCCGATGATCGCGCCGGTCTCCAGCGCCGCGACGAGCAGGCCCGCGGCGCGGGCGGTGATCCCGGAACGGGCATCCATCCGCCGCGAGCGCGACCAGATCAGCGCGATCTCGAGAGGCAGCCACACCGTGTAGAACCCCATCAGCGCCCAGCCCGCGAGGAACACGACGAAAGAGTCGGTGAAGGGCAGCACGAGGGCGGCCGCGGCGGTGAGGGCGGTTGAGATCAGCAGCATCCGCTTGTGGCCCACCATGTCGCCGAGCTTCGCGAACGCGGGGACGACGAGGGCGGACAGCATCAGCTGCGCGCCCTCGAGCCAGTTCACGTCGGCGTCGTGGATGCCCAGGTGCCGGGCGATGTCCGACAGCATCGGCGTGTAATAGCCCTGGATGACACCGCTGGTGAACTCGACGAAAGCCAGGAAGCCGACCACGGTCGCAAGCGCGCCGAGAGTCTTGGTGCGCGACATCGCGCCTCCTCGAAAAGGTACGTGCCCTCGGGTAGGGCGCTCTACTGTAACCCCTCGATGAGCGCACGGTGGAATCGCTCCCCGCGCTCGAGCGCCGCGACCTCGACGCTCTCGTCGACGCCGTGGATCGCCGCGCGCTGCGCACTCGACATCTCCAGTGGCGCGAACCGGAACACGGAGGGCGAGAACCGGTGGAAGTGCCGCGAGTCGGTCGCCGCCATCATCACGTACGGGACGGCAGGGATGCCCGGATGCGAGACCGCGAGCGCCTGCTCGAGCAGGCCGAATGCCGGGGTGTCGGTGCGCGACTCGGGCGACGGCTCGCTCGCGTCGACGAGGCGCACCGAGACCAGCTTGTCGCCCACCCGCCGGCGCACGCGCTCTGCCGCCGGCGTGGTGGTCTCGCCGAGCGCGATGCGCAGGTTGAGGATGGCGGATGCCTGCGAGGGGATCACGTTGGCCGCGGTGCCTCCGGACTGCATGGTGGCGGCGACCGTGGTGCGCACCAGAGCGGCGGGCTCACCGCCGAGCGCGGCGAAGACCCGGGCGTTGAGCCACGGTGCGGCGGCGAGGGCGCGCAGCAGGAGCCGGGCCGGGCCCTTCGCGGAGCCGGACAGCTGGCCCAGCATCCGGCTCACCGCCTTCGGCGTGCGCGCTCGGAAGGTCGACGGGCCCAGCCTGTCGACGGCGCGGGCGACCCGGCGCACGGCCGTGACCGGCGGCGGGGTGGAGGCGTGTCCGCCATCGCCGCGGGCGGACAGCTCGATCGTGGCGATGCCCTTCTCGCCGACGCCGATCATCGCGGCGCTGCCCGGCACGAACGGCAGCGGCGCGTCGACGACGGCGCCGCCCTCGTCGACCACCAGCCACGGCACGATCCCCCGCTCCTGGAAGGCGGCGGCGATGGCCTGCGCCGCGGTTCCGTAGGTCTCCTCGTTGCCGCCGAAGGACAGATACACGTCGCGGGCAGGCGCGAAGCCTGAGGCGAGCAGATTCTCGACGGCCTCGATCACGACGATCAGCGGGCCCTTGTCGTCGAGCGCACCACGTCCGTACACCGAGCCGCCCGAGATCCGTCCCTCGAAGGGCGGGTACGTCCACGGATCGCTCTCGTCGACGGGTACGACGTCGTAATGCGCCATCAGCACCAGCGGACCATCGGATGCCTCGGCGCGACCTTTCCAGTGGAACAGCAGGCCGAACTCGGTGTGGCGCTCCAGGGTCAGGTGCTCGTGCGTGAGCGGGTACAGCTCGGCCAGCAGGGCGACGAAGGCCTCGAAGGGCTCAGCACCGCGGCGGTCGAGCTCGGCCGACACGGTCGGCAGCTGGATCATCCGGGAGAGACGCTCGGCGATGCCGGGACGGGGCGGGACTTCGGGCATCTGGCCATCGTACTTCTGAGGCAGGCGTCCTTCGTCTCGTCGCTGGCGCTCCTCGCTCAGGAGCCGGGGTGGGAGCCGGGGTGGGAACCGGGGTGGGTTCGCACCCGGGTCCTGAGCGAGCGAAGCGAGCGCCGTACTGAGCGAGCGGAGCGAGACGAAGTGACGAAGGGCGCGCCTCACGCCAGAGTCAGGAAGAGCTTCTCCAGTTCGGCCAGGTCCGGGGCATCCTCGCCGGCGTCCGCGGCGTCCGTCACGCAGGTGCGCAGGGCGGTGCTGATGACGGCGAAGCCGGCGCGGTCGATCGCTTTGCCGACCGCGGCGAGCTGGATGACGACGTCGCGGCACTCGGCCCCGGATTCCATCGCGTCGATGACGCCCGTCAGCTGTCCTCGCGCCCGCTTGAGCCGGTTCAGGGCCGACTTCAGGTCGGCGTCGGTGGGGTCCATGGCGGTCATGCGAACTCCTTCGTCGTCATCTGCACGCCGGCGCGCCACGTGAGGTAGCCGCCGTCGAGGTTGCGCACGTGGCGGCCGCGCTGCGCGAGCAGCCGGGCCGCGGTGTGGCCGCGCTGGCCGACCTGGCAGTGCACGATCAGGTCGCCCTCCGGCAGGTCGGCGGTGCGCAGCTCGTCGACCGGGATGTGCACGCTGCCGGGGATCGAGCCGGCCTCGTTCTCGGACGCGGAGCGCACGTCGATCAGGGTCGCGCCGGATGCCAGCGCCTCGTACAGCTCGTGCCACTGGATCGAGTGAGTCAGCCCCGTGGCGTTGTTGTCGGCGATGTAGCCGAGCATGTTCACCGGGTCCTTCGCCGAGCCGTACTGCGGAGCGTAGGCGAGCTCGAGGCGGCTCAGCTGCGAGGCGGTCAGCCCCGCCTGCATGGCGGTGGCGATCACGTCGATGCGGCGGTCGGCACCACGGCGTCCGATCACCTGCGCACCGAGGATGAGGTCGGTGCACGGGTCAACGAGCAGCTTCATGGTCAGGCGCTCCGCACCCGGGTAGTACCCCGCGTGGTCGGTCGGGTGCGCGTGGATGACGCGGTGCGAGCGCCCTGCGTCGATCAGGCGGCGCTCGCTCCAGCCCACCATCGCGACGGCGAGGTCGAAGACGCCGATGATGGCGACGCCGGCTGCGGACTCGCTCTCGTCCGGCATCCGGTCGAAGAGTCCCTCCTCGGCGGCGATCACGTCGGCCGCGATGCGGCCGTGCCTGTTGGCGAGACCCGCCATAGTGACGAGCGTCGGCTCGCCGGAGACGGCGTCGAGTTTCTCGGCGGCGTCGCCGACGGCGAGGATCCGCGCGTCGGCGGTGCGCTGGTGCCCGTCCACGGGGATGCCGCCGGTGGCGCCCGGCGCGAGTCCGGCGGCCGCGAGCAGGGATGCCGCGGGGCGGACGCCCCTGGCGTCGATGACGAGATCGGCGGCGATCGTGCTGCCGTCGTCGAGATGAACACCGTCGGCGTCGATGCTCTGCACCGTGGTGCGGGTGCGAAGGTCGACGCCGTGCGCGCGCAGCTCGTCGACGACGACCGCGGCCATCTCGGGGTCGAGCGGGCTGAGCGGGTGCGCGCCGTGCTGCACCAGCGTCACGTCGAGTCCTCGGCGCACCAGGTTGTCGACCGCCTCGAGGCCGATGAATCCGCCACCGGCGACGACGGCCGAACCGGATGCTCCAGCGGGCAGCGCGTCGAGCACCGCCGTGATCCGATCGACGTCGTCGATCGTGCGCAGGGTCGCGACAGCGGGGCCACCGGCCGCCGCCTCGAAGGTGCTCGCCGGCGCAGCGCCGGTGGCGATGATCAGGTGGTCGTAGGCCTCGCTCGAGACCGCACCGGTGCGCACGTCGCGCACCTCGATCGTCTGAGCGTCGCGGTCGATCGATACGACCTCGGTCCCGGTGCGCACGTCCAGGTCGAAGCGCGCGCGAAGCGACTCCGGCGTCTGCAGCAGCAGGGACTGCCTGTCGGGGATGACGCCGCCGACGTAGTACGGCAGCCCGCAGTTGGCGAAGCTGACGTAGTCGCCCTGCTCGATGACGACGATCTCGGCGCTCTCGTCGAGTCGCCGCAGTCGCGTGGCCGCAGACATCCCGCCCGCGACTCCGCCCACGATGATCACCCGCATGTCAGGCCTTTCCGAAGAACTTCCCGAAGAAGCCGACCGGTGCCGGCTCATCGTCGTGTCCCGAGCACCACTGCGATGCCGGCACGGACTTCTTCACGTTGTCGACGTGCTGACCGCATCCGGCCCACGTCGTCTTTCCACACGTCTTGCACGTGACTGCTCGGCACATGTCCGCCGCCCTTCTCTACGATACCCCCGAGGGTATCAGGCATACCCCTGGGGGTATGCTGAACGTCCTTCGTCTCGTCGCTGACGCTCCTCGCTCAGGAGCCGGAACCAGACTCTGAGCGAGCGACGAAGGAGCCGGAACCGAACCCTGAGCGAGCGACGAAGGAGCCGGAACCGAACCCTGAGCGAGCCACGAAAGAGCCGGAACCGAACCCTGAGCGAGCCACGAAGGAGCCGGAACCGAACCCTGAGCGAGCGACGAAGACCCCGGACCCTGAGCGAGCCGCGAAAGAGCCGGAACCAGACCCTGAGCGAGCGACGAAGGAGCGAGACGAAGGGCGGGATACTCAGCGCAGCGCGTTGGCCTCGACGAAGGCGCGCAGCGCCTGCTCGTCATCGGGAAGCTCGGTGACGTGCTGCGGGGCGGCGAGCATCTCCCGCAGCTCCGGCGAGTAGTCCAGCTCCACGCCGATCGCCTCGGCGATGGTCTCGGCGAACTTCTGCGGCTTCGCGGTCTCGAGCACCAGCATCGGCACGCCGTCCTCGACGTGCTCGCGGGCGACCCTCACGCCGTCGGCGGTGTGCGGATCGATGATCTCGCCGGTCGCCTCGTGCACGGCCTTGATGGTCGCGAGCCTGTCCGCGTGCGTGGACGTGCCGCTGACGATGCCGAACTCGGCCTCGAAGCGCGGCTGCTCGGCGGAGAGGTCGAAGTAGCCCTGGCGGTCGAGATCGGCCCACAGCTCCCGCACGCGCTCGGCGTCCCGTCCGACGACGGCGTAGATGAACCGCTCAAGGTTGGACGCCTTGGAGATGTCCATCGACGGGCTCGAAGTGGCGAGGGTGTCGGCCGCTGAGCGCGGGCGGTAGACCCCGGTGCGGAAGAACTCGTCCAGCACGTTGTTCTCGTTGGCCGCGAGCACCAGGCGGCGCACCGGCAGCCCCATCCGCTTCGCCCAGAAACCGGAGAGGATGTTGCCGAAGTTGCCGGACGGCACCGTGAACGAGACCTCGGTCGGCCCCATGGCGTCGGTCGCGCGCAGCCAGGCCCAGAAGTAGTAGACGACCTGCGCGGTGATGCGCGCGAGGTTGATCGAATTGACCGCGCCCAGGCTCCAGGTGCGCTTGAACGGCACGTCGCCGGCGAGCGCCTTGACCAGGTTCTGGCAGTCGTCGAAGACGCCCTCGATCGCGATGTTGTGCACGTTCTCGTCGGCGAGCGAGTACATCTGCGCGCGCTGGAACGCGCTCATCCGGCCCTGCGGCGAGAGCATGAACACCGACACGCGCTCCTTGCCGCGCAGCGCGTGCTCGGCGGCGGAACCGGTGTCGCCCGAAGTCGCGCCGACGATGTTCAGCACGCCGTCGTTGCGCTCGAGCACGTACTCCATGACCTGGCCGAGGAACTGCATGGCCATGTCCTTGAACGCCAGCGTAGGGCCCTCGCTGAGGCCGACGAGAGTGAGGCCGCCGTCGATCGCGCGCAGCGGCACGACGTCGGTCGGGAAATCGGTATAGGCGGCCGCGGTCATGCGCGCCAGATCCTCGCGCGGGATGTCGGTGGCGAACAGACCGAGCACCTCGGTCGCGAGTTGCGGATATGAGAGCCGACGCCAGGAGGCCAGCGTGCCGGCATCCACATGCGGCAGTTCCTCAGGGACGGCGAGGCCGCCGTCGGTGGCGAGGCCCTCGAGCAGCGTCTCGGAGTACGGCAGCGGCGCCATGCCGCCGCGGGTGGAGATGAACTGCACGGGGACTCCTCGGGGTCGCGGAACCCCATTCTCTCAGGATCCCGGGCGCGGCGAGGCCGCGTGACATCCTTCGTCACTTCGTCTCGTCCCGGGTCCTGAGCGAGCGGAGCGAGACGAAGGGCGCTCAGGATCCGGAGGCGGTACGGACGTAGTGCAGGAACAGCTCGTCGGCGGAGCGGAGGACGGATGCCAGGCGCAGGCCGGTCGGCGCACCCGGGCGCCCCACCGTGATGCGGCCCGCATCGCCCACCTCGAGCGTCGGTGCGAGCGTGAGGTGCAGGGCGTCGACGGCACCGGCCGCGAGGAACGACGCGAACACCCGCGGACCGCCCTCGCCGTGCACGTGCCGGATGCCGCGGGCGGCCAGCTCTGCGCGCACCCGGAGCGGGTCGACATCGCCCTCTCCGCACTCGATCACGTCGGCGACATCCGCGAGTTCCCCGGGCTGCACCCCCGCGACCGTGCAGACGATCGGCCGCATCGGTGCATCCGTGAACATCGGTGACGCCGGGTCGAGCCGCAGGCTGCGCGAGACCAGCACGAATGTCGGATGCGGGGGCATCCCCCGTTCCTCGCGCCACGCGACCGAGGCGTCGTCGAGCCGCATCCCGCCATAGCCCTCATCCCGCGCGGTGCCCGCGCCGAGCAGCACGGCGTCCGCCGGCCGCCGGAGCAGGTCGAACAGCCGCCGGTCCGCGGCATCCCCCAGCCCGCCGGATCGACCGTCGCGGGTCGCCGCGCCGTCGATGCTCGCGATGAAGTTCATCCGCAGCCAGTCGCGATCCGCTGGCATCGTGGTCAGCGCGAGCAGCGCCTCGTCGTCGAGGTCTGCAGCCGCATCGGGCCAGAGCAGATCCACGTTCACGTCAGCCCCTCCAGCGTTTCGAATCGAAAGCGGTCATGTCAGACATTGTGGGTCGGATGCGTGTTGTGCTCCAGCCGCACGGGCTGACGCCAGCCCAGGATCGCCTCGGCCATCCGCACCGCGTCGACGGTCTCGGCGATGTCGTGCATCCGCACGATCCGCGCCCCGCCGAGGATGCACGCGACCATCGCCGCGAGCGAGCCAGCCTGCCGCTCGCCCTGCGGCCGGTCGATCGACTCGCCGATGAAGTCCTTGTTCGACACCGCCACCAGCAGCGGGTATCCGAGAGCCGCGAGCTCGGGCAGCCGACGGGTGATCTCCAGCGAGTGCAGCGTGTTCTTGTCGAGATCGTGGCCCGGGTCGATGATGATCCGGTCGCGCGGAACCCCGGCGTCGAGAGCCCGCGTCACCCGTTCGAGCAGGAAGTCGCGCACCTCGCCGACCACGTCGTCGAAGTGCGCGGCGGGTTTCTCGACCCTCGGCGGGCCCACGCTGTGCGTGATCACGATGTGCGCGTCACTTCCGGCGATGATCTCGGCCATGCGCGGTTCGCCCAACCCGCTGGTGTCGTTGATCACCGCGGCGCCGGCGTCGATCGCCGCCTCGGCGACGGCGGCGGAGTTCGTGTCGACGGAGATCACAACACCGGCATCCGATGCCGCGATCGCCTCGACGACCGGCACGACCCGGTCAATCTCGTCCGCGACCGGCACTGCCGGTCCGCGGCCGAACGGCACGCCCCCGACGTCGACCCAGTCGGCACCCAGCTCGGCAGCGCGCAGTGCACTGGCGACCGCATGATCGAGGGCGAAGTTCATGCCGTGGTCCGAGAACGAGTCCGGCGTGCGGTTCACGACCGCCATCACCGCGACCTGACGGTCGAAGTCGAAGGTGCGCCCGCCGATGCGGCGCACCCCGGCGGAGACCGTGGCCGTCCCTGCTTTCACGGTCAACGTGCAGTCCCCACGCTGTCGCGCACGGCCTCTGAGGCATCCCAGTCGTTCGCCTGCATCGCGGCGACCACCGTGCCGCCTGCGACCCAGTAGGCGCGGAAGGCGCCGCCGTTCGCCGCATCCGTATCGCCCTCGACGTCGACGCGGTCGTACCCCTCGGGGCCGACGCTGCCGAAGTACTCCATGCCGAGGTCGTACTGATCGGTGAAGAAGTACGGCAGGTGCGTGTACGGCTCGCCGGCGCCGAGCAGGTTGTGTGCGGCGACCTTGCCCTGCTCGATCGCGGTGTCCCAGTGCTCGACGCGGAGACGCCGGCCGAGCACCGGGTGGTCGTGGTTCGCGACGTCGCCGATCGCGAAGATGTCGGGATCGGAGGTGCACAGGGTCGCATCGACGAGGATGCCGTTGTCCACGGGAAGTCCGGCGGCCTCGGCCAGCGCGGTGTCCGGCGCGGCGCCGACCCCGACGACGAGCACGTCGGCGGCGGCCATCTCCTCCTCGGTCACGGAGGTGTTCAGGCGCAGGTCGACGCCGTGGGCACGGTGCAGGTCGGCGAACACCTGCGCGATCTCCGGCCCGAGCACCCGCACCAGGGGAAGCTCGGCCACCTCGTAGACGGTGACCTGGGCATCCGCGTTGCGGGCGGCCGCGGCGACCTCGAGTCCGATCCAGCCGGCGCCGACGATGACGACCTTCGCGCCGGCGACCAGGCGCTCCTTGAGACCGGCGCTGTCCTCCATTGTGCGCAGGTACACCGGTGAGGCGACGCGGTCGGCGAGGGCGAAGTGCCGGGGCTGCGCGCCGGTGGCGATCAGCAGCCTGTCGTAGCGCACGGTCTCGTCACCCGCGGTGACGGTGTGCGCGGCGGGATCGATCCCGGTCACACGGGTGCCGATGTGCAACTGCACATCGTGCGCTGCGTACCAGTCCGCGTCGTGCACGAGCGCGGCCTCGACGCCCTTCTTACCGAGCAGCACGTCCTTCGACAGCGGCGGTCGCTCGTAGGGCGGATGCTGCTCCGCGGCGAAGACCACCACCTCTCCGTCGTACCCCTTCTCACGCAGTTCGGTGACGGCGGTGCCGGCGGCGAGGCCGCCGCCGATGATCACGATGCTCATCATGCTCTCCTCTCGGTGACGAGCGCCAGGAACTCCGCACGCGAGCGGGCGTCGTCGCGCAGTACGCCGCGCAGTGCGGAGGTCTTGGTCGCCGCTCCCCCGGCGCGTGCGCCGCGCAGAGTCATGCAGCTGTGCGTGGCCTCGATCACCACGCCGACACCGCGCGGCTGCAGGCGCAGCGCCAGCGCGTCGGCGACCTGCACGGTCAGTCGCTCCTGGGTCTGCGGCCGGCGGGAGAAGTGGTCGACCATGCGCGGGATCTTCGACAGTCCGACGACCCGGTCCGCCGGCAGGTACGCGACGTGCGCGACGCCGCTGAACGGCAGCAGATGATGCTCGCAGACCGAGTGCACCGGGATGTCGCGGACGAGGACCAGCTCGTCGTAGCCATCGGTGTTCGCGAAGGTGGTGAAGTCGAACGGCTGCGGGCTGAGCAGCTCGGCATACGCCGCTGCGAAGCGCTTCGGCGTGCGGGCCAGATCGGGGTTGCCAGGGTCGTCGGGGTCGATGCCCAGCGCCCGCAGCAGCGCGAGCGCGGCGACCTCGGCGGCATCCGGATCGATCGCCCGTGGAACCGCGTGGATCCGCACCCTGTCCTCGGCCGAGACGGCCGCATCCTCATCTTCGGCGTACGCCAGCGACAACGTCATGACGGCCCTCCTCGGTTGCTCCTTCCATTGAAGACCCGCCGACGCTCTAAAGTCAATGCATCTGTTTTTTAGAATCTTGTCCACCTTTCGATCGAGAAGGATCTCCATCGGAATCCCGATTCGCTCGGGGCCGGACTCCGGTGTGCTGGACTGGTGCCGAGATTCCTCCGTTCCCTCCCCCATGTCCTCACCTCGCGCCGCGGCGCGTGGGTCTCCCTCATCGCCGGTGTCCTGGTGCTGATCGCGCTGATGGGCGCCTTCGGTCGAGTGACGCTCGATGCCCGCAGCGGCATCGCCCCGGCTGACTCCGAATCGGCTCAGGTCACCGCGCTCGAGCAGCGGTTCCCGGATGCCGATCAGCAGGCGCTTCTGGTGGTCGCAAGCCGCGACGACGGCGGAGACCTCACCCAGACCGATCTGCAGTCGCTCGCGGACCTCGCCGAACCGATCAAGGCGGAGACCAGCGAGGACGCGTTTGGCCCCATCCCGAGCGATGACGGTGAGGCCGCGGCACTGCAGGCCACCGTGTCCGCCAGTGACGACGATCAGGCGAAGGCCGCCGTGCGCGACGTGCGCGCGGTCGTCGCGGACCACCCGATCGACGGAGTGACCATGCAGGTCACCGGTGGCCCCGCATTCGGCGCAGACGTCGCCGCCGCCTTCGATGGCGCCGACTTCACGCTGCTGCTCGTGACCATCCTCATCGTCGCGCTGCTGCTGATCATCACGTACCGATCCCCGGTGCTCTGGCTCGTGCCGCTCGCCGTCGTCGCGTTCGCCGACCAACTGGCGAGCAAGGTCACCGCGGCGATCGGCAACGCGCTGGAGCTGCAGTTCGACACCGGCATCGTCAGCGTGCTGGTCTTCGGCGCCGGCACGAACTACGCCCTGCTCCTGGTCTCGCGCTACCGAGAGGAACTGCAGCGCGACGACGATCACCGGTCTGCGCTGGCCACCGCCTACCGAGCCACCGCGCCGGCCATCCTCGCCTCGAACGCGACGGTCGTGCTCTCACTCCTCACGCTCGTGCTCGCGGTGATCCCCGGCACCCGGGGGCTCGGGGTCGCCTCGGCCGTCGGCCTGCTGATCGCTCTCGCCGCCGTGCTGCTGGTGCTTCCGCCGGCGCTGGCGGTCTGCGGTCGTGGACTGTTCTGGCCGTTCGTTCCTCGGCCCGGTCGGGCCACGCGCGAGGGCCGCGCCTGGCGTGCGGTCGCCAGTGGCGTCGTGCGGAAGCCGTGGCTGCCGCTCATCGGCGGAGTGGCCCTGCTCGCGGTGATGGCTTCCGGACTGCTGGGCGCCTCGGTCGGACTCAGCCAGGTGGAGAAGTTCCGGGTGCCCTCGGAGTCCGCAGCCGGGCTCGAGGTGCTCGGTGAGCACTTCCCGCCAGGCCTGGCGCAGCCGATGATCGTGGTCGCCGATGCCGCGGCATCCGATGACGTGACCTCGGCGATCGAGGACGTCGACGGCGTCGAACGGGTGACGCCCGGCGGCGAGAGCAGCGATGGCGAGCTCGTGAAGCTCGTCGTCACCGGAGACGCCGCGCCCGGCACGGCCGAGAGCCGGGAGCTGATCGAGGAGGTCCGCACCGCCGCCCACGACGTGTCCGGCGCCGATGCACTGATCGGCGGGCAGGGCGCGGCCGAGCTGGACGCCCGCGCCGGGAACCTGCGCGACTTCCTGGTGATCGCGCCGCTGGTGCTGCTCGTCTCGCTCGTCGTCCTCGTGCTGCTGCTCCGGGCCCTGGTCGCCCCGATCGTGCTGCTGCTGGTGAACGCGGTGACGGCGGTCGCGGCGATCGGCGCCGGCGCCTGGCTCAGCCGTGTGCTGTTCGGCTGGGATGCCCTCGATCTGCAGGTGCCGCTGCTGGCATTCCTGTTCCTGGTCGCCCTCGGCGTCGACTACACGATCTTCCTCGTGCACCGCGCTCGCACCGAGGCCGCGACCTCGGGAACCAGAAAGGGGATGGTGAACGCCCTCGCCGCGACCGGCGGCGTGATCACCAGCGCCGGAGTCGTGCTCGCCGGAGTGTTCGCCGCGCTCGGGATGCTGCCGCTGGTCACGCTCGGGCAGATCGGTCTGATCGTGGGCATCGGCGTGCTCGTGGACACCCTCGTGGTCCGCACTCTCGTCGTCCCCGCGCTGTTCTCGGTCATCGGGGATCGGATGTGGTGGCCCGGTCGTGTGCACCGCGTGTCGTCCGCGCCGGAGGCCTCGGACGACGACGCCGTGCCGGATGCCGCGGACGAGTCGCCCGTCCCGGTGGCCTGACGCTGGGTTGCAGGCCTGGGCGCACCCGCGCTCAGGCCTGCGGCCCCACGTGGCACCAGGACAGGTCGAATCCCGAGAGGGTGGTGAGCGGCTTGCCCGCGCGCAGGTCGATCAGCTCGGTGTGCACCTTCTTCGGCAGGGGCAGGAGCAGCTCGTCGTAGGGGTTGTCGGTGAGGTCGGGCGTCACCGTCACCGCTGCGTACTGACCGCTCGGCGAGACGCACGTCTGCAGGACCGCGTCGTCGTCCCCTAGCTCGAGGATCGGCTTCGCGGCACCGTCCGGAGCGACCGTGATCACCTTCTGCCCGATCGGCATGCCGACCTCGTCGCGCTGCACGACCAGCTGCAGTGCGCCCCCGGGGTAGGGCACGACGTCTGCGGGCGGACCGTAGTCCGGGTCCGTGCTCGGCATCGGCTGCTCCGACCCGTCGGTGAGGTTCAGCTCGACGATCTCGCCGGTCGCGCGCTCGACGATGGCCGTGAACGTGCCCCGCGTGACCCCGAGGAGCTGCGCTGCTGTGCCCATCGGTTGCACCCCGGCATCGCCGGTGGGATCCTCCACCGACAGCGCGCCGTCGAAGTCGAGGAACACGAGCGACGAGGTGTCGGGGACGAACTGCCAGTCATCGATGCCGACCTCCTTGCCGGCGACCTGCACGATCCGCGGATCGCCCTTGCCCGACAGCGGCTGGGTGACCAGCAGGCTCGCGCGGCCGGAGGTCTCGGTGAGCTCGGCATCGGAATAGGTGTACCCGACCAGGTCGCCTCGTTCCGAGACCTGCAGGGTCGCGACGTACCCCTTCCCGGGGAGCTTCAGCTCGCGCTGCCCGGAGCCGTCGCGATTCATCACGAGGAGCCGAGACCGGTCGTCCTCCTCGACCGCGACGACCAGTCTCGTCGCCGTGGCACGGAAGTCGTCGATGCGCGGAGCGCTGAACACGGCGACGCCCTTCTCGCCGGTGAGGTCGGTACGGAAGATCGTGTCGTCCTTGTCGCTGCGCTGCAGCAGGAAGGCCTGGGAGTCGGGGGTCGTGAATGCCGTCGCGAGATCTGAGGACGGGCCGCCGCCGGCGCGCTGAGCACCGGCGACCCGCACGGAGTACCGGGTGGAGTCGTCGAGCGGCACCGTGAAGCGGATGCCGACGCTGCGACCGGCCGCGTCGATCGTGAACGGCACCGCCGGCTCGACGGTGACCTGCGACTCGTCGATCGCGGCGAGCGGCTGGTTCGCGGTCAGGATCACGCGGCTCCCGGAGGACTCGATCGCCTGCTTCGGGTCGACCTCCACAGCCGCGACTCGCGGTCCTTGCAGCAGGCTCGCGGCGGAGAGGCCTCCGCCGACGACCAGCAGGATGCCGAGCACCACGGCGAGCACGATCCCGAACCGGCGCGCCGCGGTTGTCGGCGCTTCCCCTGCTCCGGTCTCACCCCTTGCGGGTTGCGGCAGACCTGCACCCGCATCCGTTGAGACCGGAGCCGACGGACGGTCGGCAACCGAGGAAGCAGCCCCCGCTTCGCCCGCGGCAGCCCCGCGAACCGTCTCCTCGTGCACCGCGGCTTCGCGCATGGCGCGCAGCTGCGCGCGCGTGAGCGGCTGGTCCCCCGACCCGGATCCGTCAGTACTCATACGGGTCCTTCGGCTCGGCGACGCGCTTCACCGAAGTCGGCTCGATGCGCAGGGCGCCGCCGGCGCCCGCCTTCACCGTGCCGGTGACCTCGATCCAGTCTCCCGTCTTGTACGAGCCGCTCTTCGCGTCGACGGGCACGGATGCCGGGCGCGCGTCGATCACGCAGTGCGTGATCACCATGCGGGTCAGTCCGAGTGCACCCTTCTCGCCGTCCGAGGGAGTGACGAACCCCGTCAGGGTCACCGTCGCGCCATCGTAATTCTCCGGCCGGGTGGCGCTGGCGAACACGTTCGCCCAGTCGCCGACGCCGAAGGTCGTGGTGTCGGCGACGCCGAGGGCGACGTCGTCGGCACCGGCGAAGAGCACGGTGCTCTCGCCCGCGCGCTGCATGGCGATCTCGGCGGACAGCGATGCCGGCGGAAGGAACAGCGCCGTCAGCACGACGGCGGAGGCGAGGATGCCGGCGGTCCAGCCGCCGACCCGCGACAGGGCGCGGCGACCGGCGGATGCCGTTTCCGCCTCATGGCCGTGGTCGTGGTCGTGCCCGTGATCGCTCTCGGCCCCCAGCGGGAGGAAGCACGTCCACACCGCGCCGATGAGAAGGAGCACGGCCGCAGCTGCGGCGAACCACACCGTGTCGGGGCTGATGTAGAGCGTCAGCCGTCCGGTGACGGCGAGCCCCAGGGTGACGACGGCGATCACGGCGGCGAGGCCGACGCCGAGCCACCGCGAGCCGAGGGCGCGCAGTCGGGCAGACCGTTCGAGATCAGACAAGGACGTTCACCGCCATCCCGATCGTGAAGGCCGAGAGCAGCACGACGGCGACGATCACGCCGAGCACCCGCCAGCGGAAGGTCGTGCGCAGCAGCGCGAGCATCTTGACGTCGACCAGCGGCCCGACCAGCAGGAAGGCGACGATCGCGCCGGGCGAGAAGGTGGACGCGAACGAGAGCGCGAAGAACGCGTCCACGTTCGAGCAGATCGCCACGGTCATCGCAAGCGCCATCATCGCCACGATCGACAGCGCCGGGTTCGACCCGACCGCGATGAGAACCTCGCGCGGGACGAGCACCTGCACGGCGCCGGCGATCGCGGAGCCGATGACCAGCGCGGGCATGACGGCGCGCAGCTCGACGAGGAACTGCGCGAGACTGCGCCGCACCGGGCTGCCCGGCTCGTGGTCGATCAGCTCGCAGGTCGCGATGAAGCGTTCGGTCAGCAGGCCGTCCTGGTCGGGGTGCAGGCTGTAGATCCAGCCGATCAGGTTCGCGATGAGAAAGCCGCCGACCAGACGGGCGACGAGGATCCCGGCATCCCAGCCGAAGGCGGCGTGCGTGGTGAGGATGACGATCGGGTTCACGATCGGCGCCGCGATCAGGAAGGTCAGCGCCTCGGCCGGAGCCAGCCCGCGCATCATCAGGCCCCGCGCGAACGGCACGTTGCCGCACTCGCACACCGGCACCACCATGCCCAGCAGGGAGAGCACTCCGCGTCGGGCCCAGGCATTGCGCGGCAGCCAGCGCTGCAGCGCGTCGGACGGCAGCCACACCTGCACGACGATCGACAGCACCACGCCGATGAACACCCAGGGCAGCGCCTCGATCAGCACGCTGAGCGTGAGGGTCAGGCCGTCCTGCATCCTCGTGGGAAGCGCGTCGGCGAACAGCGCCGGCGCGAAGCGGTCGATCAGCAGCAGGATCACGAGAATCCCGGCACCCACGCCGACACCGATCCACGGGGAGCGGCGCAGGGTGTCGTGCTTGTGCGCGAGGGCGACGCTTCCGGGCATGAGAATCATTATCGCGGGTGCGAACTCCCGAAACCCTGAAGCCCCTGTCACACTTGGCCCCCGGCATCCGACACCCTCAGTGAGAGCCGTAACGAACGGCTCCGGAAGGAACGACGATGACCAGGATCGACATGTCCAGGACCAACAAGCTCGGCTACGCGGCCGTGCTCGGCATGGAGGCGTACTCGCGCAAGGCGGTCGAGCCGCGCCTGTACGAGCTGATCAAGCTGCGCGCCTCGCTGCTGAACGGATGCGGTTACTGCGTGGACATGCATGCGACCGACGGTGCGAATCGAGGCATCCCGCAGCGCACGCTGCACGCCGTCGGCGCGTGGCAGCACGCGCGCGGCTTCTTCTCCGAGGCGGAGCTGGCGGCGCTCGCGCTGACCGATGCGATCACCAAGCTCGGACCCGACACGGTCACCGACGAGATCTGGGATGCCGCAGCCGCACACTTCGACGAGGGCGAGCTGGGCGGGATCGTCATGGCCATCAGCACCATCAACGTCTGGAACCGCATCGCGATCGCGACCGAGATGGCGCCGCCGATCGACGACAAGCACCCGATCGTCTGAGGGCGCCACTACGTTGGGGGTCATGACCCTCGCAGCCACCCCCGCCACCCGCGCCTGGGAAGCGGAGCGGGGGCGGCTGATCGGCATCGCATACCGGATGCTGGGCGACTTCGGCCATGCCGAGGACGTCGTCTCCGAGGTGGCGATCGCGGCGCTGAACGAGGAGCGCGCCGGAGAGCGGGTGCGCTCCTGGCCTGCCTGGCTGACCACGGTGTGCGTGCGCCGCACGATCGACAGGGTGCGCTCGCTGGCCGCATCCCGCGAGGAGTACACCGGGCACTGGCTGCCTGAACCGGTCGCGACCTCGCGGCTGCCGGAGGACGCGGTGGCCGACCGCGAACTGCTCTCGATCGCCCTGCTGCACCTGGCCGAGCAGCTCAGTCCCGATGCCCGCGCGGCGGTCGTGCTGCACCGCGCGTTCGGGATGTCGGCGGTCGAGATCGGCGAGATCCTTGAGCGCTCCCCCGCCGCCGTGCGGCAGTTGATCTCGCGCGGCGAGCGCCGGCTGCGGATCTCATCGGACGACGCGGATGCTGCGGATGTGCCGCCCGCCGACCCTGCCGCGCTCGCGTCTCTGGTGACGGCGATCGAGGGCGGCGACGTCTCCGCGGTGCTGGACCTGCTCACCGACGACGCGATCCTGTGGAGCGACGGCGGCGGTCGCGTGCGCGCGGCTCTGAACCCGATCTTCGGCGCCGACAAGGTGCGGCGTTTCTTCCTCGGCGTCATCCAGAAGGCGATCGCGCACGACCCCGATCATCCCTTCGCGGTCGCGATGCTCGACGCGAACGGCGAGCCGGCCATCGCGCTCACCCACTCCGGCCGCACCGATGTGCTCGCACTCGAGTTCGACTCGGCGGGCCGCATCCGCGGCATCCGCCAGGTGTGCAACCCCGACAAGCTGCACTTCGTGCTCTGACGGCTATCGAGCGGCGAGCGCGAGCGCCGAGGCGACCACGGGTTCGTGCCGCTCTCGCATCGCCTCGTCCCACCAGCCGGCCAGGTGCAGGGTCGCGATACGGAAGGCAAGGGCTCGCAGTACGAGCTGCGGCCAGTCCGGGTCATCGTCGGCCGTCTTCAGCAGGTCCAGCGGTACCTCGTGCCAGCACACGGCGTCGGCGACGGCGATCGCCGCCGCCCAGCGCACCGGCCGCCAGTACGGCGCCCAGTCGATGATGGTCGGCGGCTCCGGATCGGCGAACAGCACGTTGCCGAGCAGGTCACCGTGGATGAGTTGAGAAGCGGATGCCACGGGGCGCAGTGCCATGCTGATCCTGTTCAGCATGGGGTCGTCGACGAGCGGCTCCTCCTGCCAGGCCATCCGATCCGACCGCGACCACGGATCGTCCGCGGCGTCGATGAAGTCGGGGCGGGGCAGGTGCGCGATCGCGCGGTGGAACGCGTCGCCCGCGGCGATCACGTCGAGCACGCGAGTCTCGTCTGCCGCACCGGGCATCCGGGTCCAGGCCTCCCAGCCATCGATGCTCCAGGCGCCGCTCGTCGAGCGGATCGGCCGGGCGGTGCGGAAGTCCGCATCGTGCGGCAGGTGCTCGAGCACCTCCGAGTGCCAGTCGCCCTCCACCGGATCGCCCATCGGGCGCAGCACGATGTCGCCCGCGAGCCAGGTCGTCCCTCGCCCTCCGGGCAGAAGCCGCGCCGCTGCGGGGTCCGCGCCGAAGGCGGTGAGGATGTCGTCGGAGGGGCGGGTCACGGGCATCCCCCGAGCGTAACGGCGGCACCTGTCACATTCCGATGCTCCGCCACGACATCCTGGTGAGGCCGTGCAAGGCGGCCGGACGAGGAGGTGCGCGATGCGGATCGCGATCGCGGGAGGTACGGGAACCGTGGGGCGGCACGTCGTGGCCGCTGCGCAGGATCGAGGGCACGAGATCGTGGTGCTGGCGCGCTCGACAGGCGCCGACGTGATCACCGGCATCGGGCTGGACGACGCGCTCACCGGAGTCGACGTCGTGATCGACACGAGCAACACGACGACGCTGTCGGCGTCGAAGGCGCGGTCGTTCTTCGAGACCGCCACCAGGAACCTGCTCGCTGCCGAGCGGCGTGCCGGCGTCGGCCACCACGTGGCGCTGTCGATCGTCGGCATCGATGACATCGACGCTTCGTACTATGCGGGAAAGCTCGCCCAGGAGCGCACCATCGCCGCAGGTGCTGTGCCGCACACGATCGCCAGGGCTGCGCAGTTCCACGAGTTCGCCGGGCAGCTGCTCGCCGCGATGCGCGGACCGGTCGCGCTGATGCCGAAGACGCTGATGCGACCCGTCGCCGCGCGCGAGGTCGGGGCGCACCTGGTCTCGGTCGCCGAGGCCGCCCCCGCAGGACGGGCCACCGATCTCGTCGGCCCGCGCGACGAGGTGCTCGCCGACCTCGCCAGACGCCAGCTCGCACACGACGGCATCCGCCGCCGTGCGCTCGAGGTGCGCCTGCCGGGACGCTACGGCACAGGGCTGGCGTCGGGAGCGCTGCGCGGCTCGGATGCCCGGGTCGAAGGGCACGTCACGTTCGAGGAGTGGCTGCAGAGCGAGGACCACCGGAGCTGATCAGGAATCGAGAACACGCCGACGCGCCGTTCCCGTAGCGTGCTTCGCAGGGAACGGAGGACGCCATGGTGGGGAAGACGACGAACGACGGGCTGTCCGCGCAGGAGCGCGCGGCGGTCAAGCAGCGCGCTCAGGAGCTGAAGCTGCAGGCGAAGCGCGAGAAGGAGGCCGGCAGGGCCGCGGCCGAGAAGGCAGACCAGCTCGCGAAGATCGCCGAGATGCCCGACGGCGACCGGCAGACCGCGGAGCGGTTGAGCGAGATCGTGGCCGCCGCGGCGCCCGAGCTCGCGCCGCGGCTCTACTACGGACAGCCCGGCTGGGCGAAGGACGGCAAGGTCGTGGTGTTCTTCCGCAGCGGCCAGATGGACAAGGACCGGTACTCGACGATCGGATTCAGTTCACGCGCCGCGCTGGACGACGAGCACGGGCTGTGGCCGACGGCGCTCGCACTGCAGGATCCGACCGAGAAGGCATGGAACGCGGTGACGGCACTGGTCCGCAGAGCCGCCGAGGCCTGACGCTCAGAACAACGATCGCGGCAGTACGCCCTCGTGCTCGAGCAGCCAGCGCTTGGTGGCGAGGCCCTCACCCGGCGCGCCGCCGGAGTAGCCGCCCAGCCCGTCGCCGGCGACGACCCTGTGACACGGCACAATCAGCGGGATCGGGTTCGCGCCCATGATCGAACCGATCGCACGGGCGGGCACCTCGGTGCCACTGCGCGCGGCGAGCTCGCCGTAGGTGACGGACTCGCCGTGACCTACGGTGTCGTACAGCGTCTCGAGCACCGCCCGCGTCACCGGCGTCTGCCTGCCCAGATCGATCGGCAGGTCGAACGCCGTCAGCTCGCCGGCGAAGTAGGCGTCGAGCTGCTCGAGCGCAGCGCCGAGCACCGGGTCGCCGCCGGATGCGGGGATGCTCGTGGTCCAGGTGACGCGGGTGATCGCGGTGCCGTCGCTCTCGACGCCGATCACTCCGACGGGGCTGTCGAGCAGGCCGAACGAGGTCATGCGTCGAGGCTAGTCGCGGCATCCGACATGCCGGCGTTCAGCCGAGCAGGTGCCGCAGGTAGCGGCCCGGCTCGTCGAGATACGAGCGCCAGTGGCGCACCAGTTCGAGGTCGCTCCACTCGGCCTCGCGCAGGCCCCACTCCCCGACCTCGAGGATGCGGGCACCTGGCAGCGCGGCCAGCACCGGCGAATGCGTGGCGCAGAGCACCTGGCCGCCGTCGTCGACGATGCGCTGCAGCACGGAGATGAGGCTCAGCGTCGACCCGAACGACAATGCGGCCTCGGGCTCGTCGAGGCAGTAGAAGCCGGGGCTCTGGAAGCGGTCGTCGAGCAGCGCGAGGAACGATTCGCCATGGCTCATCTCGTGGAATGCGACGTCACCGCGGGGAGACGGGTTGTCCTCGAGATACGTGTAAAACGAGTGCATCGTCTCCGCACGCAGGAAGAAGCCCCAGCGATCGGCACCCACCCCGCGCTGGATGCGCAGCCAGTCCGACAGCGGCGATTCGGTCGGGCGCGTGCTGTGCCGCGCCTGCCGCGAACCGCCCTCGGGCGAGAGCCCGTAGGCGATAGCGATCCCCTCGACGATCGTCGACTTTCCGCTGCCGTTCTCGCCGACCAGGAACGTCACACCCGGGTCGAGGTCGATCCCGTCCCGCAACACCTGCGCGACCGCCGGGATGCTGGTGGGCCACTCTCCGCTCGGCGGCGGAGCGTCGTCGTTCGGACGCACCGCGACCACCGGCTGCTGCCTTCGCCGCCCACCGGGCTCCCAGAACGAGGTCACACGCTGAGGCTACCCGGGGCGGCAGACGCCGGCATCCGGTCCGCGATCAGGCGGCGCGCACCCCGACGATGAAGTCGTCGACGTTGGGCAGGTGCGCGCGCACGCTGCGCTCGGCATCCGCCGCGACATCCGGATGCCCGGCGGCGGCGACCACGACGGCGTCGCCCTGCAGGCGGTGTCCGACCCAGCGCAGCCGCACCCGCTCGATGCGCTCGACGCCGTCGACGTGCTCGATGGCGTGTTCGGCGCGGTCGACCAGCTCGGGCTCCACGCCGTCGAGCAGCCGTCGCCCCACGCTGCGCACCGTGCCGATGAGCAGCACGAAGATCGCCGCCGAGATGACGAGTCCGATGATCGGGTCGGCGAGCGGGAAGCCGAGCAGCACGCCGATCCCGCCGATGACCACCGCAAGCGAGGTGAACCCGTCGGTGCGGGCGTGCACGCCGTCGGCGACGAGCGCCGCCGACCCGATGCGCCGCCCGACGCGGATGCGGTAGATCGCGACGGCCTCGTTGCCGAGGAAGCCGATCACGCCGGCGGCGATCACCCAGCCGATGTTGTCCAGCGGCTGCGGATGCAGGATGCGGTCGATCGACTGCCAGGCGGCGACCACGGCAGAGAGCGCGACGACGAAGACGATGAACAGGCCCGCGAGGTCCTCCGCTCTGCCGAATCCGTATGTGTAGCGACGGGATGCCGCACGGCGGCCGAGCACGAACGCGATCCAGAGCGGCACGGCGGTGAGTGCGTCCGAGAAGTTGTGGATCGTGTCGGCGAGCAGTGCGACCGATCCGCTGAACGCGACGACGGCTCCCTGCAGCACGGTGGTGAGCAGCAGGAGCACGAGGCTGATCTTCAGCGCACGGATGCCGGCGCTGCTGGCCTCCATCGCGTCGTCGATCGAGTCCGCAGCGTCGTGCGTGTGCGGCACGAACAGGCCGTAGAGGAAGCCCTTGAATCCCGTCGGGTGCTCGTGGCCGTGATCGTGGTCGCCATGGGAGTGCGAGTGCCCGTGGTCGTGGTCGTGATCATGCCCGTGCGTGTGGTCGTGCTCCGCGTGCGTGTGCGTGTGCGTCCCGGTCATTCGCCGGCCCTCTCCTGGTGGTGGTGCCGAGGCACGCCGCCGAGGGAGTGCTCGGCCTGGAAGATCGCCGACGCGACGAGTTCGGAGGCGTGCTCGTTCTCGAGCCGGTAGTACACCCGCTGGCCGTCCTGGCGGGTGGCGACGATGCGAGCGAGGCGCAGCTTGGCGAGGTGCTGCGAGACCGCGGCCGGGGACTTGTCGACGATCTCGGCGAGGTTGTTCACCGACAGCTCGCCTGCGTCCTGCAGGGCGAGGATGATGCGCACCCGCGTCGCGTCCGCCAGCATCCCGAACACCTCGACGGCAAGCTCGACGAAGGAGCTGTCCGGGCTGTATCCGCATTGCCGCTTATCTGCACTCATACGCAGATACTAAAACAAGGAGAGGGCCGTGGGAAATAGTGGCGTAACAGAGCGAGTTGCAGAATGAGGGGACACATCCGAGGAGGACAGCGACATGGACTACGGCCACGAGCTCCGGTTCGGCACCTTCATCACGCCGGTGAACGGTGATGCGCAGCAGCCGGTGCGGCTCGCGCAGGCGAGCGAGGAGCTCGGCTACGACGTGGTGACCTTCCAGGATCATCCGTACCAGCCGGCGTTCCTCGACACCTGGACGCTGATGTCGTTCGTCGCGGCCGCGACCTCGCGCATCCACATCGCGCCCAACGTGCTGAACCTCCCCCTGCGACCGGCACCGGTCACTGCCAGAGCCGCGGCATCCCTCGACCTGCTCTCCGGCGGCCGCTTCGATCTCGGCCTCGGTGCGGGCGGGTTCTGGGACGCGATCGAGGCGATGGGGGGACGCCGGCTGACGCCGGGCCAGGCGGTGGACCAGCTCGACGAGGGCATCGACGTGATACGCGGGATCTGGGATGCCGCAGGTCGCGAGCACTTCCGCGGCGGCGAGTACTACCCGGTCAATGGCGCGAAGCGCGGGCCGTCGCCCGCACACGACATCCCGATCTGGCTGGGCGCACTGAAGCCACGGATGCTGCGCCTGCTGGGCCGCAAGGCGGACGGCTGGCTGCCCTCGCTCGGCTATCTGAAGCCGGGCGACCTGGCCGCGGGCAACGCACGCATCGACGACGCCGCCTCCGACGCCGGCCGCGCCCCGGGCGAGATCCGGCGGATGCTGAACGTCGGCGGCGATCTGCCTGCCGAGCGGCTCATCGAGCTCGCCCTCGACGACGGCGTGAGCACCTTCATCCTGGTCGGCGACGACGTGACAGCCATGCAGCGCAATGCCGAGGAGGTCATCCCCGCGGTGCGCGAGGCGGTCGCCGCCGAGCGCGCCCGGCGCGGCACCGCCCCGGCGTCGGCACGCAGCGCTGCCGCGCTCGCCCTTCGGAGCCCGCGCATCGACTACGACGCCATCCCCGCCTCGCTGCGCGACCGCGCCGTCGAGCCGGGCGACTTCGAGTACCGCACCGTGAAGTCCACCTACCTGCGTGCCGGGTCGCCCGGAATCGTGCTGCGCCCGCAGACGGCCGACGCAGTGGCCGACGCGATCGGCTTCGCCCGGGACCATCGCGACGTGCCGCTCGGCATCCGCAGCGGCGGGCACGGCATCAGCGGCCGCAGCACCAATGACGGCGGAATCGTGATCGATCTCAAGGCTCTGAACGGCATCGAGGTGCTCGATGAGGATGCGCGCCGCGTGCGCGTCGGCGCAGGCGCGCGCTGGACGGATGTCGCGCAGGCACTCGCCCCGCACGGCTGGGCACTGTCCAGCGGTGACTACGGCGGGGTCGGCGTGGGCGGGCTCGCCACAGCCGGCGGGATCGGCTTCCTCGCCCGCGAGCACGGGTTGACGATCGACCACCTCGTCGGGGCGGAAGTCGCGCTCGCTGACGGCTCGCGCGTGCGGGCATCCGCCGACGAGCATCCGGACCTGTTCTGGGCGCTGCGTGGCGCCGGCGCGAACATGGGCGTCGTGACCTCCTTCGACTTCGAGGTCGACGCGGTCGCCGAAGTGGGCTGGGCACAGCTGGCGTTCGACGCCTCCGATGTCGCCGGGTTCCTGACCGGCTTCGGCCACGCACAGGAGGCCGCTCCGCGTGACACGACGATCTTCGTGATCCTGCACAGTCAGGGCGGCCAGGTGATCGGGCGGATGTACGGAGTCGTCGACTCCGATGTGCCCGACACGATCGTCGAGCGCCTGCAGCCCTTCGCCGACGTGGCGCCGCTGGTCGGGCAGCAGGTGAACCTGGCGCCCTACGCGTACATCATGGCCAACGCGTCGGATGCCGCGCACGACGGCCAGGGCGAACCGCTGTTCCGATCCGGCCTGGTGAACCACATCGACGACGCCGTCGCGGCAGCCGCCGCCGTGCTGGTGCGGACGCCGGGAACGCACTGGTTCCAGATCCGCTCGATCGGCGGCGCGGTGGCCGACGTGCCGTCGGACGCCACGGCCTATGCGCACCGCTCCGCGAACTTCTCGATCACGGCCTCCGGTGCGGGCACCGCGTTCGACCGCGCCTGGAACGACCTCGCCGCGCACTTCAAGGGGCTCTACATCAGCTTCGAGTCGCGGACGGATGCCGCCCTGCTGGGCCGGGCCTATCCGGCCGCGACGCTCGACCGTCTGCGCGAGGTCAAGCGCCGCTACGACCCGGACGGCCTGTTCCGAGACAACTTCAGCGTGCGGGACTGAATTCCGCGCGAGACCTCGATTCCTGCGGGAGACCCGTGCTCTGCACAGGGGTCTCGCGCGGAACTCGGGAGGCCGCTGGGATCTCACGGCCGACGACATCGAGCACTGCGTCGAGGGCGGCATCCGACTCCAGCACCCGGCTGTGGCCTTCCCCCTCGGTCTCGATCAGCGTGACCCGAGCCGGGCTGCGCTGCGCCAGCCGGCGACTCTCGCCGATGTCGGCCATCCGATCGCCGCGGTCGTGCACGACCGTGATCGACAGCGCGGGCGAGAGCGGCTCGCCGAGCAGGTCGTACCGCCCGTCGAGCACGTAGCCGCGGCGGCGCAGCCCGTTCGCGAACCAGGCCTGCTGCAGTCGCATCGCACGACCGCCGATGCCTGCCATCCGGGCGAACTGCTCACTGAGGTAGTCCACACGCACGATCGGAGCGATGGCGACGATGCGGCTGGTGATCCCGGCATCCGCCACCGCGGCCGCGACGGCGAGCGTGCCGGCGGAGTGCGTGACGATCGCATGGAAGCCGCCCTCACGACGGGCGAGCGCGTCGACGACCGCACGGAACTCGCCGACGTGCGTGCGGCGACCCGGCGAGTCGCCGCTGGCCGGAGCATCGAAGCCGATCACGCGGTAACCCTCGGAGCGCAACTCGCGCACGATCGCGGCGAACTGCGCGGCGCGGCCGCGCCAGCCGTGCACGACGAGCACGGTGCGCTCCCCGCTGCCCCATTCGTAGACGACGACGCGACGCCCGGCGACGATGATGCTCTCGCGGCGGGCCGCATCGTGCGTCGCCTGCTCGCGCTCATGCACCGGGCGCCTGCGTCCCAGCCCGAGGTAGGCGGGGTAGGTGAGACCAGCGGCGAGCGCGGGGGCCAGCTTGTCGATCGAGCGGATCATGGCGTTCATCTCCAGCATCTCCAAACAATACGTACGGGCGTGCACTTAGTTATGTGGACGATCGTACTGGTATATTCGAGACATGACAACCCCCGTGATCGACGGTCGCCGGGCCCGAGGCGATCGCTCCCGTCAGGCCGTGCTGGCGGTCGCCGTGCGGCGCGCCTCGACCGACGGGCTGAACGGCGTCTCGATCGCCCAGCTCGCCACCGAGACCGGTACCAGCAAGAGCGGCGTCGCCGCGCTGTTCGGCTCCAAGGAGCAGCTACAGCTGGCCATCGTCGCCGACGCCAAGCGCGTCTTCACGGACGTGGTCGTCGAGCCCGCCCGCATCCACCCGCGCGGCCTGCTGCGCCTGCGCGCGCTGGTGCGCGCCTGGATCGACTACTCCTCTGGCCGCACGTTCCCCGGCGGATGCTTCTTCCTCGCCGTCGCCGCCGAATTCGCCTCGCGTCCCGGCCCCGTGCACGACGCGATCTCCGACGCCATGCACCTGTGGCGGTCGTACCTCGAGATCTCCGTCGCGCAGGCGATGGACGACGGCGACCTGCCGCACCTGCAGGATGCCGTGCAGTTGAGCTTCGAATTCGAGGCGCTGCTCTCGCAGGCGAACCGCACCTCCCTGATGCACGGCGGCGTCATGCCCTACGACCGGGCCGAGCGCGCGATCGTCGAGCGTCTGCAGGCCCTCGGCGCGAAGGATGCCTCGCTCGACATCGAACTGGGACCCCGACCGAGGGGCTGAGCGGCAGCCGGATCTCATACCGGAGTACCTTCCGCACCGATCCGGGCCGCCGATACGCTGGCACGCATGCTCAGACGCCCGCTCTCCGCCGTCGCCCTCAGCGGCTGCTCCCTCATCCAGGACTCCGGCCCGTCGACCACGCAGCAGCGCGACGTCGAGGGCATCACGGCCGTCGAACTGGACACCAGCGGCGATCTGACCGTCACCCTCGGCGAGGCGACGTCCCTGTCGGTGACGGCGGGCGAGAAGGTGATCAACAGGCTCACGAGCACGGTCGAGGACGGCACCCTGCGCCTGGGCGTCAGCGGCCAGACCCTGAGCTTCGGCGGCGAGATCCGATACGAGCTCACCGTTCCCTCGCTGGAGTCGATCGTCGTGCAGGGCTCCGGCGATGCCGACGTCGACCTCTCCGGCGCGACGGCTCCCGTGATCACGGTCAAGGGCTCGGGCGAGGTCACGGCGACGGGCCTGACGGCCGACACCGCATCGATCACCGTGGACGGCTCGGGTTCTGTCGAGGCCGGCGAGATCCAGGTGCAGCGCCTCACAGTGCGGATCGACGGTTCCGGGGAGATCACCGCGAACGGCGGCGCGGCGTCCCAGTCCGTCGATATCCGCGGCTCCGGCGACTACCACGGGTCCGACCTGCGCAGCACGGATGCGAAGGTCGTGGTCCGCGGGGCGGGCGGCGCGCATGTGCACGTCACGGGCGACCTCGTGGCCACGATCGACGGCAGCGGCGACATCCGCCACTCCGGTGGTGCGCATGTGACCAAGGACGTCTCCGGCTCCGGCGAGGTCGTCGCAGACTGAAAGGTACGCTGGAAGGCGCTGTCTTTGCGATCTGAGGGGACAACACATGGCGCTGCCTGACTCCATCTTCGAGGCCAAGCGACTCGCCGATCCCCGCGCCGTGCTGCGCGTGGTCACGCAGGGCGAACCCAGCGACCGCCTGCCGCAGGACGCGGCGGCGTGGGTGGGGCGCAGCACGTCGGTTCCGAAGATGATCCTGAAGACAGTGCTGGTCATCGCGATCACCGTCGGTGGCGTCTGGGTCGTGACGGTCAACGCCTGGGATCACGACAACTTCTTCCCCTGGTACTGGAACGTGATCTGGACGATCTTCCCCTGGGTGTTCCTGGGGCCGCTGTGGGCCGCGTTCTTCCGCTCCCTCTCGCGCAAGCCCGCGAACGACCGGTTCCGCAAGGAGTACGCCGCGGCGCGCGGGAACGCGACCGCGACGGTCGGCAGGGTCGTGAACACGAAGCTCGCGCAGACCGACTCCGGCGGGGTCGCCGAATACGTGGCATCCGTCGCCGATGCGGACGGCGAGTTCATCGTGAACCGGCTAGCGGTCGGAACGGCGTTCGCGCCCTTCGAAGCCCCGCAGCCGGGCGAGGCCGTGCACCTGTGGCGATTCCCCGAGGGGTGGACGCTGATCCAGACCGCCCGCGGCGGCGCCAGGGCCACGAACCCGGATGCCGGCGACGACGCGCTGCCCGCGCAGCTCGAGCGGCTCGCACGCCTGCACCGCTCGGGTGATCTGACCGACGAGCAGTTCGACCTGGCGAAGCAGAAGCTGATCGCCGGCTGAGCGGCGAGGACACCGGCGACGTCAGCGCCGGGCGAGAACCGGATGAGGCACCGCGCGGTACGCGGCGACCGACGCCAGCGCGAGCCACGCCCACCCCGCCAGCACCGCCAGCCAGAGCAGCCCGACGCCGAACGGTGATCGTGCCAGCGCCCCGCCCGCGACGAACGCGACGATGATCACGGCGCCGGCGATCCGGGACCACAGCGCGGCCTGCGCCGTCGTGTTCCTCGCCAGCCAGGACGCGGCCACGAAGGCCGCTGCTCCGAGGGAGAGGAAGCCGATCCCGCCGAAGACGAGGTGCAGCATCCCGGATATGGTGAACACGCCGCCGCCCGCGCCGGGAGGGAAGTCTGCCGTCGCATCGGGCGGGAAGACCGCACTCATGAAGAGGCAGACGCCGTAGACCGCGACGAGCACGGCGGCCGTGCGCGGCCAGGCCGGAGTGCGGAGCATCCCGACGGCGGCGACCAGCGTCATCAGACCGGCCAGCACGAGGTTGGTCGCCTGCAGCCAGCCGAGGTTCCCGAGCAGCAGCATGCTGAGCGCGTCGCGGTTCAGCGCGAAGCCGGGGCGGGTGAGTGCCAGGATCAGCCCGAAGATCAGATAGAAAGGTCCCGCGACAACGCCCCATCCGAGCATCGAGCGGGTGACGGCGGCGGCGCGGTCGAACCCGTCCGCCTGCGATGCAACAGCCATGTCGAACTCCTTGTCCTCCGTGCCCTGATCGATGGGTCAGGTGCGCTTCATGTGCGCGGCGAGGAACGCCTCGGCGGCCTGCGCCGCCTGTTGCTTCCGCTCCCGCGCAGAAGGGATCCAGCCCGGGTGGAACATCGCGCGATCCAGCGATGGCCCCAGGGTGAGGAAGGCGAGCCGGGATGCCGCGGCAGAGGCGTCCGTCACGTCGATGAGCCCCTTCTCGCCCCAGTCCTGCACCGCATCGGCGAGCACTCCGATCGCCCGCTGCGGCCCCCACGTGTAGTACTCGTGTGCGAGGTCGGCGAACTGATCCGCCTCGGCGATGAGCAGACGCCGCAATGCGAGAACCTGCGGCTGCATCACGGAGTCCAGGTAGGTGCGAGTGAGCCGCTGCAGCGTGTCGTGCAGTTGAGGGGTGGTCTCGGGCGCCGGTTCCAGCACCGCCGAGAGAACCTGAAGGATGCGGTCCGAGGCGCCGATGATGCCCAGTGCCAGCTCGCGGAACAGCGTCTCCTTGTCGGAGTACTGCTTGTACACGGTCTGCTTCGACACCTGCGCATCGGCCGCGATCTGATCCATGCTCGTCTTCGCGTACCCCTGTCGCAGGAACAGCGCGAGTGCGGCCTCGGTGATCTGTCGACGCTTGAGCGCCGTGCGTCCGTCCTCATCCGTCGCCATGACGTGATAGTACTGGACCGTCCAGTACTCCACCAGCCCCTTTCCGGACGGCGCGACTACGCTTCTGTGAGGGCCCCGGCAGCGCAGGGGCGTTTCCCGGGCCGGCAAACGGCCCGCCGTTCGTGAAGAGGATGCCCAACGGATGACCACGGATGCCACGCCGTCGCGACGCCACGACCTGCCCCGCCGGCTGAGCCGATCGCGGGTCATCACGCTCGCCCGCATCCTGCTGCCGACCTGGGACGGGTCACTGGCCGCGCTGACCGCCGAGCTTCGCGCCGAGGCCGGACTGACGGATGGCGCGTTCCGCACTCTCTTCCCCACCGACAGCGCCCTGCTGCACGCCGTCGACCTGGAGCTGATCGAGGAGTGCGCACAGCGCGTGCGATCGGCGGCGGAGACCTTCGACCCCCGCGAGCACGATGGCGAAGACCTGGTGCTCGCCCTGTCGATCGCACTGGCGGAGGCGCGTCCGCTGGACTGGAGCTCGCTCACGATCCGCCTGCGGGAGCGGCAGCTCGCGGCATCCACCGGCGCCCGCAGCGAGGATGTCATCGAGTCGGAGCGCGCGTTCCTGCCTGCCCTGCTGGATGCCTTCGAGCTGCTGCTCTCGCGGATCGGCCGCGAGTTCGAATGGCAGCCGGCGCTCGGCGTGCGCGTCGTCATCCTGACCTACGAGCGCTCCTTCGAGTCGTGGATCATGTCGGGCGGCGACGAGAAGTCGTTCGCCGGTTCGCCGTTCGTGCGGCAGACCCTGCCCGCGCTGCTCGTCGGGGTGAGCCGGGCTGTCGAGAGCTGAGGGCTCGGCCCACCGCAGCAGATGGGCGCTCACATGACCGCAGACGACCGCAGCACCTGGACCGTGACGACGCACGACTGGACGCACGACGTCGATGTCGCCCACCTCGAGGGGGTCAGACGCGCTCGCGCCGAATACGAGCGTGGCGGCCGGCGCCATCAGATCCTTGAGGTGCTCGCGTACGCCGATGAAGAGGCCGCGGATCAGGGCCGGATCGGAAACGTCGTCGTGCGGATCATGAGCGACGGAATGGTGGCGGTGACCGACGACGGGCGCGGCACCGACACTCGACGCGACTCCCTCGGCCGCCCCGTGCGCAAACCGGTGATGGCGACCGCCGATCAGCGCTTCTTCGAAGCCGACGCTCCCCCACTGCTGCCCGACGGCTTACCCAGGCGCGGGATATCGACCGTGGCCGCGCTGAGTTCCTGGTTGTCGCACGAGAATCACCGCGCGGACGGAGCCTGGAGCCAGGAGTATCGCCGCGGCGTCCCGAGCGAGAATCTGCACGAGATCCCTTCCGACACACCGACCGGGACCACGGTCAGGTTCATCTCGGAGCTGGGCACGCCGGCAGGACTGACAGCCGACGATCTGCAGGGATTCCCCTGGCTGGAGATCCAGTACGCGGATGAGATGGGGCACTCTCATCCTGGATCATGGGTCCCCATATCTTGAACGGGGTGCTCGCGGCACGCGACGGACTGCTCCTGTTCTGACGACACTGTTCGAGAGCGCGCGTAGAGTCCACGCATGAGCGACGAAGCGAGAGTTCCTCAGGACGTGCTCGACACCGCGCCCGGTCCGTCCGGCGACGGCTGTCAGGAGTGCGAGTCGGCCGGAGGCTGGTGGTTCCACCTGCGCCGGTGCGTGGTGTGCGGGCACGTCGGATGCTGCGACGACTCCCTCGGCCAGCACGCGACCGCGCACTTCGAGGCCGCCGGCCATCGCTGGATCCGCAGTTACGAGCCCGGCGAGGACTGGTTCTGGGACTACGCAGACGCGCGCATCCTCATCGGCGGGGACCTGACGCCGCCGCTCGCTCACCCCGCAGACCAGTCGGTGCCCGGTCCGGCCGCCCGCGTGCCGGCGGACTGGCAGCGGCAGCTCGCGGCCGCGCGGGCGGCGCGTGACCAGCCGCTCACCCGGCCGGCGGCGCCCCGGTCGCCTCGAGGTGCGGGGAGATGATCTCGAGCATGTCCGCATGCGTCGAGATGTCCGCAGCGATGAGCAGCCCGCGACCGCCGCTCACGGGCCCGCCGGCCAGGTCGGTGACGACGCAGCCGGCTGACGCGCACAAGGCGACTCCGGCGGCGAAATGCAGGCTGTCGCTCACCTGCCCGTCGGAGACGTAAGCCGCGCGCCGCCCGGCCGCAACCCACACGACCCCCAGGGTCGTGGAGATCACCCGAGGTCCGTATCGTGCACGCAGCCGCGGATCGCCGACGAGCGATCCACCGACGAAGCACTGATCCAGGGGTCCATCGCAATTCACCTCGACGAGTCGCGAACGCGCCGAAGGCGAGAGTTCCAGGTCACGCCCGCCCGCACGGAGAGCCGCCCTGGTTCCGTCAGTCCAGAAGATCTCCCGCGCGATCGGATCGGCCACGGCCGCGGCGACGTCGGCTCCCTCGTCCCGCAGCGCGACGTTCACCGCGACGAGCGGAGTCGCCGCTGCATAGTTGATCGTGCCGCACAGCGGGTCGATGAACCAGCGGCGCCCGCCGCCGTCACCCGCGAAGGCTCCCGATTCCTCGCCGACGCGTGCGTCAGCGGCACGGTGCTCGTCCAGCACGGCGAAGATCGCACGCTCCGCATCCAGATCGATCTGCGTCGCGAAATCAGTGCCGGACTTCGCGAAGCGCTCATGATCGACACCGTAGCCACGCGCGACGACGTCGGCACCGGCTTCGGCGGCCGTGATCGCCACCTCGACATCGCTGAGCGCCATGCTGCGAGGATAACAACGCCGGCGCCGCGGCTAGCCCGGCCCTCCCGGATGCGCGAGGTCGTACGCACGCGACAGCTTCTGCGGCACGACCATGCGCCAGGCGTCCACGACGAACTCCCTGGCCTCCGCAGGATCCAGCGCCGCGAGGTCGGAACGCACCCAGTGGAACCGCATGTCCGAGGGCGACGGCATGGAGAACTTCTCCGGCTGCCCGCCGACGAGGCCCTCGCGCATCTCCTTCGGGAAGCCGAACTCCATGGTGCGCTCGTCCACTGAGAACGCGACGTAGACCAGCTGGCCCACCCGGAACTTCACCCGCCCGCGGACGAGCACCTCGTACGACCGCTCCAGGGTCGAGCCGAGAGCGCGCACATCAGCGATGGTCGCCACCGCCCCAGGATACGACCGACCTCAGACACCGAGGTGCCGGCGCAGCGCCGTGGAGATGCCGTCCAGCTGCTCCAGCTGCTCGGCGCTGAGCGCGTCGATGAACAGCTCCCGCACCGCACGCAGGTGCGGAACGGACCCGGCGCGGAACGCCTCACGCCCGGCATCGGTGGCGATCACGTCGACACCGTGCGCGGCCTCGATGCAGGGGTTGCGCGCGATCAGGCCGCGCTTCTCCATCCTGCCCAGGTGATGCGAGAGCCTGCTGCGCTCCCAGCCGATCAGCGACGCCAGCTCCGACGAGCGCAGCGTGGAATCCGGCGCCTCGGTCAGCGCGAGCAGCACCCGATAGTCGCCGGACGACAGCTCCGACTCCGCCAGCATCCGGCCGCCCAGCCGCGCCCGCAGCTCCTCGGAGGTCTCGAGGTAGTCGCGCCAGACCCGCACCTGCTCAGACGTCGGCATCGTCCGGCGCTTATCGCTCATCGCTCTCCCTCGTGGGATCCGAGCGTCATGGACGCGCTCAGCTCGAGGCCGCGATGATCAGGCTGATCACGGCGAGCAGCGGGATCGTGCCCTGCACTGCGGCCGCCCGCAGCTTGGATGCGTCCGAGAGCACGAGCACGAGCGCGGCCGCGAGCATCGTGCCCGTTCCGGCGAGCATCAGTGTGATCCCGATCTCAGCCCCGCCGGACAGCGCGAAGATGATCCCGATCGCCGTGATCACGGCGAGGAACAGGTTGTAGAACCCCTGGTTGAAGGCGAGAGCCTTCATTGTCTGCGCATCCGCCTCGGACGGCACTCCGAAGACGCGGCGAGTGGACGGATGCGTCCAGCGCATCGATTCGAGCACGAAGATGTACACGTGCAGGAGAGCGGCGAGAGCGGCGAGCACGACCCCGATGATGAGAAACATGATGGGACACAGTCTCCTCCCCGGGAATTGACACGTCAACCATTGCGTTGCATCCCTCTGATGGCCGGACACACCGGCCCAGGGAAGGTCGTGAGGCGATGTCCATCGACGCGTCAGGATTCGAGTTCGGGCTGAACTCCTTCGGCGACGTGGCCACCGACGGCGGTCGCGTGCAGACCGACGCCGAGGCGGTGCGCCTGCTCGTCGAGGAGGCCCAGCTGGCCGAGTCCGTCGGCCTCGACGTGTTCAGCGTCGGCGAGCACTACAAGGAGGACCAGGTCGACTCGGCGACACCCGTCGTCCTCGCGGCTGCCGCCCAGACGACCTCGACGATCGGTCTCGGCACATCCGTGACGGTGCTCTCCACCCAGGATCCGGTGCGGCTCTACCAGGAGTTCGCGACCGTCGACGCCCTCTCACAGGGCCGCACGCACCTCGTGCTCGGCCGTGCCTCGGCGATCGAGTCGTTTCCCCTGTTCGGCTACGACATCGCCGAGTACGAGGCGATCTTCGAGGAGAAGCTCGACCTGTTCCTGCGTCTCATGCGCGAGGACCGCGTCACCTGGTCAGGCAGGTACCGCGCGCGGCTGGACGACGTGCGCCTGCACCCACGGATGCCGGAGGGCGGCATCCCCGCGTGGATCGGCATCGGTGGCAGCCCCGACTCCGTCGTCCGAGCCGCCAAGCACGGACTGCCCCTGATGATGGCGATAATCGGCGGCCGCCCGGAGCGCTTCGCCGGTCACGTGGAACTGTACCTGCGGGCGCTCGCGAAGTACGGTCACCAGGAGCTGCCGATCGCACAGCACTCGCTCGGCCTGATCGCCGAGACCGACGACGAGGCGAAGAACGTGCACTGGAAGCACTGGCAGCCGGTCGTCACCGAGATCAGCAAGGAGCGCGGCTTCTACCCACCGACGCCGAAGCGCTACGCCGAGGAGATCGAGTTCGGGGCCCTCTACGTCGGCTCCCCCGAGACCGTCGCGCAGAAGATCGCCGCTGCGGCCAGGGCGAACCACCTGTCCCGCTTCGACCTGAAGTACGACCTGCGCCACCTCCCCCGCGAGGTGCGCGAGAGCAGCATCCGGCTGTTCGGCGAGAAGGTCGCGCCGCGTGTCAAGGAACTCCTCAACGAGGACCCCGGAGACTGGTACCTGACCCGGCGCCCGCTCGCCCGCATCACCAAGGACGGAAAGGCAGTCCATGTCTGAGAGCAGCATCCGCACCGTCGGCATCCTCGGTGCCGGCAAGGTCGGCACGGTGCTCGCAAGGCTGGCCGTCGCGGCCGGCTATCGCGTGCTGATCGCCGGCTCGCGCGACCCCGAGCGCATCGCGCTGACGATCGAGGTGCTCGTGCCCGGCGCGACCGCCGCGCACACCGATGACGCGGTCCGGGAGGCCGACGTCGTCGTGCTCGCGCTGCCGCTCGGCAAGCACCAGAACCTGCCCGCGGACCGGCTCGAGGGCAAGCTCGTCATCGACACCATGAACTACTGGTGGGAGACCGACGGCATCCGCGACGACCTCAGCGACCCGCGCACCTCCACGAGCGAGATCGTGCAGGAGTTCCTCGCCGGCTCCCGCGTCGTGAAGGCCCTGAACCACATGGGCTATCACGACCTCGACGAGGAGGCCAGGCCGGCGGATGCCGCAGGCCGCAAGGCGATCGCGATCGCCGGCGACGACCAGGCGGATGTCGCCGAGGTGGCCGCCTTCGTCGACTCTCTCGGCTTCGACCCGGTGCTCGCGGGCCCGCTTGCTGCGGGAGCCGTGCTGCAGCCCGGGAACCCGGCCTTCGGCGCGAACCTGCCGGCCGACGAGCTGCGCGAGCTGATGGATGCCGCGCCTCAGCCGCATCCGGTGCCCGTGAGCTGACCGGCACGGAGTGGATCCGCCTCAGACTTCGACGTCGAGCGCGCTGCGCACCTCGCTCTCCTCCTCGTCGGTGAGGCCGGCCCGCCGGGCCACGTCGCGCGTGCGCTCGTACTCGAGCGCGTCGGCGAGAGTGTCGGCGAGCGGGCGCGTCACCAGCCCGGCAGCACGAGCGCGACTGGTGTCCATCGTCGCGAACCAGCGCCACCCCGGATCTTCGATCCACAGCGGCATCGATTTCGGACCCATCCATTCTCCGATGCCGAGCTCCGTCACCCGGTCGAGCGGGACGAGTCTCAGTGGGGCGGAACTGCGTGCGACCTGCTTCGAAGTCTCGAGAACGTCGCCGAGCGTCGTCGTCGGTCCGGTCGCGTTGAACACGCCGTCGATCCGCTGCTCGGCGGCGGTGATCAGCCAGCTCGCCAGATCGCGGACGTCGATCAGCGCAACGGGGAAGTCGAGGTCGTCCGGGGCGATCACGTCATCGCCGGTCGGCGATGCGAAGCGCCACGGCCAGTAGCCGGTGCGTCCCGAGACATCGCCCGGCCCGCCGATGAGCCCGGAGCGCACGATCGTCGCCGAGGACGCGGCTTCCAGGACCGCCTGCTCGCACGCGACTTTCGCGGGTCCGTACTCCTCCATCGACTCCATCACCTCGCCGTCGAGAGGGGTCAGCAGCGCGGCATCCTCGGACTGCTCGGGCCGATCGAACGCAGCGTAGACGTTCCCGGTGGACACGAAGACCCGGTGGCGGGCGTCGAGGTCTCGAACGGCACGGCGGACCTGGCCGGGGTGTCGCGATACGTCGATGATGGCATCCCATTCCCGTCCGGCCACGCCGGCGAGCCCGTCCTCCTCGTCTCGGTCGGCGGCGATGAAATCGACGCCTTCAGGCGCGGGCGCGGTGCCGCGCGCAAGGCAGGTGACCGCGTGCTCGCGGGCGACCGCCTCGTTCGCGATCGCCCTGCCGAGGAAGGCGGTGCCGCCGAGTATCAGGATCTCCATGGCTCGATGCGACCATGATCCGCAGTGCGGTGTCCAGCGATTCCGCTCAAGGCAGACGGTCGGCTGAGTCAGCCCTCGACAGGCGGAGCGTGGGTCGCCGAGGCGTCCGTGCCGCGGCGGACGAGTTCCGCGCGCGCCCGTTCCAGACCGCCGTGCTCCAGACCGGCCAGCGTCGACCTGCCCGACCACACGACCGCTCCCCTGCGCCGAACGGTCACCTCGAGCGTGCCCGCCAGGTGCTCCAGCGCGCCGGCCGTGTTGCGCTCCTGAGAGGGCAGCGGCACCGGCAGCACGCACGATGCGCCACGCGGCGCTGTGCCTGCAACGTCGATCGCCCACCCGTAGCCCCGGCCCCGCAGCATCCACTGCTCGTCGTCGACCGTCGCGCGCACCGGGCTGATGCCGGGATTGCCGAGCCGGATGACCCTGCCGCCGCCGGGCAGCCGCACGACAAGACCCGTGACCTCGGTGCGGATCGGACCGGAATGGACCTGCCCGCCGGCGAACGCCACGCAGGCGCCCCGCTCGGCGAAGCCCTGCGCCTGCCCCCACCACCAGGAGTCGGGGAACCCCTCGCGACCCCAGTTCTTCTCGGCGTAGATCTGCGCGTCGCGCAGTTCCCATGTCTCGTCGCCCAGGGTCGCGGTGCCGTTCACCCGCCCGCCGAGCAGCCACGGATGCCAGTACTGGTTCAGCGCCGGCACGGACTGGAAGATGCTCGACCCGCCGAACGCGCGATGCGGCCACAGCAGCGGATCGTCGATCGTCACGTCGAGGCGGGCGTCGGGCCCGAGGTCGACCTGCAGGCGTCGGTCGCTGCCGTGGAACGCCTCGCCGGCGTGCGCCCCGACGCCGACACGATCCGCGGATGCCGTCGGATGCTCGGCCACGCGCAGGAACCCGCCGGGGTGCGCGGCGAACCCGAGAGTCGCCCACGGACCGTGCAGGCCGCGGTTGACGCCGTTCAGCGCGATGATCACCCGGCCGTTCGAGGGATCGGTGATGCGCCAGAAGTAGCCCTCCATCGCGACGCCCGGATGCGCCGGCAGCGGACTCTGGAACGGCAGATCCGCCCCCGTCGATCGGTACCACCCGCGCAGGCCCATGTGCGTTGTCTAGCACGGCGCGATGCGGCGGGGAAGACGTCGGTTCAGTCGCGCTCCCACGGCAGCTTGACCAGCGGCAGGATGTAGATGCGGCCGAGGACGGCGCTCGGATGCTTCGCCATGAACTCCGCGGCCTCGTCGATCGAGTCGGCGGTGATGAGGTCGTAGCCGGCGAACCACTCCTTGAACTCCGGGAACGGCCCGTCCGTGATGAGGGTCTGGCCGTCTCGGACAGCGACGGACTTCGCCTGTTCGGGGCCGGCGACCGGGTCTCCCTCACCGAGACGGCCGTCGGCGTTGCCCTCGGCCGCCCAGCGCTCGAGGATCGCCTGGTCCTCGTGCTGCGGCAGTTCGGTGCCGGTCGAGTCGGACATGTGGATGACGAGGTACCTGCTGCTCATGATCGTGCTCCATTCGGTGCTGCGAGTTGATTGCGTCGGCGGATGAGGTGTGCGGTCTCGGCGGTGTTCCCGGCCAGCTCGATCGCGCGGTCGTAGGCGATTCGCGCGTCTGCGGATCGGCCGGTCGCGCGCAGCAGCTCCGCCCGGGTTGCGTGGAAGGCGTGGAGGCCGTCGAGCCTGTCGGCAAGGCGGTCGACGATGGCGAGTGCGACATCCGGTGAGTCGTGCTCGGAGATGGCGATGGCCTTGTTGAGGGTGACGATCGGGCTCGGATCGACCTCCTCGAGTCGGGAGTAGAGGGTGACGATGCGTGCCCAGTCGGTGTCGCGCGCGTGCGGAGCCGTGACGTGGACGGCGTTGATCCCCGCGAGCAGCGAGTACCGGCCGGGGCGGGCGCTCGGCGCCGCATCGAGCAGCTGCAGCCCTTCGGCGATGAGCGCCCTGTCCCAGGCGCCGCGGTCCTGCTCGTCCAGCCGCACCAGCTCTCCATCGGCCGAGATGCGCGCTGCGGACCGTGCCTCGGTGAGCAGCATCAGCGCAAGAAGCCCCGCCACTTCGGGATCCTCCGGCAGCAGCACCCGAGTGAGCCGGGTGAGGCGGATTGCTTCGGCCGTGAGCTCCCGCCGGATCGGCGGCGTATCGGGTCCGGTGGCGAGGTACCCCTCGTTGAAGATCAGGTACAGCACGGTGAGGACTCCGTCGACACGGGCCGGGAGATCCTCCGCCGCGGGGATCGTGAACGGGATGCCGGCGGACTTGATCCTCGCCTTCGCCCGGCTGATCCGCTGCCCCATGGTCGTGTCCTGGACGAGGAACGCGTGGGCGATCTCGGCGACGGTGAGCCCGCCGAGGATCCTCAGCGTCAGCGCCACACGCGCCTCCAGGGACAGCTCCGGGTGACAGCAGATGAACAGCAGCCGCAGGCGATCATCCTCGATGATGCCGACCGGAGGTGCAAGGTCCGGGTCGTGCAGCATGATCGCCTCCCGATGCTTGTCCTCCCGGTGCGCCTCGCGCCGCAGCCGGTCGATCGTCCTGCGGTTCGCGGTGGTGGTCACCCACCCGGCCGGGTTGGGCGGGATGCCGTGATCCGGCCAGTTCTCGACCGCCGCCGCGAACGCATCCGCGGCCATCTCCTCCGCCAGATCGAGGTCGCCGAATCGCCGCGTGAGTCCCGCGACGATCCGCGCCCACTCGTCCCGGTGCACGCGCGTGATCGCCGCCGCGACATCGGACTCACTGCCCTGGGACAGGGTCATGACGCGAGGTGGAAGAGTCGGAACTTCGTCATGCGCTTGTCTCCTTCGACGGATGCGGCCTCGTGCTGCATCTCTTCATCTGTACTACGCCGCTCGGCGTCGCGCTCGGCGATCAGACGGCGTCGCTCAGCCCTGACCAGGTTCTGCTCCGTCTCGAGACGGTGAATGAGGATCGCCCCCATCGGGTCGATGTACATGTGACAGGTCCTTCCCGATCTGACCGGACGCGTCTCATCCGGTCATCAAGACCACGAACGACCTGGGGCCGTTTCGACACCGAACCGCCGGATCGGACCGAGCCCGACATTTCCGTGATCAAACCGTTGCTTTTCGTTACCTCGCCGTTATAGAGTGATCGCACGGTGAATGTTTGCTGTGGCATCCACCGCATGTGATTGCAGGACCTCTTGGTGCAAGGGACAAGGGCCGGTCGGGAGCCTCTCCGACCGGCCCTCAATCTTGTCCGCGCTAATCTGTGATGATGACCGACCGCCAGCTCGCCCTGCAGGCGTGGGAGAGCCTCTTCCGCGCCCAGCACGAGCTGTTCGCCGAGATGATCACCGACTTCGACGGTGCCGACGTCACCCAGGCCGAGTACGACGTACTGCTCACCGTCGTGCGCTCCTGCGAGATGACCGCCCGGCTGCGCGACGTCACTGCGAACATGCTCATCAGCCAGCCCAGCGTCTCGCGCCTCGTCGACCGGATGGTCAGCCGAGGCCTGATCACGAAGGCCACCGACCCGGAGGACGGCCGCGGTTCGCTGCTCACCGCCACCGAGGACGGCGCGCGCACATTCCGCGTGCTGGCCGCCTCGCACGGCCGCTCGATCGCCGAGAAGATGTCTCGGCTGGATGCCGACGAGCAGCGCACTCTGCTCGCCCTGACGGAGAAGCTCCGCGGGCTGTAATCCACAGGGCAGTTCTCCCCATCTGCAGCATCCCTCGCTTTCTGGCAAGGTGGTCGGCAAGGGACTCCGCTGGGGAGTTCAGGCTGGAGGGCCCCTTGGAGATCGCCGCGCTCGTCGGAATCCTCATCACTGTCGGAATCGCACTCGCGTTCGTCGTCGTGCTGGTCGGCATCGTCGCACTGTTCGCACGCAGCTGGATCAAGGTCGCACGCGCCGACGAGGCGCTCGTGATCTCCGGTCGCAAGCAGAAGGTGCAGCGCGCCGTCGTCAACAGCGACGGCAGCACCAGCTCGGAGATGGCCGAGTCGCCGGTCACGGTCATCGTGAACGGCAAGGCCGTCGTCAATCCGATCACGCAGCGCCACGAGATCATCTCGCTGCGCTCGCGCCAGGTGTCGCTGAACGCCGAGGCGCAGTCACTCGACAGCGTCACCCTGAACGTCGACGGCGTCGCGATCGTGAAGATCGGCTCCGACCCGCTGTACGTGCGCCGCGCCGCGGAGCGCTTCGCCTCGCAGGACAAGGCCATCGAGCAGTTCACCACCGAGCAGCTCGAGGGTGCCCTGCGCGGCATCGTCGCGACCCTCTCGGTCGTGGAGCTCATGCGAGAGCGCAAGAAGTTCTCCGACCAGATCGCAGCCGACGTCTCGCAGGAGCTCGCCGAGCAGGGCCTCATCCTGGACTCCTTCCAGATCAAGGGCATCACCGACAAGGTCGGCTACATCCAGTCGCTCGGCGCACCCGAGATCCAGGCCAAGCGCCAGGCCGCCGAGATCTCGCAGACCAACGCCGACCGTGCTATCAACCAGAAGAACATCGCCAACAACGAGGCGAACCTGATCGAGCAGACCGCGCTCGACACCAACACCGCCAACGCCAACGCCGGCATCGGGCGCGCCCGCGCCGAGGCCGAGCAGGCGGAGCACCTCGCTCGCGCACAGGCCGAGCAGGCCGTTCTGCAGCAGCAGGCCGAGAACAAGCAGGCCCAGCTGGATGCTGACGTCAAGCGCGTCGCCGACGCGCAGCGCTACGACGCCGAGACCAAGGCCCAGGCCGACCTGTTCACCCGCGAGAAGGCCGCCGAGGCCGCCGCGATCGAACAGGTCAAGCAGGCAGAGGCCCGCACACGCATCGCCGAGCAGCAGGCACAGGCCGACAAGGCCCGCGCCGCCGGTGAGGCCGCGGCCGCCGAGGCCAAGGCCGCCGGTGAGGCCAACGCGCTGCGCGCGCAGTCCGACGCCGAGGCATCCGCCCGTCGTGTGCGCGCTGAGGCCGAGGCCGCCGCGATCCGCGCCGAGGGTGAGGCCCGCGCGGCCGCCGTCGAGGCCGAGGCGAAGGCCATCGCCTCGAACCAGGAGGCCTTCCTGTCGCAGCGCGTGCTCGAGGTGCTGCCCGCGATCATGGGCGAGTTCGCCAAGGGCTACGCGACGATCGGCAACGTGTCGATCATCGGCGGCTCCGGCGAGGACGGTGCGTCCAGTGTCGTCGGCGGCGACAACGCCAAGGCCATGCGCGCGGTGTTCGACAGCGTGAATGCGGCAACCGGCCTCGACCTGGCCGCGATCATCCAGGGCCAGGCCGTCGGCCGCGGCTTCGGCGCCGGCGTCGCACAGGCGACTGAGGAAGCCGCTCCTGCGGCCCCCGCACGCCCGGCGAAGACCGTCGAGGTCGCCCCCGAGGACTGACCGCAGACACGAAGGGCGCGGATGCTGCGGCATCCGCGCCCTTCGTGCGTCCGGAAGTACTGTTCGCGCCACCCGCAACAGGAGAATCGGCGAAAACAGGATGCTTGCGCGCGATCCGTCCTGTCCTGGGCGAATCTCCTGTCCTGGGTGACGTGGGCCGTGCTCCGTGTGTCCGGACCTTCTACGCGGCGGCCGGAGGCAGCGGGTGCTCGCCCTTGATGACGAAGTAGCTGCCACGGATCTCGCCGGCGAGCTTGGACCGCTGGCGCACCCACTTGAAGGCATCGAGCTCGACGGGCGGGGCCATCCCCTCGCTCAGCTTGAAGCCGACGGCCCGCTTGCCGCCCTCGGCCTTGGTCCACAGGACGTTCACCGCCAGTCCGTCGGTGAAGTACAGCGAGGGCCAGAACAGCTCGTCGTCGTTGTAGACGAACACCTCGAGCACGGGCGAGGTGAATTCGATGCCGCGCTCGCTGCGCAGGATCTCCAGGGTCCAGGCGACGACCTCAGGGCTCTCGGCGGGGGTCGACGTGACGTAGTCGGACTCGTACTTGTTGGCGAAGTACCTGGCCTCGTTGGCGCGCAGCCCTGCCAGAGCCGGCGCGACCGGCGACGATTCGAGTCCGTCGAGGGAGGTGTCGGTCCAGCTCACGGTCGTCATGATCAGCTCTCTGCCTTTCGTTCGGAGACGCGTGCCTGGATCCAGTCATAGCCGTCGGGGTCGGTGAACGCCCCGTCGGCGTCGACGGCCAGGCGGTGCGCCCCGGTACCGGCGGCGTCGCACCCGACCTGCTTGGCGAGTGCCGCCCGCTTGTAGAGCGCCAGTTTGACCGCGCCGGTGTCGAACTCGACGTAGGAGGGGAAGCTCTTCGCGACCGTCAGGCCCTGCTCCTGGTAGAAGTTCTTGCTCGCCTTGACCTTTTCGACACCGAGCAGCAGCACGACCCGTTCGATCTCGCCGGTCGCCGGCCCGGTCGCGGTCTTGTTGGCGCTGGCGACCTGCCACGTCGTGCCGTCCGGCGCCCGGAAGGATCCGCCGTAGCCCCACAGGCTCTTCGCGACCGGCTTGAGTACCTGGGCGCCTGCGGCGAGCGCGCGGGCGATCACCGTGTCGACGTCACCCGGCTGCACGAGGATGAGAGAGGGCGCGAAGCCGCGGAAGCCGGAGCTCGGCTCGTCGCCCGCCCGCACGGTGACGCGGTCGCCCAGGCGAAGAGCGTCACGGTAGAAGGACTCCGAGGCCGGGATCTCGTCCTCCGGAACCTCGATGGTGATGCTGTGAATGTTCATGCTTCGAGCGTAGAAACGCGGCTCAGGCGGGGCTTCTCGATTCCTGACCGATGCCGGGGACGCGAGAGACTGGACGGGTGACTTTCGACCTGGCGAGGATCGGCGACGGGCTCGCGTTCGCGGGCGCCCTCGACGACCTGCGCGCCGCGCTCGACTCGAGCTCGGCCGTCGTGGTCAGCGCGCCGCCCGGCACGGGCAAGACCACACTCGTCCCTCCCCTGCTCGCCTCCCGCGCGACGGGGCGCATCGTCGTCACCCAGCCGCGCCGTGTCGCCGCGCGCGCGGCCGCCCGGCGTCTGGCACAGCTCGACGGCTCGCCGCTCGGCACCAGGGTCGGGTTCACGGTCCGCGGCGAGCGCTCCGTCAGCAGCGACACCCGGGTCGAGTTCGTCACGGCCGGCGTGCTGCTGCGGCGGATGCTTGATGACCCGGGCCTCGACGGCGTGCACGCGGTCATCCTCGACGAAGTGCATGAGCGCGCACTGGAGACCGATCTGCTGATCGGACTGCTCAGCGAGGTGCGGGAGCTGCGCGATGATCTCGTGCTGATCGCGATGTCGGCGACGCTCGACGCCGCGCGCATCGCGGAGGTGATCGGCGACCCCGCCCCGGTGGTCGAGCACCGCGTTCCGGCGCACCCGCTCGCCGAGCGCTGGGCGCCGAGCCAGGTGCCGCGGCTGGACGAGCGAGGAGTCACGCGCGGCTTCCTGGACCATGTCGCCCGCACCGCGGCATCCGGCGCCCGCGACCTCGACTCCGGCGACACCCTGGTCTTCGCCCCCGGCGCATGGGAGGTCGCCGAGATCGCCCGCCGCCTGCGTGAGGAGGCCCGCGGATTCGACGTGCGCGAGCTGCACGGGCAGATCCCGGCCGCCGAGCAGGATGCCGTGATCCGCGGCCGCGCGGCCGGCGAGCCACCGCGCATCATCGTAACGACCTCGCTCGCCGAGTCATCACTCACCGTGCCCGGCGTGCGCCTGGTCGTCGACAGCTGCCTCTCCCGGTTCCCGCAGCGCGACGCCGCCCGCGGCATGAGCGGGCTCGTCACCGCCGGTGCCGCACGGTCGTCGTGCGTGCAGCGCGCGGGCCGCGCCACAAGGCAGGGACCCGGAGTCGTCATCCGCTGCGTCGACGAGCGCACCTACGCGGCGGCTCCCGCGCGGCCGGCGCCCGAGATCGCGACGGCGGATCTCGCGGATGCCGCGCTGCTGCTGGCCTGCTGGGGTGCACCGGGCGGCGCGGGGCTGAGGCTCATCGACCCGCTGCCCGCCGATGCGCTGGCCGAGGCACAGAGCGTGCTGCACGACCTCGGCGCGACCGACGACGACGGCAGGGCGACCCCCGAGGGGCGCCGCCTGGCCGGCATCCCCGTCGACCCGCGACTCGCCCGCGCACTGCTCGAGGGCACCGAACTGGTCGGTGTGGAGCTCGCCTCCGAGGTCGTCGCGCTGCTCGGTGGCGACATCCGCGTGCCCGACATCGACGTCGCCGCCGCGATCGTCGCGCTGCGGAACGGCCGCGGGCCGGATGCCCGGCGCTGGGCGCAGGAGGCCCGGCGCCTGCGGCGCTTCGCGCCGGCATCCCCTCCCGGTTCCGGTCCCGACGGACGCGGGTCCCGGCCCGGCACACCCGCAACTGATGAGACCGGGGCATCAGAAGGATGGCGGCCTGGCGGAAGCGTGGACGACGCGGGCCTCGTGATCGGGCTCGCGTTTCCGGCTCGCATCGCGCGGCGGGTCGATCGCACGGCGGAGGGCGCGACGTTCCTGCTGGCGTCCGGCACGAGAGCCGGCGTGCGTGGCGCCCTCGCCGGAGCAGACTGGCTGGCCGTCGCCGATGTCGCGCGCGCGTCCGGCAGGGCCGCCGCCGGTTCCGGGGCGATCATCCGCGCCGCTGCCGCCATCACCGAGGCCCAGGTTGAGCGGGCCGCCGACCACCTCATCACGGACCGCGTCGAAGCCGGGTTCGTGAAGGGCCGCGTCGCCGCACGCCGCGAGCGCCGGGTCGGCGCGATCGTGCGCGCCTCGGTGCCGGTGCGCGCGACGGCCGAGGAGGGCCGTGCAGCCGTGCAGCGCGCCCTGCGCCGTGATGGCCTCGGCGTCTTCACCTGGTCGGATGCCGCAGACGAGCTGCGCCGCCGGCTCGCCCTGCTGCACCGCGCGATCGGCTCCCCGTGGCCGGACATGTCGGATGCTGCGCTCACCGACGCCCTCGACACCTGGCTCGGTCCCGAGATCGACGCCCTCGCCACCGGCACCCCGGCGGGCCGCATCGACCTGGCATCCGCTCTGCGCCGCCTGCTGCCCTGGCCCACCGCGGCGGAGTTCGACACACTGGCGCCTTCACTGATCGAGGTGCCCAGCGGCTCCCGCATCCGCATCTCCTACCCGCCGATCGACGACGCGACGGCGAAGCCGGTCGTCGCCGTGAAGCTGCAGGAGTGCTTCGGCTGGGCCGAGACGCCGCGCCTGGCGGGCGGACGCGTGCCCGTGCTGTTCCATCTGCTCTCCCCCGCCGGACGGCCGCTCGCCGTCACCGACGACCTCGCATCGTTCTGGTCCGGCCCCTACGCGCAGGTGCGCGCGGAGATGCGCGGCCGGTATCCGAAGCATCCATGGCCCGAGGATCCGTGGGCCGCTGCGCCGACGCGGCACACGAAGAACCGCGCCGCTCGTGATTGAGTCCCTGGCGGCTCCGAGGATGTCGCGAGAGGATGCACTGTGATCTCCTCGCCGCCGAACCGTTCACGCCGCAGTCGCGGCATCCTGCTCGGCGCGTTCGCGGTCTATCTCGTGCTGCTCGTGTGGGTCGTGCTGTGGAAGCTCGAAGTGCCGTGGATCGGCGAGGCCGCGGGGCTGGGCAGGCCCGTCAAGCTCATCCCGTTCGTCGCCAGCGGAGATGCCGGCGCGAACTCACCTGCCGAGATGACGATCAACCTCGTGCTCTTCGTGCCCTTCGGGCTGTTCCTCGGCGCCATCGCGCCGAGATGGTCATGGTGGCGGGCCGGTCTTGCCGCGCTCGGCGCGAGTCTCGTGCTCGAGGCCGTGCAGCACCTCATCTCGACGGGCAGCTTCGACACCACCGACCTGATCGTCAACACCGCCGGCGCACTCCTCGGCTGGGTCGTGTACCTCCTCGTGCGCAGAGCGGCGGGCCCGCGGACGCCCGTCATCATGTCGCGTGTCTGCATCACGATGTCGGCTCTCGCGCTCGTGGCCGTCACGGCGTTCGTCGTCTCGCCGTTCCACTACGGCCCGCAGCGCGACGTCGTGGTGGAGCGCACGAGCCCGATGCCGTGAGCACTCAGTGCGCGCGCGAAACCGCCGCGGTGCTCTCGGATTCCGGATCCTGCTCGGGCAGGCGGCGGACACTCGGAAGCCGTGAGGCGAGCGCGACGATGAGCTGAGCGGCGAAGACCGCCACCGCCGCCACCAGACACCAGTCCAGTCCGACGAGCGCCGAGATCATCGCCGCCAGCCCGGCCCCGAGCGGACGGGCGCCATAGGTCGACACGATCATCAGCGACGACACCCGCCCGAGCAGCGGCAGCGGGGTGACGGCCTGGCGGAGCGCGGTCGTCGAGATCGACCACAGCACGGGACCGAACCCGAACAGGAAGAACGATACGAAGATGATCGCGGATGACGGGATCCACAGCGTCGACATCAGAATGACCGCCGCGAGGAATCCGCCGATCGGGCCCAGCAGCATCAGGCCTCCGAGGGGGATCCGGGCCGAGAGCCAGCGCGCGGTGAAGGCACTGAGCACGCCGCCGACCCCGGAGATGCCGAGTGCGATGCCGACCGTCGCCGGAGTCATGCCGACTCTGTCGATCGCGTGCACCACGAAGACCGCCTGCACGAGAAACCAGCCGATGTTGAAGATCATCGAGGTGAGGACCATGGGTCGCAGCAGGTCGTTCCCGAACGCGAAGCGGAGTCCCTCACCGAGGCTGCGCATCGCGTGCCCGCGCGACGCCGCTGCGGGTCGATCGGGGAGGGCGACCCGGGAGAGCAGGGCGACGGCGGCGGCGCACACGACCGTGGCCACGACGAAGGCGGTGCTCGCACCGGCGAACGACACGAGCGCGCCGCCGAGCGCCGGGCCGGCGATGTAGGCGGTGCTCCGCCCGAGCTCGATCCAGCGGTTCGCGTCGACAAGGCGCTCTCGAGCCACGAGCGTGGGCACGGTCGCAGGCACGGCGACGCTGAAGGCGACCGTGCCGATCGCACCGATCAGGCCCAGGACGAGGAGCGCGGGGAACGTGAGTGCGTCGAGCAGCAGCAGCGCGACGATGCTCACAAGCGTGACCGCGCGCAGCGTCTCGGCGCCGAGGAGGAATCCGCGCGGCGAGTGGCGATCGACCAGCAGCCCGAAGGGGATCGCCAGCAGCAGGAACGGCAGCGTCTGCGCCACCTGCAGCAGCGCAGTCTCCGTCGCGCCCGCGCCCAGGATGATCACGGCCGCCAGCGGGGCGGCCGCCAGGGCGAGCTGCTCGGCGGAGAGCGTGAGCACGCTCGCCGCTGACAACCGCCGGAAAGGGGCGGGGAGGGGCGTGCGGGTGGTCATGGATCGATTCCAGCAGGCGGAGTCGGCCGCTGCTGGCGGGAATCGGACCCGTCGCTCCGACGCCTACGGTGTCCGGCGGCGCAGCGTGAGTGGAGCGAGCACCAGGAACGCGACGGCGAACGCGACAACGATCAGCACCGGCGCCCAGACGTCCCAGCCCTCGTCCCCCGCCGTCACCGCATTGATCGCGTCGATCGCATGGCTGAGCGGCAGCCAGTCCGAGATGGCGTAGAGCACGTCGGGCATCTGGTCGCGCGGCATGAACAGCCCACCCAGGATGATCTGCGGGAACACGAGCACCGGCATGAACTGCACGGCCTGGAACTCGGTCTGCGCGAACGCGCTCGCCAGCAGCCCCAGGGCCGTACCGAGCACGGCGTCCACCACTGCGACCAGGCCCAGCTGCCAGAGCGGGCCGTCCACGTTCAGTCCGCACACGTACACCGCGAACGCGACGGTGATGACGGCCTGCAGCACCGCCATCAGTCCGAACGCCAGCGCGTATCCCAGGATGAAGTCCGCCTTGCCGAGCGGCGTCGTCATCAGCCGCTCGAGCGTCCCGGACCGGCGCTCACGCAGCGTGGTGATCGAAGTGATCAGGAACATCACGATGAACGGGAACAGCGCCAGGATCGCCCCGCCGAACTGGTCGAACACGCCGTCCTGATCGGTGAACAGCCAGGCGAACAGGCCCACCAGCAGGCTGGGCGCGACCACCATCAGCGCGATCGATCGCGGATCGTGCCTCAGCTGCCCGAGCACACGCCCGGCGGTCGCGAGCATCCGGCGCGGGTTCACGACGCCGCTCCCCGCTGTGAGCGCCGCGTCGGGGGATGCTGCTTCTCGTCGCGCGCGATGAGGGCGAGGAACGCGTCCTCGGCATCCGGCTCTCCGGTGTCCTCCAGCAGCGCCGCCGGCGTGGTGTCGGCGATCAACCGGCCGTCGCGCATGAGCAGCAGCCGGTCGCAGCGCCGCGCCTCGTCCATGACGTGGCTGGAGACGATGAGCGTGGTCCCGGCATCCGCTATCCGCCGGAACATGCCCCACAGCTCGCTGCGCAGCACGGGATCGAGGCCGACGGTGGGCTCGTCCAGCACGACCAGTTCGGGGCTGCCGAGCAGGGCGGCACCGAGCGACACCCGCCCGGCCTGCCCTCCGCTGAGATCCACGACCTGCTGTTTCGCGTGGTCGCGCAGCCCTACTTCGTCGAGCACCCGGTCGACGTCGCCGCGCGGTGCACCGAGTACGGATGCGAAGTACTGCAGGTTCTGCCGCACGGTCAGGTCGCCGTACACAGCGGCGCCCTGCGTGCCGTAGGCGACCCTGTCGCGCAGCCCGCGCGATCCGGCGGGCTCGCCGAGCACGGTGACCGTGCCGCCCTTGACCTTCTGCACGCCCACGATCGCGCGCAGCAGCGTCGTCTTGCCGCATCCGCTGGGGCCGAGCAGTCCGGTGATCTCACCATGCGGGATCGCCACGTCCAGCCCGTCGAACACGGTGCGGCGCCCGCGCCTCACCGTGAGGGCGTCGACCGTCACCGCCGGTGCATCCGTCATGTCTGAATAGTGCGCCCTGCGGACGCCGCGGTCAATGAACCGCGCCGAGCCCGCTGCGCGTCGCACGGCTGCGTCGGGCAGACTGCCGCGCACGCAATATGATGGCGCTCATGCTCATCATCGGCCTCATCCTCTTCGGCATGATCATCGGCGCCGCCGCCCAGTGGCTGCTCGGCAGCAGCAAGGGCAAGAAGGTCGACTGGGCGCTGGCCTGCGCCGCCGGACTGATCGGCTCCTTCGTCGGCGGTCTGCTGATCAGCCTGCTCAGCGGCGACGGCCTGGAGCTCCGGCCGAGCGGCATCATCGGCTCGCTGGTGGGCGCGCTGATCGTCACCGCGATCTGGCTCGCCTGGAACCGCAGCCGCGCGAAGAAGTGACGCGCTGGGGCATCCCGCTCAGCACTCGATGACGTTCACCGCGAGGCCGTCGACCGTCACCGCCGGAGCATCCGTCCTGTGATGACCGCGCGCCGTGAACTCGGCGAAGTCACCGATCCTCGTCATTGACCGTCGTCCTCGCACGGGCATACAGTGAGCGCGCAGGCACGCATCGGAAGGCACGCCATGGCCGCGATCGACGACATTCCGGGGATCTCTGCGGGCGACAGGGACGGGCTCGCCGCCCTGGGCCTGCACACCACGGACGACCTGCTGCGCACCGAGCGGAACGCCCTGATGCGGCGGATGCCCGGACTCACCCGCGAAGGGATCCTGCGGTGGCAGGCGATCGCCGAGCTGGTGCAGATCGACGGGCTGTCCGCATCTGACGCCGGGATGCTGGCGGACGCCGGCGTGAACGGCGTCGACGAGCTGCGCACCTGGCTGCCCAGCCGCGTGCTCGCCGCGGTTCCGCGGATCGACTCCGACACCGCGGCCGGCTGGTCGATCGACGCCATGCGGCTCTCGCAGACCGGGGTCGTGAACGGCAACGTGCGCCTCCGTGACAGCACCCCGGTCGAGGGCGCGGCCGTCTCGATCGCGGGGCAGACCCTCCTCACAGACCAACGCGGCCGCTTCCGCGCCGTCCGCCTCGCGCTCGGCACGAAACTGACCGTCGAGGTGCATCACCCCGAACTCGGCTTCACGCGGGTGCGCAATGTCGTGCCGCATCGCTCCGGGGCGCTGGTCGCCACCGATGTGGTCCTGGCGGGACGGCCGCAGATGGCGAAGGATCTCAGCGAGTTGCGGGGCGACACGCTCCCGCCGCTGACCTCGGCACCGATGACGACGAGACAGGTGACCGATGCTCCGGATGCCCGTGACGTGCTCGTGTTCGTGCGCACCTACGCGAACGGCGACTACCAGGTCGCCTCGAGGTTCCTGGACTTCTCCGGCGGCCGGTTCGTGCGCCGCACCTACCGGCTTCCGGCGTCCGTCGTGACCCTCGTGCCGCGGCGCGGAGACGACCTGGTCGCCGACGGAACGCGCTGGCGCGTGACCCGGCTCAACCGCGGTCAGCTCGGGCGAAGGGTCGCTCAGTTCGCCGTGCAGCGCAGGTTCCCCAGCATCCCGTCGACGGCGGCGGGCCAGGACGCGATGGCGAAGGCGATCGCCCGTTCTCTGGAGGCGCGGCGATGACCACCGCATTCGTCTTCATCGCGGCCGGCGATGCGTGCCCGCTCTGCGAGGGATTGCACGGTGAGAAGGTCGAGCCGGGTTTCAAGCCCCATGACAACTGCAACTGCAACACCGTGCAGGACAGCAACGGCGATCCCTGCCAGTTCGTGGCGAACGATCTCGGTTCCATGGAGATGCAGGACTCGTTCCAGGTGCAGCTGCGGCTGACGGTGCAGTGCAAGGACCGGTCCACGCGCACGAAGGACATCCAGTACCGCGTCGTCAAGGGCGATCCGCCGAGGGCGGACGATGTCGAGGAGGACCTGTCCGACTTGTGCGACGAGTGCGCGCCCGGCGCCGACGACGGCGACGATGACTTCCTGTGCTGCTGACCGCGGAGCCGCTCAGCACTCGATGACGTTCACCGCGAGGCCGCCCTCGCTGGTCTCCTTGTACTTCGTCGACATGTCGAGCCCGGTCTGGCGCATGGTCTCGACGACCGCGTCGAGCGACACGTAGTGGTGCCCGTCGCCGCGCAGCGCGAGCCGCGCAGCGGTGACGGCAGTGGATGCCGCGATCGCATTGCGCTCGATGCAGGGGATCTGCACGAGCCCGCCGATCGGGTCGCAGGTGAGGCCCAGGTGGTGCTCCATCGCGATCTCGGCGGCGTTCTCGATCTGGCGGACCGTGCCGCCCATCACGGCGGTCAGGCCGCCGGCGGCCATCGCGCACGCCGAGCCGACCTCGGCCTGGCAGCCGCCCTCGGCACCCGAGATCGACGCGTTCGCCTTGAACAGCGAACCCAACGCGGTGGCGGTGAGCAGGAAGCGACGGATGCCGCGGCGGCGGTTGGCCTCTGCGACGGCGTCCGGGTCGTCGAGCGCGCCGACCGCGACCAGTGAGGCCTCCGCGCCGAACCCGAGCAGTGCGCTGCCGACGAGCTCGCCGTAGGGCGTGACCGCGTTGCCGGCGCCGAGACCGGAGTCGGCGAGGAAGCGCCACCAGTACATCGCGACGGCAGGCAGGATGCCTGCGGCACCGTTGGTCGGCGCGGTGACGACGCGACCGCCCGCGGCGTTCTCCTCGTTCACGGCCAGCGCGAACGCACCGAGCCACTCGCCCGGGATCTGGGCGTGCCCGTCGGACTCGGCCGACTCCAGCTGCTCCCGGATGTCGGATGCCCGGCGCTTGACCTTGAGCATTCCGGGCAGCGTGCCGCCGGTGTGCAGGCCCGAGTCGACGCAGGAGTACATGGCGTCCCAGATCGCGTCGAGTCCCGCGGCGACGTCCTCCTCGCTGCGACTGGCCATCTCGTTGGCACGGGCGATCTCGGCGATAGACAGCCGATTCTCGTCGCACAGCGCGAGGAGCTCCTCCGCCGTGTCGTAGGGGTAGGGCTGCACCGCGGCGGAGACCCGCGCCTCCTCACCGTCGCGGCGGATGAAGCCGCCGCCGATCGAGTAGTAGGTCTGCTCGAGCACCGGGGTGCCGTCGGCGTCGAGCGCGTGCAGCGTCATCGCGTTCGGGTGGCCGGGCAGGCGGGTGCGCGGCACGAACGAGACGTCGTCCTTCGCGAACGGGATGCTGCGCTCACCTGCGAGCAGCAGGTCACGACCCTCCGGCCAGGTGCTCCAGAGCGCGCGCACGTCGTCGGGATCGCACGTCTCGGGGTGCAGATCCTGCAGGCCGGCGAGCACGGCGTCCGGCGTTCCGTGGCCGAGTCCGGTCGCCCCGAGCGAGCCGAACAGCTCACAGGTGACGCGCTCCACCCTCTCGAGCAGCCCTTCGGCGCGCAGGCGCGCGGCGAAGTCGACTCCAGCGCGCATCGGACCGACGGTATGGGAGCTCGAAGGTCCCACACCGATGGAGAACAGGTCGAAGGCCGAGACGTACGCAGTCACCCCTCAAGGCTACGCGCTGAGCGGGCGCATGGAGGCCGAGCGGATCCGGACACCCGCCATGCGCAATTCACCGTCCGGACACTGGAAAGCGCTTTACTGGTGGCGCATCCGCGCACCCGCGCGGCCGGAAAGGATCCCAGAGATGAAACGCCTCCCCTCCCTGCTCACCTTCGGCATCGCCGCGGCGGGCATCGCCGCGCTCGGCTCCGCCCCCGCGATCGCCGCGACGCCACCGGCGTCCGATGCAGCTCAGCGCACGATCACCGTCGCCTCGTACAACATCCACCACGGCGAGGGCCCCGACGGCGTCGTCGACCTCGAGCGGGTCGCGCAGACTCTGGAGAGCACCGACGCGAAGGTGATCGGCCTTCAGGAGGTCGACCGTCACTTCGGCGCCCGCTCCGGCTATGTCGACCAGGCCGCCTGGCTGGCGCAGCGCCTCGGGATGTCGTACTGCTACTCCGTGAACCTCGACTTCGATCCGGCCCCCGGTCAGACCGAGCGCAGCCAGTACGGCACGGCGATTCTTTCGTCGTACCCCCTGAAGGACTGCCAGAACACGCCGCTGCCGCTGCTGCCCGGCGAGGAGCAGCGCGGTCTGGCTCAGGCCGACGTGCTCATCCGAGGCGTCGAGCTGCGCTACTTCAACACGCACCTGACCCACCAGAGCGAGCAGGGGCGCCTCGACCAGGCCGCCGTGTTCACCGAGAAGGCGCAGGACGCCGAGGCCGCCGGAATGCCCGTCGTGCTCACCGGTGACCTCAACGCCGAGCCCGACAGCCCGGAGTACGACGTGTACACCCGGGTGCTGTCGGATGCCTGGGCGGCTGTGGGCGACGGCCCCGGTTACACCTTCGACAGCGACAACCCCATCGGGCGCATCGACTACGTGCTCACTTCAGACGATGTGACGCCGATCGCCGCGAAGGTCGTCCCCTCGCTCGCTTCCGATCACCTGCCCGTGGTGACCGAGGTCCGGCTGCCGCATCCGTCGTCGAACGGGCAGGGCCGCCGCTGACCTGCACCGGTCCTCTCCAGTGGGGAGTCGCCGCAGCAGACCCGCGGCGACTCCCCACGTCGGTCTCAGCCGAAGGCGGGATCGCCCCGCGGGCCACGGGATCCTCCCGCAGGAGGCGACTGATCGGCGCGGACCATCAGCCACGTCAACCGCGCCGCGCGACGGATCCTCGAGCTGAACTTCCTTCGTCCTGGCGGGCGGTAGCCCTCCGCACGCGGCTCAGGCTCCCGGCAGGCTGACCGCGAACGTCGCGCCGTCTCCCGGGACCGCGTCGATCGTGCCGCCATGGGCCTCGACCACGGCACGCGCGATCGCGAGGCCCAGCCCCGTACCGCCGCCTTCCTCGCGCGAGCGGGAGGCGTCCCCTCTCGCGAAGCGGTCGAACGCAGCCAGATCACCGGGCAGGCCGGGCCCGTCGTCGGCGACCGTGAGCGTCACGGTGCCGTCATCCGCCGAGACGCGCACCTGAACCGTCGTGCCGGGCGGCGTGTGCAGCCGCGCATTGCCGAGCAGGTTGTCGACGACACGGCGCAGGTCGGCGGCATCGCCGCTGACGATCGCCGCATCCTCGCCGAGCTCCATCGTCCAGGAGTGATCGGGTCCGGCCGTCCGCGCGGCGGCGACGGCCTCGGCGACCAGCATCCGCAGATCCACATCGGTGCGCGTCATCGCGGGCAGCGCGTCCAGTCGTGCGAGCACCAGCATCTGATCGATGAGCGAACTCATCCTGGTGCCCTCCGCGTCGATCAGCGCGGCGTTGCCGCGCATCTCCTCCGGTTCGACTCCGGCGCGCTCGGACAGCTGCGCATAGGCGCGGATGCTGGTCAGCGGCGTGCGCAGCTCATGACTGGCATCCGCCACGAACCGGCGCGTCGCCTGCTCGCCGGCCTCACGCTCGGCGAGCGCCCGCTCGACGTGATCGAGCAGGTCGTTGAGCGCGGCGCCCACCTGCCCGACCTCGGCTGTGGAGGCGATGTCGTCCTGGTCTACCCGCGGCGCGAGCGTCACCTCGCCGCGGCCGAGCGGCACGGAGGTCACCTCGGCGGCCGTGCCCGCCACCCGACGCAGCGGCCGGAGCGCGCGGCCCATGGCGAGAGCGGCGGCGAGGATCGCGAGCAGGATGCAGGCGAGACCGACCACGATCACCACCGTCGTGAGCCGCGCGGTGACCGAGGTGACCGGCTCCATCGAGAGGCCGCTCACGACGACATCGTCGCTGCCCGCGGTGCGGGACGCCACTCGGTACGCGCCGAGGTCACCGCCCAGATCGACGGTGATCGGGTCGCCGTCGTGCTGCACGGCCGCCAGCTGCTTCTGCTGCACGTCGGAGAGGTCGTGCCGCTGGCCCTCGGCGTCGATCCAGCCGCCGATCACGAACTCGTCGTCGCGGAACACGGCCGACACCGTGCCGGGCGGCTGCCCGGGGGCGCCCACCAGATCGTCCCTGCTCGGCTGAGATCCGTCGGGCGGCTGAGGCGCTCCCGGCGGGCGCAGACCGCCGACGATGTTCGCGCCGCGCTGCGCCGTGTTCACGAGCCGGTCGTCGAGCTGACCCAGCAGATAGTCGTTCAGAGAGACGACCGACACCACACCCACGATCACGCTCGCCGCGGCGACCAGTGCCGAGGCGATCAGCACGATCTGCAGACGCAGGCTGCGGGCACGCGTCACGGTGCGACCACCTTCAGCACGTAGCCGACCGCGCGCACAGTCTCGAGCCGCACCGACTCTCTCACCGCGAGCTTGCGGCGCAGACTCGACACGTACACCTCGACGAGATTCGAATCGGCACCGAAGTCGTAACCCCACACCGCCTCGAGGATCTGCGGGCGACGCAGCACCCGGCCGGCGTTGTTCGCCAGCAGGAGCAGCAGCTCGAACTCGGTCGCAGTCAGGTCGAGCGGCTCACCATCGAGAGAGGCCGCGACGGCCGCCTTATCGAGGGCGAGGTCGCCGACGTGCAACACGGATGCCGCGGGCTGGGCGATCGCCGTCGCAGTGCGGGCCAGCACCCGGACTCGGGCCTGCAGCTCCGGCACCGCGAACGGTTTGGTCAGGTAGTCGTCTCCCCCGGCCCTGAGCCCGGCGATCCGGTCATCGTGGCCGTCCAACGCGGTGAGGAAGAGCACCCGCACCTCGGGACGGATGGCCCGGATGCGGTCCAGCGTCTCGAGCCCGTCAATGCCAGGCATCATGATGTCGAGCACCACGATGTCGGGCTGGAACTCGCGCACCGCGAGCAGCGCGTCGCGGCCACGGTTCTCGACCTGCACCGCCCAGCCGTCGACGCTCAGCGAGTGCGCGACGGCCCCGGCCAGCGGCACCTCGTCGTCGACGACGAGCACCCGCGCCGGGCTTCCATCGGCGCGGAGCACCGGCGGAAGCCCGAGCGAGTCGCCTGCCATGGTCATGACCCGATCCTTGCGCACGTCCTTCTCCCTTCGCGAGCACCGCCCACATCGCAGTTCGTCACGCTTCGGCGACGCGGCCACCGCTCAGGTCCTAGTTCGTCGCGCTCTGCGCGCCGGAATCCGGGACGAAGCGCGACCTGAGCGAACAGGCCAGTCCGGTTCGGGGACCAATCGCGCCCGGAGTGCCCCGGCGCACTCCGGGCGCAATTCATCCCGCGCTCCGCCCCGGAATGAGGTCCAAATCGCGACCTGAGCAAGATCGCCAGTCCGGTTGCGGGACGAAAAGCGACCTGAGGCATCGCTTCGCTGCGGCGGTGGTGCCGGGCGCGGGGACAGCCACTGGAGGCTCACCGACCCGTGGATCCCGCAGTGAGGTCGTAGACCGTGACGCCGCCGACGGTCTGCGCGGTGAAGTTCGCCTCGACCCAGGACTGGATCTCGGAGTTCCCGCCGCCCATCCCCATGCCGCCACCGGCGATGAAGTAGTGGATGCGGCCGTCTTCGACGTACTGCTGGAACTGGGCCAGCGTCGGCGACGGGTCGCTGCCGTTGAAGCCTCCGATCGGCATCACGGCGTCTCCGGTCGCGAGCTGGTACCCGGCCGCGGACTGCGACCCGATGGTCGCGGCGACCCAGGTGTACTGCGAGGCGTCCTTCTCGAGCAGGGCCTGCAGCTCGGAGTCGACCGTGGATGCCTCGAGGAGGCCACCGGCCCCGCCCCCGGGCATCCCGCCCTCGAAACCGCCGGGCATCCCGCCCTCGGATCCGCCCGGCATGGCCGGTGGCGTTCCGCCGTTCTGCCCGGTGCCGTTCCCGCCGGGAAAGCCGCCGCCCGGCATCCCGCCCTGCATGCCACCCGTGCCGCCGGTGCCGCCCATGCCCCCGGGCCCGCCGCCGAACCCGCCCATGCCTCCCTGCACTGACGGACCCGCCGTCACGATCGACCCGGAGTGCCCGGTGCCGACCGTCTGCAGCGTGTACGCGGCAGGAGCCAGCAGGCCGCCGACGATCAGCGCTGCTGCTGCCGACACGTGGAGCGCCCGCGAGCGCGGCGGCAGCAGCACGAGCACGGCGCCGGCGACAGACACGACGATCACGACCACCTTCAGCCATGGCATCCAGCTGCTGGAGCGTTCCAGCAGCACCCATGCCCAGTCGGCGGTGACCAGTGCGGTCGCGGCGAGCAGGATGCGGGTCCACAGCCGCTCCCGGTGTGCGAACACGACCACGGCGCTCGTGCCGAGGAGACCAGCCAGCGGAGCTGCCAGGGCCACCGTGTAATAGGCGTGGAAGATCCCTGCCATGAAGCTGAACGCGAGCATCGTCACGACCAGCCAGCCGGCGAACGCGACCAGCAGGATGCGCCGGGGGTCGCGCCTCGGCGCACGGCCGATCAGCACCATGGCACCGCCGAACAGGATGAGCGCGGCCGGGATCAGCCACGAGATCTGCCCGCCGATCTCGTTCAGGAACAGTCGGAACAGCCCGGTCTCGCCCCACATACCGCCGCCGGCGCGCCCTCCCCCACCACCGACGCTGCCGACCTCGTTGCCGGTGATGCGCCCGAGCCCGTTGTAGCCGAAGGTCAGCTCGAGGAAGCTATTGCTCTGCGAGCCGCCGATGTACGGGCGAGCGGATGCCGGCACCAACTCGACCACCGCGACCCACCAGCCGGCCGACACGATCACGGCACCGAGTGCCGCGAGCAGGTGCCAGAGCCGCTTCAGCACCGGTGCCCCGGCAAACGCGAAGTACACGCCGGCGAGCACGGGAAGTACGAGGAACGCCTGCAGCTGCTTCGTGAGGAACCCGAAGCCGACCGCGACGCCGGCCAGCAGCAGCCACCGCAGCCGGCCACCGTCGATCGCGCGGAGTGTGAGGGCGACGGAGGCGGTGAGCAGCAGGAGCAGCAGCGCGTCGGGATTGTTGAACCGGAACATCAGGGCCGCCACCGGCGTGAGCGCGAAGATGCCCGTCGACAGCAGCGCGGCCCCCGCGCCGAAGCGCCGCCGCACCGTGAAGAGGATGATCGCCGCCGTCGCGACGCCCATCAGCGCCTGCGGCAGCAGGATGCTCCACGAGCTCAGGCCGAACACCCGGGCCGACAGCTCCATCACCCACAGGCTGGCCGGCGGCTTGTCGACGGTGATCGAGTTCCCGGCATCCGAGGATCCGTAGAAGAACGCGACCCAGTTCTGGGTGCCGGCCTGCACGGCCGCCGAGTAGAACGCGTTCGCCCAGCCGCTCGCGGCGAGATTCCAGACGTACAGGATGCCGGTGAGCAGCAGCGCGCCGGCGTAGGCCGGGGCCTCCCAGAGGGCACGGACGCGTGCCGAGGGCAGCGCATCCGCCGCAGGCGGAGCGGACGCGAAGCCGGCGGGCACGGGAAGTGATGCGGTGGTCATGAGCGGTTCGCCTCCTGAGCGATCATCTGGTGTCTGGTGGACAGGATCTCGGCGCGCGTCCCGGGCGGCGGATCGCCCCGGTCACGGTCGCGGAAGACCCACAGTCGCAGCATCGCGAAGCGCAGCACGGTGGCGACCAGGTTGGCGACGGTCAGCACGCCCACCTCGAGCAGCGGACTCGGGTTCGGGTCCGCGGCGTGCAGCAGCACGAGCGACCCGGAGGTCAGCGCCCACGCCATGCCGAACACGACCAGCCCCTGCAGGTGGTGCGTCGCGACGCGCGATCTGCCGCGGATGCCGAACGTGAACCGCCGGTTCGCCGCCGTGTTCGCGATCGCCGTGGTCAGCAGGGCGAGGAAGTTCGCCGCCTGCGCGGTGAGGAACGTCTGGAACAGCAGGTACACGAGCGCATAGGCCACGGTGGAGAGTGCCCCGATCACGCCGAAGCGCAGCACCTGCGCGAGCAGCGGCACCGGCGGCTGCGCGAAGGGATGCCGGCCGAGGTCGCGGTAGATCTCATCCACGGGAACCCGACCGCGCGCGAGGCTCAGTCCGACGCGAGCCATCCCCTTCAGATCCTCGGTCGCCGTGGCGATGACGTCGACCGAGCTCTGCGGGTCGTCGATCCAATCCACCGGCACCTCGTGGATGCGCAGCCCCGCCCGCTCGGCCAGAATCAGCAGCTCGGTGTCGAAGAACCAGTTGTCATCCTCGACGTGCGGCAGCAACCGCTGCGCGGCATCCGCTCTGATCGCCTTGAAGCCGCACTGCGCGTCGCTGAACCGCACCCCGAAGGTGCCGCGGAGCAGGGCGTTGTACGACCGCGAGACGAACTCGCGCTTCCCGCCGCGCACGATGCGCGAGGTGCGCGCCAGACGCGAGCCGATCGCGAGATCGGAATGCCCGGACAGCAGCGGCGCGACCAGCGGGCGCAGCGCGCGCAGATCCGTGGACAGATCCTCATCGACGTAGACCAGCACTCGAGCCGGGGATGCTGCCCAGACCGCCTTCAGCGTGCGGCCGCGGCCCTTCTGCGGCAGGTGCACGGCGATCACCCCGTCGAGGGTCGCGGCCAGGTCGTCGGCGATCCGCGCGGTGGCATCCGTGCTCGCGTTGTCGGCGATGGTGATCCGCCAGGACGCTGACTCGTCTTCGCTCAGATGCTCGTGCAGCAGTGCGATGCTCTGCGCGAGCGTGTCCTGCTCGTTGTACACGGGCACGACGACGTCGAGGTCGAGAAGCGGCTGCGAGGAGGTCATGCGACCATGTTCGGCAGCCCGCCGTCAGGAACCCTGTGGCGATCCTATGGTCGGGATAAAGCCCGCTACAGGCTGCGCACCCGCGAGAGGAACTCCGCGGTCGACGGATGCTGCGGAGCGTCGAAGATCTGCTCCGGCGGCCCCTGCTCGACCAGCACGCCCTCCTTGAGGAACACCACCCGATCGGCGACCTCGCGCGCGAAGGACATCTCGTGCGTGGCCATCACGATCGTCGAGCCGCGCCGCTTCAGCTCGCGCACAAGATCGAGCACCTCGCCGACCAGCATCGGATCGAGCGCGCTCGTGATCTCGTCGAGCAGCAGCACCTCGGGTTCGGTCAGGATGGCGCGCACGATCGCGACGCGCTGCTGCTGACCGCCGGAGAGCCGGTCGGGGTACTCGTCTGCCTTGGAGCCGAGGCCCAGCGACTCGAGCAGCTCGCGGCCGCGGGCGCGAGCCTTGCCCTTCGGCATTCCGTGCACCTTACGGGCGGCGAGCGTGACGTTGTCGAGCACGGTCATGTGCGGGAACAGGTTGAAGTGCTGGAACACCACGCCGATCCGTGCGCGCACGGAATCGGCGTCCACGCGCGGGTCGGTGATGTCATCGCCCTGCAGGAAGATCTGGCCGTCGTCGACCCGCTCGATGAGGTTCATCGTCTTCAGCAGCGTCGACTTGCCCGAACCGGATGCTCCGATCAGCACGACCACCTCGTGCGGCGCGACGGCGAGGTCGAGGCCGCGCAGCACGTCGTGGTCGTCGAAGCGCTTGCGCACGCCCCTGGCCTCGATCACGGGTACGACGGTCATACGACTCCTCCGGCCTGCTCGCGCTTGTTGAGGCGTGCGGTGACGCCGTCGGTCAGGCGGATCATCGGCCAGCTCAGGGCGATGAAGAACAAAGCCGCGACGATGTACGGGGTGTAGTTGAAGGTCTCGGCGACCTGCAGCTGCGCGGCGCGCACCGCATCGACGACGCCGAGGATCGAGATCAGCCCGACGTCCTTCTGCATCGACACGAAGTCGTTCATCAGAGCGGGGATCACCTTGCGCACGCCCTGCGGGATGACGACCATCCGCAGGGTCTGCGCGTGACTGAGGCCGAGGGAGCGCGCGGCGACGCGCTGCGACGGATGCACCGCCTCCATGCCCGCTCGGAGCACCTCGGCGACGTAGGCCGAGTAGCTGATGATGATGGCGAGGGTTCCCCAGAACACCGCGGGCATCCGCGGGAAGATCATCAGCGCCGGGATGCCGTAGCCCACCAGGTACAGCACGATCAGCACCGGCACGCCGCGGAAGAAGTCGGTGTACGCCGCGGCGAGAGTGCGCAGCGGGAAGAACACCGGGCCGCGCAGGGTGCGCATGACCGCGAGCAGCGTGCCGAGGATCGCGACGCCCACGGCGGCGATGAGCAGCACCATGATGTTCACCAGCAGACCTTGGAACACCGGACCGATGCTCGCCAGCGCGATCTCGGGGTCGAAGAACGTCTCGCGGACGACCGTCCACCCGGGGGTGTTCACCAGGATCGCGACGATCACGCCGATCAGGACGACGCTGCTGATGAGCGCGATCAGGACCGATCGCGTAGTGGCACGGCGCCGCAGAGCGCGGCGCGACAGCTCGAGATCGCTCGGCTGCCACGTCGCCTCGGCGGTGGTGCTGCTCACTTCAGGACGGGGACGTCGACCGCGTCGCTGAGCCACTTCTGCTGCAGCTCGTCGAGGGTGCCGTTCTCGCGCAGCGTGTCGACGGCCTTCGAGACGTCGGCGGTCAGCGCGGAGCCCTTCGGCAGCACGAAGGCGAAGTCGTCGCCGCCATCGGTGCTGGCGAACTGGCCGGAGACTGTGGCGTTGTCGATCTGCGCACCGGTGACGTAGAACGCGCCGGGCAGGTCGGTGACCATCGCGTCGATCTGGCCGCTCTTGAGCGCCAGCACGACGTCGTCGACGGTGTTGAAGACACTGAGGCTCTTCTCGCCGAGCTGGTCCTTGGCGACCGTGTAGCTGGTGGTGCCGGCGGCGACGCCGACCTTGATCTTCTTCAGCTCATCGACCGTGGTGGCCTTGGCGGCGGGCGAGTCGTTCAGCACGACGACGGCCTGCGTGGTCGTGTAGTACGGCGACGAGAAGTCGACGGCCTTCTTGCGCTGGTCGGTGACCGAGAACTGCTGGATGTTGACGTCCCAGTCCTTCGGCCCGGGCGCGATGGCCTCGTCGAAGCCGGTGCGCACCCACTCGATGTCCTTGGAGTCGAAGCCGAGCTCCTTGGCGACCGCGTTCGCGACCGCGCCCTCGAAGCCCTTGCCGTTGGCCGGGTCGTCGTCGACGAACCACGGCTCGTAGTTCGGCTCGCCGGTCGCGATGGTCAGCTTGCCCGCGGTGACGGTGGGCAGCGAGCCGTCGCCGGCGTCAGCCGAGGGCGCGGAGGTGCCGGAACAGGCGGCGAGGGAGACGGCGGCCGCGACCGCGATGAGCGAGAGCGCGGCGCGGCGGAGGGTGCGGGAAACGGGCACGGTTCACTCCTGAAGAGAGGTCGGGTTCGGGTTCAAGGGTACGTCGGCGGCGAGTCGCCAGTCTGCGAAGTCGAAACCTGGCGACACGAAGCACGAGACGAGCACTTCCGCGTCGTCCAGCGGACGAGCGGCCTGCCAGACGCCGGCGGGCACGAGCACCTGCGCCGCCTCGCCGGGGCCGAGCACGATCGAGGTCGCCTCGCCCGGCTCCGCGCCGTCACCGCCCAGGCTCAGCTCGAGCCGGCCGGGCCCGTGCCAGAGCCACAGTTCGTCGCTGGTGACGACGTGCCACGCGCTGCTCTCGTCCGGCTGCAGCAGATAGTGGATGCAGGTGCCGGCCGGGCGCGGGCCGTTCGGCGTCTCGACGGCGATCGGGCTGGTCCAGGTGCGTCGGAACCAGCCGCCCTCGGGGTGCGGGGCGAGGTCGAGTCGTTCGGCGGTCGCTGGTCTCATGGTGATCCCTCTCCGGTCCCTGAGCGAGCGCCGTGCTGAGCGAGCGGAGCGAGCGCCGTGCTGAGCGAGCGGAGCGAGACGAAGTGACGAAGGGCGCCCTTCGTCTCGTCGCTGCGCTCCTCGCTCAGGATCCGCGCAGACTGCGGGAACGACGATGCCGCCCACCGCACCTCTCCCGCCACGATGGTGGCCACGGCGTGCCCGGCGCCTGCCTCGACCAGCTCCGCGATCGCGTCGGGGCCTGCGGGCACGTCGAAGAAGGTCAGGTCGGCGAGCGCGCCGACCGCGAGGTATCCGGTGCGATCCGGTCCGACGTCGATGCCCATCGCGTGCGCGCCGCCGATGGTGGCGGCGCCCAGCAGACGGGCGTGCAGGTCGCGATCGGTGTAGCCCTGCGAGCGCGCGATGCGCGCCAGCTCTGCGACATCCGCCATCAGGTCGAGCGACGGGCTCGACGAGAGCGAGTCGGTGCCGACGGCGATCGGGCTGCCCTCGCGCAGGTAGGCGGCGATCGGGGGCTCCTCGAGGCCGATCACGCTGTTCGACCGCGGGCACAGCGCCACCGCGGTGCGCCGCTCGCGCAGGATGGCCCGGTCGCGGGCGCTCATGTACACGCCGTGCGCGATGTGGCAGTCCGGGCCGAGCACGCCGAGCTGGTCGACGAACTCGGTCGCGCTGGTACCGAAGCCCGCCTGACGCAGCTCCTGGAAGCTGGCCAGGCCCGCGGTGTGCCAGGCCTGCGGATGCTCGTGCGCGAACTCGTTCTCGAAGGCGGCCTCGCCGAGATGGATGTGGATGCGCCCGCCGCGCTCGCGCACGATGTCGGGGATCTCCAGCAGCGGCTCGATGTCGAGCGAGTACGGTGCGTGCGGCGACAGGCCGGTGCCCGGCGGAGTGGGCAGGGCGTCCAGTGCCTGCTCGACCTGCGCGCGCCCGGTGCGCGCCCAGTCGGCGTTGGTCCAGCTCATCACCTCCCAGTAGGTGATCCCGTGCAGCCGCGCGTCGTGCAGAGCGGATGCCGCGGACGGGTCGGTTACGACGTCGGCGACCGCCGTCGTGCCGCTGCGCAGAGCCAGCTCGGCTCCTGCCGCGGCATCTGCTGCCCAGTCCCGGCCGCCCTCGTAGACCGGATCGAACGCGGCGACCCAGTCGTCGAAGCCGGTGTACCGCCCCTGGCCGACGACGGCCATGCCGGTGTACTGCAGGTGCGTGTGCGCGTTGACGAGTCCCGGGGTCAGGATGCCCGGCCAGTGCACCTCCTCGTAGGCGGCGCCGCGTTCGTCGAGCGATCGGAGCACCCAGGCCCGCTCGCCCACATGCACGATCCGGCCGTCGCGCACGGCGACGGCGCCGTCTGTGATCGGGGGTGCGGTGACGGGGACGACGAGCCCTGCGGAGTAGACGGTGATCATGCGCGAGCCTCTCCATCGACCGGTCGCTCCGAGGCCCCGTCCAACGGTTCGGGTCGCAGTTCGCCCCGGTACGACGGCTGGACAGCGGGACCAGCTGCGACCTGAGCGGAGGTGCGGACGGCGGCTGCCGCGTACCGGGGCGAGCGCCAGTCCGCCTGCGCCTCGACCTGGGCGGTGCTGCGCTCGTCGATGCGGTCGCCGCGGGCAGCGAGTGCGGCACGGGCGATCGCGGCGTCCGCGTCGACCGGGAACGGGTGCAGGCCGGGCGCGAGACCGGCGGTGAGCAGCTGTTCGACCGCGCCGAGCTGCACGGCGAAGGAGAGATCCATGATCTCGATCGGGTTGCCCTCTGCCGCGGCCAGGTTCACGCAGCCGCCGCGGGCGATCAACAGGGCGCCTCCGGCAGCGCGGTCGAGGTGCTCGCCGCTCGGGCTCAACGTGGACGGATCGACATCCACTTCACCGGGCACGCCGCCGGCGACGGCCACGATCCTCGCGGCGCGCAGCGTCGTGGCATCCACCGTGTGCGGAGCACCGGTCGCGGAGACCACCAGCGCACCGGGCGCGAGGTCGCGCAGCGGGCCGATGCGGAAGCCATCGTGCGCGGCCCTCAGCGCGCGTACCGGGTCGGTCTCAGCGACGGCGATCTCGGCGCCGAGGGCGCGCAGGTGCGCGGCGACGCCCTCGCCGACCGGGCCGTAGCCGATCACGACGGCGGGCTGGTCGCGCAGGCCGATGCCGGCGGCGTCGAGCACGTCGGCGATCGCGAACACGCAGGACTGCCCAGTGCCGTAGCGATTGTCGAAGGAGGTCTTCATGGCGGCGTCGTTCACGGCGATCACGGGGATGCTCAGCAGTCCCTCGCGCTCCATGACACGCAGCGGGGTGAGGCCGCTGGTGGTCTCCTCCGCCGCACCGCGCAGGCTGCCTGCGAGACCTTCCTCGTGCGCGAGGCGGATCAGGTGCGACCCGTCGTCGAGCAGCAGGTCGAAGTCGCGGCGCAGGAATGCGATCGCCGCGGCGCGCTCGGCGGCTCCGTCGAGCGACGGGTCGCCATCGACCGGGATGCCCCGATCGCGCAGCACTCGGGCCACCTCGACGTCGATCTCGTCGGGGTGCGCGTAGACGGCGACGTCGGCCCCGGCATCCCGCAGCAGCAGGGCCAGTTGCGCGGTCTTCGGCTCGAGCACCATCGCGATGCCGATCCGGATGCCGCGCACCAGACCCTCGTCGCGCAGCCGCGCCGCGACCAGCGTCGAGACCGGCATGTGCGCACCGGCGTTGTCCACGCGCGCCTCGGCGGTCGCGCGGGCCGGAAGCGGGGCCCCGTCGATCAGGATGTCGTCGGTCTCTCCCGGCGCGAACGTGACGCCCGTGCCTGCGAGGTGCCCACCGAGCGCGGGGATCAGCCGGCGCAGCTCGTCCGCGACGGCGTCGTCACCGCGCACGGAGAACTCGCGGCCCGAGACCAGCAGATTGGTCTCGCGGGCGAACCGGCGCACGAGACGCTCAGCGGCGATGCACACTTCGGTCATGGGGAGGCTCTCCAGGAAAGACGAAAGCCCCGGACACCGTCCGGGGCTTCCTATACTGTCTCAACACAGTGCGCGCCTGGAGGGACTCGAACCCCCAACCTTCTGATCCGTAGTCAGATGCTCTATCCATTGAGCTACAGGCGCACGGCCCTCAGCGGGCCGTGGACAAGCCTACAACAGGATCACGGGGAACACGAATCGAGGCCGATTCAGCCCTTGGCGGCGGCCTTCCGACCCCATCGCGAGGGCTTCTCAGCCTTGGCCTCGGCCTTCGCCGCCTCTTTCGCCAGCTTGTCCGCCTGCTTGCGCCGGCTGCGCTGCTGCGACGACAGAGCCTGCAGGTCGACGAGCTTCAGCGCCTGCATCCGCGCCTCGCGCATCGATGCGTACTGCGGGTCCTGATCGGGGCGCATGCCCTCGACGCGCAACCGGCGGTCGAGGTTGCCGCGGACGTCGGCCCAGGCCGCGGCGCGGGCCGACTCCACCAGTTCGCGGAGCTCTTCCGGATCGTCTGCCATCTCGCGCAATCGCTGCGCGACAGCGGTCGACTGCCGCGCCCGCCGCTTGAGGTTTCGCACGTCGCGGTCGCGGTAATCGTGGGTGCCGACCGGGTCGGAATGGCGGCCCTTGGCTCGCTTGCGCAGCGCGGCCAGGTGCTCGGCGGCCTCGTCGGCCTCGTCGGCCATCGCGCGCAGCACATCACGCGCATCACCGGAGTACTTGTCGAGGTCGAACGTGCCGCCCTGGGCGATCGTGCCGACGAGGATGTGGTTTTTCACAGCAAGGCGCGCCGCCGATGTGGCGATCGCGACGCCTTCCGCGACCGCATCCGCTGTACGTCCCACGACACCTCCTGTCATGAGCGTACCCGGCGGGTCCGACGTCGGGACAGTCCCGAGTCAGTCGGCTGTCGTACCGGCCCCACCCCAGAGCAGCACGGCCTCGTCACAGGCGGCCTGCAGATGGGCGCGGTTCAGCTCGCACACGCGCGCGGCATCCCGCTCGGCCAGAGCCTCGACGATCGCGCGGTGCGCGCCGAGGTGGGCACCCAGGTCGGCGTTGCGACCGAAGGCGCGACGGAATCTCGTCTCGAACACGCCCATCGTCTCGTCGATCGTCTGGTTGCCTGCGAGCGAGATGACCGTGCGGTGGAAACGCCCTGCCGCCAGGTTCGTCAGCACCACGTCACCGGATACCGCTGCGGCCTCCTCGTCCGCGAGCGCAGCAGACGCCCTGGTCATGCCTTCCTCGTCGTGGTGCTCTGCAGCGATGCCGAATGCGGCGTTCTCGAGTGCGATGCGCAGGATGCTCAGATCGCGCACGTCCTGCGCGGTGAAGTCCCGCACGACCGCCCAGGTGCGCGGACGGGACGTCACGATGCCCTCGGCGCTCAGCCGCCTGATGGCCTCGCGCACCGGAAGCCGCGAGACGCTCAGCTCCGCGGCGAGATCCCGCTCCACCAGGCGCGAATTCGGCAAGCGCCTTCCCAGCACGATGTCATCCCGCAGAACGCGCGTGACGCGCTCCGATTCGAGTTCTACAGGCCCCAGCCCCATGGAATGGATTCAAGCACGCACTCGGGCGCTGGCCAAGATCATGTCGCCCGGTGCGGGTGGCTCAGCCCGGCGCGCAGTGGTCGAAGTACACCCGGGCCACCAACTGACGCCTGCTGGTGATGCCCGCCTTGTCGAAGATCGCCTTCAGATGGTCCTGGACGGTGTACGGAGAGGAACAGCGCCGAGGCGATCTCACGCGTATCCGTGTTCTCACGGAGATCCGGGATCCTGTGTCAGGCGCGCCGTCAGGTGGACGGTGACGACGTTTCCCGTCTCCTTGGCGATGCGCCGGCGCAGCGCTGCGGCGATCGGCAGCTTGTGCGTGCCGTCGCCGAGTGCCATGAAGGAGCTCTGGAAGGGCTCACCGTCGACGGTCCCCGCCACCTTGACCAGCCCGCGCGTTCCGAAGAACTCGGCCGAGCCTTCCATCTGCACGTACGTCCACCCGCCCTTCGCCTCGCTCGTCACGAGCGGCGCCGTGAACGTGACGTCGATCGGTCCAGCGTTCTTCGCGTCCATCTTCATGTCTCCTCTTGGTTCCGTCGATTCAGTGCAGCAGTCCGACGACCACCGCAATGAGCAGCAGCTTCAGCAGCCAGTCGCCGCCGTGCAGGACGGCCGTCGGCACCGGTGCACGATCCCACCCCACCGAACCGGCGAGCAGCACGACGGGGAACGCGCCCCAGAGCACCAGCGCCAGCAGCAGCAAGCCGGGAAGTTCTAGGAAGCCGGACTGCGCGGCGACCCACGCGAAGCCGGAGGCCAGCACGGCAGTGCGAACTAACTCAGCGACGACCTTCAGCGGTCCAGGGCGATCGCGCTCGACCGCGCGGCCGCCCGCAGCCCGCTGTTCGAGCGGCGTGGCCAGCATGTAATAGACGGTGCTGAGCGCGAACGCGGCGATGGTCGCAACAGCGATGCCGATACCGATCATGAGGATCATCTCCTTTTAGTACTGGACAGTACGCTATACCGCCATTTGCGTACTGTCCAGTACTATTTGAGGATGATGTCGACGACCGAGGATGTCCGCCCGCCGCGCCGTCGCGGCCGACCCGGAGGCCTCGACGGCGCTGAGCTGCTGTCCGCCGCGCGCGAGGTCTTCCTCGACGAAGGCTTCGCGGCCGCGACGATGGATGCCGTCGCGGCGTCCGCCCACATCTCGAAGCAGACGCTCTACCGCCGTTTCGGGTCGAAGGAGGAGCTGTTCGCCGCGGTCGTCGAGGACTGGGTCGAGCGCGGCCGCGATGCCATGCGCCCACACCTGGAGCGTCTGCTCACCACACCGGATGTACGCGCAGGGCTACGGGAACTCGCAGATGTACTGCACGCCGGGGTGCTTAGCGACCCCGTCGTGCGCATGCGAGGCCTGGTGATCGCCGAGGCGGAGCGGTTGCCCGAGGTCGCAGCCGACTACGTGCGCCTCAGTTGGGACCGGAACCTGGCGCTGCTCGCCGAGGTGCTCGACGAACTCCGCAGGCACGGTCGCCTGGCCATCGCGGATGCGCCCTCAGCCGCACAGCAGTTCACGTGGCTGGTGCTCGCCGCGCCGCTCGACCGCATCACGCTGACAGGGGGCGCCGACCGCCCCACCGCCGCGGGTCTCGCGGCGATCGCCGACGATGCCGTGGAGACGTTCCTGGCGCGCTACGCGCCCTGACCCGGCGACCCGGGCTCAGACCCGTCGGTACTGCGAGACCATCGGGCAGTCGAAGGGGTCGCGAGCGGCGAGACCGACGCGGTTGAGGTAGCCGATGACGATCGCGTACGAGCGGCCGAGCGAGGTCTCGGTGTACGGCACGTCGTTGGCCGCGCAGTAGTCGCGGACGATCTCGCGGGCGCGGGCCAGGTGCGGTCTGGCCATGCTCGGGAACAGGTGATGCTCCACCTGGTAGTTCAGCCCGCCCATGAGCCAGGTCGCCCACCACCCACCGCGGATGTTGCGCGAGGTGCGCACCTGCTTCGAGAAGAAGTCCAGCTTCGCGTCAGGGGCGATCACGGCCATGCCCTTGTGGTTCGGCGCGAAGGACGCCCCCATGTAGACCCCGAAGACGGCGAGCATGACGCCGACGAAGGCGAACGCCATGCCGAGCGGAAGCAGCAGGAAGATCGGTGTGAGCACCAGCGCGAAGCGAGCGGCGATCATGCCCAGCTCCGGCCACCGCCCCTTGACCTGGCCGCGTCCGGTGAGGTGCTTGAGGCTCAGGTAGTGCAGGTTGAGACCCTCGAGGGTGAGCAGCGGGAAGAACAGCCAGCCCTGCCTGCGCGTGATCAGGCGCCGAAGACCGCGTGCCTGCGCGGCATCCTCGTCGAGGAACGAGATCGTGTCGACCTCGATGTCGGGATCTTTGCCGACGCGGTTGGGGTTGGCGTGGTGCCGGCTGTGCTTGGAGTCCCACCAGGAGTAACTCATGCCGACCGCGGCGGCCAGCACCCGCGCGAGCCTGTCGTTCGCGGGTCCGGTGGTGAGGATCTGCCGGTGTGCGGCCTCGTGGGCGAGGAACGCCACCTGCGTGAAGATGATGCCGAGCGCCCCGGCGATGAGCAACTGGAACCAGCTGTCCCCGAACAGGATGAATCCGGTGATCGCGCCGCCGAACGCGACGGCGATGCCGGCGCCGACGAGTGCGTAGAACCAGGGCGTCCGTCGCAGCAGGCCGGTCTCGCGCACGACCTGCGACACGTGCGAGTACGCACGGGTGATCGGCGGGAAGTCCTCGGCGCGGGCGTAGGTCTGTCGGACGGGTCCGAGTGTCGCGGGTGCGACCGAGGGTGCGAGGGACATGATCGGCGCCTTAGGTATGACCGACCGTCGGGAACGATCGGGACGAAGCCAAAGGCGGCTGCCGATCGCTTCCCCTCACAGTACGCGGGTGCACATGCCGCAACCTGCATGCATCCGGGGAGACGGAACGGGCGGCCGGACCGAGGTCCGACCGCCCGCTCGCGTCAGTGATCAGAGATCAGAGGGGACGGATGTTCGCCGCCTGCATGCCCTTGGGGCCCTGCTCTGCGTCGAACTCCACCTTCTGGTTCTCGTCCAGGCTGCGGTATCCGTTGCCCTGGATCGCGCTGAAGTGCGCGAACAGGTCGGCGGAGCCGTCGTCCGGAGCGATGAAGCCGAAGCCCTTGTCTGCGTTGAACCATTTGACGGTGCCAGTGGCCATGACGTCATTCCTTCGTTGTCTGGGACCACGGGAGTGATCCGTGAAACCGCGTCGGCGACGCCGGCGCGGGGTATGGAGCTGCGCGGACAGGTGGTCCGCCGCAGGGGTCGTGTGGGCCTCGAGCGCGTTGCGCGCGGCATCCAGAGAAGCGGATGCATCGATGGCCTCGCCGATGGGACCGAAGACGAGCACATGGTCGTCGGAGTCGACGACGACATGGCCGGCGTACTCACCGTCGCGCGTGGCGACGTGAACGTCGTGATCGGCCTGGCGCCAGGAGAGCGCCTGAGCGGGTGTTGCAGAGGTGAAGATGTGAAGCAGTCTTTCAGTGAATCGCGTGCCGCGCCACCTTTGGGCGGTTGCGGAGGAAGTCGGAGTGGGCGCGTTCTGTGCGCGAATGGGCCCGTGAGCGGGCAGAACCGGGATGAAGAGGATGTGACACTCGTGTTCCCGGCAGGCACCCAACCATAGCAGATCAGGCTGCGGGGTCCCGGTGCCAGCGAGGAGGAGCAGGATGGGCTCATGGTCGAGATCTCGGACGAGGACTTCGAACGCATGGTGTCCGATGTGTTCGACGCCCTGCCCGACGACATGGTCCGCGGGCTCGAGAACGTCGGCATCATCGTCGCGAACCAGCCCGTGGGGCAACGTCCGCGGCTGTTCGGGCTTTATCAGGGCCATCCGCTGACCAAGCGCGGGGTCTACGGCTTCGGGGAGCTGCCCGACCGGATCACGCTGTACAAGAACAATCTGCAGGAGCACAGTGCTGACCTGGACGCGCTGCGCGCGCGGGTGCGAATCACTCTGGTGCATGAGATCGGCCACTACTTCGGCCTCGATGACGCCCGATTGCAGGAGCTCGGCTGGGCCTGACGTCGGCGCCCACTCGCGCGGAGGGTCTCAGTCGCGCGAGGTCTTGTTCACGCTGCCGGAGCGCTCCTGGCCGCTCAGACGCGCGATGGCGGCCATCATGCGCTCGGTGATCTCGCGACGGGCTCTGCCGTCCGGAATGCTCTCGAGGTCGGTGAGGTCCAGCGGTTCGCCGAAACGCACCTCGACGCGTGGCCGCCCCGGCAGCAGGTGGCTCAGCGGCTTGACGGTGCCGGTTCCGATCAGCCCGACCGGCACGACCACGGAGCCGGTGTCGCGTGCCATCCAGGCCGCGCCGCCGTGTCCGTCGTGCAGCTTCCCGTCACGTGAGCGGGTCCCCTCGGGGAACACCGCGAACACGCCGCCCGCCCGCAGGATGCTGCTGCCCGCGTCGAGCGCCGCACGGGCATCCCGTCCGGTTGCGCGGTGCACCGGGACTCCGCCGATCGAGCTGAAGAACCAGCGCTTGAAACGGCCGAGCAGGCCAGAGCCCGCGAAGTACGAGGCCTTGATGAGGAACTGCACAGGGCGCGTCGCGGATGTCGGGATGATCAGGGTGTCCAGCGACGACAGGTGGTTGCTCACGAGCAGCACGGCCCCTCGCTCTGGCACGTTGTCGCGGCCGACGATGCGCGGGCGGTACATCACCCAGAACAGCGGCCGGAGGATGACGCGGCCGATGAAGTAGACGGAACCGGCGCGCGGGACGGGGGTGGGGGTCTGCGGGGCGCGGGCGGTCACTTGGCCACTTTATCCGTCCGGCGACACGCGACTAACCTCTTGGCATGACCTACATCGATGCTGCGGATGGTGCCGCATGAGCGTGCATCTCATCGGGGGCGGCGCGACAACGATCGCCGATGCTCCGCTGCATGCGCCTTTCGTCGCGGATGTGGTTCGGCGCGCGAGCGACGTGGGCCGTACGCGGCCGCGCATCGCCGTGATCTCGCTGCATCCGGAGTCCGAGGCGAAGGCTGCCGAGCTCGGCGAGATCCTGGTCGAGGCCGCGGCGGGAGCGGCCGTCGATCTGCACCTGACCGCGGGACGGCCGGGTGAGCCGATCGGCCTCGATGCGATCGCGGACGTCGACGGGATCGCAGTCGGCGGAGGCAACGTCGAGACCGTGCGTGCGGGACTCGAGCCGCTGTTCGACGAAATGCGCCGGCTGGTCGCAGGCGGAGTGCCGTACCTCGGCGTCTCGGCCGGAGCGATGATCGCGGCCGAGGGATCGTTCGGAAGCGGCACCCGCATCGGCGGCGTGGTCGTCTCACCGGAGGACGACGAGGACCCGGGCGACGAGGTGGAGGTCGAGGCCGGCATCGGGCTCGTCGACGTGACCGTCGAGGTTCACGTGGCCCAGCGCGGCATGCTCTCGCGACTGATCGCCGCTGTGGAGTCGGGGCTCGTCACCGGCGGACTCGGCATCGACGAGCGCACAGCCCTGATCGTCAGTGACGGCGCGCTCCGCGTCGAGGGGACCGGCAGCGTCTGGCGTGTGCTGCCGACCGAGAACGGGGTTCTCGTCTCGACGATCGGGAGGTGATCGCGGGAGTCGCGTCCCCGCTCGAACGCCGCATCGACGTCAGCGACCTCAACGGAGACATCCACCTGCACCAGCTCGGGATCCATCGCAGACGCGCTCTTCCACGCGATGATGACCTGCGTGGTCGGAGTGCTTCTCGACGCGAGCATGAGCAATCACTTCACCGCAACTCACCGTTATTTGTGTATGACTGGACAACAACCGGAATCGAAGAGCTCGTGCTCGTCAAGCCGGGCTTGTTCCGGTCACCGTCACCATCGGATGAGGTGATCGAGCAACACCTCACGGGCCCCTCAGTGTTCGGTGCTGAAGAACCGCAGCAACAGCGGGCCGATGATCTGTGGGTCGACGACGTGATCCGGTCCCTCGAGGGTCTCGCGTTGAGCGTGGGGTAGGACGTCTGCAAGCTCGTCGGCCGCGCGGTCGAAGAAGTCCGAGGGCAGGCCTGCCATGTAAGGGACCGTGATCGGCCCTCCGGTGGTGACCAGGACCGGTTGGGTGACCGTTGCCAGTCGATCGACCGGCAATTGGTAGTGATTGAGGAAGACGCTGTCGTGGACCAGCGTGGGCGCGAGGGCGACCGAATCCGCCCAATGCGCCGTCTGCTTGCCTGCCGCTTTCCTGGCCGCGATGTTGTCGTCGGAGGCGCCGGTCATGCGCATGAACAGTTCGAGAACCTCCTCATCTCGCCCGGCGTCGAAGGCGCGTCGGGTGTCCGCGATGTACTCTTCGAATCGCGGGCGTATGTCGTCCCCGACCGCGTAGGGCACCTCCCACACGGCGATCGTGTCGATGGCTGACCCGGCCGCGCCGGCTTCCAGCGCCAGCGCGCCACCAGAGGACGCCCCGAACAGGTGTGCCGAGCCGCCCGCCTCCGTGATCAACGCATCCAGGTCCTCGATCTCCCTTTGCACGGCGTACGGCTCGGTGAAGCCGCTCGCGCCGCGTCCCCGACGGGCATAGTTGTAGACCGTGAAGTGCTCGGCGAGAACAGGTACCAAGGGAGCATTCTCGGCTCCGTAGTCCTGTGCGCCGCCGACTAGGACGACGGCCGGGCCGCTTCCCATCCGGTCGTAAGCGATGGTGGTGCCATCTTTTGATGTCACGCGAAAGTCCATCTCGTTCATCTCACATCTCCGTTCGAGAGGTTTGTCTCAGCGCCTGAGCAGCGCGCCGACGACGGCCTCGGTGCGCGACTTCGGCTCTCCGTTGCCGTTGTCCGGACCCGGCAGACTAGTCAAGTTTGGCTACTTCGCCAAACTACACAGGGAGAAGCGACTAGTCAAGGTTGATTAGGGGATGGTTCGCCACGAACCCGGATCATCAGCCATGGTGTACGCGCCCTCAGCCAGTCGCATGCGCAGGCCCTTCGCCCACTCCAGCTCGGTGCGCGCCTGTCCTGCCCACAGTTCGGCCTGATCGCGGACATGCTCGGGGGCGTCCCCATTGGGGTGGTCCCGCCACTTGGCCTGCACTGCGAGCTCCGCTTCCAGGCGCGCGACCCGCTCGTCAACGTGCGCGATGGCATCTGTCCTGGTCAGCATGGGCAACATGGCGATGGACGCGTTGAGCATGTCCTGGTCATGGGTGCGCCGCAGACCCTCGCGGACCAGTTCGACCATCTCCTCACGTCCCCGAGCTGTCGCGCGGTACAGAACGCGCTCCGGCCCAGAGTTGCCCGGCTCGGCATGTTCGGTGAGGAGGCCATCAGCCGCCGCCTTCTTCAGCGCGTGATAAATCGAGCCGGGCTTGATCTTGGCCCAACTCTCCGCACCCCAGCCCTGCAGTTCGGACCGCACCTGGTAGCCATGCGCGCCGCCGGAGAGGTGCACGACACCGAGTACCAGGAGCTTCGTCGCCGACGTGCGCCCACCTCGACTCACCCCTCTCGTCTCGATCGCGAGGTTTCCCATGGTTCGATTCCTTCTCTCCGTGTTGCGAACGGATTGGATTGAATTATTCAAGTTTGATTAGAAGCGTATCTTGAGGTGATCGGGGACCGTTCGCCACGAACCCGGGTCATCGGCCATGTCGTGCAGGGCGCCCTCAGACAACCGCCATCGGTCGCTCGTGTTCAGCGGAGCAGTCACCCGAGGCGGCCGGAGCGGTCAGACACCAGAGCGGGCCTGCTTTGGCTCGACCCGCAGAGGACACCACCCCTGCGGCGAGGTCCAAGGTGCCGCGACCATGGATCGAAACCGCATGAACACGCAGCGAATCGCCTATGCAGCGTGAGCCCGCTGTAGCGGAGACGGAGGGATTTGAGTCCCTCGCGCGCCGATTCCGGCGCGCACATCGCGACGGGACTTGAGTCCCTCGCGGCCACTCCACGTGCCGCCTGGTTGAGGAGATCAGGTTGCGTTGCGCGGAGACGGGCGGCGCGCGGAGCCTCCGGCCGCGTGGGGCCCTGTTGTTCGAAGTGCCACCCGCCTGCGCCAATGTGAAACGGCCCCTGGACTTCGTCCTGGGGCCGTTTCAGATTGGCGGAGACGGAGGGATTTGAACCCTCGGTCCCCGTGAGGGGACTCCACCTTAGCAGGGTGGTGCACTAGGCCTGACTATGCGACGTCTCCATGCGCGAAGCCTCAGCTGCGCACGTTCGTCCATCATAACTGCTCCGAACCCGCACAACGAATCCCGGGCCACTTCCTTTGGGGAAGCGCTTTCCAATACGATGAGGAGATGACGATTCCCACCGTGCTGCTCGTGGGCGCCCGCGGCTTCGGCGCCGTGCACCTGCGCAACCTCGACCGGCTCCAGGACCGCGTCCGGCTGATCGGCCTGGTCGACCCGGCGGGCGCTCCCGAGAGCGGTTTCGGCACGGATGCTCCGCATTGGCCGAGCCTCGACGAGGCCTTCGCCTCTGGCATCCGCCCAGACATCGTGATCGTCGCCACCCCGACCGGAACGCACTTCCCGCTGGCATCCGCCGCGCTCGAGCACGGTGCCGACCTCTACCTCGAGAAGCCGCCGGTCGCGACCATGGAGCAGTTCCTCGCGCTGCTCGACCTGCAGAAGCGCACCGGACGCGTCGTGCAGGTCGGCTTCCAGAGCATGGGCTCGCACGCACTGGCCGAGCTCGCGGAGCTCGGCCCCGCGGCATCCGTCGCGACCCGGGGAGCCTGGACTCGAGACTCCGCTTACTGGAGCCGCTCGGCCTGGGCGGGGCACCGCCTGCTGAACGGCGCGCCCGTCACCGACGGTGCGCTCACCAACGCCCTGTCGCACGCGATCGCGACTGCCCTGCGCATCGCCGGCGCGCGCCGGCGTGAGGATGTCGCGAGCGTCGAGCTCGAACTGCTGCACGCCGCCGACATCCAGGCGGATGACACCTCTGCCGCGCGCATCACCCTGCGCGACGGCCGTGTGGTCTCTGCAGCGCTCACCCTTGCATCCTCGGTCTCGAACGCACCGCTCATCGAGGTGCGCACCCTCGCCCGCGACGTCGTCTTCTCCTACACCGAGGACACCCTGACCGAGGCCGACGGCGCCACCAGGCAGACCGGACGCACCGACCTGTTCGAGGAGCTGCTCGACCACCGGGCGACAGGCATCCCGCTCTCGTCGGCGCTGATCGACAGCGGCGCATACATGGAGGTGCTCGAGGCCGTCCGCACCGCGCCGGAGCCGGTCGCCGTCCCCGCGGCGCAGATCGACGAGATCGGTGAGGGTCCGCAGCGCGTGGCAGCCGTGCGCGACGTCGCATTCTGGGTGGAACGGACCGCCCGCAGCGGAGCGCTCTTCAGCGAGCTGCACGCTCCGTTCGCACCGCCGGCGCCCGAGGCGCCCGGCAGCGGGATCACGGTCGGCGAGTCGATCGTCGCGGTCCGCGACGACGGGTCGACGCTCACCGCGACGTCCAGCCCGCGGCCGTTCCTGCACCCGATTCGCACTCTGTCCGGCATCCGAGTGACCGACGCGCACCCCGCCGACCATGACTGGCATCTCGGCCTGTCCTTCGGCATCCAGCACGCCGGCGATGTGAACTTCTGGGGCGGCCCGACCTACGTCACGGACCGGGGATACCGCTGGCTCGATGACCATGGCCGGATCGTCACCACGGCGCTCGAGCACACCGACGACGGCTTCACCCAGACGGCCGAATGGCGCCGCCCCGACGGTTCCGTCGCACTCGTCGAGGAGAGCTCGTTCGCCGCCTCCCCCACCGCGGATGCCTGGACGTTCCTGCTCACCACGACCTTGACGGCGGGTGCGCAGGACATCGACCTCGGCAGCCCCGGCTCGCACGGCCGCACCGGCGGCGGGTACGGCGGGCTCGCCTGGCGACTCGCGCCGGCCACGGATGTCGAGGTGCGCACCCCGGATGCCTCGGGCGAGGAATCCGGGCACGGCACGATCACCCCGTGGGTGTCGTTCGCCGCGCGCTTCCCCGACGGCGAGGCGACCGTCGCGCTTGCCCCGGCTGATGCCGCGACCGCGGCCGACCCATGGTTCGTGCGCGTCGAGGACTACCCCGGCATCGGCTCCGCGCTGGCCTGGGACCGCGCGGTGCGGCTCGCCGCCGGCGCATCCCTCACCCGCTCCTTCCGCGGCCTGGTCGCCGACGGCAGGCGGGATGCCGCGGAGGTCGCGCGCCTGCTCGGCGACTAGCGCGGGTCAGGCGTACGGCATCGCCACCGGGCGCAGCAGGCCGGCGTGATCGACGGCCGGCCAGCGCGAGTCCATCGTGAGCACCTCCCAGCCGGCGCCGTCTCGCACCATCGTGTCCTCGACCTTGCCGCCGGGCACGGTCGGGTTCCACGCGAACGCCTGACCGTCGACTATCAGATCGTCGGTCGCCTCGGTCGCGCGCGGATCGCGGCCCGCGTATCCGGTCGGCCCGCCCTGGTGGTGCCGCCGCCACTCGTCGGCGTCGAAGCCGTGTGCAGCGTAGCCACGCACCCCCGCGGCGAGCGCGGCGTTCAACCGGATGCCGGGGACGGAGGCTTCCAGGAACGCGCGCTCGACGGCGAGCACCCGCTCGTCGTCTGCTCCTGGCCCGCCCACCCAACGGGTCGCATTCGCGATCAGTCCGTGCCGCCGTCCGCAGACGACCACCATCGCGCGCTCGCCGAGCGGGGCGGCGGTGGGCAGCGGATGCCGGTATCCGAGTCGCCCCTCGCCCGCGACGAGCACGACCAGGGGATCGATGCCCCGGGCGGCGAGTGCCCCCGCGACCGCACCGGCGAGCGCCTGCTCGGTCTGCGCGGAGCGCGCCCCCCGCAGCACATCGGTGAGCACCTCGGCGGTCTCGCGGCCCAGCATCCGATAGCGCTCACGCTCAGCGGGCAGCAGCGATGCCCGTGCCGCGCGCAGCGGCGCGGCGACATCCGCCTCCGCGACCCCGCCAGCCTCGGCTGCCGACACCGCGGGCGGCACCTGCCACGGCACCCGCACCACCAGCGCGGCGTCTTCCGGCAGCAGTTCCTCGGCGATCATCCGGTCGGCCTCGTTCGCCGCGACGAAGATCGTGTCGCCGTCTTCCGCTGCGCGCACCGCGGCGATCGGCGGGCCTGCGAGCGACACGTGCGTGCGCGCTCCCTCGAGGTACCACGAGATCGCCTCGTGCGAGGTCAGCACCAGCGGCCCGCCCGCCGTCTCTCGCACGCGCGCGAGACGCTCCCGCTTTCGTCTCCTGTCTGCCCCGGAACCCGCCATGCCGCACCTCCGATAAAACGTTTTCTGACCCAGTATGGCGTACTCTCGGAGAGCACACACGGACGGGGGAGCATGACTGGCGCATCCAAACGAGCGGGCATCACCGATGTCGCGAAACTGGCCGGCGTCTCGCTGTCGACCGTCTCGCGCGCGATGAACGGCAATCCCACCGTCGACGCGGCGCTCGCCGCCCGCGTGCTGGCAGCCGCAGAAGAGCTCGGCTACACGGCGAACCCCGTCGCCCGCAGCCTGGTGCTCGGCCGCACACAGACCGTCGCCGTCGTCGTCCCCGACCTCGAGAACCCGACGTTCCAGGCGATCCTGCGCGGCCTCAGCAGAGCCGCGACCGTGGACGGATACCACGTGCTGATCGCCGACTCGGTCGAGGACCTCGCCGAGGAGCGCGCCCTCGCCGGCACCACCCGGCGCCGCACCGACGGCGTGATCCTGTGCTCGCCGCGCATGCCGCAGGAGGAGCTGACCGCCCTGCTGCCCACGCTCTCCCCCGTCGTCGTGATCAACCGCGGCCCGCAGGACGGGGCCCCGGTCGTCGCCGCGGACTACGGCGCGGCACTGGGCGAGCTGATCGATCACCTCTTCACCCAGGGGCACCGCCACCTGCTCTACCTCGCCGGGTCGACCCGCAGCGCCTCGCACGTCGCTCGGCAGGAGGCCATCTCCCGCGCCGTCACCGAGCACGACGGCCTGAGGATCGATGAGCTGCCCGCGGGCGTCGGCTTCGCCAGTGGCACGGCCGCTGCCGACGGCGTGCTCGCCTCCGGCGCGACCGCTGTGCTCGCGTTCAACGACCTGGTCGCGATGGGTCTGCTGTCCGAGCTGACCGCCCGCGGCCTCCGGGTACCGGAGCAACTGTCGATCGTCGGCTTCGACGACATCCCGTTCGCCGCGTACGCCTCGCCGCCGCTGACGACGGCGGCGGTGCCGGCGTCCGAACTCGGCGAGCGCGCCTGGCAGGCGATGCGGGCGCTGCTTCAGGACGAGGAGCCGACGCCGTTCGAGACGCTCTCGCCCCGGACCATCGTGCGCGGGAGCACCGCTCCCCCGCCGGCCTCCTGACGCGCCCGGCCGCCCTCAGGTCGCAGCCCGCCCCGCTTTCCCTCGGCCAGAGCGTGACGAAGTGCGACCCGGGCGCCGGGAGGGTCCTCAACCCGGGACGAACTGCGCGCGACCTCAGACGGTGCGGCGGCGCCGCGCGGGGATCGCGACGACGGCCAGAGCGGCGCATCCGATGGCGGCGATGAACAGCGGGACCAGCATCCACGTCACGATCCCGACGAAGACGCCGGTCGCGAGCAGGTACAGCGTCCCGGCGGGATCGGCCGTCACCCGCGACGGCACCGCGCGCAGCGCCGACATCCATCCGTGGGACGGATCCCACGCCCCCGCCACCAGCAGGATGCCGGTGACGAGCGCCGCGAGTCCGGCCCAGCCGACGGCGGCGACCACCGGGCCGCCGGGAAGCGCGCCGGAGCCGGCCAGGTCGATGTCGATCAGCAGCACGGCCGCGAGCAGTACAGCGCCGATGCCGACGGGAAGGCTCGGCAGGATGCCGCGCCGCACGTCCGCCCAGAACAGCCCCGCACGGGAGTCCTCGGCCGAGACGAACCGGCGCAGGTGTCGCACTCCCGCCGCGAGGGCGATCGGCAGCGTGATCACGGCGATACCTGCGGCGGTGATCAGCAGCCCGACCGCGAGCACCTCGCCGAACAGCCCGAACTTCGCGGTCGCGCCCGGGTTCGGACCGGGCTCGGCGCCCGCGACCGTGGGGCCCGCGCCGGAGCGCGAGTCCCGGGCGGCGGCCCTCGAAGCACGAGACATGGTCAGCCCTTCAGTCCCTGTGTGGCGACGCCGTCGACGAGGAAGCGCTGGAACACGATGAAGAACAGCAGCACCGGCACGAGGGCGACGAACGACGCGGTGACCGTGGCGCCGTAATCGGCGCCACCCGAGGATGCGTCGTTGTACAGGCGCAGGGCGATCGGCAGAGGGTAGTTCTCAGGACTGGTCAGGTAGAGCAGCGGGCCGAGGAAGTCGTTCCACTCCCAGATGAACGCGAAGATCGCGCAGGTGATCAGCGCGGGCTTGATCAGCGGCAGGATGATCGCCCAGAAGATCCGCATGTGGCCCGCACCGTCGATGCGTGCGGCCTCGTCCATGTCGCGGGGCATCTGCCTCATGAACTGCACCATCAGGAACACGAAGAACGCGCCGGTGGCGAGGAACTTCGGCAGGATCAGCGGGATGAACGTATCGATCCAGCCGAGCTTGTTGAAGATGATGTACTGCGGGATGATCACGACGTGGAACGGCAGCAGCAGCGTACCGATCATCGCGGCGAAGAAGATGCCCAGGCCCTTGAACCGGATCCGTGCGAACGCGTAGGCGGCCAGCGCTGACGAGAGCACCGTGCCGATCACGGCTGCGACCGACAGGATCAGCGAGTTCAGGAAGAACCGCCACATCGGCACGCCCGCGATGCCGTCCATCACCTTCGAGTAGTTGCCGAAATACCAGTTCTCGGGGAGCAGGCCGGTGTTCTGGCCGAACTCCGCGTTCGGCTTGAAGGTGGAGAAGAACAGCCACAGCAGCGGGTACAGCACCACGGCGGTGAGGATCAGCAGCCCTGCGAACCAGACGACGGTCTGCCAGGTGCCGCGCTTGGTGCGGCGACGCCTGGGCGGGTTGCCGGGAACGAGGCCGACGCCGGGGATGTTCGTCCCGGTGAGGGATGCGGAATCGGTCATCGGTCGTCTCCTGCGTAGTGGACCCACGACTTCTGGGTGCGGAAAAGGATTGCGGCGATGATGGCCACGACCACGAGCAGGACCCAGGCGATCGCCGCGGCGTAGCCCATCTGGCCGTCGGAGAATCCGCGCTTGTACATGTAGACGGTGATGAAGTTCGTCATACCTGCGGGGCCGCCGGTGCCGTTGGAGATGATGTACGCCGATGCGAACACCTGGAACGCCCCGATCAGGCCGAGGAGCAGGTTGAAGAACATCACCGGCGAGAGCATCGGGATCGTCACAGCGCGGAACCGCTGCCAGGGACCGGCGCCGTCCATCTCGGCGGCCTCGTAGAGCTCCTTGGGGATCTGCTTGAGTCCGGCCAGGAAGATGACCATCGTCGACCCGAACTGCCACACGTGCAACAGGATCATCATCGGCAGGATCATCGCCGGGTTTCCGATCCACCCGCCGATGTCGATCCCGAAGAACGAGAGCCCGTTGTCGACCGGACCGTCGGTGGAGAACATCGCCCGCCACACGATCGCGACCGACACCGACCCACCGATCAGCGACGGCGCGTAGAACGCGGACCGGAAGAATCCGGAGCCCTTGTCGCGGTAGTTCAGCAGCATCGCCACACCCAGCGCCGCGGCGAGGGTGATCGGCGTGCCCACGAACACGTAGACGAGCGTGATCTCTGCCGACTGGATGAACACCGGATCGTTCGTGAACAGCCGGATGTAGTTGTCGAAGCCGATCCACTTCGGCGGCTGGAAGATGTTGTACCGCGTGAACGACAGGTACAGCGAGTACACCATCGGCAGCGCGGTCAGGCCGAAGAATCCGATCAGCCAAGGCGTCAGGAATGCGTACCCGGCGGCGGTCTCGCGACGCGAGCGTGCGCGCTGGCCGGGGCGCTCGTACGGTTTCTCGGGACGGCGGCTGCGCAGCAGCCCGCGTTTCGCCGAGGTCTCGGTGACGATGACTCTCGTCGCTGTCGTGCTCACGACGACTCCTTCCTGGAGTGGTGCGCCGGGCCGGAGACGCGCTCCGGCCCGGCGGGTCTCTCACTGGTTCAGAACGACGTCCATCTCGGAGAAGAACTGCTTCACAGCCTCGTCGACGGTGATCGTGCCGAAGCCCAGCTCCTGACCGATCTCGAGGAACTTCTGCTCGAGCGTTCCGTAGCCGTTGATCGGTACGGGCGGGGCGTCGCCGAGGCGATCGGCGATCGATTCCTCGTAGTCCTTGATCTGCTGGCTCAGCGGATCGAGGTCGGCCGCGGCGAGAGCGGTCTTGGATGCGGGCAGGCCGCGGTTGGTGCCGAAGATCTTGCCGGACTCCGGCGAGTTGATCAGGAAGTTCACCAGCGTGGCGGCGGCCTCGGGGTGCTTGGTCTTCGCCGAGACGGTGTGCAGCATCGATGGCTTCAGGTACAGGTCCTTCGCCCCGTCCTCGGTGACCGGGGGCTGGATCAGGTTGAGCTCGGTGTATCCCTCGCCCAGGTTGGCCAGGTAGCCGGCGCCGAAGTTGTCCCAGGTGAGCTCGCTTGCCGTGTTGGCGCTGTCGAACCCGCTGAGCGGCTTGAGCTCTTCGACCTTCTTCGCCGGGATGCCGATCCCGTCGCGGATCGGCTGCCCCTGCTCCCAGAACGCCTTCAGGTCGTCCTCGGTGAAGTTGGCCTTGCCGTCCTCGGTGAACAGGTCCTTGCCCTTGGCGCGCTGCTGGACTTCGAAGTTCTGGATGCGGCCGGTGTAGTCAGTGCCGCCCCAGAACTTGCCGCCGCTGGCGTCGGTGACGCTCTTCATCCAGTCGGTGTAGTCGTCCCAGCTGCCGCCGGCGAAGTCCTCGACGCCTGCCGTCTCGAGCAGCTTGGGGTTGGTGAACATGCCCCAGGCGTTGGTCGAGGTCGGGATCGCGTAGGTGGTGTCGTTGACCACACCGATCTTGAGGATGTTCTCGGGCAGCGGGTCCTTCTCGATGATGTTGCCGATGTACGGGTCGAGGTCGAGCAGCAGCCCGTTCTCGGAGTACTGGCGCAGGTACGAGTAGTCGAACTGCATGACGTCCGGCAGGTTCCCGCCGGCCGCCTCGGTCTGGCGCTTCTCCCAGAAGCTCGGGAAGTCCAGGAAGGTCGAGTTGACCTTGATGTTCGGGTACTCCTTGTTGAACGCCTCGAACGCCTGGTTGTACAGGTCGGCGCGCACGTCGTTGCCCCAGAAGGCGAAGGTCAGAGTGACCTTCTCGTCGGGGTTGAAGCTCGGCTTGGCATCCGAGCCGCCACTGCCGGAGCATCCGGCCAGCACGAGTGCCGCGCCGGCGGCGACGGCCACGGCGGCCGTCAAACGCTTCTTGCTGAACATCCTTGTCCTCTCTGCGACTCCTTCGTCAGATCGGGATGCCTGACGACGATGTCTGTGTCTGCCGGTGCGCGTCCCCTGGTGCGAGGAAAGCGCTTGCCTGTGAGACTAACCCAAAATTGAAACGTTTCGCAAGGAGAAATCCACTCGCCGTCTACAACGTTTTCCTAACGGGAGTCTACCGGCCCGACATCCGCTCCCCGCGCGCTCGCGCATGGTTCGTGCTACGCTCAGAAAACGTTTCCTCAGATCATGGACGGAGCAGTCATGACCCGCACCCGCTACGCGCTGATCGGCGCCGGACACCGCGCGCAGATGTACGTCGGCGCGATCACCGGCACGTTTGCCGACCGTGCCGAGCTCGTCGCGATCTGCGAGCCGAACCCCGCACGCGCCGCCTTCCACGCCGACAACGTGGCCGCATCCGGCGCGCCGCGCCCCTCACTGTGGACACCGGACGGCCTCGAGCGGATGATCCGCGACGAGCACGTCGACCGGGTCGTGATCTGTTCGAAGGACAGCACCCACGCCGCTCTCATCGTCCGCGCGCTCGATGCCGGCGCCGACGTCGTCGTCGAGAAGCCGCTCACCATCGACGCCCCCAGCGCCGCCGCGATCGAGGACGCCGTCGAGCGCACCGGCCGCAGCGTGGTGCTCACGTTCAACTACCGCTATTCCCCCCGCAACAGCGCGCTGCGGCAGGTGATCCAGGACGGCACGATCGGCGAGATCACGTCGGTCGACTTCTCCTGGATGCTCGATACCAACCACGGAGCCGACTACTTCCGCCGCTGGCACCGCGACAAGGCGAACTCCGGCGGCCTGCTGGTGCACAAGGCCAGCCACCACTTCGACCTGGTCAACTGGTGGATCCACTCCACCCCGCGCCGGGTGTACGCCTCGGGCGGCCTGCGGTTCTACGGCGCGGCGAACGCCGCGGCCCGTGGGCTCGCCGATCGCCCGGCCCGCGGTACGCACGAGGGGGCGCACGATGCGTTCGAGCTCGACCTGCGCGACGATGAGCGGCTGAAGACGCTGTATCTCGACGCCGAGCAGCACGACGGCTACGTCCGCGACCTCGACGTGTTCAGCGAGGGGATCACCATCGAGGACAACCTCGCCCTGGTCGTGGACTACGCCTCGGGCGCGACGATGTCGTACTCGCTGAACGCGCACTCCCCCTGGGAGGGTTACCGCGTCGCCGTGAACGGCACGCTCGGCCGCGCCGAGCTCGAGGTCGTCGAGCGCGGAGCCGTGCTGCTCGACGACGGCCTGCATCCGGTCGTCGACCCCAGCGCCCTCGAGGCGGAGGGGAGCACCTCGCTGCGCCCGCACAGCGAACGGCTGCTCGTGCAGCGGCACTGGCAGGAGGCCTACGAGGTGCCGATCGTCAACGAGGGGGGCAGCCACGGCGGCGGCGATGCGCTGCTGCTGTCCGACGTGTTCGTCGGCCCCGGCGACGACCCGCTGGCTCGGCCGGCGGACTGGACCGACGGTGTGCGGTCGATCGCCGTCGGCATCGCCGGCAACAGGTCCCTCGAGACCGGGATGCCGGTTCTGGTCGCCGACCTCGGCATCCGGATGCTGGCGAAGACCCGAGCATGACCCGCATCGTCATCACCGGCGGGGCGGGGCGGCTCGGACGCAGCCTCGTGTCCGGCCTCGCCGATGCCGGACACGAGATCGTCTCGCTCGACCGCGCGCACCCGGCCGGCTTCGCCCGCGACGGCGTCACCCCCGTTGACATCGACCTGTCGGATGCCGCGGTCGCGGCATCCGCTCTGCGCGACGCGCGCGCCGACGCGCTGATCCACCTCGCCGCGATCGCCGTGCCGTTCAGCGCGCCCGAGGACGTCATCCTGCGCACGAACGCCGGGCTCGCGGCATCTGTGCTGGGCGGGGCGGTGGATGCCGGCATCCACCGCATCGTCGCCGCATCCAGCCCGACCGTGCTCGGCTACGGCGCGCCGACCGGCTGGACGCCGGCGCACTTCCCGCTCGACGAGGACACGCCGCCGCAGCCGTGGAACGCGTACGCGCTGTCGAAGCTGGTCATCGAGCAGGCCGTGCAGATGTACGCCAGGCAGACCAGCGACCTGGTGCGGTTCGCGTCGTTCCGGCCCTGCTATGTGATCGCGCCCGAGGAGTGGGCGGGCGCGCCCACCCAGCAGGGACACACCGTGCGGGAACGTCTGGATGATCCGGCGCTGAGCGCCCCTGCGGTGTTCAACTACGTCGACGCCCGCGACGTCGCGGACTTCTGCGGCACGCTGCTCGAGGCCATGGGCGACATCCCGAACGCCGAGACGTTCTTCGTGGGCGCCGACGACGCCCTCGCCCGCGAGCCCCTCGCCGATCTCGTGCCGCAGTACTTCCCCGGCACCGAAGAGGCCGCGGCCAGGCTCACCGGCACAGCCCCGGCGTTCTCGAACGCGAGGGCCCGCCGCATGCTCGGCTGGTCCCCCACCCGCTCCTGGCGCACCGAGCTGTCCGCTCAGGTCGCAGAAGCCGTCGCTTCCGCGCGTCCGTGACGACGGATTCTGCGACCGGAACACCGATCGAAGGAACCTCACAATGAACTTCTCCGGCATCCTGTTCTTTCCCGTCACCCCGTTCGACGACGGTGACCGGATCGTTCCCGACCTGCTCGCCGAACACGTCGCCGGCGGCGTCGACCACGGTGCGGGCGGCGTCTTCCCGGCCTGCGGCACCGGCGAGTTCCACGCGCTCTCCGCCGCGGAATCCGGCCTCGTCGTGCGTACCGCCGTCGACGCCGTCGATGGGCGCGTGCCCGTCATCGCGGGCGCCGGCGGTCCGCTGGGGCACGCCACAGGCGTCGCCCGTGACGCGGCGGATGCCGGCGCCGACGGTCTGCTCGTGCTGCCGCCATACCTGGTGGGCGCGCCGCAGGCCGGGCTGATCGCCTACGTGGAGTCGATCGCCGCGGCATCCGACCTGCCCGTGATCGTGTACCACCGCGCCAACGCGCAGTTCACCGCCGAGTCGATGCAGCGCCTCGCGCGCAACCCGAAGGTCGTCGGCTTCAAGGACGGCACCGGCGACGTCGACGCTGCCCAGCGCATCGTGCGCGCGGTGCGCGCCGAGGGCCGCGACGACTTCGCGTTCTTCAACGGTCTGCTCACCGCCGAGCTGACCCAGGCCGCCTACCGCGGCCTGGGCATCCCGCTGTACTCCTCGGCCGCGTTCGCGATGATCCCCGAGGTCGCGAAGGCGTACTACGACGCCTACGTCGCCGGCGACGAGGATCGCCGACTGCAGCTGCTCGACGGGTTCTACGCCCCGCTGGTCGCCCTGCGCGACGAGACGCCCGGCTTCGGAGTCTCGCTGATCAAGGCCGGGCTGCGCCTGGGCGGGATGCCGGTCGGCGGCGTCCGCGCCCCGCTGGTCGATCCGACCCCGGAGCAGGAGGCTCGGCTGGCCGAGATCCTCGCCGCGGGGAGGGCGCTGCTGTGACCCCCGCCCCCGAGGTTCCGGTCTCAATGGATGCGGGTTCGCCTGAGACCCCCACGGTTCCGGTCGGGGCGGTTGCGGGTGATGCGGCAGAGCACCCGCAACGATCGAGACCGGAACCAAGGGGGGACGGCGCCTCTCCCGAAGCTCCGGTCGAAGGTCGCTGGATCGAACGGTTCGACGCCCGGCTGATCCGGGTGCCGCTGACGCGGCCGTGGGCGGTGGACGTGACCTCGATCGGGGTGATCAGCACGCACGTCGTGCGCGACGACGGCGCCGAGGGCTGGGGGTTCTCCTGGACCCCGCAGATCGGCGCCGAGGCCGTGCTCGCCCTGCTGCAGCACGACGTCGCGGACTTCGCGATCGGACGGACCGCGAGCCCCGACGAGCTGTGGCGGTCGGCCTGGGAGCACCTGCACGAGGCGGGCGGCGGCGGCATCACGACCATCGCGCTCGCCGGCCTCGACCTCGCGCTGTGGGATGCTGCGGCACGCGCCGAGGGCGTTTCCGTGTCGCGCCTGCTCGGCCCGCGCCGCTCGTCGGTGCGCTCGTACGGCAGCGGCGTGAACCTGCACTACACGCAGGACGAGCTCGTCGCGCAGGCGCGACGCTGGGTGGATGCCGGTTTCGACGCCGTGAAGGTGAAGGTCGGCAAGCCCGACGTCGCCGAGGACCTCGACCGGCTGATGGCGGTGCGCTCCGTGCTCGGCGCGGGCCGCGAGCTGATGATCGATGCCAACCAGCGCTGGTCGCTGGAGCGTGCGACCGCGTCGATGGAGGTGCTCGCCGCCGTGCAGCCCGCCTGGGTCGAGGAGCCGCTGCGCGCCGACGACCTGGCCGGCCACGCCGAGCTCGCGCGCCGGCTTCAGGCATCCAGCAGGGTTCCCATCGCCGTCGGCGAGAACCTTCACACCGTGTTCAGGTTTGAGGATTTCCTGCGGGCCGGTGCGGCGCAGATCGTGCAGCCGAACATCGTGCGGGTGGGCGGGATCACGCCATTCCTGCGAATCGCGTCGGTCGCGTCATCGCATGGCGCCGCCCTGCATCCGCACCTGCTGCCCGAGTTGTCCGGGCAACTCGCCATGACCCTCGAGACCGACGTGCTGGTCGAGGACGTCGAGGATGCCGGGTTCGGCACCCTCGGCGCGCTGGACTGCCCTTCCCCCGTGCGCATCGCCGACGGGCGGCTGACCGAGATGCCGCACGCCGGGCTGGGGTTGCGGTTCCGTGCGTGCCCGGCGCCCACCCCCGACACGCGGCTCTCCTCCCCCGGCTCCTGAGCGAGGAGCGAAGCGACGAGACGAAGGACGCCCACCCCCAACACGCCCTTCGTCACTTCGACCCGCTCAACGACCGAGTGACACAACGCCGCCCACATCTCCTGAAAGGTCTCCCCCATGACCACAACCCCCACCGAACTCGACGCACTCGTCGCCGCAGCATCCGTCGCCGCGCCGATCTGGCGCACCTCGGCGGCCGGGACCCGTGCAGCCTGGCTGAGATCGATCGCCGACGCGCTCGACGCCGCCGCGGTCGAACTGGTCCCGATCGCCGACCGCGAGACACGACTCGGGGAGACGCGCCTGCGCGGCGAGGCAGCCCGCACCACGGGACAGCTGCGGTTGTTCGCCTCCGTCGTCGAAGAGGGCTCGTATCTCGAGCTGACCGTCGATGACGCGGATGCCGCGGCGGGCCGCCCCGAGCTGCGCCGTCTGCTCACCGGCGTCGGTCCGGTGGCTGTGTTCTCGGCGTCGAACTTCCCGTTCGCTTTCTCGGTGTGCGGCGGCGACACCGCCTCGGCCCTCGCCGCCGGCAACCCGGTGATCGTGAAGGCCCACTCCGGGCATCCGGAGCTGTCCCGCCGCACGGCGGCGATCGCCGCGGAGGCGCTGCGTGCCGCCGGCGCTCCCGCCGGATCGCTCGCGCTGGTGGAGGGCCGAGAGGCCGGGAACGCACTCGTGCAGCATCCGGTCGTGCAGGCCGCGGGCTTCACCGGATCGCTCTCCGGCGGCCGCGCGCTGTTCGACCTCGCGGTGGGCAGGCCCGACCCGATCCCGTTCTACGGCGAGCTCGGCTCGATCAACCCGGTCGTGCTGACCCGCGCCGCCGTCGCCGCGCGCGGCGCGGCGCTCGCCGCCGGCCTGGCCGGCTCGTTCACGCTCGGCGCTGGGCAGTTCTGCACCAAGCCCGGCGTGGTCTTCGTTCCCGCGGATGCCGGTTTCGAGGCATCCCTCGCCGCCGCGGCCGCCGACGCCGCCGGCGGCCGGCTGCTGACGGAGCGGATCACCGACGCCTTCCCGCAGGGCGTGGCGGCGCTGACCGCAGACCCGTCCGTGGCCGTCGTCGGCTACGGTGCCGAGACCCCTGACGGCGCCCGCCCGGTCGTGCTGACGACGGATGCCGCATCCGTCGCAGCGCGACCAGAGGTGCTGCTCGAGGAGGTCTTCGGGCCCGCCACTCTGCTGGTGCGCTATGCCGACGAGGCCGAGCTGCACACGGCGCTGGGCGCGGTGCCCGGCAGCCTGACCGCGACGCTGCATGCCGAGCCATCCGATGAGGTGGGCGAGACGCTCGAGCTGCTGCAGGCACGCGCCGGGCGCGTGCTGTTCTCGGGCTGGCCCACGGGTGTCGCGGTGACCTGGTCTCAGCAGCACGGCGGACCGTGGCCGGCGACGACCTCGCTGCACACCTCCGTGGGCGCGACCGCCATCCGGCGGTTCCTGCGGCCGGTCGTGTTCCAGGATGCACCGACGCGGCTGCTGCCGCCCGAGCTGCGCGATGACTCCCTCGCCCGGCTTCCACACCGCCGCAACGGTGTGCTCGTCCTCCCCTGACCACCCGACCACTTGCAGGGTGATGCGACGGATGGCGGCGGACACACCGCATAACCCGCCTGCATCTGTCGTTTCTCCCTGCATCCGTGCCCGGACCTCGCTTGGGAAAGCGCTTCCCGATAGGCTTCCCCCATGACCTCCCGCTTCGCCATCGGCGAGACCGACTTCCTGCTCGACGGGCAGCCGCACCGCATCATCTCGGGCGCGATGCACTACCCACGCATCCACCCCGACCAGTGGCGCGACCGCATCCGCAAGGCCCGGCTGATGGGGCTGAACACGATCGAGACCTACGTCGCCTGGAATGCCCACGAACCCGTCAAGGGGCAGTGGCGTCAGGACGGCGACGTCGACCTCGGCCGCTTCCTCGACCTCATCGCCGAGGAGGGCATGCACGCCATCGTGCGCCCGGGTCCGTACGTGTGCGCGGAGTGGCACAACGGCGGGCTGCCGACCTGGCTCACCGCAGCCCCTTCGTCTCGTCCCTCGCTCGGGGATCGCATGCGGCTGCGCAGCAGCGACCCACGGTACCTCGCCGAGGTCACCCCGTACCTCGAAAAGGTCAACGCGATCATCGCGCCGCGTCAGATCGACCGCGGCGGCAGCGTCATCCTGGTGCAGATCGAGAACGAGTACGGCGCCTACGGCAGCGACAAGGAGTACCTCTCCGAGCTGATCCGCCTGACTCGCGAGCACGGCATCACCGTGCCGCTCACGCAGGTCGACCAGCCGATCCCGCACATGCTCGAGAACGGCTCGCATCCCGAGCTGCACAAGACCGGGTCCTTCGGCTCACGCGTAGACGAGCGCCTCGCCACCCTGCGCGAGCATCAGCCGACCGGCCCGCTGATGTGCATGGAGTTCTGGTGCGGCTGGTTCGACCACTGGGGCGAGAAGCACCACACAACGACCTTCGCCGACAGCGCGGCCGACCTCGACCGGCTGCTCGCGGCCGGGGCATCCGTGAACATCTACATGGTGCACGGCGGCACGAACTTCGGGCTGACGAATGGGGCCAACGACTCCGGCCGTTACCTGCCGATGGTCACCAGCTACGACTACGACGCCCCGATCACCGAGTCAGGCGACCTCACGGAGAAGTTCCACGCGTTCCGGGAGGTGATCGCGAAGCACGCGCCGGTTCCCGACGAGCCGCTGCCGGAGATCGCGGATGCTCCCGAGCTGGCTGTTCCGCTGCTGCAGACCGGCGACCCGCTGGAGTTCGTCGCGACCGACCGCGGCGTGTTCGACGCCCCGCCGACGCTCGACGAACTCGGCTCCGACCTCGTGCTCGCGGAGTACGCGACAGCGCTGCCCGGCGAGGCGGGCGTGCTCGAGGCCGAGGTGCGCGACTACTCCTGGATCGCGGTCGACGACCGCGCGGCCGGCATCCTGCAGCGCACGATCGGCGATCTGTCGCTTGCGATCCCCGCCGGGGCCGAGCTGCGGATGCTGGTCGAGGAGACCGGCCGGGTCAACTACGACACGAAGCTGGGCGAGGCCAAAGGCCTGATCGGCACCCCGCTGCTGGACGGCGAGTCGATGCCCGGACCGTGGCGTGTGCGCACGTTCGATGTGCCCGCGCTCGCGCAGGTGGTGTCGGATGCGGCAGCCGCACCTGCCGGAGCACGCGTCGCCGGACCGGCCGGGCTGCGGGCGTCATTCGAGCTGGACGCCGCCGCCGACCTGTTCCTGGACACCGCAGGGTGGGGCAAGGGGTACGCCTGGGTGAACGGGTTCTTCCTGGGCCGGTACTGGCGCCGCGGGCCGCAGCGCACGCTGTTCGTGCCGGGACCCGCGACCAGGGCCGGCACGAACGAGGTGGTCGTCGTCGAGCTCGAGGCCATGACCGACCCGACCGTGCGGTTCGTCGCGCGTCCCGACCTCGGACACGAGGTGGAGTGACCGTGCTCTCGAACGCCTTCGACTGGGTGCGCCGGCATGTCGATGCCGACCGGCTGCCGCACGCCGTGCTCGGCGTGGCCACGGCAGATGGCGTCGTCGCGCTGGACGCGGTCGGCGATGCGACGGTGGATGACACGTTCCTGCTGTTCTCGGTGACGAAGGTGCTCACCGGCATCACAGCCGCGCGGGCGATCGAACGAGGCCTGCTGACGCCGAACACGCCGCTGAGCGACGCGCTGCCGGAGTTCGGCGTGAACCGCGACGACGTGGTGCGGCTGTGGCACCTGGCGTCGCACACCTCGGGCATCTCGGAGTGCGACCTCGACACCGCGACGCCGCTGCGCACCGAGTTGCTCAGCCGCGGCCGCGACTTCGTCGCCGGCACCACGTCGCGGTACTCGACTCTGGCGTTCGAGGGCATCGCCGCGCTGATCGCGCACGCCACAGGGCAGAGCTGGGACGCCGGTGTGCAGGACTGGGCGGTCGCTCTGGGAGCGTCCGGGCTCACACTGGATCCCGAGCGGTACGTGCCGATCCGGGATGCCGCGGCGGCCGGCGTCGACCTCGACCGGTTCCTCGCCACCCGGGCGCCCGGCGCCGGTCTGGCCGGCACTGCAGCCGACCTGCTGGCCGTGGGCAGCGACCTGCTGCGCATCGGGCGCGGCGAGCCCGGCATCCTGTCGCCGGTGACGCTGGCGATGATGCGGCGCCCGCTCACCGGCGACATCCCGCGTCTCGAGCCGTACCTCGCCGAGCGCGGCCAGGACTGGGGCTTCACGCTCAACCTGCGCACGCGTGCGCCCGGCCTGATCGATCGCGATGTCTACGGGCACGGCGGCTGGTCGGGCACGGAGTTCTGGGTGCATCCGACGGCGGGCGTGTGCTGGGTGCTGCTGACCGCGCAGGCGCAGCGCCCCGGCGTCGACATCGATCAGCTCGACAACGCGATCGTGGCCGCGCTGTGAGAGTCACGCACCGGGCATTTCCCGGCCCTGTCGTGCCGAGCGCGCTGCCGGCCCCAGAAGACGCCGCCCTCGGACTGACCCTGTCCGACCGAGCCGTGCTGCGCGACGGCCTCCCGATCGTCCCGATCTCGGGCGAGCTGCACTTCAGCCGGATGCCGCGCGAGCGCTGGGCCGAGCGCCTGCGGCAGCTGCGCGCCGCCGGCGTGACCCTCGCCTCGACGTACGTGTTCTGGAACCACCATTCGACGGCGCGCGGCGAGGCGCATTTCGACGGCGCGCTCGACGTGGGCGCGTTCGTCGACGAGGTCGCGGATGCCGGACTCGAACTCGTCCTGCGCATCGGTCCGTGGGCGCACGGCGAGTCCCGCAACGGCGGCTTCCCGGATTGGGTGCAGCGCATGCCGGTGCATCACCGCAGCGATGACCCGGCGTACCTGGAACTCGTGCGCGAATGGTTCGTTCAACTGGCGGCGGCGCTGGACGCACGAGCTCGCCCCGGCGGTCCGATCGTGGCGATCCAGCTCGAGAACGAGCTCTACGACCGGCCGGAGCATCTCGTGACGCTCAAGCGGCTGGCGCGCGAAGCAGGCATGTCGGCGCCGCTGTGGACAGCGACGGCCTGGGGCGGAGCACAGCTGCCTGGCGGCGAGGTCGTGCCTCTGTTCGGCGGCTACGCCGATGGGTTCTGGGCCGACCCCGGCGACGACTGGGACCCGTCATTCCGCGCGCACTTCCTGCCGTCGCACGAGTGGGACGACCCCGGCGTGGGCGCCGACGTGCGCGCGGCGCAGGGGTTCGCAGCATCCTCCGGCGCTGCATCCGCTGCTCTGCACGGGTTCCCGCCTGCGACCTGCGAACTCGGCTCCGGCATGGCCGCCGCCTACCACCGCCGCCCGGTGCTGTCCGCGCGCGATGTCGCAGCGCTCGCGCACGTGAAAATCGGCAACGGCTCGGCGTGGCAGGGGTACTACATGTTCGCCGGCGGCCGGAACCCGGCGCCGGGACTGCAGGAGACGCAGGACACCGGATATCCGAATGATCTGCCGGAGTGGGGCTACGACTTCCACGCACCGATCGGCCAGTCCGGCGACCTGCATCCGTCGGCGCCCGAGCTTCGAGCACAGCACGCGTTCCTGTCGTCGTTCGGGGCGCTGCTGGGCGGCATGTCGTCGTCGCTGCCGGATGACCGGCCACATGATGCCGACGATCTCGAGTCGCTGCGCTGGGCTCTGCGCTCGGACGGCGAGTCGGGTTTCGTCGTGATCTCGCACCACCGGCCGCACGAGCAGGTCGCGCCCGTCCGCGATGTGCAGTTGCAGGTGCAGCTTCCAGCCGGGACCGTCGTGCTGCCGTCCCGGCCGGTCGAGATACCGGCGGGCACACTCGCCCGGTGGCCGATCGGGCTGCGACTCGGCGGAAGGCGGCTGCGCTGGGCGACAGCATCCGCATATGCGATGCTGCCCGGCGATGTGCTCGTGCTGGTCGCCGACCGCGGCATCCCGGCAGAGATCGCGATGGACGACGAGCCGCCACGGATCATCGAGCCCGGCATCCACCGGTGCGGTGCCGCGACGGTGTTGCTGCTCGCCGACGCGACGGATGTCTGGCTGCTGGGCGACGAGCTCTGGGACTGCGACGGGCAGCTCACGTGGGACGGACGCCAGGTGCGGGTGCGCGATGCCGCGCGCCTGCGACGCTTCGACCCGAATGACGGCTGGCAGCATGTGCCGATGACGGCACGGGTCCTGCCCCGGCGCGTCGAGATCGAGCGGATGCGGGATGCCGGCCGCCCTCCCTCCGACTACGGCTTCGGCGGGGCGAGACACCGTGCCCCGAGCCCCGAGACCTTCGACGAGCTCGCCGCGGTGTTCACCATCGACACCGGCGACTGGTCGGGCGACGCCGTGCTCGACATCGACTGGGCCGGCGACGTCGGGCAGCTGCGCGTGGACGGCACGACCGTCGACGACCGGTTCTGGGACGGCACCCGCTGGTCGGTCGCGCTGCGCGATGTCGGCGCCGTTCCGCGCAGCAGGATCACGCTGCACGTGGCGCCGCTCTCGGCGGGCAGCACGGTCTGGCTCCCGCCCTCCGCGCGCGCCCGGCGACGGGCATCAGGCGGCGCGCTGTGCGCGGTCGACGCCGTCGCCATGCGCACGCGCAGCGCCTGGATGCCGGTGACCTGAGTCACCTGGTCACTGTGCGTCCCGGAGACGAGCCGGTCCCGGCGACCGTGCGCCGACGAGTACGGTTCAGGTCGGATGCATGATGAGAACACCCCCGGAGAAGGAGCCCCCATGTCCCGCGTCTGCTTCGAACTGCAGGTCCGCCCCGAGCTGCTCGACGAGTACCTCGAGCGGCACTCCCCCGTCTGGCCGGAGATGCTCGCCGAGATCGAGGCATCCGGCAGGCGCAACTATTCGCTGTTCCTCGCCGCCGGCGGGCGTCTTGTGGGCTACTACGAGACCGACGACGACGATGCCGCGCAGGCGTATCTTGCGGCGTCCAAGGTCGCGACCCGCTGGGAGGCCGAGATGGCGCGCTTCTTCGTCGGCCTGGAGGGCCGCCCGGACCAGGCCGCCGTGCGCCTCACCGAGGTGTTCAACCTCGCCGACCAGCGCGCCGCGACGAGCTGATCGCTCCGCTCAGGCCGACTCGCGCAGCACGAGCTCCGGCACGAATCGCACGTGCCGGGGCTCGCCGCCGAGCAGCAGCTCGACCGCGCTCGCGCCGATGTCGGCCGCGGGCTGGCGGACCGAGGTGAGCGGCACGACCGCGGCCGGCGCGAAGTCGATGTCGTCGTAGCCGACCAGGGCCACGTCCTGCGGCATCCGCACGCTGCCCGACATCACCAGCGACTGGATCAGCCCGAGCGCGACCAGGTCGTTGGCGGCGAACACGCCGTCGGGCCGCTCGGCGGCGGGACGCGCGAGCAGTTCTTCGCCGATCCGGCGGCCGTCCTCGACGGTGAGCGTTGGGCTGGGCAGACGCTCCAGTGACGCATCGGATGCCGCGACAGCAGCCTGGGCGCCTGCATGACGATCCCGCACCTGGTGCACGGCCTCGGGTCCACCGGCGAACGCGATACGGCTCCGCCCCTGCGCGATGAGATGCGCCACAGCGAGCCGCCCGCCCTCGACGTCGTCGACAGACACCGACGACAGCGTCGCGTTCTCCGCGTCGCGGTCGACGAGCACGGCAGGGATGCCGCTGTGCTCGAGGTGCTCCAGGATCGCGTCCTCACCGCCGATCGGTGCCACCAGCACCCCCGAGGCGCGCTGCTCGGCGAACAGGGAGAGGTACCGCGCCTCGCGCTCGGCATCGCCGTCACTGCCCGCGACGAGCAGCGACAGCCCCTCCTGCGCGGCGCGCGCCTCGGCGCTGCGGGCGATCGCGGCGAAGAACGGGTTCGCGAGGTCGTGCACGATCAGCCCCAGGCTGCGGCTGCGGCCTGCACGCAGCTGACGGGCAGCGTCGTTGCGCACGAAGCCGAGGTCGTCGATGGCCCGCCGCACGCGCTCGACCGTGGCCGGTGCGACACGGTCGGGCCGATTCAGCACGTTCGACACCGTGCCCACAGACACCTGCGCCGCGGCCGCGACATCCTTCACGCTCACCACTGCGCACCCCCGGAGCTTGACGAGATCATCAGGGGCATCCTATCCTCGAATCAGCCTTTATGAAACGATTCATGGATTGAGCGATGATGACAGAGCTGTCCCCCGACATCCGCGCCGCGCTGGAGCGCCAGTCGATCGAACTCCCGTCCTGGGCGTTCGGCAACTCCGGCACCCGCTTCCGCGTGTTCGGCACGCCCGGCACCCCACGCGACGCCTTCGAGAAGATCGCGGATGCCGCACAGGTGCACAAGCACACGGCGCTGGCGCCGACCGTCGCGCTGCACATCCCGTGGGACATGTGCGACTTCGACAACCTGCGCAGGCATGCCGAGGACCACGGCGTGGCGCTGGGCACCGTCAACTCGAACACCTTCCAGGATGAGGACTACAAGTTCGGCGCCCTCACGCACGAGGACGACGCCATCCGCCTGAAGGCGATCGACCACCACTTCGCGTGCATCGACGTGATGCACGCGACCGGCTCGCGCGACCTGAAGATCTGGCTGGCCGAGGGCTCGAACTACCCCGGCCAGAACGACATGCGCGCCCGCCAGGACCGCCTGCAGGACTCGCTGCAGCAGATCTATGCGCGGCTCGGCGACGAGCAGCGCCTGGTCTTGGAGTACAAGTTCTTCGAACCGGCGTTCTACCACACCGATGTCCCCGACTGGGGGACGAGCTACGCCCAGGTGGCCGCCCTGGGCGAGAAGGCGATGGTGTGCCTGGACACCGGCCACCACGCCCCCGGCACGAACATCGAGTTCATCGTCATGCAGCTCCTGCGCCTCGGCAAGCTCGGCTCGTTCGACTTCAACTCGCGCTTCTACGCCGACGACGACCTGATCGTCGGCGCGGCCGACCCGTTCCAGCTGTTCCGCATCCTGTTCGAGGTCGTGCGGGGCGGCGGGTTGAACAACCCCGACGTCGCCTTCATGCTGGATCAGTGCCACAACATCGAGGACAAGATCCCCGGTCAGATCCGTTCGGTGCTGAACGTGCAGGAGATGACCGCTCGCGCGCTGCTGGTCGACCGCGAGGCGCTCGCCGCCGCGCAGACGGCGAACGACGTGCTCGCCGCTAACGCCGTCTTCATGGACGCCTTCTACACCGACGTGCGGCCGGCTCTCGCCGAATGGCGCGAGTCGCGCGGGCTGCCCGCCGACCCGATGGCCGCGTACGCGGCATCCGGCTACCAGCAGCGCATCGCCGCCGACAGGGTCGGCGGCACGCAGGCGGGCTGGGGCGCATGACCGACCTTCGCTCCGAGGCCGGCGGCCTGGTGCGCGTCTATCCCGCAGGCGACGGTCCGCTGCGCGGCGCCGCACTGGTGTGGGCGCACGGCGGCGGCTTCGTGCACGGCGACCTCGACATGCCTGAGGCGGATGCCGTGGCGCGGATCTTCGCCGCGCGCGGGGCGACCGTGATCTCGATCGACTATCGCCTGGTCGACGAGGACGGGAGCGGATGCTACCCGGCGGGCTCCGACGACATCGTGAGTGCCTGGCGCTGGGCGCTCACCCACGGCGAGGAGCTGGGCGCTCGGCACTTCTTCCTCGGCGGGGCGAGCGCGGGCGCGAATCTCGTCACCGGCGCAGTGCTGCGAATGCTCGGGCACGCGCCCGCCGTGGAGACCGATGCCCTGCCGGACGGCCTGTTCCTCGCCTACCCGACCCTGCTCGCCGAGCAGCCGGCGGCGCCCGCCGAGCTGCGCGCGCTGCTCGATGCGGACCCGGACTCAGACCGGTTCCCCTCGCACTCGGTGCGGCAGATGTACGAGACATACCTCGGCGGCCCGGTCGGCTCGGATGCTCCGATCAGCGCCGTCCCGGGCCTCGCGACGCCCGCGGACCTGGCCGGTTTCCCGCCGGTGATCATGGTGAACGACGAGGCCGACGAGCTGCGCGTCTCGGGCGAGCTGTTCGCCGCGATGCTCGCGGAGGCCGACGTGCCGATCGACGTCTCGACCGAGCCGGGCACCGCGCACGGGCACCTGAACCGGCCGCACGAGCCCGCGTTCATCCCCACCGTCGAGCGCGTGACGGACTGGTTCGCGCAGGTGCTGTCCGAGACGGCACGCGCGTGACCGACACCGCGCCGCGCCGGGTGGACTTCCTGCCCTGGGAGTACGACCCGGCATCCGAAGAGGGTGCGGCGCAGGATGCCCGCCGGCGCGAGCTGACCGCACTCGGCGCGACCATCGGCGAGGGCGTGATGATCGCCTCGAATGCCGCGATCTTCTGCGACGGCCTCACGATCGGCGATCGCAGCTACGTCGCCGCGCTCGCGTATCTGACCGGCGATCTGCGGATCGGCGCGGACTGCTCGGTGAACCCGTTCGCCGTCGTGCGAGGCGAGGTCGCGATGGGCGACGGCGTCCGGGTCGGCGCGCACACCTCGATCCTCGGCTTCAACCATCGCATGGAGACCGACACCCCGGTGTTCACGCAGGGCACCTGGAGCAGGGGCATCACGATCGGCGACGACGTCTGGATCGGCTCCGGCGTGACGATCCTCGATGGCGTCGCGATCGGCGACCACGTCGTGATCGGCGCCGGGGCCGTGGTCACCAAGGACGTTCCGGACTGGGCCGTCGCCGCAGGGAATCCTGCGCGCGTCATCCGTGATCGTCGCGGTGCCGCCGCGGGCGAGAGCGACGACGAGCTGCGCGCGGCTCTGCGCGCCTTCGGCGACACCGCCCGCGCGCAGGCGCCCGCCGTGCTGGCCCGGTGCTTCGAGGACGACGGCTTCGTCGACCGCCCGTCGTCGCTCGTTCAGACGGATGCCGCAGCGGTGCGCCCGTGGTGCGACGCGATCGAGATCGCGGATCTGTTCCTCGGCGGTCCGCCTCCGGGGTTTCAGGCGGAGGAGCTGCTGACCCGGCTGACCGCTCTGCAGGACTCGGAGACAGGGCTCTTCGACGCGGCCGACACCGGCGTCGACCCCGGCTACCACGTGCTGAGCGTGGGCTACGCGATCCGACTGCTCGGCGGTGCGCTCCCGCATCCGATCTCCGCGGTGCACGCGCTCAGCGGCGACGACGCGGCGACCACGCTCGCGCAGCGCCGGTGGAGCGACAGCGCCTGGGGCGACGGCGCGGCCGTCGATCACCTCGCGACGGCCGTCGCGCTCACGGTGGCCGACCACGGCGACCGTCTCGGCGACGGCGGCTTCGGTCCGTACGTCGGGATGCTGGGCTGGCTCACCGCGCACGCAGACCCGGAGACCGGAATGTGGGGGTCTTCCGAGACGGATGCGCTGCGGCTGCAGGCCGTGAACGGCTTCTACCGACTGACCCGCGGTGCATATGCCCAGTTCGGCATGCCGCTGCCGCATCCCGAGGCCGCGATCGACACGGTGCTCGCGCACGCCGCCGATCCGATGCTGGAGACGCCCCAGGGCGTGACCGCGTGCAACATCCTCGACATCGTCCACCCGCTGTGGCTCGCCGCGAAGCAGACCGGCCACCGCCGCGCCGAGGGCGAGACCTGGGCGCGCCGGCAGCTCGTACAGGCGCTCGCCCGCTGGCAGGACGACCAGGGCTTCGCCTTCGCCCCGCTCAGCGATGGCCCGGATGGTGTGCCCGGTCTGCAGGGCACCGAGATGTGGTCGGCGATCATCTGGCTCTTGGCCGACCTCCTCGGGCTGTCGGATGCTCTCGGCTACCACCCGCGCGGCGTGCACCGCCCCGAGCCGCTGATCAGCGTGGGGGTTGCGGGGCGCTGACCGGCCCCCACACGAGAACAGGACAACACCCGAGAACAGGACGCACCCCCGGCATCCGTCCTGTTCTCGGTAAATCTCCTGTTCTCAGCGAACGGTGGGCGCCGCCGCACCCTCCCCCGCCAGCACCCGCGCATCCTCCTGCGCCCGGATGCTCAACTCCGCGGCCATGAACGTGTGCTCCTGCGTCATCGCTGTCCCGGTGCGATCCTGGCAGTCCCGGATCAGCCTCCCGAAGTACGGGAACCCGGTCATTCCGGCCGCGTCGAAGCGGTACTGGCCGTCCTGGTTCACGAGCAGCACCTGGTCGCCGCCGTTGTCGGTAGTGATGTCGATGTACTTGCGCAGCTCGATGTACCCGTCGGTGCCGAGGATCAGTGTGCGCCCGTCTCCCCATGTGCCCAGCCCGTCGGGGGTGAACCAGTCCACGCGCACGTATCCCGTCGTGCCGTTGTCGAGCACGACGTGCGCGTCGCCGAAGTCCTGCAGGCCGGGGCTCTCCGGGTGCGCGTAGTTGGCGACCGTCGCGCTGACGATCTCGCCACCCCGGGCTCCGGTGAAGTGCAGCATCTGCTCGAAGTTGTGGCTGCCGATGTCGCACAGGATGCCGCCGTACCGCTCCGGCTCGAAGAACCAGTCCGGCCGGCCGGTGCCGACCCGGTGCGGCCCGAACGAGGCGACCTGCAGCACCCGGCCGATCGCGCCCTGATCGATGAGCTGCCCGGCCAGCAGTGCGGCCTCCGAGGTCAGCCGCTCGCCGTAGTAGACCGCGAAGATCCCGCCGGTCCGCTCCACGGCCGCCCTCGCCGCGGCCAGCTGCGCGGAGGTCGTGATCGCCGGCTTGTCGGCGAAGAAGTCCTTGCCCGCGTCGAGCACCCGCACCCCGAGCGGTGCGCGGTCGCCGGCGATCGCCGCGCTCGCGACCAGCCGCACGTCGGGGTCGTCGAGCACCTCCTGCTCGGATGCCGCGACCCGCGCCTGCGGGAATCGCGCCGTGAACCGCGCCAGCCGACCGGGATCGGTGTCGAACACCTGTGACAGAGTGCCACCCGCATCCAGCAGCCCCTGCACCATCCCATCGATGTGCGGGTGGTCGAGGCCGACCGCGGCGAACACGAACTCGCCGGGTGAGGCGACCGCCTCGGGCAGAGGGTCGAATGTGAATGTCACCGCGAATGCTCCTGTCCAGAGATGTCATAGGTGCGCAGCAGGCCGCACATGCCGAACCGCCGTTCCTCCGGCGAGGCCTCGGCCTCGTGAACGCGCGCCGCCGCGAGGTGACCGACATCGCCCGCAGCGACCGCGGATGCCAGAGTCAGCGACTCCTGCGCCTGGGCGAGCGGGCCGGTCACCACTAGGTCGACCCATGCTGCGGCGCGCTCACGCACGAGCGCCCCGGCGGCGGCGTGGAATGCCTCCAGCGGCGCCCGATCGCCGTCGAGCACGGCATCCCGCAGTGCCTCGAATCCGGCGACCGCGAGGTCGCGGCGCCGCGCGGCGCGACCGGCCTGCTCCTCCGGGGCGCCCAGCGAAGCCGCCGCGGCGTAGGCCGCAGCATCCGCGACGACGGAGACCGGGAAGGTCATCACGGCATCTCCTGCCTCGGGCAGGCCGGCGTTGCTCATCAGCACGATCACGCGCAGCCCGCCGCGGTTCACCGCACGATGGATCGTGCCCGGCGTGAACCACACCACCGATCCGGCGCTCAGCGGCGTCTCGCGGAACCCGGAGCCGTCGATCGTCTGCAGCGCACCCTCGCCGGCGACCACGAGATACGCCTCGGTCGACACCAGGTGCAGGTGCGGGCTGCCGCCGCAGATGCCGTCGCCGGCAGCATCGTCGTACACATCGAGGTGCGAGACGGACGTCCCGCCCGGGAAGCTCATGACGCCGCCTCGATCAGCGAGCGCTGCTTCTCGTGGAAGTGCGGCGCGCGTGCGACGAGCTGCCCTGCTCGGTGGTACGGGTCGGATGCAGGCAGGGGCAGCGCGACGAACTCGTGCTCGAAGCCGGCCTTGTAGATCGCGGTGACCACCTCGACGGCGTTGCGGCCGTCCTGTCCCGTGACGATCGGGGCCCGGCCTTCGCGGACCGCGGCGAGCAGGTCGCCGATCTGCCCCGCGTGACCGAGGTGCGTGAGCGGCTCGCGCTGCGCCACCAGTGCCTCGATGCGCGTGATGAGTTCGGCGTCGCCGCCGGACTCCGGGAAGCCGTCCGGTCTGGACCGCTCGGCGGCGATCGACCAGGGCTGCGAGATGCGCGCGTTCGCACCCTGGATGACGATCTCCTGCTGCTCGCCGTGGTGCACCACGGAACTGGTCAGCTGCGCGAGCCCGGTGTCGTAGCGCAGCACGGCCACGGACAGGTCCTCGACCTCGGCATTGTCGTGCTGGGTGTTGGCGAGCATCGCGGTGACCTCGACGGGGCGCCCCAGCAGCCAGAGCAGCAGGTCGATGTGGTGGATGGCGTGGTTCAACGTGCAGCCGCCACCCTCCTTCTCCCAGGTGCCGCGCCACCACAGGTCGTAGTACGGCAGGCCGCGCCACCAGGCGGAATCCACCCGCACGTGTGAGATCGGCCCCAACACGCCGGAGTCCACCACGTGCTTGAGGGTCGCGAGGTCCTCGCGGAACCGGTTCTGCGCGACGACCGACAGCAGACGGCCGGAGCGCTCCTGCGCGGCGAGCATCGCGTCGCATTCCTCCAGCGAGGGCGCCATCGGCTTCTCCACCAGCACGTGGATGCCGGCATCCAGCGCCGCGACAGCGAGCGCGGCGTGCGTCGACGGCGGCGTGCAGATGCTCACCATGTCCAGGTCCGCCTCGGCGATCATCGCCGCCGGGTCGTCATAGGCCGCGGCGTCGAGCCCGAACGACTCGGCCTTCTGCGCCGCCCTGCCGGGCAGCACGTCGGCGAGCGCGGCGATCTCGCACTGCTCTCCGAATGCGAGATAGCCGCTGATGTGGGCATCCGCGATCCCGCCGGTGCCGATGATCCCGATCCTGAGCATGATCTCCTCAACTCACTACTACGTATTACTAAATCGTATGGATAGCATTGCGGACAGGTTCCGGGTTCGTCAAGAGGAGGATGCCGATGGGGACGCGCCCCACCAGCCACGACGTCGCGCGGGCGGCGGGCGTCTCCCAGTCGACGGTCTCGTTCGTCTTCACCGGCCGCGCCGGCATCTCCGATGCCACCCGCGAGAAGGTTCTGCGTGCAGCATCCGATCTCGGCTACCGCCCGAACCTCGCCGCCCGAGCCATGCGCACCCGCCGCACGGGCCGCCTTGCGATCGTTGTGCCGATCGCCAGTGCGATCCCACTCACGCTGATCCCGGGCGCGGTGGCGGCCGCCGCGCAGGCCGGCTACGTCGTCGAGGTGGTCAGCCTGCCGCAGGATCCGGATGCCCGCAGCGAGCGCGTCACCGAGGTGCAGGACTCCGGACAGTACGAGGGCGTACTCGCGTTCACTCCGCTTCCGGCATCGGCATCCCCCGCCGACGGGCCGGTGACCCTCGCCGCCGGGGAGTTCGACGAGGAGATGCACGCCACCGGCGAGTTCACCGACGCACAGCCGGTCGCCGCGATGATCGAGCGACTGGCGGACCTGGGCCATCGGCGCTTCCTGCACATCGCCGGCCCCGACCGCTTCCCGTCGGCTCGAGCCCGCCGCGAGGCGTACCTCGAGACCATCGAACGGCTCGGCGTGTCGTCGCTCGGCGTCGTGGACGGCGACTGGAGCGGCGAGGACGGCGAGGCAGCCGTGTCCGCCCTCCCGGACGACGCACGACCGCTCGCCGTGATCGCGGCGAACGACGTGATCGCCACCGGCGCGATCCGTGCCGCCGTCCGCCGAGGCTGGACGCTCCCGGGTGACATGAGCATCACCGGGTGGGACGACCACTTGCAGAGCGCCTTCCTCTCACCGTCGCTCACCAGCGTGCGACAGGACCGCGAACGATTGGGCGCATACTCCATGCAGCGCCTGATCGCGGCTGTCCGCGGCGAGGAGGCGCCGCCCCGCCCCGCCGACCTGCTCACGATTCAGTGGCGGGAGTCGACGGCGGCGCCTGGAGTCCCGCCCCGACGAGCCTGAGGGCCTTGCAATCCGGCATTCGTTCGCCGTATTCTTGAAACGATTCATACGCCGATCGACGGAGCCGTCATGACCAACCCCACCGCCGCCGCCCTGCTCGCCCGCTCGAACCGCCTCGGCACCGACCCGAAGAACACGAACTACGCCGGCGGCAACACGTCGGCGAAGGGCACCGAGACCGACCCGGTGACCGGGCAGCCGGTCGAGCTGCTCTGGGTGAAGGGCTCCGGCGGTGATCTGGGCACGCTGACCGCGCAGGGTCTCGCCGTGCTCCGGCTGGACCGCATGCGCGCGCTCGTCGACGTCTACCCGGGCGTCGACCGTGAGGACGAGATGGTCGCCGCGTTCGACTACTGCCTGCACGGCAAGGGCGGAGCGGCTCCCTCGATCGACACCGCCATGCACGGACTGGTGGATGCCGCGCACGTCGACCACCTGCACCCCGACAGCGGCATCGCGATCGCGACCGCCGCCGACGGCGAGGCGCTCACGACGACGATCTTCGGCGAGAAGGTCATGTGGGTGCCGTGGCGGCGCCCCGGCTTCCAGTTGGGTCTGGACATCGCGGCGATCAAGAGGGCGAACCCGGAGGCCATCGGGTGCATCCTCGGCGGCCACGGCATCACCGCCTGGGGCGACACCTCCGATGAGGCCGAGGCGAACTCGCTGTGGATCATCGACACCGCTGCCGCGTACATCGCCGAGCACGGCGAGGAGCAGCCGTTCGGCGCGGTCCGCGCCGGCTTCGAGGCGCTGCCCGAAGCCGACCGCCAGGCCCGCGCGGCCGCCCTGGCCCCGACCATCCGCGGCATCGCCTCCACAGACAAGCCGATGCTCGGGCACTTCACCGATTCCGAAGCGGTGCTCGAGTTCCTGGCATCCGAGAAGGCCCCCGTGCTGGCCGCGCTGGGCACCAGCTGCCCCGACCACTTCCTGCGCACCAAGGTGAAGCCGCTCATCCTCGACCTGCCGGCCACCGCGACCGCCGAGGAGCAGATCGCGCGCCTGCACGAGCTGCACGCCGAGTACCGCGCCGACTACCAGGCCTACTACGACGCTCACGCGACGTCGGGCTCCCCCGCGATCCGCGGCGCCGACCCGCTGATCGTGCTGATCCCGGGCGTTGGCATGTTCTCCTACGGTGCGAACAAGCAGACCGCCCGTGTCGCGGGCGAGTTCTACCTGAACGCCATCCACGTCATGCGCGGCGCCGAGGCGCTCTCGACCTACGCCCCCATCTCGGATGCCGAGAAGTTCCGCATCGAGTACTGGGCGCTCGAAGAGGCCAAGCTGCAGCGGATGCCGAAGCCGAAGACCCACCAGGGCCGGGTCGCCTTCGTCACCGGCGCCGCATCCGGCATCGGCAAGGCCATCGCCACCCGCCTCGCTGCCGAGGGCGCCTGCGTCGTCGTCGCCGACCTCGACCTCGAGAAGGCGCAGGCCGCAGCATCCGAGCTCGGGAACGCGGATGTCGCGATCGGCGTGGCCGCGAACGTCGCAGACGCGGATGCCGTGCAGGCCGCGCTCGATCAGGCCGTGCTCGCCTTCGGCGGCGTCGACCTGGTCGTCAACAACGCCGGACTCTCGCTGTCCAAGCCGCTGCTGGAGACCACCGAGAAGGACTGGGACCTGCAGCACGACGTGATGGCCAAGGGATCGTTCCTGGTCTCGAAGGCCGCCGCGAAGGTGCTCATCGACCAGAAGCTCGGCGGCGACATCATCTACATCTCCTCGAAGAACTCCGTCTTCGCCGGCCCGAACAACATCGCATACTCCGCCACCAAGGCCGACCAGGCCCATCAGGTGCGGCTGCTGGCCGTCGAGTTGGGCGAGCACGGCGTGCGCGTGAACGGCATCAACCCGGACGGTGTCGTGCGCGGCTCCGGCATCTTCGCCAGCGGCTGGGGAGCCAACCGCGCCGCCACCTACGGCGTCGCCGAGGAGGACCTGGGTCAGTTCTACGCCAACCGCACCATCCTCAAGCGCGAGGTCGTGCCCGAGAACGTCGCCGACGCGGTCTACGTGCTCACCGGCCCGGAGCTGTCCCGCACGACGGGCCTGCACATCCCCGTCGACTCCGGCGTCGCCGCCGCGTTCCTGCGATGAACAGCGCCTTCCCGGCTCCTGAGCGAGGAGCGCAGCGACGAGACGAAGGACCCCGAAGCTCCCAGCTCCCGGCTCCCGAGCGAGGAGCGCGGCGACGAGACGAAGGACCCGGAAGCTCCCCCCTCCCGGCTCCTGAGCGAGGAGCGCAGCGACGAGACGAAGGACGCCCCTCATGACCTCCCGCGCCTTCGCGGCCGTCGACCTCGGCGCCACCAGCGGCCGGGTGATGATCGGCCGCGTCGGCCCGGGAACGCTCGACCTCGAGCAGGTCGCGCGCTTCCCGAACGGGCCGGTACAGCGCGAGGACGGCCTGCACTGGGACTTCGGGGCCCTGCTCGAGCACATCCTCGACGGCATCGCCGAGGCCGTGCGCCGCGAGCCCGCCGTCGAGAGCATCGGCATCGACTCGTGGGCGGTCGACTACGGTCTGCTGCGGGAGGGGATGCTGCTGGCCGAGCCGTTCCATTACCGCGACGATCGCACGGCGCGGGGCGTCGACAACGTGCACGCGGTTGTCCCGTTCGAGCATCTGTACACCCGTAGCGGTCTGCAGTTCCTCCCGTTCAACACGCTGTACCAGTTCGCCGTCGACGAGCGGATGCCGGATGCCGACAGCGCGCTGCTGATCCCCGACCTGCTCGCCTTCCTGCTCACGGGCACTCGGGTCGCCGAGCGCACGAACGCCTCCACGACCGGGCTGCTCTCGGTGCGCACGGGCGAGTGGGATGCAGAGCTCGCGGAGCGGATCGGCGTGGACTCCGGCATCCTGCCGCCCCTCGTCGACGCCGGGACACTGATCGGACGCCTCTCCCCCCGGGTCGCCGCGCGGATCGGCGCCGACCTGCCCGTCGTCGCGGTCGGCTCGCACGACACCGCCTCCGCGGTGGTCGCGGCGCCCCTGCCCTCGCCGGACTCTGCCTATATCTCGTGCGGCACGTGGGGACTGGTCGGACTGGAGCTCGATGCGCCCGTGGTGACGGACGCCGCACGTGCGGCGAACTTCACCAACGAGCTCGGCGTCGACGGCCGCATCCGATTCCTGCACAACGTCACGGGGCTCTGGCTGCTCAGCGAGTGCGTGCGCGAGTGGGAGACGCACGACGGCGCGCCGACCGACCTGCCGGCGCTGCTCGCGCACGCGGCATCCATCGACGGCCCCGTCCCGCTGTTCGCTGCGAACGACCCGTCGCTGGCGGCGCCGGGCGGGATGCCGGAGCGCATCGCCGCCGTACTCCGCGCAACGGGGCAGCCGGTGCCGAAGGAGAGGCCCGCTCTGGTGCGCACGATCGTCGAGTCGATCGCCGCGGCGTTCGCCGATGCCGTCACGACAGCCGCGGAACTGTCCGGTCGCCAGGTGGACGCGATCCAACTCGTCGGCGGAGGGTCGCTGAACGAGCTGCTCTGCCAGGCGACCGCCGAGCGCTCGGGGCTCCCGGTGCTCACGGGACCCGTCGAGGCGACCGCACTGGGCAACGTGCTCGTGCAGGCGCGGGTGGCCGGCTGCTTCGGCGCCGACGCGCCGCTCGAGCAGCTCCGTGCCCTCGTGTCCCGTACGCACCGTCCGCGGCGCTACGAGCCCCGCTGAGCGGCATCTGCGCGCCGCACGCCTGATACGTTCTGCTCAGGAGGTCCCCCATGCCCGAACTCGACATCGCCATCGATCCCCATTCCGCGACGCCGCCGTTCGAGCAGCTCCGCGACGGTCTGCGCGATCGGATCGCGAGCGGTGCGCTGCGGCCGGGCACGAAGCTGCCTCCTGTCCGCACCCTGGCGGCCTCTCTGGGACTCGCCGCCAACACGGTCGCGCGCAGCTACCGCGAACTCGAGGCCGACGGCTTCGTCGAGACGCGGGGACGCGGCGGCACAGTGGTCGCCCCGCAACTGGACGCCCCGCAGCGACACCGGCGGATGCTGGAGCTCACCCGCGAATACGTCGCCGCAGTGGAGGCCCTTGGCGTGGACCGCGCCGAGATCCCTGGGTACGTGGACCGGGTCTAGCGCCCGTTGCCGTTCGAGCAGGTCTGCGCCTCGGCGTTCTGCCCCTTGACGTTCGACGGCAGCTCGACGGCGCCGTCCGTCGCACCCGGGGTGGGCGTCGGCGGGGTCGTGGGCGCGGTGGTCTGCCCCGGGGCATCCACCACCCCCTCCCGCGCTCCGCGCTGATGGGTGACCTGCAGCGGCCGGTTCTCCGCGATCGCCGTCCACATCGTCTCGGCGGAGACCTCGTCGGGAATCACCTTGGCCTTGTCACCGGGGTCGTCGAACACCGGGTACTGCAGGAACACGTAGTCCGATGTCGGCACGTCCTTCAGCGCCAGGCCGACCTGGGCTATCCGCAGCGGGTTGAGGTTGTCGCTGAGCTCGGAGCGCTTCACCCCGATCTCGGCCAGCCGCAACAGCGTGCCGACGTTGCCGAGCACCTCGGCACTGGTCACCTTGCGCACCAGGCTCGACATGTACAACTGCTGGTTGCCGATGCGGCTCAGATCGCTGCCGCCCACCAGACCGTGCCTGGTGCGCAGGAAGTTCAGCGCGTTCAGCCCCTTGAGTGAGTGGGTCCCCGCCGTCAGGTGCAGATTGGTGTTCGGGTCGTCGATCGGCTTCGCCAGGCACACCTCGACGCCGCCGATGGCGTCGGTGATCTCGATCACCCCGCCGAAGCTGAGGGATGCCGCGAAGGTGACCTTCTGGCCGCTCAGCTCGAAGACAGTCTTGGCGACGCAGTTCAGCCCGCCTCGGCCGTACGCCTCGTTCATCGCGGCCCGACTGGTCTGCCGGTGCACTGTGCCGTTCTCGTCGGTGCACTCCGGCTGCGCGACCATCATGTCGCGGGGAAAGCTGACCACGGTGACCCGCCGCGGGTCGTTCGAGACATGCACGAGCAGGTTCACGTCGTTGCGATCACCGGTCTGCTCCTTGTCGTTGCAGCGTTTCCCGAACAGGTGGGCGATGTCCTTCTCGCACTTGTCCAGACCGATGAGCAGCACGTTGAAGCCGCCCTCCCAGGCCCCGATGTCGGGCGGGAGCTCGGCCGGGTCGTCGAGCGCCACGCTGTTCGCCGCGGCTGTGCCCGCCAGGTGCGTGATGACAAAGGCGGCGACACCCATACTGCTGACCAGCAGCACCGCGACGGCGATGCCGACCAGCGACATCAGCTGTCCGAGGGCCCGGGGCGTGCGCTGCGGCCCGTGCCGCAGGATCGGCTTCCGTCTCCTCGAACCCACCAGGTGCACCCCCTGTCGCGGCCCTCGCGGGGTCGGAGGGTAGCCCTCACCTTACCCGCGGGCTCGCCGAAGAAACGCAGCCCCACGCACAGTGACGCGGGTCAGCGCCGGACGTTTCCGTTCGAGCAGGTCTGCTGCGCGGCCGAATTGCCCTTGACCGACGACGGCAGCTGCGCCACGTCGGGGGCGGCGGTGGCGCCCGGGTCGGCGGTCGTCGGCGGCGTGGTCGCCGCCGGGGTGTCCTCGACCACGACACCCTCGTTCTTGGTGTTCTTGTGCGTGATCTCGAGCTGCTTGTTCGCCGAGATCGCCGCCCACATCTGCTCAGCCGCGTCGTACTCCGGAACGACCTTGTTCACGTTGTCCGGGTCCTCGGCGGTCGGGTACTGCACGAACACGATGTCGTTCAGCGGCACGTCCTTCAGGGCGAGGCCGATCTGCACGAGCTTCATCGGGTCGGCGAGTGTCGTGCTGGTGGTGAGATTGTGCACGGCCGTGTCGGCCAGCTTGAGCATCACGGGGATGTTGCCCAGCGTCTCGCTGCTCATCAGCTTGCGCGCCAGGCTCGACATGTACTGCTGCTGGTTGCCGATGCGGCCGAGGTCCGAGCCGTCGCCGACGCCGTGTCGGGTGCGCAGGAACTGCAGCGCCTCCAGCCCGACGACGGTGTGCTTGCCGGCCGCCAGGTCCAGGCCGGTGTACTTGTCCTTGATCGGGTTCGCCAGGCAGACCTCGACGCCGCCGATGGCGTTCGTGATCTCGATCACGCCGCCGAAGGTCACGGATGCCGCGAACTGGATGTCCTCGCCGGTGAGCTCGGTGATCGTCTTGGCGACGCAGCTCAGGCCGCCGTACTCCCAGGCCGAGTTGAGCGGCTGCTTGCTCATCGCCGAGCTGACCTGCCCGTTCTCGTTCTCGCAGGACGGAATGGGGACCATCATGTCTCGCGGAAAGCTGACTGCGGTCACACGCCGCGGCTCCGCGGACACGTGGATGAGCAGGTTCACGTCGTTGAGGGTGCCCTCGCTGTCGCTGCCCTTGCAGCGCTTGCCGAACAGGTGCGCGTACTTGGCCTCACAGGTGTCCACACCGGTGAGCAGCAGGTTGAAGCCGCCCTCGTAGGCGCCGATGTCCGGCGGCACGGCCTTCTGGCCCTCGAGCTCGACGGCGTTCGCCTGCACGGTGGAGGTGAGCCCCAGAAGCACGTAGCCGCCCACCGCGAAGCCGCTGACCAGCACGACGACGGCGAAGATGCCGACGATCTTCAGCAGCTGGCCGACGAATGACGGACTCGTCTGCTGACCATGACGGGCGAGGGGACGCCGCGACGTGCTCGACTCGCTCAATCGGTGCCTTTCGATCTGCTGCGGAGGGTGCGGGATTCGAACCCGCGGAACATCTCTGCTCACTGGTTTTCAAGACCAGCTCCATCGGCCGCTCGGACAACCCTCCCGATCCCGGCCGGGGCCGGACGATCAGGCGTCGAGTCTATCCGGTTTCCACGGAACACCGGATGAGCCGACGATCATTCTCCCGTGCTCACCTGGAGAAATACTGGGGAGCACCCCACTCCTTGCTCAGCGCGCGGCGACCAGCAGCGAATCGAGAGCGAGGGCGAGTCCGCCCTCCTCCACCGCGCCGGTGACCTCGCCGGCGGCATCCTTCACGACATCCGGGGCCTGCCCCATCGCCACCGCACGGCCCCCGCCGCGCAGTGACCAGTCGAACATGCCCAGGTCGTTGCGCCCGTCGCCTGCCACCAGCACCCGCTCGGATGCATGGCCGAGGCGCTCTCGCACGCGCGCCAGCGCGGTGCCCTTGTCGACGCCCTGCGGAGCGATGTCGAGCCACGCGGTCCAGCCGATCGCGTACGAGACCTCGTTCAGACCGACCTCGGCCACCAGGTCGTGGAAGTAGTGCTCGTCCTGGCCCGGCGCCACGACGACGACGCGCGAGACCGGCTGGGCGGACAGTTCGGCGAACGGCACCTGGCGACCGTTCGCGAGCATCCAGTCCTCGATGTGCTCGGTGAACAGGCGCTCGCCCGTGCCCGTCTCGACCATGTACCGGGCATCCGGAAGCCGCTCGCCGAGCACCCCGAGCACCTCCGAAGGGTCGAAGGTCTCGACGTGCCAACGCTCCCATTCGCCGTCGACGCGGCGCATGGTCACGGCCCCGTTCGAGCAGACCACGAACTCGGGCTCGAGCCCGAGCGACTCCAGGTGAGGGCGGGTGCCGCCCCAGCTGCGTCCGGTCGCAAGGGTCACGATGTGCCCCGCGTCGCGCAGCCGGCCGATGGCCGCGGGCACGCCCGGGCTCATCGTCTCGTCCTCGAGGATGATCGTGCCATCGACGTCGAGCGCGACGAGCCAGGTGTCGGATGCGGGAAGGGAGGCGGCCGTCATGCCTGCACCGGCTCCAGCACCTCGAGGCCGCCCAGATAGGGGCGCAGCGCCTCGGGAACCCGCACCGAGCCGTCCGCCTGCTGGTGCGTCTCGAGCAGCGCGACGATCCAGCGGGTGGTGGCCAGTGTTCCGTTCAGCGTGGCGACGGGCTGCGTCTTCCCGCCCTCTTCGGTACGGTGCCGCACGTCCAGCCGGCGCGCCTGGTACGTCGTGCAGTTCGAGGTCGACGTGAGCTCGCGGAAGGCGTCCTGCGTGGGCACCCACGCCTCGATGTCGTACTTGCGCGCGGCGCTCGAGCCGAGGTCGCCCGCGGCGACGTCGATCACCCGGTACGACAGGCCGAGAGCGGTGAGCATCTCCTCCTGCAGCGCCACCAGACGCAGGTGCTCGGCCTCGGCATCCTCGGCCGTCGTGTAGACGAACATCTCGAGCTTGTTGAACTGGTGCACGCGGATGATGCCGCGGGTGTCCTTGCCGTACGAGCCGGCCTCGCTGCGGTAGCAGGTGGACCAGCCGGCGTAGCGCAGGGCCCCCTTCGACAGGTCGACGATCTCGTCCTTGTGATAGCCCGCGAGCGGCACCTCGCTGGTGCCGACCAGGTACATGTCCTGCGCCTCGAGGCGGTAGACCTCGTCGGCGTGCTCACCCAGGAAGCCGGTGCCCTGCATGATCTCGGGCCGCACCATGGTGGGGACGATCATCGGCGTGAAGCCGTTCTGCAGCGCCTTGTCGAGCGCCATGTTCATCAGCGCGATCTCGAGGCGCGCACCGAGGCCCTTGAGGAAGTAGAACCGCGAGCCCGACACCTTCGCGCCGCGCTCCATGTCGATCGCGTCGAGCAGCTCGCCGATCTCGAGATGGTCGCGGGGAGTGAAGTCGAAAGTGGGGATGTCGCCGACTCGCCGCAGCTCGACGAAGTCCTCCTCGCCACCGGCGGGCACGCCGTCGATGATGACGTTCTCGATGCGGTCCAGCGCCGCGGATGCGGCATCCGCCGCCTCGGTCGCCGCCTGCTGCGCCTGCTTGACGCGCTCGGCCAGCTCCTTGGCCTGCGCGACCAGCGCGGCCTTCTCGTCCTTGGGTGCCTTCGCGACCTGCTTGCCGAAGGCGTTCTGCTCGGCGCGCAGCTCCTCGAACGAGGTGATCGCTGCCCGGCGCGATCGGTCGGCCTCGATCGCGGCATCGACGGTTTCGGGCGCGTTCCCGCGCGCGATCTGAGAGCGTCGGATGGTGTCCGGCTCGTCACGGAGCAGAGCGAGGTCGATCATTCGGCAAGTCTACCGGCGGGTCGGCGTGCTCCTTCCGGGACGGAATAGAGTGGCGACATGAGCACCCACGGCAACCGGCAGTCGCACGCCGCGCTGGTGTTCAACCCGATCAAGGTCGACGAGAAGCGACTGCACGTCGCGCTGAAAGCCGCTTCGCGGCGGCACGGCTGGTCGCCGCCGAAGTTCTACGAGACGACCGTCGAGGATGCCGGTCAGAATGCCACCGGGCAGGCGATCGAGGATGGTGCCTCGACCGTGCTCGTCGCGGGCGGCGACGGCACGGTTCGCGCGGTCTCCGAGGCGATCGCCGGGACCGGCGTGCCGCTCGCGATCGTGCCAAGCGGCACCGGCAACCTGTTCGCCCGCAACCTCGAGCTGCCGCTCGGCGACCCCGAGAAGATGATCGACGCCGTGTTCAGCGGCAAGACCCATCCGGTCGACATCGGCTGGGCGCACCTCACACGCGAGGACGGCGGCACGTCGGAGCACGCGTTCGTCGTGCTCGCCGGTATGGGCCTGGACGCCGCGATGATCGCGAACACGAACTCGAACCTGAAGAAGCAGGTCGGCTGGGTCGCCTACGTGGACGGCGCCGCCCGTTCACTGCCGGGAGCGAAGCCCTTCCGCACGGTCTACCAGATCGATGACAGGCGACTGCACACCGTCAAGGTGCAGAGCATGCTGTTCGCGAACTGCGGAGCGCTGCCCGCCGGCATCGCGCTGGTGCCGGATGCCTCGATCGACGACGGCACGCTGGATGTCGCGGTCATCCAGCCCACAGGCGCGTTCGGCTGGCTCGGCGTGTGGCGGCGCATCTGGTGGGACAACTCCGTGCTGCGCCGGTTCCGCGCGGGACGCCGGGTGCTGGAGCGCCGCGGACGGGACACCTCGATCCGCTACCTGCGCGGCACGGCGGCCGAAGCCGCCATGACCGAGCCGACCTCGATCGAGCTGGACGGCGACGAGTTCGGCGAGGCGGTGCGCATCCGCTGCCGCATCGACCAGGGCGGACTGCTGCTCGTGCTGCCCGAGCAGCACGACATCAGCCGCTTCTGAGTCAGCGCAACACGTCGACGGTGCCGCTGAGGTTGCCGCCGGTCAGCGTCAGCGTGAACGCGAGATCGTCGTCCACAGGCTGCTCGAGCCCGATCAGGGTCACCCGCGGTGCCATGTCCATCGTGCAGACACGATCGGTCTCCCCGAAGGTCACGGTGGCACCGGCATCCGCCTGCTCGACGCCGGAGACGACAGGCGGACAGGTCGAGGAGCCCCAGGTCAGCAGCGCGATCCCGGAGTCGTCGAACCACCCGGCCGACGGCTTCATCGAGGTGGCTCCCACGGGCTCGGCCGGCAGGGCGTCGAGCTCGGCGTCGTCTGTCAGATCGCCGTACACGACCTTCACCTCGACGTCCTTCGTGACATCGACCTCGACCGGCATGACCGACAGCGACGCCCGCGGGGCGAAGTCCGCGGTGCAGGCGGCCTCCTGGTCCGCATCGGCGAGCGTCACCTCGACGGTCTGCCCGTCGGACGAGACCGACTGCATCTGCGGCACGCAAGTCGACGACCCGTAGGTCACGACGGCGAACGAGCGTCCCTCGTCCAGCCAGGCGACCTCCACGCCACCGGCATCCGGAGAGGAACCCGAGGTGCTGGTCGGCGCGGGGGCCGACGTCGATGTGCCGGCCGGCGACTGCGCGCACCCGGCCATTCCCGCCATCAGCAGGACTCCTGCGGCGAGCGCGGTGGTCGTGTGGAGGATGCGCGTGCTCTTCATGCCTTCACGGTACCGGCATCCGGCATCCACCGCCCTGTCTACTGGAGTGCGGAGGTGAGACGCGCGAGATTGTCCAGCACGGTGGAGCGCAGCGGCTGCTGCTCCCACTCCTCGAGGGTGAGCTCGCGGCTCAGGCTGCGGTACTCGTCCTCGACGGCGCGCATCTCGGTGACGAACTCCTCGCCGCGCACGAGCATCGAGATCTCCATGTTCAGACCGAAGGAGCGCATGTCCATGTTGCTCGAACCGATCACCGCGACGTCGTCGTCGATCGTGAGCGACTTCGTGTGCAGGATGAACGGCTTACGGTACATCCAGATGCGCACGCCGGCTTTCAGCAGCGCCTCGTAGTAGCTGCGCTGGGCGTGATAGACCATCGCCTGATCGCCCTCTTCCGAGACGAACAGCTCGACCTGCACACCGCGGTCGCAGGCGGTGGAGACGGCCAGCAGCAGCGCCTCGTCCGGCACGAAGTAGGGGCTGACCATCATGATCTTCCGCTTCGCGCCGTAGAGAAGCCCGAGGAAGAGCTGCAGGTTGTTCTCGGCCTCGAATCCCGGCCCGGAGGGCACGATCTGACAGTCGAGGTCGCCGCTGCCGGTCTCGACGCGAGTGATGTCGATGCCTTCCGGCACCCGGTCGGTCTCGGCGTAGTAGTCACTGAGGAAGACGGCGTTCACGCTCGCGACGATCGGTCCGTCGACCTTGACCATGAGGTCGACCCAGTGCAGACCGCGCTTGATGTTCTTGCGCAGGTTGTACGACGAGTCGGTGATGTTCTGCGACCCGACGAAGGCGGTCTTCCCGTCGACGACGAGCAGCTTGCGGTGGTTGCGCAGGTCTGGGCGCTGCCAGCGGCCCTGCAGCGGCTGCACGGGCAGCATCTCGTGCCAGTCGGCACCCATCGCCTCGAGGCGCCTGCGGGTCTGCTTGTACTTCGGCTTGCCTCTGTTGGCCCAGAAGTCCAGCAGCACGCGGACGGGGATGCCACGGGCCGCGACCTCCTCGAGGGCGCGGAAGAAGTTGTCGGTCGCGGCATCCGCCTGCAGGATGTAGAACTCGACGTGCACGTATTCGGTGGCCTCGCGGATGGCGTCGGCCATCGCGTCGAGCGACTCCTGGTAGTCGGCGATCAGGTGCGCGCCGTTGTCGCCGGCGAGCGGCATGGCACCGAGTCGCTGGTTCATGAGGACCAGCGGCGGGAACCAGTCAGGCGCGTTCGGGCGCAGCGTGCCGAAGCGCAGGTTGCTGGAGGTGTCAGCGATGTACTCGTTGATCTGCGCCTGCTTGCGGCGACGTGCACGCGGCAGCCGCGGATTGCCGATCAGCAGGAAGAGGATGATGCCGATCTCGGGCAGGAAGAAGATGGCCAGCAGCCATGCCATCGCCGAGGTGGGGCGACGGTTGCGCGGGATGACGATGATCGCGACGACGCGGATCGCGAGGTCGATCACGGCGATGACGGCGACGATCCACCACGGCCAGTTGCTGGTGTTGATCATCCCCCGCCTCCGTCAGTCGCTCGGATCAGCGTAGCGGCTGGCAGGGACGTCGTCAGGAGGCGCGAGGGGGCAGGCCTCGCCGCGCGCGCTCTTCGGCTTCGATCTCGGCGTGCACCTTGCGCTCGGTGCGGTCGGAGCGGAGGATTCCGCGCAGCACGAAGTAGAAGACGAGGCAGACGGCGATGGTCGGAAGGATCGACCAGATCACTGCAGTCCAATAGCTGTCCACCCCTCCATCGTACGCGTGTTCCACTCGCCCTCCCCACCAGGGGGATCCGCACCGATCCCGCGCAGGGCGGGAATTCCCGCGGAGAAGGGCTCCGCTGCCGCGAGCACGCTCGAGCGATGGACACGATCATCAAGGCATCGGATGCCGCAGAACTGCTCAGTCTCGTCCCCGCGCTCGCGGGCTACACCCCGGCGCGCAGCCTGGTGCTGCTGCCGTTCCACGGCACCCGCGCACCCGGCGTGCTGCGGATGGATCTCCCACCCGGCGGCGACGAGCCCTGCGACTTCGTCGATGCCGTGCTCGACCTGCTCACGCAGGTGCGCGGCTGCGATGCGATCGCGCTGGTCGTCTACTCCGATGAGGATGCCACTCCCACGCGCGACGGCCTGGTACTGCCGCAGTCGCTGCTCGTCGAGCACCTGCTCGGCAGCGCGAACGAAGAGGGGTTCCACATCGTCGAGGGGCTGTGCGTGCTGCCTTCGGGGTGGAGCGACTATCTCGACCCAGAGCCCGCGCTGCGTCCGCTCTCCGAGATCCCCGCGGTGCCCGATCTGCCGGGCGTCGACGTCGCGGCCGACCAGCATGCGGGCACCGAACTGCCGCCGGCCGACCTCGCCGCCCGCCAGCGGGTCGGCATGGCGCTGCACGACCTGGACGCCGTGCTGGAGCGGGTGCGATGCGGCGGCGCACAGCTCGGCTCGGAGGAGAACCCGCAGGCCATCGGCGCGGCGGTCATGCTCGACGACATACCCGCCTTCGCCGAGATGCTGCTGGAGGGCGAAGAGGATCCGCCGCCGTTCGCGTGCGCCGCGCTGCTCTGGTGCCTGCACCGTCCCGCGCTGCGGGACGCCGTGCTGGTGCAGTGGGCGAGTGATCACGCCACCGGCATGCGCGCGTTCGATGCGCAGCTGGGGCACGCACGCCACGGTGCGGAGACGCCGAGCGAGATCGGGGACATCTTCCTCGGTCGAGCCGGCGACCCCGATCCGGCCCGACTGCGCCGGGCGCTGGACGTGGTGCGCTACGCCGTGGCCTGCGCACCGCGCGACTTGAAGCCCGGCGCCCTGGCGTCTGCCGCGTGGCTGTCGTGGGCGCTGGGCAGATCGACCCACGCCGACGCCTACCTGCGGATGTCACGGCAGATCGATCCCGACCACGGCCTGACCGGTCTGCTGCTGCGCGTGCTCGAGAGCGCGCTGCTGCCGATGTGGCTGATGGCGCGCGGAGAGCGCCTCGCGGCGCAGGCCGGCTGACCGGCGGGCGTTACTTGACCAGCGGGAAGAGGATCGTCTCGCGGATGCCGAGACCGGTGACGGCCATCAGCAGGCGGTCGATGCCCATGCCCATGCCGCCCGTGGGCGGCATGCCGTGCTCGAGCGCGCGCAGGAACTCCTCGTCGACGCGCATCGCCTCGAGGTCGCCGCCGGCGGCCAGCTTGGCCTGCTCGATGAAGCGCTCGCGCTGGATGACCGGGTCGACCAGCTCGGAGTACCCGGTGGCCAGCTCGAAGCCGCGCACGTAGAGGTCCCACTTCTCGACGACGCCCAGGGTGGAGCGGTGGTCGCGCACCAGCGGCGACGTGTCGACCGGGAAGTCCATCACGAAGGTGGGGCGCGAAAGGCCCGGCTTGACGAAGTGCTCCCAGAGCTCTTCGATCAGCTTGCCGTGCGTGGCGTGCGGGGGCAGCTCGACCTCGTTCGCCTCGGCGAACGCGATCAGGTCCTCGAGCGAGTCCTGCGGGGTGAACTCGCGGCCGGCCGCCTCGGAGAGCGAGCCGTACATCGAGATGCGGTCCCACTGGCCGCCCAGGTCGTACTCGGTGCCGTCTGCCCAGGTCACCGTGGTGGAGCCCGCGACCGCGATCGCCGCGTTCTGCACGAGCTCCTGGGTGAGGTCGGCGATGCCGTTGTAATCGCTGTACGCCTGGTAGGCCTCGAGCATCGCGAACTCGGGGCTGTGCGTGGAGTCGGCGCCCTCGTTGCGGAAGTTGCGGTTGATCTCGTAGACGCGCTCGATGCCGCCGACGACGGCGCGCTTCAGGTACAGCTCCGGCGCGATGCGCAGGTACAGCTCGGTGTCGAACGCGTTCGAGTGCGTGATGAACGGACGAGCGGATGCCCCGCCGTGCTGCACCTGCAGCATCGGGGTCTCCACCTCGAGGAAATCATGGCTGGTGAACGTGGCGCGCAGGCTGGCGTTCACCGCGGCGCGGGCGCGCACCGTGGTGCGGGCCTGGTCGCGCACGATCAGGTCGAGGAAGCGGCTGCGCACGCGGCCCTCCTCGCTGAGCTCGCCGTACACGTTCGGCAGCGGCAGGATCGCCTTCGACGCGATGGTCCAGTCGTCGGCCATGATCGACAGCTCGCCGCGACGGCTGGAGATCACCTCGCCGTGCACGAACACGTGGTCGCCGAGGTCGACGAGCTCCTTCCACGCGGCGAGGGACTCCTCGCCGACGTTCGCGAGCGAGATCATCGCCTGGATACGGCTGCCGTCTCCGGCCTGCAGCGTGGCGAAGCAGAGCTTGCCGGTGTTGCGGCTGAACACGATGCGGCCGGCCACCCCGACGACGACGCCGGTCTCGGCGCCGGCCTCGAGCTCGCCGTACTCCGCGCGGAGCGCCGGGATGGTGTGCGTCACCGGCACGGAGACCGGGAACGCCCCGCCCGCGGCATCCGCGCGCTCGGTGATCAGCTTGTCGCGCTTGGCGAGGCGCACCTCGCGCTGCTCGAAGGTGTCATCCGCCTCGGCGGTGTCGTCTGTGGGCGCGGCTGCGGTCGCGTCGGTCATGTGCGGGCTCCTCGAAAGTCGCCCTCCAGTCTACCGGGGTGCCCCTGTGCGTCCCGCGGAGCCTCCTCGGTCCTCTCGGGGCGTCAGGATGCGGGTGCCACGTCAGCGATCGTGCCGCGGTCGCGCAGCACCGCCGCCTCGATCGCGACGACCTCGGACGCGTGATCGGAGATCTCCGAGATGATAGCGGCGGCCGCGCGGCGACCGAGCGCGAACGAGTCCCGCCACAGCGCCGAGATCTGCGGGGTCGTCGCCTCACACAGCGGCGAGTCCTCCCACGACACGATGCTCAGCTCCTCAGGCACCTCGACCCCATCCGCGCGGGCGCTGCCGAGCACGGCGACGGCCAGCTGATCGTTGTCGGCGATGATCGCGGTCGGATGCTCGTCGCGCAGCCGCCGCCAGGCATCCGCCGCCTCGTCCGGGCTGTAGTGGGTGTGGATGACGCTCAGCGGGCTGATCCCGGCATCGGCCATCGTCGAACGGTAGGAGTCGGCGCGCACGATCGCGTGCGCGAAGTCCGCCGGCCCTGCCACGTACGCGATCCGCCGGTGCCCGCGAGCGACGAGCATCTGAACGAGCGCCGCCATCGGCGAGTCGTCGTCGGCGCCGACCACGGCGATGTCGCCTTCGGCGTGGTCGCGCCCTCCCACCAGTGCGGCAGGGGTGCCGAGCGCCTGCAGCACCTCGGGTCGCGGATCATCCAGCCGGGGGTCCACGACGATGAGTCCGTCGACGCGGCTCTGCGCCGCCCAGAGCCGGTACACGTCGATCTCGGATTCCAGCGAGTCCGCGATCTGGAACGTGAGGGTCAGGCCGCGCGGCGAGAGCTCGGATTGGATACCCGCGATGAAGCGCAGGTAGAAGGTGTCCCTGGCGAGTTCGTCGGCGCCGCGTGCGAGCACCAGGCCGATCGATCCCGTGCCCTGCCCGGCGAGCGCCCTGGCCGCGATGTTCGGCTGCCAGCCGCGCCTGCTCGCGGCCTCGATGATCCGCGCCCTGGTCTCTTCGCCGACGCCCGGCTTGCCGTTCAGCGCGTACGAGATGGCGGCGTGCGAGACACCGAGCTCCGCGGCGAGGTCACGCATGGTGAGCCTCTGCTGGCGTGTCCCCGGCGTCGTCACCCTGCGAATGTAGCGCGCGACCCTGCGAACCCGAAAGCGGCGCAGGATCAGTTCGGGAAGAGTCCTTTACTCCCGTTTACTTAACCGGGTAATCTACCGGCGAGCCGCGCCCGCGGCACCCGGAAGGAGTACGAGGACGTGCACAACAGACGGATTCTGACGATGGCGTCATGCCTCGCCGTGGCGGGAGCGCTGCTCGTCGCACCGGCCGCTGTCCAGGCGGCTGCGAGCGCCGCCGAAGGGCCGGTCGTCATCGACGGCGGCTTCGAGTCGGGGCAGTGGGGTGCGCAGACCCAGCACAACCACGCCGCGCTGATCACCCCCGGTGCCGACGGCACCGGCACCGCTGCCCGCATCGGGCTTCCCTATGCGGACGCCAACACCAAGACCCCGATCGGCGGCAACCTGCCGGTGCGCGGCACAGGGGTCGACCGCGGCATGGTCAACAAGACGGTGACCGGCATCACCCCCAACACCACCTACGAGTTCTCGGTCGCGCTGAAGGGCCAGGGCATCCGCTGGGGCATCTTCGACTCCGAGAGCGCCCCCTACTATCGCGGCCTCGCCCGCGGTGACGGCGGCGGCGAGTACGCGGCCGGCATCACCACGCCCGACGGCGGCACCCAGTGGTCGACCTACCGGACGACCATCACCACCGGCCCGCGCACCACCGAGCTGAACGCCTTCTGCTTCGTGGGCGGCAACGTCTCCCCCGCGTACTGCGACGACTTCACCGTCACCGAGGTCGGCCCGGCGACCAAGCCCCAGCAGGCGCCGACCGGCTGGGACGCCCCGCCCCTGGGTGCGAACGGATACCCCGTCACGATCCCCGCTGTGCAGAGCTTCGCGCCCGCCGACGGCGCATGGAAGGGCGCCGTGCAGCGGATCGTCGTGGATGCGGACTCCGCCGCGAAGATCACCGACGAGGCCGACCTCGGCACGGCGAACCTGCGGAAGCTCGGCGTCACCGACGACGCCACCCTCACCGTCGGCACCGCGCCAGCAGGAAGGGACAGCGTGTTCGTGAAGCTCGGCGACGTGCCGATCCCGGCGAACGCACCGGCCAACGCCCGGAAGCTCGCCGACGAGGCCTACGCCATCGAGTCCACGCCCGACGGCATCGTGATCACCGCCGGCGGCGAGGCCGGAGTGCTGTACGCGTTCAGCACCCTGGGCCAGGCGCTGCAGAGCACCAAGGCGGCGACCGGGGCGACGACCCTTCCCGCCGGCACCGCGGTGAACTGGACCGACATGCGGTTCCGTGCCCTGCAGGTCGACTCTGGACGGCGGTTCTACTCGATCGCCTGGCTGAAGGACCAGATCAAGGACCTGGCCTGGACGAACATGAACACCATGGTCCTGCGGGTCAAGGACGGCCAGGGGCTCCGCGTCGAGAGCGACGTGTTCCCCGAACTGGTCGATCACCTGCCCGACGGAGGTTCCTGGAGCAAGGCCGAGATCACCGACCTCGTGGCGTTCGCCAAGCGGTACCACGTCACGATCATCCCCGAGTTCGACATGCCCGCCCACGCGACTCTCGACGCGAAGGTGTTCCCTGAGCCCGGCTACATGCTCGCCGGCGAGGCCTACAACTACTCCCGGGAGGACGTCCGCAAGCGGCTCGCCGACGTGGCCGTCGAGATGGGCGAGACGTTCCAGTCGCCGTACGTGCACATCGGGGCCGACGAGTTCATGGCCCTCGACTCGCAGACGGTGCTGCAGGACTGGATCCGCTCCGAGACGGGGAACTCCTCGGCGACCACGCGCGACTCGTACGCCTGGTTCCTGAACTACGTCAACAAGGCGCTGAAGGATGCCGGCCGGCACACCATGGTGTGGAACGACCAGCTCAACGGACGCAACAAGATCGTCCCTCTGGACAAGGACATCACCGTCATCTTCTGGGCCGAGATCTACGGCTCCGTCGATGCGAACGACCTGCTCGCGGAGGGCCGTCAGGTGGTGGGCTCCTCGTCCGATCTGTACCACGACCTCTGGCCGACGATGGGCACCGCCGACCTCACCTCGGGCGACACCCGCAACGGCTCGGTCATCAACCGCCCTCTGCCGGAGTACGCATGGAAGAACTACAGCAACCCGTACACCTTCTCGGGCGGCTGGGGTGCTCCGTACGAGGCGAAGCCTGAGCTTCGCGACGACGTCGCAGGGCAGTTCTTCCCCATCTGGGACGACGCGCACGGCTGGGCGCCCGAGTCGGTGCTGACGAACACGCTGATGCCGCGCCTGCGCCTGTTCGCGCAGACCGTGTGGAACTCGCCGCAGCAGGTCGACTCGTTCGCGTCCTTCGATCCCTACCTGCGGTTCCTCGGTCATGCTCCGTACTTCGGCGCCGAACCTGTGTTCCAGGCGCCTCGCACTCCGGAGTGGACGCTCACGTCTTCGTCGGACCCGGCTGCGGAATCGTCAGTGCGCCCGGGCACCCCGGTGAGCTGGACCGTCAGGGCGACCGCATCGGATACGTCTGTGAAGGAGGCGACGGTGCGGATCGACCTCGCCGATGTCGTGGACAACACGTCCCCGGTGCGCGTGACAGCGAGTTCGGGACGAGTGACGCTGAAGGGAGCGACCGCGGTCTGGAAGGGAGACCTTCGAGCCGGTGACGCGGTGCGAATCACCGTGTCCGCCCGAATCACCGGTCCCGTGGCGAAGCCCGGTTCCGGACGGAACAACACGGTCGAGCTCGCGGTCGACGGCACGGCTGCGCGCGCGGTTCTCACCGACTGCGAGGGCTGCACCGGAGATGTGCTGACCGTCGCCAGGTGACGAGGGCTGCAGAGGCGGAGCCGGGTCGGATTCCGATCCGGCTCCGCCGTGACCGGCGAACTCATGGCAGCCGGGTATGCTCCTGCGCATGAGCCGCTCGATCCTCCGCGGCGCCCTGGCCGCCACCGCCGCAGCTCTACTGCTGACCGGCTGCACTGCGTTGCCCTTCACGACGCCGCCCCTCAGCCACGAGGTGGTGCTGAGCGTTCCCTCGGGCAGAGCGGAGGCCGTCGCCGAGCATCTCGGGCATCGGCTCGAGATCGCCGGAATCTCCGAGCGCAGCATCGAGACCGACGGCGACAAGGTGACCGTGCACTACAACCCTCCGCGGAAGGACGGCAAGGACCAACAGGTCCGCGCGGATCTCTTCACCGCTCCTGGCGACTTCGCGATCCGTCCCGTCGAGGCGCAGGACAACGAAGCAGGCGCGTCGGCGGACTGCGCGGACGACCGGTCCGCCTGCATCGTGACGACCGATGAGGACGAGGTGCTCGAGCTGGGACCGGTCGAGGTCACGGAGAAGGACCTCAGCACGACGAAGGCAGTGGTCGTACAGAACCAGTGGAGCGTGCAGGTCGACTTCACCAAGAGCGGTGCGGACGCGATGGCTGAGCTCTCCGGGTCCGTCGCCTGCGCGGCGGACCCGGGGCTGAAGCGCATGGCGATCCTGCTGGACGGCACACTCCTCTCCGCACCCACGCTCCAGCTGGAGTGCGGGCAGACGCTTCCCGGGTCGGTTCAGATCGCCGGGCAGGACTTCGACCGCGACAAGGCTGCGCAGTATGCCGCGCTCATGGGGACGACGCTGCCCGACGGCGTGAAGGTCGTGTCCTCGAAGCCGTAGAGGGCTCAGCCGCCCAGTTCGCCGCGGAGCACGAGCCCCGCTCGCCGCATCACCTCGAGCACGCGGTCGCGGGCGGGTGCGTCGCGCTCCCAGTTGATCAACACGGCATAGGCCAGGCGCCGCTCCGGCGACATGACAAGGCCGACGTCGGCGCGCACAGTGCTGATCGTGCCGGTCTTGTTCCACAGCCAGATGTCGCGATCGAAGAGGTAGTGCGCGAGCGGGTCGAGCCCGAACGCCGAGCCGACCATGGACAGGTCCATCCCGGCTCCGAGCCATCGCTGCAGGGTGTCCGCCGAGGCCGGGCTGAGGTCATCACCGCGGGCGGTGCGCGTCACGAAGCGCACCATCTCCTCCGCGTTCGCGTGCGACAGCGTGCGCGGGGCGCCGGGCGGCAGCGGCCAGCGCACCACGTCGTCGAGCCCGGAGTGCGCATAGCCGAGCGCCCGGGTGTGCTGCTGCACGACATCCAGTCCGATGACCCGGCACAGGGTGTTGGTCGCGGCATTGTCGCTGGTGGCTCCGATCAGCGCCGCCACGTCGTACAGCGACAGGGTGTCCTGCTGCAGCAGGTACCAGATGCCGGAGTTGTCGAACTGCTCGACCGGGCGCCGGGTCACCCGTTCCTCGAGACTGCGGGTGCCCTGATCCACCTCCGACAGCAGGCGATGAAGCAGGAAGATCTTGCCCACGCTCGCCGTGTCGAGCACCCGATCGGGATGGTGGCGGAACACCTCTGCTCCTGTGTCGACGTCCGCGGCGAGCGCCGACACTGTCAGCCCCGGGAACTCCTGCTCCAGCTCGTCGAATCCGATCGTCACAGCGACACACGCTCCCCTCGCGCGAATGCGCTCCATCGGCCGCGCCAGGGCGCTCCGCTCCCGGCGAGAAGGATCTCGTCAGCGGCGGTGTCGACCACGGCCGTGACGAAGGTCCACATGTCATCGGACCGACCCAGCACGCCGGGGGTCCGCAACGCCGCGAACACGTCATGTGCCGTCTCCGGTGCCCCGCATCCGTTCAGCACGCCGAGCCGGTTCCTGCTCTCCTGCAGCCATTCGTCGTCGGCGGGGACGGCGAGGCCGTCCTCGGTGCCGTCCACGAGACGCAGGTGGTTCGTGTGCCGATATGCGCCCGACGTCTTCGCGGTGCGCCCCGCAGCATTCTCGATCAGGTCGGCCCGCCCGCCGGCGTCCGCGACATCGAACGCGAACCCGCCGGCGCACGGCACACCGGACAGCGCGGCGCGCGCCGCGCCTCCGTCGTGCTGGCGCTGCGCGTGCCGGGCGACGAAGTGCCGCCCGGCGCCGTCCGTGTTCGCCACTGCGACGGGAACATGGTCCATGCCGAACGCGAGGCCGGCCGAGGTCGTGACGAACGCGTTCGAGGGCAGCATGCCCGGGTACCAGACGGCGGTGACCGCGGGATCCCCCTCGATGTCGAGCGTGACCAGCCGGATCTCCTCGTGCAGCTCGCCGTCGCCGTCCTCGTTGTGTCCCATCAGCACACCGGCATCCGTGGTCAGCGCGACATCGCTGCATCCCGTGCCGTCACTGCCCAGGTCGCCGCGCAGGTTCCGTGCCCACACATCCCGCTCCGGCATCCCCGCTCCCTCGGCGATCCACGCGAGCTCCTGCGATTCGAGAGGCAGCAGCCGTCGCGTCGAGGCGATGACGGCGTCGAGCCGCGCGGCGGCGACGCCGTCCGCTCGGTGCATCTGCGCCTCCCAGCTCCCGCCCGGCAGATCGCGGAACGCGCGGATCGCATCGGCGTGCTCGCGGCCGAGAGCGCGCAGGACGTCCTCGCGCCCACCGCGGAACACGCTCCAGGCGAGGCCCGAGACGGGTTCGAGGTGGGTGATCTCCATCAGACGTCCCTGAGGTCCGGCGCGGGATCGGATGCCTCGCGAAGAGCGCGCTCCACCGTGGACTGCACCAGCGCCGAGAGGTAGCCGCCGGGATTCTCCACCCCGATGCCGCGCAGCAGACCAGTGGCCTGTCCGACGATCGAGCGGGAGAACTCGGATGCCGTGGCGATCGCCTCGGCGTATGCCGCACGATCCTCTTCGGCGACGACGACCGGCTCGCAGCCGAGCTCCACCGCCAGTGCCTGCGCGATCGGCAGCACCGCCGCGGGTGCGGTGACCGCCGCGTACGACGCCTGCAGCTGACGCAGATCGACGGTGGTGCCGGTGAACGAGATCGCCGGATGCACGGCCAGCGGGATCGCGCCTCGCTCGGCGGCCGGCCGCAGTACCTCGATGCCGTACTCGGGATCGGTGTGCAGCACGAGCTGACCCATCTGCCAGCCCCCGGTCCCGGCGAGCCCCGCGACGAGGCCCGGCAACTGGTCGTGCGGCACAGCCAGCACGACCAGCTCGCTGCGCCTGACGACCTCGGTTGCATCGAGCACTTCCGCCCCGGGCAGCACGGCCGCCGCGCGGTCGTCGTCCGAACCCGAGGTGATCCCCGTGATCGCGTGTCCTGCTCCGGCGAGCGCGGCACCGATCACCGGCCCCACCCGCCCCGCGCCGATGATGCCGACGCCGAGTCGTCCGTTCCGAGTCATCCGTCGATGCTAACGCCGTGAGTCACGGCTCAGAGCGCGGCGTCGTCGCGCGCGAGGCCGGTGACGTGTGCCCGCAGCTGCTCGCCGATCGCGCGCATCGCGTCGATCACCGGGGCGCGCAGATCCTCCGTGCTGCCCTTCCAGTTCGCTGCCACCGCATACGCGACGGTTGCGGCGGGGCCGGAGAGGTGCCCGGTGTCGATGCGTGCGAACGACGTGCTGCCGGTCTTGTGACGCAGCACCATGTCCTGGTACTCGGGCTCGACGTGCGCCAGCGGATCGAGCAGCAGGGAGTCCGCCACCATCGAGGTGTCGGCGTTCGCGGCGAGCCAGGTCAGCACCTGCGCGCTCACCGCGGGCGAGACCACCTCGCCCGCGCCCAGCCTGCGCATCACGTCGGCGAGCTCGGCGCCGGTGCCGAACGACGGCGTCCACGGCAGATCCGGCGTGCGCTCCGAGCGGATGTAGTCGTGCAGGGCCGTGTCGGTGTACCCGAGCGACGGCGCGACCGCGCGCACCTCCTCCAGCCCGCACAGCGCGATCAGTGCGTTGGTGGCGAGGTTGTCGCTGAACGCGCCGACGAACAGAGCGGCATCGTGCACGGACAGCGCCTGATCCCGCATCCGGTACAGCAGTCCGGAGTCCTCGACCACGTGCTCCGCGGGGATCGGCACGATCTGATCCGCCGTCAGCGAGCCATCGGCGAGCCGCCGCGCCACCTCGATCAACAGGAAGATCTTGCCGATGCTCGCGGTCTCGCACTGCTGGTCGGGCGTGTGCTCGGCGAGCACGGCGCCGGTTCCGGCATCCACGACGCGGATCGACCAGGTGACCCGCTCATCCAGCTCCGGCAGTTCGATCGTCATCGCAGTTCCTCTCCGACGACCAGCCGGATGCCGGATTCCCCGGCCTCAAGCGCACCGTCCACGTTCAGCGGCAGGCTCAGCGCGTTCGGGTCGTGCCCGAAGCCCTGCTCCCAGAGCACCGGCTTGCCGAGCTCGGCGAAGTACTCCGTCATGAGGGCGCGAACCCCGTCGAGGTCGGCCACCCCGTCACGCACCGCGCAGTTGTGCCACGAGCCGAGCACGATGCCGGATGCGGCGTCGATGCGCCCTGCGCGCAGCAGAGCCAGCAGGAAGCCGTCCAGCCGGTACAGATCCTCGTCGATGTCCTCGAGGAAGAGGATGCCGTCCGGCGTCACGGCCGCTTCGGGCGCCCCGAGTGCACCGGCGAGCAGCGCCAGGTTGCCACCGGTGAACCGGCCCGCCGCGCTTCCCGCCACGAGCACCTCCGCCGCGGGTCCCACGATCGAACGCCCTCCCCACGGCTCGAACAGCCAGCGGTGCACGTCGTCGCGAACGATCTCGGAGTCGCGGAACACGTCATTGCCCGGCATCGGGCAGAACAGCGTCGGCACATCGAGGTGCACGCGGAACGCCTCGTGCAACGCGGTGATGTCGGATGATCCGGTGAGCAGCTTCGGCCGGCCGTCACGGCGCAGCGCCGCTCCGCGCATCAGGTCCCAGTCGATCCCGTCCAGCAGACGCATCGCACCGTAGCCGCCGCGCACGCACACGACGGCGGCGGTGTCGGGATCGAGCCAGGCGTCCACGAGGTCGTCGCGGCGTCCGGCATCCGGTCCTGCGAGGTACTTCGCCCGCGGATGCGGATGCAGCACGTGCTCGCCGACGGTGACCTCGAGCCCCCAGTCGCGGTAGTACCCGACCGCGCGCTCCAGGCTCTCGGCGTCGCCGAGACCGGAGGGTGTGATGAAGTGCATCCGGTCTCCCGGCCGCAGCGGAGCCTCGGTCAGGTAGGCGTGCCGGTCCACGGCCACGGCGGTCCCGCTCACGCTCCGGTCCGCTCGATCGTCGGCGCCGCGGCGAGCAGGCGCTTGGTGTAGTCGTGCTGCGGATCCAGCAGCACCTGCTCGGTGGTGCCGTACTCCACGATCTCGCCCTCCAGCATCACCGCCACGGTGTCGGCGATGTTCCACGCCAGCCCGAGATCGTGTGTGATCACCAGGGCGCTCAGACCCAGCCGATCGCGCAGGGAGAGCAGCAGGGCGAGGATCTCGCCGCGCACCGAGGCGTCCAGAGAGGCGACGGGCTCGTCGGCCACCAGCAGCTGCGGGCCGAGCGCGAGCGCCCCGGCGATCACTGCGCGCTGGCGCTGCCCACCGGACAGCTCCTGGGGGATCGCGGTCATGAACCGCTCCGGCGGCGTCAGCTCGGCATCCGTCAGGCTCTGCGCTACCCGCTCGGCCTCGTCACCGGGGTAGCGCTGCACGCGCAGCCCCTCGGCGACGGATTCGTAGATGCTCAGCTTCGGGTTCAGCGCCGCGGTGGGGTCCTGCAGCACCATCTGCACCTCGCTGCGGAACGCCCGCAGCGCCTTGCCGCCGCGCGGCAGATCCTGCCCGCGGAACCGCACCGACGAGGGCTCGTCCGCGTGCTGAAGCCCGACGAGGGTGCGCGCCAGGGTGGTCTTGCCCGAGCCGGACTGGCCGACCAGAGCGAGAATCTCACCGCGGCGCACCTCGAGATCGACGTTCTTCACCGCGCGCAGCGCCTCGCCGCGACCGTGGAAGGTGACGTTCAGCCCCTTCGCCTGCAGCAGCACTTCGTCGGTCAGGCCCCGCTTCTCGCCCGCATCCGCCGGGCGCTCGCGCCGTGTCACCGGGTTCAGGCGGGATGCCGGATCTCCGATGGTCGGGAACGCGTCGGCGAGCTGCTTCGTGTACGGGTGCTCCGGTTGCAGGCACACCCGCAGCGACTCCCCCACCTCGACCAGCTCGCCGTCGCGCATGACAGCGATCCGGTCGCAGGCGGTCGCGAGCACCGACAGGTCGTGACTGATCATCAGCATCGAGATGCCGCGGTCGGTGACCAGCGCGCTGATCATCTCGAGGATCTGCTTCTGCACGATCACGTCGAGGGCCGTGGTCGGCTCGTCGGCGATGATGATGTCGGGCTCACAGGCCAGCGCCATCGCGATCATCACGCGCTGCTTCTGCCCGCCCGACATCTCGTGCGGGTAGGCGTCGATCTTCTGCGGAGCGAGGTCGACCACGCGCAGCAGCTCGGCGACGCGCGCCTTCCGCTCCTTCTCGGTGCGCCAGGCATCCGTGACGTGCAGCTCGAGGGCCTCCATGATCTGCTGGCCCACGGTGCGCACCGGGTTCAGGGAGTGCATCGCGCCCTGGAAGATGATCGAGGCGTCGGCCCAGCGCAGCGCGCGCAGCGCGCCGAAGCTCAGCTCGGTCACATCCGTGTCGCCGACGAGCACGCGGCCGGTCAGCTTCGCGTTGGCGGGCAGCAGCCGCAGCACGCTCATCGCGAGCGTGGACTTGCCCGAGCCGGACTCGCCCGCCACCCCGAGGGTGCCGCCCGCGGGCAGCTTCAGCGAGATGTTCTTCACCGCGTGCACCTCGCCACGGCCGCCGCGGCCCGACGTGCGGTAGGTGATCGAGACGTCGTCGAAGGTCAGATCCGGCATCTCAACGGCTCCTCAGGGTCGGGTTGATGATGTTCTCCACGGCACGGCCGACCAGCGTGAACGCCAGCACCACCAGCACGATCGCGACACCGGGCACCAGCACGTACCACCAGTAGCCGGCCGTCGCCGCGGAGTAGTCCATCGAGTTCTTCAGCACCGATCCCCAGGACTGCATGGTGGTGTCGCCGAGGCCGAGGAATGACAGCGTCGACTCGGCGATGATCGCCGATCCGACGGTGAGCGTGGTGTTGGCGAGCACGAGCGGCAGCACGCCGGGCAGCAGGTGCTTGACGATGATGTGCCAGTGGCCCGCGCCGAGCACCCGGGAGCGCTCGATGTAGTCGCGTGACTCGACCGACAGGGTCTGCGAGCGGACCACGCGGGCAGTGCCCGCCCAGGAGGTGAGACCGATCGCGATGACGATCGTCCAGACGCCCCGGGACAGCACCGAGGAGAGCACGATCGCGAGGATCAGCGACGGGAGCACCAGGAAGAAGTCGATGATGCGCATCAGCAGCCCGCCGGTCCAGCCGGTGAAGTGGCCGGCGCCGATGCCGACGATCGTGCCGATGAGCATCGACACGGCGGTGGCCGCGAAGCCGACGATCAGCGAGACCTGCGCGCCCCACACCATCCGCACCCAGATCTCACGACCCAGGTGGTCGGTGCCCAGCGGATGCTCCCACGACGGCGGCGCGAAGCGCGGTGCGTCGATCAGCTTCGTGGCATCCAGCATCCATGCCGGGGCGAGCAGCGGCGCGAGGATGGCGACCACGATCACGACGACGAGGAAGATCAGGCCGGCCATGCCGGTGCGGCTGCGGGCGAACTCGCGGCAGAAGGCGCCGAACGCCTTGCGGCGGCGCGCCCATGCCATGCTGCGCGGCGAGCGCGCGATGGTGGCGGTCTGAGCGCTCATGCGTGCCTCACTCTCGGGTCGAGCACACGGTAGATGAAGTCGGCGATGAGGTTCATCACGATGATGATCGCCGAGAAGACGACGAAGGTGCCCTGCAGCAGAGGCAGGTCAGGGCCCTGGATCGCCTCGAAGGTGAGCTTGCCCAGCCCCGGCCAGGAGAACACCGTCTCGACGGTGACAGCACCGGCGATCAGTCCGCCGAGATGCATGAACACCAGCGTGACCGCGGGCAGCAGCGCGTTCGGCACCGCGTGCCGGCTGCGCACCAGGTCGTCGCGCAGGCCCTTCGCCCGTGCGGTGACCAGGTAGTCGGCGCTCTTCTCCTCCATGACGGATGCCCGCATCACGAGCACGTACTGGGCGTACACGACCGCGACCATGGTGATCACGGGCAGCACCATGTGCGAGATCACGTCCAGGATCTGGCCGATCACGTCGTCCGGCGGGTTCGGCGAGGTCATGCCGCCGGTGGGGAACCAGTGCAGCGTGCCGCCGAAGATCATCAGCAGCAGCAGGCCGAGCCAGAAGGTCGGCACCGACCACAGCACCAGGGAGGTGCCGGTGGTCATCTTGTCGAACCTGGAACCGTGCAGCCATCCGGCCTTCTGGCCGAGCCAGAGACCGAGCGTGATCGCGATGATCGCGGCGGTGCCGGTGAGCAGGATCGTGTTCCAGAAGTACTCGCCGATCAGCGACGAGACCGACTGCTTGTACACGTAGCTCTCACCGAAGTTCAGTGTGAACACGTTGCCGAGGTAGCTGACGAACTGCTGCCAGAGCGGCTGGTCCAGCCCCATCTGGCGGCGCAGCTCGGCCATCTGCTCCGGCGTCATGATGCGATCCTTGGCGATCGATGCCACGGGATCGCCGGGGAGGATCTTGAAGGCGAAGAATCCCAGCAGGATGACCATCGCCAGGCTGATCAGCGCGCCGCCGATCTTGGTGAGCGCGTATTTCAGCGCGGGGACGCCGCGCGGCGGCGTCTCGCCCTGCTCCTCCAGGATGACGGCCTCTGTGGCCGGCACCGCATTCGACATCTGCGTCTCCTTCTGCTGTCGCCGAGATGGCGGGGGCCCGGTCAGGCCCCCGCCATCCTGGTCAGGGTGTCATTCGACGTCGGCGCTGTTCCGGCGTCGCATCATGAAGAAGACGATGCCGCCGATCACGATGACGGCGATCACCACTCCCGTGACGATCAGCCCGACGTTCGACCCGCTGTCCGTGGCCGCGGACTCGTCTCCGGCCGCACGCACGGTGAGGTAGCCCCAGTAGCCGGACTGGTTGGCGATGATGCCGTCCTTCTTCGGCATGTACGAGAAGTCCTGGAACCGGTCGGAGCGGTACGCCTCGAGGCTGTTGGCGTACCAGATCGCGATCTGCGGGGTCGCGGTGTAATTCATCTCGAGCATCTGACGCACGATGTCCTCGCGCTTGCTCTCGTCGAGCTCGGTGTGCTGCTCGTTGTAGAGCTTGTCGAACTCCGGATCGCACCAGCCGTCCTGCGACGTGCCGCCGGTGCCGTCGGTCTTGGTCGCCAGGCCGGAGCAGGTGTTGATGCCCAGCTGGTAGTCGGGGTCGGCGCCCTGGCTCCAGCCGCTGACGTACATGTCGTAGTTGCCCTTGGTGGTCTCGGCCGAGATCGTGTCGGTGTCCGACGACTCCACCTTGATCGCGATCCCGATGTCCTTCATCCACGGGACGAAGTACTCGGCCGTGGACTGCTCGAGCGGGGCGCTCGAGTCCACGAACATCCGCAGCTGGAGCTTCTTCCCGTCCTTCTCGCGGATGCCGTCGGCGCCGGCCTTCCAGCCGGCCTCCTCGAGCTTCTGCTTCGCCGCGTCGGGGTCGAACTTCATGATGGCCTTGTCATCGGCCGGCAGCGCCCACTTCGGGTACGAGGCCGGGATGAAGCTGGTGGCCTCGACGCCGTAGCCGCCGAGCACCTTGTCGAGCAGCGTCTTGGTGTCGGTGCCGAGTCGGATCGCCTGACGGACGGCCTCGTCCTGCAGGGCGGGGTTGCCGTTGCCGTAGGGGGTGCCGTCCTGGGTCTTCGCGCCGACGTTGAAGCTGAGCGCCGTGTAGCGGCGACCCTGGCCGGAGTGCGTGGTGATGCCCTTCACACCGTCGAGCGCCTCGAACTGGGTCGAGGTGAGACCCGTGACCATGTCGACGTCGCCGGAGCGCAGCGCCTGCACCTGGGCGTCGGAGTTGGTGTAGTAGATGTACTGGATCTTGTCGATCTTCGGAGCGCCCTTCCAGAACTCCTTGTTCGCCTTCAGCACGATGGACTGGTTCGCCTTGTAGCTCTCCAGCAGGAACGGACCGGAGCCGACGACGTCCTTGTCGTTCGCGTACTCGGCGGGGTTGTCGATCTTCTCCCACACGTGCTTGGGCACGACCGGGATCTCGACGCCGGGGTTCGACGCCTGCGGCTCCTTCATGTTCAGCACGACGGTCTTGTCGTCCGGCGTCTCGATGGAGGAGACGTTGGCGAGAAGGCCGCCGTTGGCGACGCCCATCGCCGGGTCGTCGATCATCGACTGGTAGGTGTAGGCGACGTCGGCCGACGTGATCGGCTCACCGTCGGACCACTTCAGGCCGTCCTGCAGGGTGAAGGTCCAGACGGTTCCGCCCTCGGTCGGTTCCCACTTCTCGGCGAGGCCCGTGGTGGGCGACCCGTCCTCCTGGGAGTTCTGCACGAGGAACTCGTAGGTGTAGCGCAGGATGTTCGTGGGCGTCAGGTAGATCGACGTGAACGGGTTGAACGAGTCCACGAAGCCCGAGGTGGCGATCCGGAGCGTCTTCGCATCGGATTTGCTCGAGGGCGGCGCCGAGGAGTCCGCGGCGTGGATGCCGGTGGGGCTGGCGGCGTTCGCGACCGTTGCGGGGGCGACGACCATCGCGGCGGCCGCCGCCACGCACAAGGCGCGGATCAGATATTTGCTGTGACGAGTTCGCATCAGGGTCCTTCTTTCGGTGCGGAGCCGTGGGGAGGCGGCCCCCTGGGGATTCAGTTATCGAACCGCACGTCGCGCGTCTGGTCAACAGATTCGTACCAGATCGTTGCCATCGAAGGGAGTTTCGCGCTGTCATCCTCGACTTATCGCGATCAGTTTCTCGGCGGCTGCATTGACGCGCCTACAGCCTACGACACGTGTCATGCCCTGGGGAAACAGGTTTCCGGACGGTTGTGATCCCGCGACCCGCACAGGGTGCACAGCCTTGACATCACACCGCCGAGCGACCGATGATCCGTTACAGATCATCGGTCCTAACTTTTAGGGAGCCCCCGTGCCGACTCCGACCACGTCCGCCGTCCCAGTCACGACGCCGAGGTGGCGCACGCGCCTCCTGCGCGCCGATCCTCAGGTCGGCTGGGAGGGGCGCACGTGGACGTCCGCGGCGCTGGAGCCCGGCTTCGCCGCGGATCAGGCGATCGCGTCCTGGAACGCGGATGCCGGGGTCACGGCGCACGTCGAGATACGTGCACGTGATGTCGACGCTACCTGGTCGGAGTGGCTCCACCTCGCCGAGTGGGGCGAGCCGGGCGCGCGCCGCAGTCCCGAACAGGCCGTGGACGGCACGTCGGATGCTGCGGATGCCGCGCCGTTCGTGGACACCGACGTACTGAAGGCGGCACCGGGGCATCTGTTCGACGCCGCTCAGCTGCGCATCACCCTCGACGGGCGACCCGAGGGACCATCGCGTCTTCGCCTTGCCGCAGTGAGCTTCACCGCACCGGCCGACGCCGGCCCGCTCGAGGACGACTCCTCCGCGGGCGCGGTCGGCGCGGCGGCCGTACTGCGTCCGCTCTCGCAGCGCGCATATCCGAAGCGTGACGACCTGGGCGGCGGTGGCCCGGTGTGGTGCTCCCCCACCTCGCTCACGATGGTGCTCACCGCCTGGGGCGCCGATCTGCCTGAGGCGCCGGCGGATGCCCCGGACGGCGCCGACCCGCACGTGCCGTGGGTGGCCCGCGCGGTGTACGACACCGTCTACACGGGCACCGGCAACTGGTCGTTCAACACCGCGCTCGCCGGCAGCCTCGGCTTCGATGCAGTGGTCACCCGGTTGCCGTCGCTGCGCGATGCGAGGACGCTGACGGATGCCGGCATCCCGGTGGTCTCCTCGATCCGGTTCGCCGACCGTGCCGAACTGCCCGGCGCCGACTACGAGGCGCCCACCGGCCATCTCGTCGTGATCCGCGGGTTCACTCCGGAGGGTGACGTCCTGGTCGCCGACCCGGCCAGCCCCGGCGGGCCCGAGGGTCTGCGCACCTATCCGCGTGCGGCCTTCGACACCACCTGGTCGCGCAGCCGCCGCACGGTGTACCTGGTCGTGCCGCGCGGGCAGGAGCTGCCGGATGCTGCGGGCGACGGCGCCTGGTAGCCGGCGGTCAGACGGCCGCGAGCACGGCCTCGAGCAGGTCGATGCGGGAGGCCAGCGACGACAGCGAGGCGTGCTCGCCGACGGCGTGGGCTCCGCCGCCGCGCGGTCCGAAGCCGTCGATCGTCGGGATGCCGAGGCTGCCCAGCAGGTTCGCGTCGCCCGCTCCGTCGGCGGGCCGGCCGTCGACGGACTGACCGATCCGGCGACCGGCCTCGGCGACCAGCGCGAGCAGGCCCTCGTCGGCCGCGGAGGGACTCCACGCCGGGCGATGGCTGAGCACGACGGTCTCGACGACGGCACCCGCACGCTCCGGGGCGAGCGCGCGCAGCGCCCCGAGCACCCGGTCCTCGGTGGCGCCGTCCAGGAACCGAAGCCCGATCTCGGCCGCGGCCTCGGCCGGCACGACGTTCGCCCGTCCGCCGCCGCTGAGCGTCCCGACGTTGCAGAGCACCTCCGACTCCAGCGCGGGATCGGCCACGACGGACCGGATCGCCACGAGTTGGTCTACGAGCTCGTCGATCGCCGAGATCCCGGCATCCGGATCGAGCGCGGCGTGCGCGGCGCGGCCGCGCACCTGCACGCGCAGCCGGGTGCTGCCGCGCCGGCCGACCTTCATCGCGCCGTCGGGATGCGGCGACTCGAAGCCGATCGCGCCCGCCACGCCCGCCGCGCACGCGCGCAGCAGGTCCTGCGAGTGCGGCGAGCCGATCTCCTCATCGCTGACCAGGATCGCTCGCACGGCCCGGTGGCGTCGACCACGCAGCCGTTCCACGGCGGCGATCATCGCGACCAGACCGCTCTTCATGTCGTAGACGCCGGGGCCGCGGACCACGTCGCCGTCCGCGATCCAGGGCACCTCACCCGCAAGAGTGCCTCGCGGCCAGACGGTGTCGGTGTGCCCGACCAGCAGCAGCGGCGCACCCTCGCCGCGCACCTCGGCAACGAGATGGGGACCGCTGTCGCTCTCGACCAGGCGCACCGAGGCACCGGCATCCGTCCACCACTGCGCGAGCAGGTCGGTGATCTCGCGGGCCGCGTCGACGTCGGAGGAAGGGGACTCGATCTCGACCAGCCGGTGCAGCCTTGCCAGCACGCGGTCCGCTTCGGGTTCCGTCACGATCGCCCCCTTCGTTGGGTGTTATGAAACATATCGGATGATTGATTCCCCCATGATCCTCCGATATCTTCGACCTTCGGACCAGCATCCAGCGGAATATAGGATACGTATCATGCACGACGCACCGGGGCGACGGTATCACTGCTCGACGCTGCGCAGCCATCCTGAGCTGCACGCCGCCGCAGAGCTCTACGCGCGCGTCTTCGACTACGACACCCCCGATCTGCACCTGAACACCAACCTGCTGAGCGCCCTCGTGCGCAACGGCGGCTCGGCGATCGGCGCCCGCACCGAGGAGGGCGAGCTGATCGGATTCGCCTACGGCTTCGCCGGCCGCGACCGCGAAGGCTCCGAGTTCCACTACTCGCAGGCCGCCGTGGTCGACCCCGCGCACCAGGGCTCCGGGGTCGGGCGGCTGCTCAAGAACGCACAGCGCGACGTCGCCCTCGGCTGGGGTCAGCGGCGGATGCGATGGACCTTCGACCCCTCGCTGGCCCGCAACGCGCACTTCAACTTCAGCGCGCTCGGCGCCGAGGGCATCGGCTACGAGGACGACTACTACGGTCGCCCCGGCACGGATCGCATCGTCGTCGAGTGGGCGCTGGATCGGCACCACGACCCCTACGCCGCCGAACGCGCGCTGCATCCGCCGACCTTCACGCCCGACGACTGGGGTCGGCAGGTCTCGGCCGGAGACGGCGCGGTCTGGCTGCCGGTCCCGGCGGAGCCGGGAGACGCCGCCGTGTGCGGCACGGTGCGCGCAGGCCTCCGCGAGATCGTCACAGACGGTCGCGTGCTGGTCGCGTGCACGAGAATCGACGACAGGACCGCCGCGCACCTCGCGGTGCGCCGCCTCGACGAGGAGGAAGAGTGAGCGTTCAGCATCGCCCCGCCCAGCACCCGCAAGACGAGGACGCCCACGACCGGACGCTCGTCTCACCCGAGGAGCGCTACGGCGAGCGCATCCGCACCAACGTCTCGGCCGAGGCGCTGCAGGCGCGCGTGATCGAGGCGGAGACCCGCTCGCTGGCGCAGACCTTCGACGAGCTCTCGCGCACCGGCGACGTGCCCCGCGCGGCGACGCTGATCCTCGGTGCGCGGCGCCGGTACATCGGCGGGCAGGGCAAGGCGGCCGCGTACGCCGAACTGCTCGGCGCCGATCTCTCGGCCACGCTCTCGAACGTGTTCCTCGTCGACGGACGCGCGCTCACCCCGCTGACCGTGCTCACCGATGTGCGCGCCAGCGATGTGCTCGTGGTGTTCTCGATGCGCCGCTACCGGGAGGACACCGTGCGCTTCGGCGAGCTGTTCCGCGAGGCCGGCGGGCAGCTGGTGGTCATCACCGACAGCGAGGACGCGCCACTGGCATCCATCGCTTCTGCGCTGATCCGGGTGCACACCGGGTCGGCGTCCTACGCCGATTCCCCCACGTCGGTCGCCGCGGTCTGCCACCTGCTGTCCACGCTGACCACGGCCAGCGCCAAGGGCGCGCGCCGGCGATTGACCGTGCGCGACAGATTCGGCAGCGACCTGAGCCTGTACCACCCCGGTCCGCTCGCGGGCCCGGCGACAGGAGCGGAGCCGCAGGGATGAGGATCGATCGACTGCGCCTCTTCGAGGTCTCGCTCCCGCTCGTGCACGGGTTCCAGACCAGCTCGCACCGGAAGACCGGCCTCGACCACATCCTGATCGAGGCGACGGATGCCGAGGGTCGTGTCGGCTGGGGCGAGATCGCCTCCCCTGCCGACCCGTTCTACGGCTCCGAGACCACCGAGACGGCGTGGACGATCGCGCTGCGACACCTGGTCCCTGCCGCGCTCGGCACCGAGTGGGAGACGCCTGAGGAGCTCGAGAAGAGCTGGCGACGGGTGCGCGGGCACGAGTTCGCGAAGGCCGGGTTCTCGGCCGCGGGCTGGGATCTGCACGCCCGCGCGCAGCACCTGTCGCTCGCCGCCGCGCTCGGCGGCACCCGCACCGAGGTGGTCGCCGGGGTGTCGCTCGGCATCGAGCCGAGCATCGACGATCTGCTCGCGCAGGTGCAGCGACAGCTGGATGCCGGGTACGGGAGGGTCAAGCTGAAGATCGCTCCGGGCTGGGACGTGGAGCCCGTGCGGGCCGTGCGGGCCGTGCATCCGCAGCTCGACCTGCACGTCGACGCGAACGGGGCGTATCCCGACGACGACGAGTCCACGGCGGTGTTCCGTGCCCTCGACGACGCGCAGCTGACCATGATCGAGCAGCCCTACGCGCCGCGCGACTTCGTCGCGCACGCCCGGCTGCAGCGGAGCATCGCCACGCCGATCTGCCTCGACGAGTCGGTCGTCGACCTCGGCGATCTGCGCACCATGCTCGCGCTGGACGCCGGCCGCATCCTGAACATCAAGGTCTCGCGGATGGGCGGGCTGTCGGTGGCGCGCGCCGCGCACGACCTGGCGGCGGATGCCGGGGTGCCGGTGTGGTGCGGAGGCATGCACGAGTTCGGGGTGGGCAGGGCGGCCAACGTCGCGATTTCGTCGCTGCCGAACTTCACCCTGCCCTCCGATGTGTCAGGCTCGGACAAGTACTTCGCCCGCGACGTGGTGACCCCCGCGATCTCAGCGCACGAGGGGCGGGTGACCGTGCCCACCGCCCCGGGGATCGGCCATGAGGTCGACCTGGAGTGGGTCGTGCAGAACACCTCGCGCAGCTTCGACACGGACAGGAGCGACGGATGATCCCCGTCATCGACGGCCACAACGATCTCGCCTGGGAGCGCCGCGAGCGCTTCGGGTCGACGACCGCGGGGCTGGACGCCCCGGTGCCCTCGCTGCACACCGACCTGCCGCGACTGGCGGCCGGCGGGGTCGCCGGGCAGTTCTGGTCGGTGTGGGTGGATCCGGCGCTCGTCGGCGCCGAGCAGGTCACCGCGACCCTTGAGCAGATCGACTTCGTGCAGCGGCTGGTCGCGGCCCACCCCGACCGCCTCACGGCCGCGCGCACCGCCGCTGATGTGCGGACGGCGATGGCCGAGGGCCGCATCGCCTCGCTGATCGGCGTCGAGGGCGGTGCCCAGATCGACGGCTCGCTCGCTGTGCTGCGGCAGTACGCGCGCCTCGGTGCCCGGTACATGACGCTCACCTGGTCGCACACGATCGCCTGGGCCGACTCGGCGACCGATGAACCGCAGCACGGCGGGCTCACCGACTTCGGCCGCGACGTGGTGCGCGAGATGAACCGGATCGGCATGCTGGTGGACCTCGCGCACGTGGCTCCGACCACGATGCGCGACGCGCTCGCCGTGACCACTCGTCCGGTCGTGGTGACCCACTCCTGCGCACTTGCGCTGTGCGATCACCCGCGCAACGTGCCGGATGACGTGCTGGCCGCGATCGGGGCCCAGGGCGGCGTCGTGATGGTCGCCTTCGTGCCCTCGTTCGTCTCGCAGGCCCGGCGCGAGTGGGTGCTGGCCGGCGAGCACGGCGAGCCGCCGTTCGTCGGGATCGCGGATGTCGCGGATCACATCGAGCACATCCGCGACGTCGCGGGCGTGCAGGCGGTCGGGCTCGGCGCCGACTACGACGGCACCGGATCGATGCCGACCGGCCTCGACGATGTCTCGCGCTACCAGGATCTGCTCGAGGAGCTGCGCACCCGCGGCTGGTCGCAGGACGACCTCGAGGCCGTCGCGCACGGCAATGTGCTGCGCGTGCTGGAGGCATCGGATGCCGATCACACGGCGTTCCTGGCCGGCACGGCCGGAGAGCCGGTATCGGTCGCCCCGTCGGTCGATCTCGCGCAGCGCACCGAGGCGCAGTCGCCCACGCCGGCGCCGCGGGTGCTGGTCGTGGTGAACGCCGAGACCTCCGGCCCGCGACGACTCGGCCACTGGCTCGAGGAGGAGGGGCTCGCGGTCGATGCCGTACTCGGCTCCGACGGCCTGCCCGCCGACCTCAGCGGGTACGCGGGGCTGGTCATGCTCGGCGGAGGGCTGATGCCCGATGACGACGACCGTGCCCCCTGGCTGGCGCAGGAGCGCGTGCTCGCCCGCGAGGCGATCGACGCCGACCTGCCCACGCTCGGCATCTGCCTGGGCGGCCAGCTGCTCGCGCACGTCGCGGGTGGCGAGGTGCGCGCGTCGTTCGGACCGAAGGAGCGCGGCGCGACCCTGATCACGCCCTCGGAGCACGGGTCGTCGGACGCGCTGCTCTCGGCGCTCGAGGATGCCGCGCACATGATCGAGAACCACCAGGACATGATCACGGCGCTGCCGCCGGACGCGGTGCTACTCGCGTCGAGCGCGGCGATCGAGAACCAGGCCTTCCGGCTCGGCGCGCACGTGCGCGGACTGCAGTTCCACCCCGAGGTGGGCGCGGAGGATCTCAACCGCTGGCAGGAGCCGACCACTCGCGCGGAGGGCGACCGACCGGTCGCGGAGCTGCTCGCCGAGGCACGTGCCGTGGACGAGACCAACACCCGCGCGAGCCGGGCGATGGCCGCGGCCTTCGCCGCCGAGGTGCGCGCGGCGAGCGCGCGCGAAGTCGTGGGTTCCGGTTCGGACGCTGCGGGCGTCGACGCGGAGGCGGCCGGCCCGGGTGAGGACGCGGCACACTCCGGCGCGGATGCCGCAGTCGACGCGAAGCCGGGCGCCGCCGCAGCCGACGCGGACGTCACCGACGCCGGCGCGAGCGCGTGATGTCGGCGGACATCACGCGAGAGCAGCTGGCCGCGCAGGCGCACGCCGCCATGGCCGAGAGGCTGGATGCCGCGACGCTGCGCCGCTCTCCGGCATCCGTCGCCGCGGTGACCCTGCACGGCGAGGTCGTGGCGGTGCACGCGCACGGCGAGCCGCGCCGCGACGGCGCGGCGACCGGGCCGGGCACGGTGTTCCGGATCGCGTCGATGTCGAAGAGTTTCTTGGCCGCGACTGCGCTGTCGCTGCGCGACGAGGGCCTGCTCGACCTGCACGCGCCGATCGAGCAGTACGTGCCCGAGGTCGCCGCGGCTCGGTACGACGGCCGTCCGGTGCGGATCACGCTCGACACGCTGCTCAGCAACCGCTCGGGGCTGGCGGAGGACAACGCCTGGGGTGACGAGCACCTCGGCGAATCGCGGGAGTTCGTCGGCGCGCTCGTCGACGAGGGCCTCACGCTGTCGGCTCTGCCTGGGACCGAGTACCAGTACTCCAACGTCGGCCAGTCGCTGGTCGGCCGCGCGGTCGAGGCGGTCACCGGACGCCCCGTCGAGGACGTCATCAGGGAGCGGATGCTCGCCCCGCTGGGGCTCGCCGACACCCGGGCATCCGCCGAGCTGTATGCCGCCGGAGCCGACCTCGCGCGAGGCTTCCGCACCTTCGACGACGGCGACACCTTCGCGCCGGAGCCCTACGTCGGCACCGGCGCGCTGGGCTGCATCGGCAGCCTGTTCAGCACGGTCTCGGACATCGCCGTGTGGATGGAGTTCCTCGGCTCGGCGTTCGATCCGGATGCGTCGGACGCCGTGCTCTCCGCCGCGTCGCGGCGCGAGCTGCAGGTCGCGCACACGTTGATCGCCCCCGTGATCAGTCAGTTCGCGGGCGGCGAGCTCGACGGCGCCGGATACGGGTACGGCCTGGTGGTGGAGCACGAGCGCCGGTTCGGCCGGATCGTGCAGCACGCCGGCGGCCTGCCCGGATTCTCGTCCCACATGCGCTGGCACCCGGCCACCGGGATCGGCGTGGTGGTGTTCGGCAACTCCGACCAGTTCGGCGCGGGACGGGTGGCCGGTGGAGTCCTGCACGACGTGCTGGGCCTGGTCGACGCCCCCGCCGCTGTGGTGCGCCCCTGGCCGCAGACGATCGCCGCCGCGCGCCGCATCGACGATCTGCTGCGCGCGGGACGCACGGATGCCTGGGATCAGGCCGGCCCGCTCGCGCGCAACGTGCTCCGCGATGTGCCGCCCGAGGTGCGCACGCGGCGACTGCTCGCGGCTCTTGAAGAGACCGGCGATCCGCTGGAGGATGCCGCGCCGTTCGAGTCGCGCGTGGTCGCGGCGACCGACGCCTCGGCGCTGCGCTGGACCGTGCCCTGCCGCACCGGCGCACTGGTGTGCGATGTCCGACTGGTCGGCCTGCACGACCCGATCGTGCAGTCGATCGATGTGCGGGTCGCCGATGAGACCGGCTTCAAGCCGCGCGACGAGTCGCCCCGCGTCACCGATCACCACCGGGTCGTGCTGGACTCCTGAGCGAGCGTCCTTCGTCTCGCTCCGCTCGCTCAGGACCCGACTGACGAGTCCAAGAGCCGGATCCTGAACGAGCGCCCTTCGTCTCGCTCCGCTCGCTCAGGGGCCGACTGACCAGTCCAAGAGCCGGATCCTGAACGAGCGCCCTTCGTCTCGCTCCGCTCGCTCAGGACCCGACTGACCAGTCCAAGAGCCGGATCCTGAGCGAGCGTCCTTCGTCTCGCTCCGCTCGCTCAGGACCCGACTGACGAGTCCAACAGCCGGATCCTGAGCGAGCGAGGAACGAGCGAGACGAAGGACGCCTCCCCACCCCGCAGCCCCACGCGCCCTTCGTCTCGCTCCGCTCGCTCAGGACCCGCGGGGGGAACGAAGGGCGTCAGACGGTCAGCCCGCGGTCTCCGCCCAGCGGTGCGAGGTGTCGCGGGAGGCCGCGGCCACGGCGGCCACAGCGACGTCCTCCACGAGCCTCATCGTGTCGTCGCGCTCCAGTCCCGACAGGCGTCCGGAGACCGGGCCGGTGACCGTGTGCACCTGAGCGCCGCCGACGCGCTGCGCGCGGGCGAGCGGCCCCTGGTGCACGGCGATCCCCTGCATCCTGGCCAGCGGGAACACGGCGAGCTTGCGCCACATCACTCCGCGACGCATCATCAGCGCGAAGTCGCTGACCGCGTAGCCCTGGCGCTTCCAGCTGAACGGGTGCGTCCAGCGCGCGCGACGGGCAGTGGTGCGGTACGGGTCGCCGGCGACGGGGCCGAGCACGCCGTGCTCCCAGATCAGCGGGATGACCGAGGGCGGAGCATCCGGCAGCACCAGCGCGAGCACCCGCTCGACGTCCGCGCGCTTGCCGACCGGCAGCACGATGTTGAACTGCTGCGCGGTGCTGGACTGCTGCGCCGAGGCGCTCTTGCCCGACATCCGGTTGATGCGCACCGACCACCAGCCGAACGGTCGCCAGAGCAGCGGCTGCACGACCTCCACGGCGAAGATGCGCCCCGGCGGCAGCGTCTCGGTGACGGTGGTGAGCAGACCGAAGGTGAGGCGGATGCCGTTCTCGGTCGGCGCGATCGAGTAGCGCAGCGACCGGGAGATCTGCGTCCAGGCGATACCCACGACGGCGATGATCATCGGGATGCCGATACCCAGCCCGATACCGAGCACCACGACGCTGCGGATCGGTTCACCGTCGGCGATCGACGAGATGATGACTGACGCCATCGCGACCAGGAACATCAGGCCGAAGCCGATCAGCCAGACGATGCCGTTGAGCACGTGCGAGCCGATCAGGCGTCCGGTCGGGATCCTCACGACGCTCTCGGGCGCGACATCCGCGAGGTCGACGCCCGCGATCAGGTCGTTCACGCCGGAGTTGACAGAGCCGACGAACTGCTGACGCATCGTGCTCGGCGCGGCGGGTGCGGCGGGAGCGGTGCCCGCGACGGCGGCGAGACGCGCGGAGCGCGCCCCGGATGCCAGGCGCAGGATGTCGGCACGCACCGACTCGGCCTTCGCCGTGGCGAGGTACTCGAGCTCGACGTTCGCGTCCGTCCCTGCACCGACGACCTCGACCTTGGCCAGCCCGATCAGGCGGGCGACGAACGGCCGGGTGAGGTTGACACCCTGCACGCGGTCCAGCGGCGCGCGGCGCTGTGAGCGGAACACGATGCCCTTGCGCACCTCGACGTGCGATCCGGTGATGCGGAACTGGTGGAAGCGCCAGATCACCCAGAAGATCACGATGACGACGATCAGCAGCGCGAGCACGCCCAGCAGCGCGACCAAAGCGAGGTCGTGGGCGAGCACCCAGTCGACAGGGTCGCCGTCCGGGATGTCGCCGATCGCCTCTTCGGGGGCGAAGATTCCGACCATCCAGTTGATCACCCGGTCGCGCATGTTCGAGATGATCAGACCCGCGGCGATGATGAGCACCAGCCCGCCCTTGAGCAGCGGGGTGAGCGGATGCATGCGGTGCCACTCGCCGTCGGCGAGGGTCGATGCGCCGCCGTGGGCGAGCACCGTCGGTGCGGGGCCCTGTGCGGGCGGCGGGACGGGTGCGCTCACAGTCCGGTCCGGCGGGTCTCGGCGACCTGGATCAGGGTGTCGCGCAGTGCTTCGGCTGCGGGCTGGTTGAGGCCGGGGATCTGCACACCGGTCGTCGCCGCGGCGGTGACCATCTTCAGCTGTGCCACGCCGAAGGCGCGATCCAGCGGGCCGTGCGTGATGTCGACGAGCTGCAGACGACCGTAGGGCACGGCGACCATGCGCTGCCACAGGATGCCGCGGCGGAACACGATGTCGTCGGAGCGCAGCATGTAGCCGATCGCCTTGGCCTGGCGGGGCAGGATGATCATCGTCACCAAGGTGATCACGATGAGGACACCGGCGGGGATCCAGGCCCAGGTCTGCTCGAATCCGAAGGAGAGCACTGCGGCCGCAGCTGCCAGCAGCACGATGAACAGCGTGTTCTGCACCATCTGCGAGGCGACGTAGCGCTGAGAGATCTGATGCCAGGTGCCGTCCAGGGCGAGCGCGCCCTCGGAGCGCGGTGTGCGCAGTGCCTCGTAGTTGCCCTCGTCGAGCACAGCGGGCGCCGAGACCGGGTTCGCCGCGGCCGTGGTCGGTGCGACGACCGGATCCGGTGCGGCGACGGGAGTCGGCGGGACGACGGAGGCCGGAGGCAGCGGAGCGGATGCCGGGAGCACCGGGTCGGCTGCCGGGGGCACCGGCTCGGATGCCGCCGAGACGATCGGCGTCGGCGGCACGACCTCGGACGGCACGGCCGGGTCATGCGGCGGGCCGGACGCCGCCGAGCCGGTCGCTGACGGTGACTGCGCGGCATCCCAGCCTGCGGGGACGGCTGCCGGGGCCGGCGGCTGCACCGGCGGTGCAGGCGGAGTCACCGGCGTGACGGGGTCGCCCGGCCCGTTCTGGTCACTCGGCGGGGTCGTCTGGCTCTCGGTCATCGGGGTCCTTCGGCAGTGTGCAGAACTGTTCAGCGAGCAGTGCGGCGGCGATCAGCACGATCGATCCGACCACCACGGCGATCGTCGCCACAGTCGACCCTACCGGCGGAGCGACGGGACGCGACCAGAGGTAGGCGCCGAGCCCGGCTCCGAAGCCGAGCAGGATCGCGCCGAGCAGGCTGGATGCCCGCGCGAGGGTCGCGGCGCGCAGCGCTCGGAACGGGTCGATGCGCGTGCCGCCGCGCACGCTGCGCCGCACGGGAAGCGCGAGCAGCACCACCACGACGGCGAGCACGACCAGCAGCACGGGCAGGAAGATCGACGGCGTGAAGGTCGCGTGCCCGGAGACGGTGAGGAAGTGGTCGACGGCGAAACCGACGGCCGCGCCGAGCAGCGCGAGCACGGCCAGCACACCGGGCGAGGTGCGCTTCACCGCGCGGCCCCCGCGTCTCCGGAGACATCGTCTCCCGCGCGCAGCGCCGCGACCAGATCGGCGACCCGTCCATGACCGGGGAGCACGGCATCCGGATCGAGCGACAGCCACGGCTCCAGCACGAAGAGCCGCTCCGCCGCACGCGGGTGCGGCACCAGCAGGTGCGGTTCGTCGCTCGCGAACGAGCCGTAGGCGACCAGGTCCAGGTCGAGGGTCCGGTCGCCCCAGCGCTCCCGGCGCACCCGGCCCTGCTCCTCCTCGACGGCGTGGAGCATGCCGAGCAGCACCTCGGGGGCGAGGCGCGTGGTCACCAGGGCGACCGCGTTCAGATAACGCGGAGCATCCGGATCAGGACCGTCCAGGTGCACGGCGACGGTCTCGATCGGCGCCGACATCCGCACCTCTTCGACCAGCGGCAGGCGACGCAGCCGCTCGGCCGCCCGCTCCAGCGTCTCGCCGCGGTCGCCGAGGTTCGAACCGAGTGCGACCACGGCGACCTCGGCCTCACGGCCGGGCCGCGGGTCGGGGAAGCCCGAGAACTGCGTCAGGGTGCGGTCGGGACGAGGATGCTTCACGCCTGTACCCTCCCCCGTGTGACCGAGACCGACACGTCGGCGAAGTTCAGCGGGATCGGTGCGTGCGGCTTGTGCACGGTGACCTGCACGACCTGCACCCGCTCATCGTCGAGCGCGGCGCCGGCGATGCGATCCGCGAGGGTCTCGATGAGGTTCACCGGCTCACCGGCGACGATCGCGGCGACCTTCTCGGCGAGCTCGCCGTAGTGCACCGTGTCGGTCACGTCGTCGGATGCCGCGGCATCCCGCAGCGACAGGTGCAGGGTGAGGTCGATCGTGAACTCCTGGCCGTCCCTGCGCTCGTGCTCGAAGACACCGTGATGCCCGAACACCGTCAGCCCGGTCAGCGTGATCTGATCCATGAAGTCCACGCCCCCCAGCCTACGGCGGTCCTGCGACAGACGCCCTTCGTGACGAAGGGCCGCGGCTCCTGAGCGAGGAGCGCAGCGACGTGACGAAGGGCGCTCAGGACCCGGGGGGCTGCCACCTGCCTCCGGCTCCTGAGCGAGGAGCGCAGCGACGAGCGCCTACTGAGCGAGCGAAGCGAGACGAAGTGACGAAGGACACTCAGCGCCCCGAGGGCTCGCCGTCCCAGGCGCCGACCACCGCGAGAGCATCGCGCGTCGCGGCGACGTCGTGCACGCGCACCGCCCAGGCCCCGGCGCGCGCGGCGAGCGCGCTGGTGACCGCAGTGGCAAGGTCGCGACGCTGCTGGTCGGGTTCGCCGTCGAGCGTCTCGGCGAGGAACCGCTTCCGCGACGTGCCGATCAGCACCCGGGAGCCGAGCGCGGCGATCTCGTCGAGTCCGCGCAGCACCTCCCAGTTCTGCTCCCCGCTCTTCGCGAACCCGATGCCCGGGTCGACGATCACCCGCGACGGAGCGATCCCGGCGGCCGCCGCCGCGGCGATCCGCTCGCGCAGCTCCCCTGCCACCTCGCGCGCGGCGCGCGTGTACTGGGCGCGCGCGTACATGTCCGAGGACGGTCCGCGCCAGTGCCCGATGGCGATGTCGGCGCCGGTGGGCGCGACGGCTGCCAGCATCCGCTCGTCGGCGAGACCGCCGGAGACGTCATTCACGATCCGCGCGCCCGCCCGCACGGCGGCCACAGCCGTCTCGGAGTTCAGGGTGTCGATCGAGACCGGGATGCCGACATCCGCCAGCGCCGCGATGATCGGCAGCACCCGGGCCTGCTCCTCGGCCACGGGTACCCGCGCAGCGCCGGGCCGGGTGGACTCGCCGCCGACGTCGATGACGTTCGCGCCCTCGGCGCGCATCCGGTGCGCGTGCGCGAGCGCCTTCTCGGGGTCCATGTGTCGCCCGCCGTCGCTGAACGAATCGGGCGTGATGTTGAGGATGCCCCAGATCCCGATCATCCCGCGCTCCACTCCGTGGGCCCGGGCCCTGCGCCGATCAACGTGATCAGCTCGGTCCGCGCGACCGGGTCGGTGTACGCACCGCGGGCGGCGATGGTCAGCGTGGATGCCTCCGGCTGGCGCCCGCCTCGCATGGTGACGCAGCCGTGCGTGGCGTCCATCACGACGAGCACGCCTCGGGCGTCGAGGTGCTCGGCGATCGTGTCGGCGATCTGCTCACCGAGCCGCTCCTGCACCTGCGGGCGCGCGGAGAGGATCTCGACGACCTTCACCAGGGCGCCGAGCCCGACCACCTGCTCCCCCGGCAGGTACGCGATGTGCGCGTGCCCGGCGAACGGCAGCAGGTGGTGCTCGCACACCGAGCGGAACCGGATGCCGCGCAGCAGCACCGCCCCCGACGGCAGTGTCTCCGGGGCCGGGCCCCTCGTCACGCTGATCGTGTGCGCGAGCGGCGCGGCCGGATCCTCGTGGACGCCGGAGAAGTACTCCGCGTAGAGCTCGGCCATGCGCGCCGGGGTCTGCTTCAGCCCCGGCCGATCAGGGTCCTCACCGATCGCCTCGAGCAGCTCGCGGGTGAGCCGTTCGACGCGAGCCTTGTCGACGGTCACGTCAGGCCGTCGCGGGGCGGGTGTGTCCCGCCTGCGGCTGCTGCCGCGTCGTCTCGGCGGGAGCGGCGGTCTGCGCGGCAATGCCGACCTCAGAGCGCTTCGGCACGTCGATCGGGGGCAGAGCCGAGACCGGGCGCTCGTCGCTGGAGAGCCACAGCGGACGCTCCGGCAGCTTGCGCACCTCGGTGAAGATCTCGGCGATCTGGTTGTGGTCGAGGGTCTCCTCCTCGAGCAGCGCCAGCGCGAGTCGGTCCAGGATGTCGCGGTTGTCGCTGATCACCTGGTAGGCCTCGTTGTGGGCCTGCTCGATGAGCGCGCGCACCTCGACGTCGACGCGCTCGGCGACCGACTCGGAGTACTCGCGGCCGCGACCCATGTCACGGCCGGCGAAGGGCTCGCCGCCCTCGGTGCCGAGCTTGACCGGGCCGAGCTCTGTGGTCATGCCGTACTCGATGACCATCTTGCGGGCGATGCTGGTCGCCTTCTCGATGTCGTTCGAGGCGCCGGTGGTGGGGTCGTGGAAGACGAGCTCCTCCGCGACGCGGCCGCCCATGGCGTAGGTCAGCTGGTCCTGCAGCTCGTTGCGGGTGACCGAGTACTTGTCCTCGAGGGGAAGCACCATCGTGTAGCCGAGGGCCTTGCCGCGGGGCAGGATCGTGATCTTCGTGACCGGGTCGGTGTGGTTCATCGCCGCCGCGGCGAGGGCGTGGCCGCCCTCGTGGTATGCGGTGATGAGCTTCTCCTTGTCCTTCATGACGCGGGTGCGGCGCTGCGGGCCGGCGATCACGCGGTCGATGGCCTCGTCGAGGGCGCGGTTGTCGATCAGCTGCGCGTTCGAGCGGGCGGTGAGCAGCGCGGCCTCGTTCAGCACGTTGGCCAGGTCTGCACCGGTGAAACCGGGGGTCTTGCGGGCGACGACCTCGAGGTCGACGCTCTTCGACAGCGGCTTGCCCTTCGCGTGAACCTCGAGGATGCGCTGACGGCCCTTCAGGTCGGGCGCGTCGACGCCGATCTGGCGGTCGAAGCGCCCGGGGCGCAGCAGGGCGGGGTCGAGGATGTCGGGACGGTTGGTCGCCGCGATCACGATGACGTTCGCGTTCGGGTCGAAGCCGTCCATCTCGACGAGCATCTGGTTCAGGGTCTGCTCGCGCTCGTCGTTGCCGCCGCCGAGGCCCGCACCGCGGTGCCGGCCGACGGCGTCGATCTCGTCGATGAAGATGATCGCGGGGGCGTTCTCCTTGGCCTGGTTGAACAGGTCACGGACGCGGGAGGCACCGACGCCGACGAACATCTCGACGAAGTCCGAACCCGAGATCGAGTAGAACGGCGCGCCCGCCTCACCGGCGACGGCGCGGGCGAGCAGGGTCTTACCGGTTCCGGGAGGGCCGTACAGCAGCACGCCCTTCGGGATGCGGGCGCCGATCGCCTGGAACTTGGCCGGGTCCTGCAGGAACTCCTTGATCTCCTGGAGCTCCTCGATGGCCTCGTCCGCGCCGGCGACGTCGGCGAAGGTGACGGTCGGGCTCTCCTTGTTGACCAGCTTGGCCTTGGACTTGCCGAACTGCATGACCTTGCTGCCGCCGCCCTGCATGGAGGACAGCAGCCACCAGAACAGCAGGCCGAGGATGATCATCGGCAGGAAGATCGAGAGGAAGCCGCTGAACCAGCTGGGCTGCGGCACGACGTCGTTGAAGCCGTCCTTCGGATCGGCCGCGTTCACCGCGGTCACGATCTCGTCAGCGCGCGCCTGCGTGTAGTAGAACTGCACGGACGTGGCGTCCTTGAAGGGCTTGGACAGCTCCATGTCGACACGCTGGTCGCCGTCGGTGGTGACGACCTTGGTGACGGTGGTGCCGTCGAGCAGCTTCAGACCCTCTGCCGTGGTGATCGTCTGCGGTGCGCTGAGGTTCGAGATGAGCAGGAAGCCGCCGAACAGCAGCAGGCCGATCAGCGCCACGTAGATCAGCGGGTTCCGGGAGACCTTCTTGACATCCATGATCCGATCAGCGTACCGCCCGAAGCTGTGGCTTCCGCTGGGATTCGCCGTGGGCGTATCCGGCCCCTGAGCGAGCGGAGCGAGACGAAGGGTCAGCTGTACACGTGCGGCGCGAGCACCGCGACGTCACGCAGGTTGCGGTAGCGCTCGGCGTAGTCGAGTCCGTAGCCCACCACGAACTCGGTCGGGATGTCGAAGCCGACGTACTTGCAGTCGATCTGCACCTTCGCGGCCTCAGGCTTGCGCAGCAGCGCGAGCACCTCGATCGACTCCGCGCCGCGGGACTCGAAGTTCTCCAGCAGCCAGCTGAGCGTCAGGCCGGAGTCGATGATGTCCTCGACGATGAGCACGTGCTTGCCGTGCAGGTCGGTGTCGAGGTCCTTGCGGATCTGCACCACGCCGCTGGACTTGGTGCTGGCGCCGTAGCTCGACACCGCCATGAAGTCGATCGGCGCATGCATCGGCAGGGCGCGTGCGAAGTCGGCCATCACGACGAAGGCGCCCTTGAGAACGCCGACGAGCAGCAGGTCCTTGCCCGCGTAGTCGGTGGCGACGCGTGCCGCCAGCTCGTCGAGCTTCGCTCGGATCTGCTCCTCGGTGACGAGGATCTCTGAAAGGTCGTCCTGGATCTCAGCGGCGCGCATGGATCGATTTTAGGCGACGGATGCCGGTCATCCGCACTACTGTGAGCGGTGATGCGGGCGACCGTCCCGCAAGGGGAGCAGGAAATGGACATCAACGACATCCTCACGCAGGTGCCGATCGACGACATCGCCAAGAAGTTCGGCGTCAGCCCGGAAGTGGCGACGCAGGCGGTCAAGGAGGGCGGCGCCGCCCTGCTCGGCGGGCTCGCGAAGAACGCCGAGAGCGATGAGGGTTCCGCTGCGATCGAGAGCGCGCTGAGCCGGCACGAGGGCTTCTCCGGTGCATCCTCGGTCGACGACATCGACGAGGCCGACGGCGGCAAGATCGTCAAGCACGTCTTCGGCGACAAGGAGTCGGATGTCGCGCAGGCGCTGAACGCCTCGGCCAAGACGGCCGGCGGCATCGACTTCGGCAAGCTGCTGCCGGTGCTCGCACCGATCGTGCTGGGCCTGATCGCGAACGCGAACAAGGGCAAGGCGGCGGGCGGCGGCGGCATCGGCGACGTCATCGGCGGTCTGCTCGGCGGCGGCGACCAGCAGGGCGGCGGCGCGGGCGGCGGGCTCGGCGACATCCTGGGCAACCTCGGCGGCCTGCTCGGCGGAGGTTCGCAGGGCGGCTCGGGCGGCGGCCTCGGCGACATCATCGGCGGCCTGTTCGGAGGCAAGAAGTAACCACCCTCCAGCTCCTGAGCGAGCGAGGAACGCCTCACCACTCACCGGGTCCTGAGCGAGCGAGGAACGAGCGAGACGAAGGACGTCCTTCGTCTCGCTTCGCTCGCTCAGGATCCAGGTGCCAGGATCCGGGTGCCAGGATCCGGGTGCCAGGATCCGGACTCAGCGGGCGGTGAAGACGATCCGCCCGCCGGCGCGGAGCGCGGTGCACCCGGGCAGGTCGATCGGCCCCTGACCTGACCAGTCGGTCACCAGGCGCGCGACCTCGAGGGTCTGCACGCGAGACAGGCTGACCCCGAACTCACTGCCGACGACCAACCGGATGATGCGGTTGCGCAGCGCGGCGGGATTCGCCGCGAGCGCGGCGACGCTCACCGAGATGCCCGCCTCGGCGTGCTCGACGATGTCCTCGATGGTCTCGTGGATCATCTCGTCGAACGCCTCCGCGTCCTCCCGGAGCTGCTCGGCTGTGCGGGCGAGGGCCTCGGCGATGCCGGGCCCGAGCTCCGTCTCGAGCAGGGGCAGCACCCGGTCACGCACCCGCACGCGGGTGAATCGCGGGTCGAGGTTGTGCGGGTCGTCCCAGAACTCCAGGCCGGATGCCGCGCACGCGGCGCGCGTGGTCTGCCGTCTGACTCCGAGCAGCGGACGCAGCCACACGGTGCCATCCTCGTCCTCACGGCGCGGTGACATCCCCTGCAGACTGGCCGCGCCGGAGCCGCGGGCCAGGCCCAGCAGCACGGTCTCGGCCTGGTCGTCGAGAGTGTGGCCGACGAGCACCGGAGCGCCCTCGCGCGCCGCGGCAGCGCGGAGCGCCGCATGCCGGGCATCCCGAGCCGCGGCCTCCGGGCCGCCTGGGGAGTCGACGTCCACGCGGACGACCTGCGCGCGGATCCCGAGTGCCTCTGCGGTGGCGGCGGCCTTGGCCGCGGCATCCGCTGATCCCTGCTGCAGACCGTGGTCGACGGTGACGCTGACCACCTCGAGCCCGCGGGGGCGCGCCTCGAAGACGGTCGCGGCGGCGAGCGCGAGCGAGTCGGCGCCACCGGAGAGGGCGACGATCACGGCGCCGCTCTCGGGGAGTGCGGCGCGCACCGCCCGGCGCACTTCGGCGACGGCGGGGTCGAGAGGTCCTTCTGCCACATCCCCACGGTAGCGGCCCGGTCGCCCGGAGTAGGCTTGTCGGCGGCATCCCACCGTCTTCCGGCATCCTCAGGTGCCGTCATAACAAGGAGAGAACGCATGGGCGCACACGACGCCGTCATCGAGATCCCGCGCGGCAGCCGCGTGAAGTACGAGGTCGACCACGAGACCGGTCGGGTCCACCTCGACCGCGTGCTCTACACGACCTTCGGCTACCCGGCCGACTACGGCTACTTCGACAACACCCTCGGCGAGGACGGCGACCCGCTGGACGTGCTGGTGCTGCTCGACCACCCGATCTACCCGGGCGTCGTCGTGAACGTGCGCCCCGTCGCCGTGCTGAAGATGAGCGACGAGGCCGGTGGCGACGACAAGCTCGTCGCCGTCCTGTCGAAGGACCCGCGCTGGGCGCACATCCATGACGTGGACGACCTGCCCGAGCACACGAAGGCCGAGATCTCGCACTTCTTCGAGCACTACAAGGACCTCGAGCCCAACAAGTGGGTCAAGGTCGACGAGTGGGGCAACGCGGCCGAGGCCGACCGCATCCTGCACGAGGCGATCGAGCGCTTCGCCAACGAGGGTCACTGACACCTCGTCCTGACATACGAGAGATCCCCCGGTCCTCAGGGCCGGGGGATCTCTCGTATGTCAGGGGCGCTCAGACGGAGACGCCACGGGCCGCCATGAACGTGATCGGGTTGATGGCGGCGCCGTTCTTGTAGACCTCGAAGTGCAGGTGGCAGCCGGTGGATGCACCGGTCGTGCCGGCGTACGCGATGACCTGCCCGGCGCTCACGTGCTGACCGGGCCTGACGACAGTGCCTCCGTTGCGGATGTGTCCGTAGCCGGTGCCGATCCCGCCGCCGTGCTGGATGCGGATGTAGTTGCCGTACCCGCCGTTGTAGAACGCGGCGTCCACCGTGCCGGAGTGGGCGGCGTAGATCGGCGCCCCGCAGCCGTTGGCGAGGTCGACACCGTAGTGGTAGGCGGAGCACCTGGGGCACGGGCGCGGGCGCGGGCCGAATCCGGAGGCGCGATGACCGCCGTGCGGACGCACCCAGCCGCTGGAGCTGGGCCTTCCGCCGCCGCCACCACCGCCGCCGCCTCCACCGCCGGCTGCCTCCTCCTTGGCCCTGCGGGCGGCCTCCTCACGACGGCGCTTCTCCTCCGCCGCCTTGCGGATCCGCTCGCCCTCTTCGTAGGCGGCGACCGTCTTCGCGGTCTGGTCCTGCAGGGCTGCGAGCTGTGCCTGCAGCGTGGTGAGGTTGGCCTCGCTCTCGTCGAGCGCCGCCTGCGCAGCATCCGCCGCCTGCTGCGCGGCGATCATCTTCTGCTCTGCGACCTTCTGCAGTCGGTCGCGCTCGTCGCGTGCGACGCGCGCCCTGTCGCTGAGCGACTGTGCGGAGTTGCGGGCAGCGACGGCATTGTCGTACACCGACTGGTTGTACTCGAGCAGCTTGTCCATCGTGCCCAGGCGCGAGAGGAGCCCGTCGGCGTTCGCGGCGGACCCGCTGAAGAAGAGTTCGAGGGCGGAGTCCTCGCCGCCCTTGCGGTAGAGCTGGGTGGCGACCTGACCTGCCTTCGCCGAAGTCTCGTCGGCGAGCTTGGCCTGGTCATCGGCCTGCGACTGCAGGTCGTCGGCCTCCTGCGCGGCGTCGAAGAACGCCTGCTGGGCGTCGAAGAACTCGTCTCCCGCCTTCTCCGCGGCAGCCTTGGTCTGCGCGACCTTGCTGGTGAGGCCCTGGATCAACGTCTGGATGCGCTTGACCTCTGCGCCCTTCGCCGCCTGGCTCGCCTTTGCCTTCTGGACATCGTCCCAGCTCGGGTAGCTCGCAGCGTGTGCGGCACTCACGCCGACACCGGCGCCGAAGACGCCGAGGGCCGCGACGCTGAGCGCGCCGATGGTCAGGGCGCTGCGTCGAGTGACGCCGTTCGGCGTCCAGAGACTGCGGCGCTCATCGGGAGTCGGAGCACATCCGCAGTCGGCGTCTGCTGTGGCGTCGGCTGGGTATCTCTCGTCGTTCACACGGCTCCTTTCGCCGGTTTCACAGATGCCACACTAACAACATCCGTCACATCTGCAACAGGCGCACACCGGTATCGCGCTAGCCGACGGACGCCGTCGGGCACGGCTAACCACCTCCCATGGTGCCTCGAAACACGCCCGAGCGACAGAGGCCACGCCCTCGATTCGCATTTTCGGAAGAAGTTCGCTTATGCTTGAGCGTCGGCAAGGAACGCCCCCCACGGCAGACCTTCGGCCCCATCGTTTAGCGGCCTAGGACGCCGCCCTTTCACGGCGGTAGCACGGGTTCGAATCCCGTTGGGGTCACTCATCCGATACAATTTAAAAGTTATGGCCCTGTAGCGCAGTTGGTTAGCGTGCCGCCCTGTCACGGCGGAGGTCGCGGGTTCAAGTCCCGTCAGGGTCGCTCCTAGCGATGAGCCTTCTTTCGAGGAGGCTCTTCGTCTAAGACGCGGCAGATCATGATGTGCCGTGAGGCTCTGTAGCTCAGTTGGTAGAGCGTTCGACTGAAAATCGAAAGGTCACCGGATCGATGCCGGTCGGAGCCACACGGGTGATCGTTACAATCACCCCAGAAACCCTCGCCTAGCTTCTACATGGCGGGGGTTTTGCTTTGCCCGGGCTTCGTCAGCCCAGCTATCCGGCGATCCAGCGCCGCAAGGATGCGGCGGGCCTCCGCCACGTCCTCCGGCGTGCCCTGCAGTTCGAACTCGAAGAGCACCGGTCGCCCGGACGCCCGCGCGATGTGCCTGCACGCCGCCTGGTAGTGCGCGCCGAAGTTGCGGTTCCCCGAGCCCATCACGCCCACCATCAGCCGCCTCGTCCGAGGCCTCGACAGGAATCGCCGAACCGGCTCGGGAATTGTGTCGTTCGCCGGATTGCCCGTGACGTACGACGGCGTCAGCAGTACCCACGACCCATCCGGAACGGACTGCCTGATCCCGCGCGTCGTCAGGTCGAAGACTGGGCGCTGCAGACGCGTGGCGAAGCTGCGCACCATCCCCGACGAGCTCGAGGAGAAGTACACCGGCACCATCGGGATGTCGCGAGCCTCCATGACTCCAGTCCACCACCGGACGGATGCGCCGGGCCCGCCCTTCAGGCGTGAGAACGGTCCGCCGGTCTCAGCATCAGCTTCGGCGAATGCTCGAAGCCGATCCGCTCGTAGAGCGTGATCGCACCGGCGCTTGAAGCGACCAGCGACCGCGGCACGCCACGGGCATCCGCCGCGAGGCACAGGTCTTCGACCATGCGCCTGCCGAGACCCCGACCGCGATGCTGCGGCTTCACGAAGACGCTCTGGACATCGGCAGTCCGCCGGCGCCGATCGTCGAAGTCGGGCACGCGCTCGAAGACGACCATCCATGCCATTCCCACGACCTGGTCGTCCACGACAGCGACGCGCGCCTCGAGCGCATCTCCCTGCCGGACGATCCAGCCGCTGAGCGCGGCCGCGTACTCATCGATCTCGGCATCCGTCAGCGACAACCCCGCAGACTCGGCCTTCAGCAGCGCCTGGTCGCGGACATCGCGCTGCGTCGCCGGCCTCACCTCGTCTGCGGTCACGGTGCCCACGATAGCCCCCAGGCCGGGGCCCGGACGGACGACGAGGGGAGGTAGCGTCAGCGGCCGGCGCTCGGGGCGAGCACCGCGGCGAGCGCCGGCCCGCCAGGCGCATCCATCCGGATCGGCAGGTCGCGCATGACCACCACGTGGTCCAACACAGCCGATCCTGCCGGCAGAGACTCGAAGAACGAGGAGTGCACGCTGTGGACCTGTGCCGGCTCGACGCTCCAGCCGTCCGCGGCGAGCGCGACCGCCTCGAGGGTGCTGCCGTCCGTCCCGCGCGACCAGCCGATCCGTCCGGAGTGGTAGAAGTCCGATGCGGCCTGCACGGTGGGGAAGAAGTCGCTCTCCCACTCCCCTCCGACCTCGACGTCGGCTTCGAGGATCTCGTCACCGGCATCCATCGTCAGCGCGTACCGGTCCCCGCTCTCGTCGATCGTGAAGCGCGCGTGCCGGTGCACACCGGGGAACAGCCGGCCGCCGAACAGCACCGCGTGCCAGGCCGTACTGTGCCGTTCGAGGATGTACACGCCGGTGCGGGTCTCGCCGTCCTCATCCCACTCGACCGCCATGCGGTGCGCGGTGTTCTCCGAGCGCAGGCCGAGCGGCCCCGGCATCCACGCGGGCCGTATCGCGTCGAGGCCCAGCACGCAGAACCCGCCGAGCGCGTGACCTGCCACCAGCTGCGGGCGCAACGGCGCCGGCACGATCGCCCGCGCGACCTCCGGGTCGATCCGATAACTGACCAGCAGCCGGCGGCGCAGGTGCGCGCGGACCCCGCGCACCACGGTCATGGCTGCACCGCCGCCGGTTCACCGGATGCCGGGCTTCGCCGGCGCCGCACCTCGCGCAGCACGATCTGCTCTGGGCAGACCGTGGAGAGGAAATCTCCGACCGACAGCGCGAGGCGTTCCTCGGCGAGCGAATAGAGGATGCGATTCGCGTCGCGCCGCTCGGCGATGAGGCCCGCGCCGCGGAGGATACGCAGATGCCGCGAGATCGTCGGCCCGCTCACGGCGAACCGCGCCGCGATCTCACCCGCGGCCTGTTCGCCGTCCTTCAGATCCTGCAGGATCTGCCGTCTCGTCGGATGCGCGAGCGCCTCGAAGACGCTGTTCACCTCATCGGTCATGTTTGCAATATAGCACTCAAGCTAAATAGCGAGACTGCGAACTTCCCCGCGCCGATAAGGTGCCCTCGTGAACATCTATCGACGGCATCCGAGCAGAGTCACCTCCTGGAGCGCCGGCGCGCTGGCCGCGATCCCGCCGACGGTGGATGAGGTCGAGGTGTGGTTCGCTCTTCCTTCGGAGGGCTCCGACGAACAGGTCTGGGAAGCGCTCAACGCTGAGCGCGTCGAGGACGATGTCGTCGCACTCCGCGGCGTGCCCGTCCTGGCCGAGGATCTCGCATACGACGATCGCGTCCAGTTCATTCAGTCAGCAGAGGGCGCCCTCGTTGCGACGCGGCTCGTCGCTGCGGGCGAGTTCGCCACGTTCCGCGTCTGGCTCGGCGACGCCGATCCGTCGGTGGTGACATGGCGAGCGGTCGCCGAACGGCTCGCCAAGTTGGGCTGCCTCATCGACGTCTACTCCGAGCACCTCATCGCTCTGGCGGTGCACCGCAGCCGGGCCGGCATGGCGCGCGATGCGCTGGCCGCCCTCGCCCACGGTACGGAATGGGAGGAGACCCGCAGCGGCGACTGAGGTCGCCGGTGCGGCCCTAGATCTCGGGGAGCTGCGACGAGGGGTGCCGCGCCCTCCTCCCGCGTGGTGGCGGCAGCATCTCGGTCATCGGCTCCGTCCATGCCGCCGATCCGCAACCCGGCTATCCGGCTATCCGGCTATCCGGCTATCCGGCGTACGGTGCCGCGAGGGCGCCGCACACCGCGGGCCGGCTCGCCCCCGAGGACGAGGGCATCCTGCTGGATGCCACGCCACTGCGAGAGCTCGTGGAGCCGACCGACATCGCCCAGGCCGTCTCCTGGCTGCTCAGCCCCGCGTCGCGCCGCGTCACGGGCGCGGATCTGATCGTCGACGGCGGCACGCACCTGCTCGGCGGTGCGACCGTCACCCGGCGTCAGTATCGTGCCCGCCTCGGGCTCAGTGAATACTGAGATGCGGCTCCCGAGAACTCTCGGGAGCCGCATCCGCCATGGTGAAGAGCGCGCTCAGCTGCCCCACACCTCGGGGAACTGCGACGAGACGCCGGTGTTCCTGCCCTCGGCGTCGTAGGTGTAGAAACCCTCGCCGTCGGCGATGCCGGTCTTGCCGTTGTCGATGCCGCGCTTGAGCACCTCGATGAACGGGCTGGGCTGCGGGTTGTTCGCCTGGATGTTGTAGGCGACGTTGAATCCGACCACGTCGTAGATCTCGAACGGGCCCTGCGGCGAACCTGTCGCCTTGCGCCAGATTCCGTCGATGTCGGCGACCGAGCCGATGCCGTTCACGTAGAGCCGCGCGCCGGCGTCGAGGAACGGGATGAGCAGGCCGTTCAGCAGGTAGCCGGGCGACTCCTTGCGCACGCGGTAGGGCACGAGGCCGATCTCGGTCGCGAAGGCGACCAGAGCGTCGAGAACGGCCGAGTCGGTGCCGGGGTGCCCCATGATCTCTCCGGTGTTGAAGCGCCAGACCATGTTCGCGAAGTGCAGCGTTCCAAGTCGCTCCGGGCGGCCGGTCGCGTCGGCGAAGGCGCTCGGCATCAGCGATGACGTGTTGGTCGCGAAGATCGCGCCCGCCGGCGCCGCCTCACCGACCTGCGCCCACACCTTCTTCTTCAGCTCGAGGTTCTCGGGCACGGCCTCGATGACGACGCCCGCGTCGCCGACAGCATCAGCGAGCACGGTGGTCGTGGAGATTCGGCTGATCGCCGCGTCGAACTTCTCATCCGTGAAGTCGGCGAGATCGGTTCGATAATGCCCCCGCATCCATTCCCACCGCGCCGGCAGCTTGGCGAGGATCTCGTCCGTGATGTCGTACGCGCGCACATCCTTGCCGTGATATGCGGCCTGCATGATGATCTGCGAACCAAGCACTCCCGTGCCGAGCACAGCCACCTTCTGCATCTTCTCCACAACCTTTCCTGCACTCGGTTTGTCGATGTCAACCAACGTTGAACGACTGAATCGTATTCCGCCTGCGCGGACGACCGCCAGGGCGGACAGCCGGGCATACTCATCCGTCGTCTTCCTGAACCAGGGCGATCAGGGCTGACCCTCCCGGAGGAGTGGCCGGCGCCGAACGAATAGGCTGGACCGGATGAGCAGGGAACGATGACACGAAGCCGTTCCCGCCGCACCGCCGGCGTCATGACCGTCGCCGTCGCCGTGCTTCTTCTCGTCGTCGGGCTGGCTTCCGGAGTCCTCGACCAGACGACGGATGCGGCTCCCGCGCCGACGGCACCGACCGCACCGCTCGCCACGCCCACGCCCACGCCGCCGGCGCCTTCCGCAGCCCCGACCCCCCGTTCCGCACTCGACCTGCTCGCCTCACTGCCCGTCAAGGGTCGCGCCTCGAAGACCGGCTACGACCGGGCGCAGTACGGCCCACGCTGGCAGGACGTCGACCACAACGGGTGCGACACCCGCAACGACATCCTCGGCGCACAGCTCACCGGCCCGGTCCGCGACGGCCGCTGCAAGGTGACCGCGGGCACCCTCCACGATCCGTATATCGGCACGACGATCGACTTCGTCCGCGGTCAGGGCACGTCGGAACTGGTGCAGATCGATCACGTCGTCGCGCTCAGCGACGCCTGGCAGAAGGGCGCGCAGGCGCTCACGCCCGAGCTGCGGACGGCCCTCGCGAACGATCCGCTGAACCTGCTCGCCGTGGACGGCGGGTCGAACTCTCAGAAGCGCGACGGCGATGCGGCGACCTGGCTGCCGAAGAACAAGGCCTTCCGCTGCGCGTACGTCGCCCGTCAGGTCGCGGTGAAGGCACGATACGGCCTCTGGGTCACGCCCGCCGAGCACGACGCGATCGCGCGCGTACTCGCGACCTGCCCCGGCGAACCGGCGCCGGTGCGCTGAACCCGGTGCGTTCTCCGCGTGACGATGCCAGAGTCAGAGCATGCGATCGCGCGAGTCCAGCGCACGACGAGACCTGGTCCTGGACTGGGTCTTCCTGATCGGTCTGCTCTTCAAGGCTCTCGACGGGCTCCTCGAACTGCTGGTCGGGATCCCCGCGCTGTTCATCACCCACGTCCAACTGACCTCGCTGGTGCGCGCGCTGACCTCGGGCGAGCTGGCTGAGGACCCGCACGATCTGATCGCCAACCTGATCCTGCACGAGTCGGCGAGGCTCGCCACGGGCACTCTCCTTATCGGCGGCATCTATCTGATCGTGCACGGCGCGGTGAAGGTCGCGATCGTGGTCGCGCTGCTGCTGGGCTCGAAGCGCATCTACCCCTGGGCCGTCGGCGCGCTGACGATCCTGCTGATCGTGCAGCTGGTCGACCTCGTGCTCGCCTTCTCGGTCGGGGTGCTCGTGCTCACCGTGCTCGACGCCGTGATCATCTGGCTGACCGTCCGGGAATGGCGGGAGGGACGCTCGCTGCATGACGTCATCCGCCTCCGCATGCCCTGGCTGGCACGCAATCGGGCGTGAAGAGATGGATGCCGTGTCCCGAGACTTCTCGGCACACGGCATCCTTCGTTCAGCGGGACCTGCTCAGCCGATCCAGCCTGCGCGCGGGCTGCCCCAGCCGGTCTCGTCGTCCCAGCCGGTTCCGACCTTCAGGGTCGTGGTCGCCTTGTCGAACGTGCGCACCGAGTAGGCGTAGCCGCCCGTGGCATCCAGGCCGTTGACGAAGTCGACCCGGATCGCACCGGTGCCGATCCCTGCACCGGTGACGTCGTGGAAACCGTCGCCCTGTGTGCCGTAGATCAGCGGGTTCAGCAGGCCGAGCCCCCTGCCGCCGTTCGCCTGGATCTTCAGAGCCGTCATCCCCGCGAACAGCGGCGAGGCGAGGCTGGTGCCGCCGATCCGGTAGGTGTCGTACGCGGCCTTGCCGGTGAAGGTCTGCGTCTGGCCCACGAGCATGCCGGTGGTGGGGTCGGCGTCCATTGCGACGTCGGGCACCGCCCGCCCTCCGTTCGGGCTGACGATCCCGGCATCCTTCTGGTAGCCCGGCTCGGGAATGTTCGACGAGTATCCGCCGCCGCCTCCATAGAGGAACGCGTCGGTCTGCGCCCACGCACCGCCTGTCAGCGCGTACTTCGACGTCTGCCATCCGGTCTCGCCGACCAGCCCGTCGGGGGTGACCGCCGTGGAGGTTCCACCGACGGCGGTGACCAGCGGATCGGATGCCGGGTAGTCGGTCTGCGCGGTGCCGAGGGAGGTCACCTCGTCGCCGTTGTCGCCGCTGGAGAACACATAACTGATGCCCTGCGCGGCGCCCTGCAGGAACGCGTTCTCATAGGCGAGCAGCAGTGCCGGCCGGGTGACGTCGCCCACTCCGCCCCACGAGTTGGTCACGATGTTCGCGACGTTCTCGTCGTTGATCCTGTTGAACGTGTCGAGCAGATCGGCATCCATGCAGCTCTTGCCGGCGTAGTAGCGGACCTTCGCTCCCGGTGCCATCGCGTGCACGGCCTCGATGTCGAGCGTCTCCTCGCCGTACCAGCCCGGCATGCCGCACTGGTGCCCCGACTTGGTGCTGTTCACGTTCGTGAACGAGTTCGGCAGGCTCTGCGAGAACTGACCGGCCGCGAACGGCTTGTCACCGGTGTCGGAGGCGTACCGATTCGCGTCGGCCTCGATCGTCGGCGATGCGTACGCGTCGGTGATCGCGACGGTCACCCCGGTGCCGTCATGACCGGTCGCACCGGCCTCGTAGGCATCGCGCAGCTGCGGGCCGGTGTACCCGCACGGCGAGTACGCGAGGTCGGCACCCTCGAAGGCCGGCAGTGCGGTGTGGTCGGGCGTCGGCATGTTCGCCGGGGTCGCCGAGCCGTACCACTGCCCGCACACCGGTGCGTTTCGGAACCCGCCATCCGGGGGTCCCGGCTTCTTCGTCTGCGGCGCGACGGTGGCGGGCGTCGTGTCGAGGCCCCTGACCGCAATAACGGCACCGGTCAGGGATGCCGGCACGCTGGCCGCACCGGACGGCGCCCGCACGGTCTCGCCGTCGTGGGAGTAGGTCGACAGGGTCACGCCGAACGCCTTGTTCGCCGCCCCGACACCACCGGACGCATCGACGAAGCGGTGCTGCGGATCGACCGACGCCTTCATGCCCGCGCCGGTCAGCCACGACGTCACCTCGTTCACGGTCGTCGCCGTCGCATCGAATCGCGCGTGGTACTGGGCCGCCGTGAGGAAGTGCTGGTACGCGGCCGACCCGGGCGTCGACACGGATGTGGCGAAGGACTGCAGCGCGGACAGGCCGCCCTGCGGGGCGAGATACACCCGCGCCTGCACGACGCCGGTGGCGAGCCCCACCTTGGCGCCGTGGGCGAGCCAGCCCGGTGACGAGTTCGGGATCGGGGAGGTCGGCGGCGGAGCCGCCGTTGCCGCTGTCGCTCCTCCGAGGACCGTCGCGACGGTCGCGAGGATGGCGAGGGACACACCGAGAACTTTCTTGGACATCCGGATTCTCCAGACAGTGAAGTTCGGCATCGGCGGACGCCGGTGTCAGCGAACGCGATGCTAGACCCCGAGTCCGCAGATCAGCCGGGAGTTCCGGACGCGCGGATGCCGCTCCCGAGAACTCTCGGGAGCGGCATCCTGTCTCTGCGACTCAGGCCTCCGGGCGGTTGGCCCTCAGCACCTCGAGCCGGGCGCGGTACTCGGTCTCGTCGACGTCGCCCTTGGCGAAGCGGTCGGCGAGGATCTGCTCTGCGCTGCGCCCCTGTGCCTGTGCCCACGGGGCGTGCCCGCCGGGCGCGGCCTGCCAGGGGCCGCCCCAGTAGCGACGACGACGGACGATGAGCGTGATGAGCAGGCCCACGATGATGAGGAACATCACCGGCCCGATGAAGAAGAACGGCCAGAACGGAGCCCCGCCCCAGACGCCTGCGTGTGCGGCGACGGCCGCCGATGTTGCGAGCATGATGCCCTTCCTTCGATCCATCGGCCGTGTCTCGACCGATGGATCCAGCCTCGCCATCCGGGCCCTGGAGCGAATCCGCCCGCGGGCGTCACCTCTGATACGCCCCAGGGAGTACTACTGCCAGCCCGGCGCGACCAGCCCGGTCTCGTAGGCGATCACCACGAGATGCACCCGGTCGCGCGCCTGCAGCTTCGACAGGATGCGGGACACGTGGGTCTTCGCCGTCAGCGGGCTGAGGAACAGGTCCGCCGCGATCTCGTCGTTCGTGCGACCGAGGCCGACCAGTCTCAGCACCTCGCGCTCCCGTTCGGTGAGCACCTCCAGCGCCGCGGCATCCGGCTCGCGAAGACCGACCGCCAGCCGGTCGAGCAGCCGCCGCGTGACACCGGGCGAGAGCAGCGCCTCGCCCTCGGCGACGGCCCGCACCGCGCGCACCAGGTCGGCCGGCTCGGTGTCCTTCACCAGGAACCCCGCCGCGCCCGCGCGCACCGCGCGGGCGACGTACTCGTCCAGCTCGAAGGTCGTCACGATCACGACGTGCACCGCGGCGAGCGCAGGATCGGCCGCGATCTGCTCCGTCGCCCAGAGGCCGTCGCCCTGCGGCATCCGGATGTCCATCAGCACGACATCCACGGGCGTCTCGCGGATGCGGGCGAGCAGCTCCTCACCACCGGATGCCTCGGCCACGACCTCGATGTCGTCCTCCGAGTCGAGCAGCGCGCGGAACCCTGCCCGCACGAGCAGCTGATCGTCGGCCAGCGCGACGCGGATCATGATGCCCTCCCCCACGGCAGCTCGGCTGTGACGACGGTGCCGCCGTCCGCGCCGTCCTCGAAGCGGATGCTGCCGCCCAGCAGCCCCGCGCGCTCGCGCATGCCGAGGGCGCCGCCGTGCCCGGCATCCACCGGGTCGGCCCCGCCGAAGCCGCGGCCGTCGTCGCTGACCGTGACGACCAGCCGCTCACCGTGACGCTCCAGCACGACACGGGCGTGCGTCGCGCCGGAGTGCCGGACGATGTTGGTCAGCGCCTCCTGCACGATGCGGTAGGCGGCGAACTGCGCAGCCCTGCTCGGCGCGCTCGCTCCCAGGCGGTCGTCGAGGGCGACATCGAGTCCAGGTGCGGTCAGGCCGGCGATCAGCCGCGGAAGCTCGGCGAGCTCTGCCTGCGGCACCAGCGGCACCTCGCCGTCGCGCAGCACGCCCAGCACGCCGCGGACCTCCTCCAGCGCGAGCTTCGAGGTGTCCTTCACGTTCTGCAGCGCGGCGCGCGCCTGCTCCGGGTCCTTGTCGAACAGGTGCAGCCCGACCCCTGCCTGCACATTCATCTGCGACAGCGCATGTCCGAGCACATCGTGCAGCTCGCGCGCGATGCGCACCCGCTCCTGCTCCTCCGCGCTCTGCCTGCGCCGCAGCGCCTCTGCCTGCATGGCGGCGCGGCGAGCTCCGCGGGTGCGCAGCATCGTGCCGATCGCGAAGCACAGCGCCAGGGCGACGGTCACGCCGACGATCGCTCCGGGGAACCAGGTCCGGTCGATGAGCACGCCGATCAGCAGTGCGGCGGCCCAGCCCGTGCCGACGGCGATCGCCGCCCAGACGATCGCGCCGCGCGCGACCGCGCCGACCACCGCGAACGCGAGGGCGACGTACGGCGGTCCGGGAACGGGCGTGGTGAGCACGTCGAGCAGGGCGAAGGCCGCGACGACGGCCACGGTCGGGCCGGGGAGTCTGCGCGCGGCGAGCAGGGCGAGCGGGCCGGCGATCGCGAGCACCAGATGCAGCGAGAGAAGTCCGGGCGCCGCGTGGTGACCGGCACGCACCGACATCCACACCGCCGCCGGAACCTGGATCAGGAAGCTCAGCACCACCGGGCCGACCAGCCGCATCCGCCTCGCGACCGGCGCGGGCGGCCCCCAGGCGGCACCGTCCCCGAACGCGGGAACGTGCTGGGGATCCGACATGATCCGATGCTAATCGCGGGGGCTGCGCAGTGGCATCCGCCCGTGGTATGCGTCCGCACTACTCCATGGGGAGTACAGCCGCTCAGCTCCGTGAACCCTGGTCACGCGGTCAGCACGATGCGATCCCGCGCGCCCTGCGCGATGAGCGTGGGGGTCACGGTCGCGAGCACGTTCAGCACGAGGAGCGAGCCCACGGCGATGAGGAACGGCAACCACGCGAAGGCGTATCCGGCCGATCCATAGGTCGCGAGCAGGGCCGGCTGGATGAGAAGCCCCGGAACGAGTGCGAGCACGCCGCCGATGATGACACCGGTGACGACGACGATGACGGCTTCGAAGAGTGCCTGACGGAGCTGCTGCGCGGGAGTCGCCCCGGCGAGTTCGGCGAGCTGGATCTCGTGCTCGCGCTGCTGACCGGCCATGAAGACGATGACGACGGCGCCGGTGGCCGCGACGAGGGTGGGGAACCCGACGATGAGCGTGAACCCGAAGACGTCCTGGCCGCCGATCCCGCCCGTACCCGGCTGGGCCGTCATCAGCAGGGAGAACATCCCGGTGAACAGGAACACGGTGATCGCGACCGACGAGATCGTCGCCACCGTGCGAGCGGTGGCCGCCGCCAACGTCTCGCGTGCCAGGAACCACGACGCCGACAGATGCGCCGGCACCAGACCGGTCCAGGCGCGCATGAGGCCGACGATGACGACAGGGCCGGCCGTCGCGCACGCGGCGACGGCCGCGAACCCGGCGAGGATCGCCGGCCCGGAGGCGTCATCGACCTTCTTCGTCGCGAGAGCCGCGCCCGCGATGACCACGGCGAGGGCGAGGAGGATGCCGGCGACGCTCCAGCGGGACCGGGTCATGGGAAGCTCCCGCACACCCTCGGAGCGGATCGCCTCGAGCGGACTGATCGCCCTGAGTTCGCGACTCGCGCCGTTCACCGCGATCACGCTGACCACGGCCGCGACGACGACCCCCAGCACATAGCCGATGTAGATGCCGGCGCCGCCCATCTCCGCAGTCATCAGGCCGCCGGAGCGCAGGAACTCGATCATCGCCGGAGCAGTGGCGATCGCGACCACCGCGGCGATCACGACCGCCGCGACGGAGAGCAGTCCGACCTGCCCGCGAAGGACCTTCAGCATCTGCGCATCCGTCATTCCGGCGAGCTGCCACAGCGCCAGCGTGCGGCGCCGCTGATAGACGATCGCGTTGACGATGTTGCGGACCGTGATCGCGGCGATGCCGGCGAAGACGACCAGGCAGACCGAGAGCGAACTGACGATGCCGACCGGCACCATGGCGTCGATGAACTCCTGACTGGGCGCCCCGTCGCCCATGCCCGACACCGCGTCGATGATCGCCGGAATCGAGATGTTCGTCACACCGATCATGAGCAGACCGCACACCCACATGGAGCACAGGTACACGACAGTGAGGAGCAGGAGCGATCCCACCCAGATGCGCAGGGAGTGCCGCAGATCGGCGACGATGAGGCCCCTCACGTCACGCACTCGCTCGCAGCTCGACGAGCGTCGCCGCGATCGACGTGCTGGACGGGCGCTCCACATCGCCGGCGATCAGCCCGTCCCGCAGGAAGACGACCCGGTCGCAGGCGGCGGCGACCGTCGGATCATGCGTCGCCATGACCACGCACTGACCGTGCTCGGTCACGGCCCTCCGCATCAGCTGGAGAACGGCGGCTCCGGTGGCCGTGTCCAGGGCGCCGGTCGGCTCGTCGGCGAAGAGGATCTCCGACCGGCTGGCGAAGACGCGGGCGACAGCCACTCTCTGCTGCTGGCCACCCGAGAGCTCGCTGGGCTTGCGGTTCTCCTTGCCCTCCAGCCCGACGTCGGCGAGGATACCGCGGATGTGCGCCTCATCGACATCGCGTTTCGCGAGCCGGAGCGGGAGCGCCACGTTCTCGAACACGGTGATCGAGGGGATCAGGTTGTACTGCTGAAAGACAAAGCCCACGTGGTCGCGGCGGAACTCTGCCAGCTGTGCACGGCTGAGCTGCGCGATCTCGGTGCCGAGCAGCACGGCACGCCCGCTGGTCGGAGTGTCGAGTCCCGCGAGCGCGTACAGGAGCGTCGACTTACCCGACCCGGACGGCCCCATCAGCGCCGTCATCGTCGCGGCTTCGAAGGCGACGTCGACGCCCCGCAACGCGTGGGTCTCCTCGCCTCGGGTTCCGAAGACCTTCGTCAGCGACTCACCGCGGACAGCACTCTCAGACATGCACGCTCCACTCTCACTACGAGCCACGCGGCAGCTCGCATGACCGACATTAGACTGCGCTCGGCGCACGACAGCGTGTTCCTCGGCCACGCGCACGAAATCACGTAGGTGATTGTTGGTCGGCTCAGCCGGCTGCACGCGCATGCGACACTGGGCGGATGACGGATGATCCGCGCCAAAAGCGACGCCTGCCCGAGACGCTCGACGCGCTCCAGCTCGCGGAGCATCATCCGCAGTTCCGGGTCGATGTGGAGCGCATCCGGTTCTCGCCGTACTACTCGCGACTGTCCGCCGTGACCCAGGTGATCTCGCAGGCGGGCGCCGGGCTCGCCGTGCACAACCGGCTCACCCATTCGATCAAGGTCGCCGCCGTCGCGCGCGGCATCGCGATGCACCTCTCCACCCGTGATGACGCCGACGGAGCGGTCGTCGCGGAACTCGGCGGGGCCGACCCCGTCGTCGTGCAGGCGGCTGCCGCGGCGCACGACCTCGGGCATCCGCCCTTCGGGCACCTCGGCGAGCAGACGCTCGATCGGCTGGCGCGCGACAGGTTCGGCCTCGCCGAGGGTTTCGAGGGCAACGCGCAGACGTTCCGCATCATCACCCGTCTCGACGAGCACGACAGGGCTGGAGGGGGACTCAATCTCACAGCCGCGGTGCGCGCCGCGGTGCTGAAGTACCCGTGGCTGCGCGGTGAGGGCGGACCGCGCCGCGGCGGTGCGAGCAAGTTCAACTTCTACGCGCTCGACGAGCAGGATGCCAGGGCAGCCCTGTCCGCCTACCCGCTGATCGAGCGAGGGCAGCAGACCGTCGAGTGCTCGATCATGGACATCTCGGACGACATCGCGTACTCGCTGCACGATCTCGACGACTTCTACCGAGCGGGTCTGCTGAGCGCAGGTCCGCTCGCCGCCGAGTTCCGCAGCTGGCATCGTGACCTCGCCGCGCTGCGCACCCTGCCCGCGGAGACTCTCGCCGCGAACACGAGGACTCCCGGACACTCGCTCGAACTGCTCTGGCGCCGGCTGCGCGAGAAGGATGCCTGGATCGCCGACGCCGACGCGTTCGGCGACGCGGTGGCGAAGGTCAAGTCCGATGTCATCGAGGGACTGCTTGCGGAGCCGTTCGACGGCTCGCTCGCAAGCGAGCGGGTGCTGGCCCGATTCACGACCGAGTGGATCGCGCGGCTGCAGTCCTCCGTCGAGGTGCACCGGCATCCCGACATCCGCTCGGGGCACGTCAGCCTCGACCGGAGCGCGTGGCACGAGGTCGCGGTGCTGAAGTTCCTGCACGAGCGCTTCATCCTGGAGCGCCCCGACCTCACGGTCTATCAGCGCGGACAGGCCACCGTGCTCGAGCGCCTGGTCGACGGTTTCACGGCCTGGCTCGACGACCCGCGGGACGCGCGGCGTGCTCCCCGCCGACTGCTCGACCTGGTGGAGCTCGCCACCGACGACTACGGTCGGCTCGGCATCGTGGACGGGATGGACCGGCTGGCCCGCGGGCGCGGCATCATCGACTACGTCGCCTCGCTCACCGACGCGCAGGCCGGGTCGCTCGACGCACTGCTGGCGGGCCAGACCGAGCGGCTCTGGGAGGCCGGGCAGGGGCTGTAGTCAGCCGATCCGCTCGACCGGCTGCCGCAGGATCGTGCGGAGCTTGTCGGGCGCTGCGCGGCGCGGGTCGCCGAGATAGATCTCGTGATGCCGCCCCGTCATACGCAGGCCGTTCTCGGGGATGAACCGACTGTGCAGCTCGTCGAGCACCGGCCCCTCGGCGTCGTAGGGACCGACGTGCAGGGTCTGCACGCTGAGCCCCTCGTCGAAGGTCTCGAAGCGGACGGCGTCGAGGGCGGCTGTGGCCTTGGCGCGCACAGCATTCCTCGCGATCTCGACGTGCTCGGCGGTGATCCAGTCCGGCACCATGATCATCACCGTCCAGTCCCAGCGGCTCTTGTCCCTGGCGCTCGTGAACGCGTCCATGTCGTCGGCCGACCACAGGGCTTCGAGCGGCATGACCGTGTGGTCGAGGCCGAGCTCGCGCCTGCTGAAGAACTTCAGGCTGTAGGCGAGCGGATACAGAGCGCCCACCGCGTCGCGGTACTCGGGGGCGGTGTTCGGATCGCCATGGCCGTCGACCATGAGGAAGCTCATCGCCGGCACGGTGAGCACCTGGAACCGACCGCGCACGGCGCGGTAGCTCTCGATCTGCTTCTTCAGGTCGACGGCGGGCATGAGATCTCCTCGGTCAGGACGAGTATGCCCGAGCCCTCCGACTCCGGTCGCTCAGCGCTGGCCGGCGGGCTGGCGGATCGCGGCGTTGATGCGGTTCCAGACGTTGATCGCGCCGATCTCGAACAGCAGCGCCGAGATCTGGCGCTTGTCGAACGCCTCGGTCATGCGGCCCCAGAGCTCGTCCGAGATCGGGTCGTGGTGATCGGCCAGGCGCGTGATCGCCTCGGCGAACTCCAGTGCGACGCGCTCGCGGGCGGTGAAGTACGGAGCATCCCGCCATGCCGCGACGGCGGCGATGCGCTCGGGGCTCGCGCCGTCCTCGATCATCTCGCGGGTGTGGTCGACCGCGCACCAGCTGCATCCGTTGATCTGACTGGCCCGCAGGCACAGCAGGTGCAGCAGCGGCTCGGGCACGCCCGCGGTGCGGGCGACCTTGTTGAGCCCGGTCAGGGCATCCAGCCCGCCTTCCAGCAGGAAGGCCGGGTGCGGCATCCGGGCCTTGTGCGCGACGATCTCGTCGTGGTCTGCGGGGGTGGTGATGATGTCGTTCACGATGTCTCCTCGGTGGGTTCGGGCGCCGCGTCATCGGCACTCACTAAGGTGACTCCGGGACCGAGAGGAATGTGACATGTCCGAGCAGAAAGTTCTCGCAGAGCGTTTCGATGCCGAGCGACCGCGCCTGATCCGCATCGCGGAGCGGATGCTCGGATCCCACGCGGATGCCGAGGACGCGGTGCAGGATGCCTGGCTGCGGGTCTCCCGCGCCGGCGACGACGACATCGAGAACTTCGCGGGCTGGGTCACCACGATCACGTCGCGGATCTGCCTCACCGAGCTGCGCTCGCGGTCCTCGCGGGGAGAGAGCTCGCTGGACGAGGGGCTGCCGGAGCCGCAGGTGCTGCCCGCCGGGAGCACGCCGCACGGCGCGGCCGAGATGACGGATGCCGTGAGCAGCGCGCTCGACGTGGTCATCGACCGCCTCGGGCCGGCCGAACGGGTGGCCTTCGTGCTGCACGATTCGTTCGAGATCCCGTTCGAACAGGTGGCCGAGATCCTGGACAGGACGCCGGATGCCACGCGGCAGATCGCCAGCCGCGCACGGCGGCGCCTGCGGGCAGAGCGTCCGGGCGGAGCGACCGACCCGCATGTGCTGCGCCGCGTGGTCGACGCCTTCTTCGCGGCGGCGAGCGCCGGCGACTTCGACCGGCTGGTCGCCGTGCTGGATCCCAGCGTGGTGCTGCGGGCCGACTCCGGTGTCTCGGCGACGACGATCGTCCGAGGCGCTGCGGCCGTAGCCGGCAACGCACTGATGTTCGCAACGCCGAACGCCGTGCTGGTGCCCGTCGTCGTGGACGGACGCGCCGGAGTGATCGTCACGGTCGACGGACGGCCGGTGTCGCTGATGGCGTTCTCGGTGCTCGACGACCGGGTGGTCGCGATCGACGCCTACGCCGGGCCGCGCCGGCTGGCGGAGGTCGCGCTGCCGGTGTGAGCGCTCGCCAGACTCAACTCACGCGGAACGTCGCTCCGAGAGCGCCGTCGGTCAGCATCACGTCGATCGAGGAGCGCGGTGCGCCGGCGTACTTGCGCTCCATCTCGGTGCTGATCGCCGGCTGCACCGCGTCGTCCGCGGCGATCGGGGTCAGCGTCACCTCCACGCGCGGGAGCTCGAGCGCCGCCGCACGGTCGACCTCGGCGATGGCGCCGTCGCCCATGGCGAAGGCTGCCGGGCGCCCGGCGCGCACATGACGGCACCACCACCCGGCTTCCCCGTACGCCGAGCGGATGTAGGGCACGCCGTCCACGACCATCGACCAGATCGGCGTCACGAGCGGATCGCCGTTCTGCTTGCGGGTCACGATCGCGACCACCTCGGTCTCGTCCAGCAGCGTCACCAGCTCTTCGGATGCCATGGGTCGACGCTACCGCGTGGGCGGGCGTCGCGCTCGGACGCAGAGGAGGCGCGGCATCCGCAGACGCCGCGCCTCCTTCCCCCCCGTTCGAATCGCGCGACTTGCCGTTTTCCACCCCCGGATGCGGCAATTCAGGCGATTCGAGACCTCAGCCGTTGAAGCTGTCCGGGTGCGGGCCGGTGCGGCCGTCGCGCTCGAGGCCGTCGATCGCGGCCAGCTCGTCGGCGGTCAGCTCGAAGTCGAACACGTCGAGGTTCTCGGCGATGCGAGACGGCGTCACCGACTTGGGGATCACGACGCGGCCCTGCTGCAGGTGCCAGCGCAGCACGACCTGGGCCGGGCTCTTGCCGTGTGCTGCGGCCGCGGCCAGCACTGCGTCGTCGCCGAGGACGGCTCCCTGGGCGAGCGGGCTCCACGCCTCGGTGACGATGCCGCGCGCCTCGTTCGCCGCGACGACGGCCCGGTTCTGCAGAGCGGGGTGCAGCTCGACCTGGTTCACGGCCGGGACCATCCGGCCCTCGCCCGAGATCTGCGCCAGGTGCGCCGGCTCGAAGTTCGAGACGCCGATCGCCCGGACGCGTCCGTCGGCGTACAGCTTCTCCAGCGCGCGCCAGGTCTCGGGGTACAGACCGCTCGCCGGGGTGGGCCAGTGCACCAGGAACAGGTCGAGGTACTCCAGTCCGAGTCGCTCGAGCGCCTCGTCGTAGGCGCGCAGCGCGTTGTCGTAGCCGTGGTCGCTGACCCACACCTTCGAGGTGATGAACAACTCCTCGCGGGGAAGACCGGACTCGGCGATCGCGCGGCCGACGCCCGCCTCGTTGCCGTAGACGGCGGCGGTGTCGATGCTGCGGTAGCCCGCCTGCAGCGCCGCGGCCACCGCGACAGTGGTCTCGGCATCCGGCACCTGGAAGACGCCGAAGCCGAGCTGCGGCATCCGGATGCCGTTGTTGAGGGTGATCTGGGGAATCTGAGCGTTCATGGGCTCTCTCTTTCATCGGTGAGAAACGCTTGCCGGCGCGAGAAACGGCGCGAGGTGACGTTTCTCGGGCGCGGAGGCGTTTCTCGCGGGTAGGGGTGGGGGTCAGTGGGCGGCGGCGAGCGCGCCGGTGTCGAGGGAGGGTGCGTCTGCGGCATCCGTGCGGGTGCGGGCGGCGAGGGCGGCGGCGACGATCATCACGGCGAGGGCGACGACGGTGAAAGCGGCGCCGATCCAGATCGGCGAGGTGTAGCCGAGACCGGCAGCGATGCCGAGGCCGCCGGCCCAGGCGCCGAGCGCGTTGCCGACGTTGAAGGCGCCGATGTTCGCGCCGGAGGCGAGCGTGGGCGCACCGCCGGCGTAGTTCATGATGCGGCTCTGCAGGCCGGGCACGGTGCCGAATCCGAATCCGCCCATGAGCGGCAGGGTGATCGCGGTCGCGACCGGCGATCCGGCCAGCAGACCGAAGGCCACGAGCACGACGGTCAGGGCGGCGAGGAAGGCGACGATCGTGCCGTCGATCGACCGGTCGGCGAGGCGCCCGCCGGCCCAGTTGCCGACGACGAGTCCCGCACCGAACAGCACGAGCAGCCACGGAACGGCGGATGCCGCGAAGCCGGAGACCCCGGTCAGCGTGTAGGCGATGTAGGTGAAGGCACCGAACATGCCCCCGAAGCCGAGCACGGTGACGACCAGCGAAAACCAGACCTGACCGGAGCGGAACGCGCTCAGCTCGCGACGCAGGCTGACCTGCACCTCGCCCTCAGGGCTGCTCGGCACCAGGAGGAGGATGCCGAGGAACGCGACGACGCCGATGATCGAGATCGCCCAGAAGGTGGAGCGCCAGCCGAGCTGCTGCCCGAGGAAGGTGCCGAACGGTACGCCGAGCACGTTCGCCGTGGTGAGCCCGGTGAACATGATCGCGATGGCGCGGGCCTTCTTGGCGGGCTCGACGAGACCGGTCGCGACCACCGAGCCGATGCCGAAGAACGCTCCGTGGCAGAGTGCCGCGATGATGCGGCCCGAGAGCGCTGTGCCGTAGTCGGGCGCGACCGCGGTGAGCGCGTTGCCGACGATGAACAGCACGACCAGCCCCAGCAGCACGGGCTTGCGCGGAAGGCGGACCGTGGCGGCGGTGATGCCGAGGGCGCCCACCACGACTGCGAGGGCGTAGCCCGAGATCAGCCAGCCGGCGGTGGCCTCGGTGACTCCGAAGTCGGCCGCCACCTCGGGCAGCAGCCCCATGATGACGAACTCAGTGAGTCCGATGCCGAACGCTCCGATGGCGAGAGCGAGAAGTCCGAGTGGCATCCGATGCCTCCTGCTAAGATAGTTGCAAACGCGGGATATTGCGTTAATGAACACAATCATTGCACACGCAACTATCCCGCGCAAGCAACTACTTTGGAGGCATGATGGGCATCGCCGATGACGCCGTCGAGATCCGGGCGCGCGGCTGGCGCACCCTCGCCGCCCTGCACAACCTCATCGACGTCGAGCTGGAGCGGGCGCTGGGCGCCGAGGGACTCTCGGTCGTCGAGTACACCGTGCTCGACGCGCTGAACCGTCAGGACGGCTGGCACATGCGCATGCAGCAGCTCGCGCGCGCCACCGCCCTGAGCCCGAGCGCGACCACCCGCCTGGTGACCCGGCTCGAGGACCGTGGTCTGCTGACCCGCATCCTGTGCGTGGACGACCGCCGCGGCATCTACACGGAGCTCACCCCCGCCGGGCAGGAACTCTACGAGCGCGCGCATCCGATCCACGACGAGACGCTGGAGCGCGTTCTCGGCGAAGCCGAGGAGCAGCCCGAGCTCGCCCCCGTCGTGCACGCCCTGCAGGGCACCACCGCCACCGTCTGACAGCTCCGACCGAAGGGTTCCCCATGCGCGCCGTCGTCTACGACCGATTCACCCGCGACTTCGACTCACTCGAGGTGCGGGAACTCCCGGAACCGAAGGTGACCCCGGCATCCGTCCTCATCGAGGTGCGCGCCGCCGGCGTGAACCCGGTGGACTGGAAGCTCATGGCCGGCGGGCTCGATCCGATCATGCCGACGATGTTCCCCGTGATCCCCGGCTGGGATGTCGCGGGCGTGGTCGTCGCGGTCGGCATGGACACCCCCGAGTTCCAGGTCGGCGACGAGGTGCTGGCCTACGCGCGCCCCGACGTCGTCGGCGGCGGCACCTTCGCCGAGCGGGTCGACGTGCCCGTCCGCGCGGTCGCGCACAAGCCGGCATCCCTGTCCTGGGAGCAGGCCGGTGCACTCCCCCTCGCCGGCGGCACCGCGCTGCGCTCGGTCGACGCGCTCGGCGACCTCGACGGTCGCACGGTGCTCATCCACGGCGCGGCGGGCGGCGTGGGCAGCTTCGCCGTGCAGATCGCCGTCGCGCGCGGCGCGCGTGTGATCGGCACGGCATCGGAGCACAACCACGACACCCTGCGCAGCTATGGGGCCGAGCCGGTCACCTACGGCGACGGCCTCGCCGAGCGCGTGCTCGCGCTGGCCGACGGCCCGGTCGACGCGGTCGCCGACTTCGTGGGCGGCCAGCTCGAGACCACGCTCGCGGTGCTGCGAGAGGGCGGCGCGCAGGTGTCCGTCGCCGACCCCGGTGTGGTCGCGCACGGCGGCCGGCACATCTGGGTGCGCCCCGACGGTGCCGAGACCGCGCGCCTCGCCGCCATGGTCGAGCAGGGCGCGCTCCAGGTCGAGATCGCCGGCACGTACTCCCTCGACGAGGTCCCCGACGCCTTCCGCGCCAGCGCCTCGGGTCATACGCGCGGCAAGCTCGTCATCGTCCCGTAGCCGCCGCAGCGAAAAACCACCTCCAGCCGCAGAAACCATGCGCCACATGGTTTCTCGAGCGGGAAGTGGTTTCTCGCGGGATGCAGGAGGTTCACGCCCCGATCTGCGCGCGCACCTTCCGTCCGGCGAGCAGGGCGTAGAGGCCGATCGAGACGAGCAGTCCGACCGGCACCGACAGGTCGAGGCCACCGAGCGCCGCGCCCCAGGGGCCGGACCACACCGTGGTGGACAGGAACATCGCGGTGGCGAAGCCGCCGACGACGACCGAGACGAGCCCTGCGACGCCGAATCCGCCGAGGTACCAGAACATGCCACCGGGTCGCTCGTCGAACAGGTCGTCGCCGTCGTACCGGTTGCGGCGCAGCACGATGTCGGCGACGTAGACGCCTATCGTCGGAACCGAGATGATCAGCAGGAACTGCAGCATCAGGTTGACGGCGCTGATCAGATCGGATGCCAGCACGAGAACGATCGTGAACGCGCAGCCGAGTGCGCCGATGAGGATCGCCGAGGGGATGCGGCGGATCGGAACGCCGATCGACTGCAGCGCCATGCTGGCCGTGTAGGTGGTCATGCCGTTCAACGAGATGCAGTTCACCAGCACGCCGAGCACGAACAGCGGGGCGAGCCAGATCGGCAGGTTCTCCAGCAGGGAGTACTCGATGCCGTTCGCGAGCGTCTCCGGCCCGACCGTGCCGCCCAGCACGACGCCGAACGCCGTGATCAGAATCGCGGGGAAGAGCTGCCCCAGCGCGGTCGCGCCGATGATGCCGGACGCCTTGGTCTCGCGCGGCAGGTAGCGGGCCATGTCGGCACTGTTGCTGAACGACAGGGGCGACGACGCCATCAGGGCGAACGCGATCGTGATGCTCGCCCACAGCGGCATCCCGTCGAGCGGCGCGGGCTGCGCGAAGCCCCAGTCCAGCGTCGGCGCGATGAAGCCGATCACCAGCGCGAAGATCACGAACAGGCCGATCGAGATCGCCATGTACGCCTTCAGGATCAGCGCGTGGCCGTACACCGCGACGACCACGGTGATCGCCGAGACCACGACGGCCACCAGGATCGGCGCCAGCACCGGATCGGGGAAGCCCCAGCGCTTGAGCAGCTCACCGCCGATGAACGACGCCGCGACCCAGTTCAGCGCGAGGAAGACTCCGGAGATGAACCACCCGTAGAACGCGATGACGATCTTGTTGCCGTGGATGCCGTAGATCGCACGCTGGATCACAGACCCCGAGGTGCCGGCGGCCGGTCCGGAGATCGCGACGATCCCCGGCAGGATCGCCAGGACGCTCGAGGCCAGCACGACCAGCAGCGCCTGCCAGATCTCGAGTCCCAGCACAAGGGTCAGCGATGCGCCGACGGTGATGTTCAGCACACTGACGCCCGGCGCCGACCACACGAAGAACAGATCGCGGGCCCTGCCGTGCCGCTGCGCGTCGTCGATGAGCTCGATGCCGCGGGTCTCGGGGGTGTTCGCCGCGTCGACGAACTCGGTTCCGGGCCCCTGCGCGGCGTCGCGCAGGAGGGGAACGGCGGATGCTTCGGACATTGGAGGTCCTTCCAGGACAGTCACCCGCCTGCGTCGCTGCAGAGGGCGTTCGGGTTTCAGGGGGTTGAGGGCTACGGCCGCCGGTAGGCGGCCTCGCCGTGCACCAGGGTGAGGAGCACGGCGCCGGTGAGCAGGTCGTCGGTCGGTGCGGACAGCGGGTCGATGTCGAGCACGGCGACGTTCGCGAAGAAGCCGGGGGCGATCCGCCCGTAGGCATCGTCGATCGCGCCGACGTGCGCCGCACCGGATGTCGCCGCGGCGAGCGCCTGGGCAGCGGTGAACGCGCGCTCGGGGTGGTACGCGGGCAGCGCGGAGTCGATCGACGAGCGGCCGGACATCGCGATGAACAGGTTGTGCAGAGCCTCGTGGGGTGCGGTGGGGGCGTCGGTGCCCAGGGCGACGGGGACGTCGACGTCGCGGAACCAGTTCCACGGGAAGCCGTCCTCGGCGCGCTGGTCGCCGAGCACCGCCATCCAGTTGTCCAGGATGGCGGGGTCGCAGTGCACGGGCTGCATGGATGCCGCGACACCGTGCTCCCGCATCCGTGCGACCGTCTCGGGGGCGACCGACTCGAGGTGCTCGATGCGCGGACGTCGCCCGGTGTCCGTGCCGTTCGCCTGCTCGCAGGCCTCGACGAGGTCGACCGCGAGGGCGCTGGCGGCATCGCCGATCGCGTGCATCGCGAGCTGCAGACCTGCGCGGTCCGCGGCGATCGCGACGGGCGTCGCGGCCTCGCGGCTCCAGATCGGGTCGGCGTTCGAGCCGTCGGCGTAGGGGCGCACCATGGCGGCGGTGCAGGCGTCGATCACGCCGTCGAGGATGAACTTCACCCCGACGACCTTCAACCAGGGCGTGCCGGTGGCCGCCAGCTCGTCGCGCAGCGCCACGGCGCGCTCGACCTGGGCGAGGTCGGCCTCGGTGTCGCCGGTGGAGCTCAGCCACCAGTGCGCGGTGACCGGGAACGGCAGCCGGCCGTCGCGGTCCAGCCTGCGCCGCAGCGCCGCCATCGACTGCTCGGTCATGCCCATGTCGGCGGCACCGGTGACGCCGGCCGCCAGATACGCGTCGAAGGCGCGATCGAGGTGCCCGTCCACCTCCTCGTCGGTGCGGATGCCGTCCAGGTAGTCGCCGAGCAGGTCCATCGCGGCGGTCTCGAGCAGGAATCCGGTCGCGTCGCCGTTCTCGTCGCGCACCACCTCGCCGCCGATCGGGTCGACGGTGTCGCGGTCGATGCCTGCGGCGCGCAGCGCGGCGGTGTTCACCCAGGTGCTGTGCAGATCGTTCGCGTCGAGGAACACCGGGATATCGTCGATCACGGCGTCGATCATCGCCGCCGTCGGCTGCGTGATGCCCTCGGGCAGCGCATCGAACAGCCAGCTGACACCCTCGATGATCGTGGCATCCGGGTTCGCCTCGCGCGCCTCGCGCAGTCGCTGCTGGATCTGCGCGACCGAGGTGCAGTCACGCAGCTGCACCTTGCCCTGCGCGTGGCCGAACATCGCCAGGTGGGCGTGCGCCTCGATCACGCCGGGCATCGCGAACGCGCCCTCGAGGTCGACGACCGCGGCATCCGCGCCCGCCGCCGCGCGCACGTCGGCCTCCGTGCCGACAGCGAGGATGCGATCGCCGCGGACCGCGAACGCGGTCTGGAGCGGAGCATCCGCCAGCCCGTCGAAGACGACGGCATTGCGGTAGACGGTGGTCTCGGTCATGGCGGGATCCTCTTCGATCAGAGTGCGAACGGTCAGGGTGCGAACGGTCAGAGCGCGAGCTCGATGTGCGGACGGGTGGCGTTCTCGGCGGGGGTGCCGTCGAGGATGTCGGCGCGGCGGGCGGCCGGGTCGAGCACGACGGTCGCGAGGCTGGCCCAGCGCTGCCCCATCGGCAGAGCCAGGTCGGGCACGCAGGTCACGGGCGGCTCGCCGTCGCCGGTGACGAGGGCGGCGCGCAGCTGCGCGGCGTCGGCCGGCGCTGCGCCCTGCGTCAGGCGGTCGCGCAGGAAGTCCCAGCGCTGGCCGGAGTCTGGTTGGTACAGCCAGGTCTTCTCCTCCGCGGCGGGCTCGGCGGTGAGGAAGTGGTTGGTGCGCAGCCAGGTGCCGTCGGTGATGGCGGGCGCCTCGAACACCCCCTCCGGGCTGATGTCGAGCAGCACCGCCGCGCCGGCCTCGTCGAACAGCGCGAAGGAGCCGGAGCTCGTCACCGGCGCCTCGCGGACGAGCTCGACGGCGTGCGCGACGCTGGTCGCCTCTTCGAGCACGAGCGCGGCGAGCACGTGCATCGGCATGCCCTCCGGCCGATCGGCGCGGTGCCCGAGGATGTTGAAGTGCAGCGCGACGCCGGCGCTGTTCACGCCGATCTTGCCGAGGATGCCGCACTCGGTGAGCCCGGCGTAGTCGTGGACGCCGCCGCGGGAGACGATCGTGTGCCAGTACGGCGCGATCTCCATGTGCCAGTCCCAGGTCTGCACACCCATCGTGTGCGCGTGGCCCTCCGCGTCACGGATGGAGCGCACGATCGTCGAGCACTCCCCCGGCGGCACGGTCACGCTGCGGGACAGGATCTCGGTGCGGCCGTTCAGCGCGGCGATGCGCCACAGCTCCGACCCTGAGCCCGAGGCGATGCCCTCGATCTGCGCGCGCAGGCCGGGGCGGTGCGCGCCGATCGCGTCGAGCAGCCGCTCGGCGTCGTCGCGCACGACCTGCTCGTCGATGCCGCCGAGCCGGAACAGCTCGTCGTACGCCTCGATCGTGCCGGGCAGGCTCTCTCGCAGCTGCCGGCCGCGGGAGGCGCCGCGCTCGAAGGCATCCTTGGACGAGGCGACGATCTGCAGTCGCTGATCGGGGCGGGGGAACGGCGATGTCATGAGAGTTCCTCTCCAGGAAGAGCAGGCGTGCGCGGCGGTGAGGTGCGGCGGTCGCCTGTGGCCTCGAAGGCGGCGGCCAGGCGGAGCAGTTCGGTGTCGTCCCAGCCGCGTCCGGCGAATGTCAGGCCCACCGGCATCCCGATGTCGGCGAGGGTGCCCATCGGCACGGTGACCGTCGGGATGCCGAGGTGGCGGATCGCGAGGTTGCCGTTGGCGACCCAGACGCCGTTGCGCCAGCCGGCGTCGGCCGATGCCGGGTTCACGTCCATGTCGGCGGGGCCGATGTCGGCGACGGCGGGGAACACGACGGCGTCGAGGCCGAGGCCGTCCATCCACTCCTCGAGGTCGACCCGCCGGGTCTCCTCGAGCCCGCGCACGCCCTCCTCGAGGTGCGGAATGCCGGTGAACGACGCGTGCGGGCGCGCCCGCACGAAACCGGGGTACTCGGCGATGTCGTCGTCGAACCCGGTGTACCGGTCGGGCAGCGCACCCTCGGGCTGCGGGAAGATGCGGGCGCCGTCGACGAGTTCGAGCCGGTCGAGCGCCGGGTCGCCGTTGGCGCGCAGGAAGTCGTCCCACGCCCACGCCGAGAGGTCCTCGATCTCGGAGCGCAGGAACCGCTCGCTGACCAGGCCGCGGTTCTTCAGCGTCGGGGCACCGGCGCGGTCGCCCTCGTAGTTCGTCACCGCGGGGAAATCGACCTCGATCACCTCGGCACCGGCGGCCTCGAGGTCGCGTCGCGCTTGCTCCCAGAGAGCGATGACGGTGGCCCTGGTCTCGATGCGCTGCCCGGTCGGACCGCCGATCGTGGTCCCCGTCCCCGCATCCGGGTCGGCGTTGATGTACATCCTCGGCACGCCGAACCGGCGACCCCGGAGGGCACCGCTGCCGGATGCCAGCGCCGCGTAAGACTCCGGCCGCACCTCGGATGCCGCGGGGATCCGCACCCACGGCTGCCCGCGCCAGAAGTCGCCGCGCGCGTCCGCGTCGTCGGCGACGACCGTGTCGAGCACCTCGAACAGGTCGGCCATGCTGCGGGTGTGCGGCACGACGACGTCCATTGTCGGCACGAGGGGCCAGTTGCCGCGCACCGAGATCACGCCGCGCGAGGGCGTGTACGCGCACAGGGCGTTGTTCGAGGCGGGTGCGCGGCCGCTCGACCAGGTCTCCTCGCCGAGGCCGAAGGCGGCGAAGCTGGCCGCGGTCGCGGTGCCGGATCCGTTCGACGACCCTGAGCCGAAGGCGCTGGTCAGCCAGTCGGCGCTGTAGGGGCTCTCGGCGCGGCCGTAGACGCCGCGCTGCATGCCGCCGTTGGCCATCGGCGGCATGTTCGTCAGTCCCAGACAGATCGCGCCGGCGGCGCGCAGCCGCTCGATCGTGAACGCGTCGCGCCGGGCGACCAGGTCGGCGAAGGCCGGTGAACCGGATGCCGCCGTGAGGCCGGTGACGAGGTAGCTGTCCTTCGCCGTGTACGGGATGCCGTCCAAGGGGCCTCTGGTCTCGCCGGCGGCGCGCCGGGCGTCGGCCGCGGCGGCCTCGGCGCGCGCGGCGGGGTTGCGGACGACGATCGCGTTCAGGGCGGTCTCGGTCCCGGGGCCGTCGTAGGCGTCGATGCGTGCGAGGTAGGCGTCGACCAGCTCGACCGCGGTCGCGGCACCGCTCTCGAGAGCGGCGCGGAGGTCGGCGATGGATGCCTCGACGACGTCAAACATGGGGCACGCCCTTCGCCGGAGTCAGCGGGTCCTGAGCGAGCGGAGCGAGACGAAGGGCGCTCAGGACCCGGGGGTGGCTGGGCATCGCCGGCTGCTGCTGGGTGATGCAGTGGATGCCGCCGCCGCGGGCGAAGATCGGGCGGGCGTCGACGGTCACGACGCGGCGGCCGGGGTAGGCGTCCTCGAGGATGCCTCGGGCCCGGGCATCCGCCTCCGGCTCGCCGAAGCCGCAGGCGATGACGCCGCCGTTGACCACGAGATGGTTGACGTAGCTGTAGTCGACGAACTCGCCGTCGGCGCGCAGCGCGGCGGGCGCGGGCAGGTCGACGATCTCGAAGAAGCGGCCCGCGGCATCCGTCTGGGCGGCGAGGTGCTCGCGCAGCTCGCGGGTGACGGCGTGGTCGGGGTGCGCGGCATCCTGCTGGGAGTGCAGCAGCAGGCGTCCGGGCGAAGTGATGGTGGCGACGATGTCGACGTGCCCGTTGGTGCCGAGCTCCTCGTAGTCGGCGGTGAGGCCGCGCGGCAGCCAGACGACCTTCTCCGCACCGATCGTGCGGGCGAACTCCGCCTCGACGCGTGCCCTGTCGGCGAGCGGGTTGCGTCGAGGGTCGAGCTGCACGGTCTCGGTGGCGAGCACGGTGCCCTCGCCGTCCACGTGGATGCCGCCGCCCTCGTTCACGAGCAGGCTGGAGACGAGCTCGGCGCCGACTGCGCCGGCGACGATGCGGGCGTGCTCGGCCGACTTCTGCCACTCGGCCCAGGCGGGTGCGCCCCAGCCGTTGAAGATCCAGTCGACGGCGCCGAGCACACCCGGGCGTTCGGCGTCCACGACGAATGTGGGGCCGGAGTCGCGCAGCCAGAACTCGTCGACCGGGGCCTCGATGATGTCGACGGCACTGCCGAGCATGCGGCGAGCGCGAGCGGTCTCGGTCGGGTCGACGAGCAGGGTGACGGGTTCGAACTCGGCGACGGCGAGGGCCGTCTCGGCCCAGGCGCGGTAGCCGCTCTCCTGGTGCTCCTCCCCCGTGCCCAGCGTGATGCCGGCGCGCGGGAAGGCCATCCAGGTGCGCTCGTGCGGGTCGCCCTCGTGCGGCATCCGCCAACCCATACTGTCCTCCTCGACATATTGATCGTGCGATCAATAACTTTAGGCGACAGTAGTAGGCTGACCGCATCATGTCAACCGCCGAACGCCCCCGCGCCCGACGCAAGGCGCCCCAGGAGCGCGCCGCCGAGATCTCGGATGCCGCGCGCGCACTCGCTCTGGAGGCCGGAATCAGCGCCGTCACGCTGCGCGGCGTCGCCACTCGCGCCGGAGTCACCCCCGCGCTCGTCGCGCACTACTCCGATGGCATGGACCGGCTCGTCGCCGACGTGTTCCAGCGCATCGTCGCCGACGAGCGCCGTGAGGTGGCATCCCTGGTCGCCGTTCCCGACACCGCTGCGGCGAGCATGGACGCACTGCTCGACACGATGATCGACGGCACCCGCGACGACGTCACCCTGGTGTGGGTCGAAGCGTGGGCGCACGGCCTGCGCAACGAGCCGCTCGCGCAGGCGGTGCGCACCGAGATGGATGCCTGGCGCGACCTGATCCGCGACGTGATCATGCGCGGTGTCGACTCCGGCGAGTTCCGCACCCCGGATCCGACCGCCGCCGCCTGGCAGATCCTGGGCATGGTGGACGGGCTGAACGCGCAGAGCCTGGTGCGCTGGGGCGACTCCCAGGCCCGCGGCTCGATGCTGCACGCCGCCGTCGCCGGCGTGCTCGGCTCGCGTTCGTCCTCCTAGGATCGACGCCTGCCCGCAGCCCGCAGACGCTGCTCGGGGTTCTGCCTACCCGTCGGCACGGAAGGCGCGCCGGTATGCAGTGGGGGTCGTGCCCGTGACGCGGCGGAAGTGATCTCGGAGGTTGGTCGGCGTGCCGAGGCCGCAGAGCGGTGCCAGCTGCTCGACGGGGAGGTCGCTGGTCTCGAGCAGTTCGCGGGCGCGGTCGACTCGAGCGGTGTTCAGCCATTTCAGCGGTGTCGTGCCCGTCATGGTCGCGAACATGCGCGCGAAGGTGCGGGGAGACATCCTGGCGTGCTGTGCGAGGCCCGCCACCGTGAGGGGGAGCTCCAGCCGGCGGAGCGCCCACTCGAGGGTCGGGGCGAGGCTCGACGGTTCATCCGCGGCGATGGTCGGCCGTTGGATGAACTGGGCCTGTCCGCCGTCACGGCGCGGTGCCGCGACGATCTCGCGGGCGATCGCGTTCGCCACGGCCGCCCCGTGGTCCTGGCGCAGCAGATGCAGGCAGACGTCGATTCCGCTCGAGACTCCCGCAGAGGTGACGACATCCCCCTCGTCGACGTAGAGAGCATCGGGATCGACGGTGATGCGGGGGTGCTGTCGCACGAGCCTCTCGGCGTGACGCCAGTGCGTGGTCGCTCTCCTGCCGTCGAGGACCCCGGCGTGCGCGAGAGCGAATGCTCCTGCGCAGATGGACACCAACCGTGCCCCTCGAGCATGCGCGCGACGCAGCGCGCGTGCGACATCCTCGGGGAGCGTGTCGATCCGCCCGAACGCCGGAATGATCACCGTGTCCGCATCATTCAGGGCGTCGAGGCCCGACGGTGCGATCAGCTGCCACCCGTTCGCGGTCTTGACGGGCCCCGCCTCGCGAGCGCAGAGCACCACTTCGTAGGGGAGTTCCTCGCGGTCGAAGATCTGGAACGGGATGCCCACTTCCATCGGCTGCACGCGCTCCAAGGCGAGCACGGCGATCCGGTGGCGGGCGGGCCCGCGCGGCGTGGTACGTGCCGACATGGCAGGAATCTTATCAACATGGTCGTTCTTGCCACTGGTTGATCTGCCACCCGCTCAGCATCATCGATGGCATGGCCGACACTTCGACGATCCCGACCCGACATGCGAACCTTCGGATCGCGCGACGGCTGGCACCTTCACAGGCGCTTGCCGTCTTCGGAAGCTCCATCGATCTCACCCTCACCGCGATCGTGGGGCATCACCTCGCCCCGACGGATACGCTCGCGACACTGCCGTTCAGTCTGATCGCCGTCGGCGCACTGTCGTCGACCTTCCTCGTGTCGCGGCTGATCGGACGACTCGGCTACCGCAGGACGTTCGTGCTGTTCTCCGGTGCCGCGGTGGCTTCCGGGCTGATCTCGGCACTGGCCGTGCACTGGGGCTCCTTCTGGTTGTTGTGCGCGGGAACGTTCCTCATCGGCCTGTACGGTGCGGCGACGGGGTACTACCGCTATGCCGCCGCCGACTCTGCCGAAGGGGCTCGCGCGGCGGCTGTCACGACCGTGCTGGCCGGCGGACTCGTCGCCGCCCTGATCGGACCGTTCCTCGCCACCTGGACGGCGAACCTCCTGCCCGTGACCTACGTGGCGAGCTATCTCCTGGTCGCGCTCTTCGGAGCGATCGCCGCCGCGTGGAACGCGATGCTCCCTGCGGAACTGGGGCGCATCCAAGGTGTTCCGGCGTCGAGCTCGGGCGCTCGACCCCGGCGAGTGCTGTGGCGACAGCCCCTCCTGCTGGCAGGGGTGCTGACGACGGCATTCTCTGCAGTCGCGATGAACGCGATGATGACCGCCGGGCCCATTGCGGGGATGGCGATGGGCCACGGTGAGACGGCGACGGCGTTCGCTGTCCAACTGCACATGGTCGGCATGTTCGCGCCCGGATTCGTCGTGGCGCGGATCATCGAGCGAACCGGCGAACGTGCGATCACCTTCATCGGGATCGCACTGATTCTCGTCTCGGGTACTGTGGCGGCCTTCAGCACCGCGGAGTGGGCGTTCTTGACGGCGATGCTGGCCATCGGGGTGGGGTGGAACCTCGCCTACAGCGGAGGCAGCGCGATGATCACCGGCGCCTACAACCCCGAAGAACGCGGCCGGGTCCAGCCCATCGCGGAAGCGATCACCGGCGCGTTCCAGGTCATCGGGTCCTTCAGCGCCGGCGCGATGTCGAGCGTCTCCGGCTGGCAATCGCTCGGCCTCGGTCTCCTCGGGGCGTGCCTCGTCGTCGCGCTGGCGACGGCGAAGCTCCGACGGAGCGCCGCCAGGTCCGCGACCGGGGGTCAGCGATGACCGATGCCGGCAGCCCTTCTACCGCCGCACGGGCTGCCGGATCACCAGCACCACGACCACGGCGACGAGGATCACGGTGGTCAGCGCCACGGGCAGCGGCAGCAGGGCGTCGACGAGCACCAGCACCGCTCCTCCCGGCACCACGATGTTCACCAGCCGGTCGGCGTTCGCGCGGATCGCGATCCACCAGATCGCCAGCAGAAACACCGCGATCGGGATCGCCACGGCGAACGCCGCGACCAGCGGTTCCACCTCTCCGGGCTTGGTGAGCATGTCGATCTGCAGCTCGATCCCCACCGAGAACGCCGCGGCCGCGGCCAGCACGAAGTAGTGCACGTAGCCGTAGCGGATCGAGCCGCGCAGCGTGGTGATCGCCCGGTGATGGGGCGGCCAGAAGTAGATCCACCACATCGACGCCGCCGAGATCAGTGTCAGCGCGGCGATCGAGATCAGGGACCACGTCGACTCGACCTTGTCGAGCGCGCCGATGACGGCGTTCGCCGACGCGAGGATCGTCTCACCGAGCACGATCAGCGTGAACAGCGAGTAGCGCTCGGTGATGTGGTGCGGATGCCACGGGGTCTTGTTCTGCGACTCCGCGATCACCGGCACGGCGAGCTCGGCGCCGGCGAGCACGAAGAACACCGGCATCTGCCACGCCGACGGCAGCAGCAGGAACAGCAGCCAGAGCACTTGGGCGATGCCGATGCCCACCGCGTAGAACAGGGCGGTGCGCCGGTAGTCGGGATTCGCGCGCGCTGCGCGCAGCCACTGCGAGATCATCGCCACGCGCATGATCACGTAGCCCAGCACCAGCACCACGTAATCGCCGGACTTGTAGGCCGGCCCGATGCCCGCCGCCAGCACGAGCACGCCGCTCATCTGCACGATCGTCATGACCCGGTACAACCAGTCGTCATTGTCGAACGAGGTGGCGAACCAGGTGAAGTTCATCCAGGCCCACCAGATGCCGAAGAACACCAGCACGTAGGTGAGGACGCCGTTGGCGAGGTGCCCGGCAGCGAGCTCGTGATGCAGATCGGCCGAGGCGATGCTCACCGCGACCACGAACACCAGGTCGAAGAACAGCTCGAGCGAGCTGGCCGCGCGATGCGGCTGATCGGGGTCGCGCGGCAGCATCCTGCTCAGCCGGAACCGGGTCGTCGTGGTGTCGCTCACGGCGACAGAGTAGCGGCTACAGCTCGCCCGGCCGCATCGCCTCGGCGTCGATCGCGCGGATGATCCGCTGGCCGGCGGTGTCGGTGGAGGGCTCCGCTGTCGCGGCATCCGTCTTCTTCGCGCCTCGGGGCGCGTAGACGACGAGCGCGTGGAACAGGAAGCGTGCGAAGAACGCGACCACGAGCGAGACGGCCGTCGCGAGCACGCTGGAGATGTGCCAGCTCTCGACCATCAGCGCCATCACCGGGATGCGCACCGCGGCCTCGACGTTGTTGAAGGCGAAGGATGCCGCGAACCGCACCCACACCCCGCGCGCGTCGGCGCGCAGGTCGGCGAACACGAACCGCTCCTGCAGCAGGAAGTTGCCGATGATCGTGGCCTCGGCTCCGATGATCGCCGCCCAGATGTACGGCATCCCGGCCCGGGTCAGCACCCACATGATGCCGATGTTCGCCACCGCGCCGAGCAGACCGATCAGCGCGAACAGGCTCATCTTGCCGAACCGCAGCCGCGCCAGGTGCGCGATGAACGTCGCCCCCTGCCGCAGCGATGCCTTGGATGTTCCGTGCCGCCGCTCACCGAACGACATCGGCACCTCGGCGATGCGCACGTCGGAGCGCACCAGGATCTCGAGCAGGATCTTGAACCCCTGAGGCCGCAGCTCGTCGACGTCGATGCGGCGACGGTCGACGAGGAAGTACCCGGTCATCGGGTCGGTGCTGCGCCACAGCCGGCGGGGGAACATCGCCTTGGTCAGCCAGGTCGCTCCGCGCGAGACGCCGAAGCGCACGGCGGTGCCCAGGCCGTCTGAGTCGCCGCCGCCCACGTACCGCGAGGCCGCGACGACATCGGCGTCGCCCTTCTCGTGCCGGGCGACCAGCTCGGGCAGCAGTTCGGGCGGATGCTGCAGATCGCCGTCCATCACGATGCAGACGTCGTGCGCGGCCTGCTGCAGGCCCACCACGACCGCGCCGCCGAGGCCGCCGGTGTTCTGCTCGCGATGGATGCCGCGCACCGGGATCTGCGCGGAGGCCGCGACCCGCTCGATCTCGGCCATCGTGTCGTCCGAGCTGTCGTCGACGAAGAGGATCTCGGCTTCCCTGCCCTCGAGCGCCCGGACAGTGCGTTCGACGAGCTCGGCGACGTTGTCGCGTTCGTTGAACGTCGGCACGATCACCGTGACGGCTTCAGCCACCAGCGTCCCCTCCTGTCGCGCGGGCATACGGCACTCCATGGTGTCACGGCCGCCTGTGTAAGGTGGCACGGGCCAAGGAACGCACGCTGCATATGAAGACGAACGAGGACGCGATGACCCTTCTCAGACATTCCGCACACTGGTGGAGGGAGAACCGTCTCGCCGCCGCCGCGGGCCTGATGGCCCTGTTCATGCTGGTGTTCACTGTCGGCGGCGCGGTCGGCGCCGCCAAAGCCGCCGACGACTCGGCCTCGGTGAAGGGCAAGACCTTCACGATCGCCACCGACACCACCTGGGCGCCGTTCGAGTTCCAGCGCGACGGTGAGCTGCGCGGCATCGACATCGACCTCATCAGGGCGGTCGCGGAGGATCAGGGCTTCGACGTCAAGGTCGACGTACTCGGCTTCGACGGTGCTCTCGCCGCCGTCACCGCGGGGCAGGCCGACGCAGTCATGGCGGGAATGTCGATCACCGACGAGCGCGAGAAGACCTTCGACTTCTCCAACCCGTACTTCGACTCCGGCATCCAGATGGCGGTCGCCGCGGACGACGACACCATCACGGGCTACGACGATCTGAAGGGCAAGACGGTCTCGGCCAAGACCGGCACCGAGGGCTACGCGTTCGCGGAGAAGCTCGGCAAGGAGATCGGCTTCACCGTCACCGGATTCCAGGACGCGGCCGACGCCTACAGCGACGTGACCTCGGGCAACTCCGTCGCCACCTTCGACGACTACCCGATCCTCGCCTACGGCATCGCCACCGGCAACGTGGCGCTGAAGACCGTCACCGACCAGGAGAAGGCCTCCAGTTACGGCATGGCCGTGAAGAAGGGGGACGATGAGGCGCTGCGCCTCGCCTTCAACGCCGGCCTGAAGAACGTCATCGCCGACGGCACCTACCAGAAGATCCTCGACGACTACCTCGGCGAGGATGCCCCGGACGCTGCGACCATCGGCGGCGGCAAGGCCGCCCTCGGCAACGAGAAGCTCGACCCGGGCAAGCCCGGCGCCCTTCCGATGAACCCGAACTTCGCCACCGACACCCCGGTCACGCACGGCACGTTCACCGTCGCGACCGACACCACCTTCGCGCCGTTCATCTATCAGCTGGAGGGGAAGAACGTCGGAATCGACATGGACCTGCTCCGCGCGATCGCCGCGAACCAGGGCTTCGAGGTCGAGGTCAAGACGCTCGGCTTCGACGCCGCACTCGCCGCGCTGACGGCGGGTCAGGCCGACGGCGTGATCGCCGGCATGAGCATCACCGACGAGCGCAAGAAGGTCTTCGACTTCTCCGACCCGTACTACTCCTCGGGCGTGCAGATGGCCGTCGCCAAGGACAGCGACATCAGCTCGTACGAAGATCTGAAGGGCGAGCGGGTCGCTGTGAAGACCGGCACCGTCGGCTACGACTTCGCCAAGGAGCTGGGCGCGAAGATCGGCTTCAAGGTCAACGCATTCCAGGACTCGGCCGACATGTACAACGACGTCGCCACCGGCAACTCGGCGGCGACCTTCGAGGACGCCCCGGTGCTGCAGTTCGGCATCGCCTCCGGCAACGTCCCGCTGAAGATCGTCACCGCTCCCGAGTCCGGCGCCGACTACGGCTTCGCCGTGAAGAAGGGCGAGAACGCCGAGCTGCTGGCCATGTTCGATGAGGGCCTGAAGAACGCCAAGGAATCCGGCGCCTACCAGCAGATCATCGACCGCTACCTCGCGATCGACGACGCGGACACCTCGGACAACTCGTTCTGGACGCTGCTGCAGGCTTCCTTCCCGCCGCTGATGCAGGGTCTGCTGCTGACGCTACTCGCGACGGCGCTGTCGATCGTGTTCGCGATGGTGCTCGGCATCCTCTTCGGCATCATGAAGCTGTCCACGAACGGCTTCGTGCGGTTCCTCGCAAGCGCCTACGTGAACATCTTCCGCGGCACTCCGGTGCTGGTGCAGGCGTTCTTCTTCTACTTCGGCGTCCCGGCCGTCACCGGTCAGCCGCTGGACGCGCTCACCGCCGGTGTGATCACGCTCTCGCTGAACGCGGGCGCCTACATCACCGAGATCGTCCGCGGCGGCGTGCAGTCGGTGGATCCGGGGCAGATGGAGGCCGCGCGCTCGCTCGGCCTCGGCTGGGGCGCGTCGATGCGGCGCGTGGTGATGCCGCAGGCGTTCAAGATCATGACGCCGAACCTCATCAACCAGTTCATCATCACCCTGAAGGACACCTCGCTGCTGTCGGTGCTCGGTTTCGCGGAGCTGACCTATCAGGGCCGCATCGTGATCGCCTCGACCTTCCGATCCTTCGAGATCTGGATCGTCGTCGGCGCGATGTACTTCATCGTGATCTGGCTGCTCACGGTGCTGTCCAACTGGTTCGACCGCAAGTTCAACAAGTAAGGGATGACCATGACGAACAGCGAACCCGCATACACGCGTCCGGTCTCCACCACCGGCAACCCGATCGAGGTGCGCGACCTGCACAAGTCGTTCGGCAAGAACGAGGTTCTCCTCGGCATCGATCTGACGGTCGCCAACGGTGAGGTCATCGCCGTGATCGGCCCGTCCGGCTCGGGCAAGTCGACGCTGCTGCGCTGCCTGAACCGCCTCGAGGAGGTCACCAGCGGCGAGGTGCTCATCGTCGGCGAGAACATCGCCACCGCGAAGGGCAAGGAGCTGGATGCCGTGCGGCAGCGCGTCGGCATGGTGTTCCAGCACTTCAACCTGTTCCCGCACATGACGGCCCTCGAGAACGTGATGCTCGCCCCGACCGAGCTGCGCCGCCTCAGCAAGGCGAAGGCGCGCGAGCGCGCCCTCGAGCTGCTCACCCGGGTGGGCCTCGCCGACAAGGCGGATGCCCGGCCGGCATCCCTCTCCGGTGGTCAGAAGCAGCGTGTGGCGATCGCACGAGCGCTGGCGATGAGCCCCGAGATCATGCTCTTCGACGAGGCCACGAGTGCGCTGGACCCCGAGATGGTCGGCGAGGTGCTGCAGGTGATCCGCGACCTGGCGGCGTCGGGCATGACCATGGTGCTCGTCACGCACGAGATGGGCTTCGCCCGCGAGGTCGCCGACCGAGTGGTGTTCATGGCCGACGGCAAGGTGGTGGAGAGCTCGACACCGGCCGAGCTGTTCGACGATCCGAAGGAGGCTCGCACCCGGGACTTCCTGTCCAAGGTGCTCTGAACGCCCGGGCGGGCACGGCGCCCGCCCAGCTGGGCGGCCTTACGCTGGAAGCATGACGACTCCCGCATCCGACAGCATCACGATGTTCGGCGCCGACTGGTGCCGTGACTGCATCCGCACCAAGAAGCAGCTCGACGAGCTGGGTGTCGAGTACACCTACGTCGACCTGGTGGCCGACCCGGCAGCAGCGGATGTCGCCAAGGAGATCTCCGGCCGCACCAACATCCCCGTGGTCCTGTACCCGGATGCCTCGCACCACGTCGAGCCCTCGAACGCCGACGTCGAGTCGAAGCTGCGCGAGCTCTCCCTGATCTGAGCGAGTCGTGGCGCCCTTCGTCTCGCCTCGCTCGCTCAGGGTGCGGGGCTCGGCTACTCGGATCCTGAGCGAGGAGCGCAGCGACGAGACGAAGAACGCTCGGCGACCGCGATCCTGAAACTCGGTCTCACATCGAGCGAGACTGCGGCGTAGGCTGAGACGACGCCCCCGAAGGAGACGACGATGACTTCTGCTGCCCCCGCGAAGAAGGCCGCCCCCGCGGCATCCACCCTCGACGACGCCGAGCGCGAGCGACTCGATGTCGCGATCCGCGACCTGCAGGCGGGATCGCGCACCTGGGCCGCCCTCACTGTCGCGCAGCGTGTGACACTGCTGCGCGCGGTGCGCACCGCGACCGCCGCGAACATCGCGGACTGGGCACTCGTCGCCGCCGAGTCCAAGGGCCTGAACGCCGCGCATCCGCTGCGCGGTGAGGAGTGGCTGAGCGGCCCGTACAGCGTGCTCGGCGCGCTGGACGCCTATATCGACACGCTCACGAAGATCGCCGAGGGGCGCGGAGCTCTCGACGGCATCCGTCTGGGTCGCGCGCCCGGCGGACGGGTCGCGGTCGACGCGTTCCCGCTGACCGGCATGGACAAGTTCCTGCTGCAGGGCTTCACCGGGCAGGTCTGGCTCGAACCGGGCATCACGCCGAACGCCGCGCGCCGCGACGCCGGTCTCGGTCAGCTCTCCCCCGGTGAGAACGGCGGCGTCGGCCTGGTGCTCGGTGCCGGCAACATCACCTCGATCCCCGTGCTCGACGTGCTGTACGAGATGCTCGCGCACAACCGCGTCGCGCTGCTGAAGGTCAACCCCACGCAGGATGCCCTGGTGCCGGTGTACGAGCGGGCGTTCGCGCCGCTCATCGAGCCCGGTCTGTTGCGCATCGTGAAGGGCGGCCCTGCGGCCGGCGCCTACCTCACCGGTCACGACGACCTGGTGCACGTGCACATCACCGGTTCCGCCGCGACCTTCGACGCGATCGTCTGGGGGCGTGACGCGAAGCGCCGCCGCCGCGAGAACCGCCCGCAGCTGAAGAAGCCGATCACCGCCGAGCTCGGTGGCGTCTCGCCGATCATCGTGGTGCCCGGCGAGTGGTCCGACGCCGATCTCACCTTCCAGGCCGAGCACGTCGCGACCATGCGGCTGCAGAACTGCGGCCACAACTGCATCGCGGGTCAGGTCGTGCTGATGTCGGCGGACTGGCCGCAGAAGGAGCAGTTCCGCGCCGCGCTGCGCCGCGCGTACGCCGCGGCTCCTGATCGCCCGATCTGGTATCCGAACTCGGATGCCCGGATGTCGCAGGCCGCCGGGGACTACCCCGACGCACTGCAGCTCGCCGACCGCCTGCTGGTCGAGATCGGCGCCGACGACGAACCGACGGCGCTGGAGAACACCGAGTACTTCGCGCCGGTGCTGGGTGTGGAGGAGCTGCCGGGCCTGGGCCAGGAGTTCCTCGACGGAGCGGTCGCGCACGCGAACGACAAGCTGCAGGGAACGCTCGGCGCCAACGTGATCATCGATCCGGCCACCGAGAAGAAGCTCGGCAGCGGGTTCGGGCGCGCGATCGCCGATCTGCGCTACGGCTCGATCGCGGTGAACACCTGGACGGCGTTCGGGTTCATCACCCCGACGATGACCTGGGGCGCATTCCCCGGCAACAGCATCGAGGACGTCGGCAGCGGCCTCGGCGTCGTGCACAACGCGCTGCTGCTCGACGGCGTGGAGCGCTCGGTGGTCCGAGGACCGTTCCGCCCCTTCCCGCGGTCGCTGCCCGTCGCGAACGGCGGTGGCCGGGTCACGATCCTGCCGAAGCCGCCGTGGTTCGTCTCGGCCCGCACCGCCGCGACCGTCAGCGAGGGCCTGACCCGCTTCCGAGCGAACGGGGGCGTCGGAACGCTCGTGAAGACGCTGCTCGCGGCGCTCCGCGCCTGAGATCAGGGGCGACGTCCTTCGTCTCGTCGCTGCGCTCCTCGCTCAGGATGCGAAGCTGAGCTCCTCGGGTCCTGAGCGAGCGCAGCGAGCGCCGTGCTGAGCGAGCGGAGCGAGACGAAGTGACGAAGGGCGCTCGCTCAGGACCCCGGGTGGGGTTCAACGTGTGTCAGGGCCGGAAGCGGTCCGTCGCGGCGCGCAGCGCTGCGGCATTGCCCGGCTCGGATGCCGAGTGGCCGGCGTCGTCCACGACCACGAACTCCGCTTCAGGCCAAGCGGTGTGCAGATCCCAGGCCGTCATCATCGGCGTGCACACGTCGTGCCGGCCCTGCACGATGACGGCGGGGATGTGACGGATGACGTCGACGTCCTCGATGAGCTGCCCCTCCCGCATCCATCCGCCGTGCAGGAAGTAGTGGTTCTCGATGCGCGCGAACGCCGTCGCGTGCTCCGCCTCGGTGGCGGACGCGATCTGCGCGGCATCCGGTCGCAGCGTGACCGTCGACGCTTCCCAGCGCGTCCACGCGACCGCCGCGGGCACGTGCACCGCGGGGTCGGGGTCGCTGAGCCGGCGGTGATAGGCCTGGATCAGGCGATTGCGCTCGAGCACCGGGATCTGCGCGAGATAGTCCTCCCAGAGGTCGGGGAAGATCGCCGATGCCCCGCCCTCGTAGAACCACTCCAGTTCGTGCCTGCGCAGGGTGAAGATGCCGCGCAGCACCAGCTCGGTCACCGCATCGGGATGGGTCTGCGCGTAGGCGAGCGCGAGCGCACTGCCCCATGAGCCGCCGAACACCTGCCACCCCTTGATGCCGAGGTTGCGCCGCAGCAGCTCCATGTCGGCGACGAGGTGCCAGGTGGTGTTGAACCGCAGGTCGGCGGCCGGATCGCTGACGTGCGGGGTGCTTCGGCCGCACCCGCGCTGGTCGAAGAGCACGATCCGGTAGACCTCGGGGTCGAAGAACCGGCGCTGCCACGGCGAGGTGCCGCTGCCCGGCCCGCCGTGCAGGAACACCACGGGCTTGCCATCGGGATTTCCGCTCTGCTCCCAGTAGATGCGATTGCCGTCGCCCACGATGAGCTCGCCGGTGCCGTACGGCTCGATCGGCGGATACAGCGCGTCCAGATCCATCCTTCAACCCCCCGGTCGTTCGGACTGCGTCCCCTTCAACCTAGTGCCGCGAGGGCTACAGCTTGTTCCCCGGCACCGAGAAGGTGTCGCACACGCCGAGGCCGTTCTTGTACCCGTCGGCGAACCACGCCTGGCGCTGCGCGCTGGTGCCGTGCGTGAAGCTCTCCGGGTTGACGAAGCCGGACTGCTCCTGGATGTGGTCGTCACCGACGGTGAACGCCGCGTTCAGGGCATCCTTGATCTGCGTCTCGGTCGGCTTCTCGAGGTAGGGTCTGCCGTTCTTGTCTCGCTGCTCGGTGACGTCGCCGAGCCAGGCTCCGGCGTAGCAGTCCGCCTGCAGTTCGGTGCGCACCCCGTTGCTCGAAGGCCCCGTGCCGTTGTTCGGGTACTTGTCCATCGTGCCGGTGATGTTCTGGATGTGGTGCCCCCACTCGTGGCCCACGATGTACAGCTGCGCGAGGCCCTCGGCGGATGCCCCGAACTGCTGCCTCATCAGTTGGAAGAAGGTCGGATCGAGGTACACGCCCTGCTCGGGCGGGCAGTAGAACGGACCGACCGCGTTCGACGCGGTGCCGCACTGGGTGGATGTCTGCCCGTCGACGACGTTCATCGTCGGCGCGACGTAGCCCTTCACGTGCTGCGCCCAGTAGTCGTTCAGCACGACCTCGGCGCCGGCCATGCGGCAGTCGTCGTTCGTGTTCGCGTCCTCGCCGGTCTTGCACTCCGTCAGCGTGCCGCCGTCGGATGCCGCAGGCTGCTGCTCCCCGCCGGAGAGGCCGCCGACCAGACCGGACAGGTCGATGCCGAACAGCGGCCCGGCGAGCAGCGCGATGATCGCGACGATGCCGACGGCGCCGCCGCCGGCGATCGCCGTCGTCCGCCCCCGCCGGCGCGTCTTGTTGCCGGAGATGTCGGCATCGGGATTGAACGTCATGGGGAAAACGTACCGCGGGACCTGCTCTGCGCATACGGCATAGGCTCATTCCATGGCGACCACCATCACCCTCACCGGAGCCGGCGGACAGATCGGCTATGCACTGCTCTTCCGCATCGCGGCGGGCGACCTGCTCGGCCCGGACGAGCACGTCCGGCTGCGACTGCTGGAGATCCCGCAGGGTCTGAAGGCGGCCGAGGGCGCGGCTCTCGAACTGCAGGATGCCGCATTCGGGCTGCTCGACGACGTGGAGGTCACCGACGACGCATCGGTGGGCTTCGACGGCGCGAACCTCGCACTGCTGGTCGGCGCCCGGCCGCGCGGCCCGGGGATGGAGCGCGGCGACCTGCTGGCGGCGAACGGCGGCATCTTCGCGCCCCAGGGGCGTGCGATCGCGGCGCATGCGGCATCGGACGTGCGCGTGAGCGTGGTGGGCAACCCCGCCAACACGAACGCCCTGATCGCCGCGGCCGCGGCCGACGGCGTGCCCGCCGAGCAGTTCAGTGCGCTCACCCGACTCGACGAGAACCGGGCCAGAGCACAGCTGGCAGCGGCGCTCGACGCCCCGGTCGCCGGCATTCGGGGTGTGACGATCTGGGGCAACCACTCGGCGACCCAGTACCCCGACGTCTCGCATGCGACCGTCGCAGGTCGCCCCGTGGCGGATGCCCTCGCCGAGCGTGTGGGCGACGTGGACGCGTGGCTGGACGACACCTTCATCCCCAGAGTCGCGAAGCGCGGCGCCGAGATCATCGAGGTCAGGGGGTCGTCCTCGGTCGCCTCCGCGGCGAGCGCGACCATCGATCACACGCGCGACTGGGTGCGGGGCACCGAGTGGACCAGCGCCGCCGTCGTGTCGCGTGGCGAGTACGGCGTGCCCCAGGGCCTCGTGTCATCGTTCCCGGTGCGCTCCGTCGGCGGCCGATGGCAGGTCATCGAGGGGTTGGAGATCGACCACCGCTCGAGGACGCGCATCGACGCCTCCGTCGCAGAGCTCGCAGACGAGCGCGAGGCGGTGCGCGCCCTCGGTCTGATCTGAGCGGCGGCCGTTCTCCCGCGAGTCAGGCAGAATAGGGGGAGGAGGTACGGCGATGGACGACGTGACGAGCAGCCCCGGGCGATCGGCGGCGATCGAGGACGCGCTGACCAGCCCACTGAATCTGCCGCACGCGGCCGCTCAGTGCCCGAAGTGCTTCACAGAGCTGCAGCAGAACGACAACTGGTGGTCCGCTCGTCCCGACGGGGCGAAGCTGGTCGGCCTGGTCGTGAGCCGCGACGGCATGCCGTCCGTGGTCGAGCAGCGTGACGATCTCACCCGTTTCGGCGTGCCGATCGAGGGGTTCCGGCATCCGGCTCCTGAGATCCTGGAGAGCTGGGGCGACCGCCTCGCCCGGCTGATCGACACCCTGGTCCCCGGCGACGTGCTGGTCGTCGCGACGATCCACGCGCTGGGCCGCGACATCGATGAGGAGACCCGCACCGTCGCCGAGCTGCGCCGCCGCGGCATCATGGTGAAGGTGCTGAACCACCACGCGCGCCACCTCGCCGACGCGGGGCGCTGAGACCGCGGTCAGCCCTTCGAGGCGAGCAGTTCGTCGCGCAGCGACGGCGGATGCTCCGCATTGAAGTAAGACGCCGCGACGAACTCGTCGAACAGCGCGCACATCATGTTCTCCAGCTCGCCCAGCGGCGTGGAGAAGCGTGCCATCACCATCTGCTTGGTGCCGGGGACCGGAATCCAGTAGTCGGCGGTCAACCTCAGGGTCCCGTCGGCCTCGGTGCCGTCCTGGACGGGCTCCACGCGGTGCGTGCGCAGCGCCTGGACGGATGGTCCGCGCACCTCGATCATCGATGCGTGCGCGACCGGGTCGATCCTCATCAGCGCCTCGGCCATGACCTTCAGCACCGTCTGCGATGCGGTGCCGATCGCGGGACTCATCCGCAGGTCGGCCGGCTCGAACACGAGCAGCGTCACCGGCAGCGGTGTGCCCGCGGCGATCTCGGTCGCGAACATGATCGCGCGCACGTCGCCCTGCGCACCGGCCGCGACGGCCTGCTCCAGCCCGCGACGCACCCGCGCACGCTCGGCGGCGCGGTCGTCGGCGGCGCCGACGGCGTCCTTCGCGATCCGGCGGATGGATCCCGCAGTGGCATCCTCGCTGGAGAGGTCGACCGAGAACCACCGCCCCGGCAGGCGGAAGCGCAGTTCTGGGCGGCTCATTCGGGGGCCTTCCAGTCGCCGTAGCGGTCGGTCATGCCGGTCAGACTGACACCGGCCTGGCCCGCTTCGGTGGCGCTCAGCGGGCCGAGCTCCTCGGCCGCGGCCCGCAGATCGACACCCTCACCGTCAGCCGTCCCGGCGATCAGCTCGATCGTGTTCGGCTCCCACGGCAGCGTCTGCCAGATCGTCTCGACGACCGCGTCGAGCTCGTCACTCGTGAACGGCTCCGCGGAGTCCGTGACGAAGCCGACGCTGAGCCGGTAGCCGAACCCGTTGCGCGAACGTCCGAGGTCGTCCACCTCCACGACCCGCGGCACCGCCTCCGTCACTGCAGCCGCCACGTCGCCATAGTCCGCCGGCCCCTTCTCCGCCTTGATGGCCTCATTCAGGGCGCCGCACCCCACGAGTGCGCTGCTCAGCAGCGCACCCATCAACGTGACAGCGAAGAGGCGGCGTCGGAGGTGAGATCCAGTGGCGGTCACTTCGGCGCCGTCCAGGCGCCGTAGCGGGACTTCATGCCGGTCAGGCTGACGCCGGCCTGGCCGGCATCGTTGGCACGGAGTGGGCTGAGCTCGGCGGCCGCCGCCCGGAGGTCGACGATCTCGTGTCCGTCGGCCGTGTCCGCTCCCGCGGTGAGCTTTATCGTGTTCGGCTCCCACGGCAGCGACTTCCAGATCGCCTCCACGACCGCGTCCAGCTCCTCGGGGGTGAACGGGTCGGCGGAGTCCGTCACCAATCCGAGGCTGAACCGATATCCGAAGCCGTTCTTGGACCGCGCGGGATCACGGACCGCCACAACCCTGGGCACTGCTTCCGTCACCGCGCTCGACACGTCTCCGAAGTCCACGGTCGCCTCCTCTGAATGGTCGGGGGTCTGCTGGGGGACGCCGCACCCGGTCAGCGCGCCGCCCATGAGCGATCCTGCCAGCACGACGGTGAACAGCCCGCGCCCGGCGGCTCCCAGTCTCTTCGCCATCATTCGGTCCAGTGGTAGTAGGAGGTGTCCACGTACCCATCCTCGTTGAAGAAGTTCGCGAGGTCGGGATGGTTCGCCTGCACCTCGGCGATGTGGTCCTGATAGGTCGTCGAATAATCGTCCGCGTTGTGCGCTCCGGCATCCACCCCGAGCACGGGGTTCGGGTCGGGCGGATCGACGCGGATCGACGTCCAGTTCGATCCGTGCTCGACGCTGTCGAAGTCTCCGGCGATCGCGTCAAGGCGAGGCACCGGGTCGCCGTTGTGCTGCACCGACACCACATCGATGTCGTCGGGGATGGGCATGTGATCGATCGGCGCGCCGGAGGCGACGACTGCCTGCCAGTTGTAGTCCGAGTTGTACGCGGCGAGGTGGCCGGCCATGATGCCGCCCTGGCTGAACCCGACGAGCATGACCGGGTCGTCCGGGCCGATCCCCTCCTGCGCCATGGCATCCAGCACCGCGCGCTCGTACTGCGTCTGCAGCGCGGGAGTCAGCATGAGCGCAAGGTTGCTGTCCAGGTCGTTCACCGCCCCCTGATCGCCGAACCGAGACAGCCACTCCTGCGTGCTCGGCAGGGTGACGGTGTAGTACCAGCCGTCGGGCCCCAGCACCTTGGTGATCTTGACGACCGTGTCGGTCTCTCCGCCGAGCCCGTCCACCTCACCGGTGCCGTTGAGCACGGTGGCCAGCGTCGGATCGTTCGGCTTGTCCTCCGGGTTCGCGTAGGGGTCCGTCTCGCTCACCTTCGGGGTGTCCTTCAGCACGTCGGACAGCACGCTCCAGATCAGGAAGGCGGCGAGGACGCCTGCGATCACCGCACCGATGATGAGACCGATCGTGCCGAAGAGCGCCCCGATCGCGACGATGAGGAGCAGCACGACGAGCGCCCCGAGGATCGCGACGATGGTGTCGGCGATCTTCTTGAGCAGGTTGACGACGTCCTGAAGGAAGTCGTCGACCCAGTCGGCGATGCCGGAGAGGAAGTCCCCGATGTCGGAGAAGAAGTCGCCGACCTTGTCCCAGAACCCCTCGTTGGTGGAGTCGATCGCGGCGTCGATCTTGCGGATCGCCGCCTCGGCCGCGGCATCCATGGCCTCGCGTGCGGCGTCGATCCGTGCACAGGCCGAGCCGACGTCGGCGAGGGCGTTGTCGGCGGCGCGCTGCGCGCCGGGAACCTGATCGGTGAGCGACGGCGCGGGGTCGTCCGCGGCGTTCACCCGATCGTTGAGGTCCTCGAGCGCGCGGTCGGCGCGGCTCTGCGCGACCAGCGCGTCGTCGAGGTCGTCCTGCGCGCGATGCGCATCCTCGTGGGCCGCCGTGAGGGCGACCGCGTACTCGGTGATCGCGTCGGCGGTGCCCTTGTAGCGCGGATGGATCCGCTCGAGATCCGACGAGATCTGCTCGTTCTGCTCGTAGAGGGCCCGTACGGCCTTGCCCTCGTCGTCCTGCACGATGCCGCGCAGGTCCTGGATGACGCTGAGGATGACCTCGGCGGATGCCACGAGCCCCGCCGCACGGGAGGTCAGTTCGGCCGGCTGGCCGGGAAGGACGCTCATGCTCTTCTACTCCCCGTCCTGGGCCATCTTGTCGTCGAGGTCACGGAAGGTGTCGACGATCGCCTGCATGAAGTCGGCCTGCGAGCGCAGGTTGTCGCGCAGCGCCTCGCGGGCGATGTCCCATTTGCCGCCGAAGTCCTCGATCTTGTCCGCGAGTCCGCCGTGACCGGTGAGTCCGCCGATGTCGTCCGCGAAGTCCTCGGCGTCGTCGAAGGTCGTCGCCAGCCCCTTGGCCGTATGCGCGGTGGACTCCAGGCGGTCGAGATCCATCCTGACGTCGGTCATGCTGCTCCGCCGTCCCGCGTCGTTGCGCGCCGCAGCAGCTCCCCGAGCGCAGCATCCGCCGCCTGCACCTCGGCGCGAAGCGCCGCGGCATCCTCCGCAGTCTCGGGCACGCGCACGCGCAGCCCGTCGAGCGCTTCCCTCACCCTGTCGTCCGACATGTCATTCCCCCTCGGATGCGACGGGCGGCCGGCGCCATCGGCACCGGCCGCCCGTGCGGAAACGCTCTTCGGCTGTCAGCTGCCGGCGAGCTGCTGATCCAGATCCTGGATCGCACGCATCATGCCCAGCAGCGACTCCGACATGTCGTTGATACCATCCACAGCCTGCTTCAGACCCGTGGTCAGCTCACCGTAACCCTCACCGAACTTGCCCGACGCGTGCTGCGTCTTGAAGTCCTCACCCAACAGGTTGTCCACCTGCCCCTTCAGAGTGTCCAGCTGACCCTGAATGTCATCACGAGCCTGCGACAGCGACGACGCCACCTGCTCCATCTCCGCATAAGACGCACCGAAATCGGCCATCGTCAACACCTCCGGTAAAACGGTTGGACCGGACCCGAACCGGCCCGACAACAACCACCCTACGAGACACCCTCAAAAACAGTCGATGGGTACAACTACCCATGCCGGGAACCGCCTCAGCGTGCGCCTGCGGGCACCCAGGTCAGCGTGGAGACGCACAGGTCGAACAGGGCCTTCATCGCCACTACGGGCGGTGCGAACAGGGGGACGAGACCGACCCGGATCCACATCCATGTACTGCCGCGGCGCGGCGCGTGATCGTCTGCCTCATCGGCGTCGATCGCCTGTATCACCTCGGGGTGCGCGCGGAAGACGATGCGCTCCACCTCGGAGATGCGGAATGACTGGTTCTCGACTGCTCTCGCCCAGCTCTGCGGGTCCCCTGGGGTCATGACGTGCTCCAACTGGCTGTCCAGCCGTCGTCCTCCTGGATGCCCAACGGACCCGAGCCGGCACTCACTTCAGCCGCGCGGGAACCAGGTCAACGTCGAGACGCACAGATCGAACAGCGCCTTCATCTGCACAAGGGGAGCGTCATCAGCAGGCACATCGAGGGGCCGCATGATCACGAGGGTCAGCAGCAGCGCGCGCCGCCGCTGGCTCCCGGGCACCGGCGTGAGGTACGCCACGGTCGTGACCAGCACCTGCTCGCCGTCGAGAGTGTCCGTGGTCTCGCGCTCGACCCGCATCACGCGCTTGTCGCCCAGAAGCGGCGTCGCTCCATCCCGCTGGATCGCCGACCGCACGTAGCCGTCGAGGTTCTCCCCGGGGTCGGCGTGCTGGATCGATGCGGTCAAGGATGCCGGTATGAACACGGCATCCGGGGCGTCCCCCGGGGTGAACATCGCGACCGTCGACACCTTGCGCATCTGCGCGAAGGCGTCACCGACAAGCACTCTCATCCGGGCGTACAGGTCGGGGCGGTGCGCCTCCATCAGCCGACCGCGAATCTGCGAAAGCATGCGCGTCTGCTCGGCATCCGTGACACTCCGCCGCTCCCACCCGGGGGGCAGCACCAGCCCGAAGTCGGGATCGGGCGCACCGCCGAGTGCTTCGCGCAGGCTGACCCTGGCCTGTGCTCCTTCGGTGGGAGAATCGGTCATGCGGATGTTCCTCCGTCGAGTGTGAAGAGCGTTCCCGGGGCTGCGGCGAGTGCGCGGCCGAGCAGAGCGTCGTCGATGAGCCCCCGTCCGGCGAGAATGCGCAGGGCCGCGTCCCGATCGGCGACCATCACGTTCCGCTCGTCGGCCGGGAGCGCACGCACCGCCTGCTCGGCCGAGTGCGCGGCCGTGACCGTGGGCACCGTACGCACGGCGGCATCCGTCGGCTCCGGCACGCGAACTCGGAAGCGCAGCAGCACGAATACGATCAGCAGGATGCTGGTGATCATCGTCGCCCAGACCGTGCCGAGCGCGAACGGCGGAAGCTCGTAGTCGTCATGGCGGGCGACGTTCGGCATGCTGATCAGTGCAAGTCCGGCGCAGATCGCCGACACCACGCCGATGCCGCACAGCATCCCGGACCAGTACGCCCCGGCACGCCACCAGACCACGATCGCGATGAGCTGGGCGATCGCCGCGAACGTGAACGACACCATTGCGATCGGCACCGAGACGGATGCCGGAAATCCCTCGATCAAGTAGGAGTCGGCGCCGATCGCCGCGACGCCGGAGATCGGCGCGAGGAACCCGAGCACGGCGAGGACGCCGACGATCCACGTCATCACACGGCGCCCGCCACTGGGCTGCCTGCGTCCGAGCAGCTCCGCGACCGCCGCGCCGTCGTCGCCGAACGTCGCCACGGTCTCAGGGTGTGACTGGAAGGCCACGGCTTCCAGCATCCCGAGCCGGGGCCGATCCGACGCGGAACGAGCGCGCGCCCAGGACTGCGCATCAGGGTGAGCGAGAGTCATCGTGCAACCGGAGTCATGGTCTCGCCAGGCTATCAACCCAGGTGTTCACGGCCTGCGCCTCGAGCAGCGCAGGCGTGTTCGCTCGTCTCGCCGTACCATCCGGCCCGGTGAGTTCGAGGGAGTCCATGAACAGCTGCACGGAAGGCGAGACCAGCCCGAGCAGGTCCTGGAACGTCGGCTCGACCGACACGATCAGCACGACATCCTCGGCGAAGGCGAACACGGTGTCGTAACCCACGACGAACGCGTCGCCGATCTGCTCGGTCCGTGGAACCAGGACGCCTGGCCCGAGGCCGCTGGATTCGAACAGGACGCCGTCCCCGGGACCGGGCAGCGCGTCTCCCGGTGAGCGCGTGCCGATGGCGACGTGCACGAAGACACCGAGGGGCCGATGCCCCGCCCAGAGGAGGAACGCGAGTGAGTCCTCCTCACGACGACGCGCCGGCGCCGCCTCGATGATCGCGGGGATCAACTGCTCCGCATCGGGCGACCAGTCCTCGCCCCACTCGGTGCGCATGGCCGCCGTGTTCGCCGCGACCCAGGCCTCGGCGCCGTCGGTATCCAGGCCGGTCGGGATCGGCATCCATCCGGCGTCGCTCGATGTGCCAGTGACCTGCCAGGCCCCCGGCATCCGCTCGCCCGCGGCCGCACTCACTTGAACACCTTCAGCCACGGATACTGCGTGGTGAGTGCCTTGTCCTGGTTGCCGGTCAGCTTCATGACGTTGTCGATCGTCGTGACCGGGGCGTACAGCACGGTGTGCGTGAACTCCCAGGCGCCGGGCACGATCGACGACGCCTGCCAGCCACGGCCGCCCGCAGCCATGCTCTCCGCCAACTCGCTCAACTTCGTCGTGTCCTTGCCGAGCATGAGCCGGCTCACGATGTCACCGATCCCCTTCGGGTTGCTCAGTTCCCACATGGTCCGGCCGCCCTGCAGGAACCCCTTGAAGCCTCCGCCCGCGAAATGGCTCGCCATCGACATGTTCCGCAGCTGTCCGGCCGCGGCGGAATAGGTGGACGGCTTGAACGCCTTGAACGTGTCGCCGAGGATGCTCACCACACCCGACTTGCCCTGCGCGAACTTCCCGAGGCTGCCGAACGGTATGACGGCGACGACGGCCAGGGCGAGATCCCAACCGCTCGCATCACCTCGGAAGAACTGGTAGGCGACCAGTGCGAGTGTGGCGACGGCGACGACCGCGGCGATCGCACCGATGATCGGGCCGCCGATGATGATCGCGGCGATCGCAATCACCATGCCCGCGTACTGCAGCACCGTGACGATCACCGAGACGACGCCGTCGACGTTGTCCCAGAAGCCGTCCTTGATCTTGCCCTTGAAGCCGTCCTCGATCTTGCCGGCCGTGCTGTCGAAGACCTCCTCCCAGGAGTCGACATCGTGGTCGAAGGCCTTCAGCGCATCCTGATAGGCCTCATGCAGCCGCTCCTTCGCCCGGTCGTCCACGTCGTTCTGGTCACCCATCTGCTCCTTCTCCTCGTCGCTGCGCCAAGGCGCAGGCTGAGCCCAGAAGGGACGGGCTCCCTCACGGTAGCCGGGGGCATCGTCGTAGCCGGACTTCGCATCGTTGCAGTCCTGTACGCGAGTGCGGATGATGGTCTGGAAACCGCTCAGCTCATCGGCGTAGTCGACCAAGATCGGCCCTGTTGGCGCGTAGAGGTCGGCGGCCTGGCCGAGTTGCTTGTACGAGTCACCGACGACCTCGCGCAGCTTGTCGACAGCTTCGCCCTTCATACCGTCGGCCTGACCCGCGAGTGACTGCAGGAATGACGCGCTGTGCGACATCTGTCCGCCCAGCCGGGTGATCTGGTTGCCACGTCGGCGGATGGCTGCGGAATCGCCTTCGAGTTCTTCGACCCATCGGCCTTTCGGAGAGTACATGTCGGTCCTTCCTCCGATCAGGCCGTGCGCCGCGGAGCGTTCTCGGCGGTGACGTCGATCTCCATCTTGGATGCGGTCTCGTCGTCCCACTTCTCCAGGCCGTCCAGGACGCCCTGCACGTGCTGCTGAACCTTGTCGATGTCGGTCATCAGCTCTTTGCGCTTGTCATTCCAGCGGCCCTCGAAGTCGTGAACCCTGTCTCGCAGACGCGTCAGGCCGTACGGCGAGCCGACCGCTTCCTCGACGGCGTCCGTGCGCTCTCCGGCTTCCTCGAGCTCTGAGACGATCGACTTCAGCTGATCATTGATATGGCTCAACTCGGTGTACTTGACCCAGATTCCGTCCGCCATCGGCTTCCCCTAGTGGATGTGAGTGGCTGAAGGCGTCGCTCGCAGTGAGCGACGCCTTCACGACATTCGTGTGGTTCAGCTGCCGGCGAGCTGCTGATCCAGGTCCTGGATCGCACGCATCATGCCCAGCAGCGACTCCGACATGTCGTTGATACCATCCACAGCCTGCTTCAGACCCGTGGTCAGCTCACCGTAACC
>NZ_JBHVJW010000002.1:0-848184 GCF_042798735.1 Microbacterium sp. NPDC057741 | reverse complement strand
TCCAGGTTCATCGTTCGACTTGCATGTGTTAAGCACGCCGCCAGCGTTCATCCTGAGCCAGGATCAAACTCTCCGTAAAAAACAGATGCAAACCAACCAGCCGGAAAAAGACCAGAAGGCAGCGAGTTCAATCATGACCAAAATGGTTCAATCATTGCTGACATCATCCATACGCCAACCCAAAAAGAGTTGGACTTTGATCCAAAGGAATCTCCCCCAGCCGAAGCCGAGGCGAGGTTATTTGGCATTTGACAAGTGCACGCTGTTGAGTTCTCAAGGATCGGACGCATCTGAAGTCGGGCCTCGCAGCCGTCTCAACAGAGCAGTTGATCTCTTCCACGCTCCGTGGCACGTGTGCCGTTCACTCGGAAGTGAAGTGGAGGTGGTGTGTCCGCCGCTTGGTGGGGAGCTGGGCCTTCCGGCCTTTCGCTCAACCGCTTGGGGCGAACAAGTAATAATTTACGTGGATCCGGCCGTTCTGGCAAATCGGGCCACCCACCCCGGGCGTGTCGCGCCCGAGGTGCCGGATCTCGCGGCCGCTCAGCCGCGATCGGTCGCGTCCCTCGCGGCGTCCCTGGCGTGCTCGCCCGCATCCTTCACCGCATCCTTCACGGCGTCGCCGGCCTGCTTCGCATCCGCCTTGACCTGGTCCAGCTGACCTTCGGTTTCAAGCTCCTCGCTGCCGGTGACCCTGCCTGCACCCTCCTTGACCTTGCCCGCCATCTCCTCGGCGGCGTGCTTCATCTTGTCTGCGGCGCTCATGATGCGCTCCTCTCCTCGTTGTCCAGCATCGATCGTCTGTCACTTCTTCGTCCGGCTCGCCTCATACACGACCCCGGGTCGACGTGCCGTCCTCAGCGCGAGATCTGCTCTACGGTCTCCCCGGTCTGCTGGGGCGCCATCGACCGGGCGATGTCCGCCTGCGCGATGATGCCCACGAGCACGTGATCATCGATCACCGGCACCCTGCGCACCTGATGCTCCTCCATCACTTCGAGGGCGCGGTGCACATCGTCCTCCGCATCCACCATGTACGGCCGTCCCTCGGCCAGCGCGCCGGCCGTGGTCTGCGCAGGGTCATGGCCGTTCGCGATCGCCTTGACGACGATGTCGCGGTCGGTGAGCATGCCCTTCAGCTTGCCGTTCTCACCGCAGATCGGCAGAGAGCCGACCTGCAGATCGGCCATCAATCTCGCGGCCGTCGCGAGCGAGTCGTTCTCGCCGATACAGCGCGCGCCGGAGGTCATGACATCCTTCGTCAGGGTCTCCTTCATGAGAGTCATCGTCCTTGCTCCTTCCGTGACTGGAGCACCGACGGTACGGAAGGGACCCAGACCTGGGCAGGGGGTTGACAGGCTGGGCCTTGCCCGTCATGAGCCCTCGCCCGGGTCCATCGACTCGACGCCGGCGGCGATGTTCTTCGTGCTGCGGTGCGCGGACTGATTCGTCCTGCATCGCGAACGCGATCGGTCTAAGCCATGTCCTCGGGAATCATGGTGATGCCACCGCTGCTGTTCGCGGAGTGCGCCATCGCGGTGATCCACTCGGCATGCAGCTCTGGCGGTTCCGGGTCGTCGAAGACGAAGCGCAGCGGGATCGACGGATGCAACCAGATCGTCGAGCGGCCGGGTTCGTCTCCCTCCGGGTGCCGCCATGACAGGGTGAAGCTCTCGTTGCGCCGCAGCTTGGTCGCGATCACCACTTTGAGATGCGCGAGCGCGCGGTCTTCGATCTGGATCGGATCCGCGCCCCCGCCGTAGTAGAGAAGCCCCATAACGCCTAACCTAGGCCGTGGACCCGGATGCCGATAGCCCCGGGCCCGGCCGGATGACTGGGGGTGGCGGTGGGCAAGTTCATCTACGAGGGTGGCGTCAAGACCGAGATCGAGGATCGCGCTCTGCTGCATGTACAGCTCGTGATCACCGCGAAGCTGCGCCGAGGCGAGCCGTTCCCGTTCAGCTGGCGGGAGGATGCCAGCGTCGGCGGCGGCCGCACCACGGTGTGGGTTCATCCCGGCAGCTCCCTCGTGTTCAAGTTCTACGGCGGCCGTCAGCCCTCGATCAATCGAGGCTGGGTCGAGGCGCTGGCCTTCACAGCGAACTCGCCCGGCGGTCTCTACGTCGTTCCGGAACCGCCGGATAGCGGCGACGGCCCCACAACCGACGAATTGCGCATCGGCGCGCCTGAGGAGTGACCGCGCCGCGGGCGTGGGGATGAGGTCCGCCCGTTCGTGGACTGCGGGGTCGAGCCTCTTTTCTCAGTGGCTGCGGAGCATCGAGATCAGCTCCGCCTTGTGCTTGCCGGAATATCCCGTGATCCCGAGGTCCTTGGCCCTGGCTCGCAACTCGTCGACGCTGCGGTCTTCGTAGTCGTCCGCCTCGCCACCGCGCTTCCCGACGGCTTTCCGGCCGTCGCGTGCTGCTGCGTTGGAGACGCGCGCCGCCTTCTCCTTGGATGCTCCGTCGTCTCGGAGCTCCTCGTAGAGCTCCGGGTCCTTCAGGCTGTTCGAACCGCGTCCGCGTGGCATGATGCCTCCTTCTTGGTCCCTTCAGGTTCCGCGTCAGCCTGCGCGCGGCCGCCGGAAGACGTAAGGGGGTTGACACGAACGGCGCCGTCGGCGACGGCATCCGGCGCGGAAATAGCATCGCGCTCGTGGGCTCGTCAACCCCCACGACTGCGGGTGGGAACGATGGCAGTGTCAGTGATGCAGCGCCGCACGAATCGTCTGCGCTGCATCTCAAGAGAAGGAGCTCATCATGAACATCGCTCTCGTCATCATCATCGTCATCGCCGTGATCGTCGCCATCTTCTCCGGCCTGAACGCCGCGCTGAACTGGCTGCTCTGGGTCGCTCTGATCGTCGCCGCGATCGCGCTGATCGCGTTCCTGATCCGCGTGATCAGCGGTCGCAATACGAGCGTGTGACCGAGGGGCCGGAGCCCAGGATCGCGCCCGAGAGGAGAAGACATCATGAACGCGCAGGCACCAGGGACCCTGTTCAAGCTCAGCGAGACAGAGGAGATCGTGCGCCGTCCCGACGAGGACATCCGCGGCCGCACTGTCCGGGACCGCGACGGCGAGGACCTCGGCAAGGTCAAGGACCTGCTGTTCGACGCAGAAGAGGACAGGGTCCGCTTCATCGAGGTGGCCTCGGGAGGTTTCCTCGGCATCGGACAGGACACAACGCTCATCCCAGTCGACGCCGTCACCTCGATCACGGACGACGAGGTGCGCATCGACCCGACTCGCGAGCAAGTCGCCGGCGCCCCGGTCTACGACCCGGAGCTGGTCCGCCGGAGAGAGAACTACGGCGGCATCCTCGAGTACTACGGGGTGATGCCCTTCTGGGCCGGCGGGTACGTGTATCCGGCGTATCCGCACTACCGGTGACGGAAACGGGCCGCTGGCGGACTGACTACGCGGAGACGCGGCAGGTCGCCAGTGGCCCTTCCTCGGCTGCAGGGGGGCTCGAAGCCGTCGAAGGGCAGCCGCACGAACCCCTCCTACTCGAACCGCCGCGCGACGGTCGACTTCCCCGACCCCGCCGGCCCGCACATGAACACGACCCTCACGCGGTCCAGCCTGGCTGGAACCTCATTCGAGCTCCCGCAGCGACGCCGTCATCTCGCCGCCGGCATCGCCGGTGTTGATGGTTCCCTTGGGTTCGAACAGGATGGCGTGGACCTCTTCGGTCGCCTTCGGGCAGTGCTCGATGCCACGCGGCACGACGAACACGTCGCCAGGGTCCAAGACCACATCTCGGTCGCGCAGCTGGATCGTCAGCTGACCGGAGACCACCATGAACAGTTCGTCGGTATCGGGGTGCGTGTGCCAGACGAACTCGCCTTGCAGCTTGACCACCTTGACGTCGTAATCATTGATGCTTGTAAGGCGATGCGGTTGCCAGTGCTCCGTGATCGTCGAAAGGGCTTCCTGCACATTGCGAACGTCGTCGGTCATGGTTCGAGCCTACTTTCGCCGTTTCCGGGGCCGTTCGGCTCGCGAGATCGTCGTTCGGTCGGGCGGGCACCTCGACTGCGTCGAGTGGGGCGTCAGTTCCTCGCGAGGTAGTCCTTGTGCACCCAACCCGTCTTTCCGGCGTACATGACCTTGCGCCAGGAACCGCTCGACGCCAGGACCTTGCCGACGCTCTTGCCCTTCGGGATCGTCAGCAGCACTTTCTTGCTCGTCGACGCCGTGGGCCGCAGGTTCACCGCCGACGTGGTCTTGTAGGTGATCGCCTTCGGCACAGCGGACGCCGCGGTCGACTTCGTGAGGTAGTCATTGTGCACCCAGCCGGTCTTTCCGGCGTACGTCACCTTTCGCCAGGAACCGCTCGACGCCAGGACCTTACCGACGCTCTTCCCCTTCGGGATCGTCAGCAGCGCCTTCTTGCTCGTCGACGCCGTGGGCCGCAGGTTCACCGCCGACGTGGTCTTGTAGGTGGTCGCCGATGAGGAGCTTCCTGCAGGAGCCGGAGCCGGCTTCGGCGGGGTCGTCGGTTTCGGAACCGGAGTCGGGGTGGGCGTCGGAGTCGGCGTCGGGGTGGGCGTCGGGACAACGGGGCGGGTCGGGCTGAGCAACCAGTTCGCGATCCATCCGTTGCGTGAACCTGCTTTGACGGGCAGGAACGAGTTGGTGACCTGGCCCGGCACAGCAGTGACCATGGTGCCGGCGGCGAGATTCGCCACGACGGCCGTCGCGGTCGCGGCTCCTGCGCGCAGGTTCACCGCTCCGGTCGTGTAGTAGGTGCACGTGCTGGGTGCCGTCTTGGCGGTGATCGCGGTGGCCTGCCCTGCCAGGTCGACGCTGCGGTTCTTCAGCCAGGGGACCGGATCGAGCGCTTTGTCCCCGCCCGCCGCGTTCTCCCAGAGCTCCAGATGCAGATGCGGGCCGGTGGAGTTTCCGCTCATGCCCACGGAGCTGATCCGCTGCCCGGCCGTGACGACCTGACCGACCTTCACGTGCGTCGTCGCCGACCAGATGTGCAGATACTTCGTCGTGTACGTCGCCTTGCCGACGGTGTGACGGATGTCGATGTGCCCGGCGACCGAGCTGGACCCCGAGACGGTGGCCGTGACGACGCCTGCTGCGACGGCGTAGATCGGCGAACCGTCCTTCGTCGCAAGGTCGACGCCGCCGTGCGACGTGCTGGCGCCGGGCATCGGCATGCAGCGCGGACCGTGCCACGCCGAGACGGTGTACGACTTCGCCGAAAGCGGCATCACGAAGGCCGTCGCCGCAGGTGCGGCGGTGGCCGCCACCCCCTGGCCCGCGGAAACGGGCGAAGAAGCGGGCGCGGCAGCGACGGCGGCGGCCGGCGACACCCCCGCGAACCCCAGCGCGATCGCGGTCGACATGGCCAGCGCATGACGTGATCTGAGTCTCATGATTCTCCGGTCGAGCGGGACGGCGCGGTAGGGGCGCGTAGCGCTCATGACACTACCGGTGCGGTCGGAATCATGGCCAGAGCCGGAACGAAGATCTGCCGGTGACAGTGGAAATTCAACCCATTGCCCGGCCCATCAGGCACCTCACGCCGGTTCTGGATCTGGCGAGTGCCTCGACCGGAGGCTTCGAGGGCGAGGACGCCATCGCCACAACGCTCACGGTGACGCCGTGAACTCGATCCACAGATCTCGCGACTAAAGCCGCGCCGCAGCCTGCCAGATCTCCTCAAACTCTCGGCCCGAAATGGTCGTGGAGAACTCATCGTCGGCCAGCTCGGCATCAGAGCTCGGGCGGTCCGAGAGCATCCCTCGTTCGTCCTCAGACAACGCCCCTCGCCCATAGCGCCACGATCCGTCAGCATGCACATCAACCTGGCGAGTCACCCACCACAGTCCGTCGTCACCCTGTTCGAGCTCCAGATACTGCTCGAACCCGGCCAAGACGGAATCAACGGCAACATAGCGGGGCGAGGTCACGATGCCATTCTTGCATCGGAGCCTGAACGACCGTTCGGGTCCCTCGCGAGCCTGGCCCGGCGCACACGTCACGAGGGGAGTTGAGTCCCTCGCGGCTGACATCGCCGTTAAGCGATCAGGACTCCCGAGACAGCGTCTCGGGAGTCCTGATCATCTGGCGGTGACGGTGGGATTTGAACCCACGGTAGGGGGTTACCCTACACAACTTTTCGAGAGTTGCACCTTCGGCCGCTCGGACACGTCACCGCGGACAAGCTTACGACACTGTGCGGGCTGCGCGCGAATCGAGCGGTCGCCCCGCACTAGGGTGATGCCATGTCGTCCGTACCGAGGAAGGCCCGGCCGAGGCGCCGCACCCTGACCTCCGCGTGGTCCTGGGTGGCGAACTGGGGATGGCAACTGGTCCTGGCCGGCATCGGCGTCGCGGGGCTCGTCGACGTCAGCATGGATCTGCTCAGCTGGTGGTGCGTCTTCGGCACGCTCTACGCCCTCGGCACGGTCGTCTACCTCGCCGTCCGCTCGCGCGCCCCGCGATCCGCCTCGGACGAGGACGACACCCCGCGCTGGTTCGAACAGGCGCGCGGCCCTGTCATCGTCGTCCTCACGATCATCCCGACGCTCATCGGCATGACCGCAGCTCTGAACGTGATCGTGCTGGGCTCCGACTCGGAGCTCGGCTGGTACGTCAAGCTCGTCGGCGTCTGGGCGATGCTGCTGGCCTGGGGCTTCCTGCACTGGGGCTTCGCCCAGCTGTACCTCAACCAGCAGCTGCGCTCCTCGCACTGCACCCTGAGCTTCCCGGAGACACCGAGCCCCGGCCTCGTCGAGTACGTCTACTTCGCGTTCACCGTCGGCACGACGTTCGCCGCATCCGACGTGAGCGTGCTCGGCACCCGCACTCGCTGGCTGGTGACCGTGCACTCCGTGCTCAGCTTCTTCATGAACGCGATGATCATCGTGCTGTCGTTCAACACGATCACCGGCGCCGGCCGCTGATCCTCAGCGCGCCGCCGCGCCCTTCATCCACTCCTCGATGCCGTCGGCGTCGATCGGGATGCCGTCCGACAGCACCTCGCTGCCCGTCGCCGTGACCAGCAGGTCGTCCTCGAGCCGCACGCCGATTCCGCGCAGCTCGGGCGGAAGGGTCTCATCGAAGGAGTGGAAGTACAGGCCGGGTTCGACAGTCAGCACCATCCCCTCCTGCATCTGCGCACCCTGATACGCCGCATAGGACGACGCCGAGCAGTCGTGCACATCGATGCCGAGGTGATGACCCACGCCGCACACGATGTACCGGCGGTGCTGCTGTCCGTCGGGCGACATCGCCTCATCGACCGACACGTCCAGCACACCCCAGTCGTGCAGGCCCTGAGCGAGCACCTCCATCGACGCGACGTGGAAGTCGCTCCACGGCCGGCCCGGTCCGACGGCAGCGAGGCCCGCGCGGTGCGATCTCTCGACGAGGTCGTGCACCTGCCGCTGCACAGCGGTGAAGGAACCGGATGCCGGGAACGTGCGCGTCACATCGGCGGTGTACCCGGAGTTCCGCTCCACCCCCATGTCCAGCAGCAGCAGCGCCTCGGGATCGACCGCCCCGTCGGCCCGCACCCAGTGCAGGATCGGCGCGTGCGCGCCCGACCCGACGATGGTCGTGTACCCCACCCCGTTGCCGACGGTGCGGGCGTGCCGGTCGAAGGTTCCCTGCAGCCAGCGCTCGCCGCCCCAGCGCACGGCCGACGGGATCTCGGCCACGGTCGCGGCGAACCCGTCGACGGTGCCGTCGATCGCAGCGCGCAGTTCGGCGATCTCCCACTCGTCCTTGAACATGCGCAGTTCGGACAGCGTGCGCGCCAGCTCCTCCGAGCGGGGCAGGTCCAGGACGGAGACACCGGCGCGCAGCGTCGCGACATCCACCTCCAGCTCCTCGATCGGCCGGGTGCGCACGTCCAGCGCCTCCGCGTACTCAGCCAGACCCGGCATCGGCCCGACCCACAGCTCGCCGTGCAGCGCCGAACCGAAGAATCCGTCGTCGCCCGGCCGGAACGGCGCGGGCAGGTACAGCGTGGCCAGGTGCCCGCCCGACGCCGGGTCCAGCACGATCACGGCATCCTCGATCGCCGCGCCCACGAGCCACAGGAAGTCGCTGTCGGCGCGGAACTCGTACGCCGAGTCGTTCGCGCGCATCGGAGCGCGCCCCGCGGCCACCGCGATCCGCTTCCCGGGCAGCGCGGCGGACAGGCGGTCTCGATGCGCGGCGGCGGCCTGCGCCGTGCCAGGGGTGAGCCGCGGTGCGCGATCCGCTTCGCCCCACCCGCTCTGCATCGACCGGATGAATCCGGGCGAGAGCGTGAGCCGCGGCATCCGCGGGTCGCGCTCTGCAGGTACCGGCATGGAGGACGCCGCCGGAGCGTGCGCGTGGTCGAGAGTCATCGGCTGTCCCTTCGAAAGAGGTGCGAACGGCGTCGTCGCCGCGCAATACGTGACATATTACCCTTATGATGGATGCCATGCCCGATGTCATCGCCGACCTCACTCTGGTGGCTGCCGCGCAGATCGAAGAACGCGTGAGCATGTCCGCCGCGATCCGTGCTCTGCAGAACGTGCTGCGCGACGGATACGACCCGGAGAGCGACCTCCCCCGCACCATCCAGGACGTGCCGCACGGCCAGCTGCTGCTCATGCCCGCCGCCATCGACGGCGCAGCAGGACAGAAGTTCGCCACGGTCGCGCCGGGCAACCCGGCACGCGGGCTGGAGCGCATCCAGGCACTGTACATCCTTCTCGACGGTGAGACCCTCGCCCCCACCGCCGTGCTCGACGGCACCGCGCTCACCTCGCTGCGCACTCCGGCCATGTCGGCCGCCGTCGTCGACCTGCTCGCAGAGAAGGATGCCGGAGACCTGGTCGTCTTCGGCACCGGGCCGCAGGCCGTGCGGCACGTCGAAGCACTGCAGGCGATCCGCCCGCTGCGCTCCGTGCGGATGATCGGGCGCGACACAGACCGCACGATGGCGGCTGTCCGGGCCGCACGGCTGCTCGCACCGGAGGCTCAGATCGAAGCCGGCGAGGTGACCGACGTGCGCTCGGCCGATCTGGTGGTCTGCGCGACCACGGCATCCGAACCGCTGTTCGCTGCCGAGCTGGTCCGCGACGACGCGACCCTGGTCGCGATCGGATCGCACGAGCCGCAGAAGGCGGAACTCGACCCCGCGCTGGTCGGCCGCTCGCAGGTCGTCGTGGAGAGTCGCCGCGTCGGCCTGGCCGAAGCGGGCGACGTGATCCGCGCGATCGCGACCGGCGACCTGCACGAGGGTGACCTCGTGACGCAGCATGAGTTGTTCACGGGGGCCGTGTCCGCGGCATCCGATCGCCCGCGCATCGTGAAGACCTGCGGCATGGGCTGGCAAGACCTGGCCGTCGCCCGGCTGGCCGTCTGAGAAGGAGACCCCATGCGCTGGAGCACCGAGGACTGGCACACCGCCGGCGAGCCGTTCCGCATCGTGCGGGACGTGCCCACGCACGGCACGACCGTCGCCGAGCGCCGCGTCGAGGCGATCACCGGCGAGGCCGACGGCATCCGTCGCTTCCTCTGTCTGGAGCCGCGCGGCCACGACGACATGTACGGCGGGTTCATCACGCCGCCCGACGACGAGGGTGCCGACTTCGGCGTGCTGTTCTGGCACAAGGACGGCTTCTCGACCGCCTGCGGGCACGGCACGATCGCGCTCGGCGCGTGGGCCGTGCGCACCGGGCTCGTGGCATCCGATCCCGACGGCGAGACCGTCGTGACCATCGACGTGCCCAGCGGGCGCGTGCAGGCACGCGTGCGGCAGAGCGGCGGGCGGATCGAGGAGATCGTGTTCCGCAACGTCGAGTCACGCGTGCTCTCGCGCGGGATTCCGTTGGTGACGTCGCGAGGCGACGTGACCGTCGATCTGGTGTTCGGGGGTGCCGTGTACGCCACGCTGCCGGCATCCGCCGTCGGCCTGTCGGTGACGCCGGAGAACACGGCGGAGCTGATCGCGATCGGCCGCGAGATCAAGTGGGCGCTCAACGAGCACCCGTCGGCACAGCTGGCGGATGCCCGGCTCTCGGGCGTCTACGGGACCATCCTGTTCGACGACCTCGGCAGCACCCTCGCCGGACCGCACCAGCGCAACGTCACCGTCTTCGCCGACGGCGAGGTCGACCGCAGCCCGTGCGGCTCCGGCACCGCCGCGCGCGTCGCGCTGCTGGCCGCCACCGGCGAGCTCGGCGAGGGCGAGACGTTGACGCACGACTCGATCATCGGCACCCGGTTCCTCGCCACGATCGCCGAGCACACGGCCGACGGGGTCATCCCCGAGGTCCGTGGCAACGCGTACCGTGTGGGTGCGTCGACTTTCGAACTCGACGAGGGCGACCCGGTCGCCGACGGCTTCAGCCTGCGTTGAAAGGCAGCATCATGCGCACAGGATCGATCACCATCACCGGAGCACAGGTCTGGGACGGCGCGGGCTTCGCGCCCCGGGACGTGCACATCACCGACGGGCGCGTCACGGCGGTCCCGGCAGCGGATGCCGCGACGCTGGACGGCAGCGGACGCTGGCTCGTCCCCGGACTCATCGACGCCCACTTCCACGCCTACGCGACGAGCATGGACGGCTTCGAGAACGAGCGGGGCCCGCTCAGTTACGCCGCCATCAACGGCGCCGCCCGGCTGACCAAGGCTCTGCATCGCGGCTTCACGACCGTGCGCGACGTCGCCGGCGGCGACATCGGGCTCGCGCAGGCGATCGACGCCGACCTGTTCCCGTCGCCCCGGTACCACTTCACCGGCCCTGCACTCAGCCAGACCGGTGGCCACGGCGACCCGCGCGCCGCCCATGTGGACGTCTGCTTCTCACACGGACACATGTGCGAGGTCGTCGACGGCGTGGATGCCCTTCGACTCGCTGTGCGGAACCGGCTGCGCACCGGCGCCCACGCGATCAAGGTCATGGCCTCCGGCGGAGTGTTCTCGCTGACCGACCCGATCCGAGTGCCGCAGTACTCGCAGGAGGAGCTGCGTGCCGTCGTCGAGGAGGCCACCCGCCGCGGCAGCTACGTCTGCGCGCACGCCTACTCGTCCGAGGCCGTTCAGCACGCGATCGCCGCCGGCATCCGCTCGATCGAGCACGGCAACCTCATCGACAGCGAGACCGCCGGGCTGATGGCGGATGCCGGGGCCTTCCTTGTTCCCACGCTCGCCGCCTACGACGCGATGGACCGTCGCGGAGCATCCATCGGCCTGAACGCGACCTCGCTCACGAAGAACACCGAGGTGCTGACGAAGGGACAGGACGCCGTGCGCCTCGCGCACGAGGCCGGCGTGCGCGTCGGCTTCGGCAGCGACCTGATGGGCGACCTCGAGGACGACCAGCTCGCCGGCGTGCGGCTGCAGGTCGAAGCATCCGGCGCCGCCGCGACGCTGCGCTCGATGACCGCCGTGAACGCCGAGCTGATCGGCGATGAGGCGCTCGGGCATCTGGACGTCGGCGCCTACGGAGACGCCGTGCTGCTGGCATCCGACCCGCTGGAGGGTTCCGCGCTCTGGGAGCAGAACGCGCGCGTCGCGGTGGTGCGCGGCGGGCTCGTGGTCTGACTTTCCCCGGTCGTTGAGCGCCCTTCCGATCCGCTCGCTCAGGAGCCGGAGGCGAGGCGAGACGTCGTGACGTCACTGGCGGACCTGAATCGTTTCGTCTCGTCCGCTGCGCTCCCTCGCGAGGCGCACCGTCGGGGCGCCTCGCGAGGGAGACTGCGTCATCCGGTCCGCTGGTACTCCGGTCCCGTCGTGCGGATGTCGCGTCCTGCGCGCAGCACGACACGCTCCGCGTCCTCGGTCCACATCACCTCGGGATGCTCCAGGACGTTCCCCTCGCGCAGCACGAGGTCCGCACGCAGCCCCGGCTCTACGCGCCCGCGGTCGTCGAGCCCCATGATCCCGGCATTCACGGCTGTCGCCGACACGATCGCCCGCGCGACGCCGAGCACCTCGACGTGGATCCGGAACCCGGCGAGCTGCTCGTCGTCCAGATCGCCCATCAGGTCGGTGCCGAAGCCCACCCTGACTCCCCGGTCGGCGGCGAGCCGTGTGGCCGCACGACCTTTCTCCAGCACGACGGCGTTCTTGCGCCGGTTATCGTCCGACATCCCGACGCGCGCACCACGGCGATCCATCGCCTCGTAGGCGATCAGGGTCGGCACCAGAGTGGTGTCCGCCTCGACCATCAGGTCGATGGTCTCGGCGTCGATCAGGTTGCCGTGCTCGATGCCTGCGATGCCGGCCGCGATCGCCCGCTGCACGGCATCCGAGGTGTACGCGTGCGCGGTGACGTAGGTGCCGAACCGCTGCGCCTCGTCGACCGCCGCCGCCAGTTCCTCGTGCGAGAACTGCGAGACATGCAGCGGGTCGGAGTGCGAGGCGACCCCGCCCGACGCCATCACCTTGATCGCGTGCGCACCGTCGCGCAGGTGCGAGCGGATGGTGCGGCGGATCTCGACCGGGCCGTCGACGACGACACCCATGTGCTGGTGCCCCGCGCAGGCCTCGACGCCGGGGTGATGGCTGTCGCCGTGCCCGCCGGTCTGGCTGAGCGCCGGGCCGGTGTAGAAATAGTCCGGGGCGTCGAACACCCCCCTCTCGATCGCGCGGCGGAGTCCGTGGTCTCCGCCGGCCACGTCTCGCACGGTCGTGAACCCGCGACGGAGCGCGTCGCCCAGCTTGCGCCCTGCCTGCAGCGCGACGAAGCTCGTCGGGCTCGAGTCGATGCCGAAACCGTCGAACTCCGAGGCGTAGGCGTGGAAGTGCGCGTCGATGAGGCCGGGCACCAGCGTGCGCCCTCGCCCGTCGATCACGGTCGCCCCGTCGGGGACGTCGCCACCGGGGGCACGGACCTCGAAGATCAGCTCGCCCCGGATCTCGACGGTCGCGCGCTCCCCCGCCGGATGCGAGGCGTCCACGACGAGCACGTCCTCGATGACGACGATCGGCGCGGTCATCGGGCATCCGCCTTCGCCGCCGAGCGCTGATCGATCCAGACCCGGATCTCGCGCTCGAGCACCTCGAGCGGAACGCTGCCGAGATCGAGCACGGCGTCGTGGAAGTCCGCAGGGCTGAAGTCCTCCCCCAGCGCCTGCTCCGCCTCGTGGCGAAGCTGTTCGATGAGAGCCTGACCGAGCGCGTAGGAAGGCGCCTGCCCGGGCCAGGCGATGTAACGATCGACCTCGGTGACGACCTCGTGCTCGCCGATCGCGGTGTGATCGCGCAGGTAGGCGATCGCCTGTTCGCGCGTCCAGCCCAGCGCGTGCAGCCCGGGGTCGATCACCATCCGCACCGCCCGCCACATCTGGAACGACAGCATCCCCAGCAGCTCGAAGTCGCTGCGGTACATGCCCATCTCGACGCCGAGCCGCTCGGTGTACAGCGCCCACCCCTCGCCGAACGCCGAGATGTACGACTTCTTCCGGAAGTCGGCGAGCCCCGGGTTCTCCAGCGCGTGCGCCACCTGGAACGCGTGCCCCGGCGCCGCCTCGTGCAGGGTCAGGGCCATCAGCGAGTACAGCGGCCGCTGGTCGAGCGGGTAGGTGTTGAGCACGTAGAGGCCGAGCCCACCGCGCCCGAAGGTGTAGAACGGCGCGAGGTCCGCCGGCGGCTCCTCGATGCGGAACCGGGATCGCGGGATCACGCCGAACCACTTGCCCACGACGCCGTCGAACATCTTCGCCTGCCAGGCCGCCTCGTTCAGCAGCTCCTGCGGGGTCCGCGCGTAGAACTGCGGGTCCGTGCGCAGGAAGGCGAACAGGCCGTCGAGGTCGTCACCGTGACCGAGCCGGTGCGAGATCTCCCGCATCTCGGCGAGGATGCCGGCGACGGCCGCCAGTCCCCGCTCGTGGATCTCCTGCGGCGTGAGCGTCGTGGTGGTGAACTCGTAGAGCTGGTCGGCGTAGTACTCCTCGCCGTAGCGGGCGACGCTCGAGACCTCCTCCGGCAGGTTCGGCAGGTACTCCTCCGCGAGGAAGTCGGCGAGCTTCGCGTACGCCGGGATGATCGCGTCGTCGACGATCCGCTGCGCTGCGGCTCGGCGTTCCGCCACCGCCTCCGCACCCAGCCGCGCCGGCAGGGTCGCGAAGATCCGGCGGAAGGCGTTGCCCGGTTCGTCGTCCGCGACGGAGCGCGCGGTGGCGTCCCGGCCCACCATGGTGACGCGGGTCGGCCCGAATCCGCGGGCGATGCCGGCCCGCATGTTCGCGATGATCTCGTCGAGGTACTGCGGGATGCCGTCGAGAAGGGACAGATAGGCGTCGGCCTGCTCGAGCGTGGCGTAGTCGCGCCGCGCGCCGTCGATGAGCTCGTTCCAGGGCGAGCTGTCCGAGTTCGCCGGCGCCTCGTGCTGCCGATGCTTGATCTGGTCGAGACCGATTCTGGTCTGGTACGCGAGGACGTCGAGGTCCGCCCGGCCGACGGCGGACAGCTCGGAGCGCGGGATCTCATCGAGCTGCGCGCGGAACGCCCGCCAGTGCTCGGCCCGCGCCTCCTGCGCCGCGGGGGCGACGGACGGAAGGCGATCGGCGACCTCGTCGTCGATCCAGCTGATCGCACTGCCGAACTCCGCCTTGCGCCAGGTCCATTCCTCCTCTGCCAGCGCTCGGACACGCCGATCGGCGTCGGTCTGCTGTATGCCGGAAGGCGAGGTCATGACATGTTCCAATCTGCCGGGAACTCCGGCGCCGCCGCGATGAGATCCTTCGTGTACTGCGCCTCCGGACGGTCGAGCACCTGCTCTGCGGTGCCCGTCTCCTCGAGATGCCCTTGACGCATCACGACGATGTCGGTGGCGATCAGCCGCACGACCGAGAGGTCGTGGGTGATGAAGATGTAGCTGAGTCCGTAGTCGAGCTGCAGGTCGACCAGCAGGCGCAGCACCTGGGCCTGCACCGAGACGTCGAGAGCCGAGACCGCCTCGTCGCAGATGACGAGCTCCGGCCTGCAGGCGATCGCCCGGGCGATGCCGATGCGCTGCGCCTGCCCTCCGGAGAACTGCGAGGGCAGCCTGTCGATGTGATCCGGATTCAGACCGACCCTGTCCATCAGGTCCTGCGCGAACCCGCGCAGGTCCCGTCCGGGGTTCAGCGACTGATAGCGCAGCGGCGCGGTGATGATCTCCTCCACGGTGTGCCGCGGGTTCAGGCTCGAGTACGGGTCCTGGAACACGAACTGCACGTTCTTCCGGAAGTGCTTCATCCGGGCGGGCGCGGCGGACGCCGTGTACTCCTCGCCGGCGAGATGCACACTGCCGGAGGTCGGCTCCAGCAGCATCCCGCACATCCGCGCCAGCGTCGACTTGCCCGATCCCGACTCGCCGACCACGGCGAGGGTCGAGCCACGGCCGACGGTGATCGAGACGTCGTCGACCGCCGCGAAGGAGGACTTCCGCAGTCCCCTGCCGACCGGGAACTCCTTGCGCAGCGACCGCGTCTCGAGGAGGGGGGTGGATGCCTCGGTCATCAGAACTTCGCTCCTTCCCACGGGTCCCTGCTCCGCGAGCCGGGAACGGGGATGCTGGTGGTGGTCTCCGGGGAGAGCCGGTCGTCTGCCAGTCGCGGGGTCGCCTTGAGCAGCATCCGGGTGTAGTCCGACCGCGGTCTGGTGAAGACCGCTCTGGTCGGCCCCTGCTCCTGCACGTCGCCGTCCCTGAGCACCACGACGTCTTCGGTCATGTTGCTGACCACGGCGAGGTCGTGCGTGATGAAGAGCAGGCCGGCTCCGGTGAGATCCTGCAGCTCGCGGATCAGGTCGAGCACCCGCGCCTGCACGGTGACGTCGAGCGCGGTGGTCGGCTCGTCGGCGATGACCAGCGCCGGCTGGCACACCAGCGCCATCGCGATCATGATGCGCTGCCGCATCCCGCCCGAGAACTGGTGCGGGAACTGCCCGATGCGCTCCTTCACGTTCGGGATGCCGACCCGCTCCATCGCCTGCAGCGTCAGGTCCCGTGCTTCGGAGCGGGTCGCAGGATTGTGCGCACGGTACGCCTCGATGATCTGGTTGCCGACCGTGTAGTACGGGTTGAGGCTGGACAGCGGGTCCTGGAAGATCATCGCGATCTCCGAACCGCGGATCCTGCGCATCGCGCCCGTGCTCGCGGTGAGCAGCTCCTCGCCCTTGAACTGCACGGACCCCTCTGTCTTCGCGCCCTTCGGCAGCAGACCCATGATCGCCAGCGAGGTCATCGACTTTCCCGACCCTGATTCGCCCACGAGTCCGACTGTGCCGCCCTTGGCGATCTCAAAGCTGACGCCGTGGGTGATCTCGGCGAGCTGCTTGCGCGCCTGCGGCACCGAGATGCGCAGGTCGGTGACCCGCAGCAGCGGGGACTTCTCGGTCTGGACTGCGTCGGTCATGCGCCGGCTCCTGTTCGGATCCGAGGGTCGAGAAGGGAGTACACCACGTCGACCGCGAGGTTGGCGACGACCACCAGGGCGGCGGCCACCAGGGTGAAGCCCATGATCACCGGTTGATCATTGGTGGCGATCGCGTCGCGGGCCATCTTGCCGATGCCGTTCAGGCCGAACACGGTCTCGGTGATCAGCGCGCCGCCGAGCAGTGCGGCGAAGTCCATGCCGACGAGGGTGACCAGCGGCGTGAGCGCCGGTCGCAGCGCATGCTTACCCACCACGACCCGCTCGGTGAGTCCCTTGGCCCGGGCGGTGCGCACGTAGTTCTCGCTGAGGGTGTCGATCACGTTGGAACGGGTGATGCGGGTGTAGATCGCCGCGTACATCAGGGCGAGCACGATCCAGGGCATCAGGAAGGACTGGAACCACAGCAGCGGATCCTCTTGGAACGTGACGTTCTGCGGGAACGGCAGCACCTTCAACTGCACCACCAGGACGAACTGCAGCAGCAGCGCCACGAAGTAGTTCGGCAGCGCGACGCCGAGAAGCGACCCCATCCTGATGGTGGAGTCCCACGCCGTGCCCTGCCGCAGCGCGGCGACGATACCGCTGACCACCCCGATGAGCAGCCAGAGGATACAGGCGCCGATCGCCAGCGTGAACGAGGTCGGGAACCGGTCGAGCATCATGACCTTGACCTCTTGGCCGGTCTGGAAGCTGTACCCCAGGCACGGCGCCGCGCACTCGATGGTCGTGCTGCCGCTCTGCATGGTGCGGCCCACGAAGAGACCGGACAGGAAGGTGAGGAACTGCACGAGGAAGGGCTGGGAGAGTCCGAGCTGGTCGCGGATCTCCTCGATGCGCTCCGGCGTGCAGGTCTGCCCGCAGATCAGGGTCGCCGGGTCGGGCGAGAGCCAGAAGAAGATGGCGAAGGTGAAGAAGATCACCAGGACCAGCGTCAGGGCGGCGAACCCGACGCGGCGCAGCAGATACCAGACGTTCACGTCGCCACCGTCTTTCCGAGCTGGCGCTCCAGTTCGTCGCCGATGATCATGCACGACAGCACGGTCAGAGTCAGGAACGTGCCGGGGATGATGAAGAACATCGGCGAGGTGGAGAACCACGGCACAGCCGAGAAGATCATCTGGCCCCAGGACGGCTCCGGCGGACGGACGCCGACCCCGAGGAAGCTCAGGCCGGCCTCGGTCGCGATGAAGCTCGGGATCATCAGCGTGACCATCACGATGATCGTGCCGGAGACGTTCGGCAGCACCTCACGGAAGATGATCGATCCCCGGGACGCGCCGGAGGCGGTGGCCGCCTCGACGAACTCGCGGTTCTTCACAGACATGACCTGCCCGCGGACGACGCGTGCGATCGCCGGCCAGCCGAACAGGCTCAGCACGACGATGAGCATGACCATGCGGTTCACCTCGGGCACCGCCGAGAGGATCGCGATCATGAAGATCAGCGCCGGGAACGCCATGATGAAGTCCGTGACACGTGAGATCACCATGTCGGTGCTCTTCCCGAAGTAGCCCGACAGCACTCCGAGCAGCACCCCGATCGTCGCAGTCAGGACGGTCGCGATCGCGGCGATGAGCAGCGAGGTGCGGGCACCGAACAGTACGCGCGCGAACAGGTCGCGACCGTTCAGCGGCTCGACGCCGAACGGATGCTGCGGGCTGATGCCGCCCAGCGGACCGATCGGCAGGCCGCCGAGCGCCGGGTCGATCAGATCCTCGTTGAACGAGTACGGGTCGACACCGAGCCATCCGGTGATAAGGGGGGCGAAGACGGCGGCGAGCACCAGCAGTCCGAGGAAGACGGCGCTGGCGATCGTCGCAGGCGTCGAGGCGATGGCCCGGCGGAACCGGACGAGCACCTTCGGTGCCCGCCGCGGTCCCGCCGTTCCCGTGCCATCGACATCGAGCTGCGCCGCGATGTTCGGGGCGGTCACGATGCTTACTCTCCGGCGTCCTTGAGGCCGAGGTTCGCGTAGTAGATGTAGCCGGTCTGCGCAGGGTTGGAGTACGCCCCCGCGACGTTCGAGCCGGTCATCTGCAGCGGGGTGTCACGCACCAGCGGGACCACCGGCGCGAGGTCCATGATCGCCTTGTCGATCGACAGGTACTCCGCGTCCTGCGCCTGCGGATCCGTCATCACGCTGGCCTTCGCGAGGCGGTCGGTGATGCTCGGATCGTTGAGCTGCGAGTTGTTGTAGTTGCCGGTCTCGTAGATGCGGTCGCCCGAGAACAGCGGAGAGAGGAATCCGTCGCCGTTCAGCCACGATCCGCACCATCCGGTGATCGCGATCGGGTTGGCCTGGGTCGGGGTGTAGATGACCTCGTAGTAGGTGGACGCGTCGATGATGTTCAGCTTCACGTCGATGCCCACCTTGGCGAGCGACGCCTGCACCGCCTCGGCCTGCGCCTGCCACTTCGGCAGCGCACGCACGTCCATGGTCACCTCGAAGCCGTCGGGAAGGCCGGCCGCGGCGAGCATCTCCTTGGCCTTCTTCACGTCGCCCTTGGAGTCCTTGGTCGCGTAGGTGTCGAACTCCTCCCAGCCCGGGATGGAGGGCAGCAGCATGTCGGACGCAACCGTCGCCAGTGCCGGGCCGCCCGTGGCGGTGATCACGCTCTGCTTGTCGATCGCGTAGTTGACGGCCTGCCGCACCTCGAGCTTGTCGAACGGCGCTGCGGTGGTGTTCATCGTCATGTAGGTCGTGCAGTTCGGGATGTCGCGGACGGTGCGCCCCTTGACGTCTCCGGCCTGCACCTTGGCGATGTTGGCGGCGAGCAGCGACGACGACGAGATCGCGTTCTTGTCCTTGCCCTGTCCCGCGATCAGTCGCTGGTCGATCGTGTTCTGGTCGAGACCGAGTTGGAACTCGAACCCGTCAGGATTCGCCTCGCGCACCGGATCGGTCTTCTGGTCCCACTCCTTGTTGCGGACGAGTTCCATCTTCGAGCCGCGCGTGTAGGAGTCGACCTGGTACGGGCCCGATGCGATCGGCGTCTCATCCAACTGGGTGGTCGTGGTGATCTTGTCCTTGGGGAACGGCGTGAACATCTGCATCGCCGCGACCTGGTTGAAGCTCGTGAGCGGCTGCGAGAGCACGAAGGTGATCTTCTTGTCGCCGTCGACGGTGATCGAGTCGAGCCCGGCGGGGTCCTTGTAAATGCCCTGGTAGTCCTTGGCGCCCTTGATGTACTGGATGTGGAAGTCGCTACCGGTGCGCAGCGCGGGGTCCATGGAGCGCTCGAGGGCGTACTTGACATCCGCCGCGACGATCTCAGTGCCGTCCTGGTACTTGATCCCGTCCTTGAGCGTGAACGTCCATTCGGTGTAGTCGGCGTTCGGCGTACCGGCGTCCGTCGCCAGGTCGCCGACCACCTCCGGTGTCTTCTCCCCGGGCTTCACCTTGTAGGTGGTCAGCTGCCGGTAGATCAGCTGGTAGAAGTTGTTCACGCCGCCGTCGTTGCCCATTGCCGGGTCGAGGTGCGAGAAGTCGGTGGGGCTGAGCACGGTGACCGTGCCGCCCTTCGCCGGATCACCCGTGTAGACGGCGAAACCCATGTCGTCGAGTGAGCTGCCCTTGCCTCCCGAAGCGGATCCGCCGTCGGTGTTCGCGGCGGAGCATCCCGTCAGCACGAGCAGCGCGGCGAGACCTACCCCGACGGCCTTCGTCTTGATTCTTTTCATTGCAGGTCCCTTTCCTCATCGTTGAGGTTCTGGTGCTGGCGGTCACACCGTGGTGACCGCCCGGGTTTGGCGCGATGCGACATGTAATATGTCACGTATCAGTGTAGGCGTGCGCGGAGAGTCCCGTCAACCTCGGCCGAGGCCTCTCCTGATCCACATGGATCAGGAGAGGCCTCGAAAGTTGTCGACGCGGAACGTCAGCGGGCGAACGCGCCCCACTCGGTCGAGCGTCCGGCCTCGCTGAGGCTCTGCGGCACGCCCCACGGGTTGTCGTCGCGGAGCGGCTCGGGCAGCAGCGCCTGCGGCGCGTTCTGGTACGAAACGCCGCGCAGGAATCGGGTGATCGCCGCCGTGCCGACGCTCGTGCCGTCGCTCGTGGTGGCCGGGTACGGGCCGCCGTGCTGCATCGCGGGGGTCACCGAGACGCCGGTCGGCCAGCCGCCGAACAGCACGCGCCCGCTGGTCTCGGCGAGCGCCTCGACCAGTTCGGCGAGCGAGCCGTCCTCAAGTTCCTCCGGTCGTGCGTGCACGGTCGACGTGAGGTTGCCGGGGAAGAGCCCGGCGTGCAGTGCCGGCAGCGTGGACAGGTCGGAGTACCTCACGATCACCGACAGCGGCCCGAACGACTCGTCGAGCAGCGCGTCGCCGGCGGCGACCAGGGAGTCGACGTCGACCGCGACGACGGTCGGGGTCGCGTAGGTCTGGCCGTCCTCATCGGTGCGGGTCTCCCCCGCCGACAGGACTTCGACGCCGGAAGCGCCGAGCACGTCCTCACGGCGCTGCGCGAACGCGCGCCCGATGCCGGGGTTCAGCAGCCGGTGCTCGGCCACGGCGCCCGCGGTTCCCGAGACGGATGCCAGATCGGAGTCCTCCGGCACGAACAGGAATCCGGGCTTCGTGCAGAGCTGCCCGGCCGAGCCCGACACCGAGGTGACGAAACCGTCCAGCAGGGCCTCGTCGGCGTATGTCGCGTAGGCGGGGTTCACGCTGCCGAGCTCGCCGTAGAACGGGATCGGCACCTCGCGGGCGGCAGCGATGTCGGCCAGCATCCGTCCGACGTGCGTCGAACCGGTGAACGCGCCGGCGCGGATGCGCTCGTCCTTCAGCAGGTCGACGCCGTTCTGCTGGCCCTCGATCAACTGGAACACGCCCTCCGGCATCCCGGCGCCGCGCAGCGCGTCGATGACGACGGCGGCTGTCGCGCGGGACAGTTCCGGATGCCCGGAGTGCGCCTTCACGACGACGGGGCAGCCCGCGGCGAGCGCGGCGGCCGTGTCACCGCCTGCGACCGAGAACGCGAACGGAAAGTTCGACGCGGCGAAGTTCAGCACCGGGCCGACCGGCTCCAGCATCCGGCGCAGGTCGGGACGAGGGCCGATCACGTACTCCGGGTCGGGGGCGTCGATGCGGGCATCCAGGTACGCACCGTCGACGATCGTGTCGGCGAACAGCCGCAGCTGCCACGAGGTGCGGCGCACCTCGCCGGTCAGTCGCGCCTCGCTCAGGCCCGTCTCCCGCATCGCGATCGCGATGAGGTCGGATGCCGCGGCATCCAGCGCGTCCGCGACGGCGACCAGCGCCGCCCCTCTGTCACGCGGGCTGGTGTGCGCGAACGCGCGCGCCGCGGCGGATACTGCGGCAGCGACCTGGTCTACGGTCGGGGTCTCGGTCGGGGTCTCGGTCACGTCGCTCTCCTCGGTCTCAGTCACGGGTCTCAGTCAGGGTCGGGGGCGAGGCGAGCGCCCACCGCGGAGCTGTGCGCTTCGCGCGGACGGATGCTGCGCGCCGACCCGCGACCGGCGCACATGTCCGCACGAAGCGTCCGCCATCAGAACACGAACCCCTCGGGGAACGGGTCGTTCTCGTCGAGCATGTACTGGCCGAACCCGGTGACCCAGGCGCGGCCGGTGATCGTGGGGATGACCGCGGGCCTGTCGCCGACCGTGGTCTCGCCGATCAGGCACCCCGTGAACTCCGTTCCGATGAACGACTCGTTCACGAACGGGGTGTCCAGCGCCAGTTCGCCGCGGGCGTGCAGCTCAGCCATCCGCGCGCTGGTGCCGGTGCCGCAGGGCGAGCGGTCGAACCAGCCGGGGTGGATCGCCATCGCGTGCCGGGAGCGCACCGCATCGGACCCCGGCGCGATGAACTCCACGTGGTGCACGTGGTTCGCGCCCTCGAGCACGGGATGCACGGGCGGGGCCTGCTCGTTGATCGCGTCCATGATCGCGAGGCCCGCGGCGATGATGTCGTCCTGGCGGGCGCGGTCGAACGGCAGCCCGACCTGATCGAGGTCGACGAGGGCGTAGTAGTTGCCGCCGAACGCGACCGAGTACGTGATCTCGCCGATGCCGGGCACGTCGATGCGCTCGTCGAGCCGGTCGACGAAGCTCGGCACGTTCTCGATGGTGACGTCCACGGCGCGGCCGTCCTCCACCCGCACGCGGGCGATGACGAGCCCGGCCGGCACGTCGAGACGGATCTCGGTCACCGGCTCGGTGACCTCGACCATGCCCGTCTCGACCAGCACGGTGGCGACGCCGATCGTGCCGTGGCCGCACATCGGCAGGAATCCGGATGCCTCTATGAAGACGACGCCCCAGTCGGCGTCGTCCCGTGCCGGCGGCTGCAGCAGCGCGCCCGACATGGACGCGTGCCCACGGGGCTCGTTCATGAGGAACCCGCGCAGCCCGTCGAGATGTTCCATCGCGTACAGGCGACGGTCGTTCATCGTCGCGCCGGGGATGCGTCCGACGCCCCCGGTGACGACGCGCGTCGGCATCCCCTCTGTGTGGGAGTCGACGGCCTGGATGGTGCGGCGAGCGCGCATCAGCAGCCTCCAAGTGAAAAGTGGGGAGGGAGGGGATGCCGGACTGCGGCATCCCCTCCCTGAATCATCACACGCGTCAGGCGAGCACGGCCGAACGGGCAGCGAGCGCCGCCAGGGCGCGCTCGGTGTCGGCGGTGACCTGGGCCCGCTGCTCGTCGCTCAGCGGTCCACGCGGCGGGCGGGTCGGGCCGCCGTAGGAGTTGCCGCAGATGTCCATCGACAGCTTGATGGCCTGCACGAACTCAGTGCGCGAATCCCAGCGGAACACGGCCACCAGCTGCTCGTAGAGCGCCTTCGCCTCGTGCCACTTGCCGTCGGTGAGCAGGTTGTACAGCTCGACGGCCTCACGCGGGAATGCGTTCGGGTAGCCGGCGAACCAGCCGACGGCGCCGTTGACCATGAGCTCGAAGAGCACGTCGTCGGCACCGGCGATGATGTCGATGTCGCAGAGCTCCTTGATCTCGTACACGCGGCGCACGTCGCCGGAGAACTCCTTGATCGCGACGACCTCGGGGATCTCGGCGAGCTTGGCGACCAGCGAGGGCACCAGGTCGACCTTGGTGTCGAACGGGTTGTTGTAGGCCATGATCGGCAGGCCGGCCTTCGCGACCTCCTCGTAGTGCGCGATGACCTCGCCCTCGTTGGCGCGGTACAGCGTCGGCGGCAGCAGCAGCACGCCGTCGGCGCCGTCCTCACGGGCGTACTCGGCCCACTGGCGGGCCTGGTGGCTGCCCACGCCGTGCGCGCCGGCGATCACGATGCCGCGGCCGTCGACGGCCTCCACGGCGACCTGGATCACCTTGCGGCGCTCGTCCTCGGTCAGCGAGGAGTACTCGCCCAGCGAGCCGTTCGGGCCGACGCCGCGGCATCCGTTCGACATCAGGAAGTCGACGTGCTCGCCGAACTTGTCGTAGTCGACGGCCAGGCCGGCCGGTGCCGACGAGTCCTCCTTGAACGCGAGGGTCGTGGCGACGACGACGCCACCCAGGTCCATGCTCTTCTCGGTCATGCTGTTCTCTTTCATTCGTGGGTGTGCCGGTGCGCGGCGAGTTCGCCGATGCGCACCGAGGAGAGGACGGGTCTGCGGTCGAAACCGGATGCTGCGCCGATGATGTCCTCGACGCTTCGTCCGCAGGTGCGGCCCTGGCAGGGGCCGAGGCCGGCACGGGTGGCGAGCCGCATGCCCCTGCTCGACGCATCCGCGTACTCGCGGAGGGATGCCGCGGTCGCCGCCTCGCAGCGGCACACGACGGTGTCGTCGTCGAGCCAGGCGGTCCAGCCGGGGCGGATCTCATGGGTCCGCAGACGCTGTGCGAACGCCCGCATCCGCCGGCGCGCGGCGAGCGGCTTGCAGTAGCGCAGGTCGGCGCCAGGGACCCCGGCGGCGGCGAGTCCGGCGATCGCGCCTTCGGCGAGTGCAGCATCCGCTCCCCCGATGCCGGTGATCTCGCCGGCCGCGTGCACGCCGGGGATGCTGGTGAGCTGCTGCCCGTCGACCTTCACGAAGCGCTCGGAGGTGATCTCGCAGCCGAACTGGATGGCGGCCTCGAGGCGCGGCGTGAAGCCGTGCCCGAGGGCGACCGAATCGCACTCGACGATGCGCTCCGTGCCCGCGATCGGACGCCAGTCGCTGTCGATGCGCGAGATCGTGACGGCCTCGACCGAGGTGGTGCCGTGGATGCGCGTGACCCCGCTGCCGAGCCGGTACGGCGTGCGGCCGCGCAGCAGGGATGCAGCGTACGAGCCCAGCTCGCCTGCCTTGCCCGCGGCGGCCGTGAGCTCCCAGGGCTTGCGGCCCCAACCTTTGACGAGCGTGCCGGTGGTGGCGGCCTCGACCACCTCGACGACCTCGACGCCGAGCAGTGCGGCGCTCTGTGCGACGGGCAGCAGGAAGGGACCCGCACCGGCGACGACCATCCTGGTGCCGAGAGCCACTCCGTCGCGCTTGGCGAGCGCCTGCACGGCACCGGCGGAGGTCACTCCCGGCAGTGTCCAGCCCGGCACAGGGAGCACCCGGTCATGCGCACCCGTCGCCAGCACCACGGCATCCGCTTCGAGGGTCTCGGCACGGCGCTGCGCGTCGTCGACCGGGCCGGTGAGGGTGTGCACGCGCAGCGGCTCGCCTGCTTCCACACGCCAGACGCTCGTCGACGACAGCACGCGCACATCGGCGAGGCTCTCCTGCAGCGCGCCGAAACGAGCCAGCTGATGCTGCATCCGCGGGTCGGTGAAGGCGGGATGGTGGCGCCAGAACTGCCCGCCGACGCGCTCGCCCTCGTCGACGAGCACGACGTCGGCGCCTGCGTCGGCGGCGGATGCTGCGGCGGCGAGCCCCGCGGGGCCCGCACCGATGACGACGATGCGCGTCATGCCCGCGCCTCCCGTTCGACGATGTCGCCTGCGCAGGCGGTGCGCTGGCAGGCCCGGACGCCCTCAACGCCGTTCACGGTGACGACGCAGTCCTGGCAGACGCCGATGCCGCAGAAGATGCCCCGCTCACCGCCCTGCGCGTCGCGCCAGGTGCGGTGGCCGTTCGCCAGCAGGACGCCGCCGATGCTCTGCCCGTCGCGCCCCTCGAGCTGCTCGCCGTCGAAGCTGATCTGCACGGTCATGCCGGAGCCCCCTGCAGTGTGGGCCGACCGGGGAGGAACGGCGTCGGGTCGAGCGGCGCGGGCGTGCCGAGCACGGCGTGCGCGATGAGCGCGCCGGTGGTCGGCGCGAGGCCGATGCCCGCGCCCTCGTGGCCCGCGGCGTGGAACAGCCCGGCGATGCGGGCATCCGCACCGATCGCAGGGAGGTGGTCGGGCGCGTAGGGCCGGAAGCCGTAGTAGGTGCGCAGCAGCATGGTGTCGCGCAGGAACGGGAACAGCCGGGCCGCCTTGTCGGCGATCTCGGCCAGCGGCTCCAGCAGCCCCTCACCCGAGAAGCCGACGCGCTCGCGGCTCGATCCGATCAGCACGGTGCCGCCCGGCGTGGACTCCACGACCGTCGAGGTCTGCAGTGCGGCATCCCCCGACCCGACTGCGCCGACGTAGTCGGCGTCGTAGACCTTGTGGAACACCCGCTGCGACATCGGCACCGTGACCAGGATCGTGCCACGGCGCGGACGGATGTCGAGCTCCGAGTCGAACAGCGCCGCGGCGTCGCCCGACCACGGCCCGGCACAGTTGACCACGGCATCCGCGTCGATCCGCCCCTCGGGCGTGAGCACGCCGCGCACGCGGTCGCCGTCGACGAGTCCGCCGGTGACCTCGGTGATGCGGAACTGCGCGCCGAGGTGCCGGGCGCGGGCGAGCATCGCCTGCGTCGCGAGGCTGGGCTGCACCTGCGCGTCATCCGGGTAGTGCACGCCGAGGGCGACCTCGGGCGAGAGGTGCGGTTCGGCGGCACGCAGAGCCGCCTCGTCCAGCATCTCGGCACGGATGCCGATGCCGCGCTGTCCTTCGGCGAAACCCTCAAGAGCGGATGCCCCACCGGCGAAAGCCACGACGATGCCCCCTTTGGCCTCGAACTCGGTCGCGGGCTGACCAGGCACGCGGTCGGAGTCGAGCCGCTCGGCGAGCTCGCGCCAGGCGCGGTTCGCCTCGATCGCCATCAGCGCCTCGGCTCCGGGCTCCTTGTCGGACACGAGGATGTTGCCCTCGCAGCGGCTCGAGGTCTCGCCGGCGACGCCGGTGCGGTCGAGCACGATCACCTCGGCTCCTGCTTCGGTGAGCGCGAGGGCGCAGGCCGCGCCGACGGCGCCCGCACCGATCACGATGACCCGCATCCGTTCGCCTCCTCCGCGCTCGGTCTAGCTGTACCGTGTGACATATTACTCTAGTTCGAGCGGAACGTCGAGTCCCTCTCGCACCGGACATCTCGCGTCGGAGAGCTAGCCGGAAACGACGCGGCTCAGCCCTCGTCCTGGCCGCTCCACAGCCCGCCCACGTGGCGGATGTGCCGGCGCATCAGAGCCTCGGCATCCTGTCCCTTGCCCGCGACGAGCAGGTCGACCAGTTGGGCATGCTCGAGCGAGGTCGCGATCAGCGCGTCGGACTCGGCGAGCTGCACGAGACCGACCAGACGGGTCTGCTGCCGCAGTTCGCGCACGGTCTCGACCAGCTTGGGGTTTCCGGTGCACTCCAGGATGCGCAGGTGGAACTCGGTGTCGGCCGCCAGATACTCGTCGAAGCGGGCCTCGCGTGCCGCGGTGACGATCCGGTCGGCGATGACGCGCAGCTCGGCGACCGTCTCGTCGCCGAGGTTGCCGGCGACGACGACCATCGGCGGCGCCTCGAGCAGCATCCGCACCTCGCTGAGGTGACGCAGCTCTTCGGGCGAAACCTCGGTGACCTCGAATCCGCGGTTGCGGATCGGGCGCAGGAATCCGCGGCGGGCGAGATTCAGCATCGCCTCGCGCACCGGGGTCGCGCTGACGCCGAATTCGCCGGCCAGAGTGGGCACCGTGAGCACCTCGCCCGGGGGGATCTCACCCGAGACGATGCGGGAGGACAGCTGCCCCTCGACCTGCTCGCGCAGGCTCTCGGCCGGCGACAGCAGGGTGGCGAAGCCGCTCACAGGTCACCACGGCGATAGTCGGTCATGTGGCATATGGTACCGCGCGCGACCGCCGCGGCCCGTGTCACCAGCCCGCGGCGACGTCCGCGTGGGTCTGCAGGATGCCCTCGGTGCTGCCGGCCGGCGCGCGGCCGATTCCGCACTCGGTCGCGACACCGAATTCCGGCACGAAGGCGGACGCCGCGGCGATGCGCCGCCGTGCACCCTCGGCGCCGTCCTCACGGTGCACCAGGCCCAGGTACAGCTCGTTCACCGGGGTGAGGCCCGCGAGCGGGGCGAAGTAGGCCGCGTCATCGCGATCGATCGGCACCGGAAGATGCAACCAGGTGAGGTCGCGGCCCGCGGCGGCGATCACGGCGTTCGCGTAGCGCACCAGGTTCCCGGCATCCGTCGGCTCGATGAAGTGCTTCTCGCCTGCGTCGCCGTAGCAGAGGTGCACGCCGACCTCGACGTCGGCGGGGACGGCATCGATCAGCGCGACCAGGCGCGAGACCACTCCGTCGAACGGATCGCCCGGCCACCAGGCGTCCATGACCTTGCCGTAGCCGGACGCGCGCTCGATGATGCCCATCTCGCTGGCCACGTCCCACTGGATCGCGAGGTCTTCGTGCGGGATCGCGGCGAGGATCTCGTCGAGCTCGCGCAGCATCGCGTCGGCGTAGACCGGCTCGATGGCGGCACGGTCATCGCCCGAGAAGTACGACGAGACGACGGCCAGCGGTGTGGGCAGCGACACCTGGAAGCGCACGTCCTGGGCGACGGCGCCCTCATCGCGCAGGCTGCGGAAGACCTCGTACGACTCCAGGGCGGCGTCGGCGTAGCCGAGCGGCGGGAGTTCGATGACGGCAGCATCCACGCCGTCGGCGAGGCGGAGAGGACGCGCGTCGATGCCCGCCTTGAACGGGATCGGGTTCTCGCCGACCCGTTCGATGCCTTCGGCCTCGCCCAGCACATCGGGCTGGAACATGATCCAGTGGAACCTCTTGCCGACCTCGCCGTCGGGGATGCGGCGGAGCAGTCCGCCCAGCATCTCGGCGGCGGTGCGGATCGTCTTCTCGGCGTCGTCGTAGTTCACGCTGCCGACGAGCAGCGCGCCATGGGGCTGGGTCATGCCTCCATTATCCGCCGACGTACTCGGCCAGATTCCGAAGTGACGCCTCCAGGCCGGCTCTGTGGTCCTCCGCGGAGATGCCGGAGGGCACGTTCTCGGCACGGAAGACGACCTCGGATGCCGCGCCACGGGCAGTGACCTCCCAGGTCATCCGCATCGTCCCCGCGAAGGCGGGGTCGTCGGAGACGAAATCGAAGTCCTGCACCACGCGGACCCCGGGAGCGACCTCGACGAAGGTGCCCGCCACGACATCCGTCCCGTCACCGGTCTTGCCCGTCTCGTCACCGTCGTAGCTCAGCACGATGCGGCTGGCGCCGCCCTCGCGCAGGTCGTACTGCTCGACGTGCCCGGTCATCCCGTCCGGTGGAAGCCAGCGCTCCAGAGCTGCAGGATCGGTCAGCGCCTTGTAGACGCGCACCGAGGATGCGCCGATCGTCGCGGTCGCCTCATCTGTTCTCGTCATGCTCCCCACGCTACGGATCGGACGAGCTCCCCGTAAGGTCGTTGCATGGAATGGCGCGAGGACAGGATCGGATCGGCTGCGCGCGGGGAGAACCCGACGGTGCTCGGCGAGACCACGGCGGGCTATGCGGTCATGGGCGATGTGCAGTTCCTGCCGGGGTACAGCGTGCTGCTCAGCAGGAACCCCTCGGCGACCGCCCTGGCCGAACTGCCGCGTGCGGAGCGCGTGCAGTACCTGGCCGACGTCGATCTGCTGGCGACCGCCGTGGAGCGCGCCTGCCGCGCGCACGACCCGGCATTCCGGCGGATGAACATCGAGATCCTCGGCAACACGGACGCCTTCGTGCACGCGCACATCTGGCCGCGGTACGAGTGGGAGCCCGCCGACATCATCCACAAGCCCGTCTGGCTGTACGACAGTTCGCACTGGAGCGACCCGGCGCATGCTCTGGATGCCCGGCACGACGCCCTGCGCGCCGCGATCGCAGCCGAACTGGCCGAGCTGCTGGCCGCCGAGGTCTGACCGCGTCACTCAGCGCAGGTGGCCCACCCTAGACAGGACGGATGCCGGGCATCCATCCTGTTCTCGCGGAATCGCCTGCTCTTAGGCGGCCGCGACCCGCAGCTGTACGGTGCACTCAGCGGGATTCGCCGCCGCACGGACGCACTCGGCGGCGATCGGTCCGCCGGCCTGGGTGAGCACGCCCTGCATCAGCCCGAGGTGCACCTGGCACAGCAGCGGCCGGTTCTCCGGCGATGCCGCGGCGTGAGGGCAGGGCGTGAGCTCGACGGTCATCCCGCGCTCGTCGATGATCGGGTCGAAGCCGCTCTCCTCGAGATGCTCCACCAGCGCATCGAGCTGATAGGTGGCCTCGCGCCCCAGCTCCGAGGCATCCGTGTGCAGCACGCGGCGCATCAGGTCGCCGCGGCGGGCGGCCTCATTGACCTTCTCGCGGGCGACCGGGCTGGAGGCACCGGGGGCGCCGGTCGCAGCGCTGTACAGCGTGCGCGGGCGCCCGCGGACGGTGCGGTGCTCGGTCTTCTGGATGATGTAGCCGCCCTCGTCGAGACGCTGCAGATGCTCACGCACCGTGTTCGGGTGAAGGCCGGTCTCCTCGCAGATCTCGGCGATCGTGCGATCGGGTCGCGTCTGGACCAGGTGCAGGATCTGCACCCGTGAATAACTCGAGATCGGCCCGCAGACGGGCCTGGCGGTCACCATGCCAACAGTATGACCCAGCGTCCTGAACGGCTCGGGAGAAGGGGCCGTGAATAATGGCGCGGGGTGCGTGGACCAGTCGCTCGGACCGGCGGATGCACCCCGCACTGGCGGATACCGCTCAGAAGGCCGGCCCTAAGCTGGGGCCATGCTCCAGGCTGCGGTGATTACGGTGTCGGACCGTTCGGCGGCGGGCCTGCGGCCCGACGGGTCGGGCCCGGTGGCGGTCGAGGCGCTGCGCGCGGCGGGCTTCGCCTGCGACGACGCGAGCATCGTTCCCGACGGAGCCGACGCAGTGGAGGCGGCGCTCCAGGCGGCCGTCGCCGACGGCGCCCGGCTGATCGTGACCAGCGGAGGCACCGGCGTCGCGCCGCGGGATGCCACTCCTGAGGGCACCGCTCGGGTACTGGAGCGCGAGTTGCCGGGCATCCCGGAGGAGCTGCGCCGCGTCGGCGCGGCACGGAAGCCTGTCGCCCTGCTCACGCGCGGGCTGGCCGGCGTCGCCGGCGGCGCGCTCATCGTCAACCTGCCCGGCTCACCCGGCGGCGTGCGCGACGGCATGCCCGTGATCCTCTCCGTCGCCGCGCACGTGATCGCACAGCTCGACGGCTCGGATCACTGACTCCACGCCGTCTGGCAGCCCCAGGCTCCGGTCTCAACCGTTGCGGGTTGCAGGCGGGCAACACCCGCAACCGGTGAGACGGGAGCTGCGGAAAGATCAGGAGTCGCGCTCCGGCCAGGTGCCGGCGAGGTCGACCACGGCGGCGACGGCCGCTCGGATGTCATCGGGGGAACCGCCCTGTCGGCCGGCGACCAGACCTACCACGAAGGCGCTGAACGGTGCGGCCGGGCGGGCGACGCCGTTCGCGACGTCGCGAGCCAGATCGAGGATCAGCGCGATCGGCACGTCCTCGGCGGAGAGGTCGAAGCGCTCACGCAGGGCGGACGCCCATTCCTCGAGTGCCTCGGGCGGCAGGGGGTTCTTCTTGTCAGTCATGCGTGGTCTCCTCGGTCATCTGCGACGCTATCGCGCCGGCTCGTCCGCGCGCTCGCGCCAGATCCTCAGGGGTGTCGACGTCGGCGGTCAGCCCGTCGTCATCGGGCAGCAGAACCAGGTCGAGCTCGCCGAGCAGGGCGCGGCAGGATGCCCCGGCGACGCGGTCACCGAGCTCCGCGACCTGCCGCCGCAGAGTCGCCGTGCGGTACACCCCGGCGAGCCACTGCGGATGCCCGTCCGCGACGAACACCACCCCATCGGAGCGCTCAGGGATATGCGCGACCAGCAGCGGCACGGCCTCGTGGGCCCGCGGCAGGTCACCGGCGAGCAGCGCCACCCACTCCCCCGCATCCGCTCCGTCGAGAGCCGCGGCGAGCGCCGCGACAGGACCGCCGAACGGCGGCTCCTCACGCACCCACAGCACCGGAGCGCATGCGTCGAGCTCGGGCCCCACAGCGACGATCGGACGGCAGCCGGCATCCTGCAGCGCACCCACGGTGCGCGCGAACAGGGTGGTGCCGCCGACGTCGAGGAGCGGCTTGTCGCCGCCGCCCATGCGCGAGGCGCGTCCTCCGACCAGCACGACCGCGCTGAGGCTCGCTGGATCCTGGTCGCTCATGCCTCCACTATTGCCGGACGGCTCCGCCGATGCCAGCATCCGGTGCCTCCGGTCGTTGAGCGAGCGAGGAACGAGCGAGCGTCGTACTGAGCGAGCGGAGCGAGTCGAAGTGACGAAACGCGCAACATCCGCTGACAGGCCACAGCCTCTCGTCTCGCTTCGCTCGCTCAACGACCGGGGTGCGACGCGTCAGGCGAGGATCCGGCGGACGGCGTCGGCCACCGTCGCGGCGGTGAACGTCGGCACTGGCTCGGCGACGGCCCGGACTGGTTCCTGCTCCGATGCCGTCGTGATCCAGACCGTCTGAAGGCCGACGCTCTGACCGCCGACGACATCCATCTCGATGCTGTCTCCGATCATCCAGCCGTCCAGCGGCGCCTCGAGGCGTCGCGCAAGCTCCCGGAAGATCCCGGGCTCCGGCTTGCGGACGCCGATCTCGGATGACACGACCCAGCCGTCGACCAGCTCTGAGAGCCCGGTCGCGCGGATCTTCCCCGCCTGGTTGTCGACCATGCCGTTGGTCGCGATGCCGATGGTCCAGCCGGCGGCGCGGAGATCGACGAGAGCCGCACGGTCCTCATCGGTGCAGCGGACCAGTTCCGGCATCTGCGTGCGATAGCCGACCCAGACCTCGTCCGCGGCGACAGGCAGCGCGAAGCGCTGGACCAGTGCGGCGAAGACCTCGCCCTTCGGACGGCGTTCCGCGAGTGCGGCGGAGATCACGTCACAGGCATCCGGTCCGAGCGACCATTCCTGGGCGAACTGCTCCGCCCAGATGCGGGCCGCGCCCTCCTGATCGACGAGCGTCCCATCCAGGTCGAAGATCGCGAGCGGCACGGCGACAGCCTACGCCGGGGCTCAGCGGGGACATTCCGCCTGCGGCATCCGCGATTCTGCAGATCTCCAAGATCTTGCAGCGACGGCCCCGCAACCTGCGCCGCTCGCTCACCGCGCACGCGGCAGCAGCACCCCGGAGATCCGCGAATTCCCGGAGACAACCGACCCGCAGCATCCGCGATTCTGCAGATCTCCGAGATCTTGCAGCGCGACGGCCCGCAACCCGCGCGGCTCGCTCACCGCGCACGCGGCAGCAGCACCCCGGAGATCCGCGAACTCCCGGAGACAACCGGCCCGCAGCATCCGCCAACCCCGCAGATCTCCGAGATCTTGCAGCGACGGCCCCACGACCCGCGCCGCTCGCTCACCGCGCACGCGGCGGCAACACCCCGGAGATCCGCGAAATTCCGGAGACATTCCGCCTGCAGCATCCGCGATTCTGCTGATCTCCGAGATGGCGCACGCCCGGCAGGAACGTTTCGTCGCCCTCGTTCCTCACCCGCGCAACGACCGGGGACCTCACATCCCCGTGTGCCCCAGCGCCGCGAAGCGCTCCCGACCGCGGGCCGTGATCGTCAGGGCGCGGTCGTCGCGGCGGCGGCGCAGCCAGCCGTCGTCGATCATCGCGTCGAGGATGCTGGGCCCGAGCCTCCCGGCGATGTGCGGCACCCGCTCGGTCCAGTCCGCGCACGAGCGCACCGCGGGCCGCGGCGAGCGCTGCCAGCCCAGTGCCAGCCCGAGGGCGTCGCCGATGACGGTCACATCCTCGCCGGCGGGCAGGATCCATGCGCCTTCCGCATCCGCGATCCAGGAGCGCTCCACGGCGAGTTCTGCAATGAACACCCCGGCACGACCGGCCAGGTGGTCGTAGCAGGAGCGCGCCTCACGCATCGCCTCGCGCCGGTCGAAGGTGGTCGCGGAGTTCACCTTCGCCTCGCCGGACAGCTGCAGCAGCGCCTCGACCGCGGTCGCGACGGCGGGGTCGGCGAGGCTGGCCAGTCGCGCCCTCCCCTGCTGCTCGACTCTGATCAGCCCGGCGGCCTGCAGCTTCGAGAGATGCGCGCTCACCGTCGACGGCGCGAGCCCCAGCCGCGTCGCCAGCGCACCCGCGGGAAGCGGCGTGCCACCGAACAGCTCGTGCAGGATGCGCAGCCGTGCTGGCTCGCCGAGCACGCGCCCGAGCTCGTCGAGCGGAAGCCGCACCTCGCTCATCACGCCAGCGCCGCCCTCGCCGCGTCGGGGTCGTCCACGACCAGCACCTTGTGGTTGCCATGGTCGCTGTACTGCGCGAACAGGCGCACCCGTGCATTCGCCAGGCGGGTCATGATCCTGCCCAGCTCGCCCGGGATGTCAGCATCGAGCGGCACGATCACCGTCGGACGCAGCTCCACGCCACGGATGCCGGCGGACTGGAGAGTCTGCACAGCGGCATCCCCCTCGGCGACGAGGTAGTGCGCGACGTCTGACCACATGCCTCCTCCCTCGAGCGAGATCCCGGCATCGCCCAGGACCGCGCCGATCCGGGCGAGCGACGTCGCACCGTCGGGCGCGGGAACGCTGATGTCGTACATGGTCATGCCGCCACCTCCGCCGTCTCGGCGATCTCCACGTCAGCGACCAGTCTGACCGGCGTCGCGAGCGTGTTCGCGATGCAGCACTGCTCATGCGCGGTCTCGAGCAGCTCGCGCACCGTCCACTCATCCGTGCCTCGCCCCGTCACCGCCACGTGCAGGGTGATCTCGGTGATCCGCATCGGCACGGCGTCGGCGGGCGTGATGGCCTCCGCCTCGTCGGTGTAGCCCACGATGTCGACCTTCGCGAGTGCGGCCACCGCGAGGAACGACAGCAGCTGGCACGAGCTCGCCGCCGCGAGCAGCAGCTGCTCGGGGTTGGGCAGTGCGGCGTCGCCGCGGAACGCCGGATCGGCACTCACCGTCAGCGAGCCCGCCTCTCCGAGACCCACCGCGTGCGCGCGTCCATATGTCCGGTAGCCCCCGCCGGTGCTGCCGGTCCAGTCCAATTCTGAGGAGTACGTGTGTGTCGTCATGCCTTCATCCTGGGGCGGAATCGTTTCGATGGCGGACGAAATGTGCCCTTCCTCTCGCGGGTCCTGAGCGCCCTTCGTCACTTCGTCTCGCTGCGCTCGCTCAGCACGGCGCTCGTCGCTGCGCTCCTCGCTCAGGATCCGCGAAGCGAGCGTCGTGCTGAAGGGCGCTCAGGGGCCGGGGTCGAGAAGCACCACGTCGACGAGGTCGCCCGCCTCGACCGACGTCACCGCCTCCGGCACGATCGCGTAGGCCTCCGCCCCTCCGAGCCCCACGACCAGGTGCGATCCCGAGCCCCCGCGGCCGGCCGGCCGCACGACCGGCCGCGCCGGATCACTGCGGTCGATCACCGCGGGCAGGTACTGCCGCCGCCCCGGCGCAGAGCGCCACCGCTCGCCCGCGGGCAGCCGCCACACGGCCCGCGGATCCTCGGGCACGAGCTGCATTCGCAGAAGCGCAGGCCGCACGAACACCTCGAACGACACCGCCGCGCTCACCGGGTTGCCCGGCAGCCCGAACAGCAGCAGCCCGGCATCCGTCACGCCGAAGCCCTGGGGTTTGCCGGGCTGCATGGCGACCTTCGTGAACTCCATCGCGTTGCCGAGGCTCTGCCGCACGACCTCGTAGGCGCCGGCACTGACACCACCGGAGAAGATCACCAGGTCTGCAGCCAGATCCGCGGCGAGCGCGACGGCCTCGGCCGGCCCGTCACCGGAGTCGTCGACGACCCGCCTCCCGATGACCTCGGCCCCGGTCTCGGCGACCAGCCCCGCGATCAGCAGGCTGTTCGACTCCGGGATCGTGCCGCGGGTCAGCGGCTGCCCTGGCGGCACGAGCTCGCTGCCGGTCGCCACGGCCAACACCCGCGGACGCCGCGCGACCACGACCTGCGCGATCCCCGCGGAGGCCAATGCGGACAACTGCCGGGCGCCGAGTCGGATGCCGGCGGGCAGCACTTGGCTCCCTGCGGCGGCGTCCTCTCCTGCTGCGCGCACGTGCACGCCGGGTCGCCGGGGCGCAGACAGCACGACGGCGGTTGCCAAGGAGTCGGCCAGTCCGCCCGCGGTGTCCTCTAACGGGATGATCGCGTCGGCGTCGGTCGGCACCGGCGCGCCGGTCATGATCCGCGCGGCCTCACCGGGTCCGATCGCCGGGTCGAGTGCACTGCCCGCCGGCAGGTCGGCCACGACGCGAAGACTCACCGGATGCTCGGCCGCCGCGTGCGCGACATCCTCGAACCGCACGGCGAAGCCGTCCATCGCGGAGTTGTCGAACGGCGGGACGGCGCTGCGCGCGGACGCCGGCTCGGCGAGCACACGGCCGGATGCCTGGTCCAGCGGCATCTGCTCGACCGCCGGCGGCCGCACAGCCGCGAGCACACGGGCAAGCTGCTCCTCCACGGATCGGAGTGTCATCGGGGGCGCCCTTCGTCTCGCTTCGCGGATCCTGAGCGAGGAGCGCAGCGACGAGCGCCGTGCTGAGCGAGCGCAGCGAGACGAAGAGACGAAGGGCGCTCAGGACCCGAGGAGAACCGGCGTCCCACGTCTCCACGCCGTGATCCTCCCTCAAGACCCGAGGACAGACAGCGCGCCACGTCTCGACGCTTCGCTCGCTCAGGACTCGAGGACAGACGGCGCCCCACGTCTCGACGCTTCGCTCGCTCAGGACTCGAAGAGAAGCGGCGCCCCGCGTCTCCACGCTGCGATCCTCGCCCAAGACCCGAAGACAGAAGGCGCCCTTCGTCTCGCTTCGCTCGCTCAGGACCCGGGGAGATCGTCACGGGCGGCGCAGCCGCGCCGGATCCGGAGCCGCCACCGGGTCCCAGCCGCGCTTCGGGGCCCGGCTTCCGCGCTGCTCGTCGCGTGAGCGGTACACGATGTACGGCCGGAACAGGTATCCGACCGGCGCCGAGAACACGTGCACCAGGCGAGTGAACGGCCACAGCGCGAACAGCAGGCACGCCGTGATCACGTGCAGCTGGAACAGCAGCGGAACGCCGACCATCAGTTCGGGATCGGGCCGGAAGATGATCATCTGTCTGATCCACGGCGAGATCGTCTCGCGGTACGCGAACCCGCCGCCGAACACCTGGTGCACGACGGTCGCGGCGGTGCCGAACAGCAGCGTCGCTCCGAGGAAGACGTACATCACCTTGTCCATGGTCGTGGTGGCGAGGAACACCGCCGCCACCGTACGCCGTCGGAAGATCAGGATCGCCAGCCCCGCGAGCGTGAGCAGCGCGGCAGCCGTCCCGAGCACCGTCGCACCGATGTGGTACATCTCCTCGTTGATCCCGATGGCGTACAGCCACTCGCGCGGGATCAGCAGACCGACCGCATGCCCGGCGATCACCATGAGGATCCCGAGGTGGAACATCGGCGAGCCCCACTGCAGCAGCTTGTTCTCGTAGGTCTGCGATGAACGCGTCGTCCAGCCGAACTTGTCGTACCGGTAGCGCCAGATGTGGCCGAGGATGAACACCGCGGCGCACACGTACGGCAGCACGACCCACAGCAGGATCTGCACAGTGGTCACGATCACTCCCCCGTCCGGAATACAGGCATCGGCAGACTGAGGCCGACCGTCTCGGTCGGCGGGCCCTCGTTCACGAGCGCGAGCACCCGCTCCTGGGTGCGCTGGTCCACCTGCGGCAGCGACAGCGTCACCGCGCGCACCACCAGCGCCCATGGGCTGTCCATGCCCTCGAGCGCGGCGCGCAGCACCTCGATGCCCTCGCGATGCGCGGTGAGCAGGGCGCTCGCCACCTCGGAGTCCGAGCGCGCCGAGAACTCCAGCACTGCGGGCAGGTAGTCGGGAAGCTCGGCCGCGTCGAACTCCCAGCCCGCCGCACGGTACGCGTCGAGGAAGGTCACCAGCGCGGTGCCGCGCCGGCGCGTGTCACCGGTCGCGAAGTAGCTGAGATAGAGCGAGCACTTCCGCTTGAGGTCGAACGTGTTCACGTAGTCGCGCTGCCAGACGGATGCCCCGGCTTCGGATGCCCGGTCGATGAAGTCCGTCAGCGGTGCGGCGACCGCCGCCGGGAGACCGGCGGCGTGCCCGCGCAGCTCACCGAGCCTCGCGAACCACGCAGCATCCGGGTAGTCGAGCAGCAGCGAGGCGAGCATGTGCACGGTGCGGCGCTGCGCGCCGGTCAGCGAGACCGGAGTGAGTGCCTGCTCCGGCATCCGGCGTCTCGGTGTTACGCGGGGAGGGAGGACGGTGCTCATGGGCGCCCTTCGTCTCGTCGCTGCGCTCCTCGCTCAGGACCCGGGGAGTCATCCGGCGGGAACAGCCCGTCCGGATGCCCGTTGCCGTCCCAGTTCAGCAGGTTGACCCTGCCTCCGGACGACGGCCGGTCGGCGGTCTGCCGATCAGCGAGCACGTGGAAGTTCTCCACCGCGACCGGAACGGCCTGGCCGCTGGCGGCGCCGAAGAGGCCGCTGCTCGCACCGCCCATGCCGGGCCCGCCGTCGTAGTCGAGCGAGCAGGCCATCTCCTCCAGCTCGTGCGCCTGCTCGGCGTGCGCGGCGGGGATGACGTAGCGCTCCTCGTACTTCGCGATCGCGAGCAGCCGGTACATCTCCTCGATCTCGGGCCCGGTCATGCCGACCGCCTCGGCGATGGACTCCTCGCGCACGTCGTCGATGCTGATCCCGCGCATGTACGACCGCATGGCTGCCAGTTTGCGCAGCGCGGAGTCGACCGGCGCGACGTCTCCCGCGGTGAACAGCTCTGCGAGGTACTCGATCGGGATGCGCAGCTTCTCGATCGCGGCGAACAGCGTGCGCGCGTCTTCCCCGTCGTTGCCCGACCCGGTGACCACGTCGACCACAGGCGACAGCGGCGGGATGTACCAGACCATCGGCATGGTGCGGTACTCGGGATGCAGCGGCAGCGCGACCTTGTACTTCTGGATGAGCTTCCAGATCGGGCTGCGCTGGGCGGCGGTGATCCAGTCTTCGGCGATGCCGTCCCGCCGAGCGGCCTCGATGACCGCCGGGTCGTTCGGATCGAGCAGCACCGAACGCTGCGCCTCGAGCAGGTCGTGCTCGTTCTCGGTCGACGCCGCCTCCGCCACGCGGTCCGCGTCGTACAGCACCAGGCCCAGGTAGCGCAGCCGGCCCACGCAGGTCTCGGAGCACACTGTCGGCAGGCCCACTTCGATGCGCGGATAGCACATGGTGCACTTCTCGGCCTTGCCGGTCTTGTGGTTGAAGTAGACCTTCTTGTAGGGGCATCCGCTCACGCACATCCGCCACCCGCGGCAGGCGTCCTGATCGACGAGCACGATGCCGTCCTCGGCCCGCTTGTACATCGCGCCGGACGGGCAGGATGCAACGCAGGACGGATTCAGGCAGTGCTCGCAGATACGAGGAAGGTAGAACATGAAGGCCTTCTCGAACTCGGCCGAGACCTCCTGGCTCATCTTCTTCAGGATCGGGTCGTCCTGCATGGTCTCGACCGACCCGCCGAGGTCGTCGTCCCAGTTCGCCGACCACTCGATCTTCATGTCCTTGCCGGTGATCAGGCTCTTCGGCCGGGCCACCGGGGTGTGCTGCTCACCGCTGGGGGCGTTCACGAGCATGTCGTAGTCATACGTCCACGGCTCGTAGTAGTCGTCCATGCCCGGCAGCTTCGGGTTCGAGAAGATGCGGGCGATCTTCGCGAGGCGCCCGCCGGAGCGCAGCCGCAGCCGACCGCGCTTGTCGCGCACCCAGCCGCCCTGCCACTTGTCCTGGTCCTCGTACCCGCGCGGGTAGCCGAGGCCGGGCCGCGTCTCGACGTTGTTGAACCACACGTACTCGACGCCGGTTCGGTTCGTCCAGGCCTGCTTGCAGGTGACGGAGCAGGTGTGGCATCCGATGCACTTGTCGAGGTTCATCACCATCGACATCTGCGCCATGACCTTCATCGGTACTGCACCTCCTGGTTGCGGCGACGGATGGTCGTCACCTCGTCACGCTGGTTGCCGGTGGGTCCGAGGTAGTTGAACGCCCAGGCCAGCTGCGCGTACCCGCCGATGAGGTGGCTCGGCTTGAGCAGGATCCTCGTCAGCGAGTTGTGGATGCCGCCGCGCTGGCCGCTCATCTCACTGATGGGCACATCCACCGTGCGGTCCTTCGCGTGGTACATGTACACCGTGCCCTCCGGCATTCGGTGCGACACGTTCGCCCGCGCGACCACGACGCCGTTGCGGTTGTACGACTCGATCCAGTCGTTGTCGCGCACCCCGATCTTGGCGGCGTCCTGCGGACTCATCCAGATCGTGGGGCCGCCGCGCGAGAGCGACAGCATGAACAGGTTGTCCTGGTACTCGGAGTGGATCGACCACTTCGAGTGCGGCGTCAGGTAGCGCACGTGCACCTCGGTGTGGGTGCTCTTGCCGGGCTCCACGTCGCCGAACAGCCGGTGCATGTCCAGTGGCGGCCGGTAGATCGGCAGCGCCTCGCCCAGCTCATCCATCCAGTCGTGGTCGAGGTAGAAGTGCTGCCGGCCGGTGAGCGTGTGCCAGGGCTTGAGGTGCTCGACGTTGATCGCGAACGCCGTGTAGCGCCGACCTCCGTGCTCGGAACCCGACCACTCCGGCGATGTGATGACGCTGCGCGGCTGCACCGACACGTCCTGGAAGGTCAGGTGGGTGCCCTCGTGCTCGTCGGCGAGGAAGGCCATCTTCTGGCCGGTGTGCTTCTCCAGCGCCTTGAACCCCTGCACGGCCAGGCGTCCGTTGCTGGTGCCCGAGAACGCCAGGATCATCTCGCAGGCGCGCTGATCGCTGTCCAGTCGCACCGAACCGGTGTACGGCCCGGAATCCACTGTGCCGTTCACGCGCTTCAGCCGTTCGATCTCGGGCTCGGCGTGATAGGTGATGCCCTTGGTGGTCATACCGAGCTTCTCGGTCAGCGGACCCAGCGACTTCCACTTCTCGGCGAGGTTCGGGTAGTCGCGCTCGACGACGACCAGCTTCGGCATCGTCACTCCCGGCACCCGGGGCAGGTCCTCCACCCGGCCGTGCGGCGTGGCCATCACGTCGGGGGTGTCGTGCTGCAGCGGTGCCGCGACGATGTCCTTGCGCACACCGAGATGCGTGCGCGCCAGCTCGCTGAACTTCTCGGCCAGCAGGCGGAAGTACTCGAAGTCGGTCTTCGTCTGCCACGGCGGCGCGATGGCCGGGTTGAACGCGTGGATGAACGGATGCATGTCCGTCGACGACAGGTCGTACTTCTCGTACCAGGTAGCGGCCGGCAGCACGATGTCGCTGAACAGCGTGGTGCTGGTCATGCGGAAGTCCGCCGTCATCAGCAGGTCGAGCTTGCCCTCGGGCGCCTTGTCGCGCCACGTCATGTTCACCGGACGGGAGTCGGGCCCCGCCTCGGACGCCCGGACTGCGGCATCCGTGCCGAGCAGATGCTTGAGGAAGTACTCGTTGCCCTTACCGGACGAGCCGAGCACGTTCGCCCGCCAGATGTTCATGATGCGCGGGAAGTTCTCCGGGGCATCCGGATCCTCCACGGCGAAACGCAGCGAGCCCTCGTTCAGGCTGTCCACGACATGCTGGGCCGGCTCCTTGCCCGCTGCCTCCGCCTCGTCGACCAGGTCGAGCGGGTTGCGGTCGAAGGTGGGGTAGCTCGGCATCCAGCCGCGTTGCACGGACTCCACCAGGCAGTCGGCGGTGGTCTTGTCTGCGAAACGCCCGGTTCCGAGCGGGGATGCCAGCTGGTCGGCGGGCAGTCCGTCGTAGCGCCACTGGTCGGTGGCGAGGTAGAAGAACGCCGTGCCGATGGTGTGCCGCGGCGGGCGGCCCCAGTCGGCGGCGGCCGCGTACTGCTGGTAGCCGGTGATCGGACGCACCTTCTCCTGGCCGACGTAGTGCGCCCAGCCGCCGCCGTTCACGCCCTGGCATCCGGTCATCGTGGTCAGCGCGAGGAAGGTGCGGTAGATGGTGTCGGAGTGGAACCAGTGGTTGGTTCCCGCACCCATCAGGATCATCGAGCGGCCGCCGGAGCGGTCGGCGTTGTCGGCGAACTCGCGGGCCACGCGGATCGCCTGCGCGGCGGGCACCGAGGTGTGCTCCTCCTGCCAGGCCGGCGTGCCGGGGCTGTTCGCATCGTCGTAGCCCGTCGGCCAGTCGCCGGGGATGCCCTCACGGCCCACGCCGTACTGCGCGAGCATCAGGTCGAACACCGTGGTGACCGTCTTGCCCGCGATCCGGCGGGTCGGGACGCCGCGGACGACCACGCCGGAACCGCCGGCGTGCTCCTGCCCGGGTTCCGGGTCGAGATCGAACCGGGGCAGCCGCACCTCCGCGGCATCCCCCGTCCAGTCGGCCAGATCGGTCACCGACAGCGGCGGCACGACGTCGCCGAGGTCGAGGTTCCAGCGTCCCTCGTCCTCGGGGCTGAAGCGGTGGCCGAGCGATCCGTTCGGCACCACCGCAGTGCCCGCGGCATCCATCAGCACCGGCTTGAAATCGGCGCGCGACTGCGCGGCGGCCTCGCCGCCGAGGTCGGAGGCCGTGACGAATTTGCCCGGCACCAGACCGCCGTCGCGCTCCTCGAGCTCCACCAGGAACGGCGCGTCGGTGTACCGGCGCATGTAGTCCTGGAAGCGCTCGGTGCGCTTCTCGACGAAGTGCTCACGCAGGATGACGTGGCCCATGGCCAGCGCGAGAGCGGCATCCGTGCCGGGATGCGGCGCCATCCACTCGTCGGCGAACTTCGTGTTGTCGGTGTAGTCCGGCGAGACCGAGACGACCTTCTGGCCGCGGTAGCGGGCCTCGGTCATGAAGTGCGCGTCCGGCGTGCGGGTGACCGGCACGTTCGAGCCCCACATCATCAGGTAGCCGGCATTCCACCAGTCAGCCGACTCCGGGACATCCGTCTGGTCGCCGAACACCTGGGGACTTGCGACCGGCAGGTCGGCGTACCAGTCATAGAACGACAGCATGGTGCCGCCGATCAGGTTCATGAACCGCGAGCCCGCGCCGTGCGAGACCATCGACATGGCCGGGATCGGCGAGAAGCCCGCGACACGGTCGGGACCGTACTTCTTGACCGTGTGCACGTGCGCGGCGGCGGCGATCTCCATGACCTCGTCCCACGTGGTGCGGACGAGACCGCCCTTGCCACGGACGCGCTTGTACTTGCGCGCCTGCTCCGGGTCCTCGACGATCGACGCCCAGGCGTCGACAGGATCCGGATGCTGCGCCTTGGCCTGCCGGTACAGCTGGGCGAGCGTGTCGCGGATGTAGGGATACCGAACCCTGGTCGGCGAGTAGGTGTACCAGCTGAACGCTGCGCCTCGAGGGCAGCCGCGAGGCTCGTACTCCGGGGAGTCGGGGCCGACGCTCGGATAGTCGGTCTGCTGCGCCTCCCACGTGATGATGCCGTCCTTGACGTACACCTTCCACGAACACGACCCGGTGCAGTTCACGCCGTGCGTGGAGCGCACCACCTTGTCGTGCGACCAGCGATCTCGATAGAACACATCACCCGACCTGCCGCCCTCGAGGAACACCGCCCGCAAGTCCTCCGAGACCTCTCCCGGCCGGAGGAACCGGCCCATGTTCAACAGGGCGTCGGCGAGCGGCCCATCTGTCGCCGGCTCGCTCTCAGTGCGGATGGCGGGGGTCATCGCTGCTCCTTCTCCCGGGGAGGTCACGCTGTACTCAGCATCCTGCCCGCGGCCCTGGACCGGGGCAAGGGCTCGCCGGGTTTATTCCCATCCCGAACTTTCACCTCGGTTAGACACGGCGCAAGTGGTGGTGCCCGCCGCCGCGCCCCGCTACTCTCTGGCACAAGACCTCGGGAAGGGACCCCTCGATGAGCGTGCAATCCTCGGCGACGCCGTCCACCGACACATCACTCAAGGGCGGATTCACCCAGGTGATTCTCGCCACGCTCGCCTCCACCGTCGGGTTCTGGGCGTGGATGGCGATCGCTCCGCTGCAGAAGTCCTATGCCACCCAGATGGGTCTCGATGAGGGACAGATCTCGTTGATGCTCGCCACCCCGGTGCTCGTCGGCGCTCTCGGCCGCATCGTCGTCGGTGCGATGACCGACCGGTTCGGCGGACGCAAGATGTTCACGTTCGTGTTGCTGCTGTCGATCCCCGCGGTGCTGCTGGTAGCGCTGGCCGGATCGATCAAGAGCTTCCCGCTGCTGCTGCTCGCCGGCTTCTACCTTGGCGTCGCCGGCACGATCTTCGCGGTCGGCGTGCCGTTCTCGAGTGCATGGTTCCCGCCGGAGCGGAGGGGTTTCGCGAACGGCGTGTTCGGCATGGGCATGATCGGCACGGCGGTGTCGGCGTTCTTCACCCCGCGCCTCGCCGAGGCGATCGGCTACTTCCCCACCCACCTGCTCATCGCGGCGCTGCTGCTCGTGATGGCCGTGCTGAGCTGGTTCTTCCTGCGCGAGTCGCCGGTCTGGCAGCCCAACGACGCGAAGCTGATCCCGAAGGTGATCGGCGCGCTGAAACTCCCGGTGACCTGGGAGATGTCGTTCCTCTACGGCATCGTGTTCGGCGGCTTCGTGGCGTTCTCGACCTTCCTGCCGAAGTACCTCACCACGATCTACCCGGACGAGGTCGACGCTGTGGGCGCCGGCACCCGCACAGCGCTGTTCGCCGTCGCCGCGGTGATCGCCCGGCCGATCGGCGGCGTGCTGGCCGACCGGTTCGGACCGAAGGTGGTCGCGCTGACCTCGCTGGCGGGGATCGTCACCCTCGCGTACGTGGTGGGCCAGCAGCCGCCGGAGGGCATCGTCACGGGTGCCACGTTCATCTTCATGGCGGCAGCCATGGGCCTCGGGATGGGCGCCGTGTTCGCCTGGATCGGACCGTCCACGCCGAAGGACAAGGTCGGTTCAGTCAGCGGCGTCGTCGCCGCGGCGGGCGGTCTGGGCGGCTACTTCCCGCCGCTGGTGATGGGCGCCACGTACAACGCCGAGACGAACTCGTACCAGCTGGGCCTGTGGTTCCTGGTGCTGGTCGGCGCGTTCGCGCTGGTCGTCGCCGGCATGCTGAAGGACGTAGGCAAGAAGAAGTAGGCGGGGCGGTTGGTCGCCCGCGGTATCCGACCGCGAGATCCACGCGAGTTCCCTGCGAGACCCCGAGTTCTCCGTGAGACCCATGTTCTGCCCACGGGTCTCACGAAGAGGTCGAGGTCTCGTGCGGAACTCAGCTGCAGAAACCCGTCAAGCGCGAGTGCTGTGCTGCGTCGCCGGCTCGCGGGCGAGGATGCCACGCAGGCGCGCACGCGCGCGGTGGTGCCGGCTGCGCACGGTGCTCTCGTTCATGCGCAGGATGCCCGCGACCTCGATGAGCGAGAAGCCGTCCCAGTGCACGAGCGCGATGATCTCATGATCGACCGGATCCAGCTCGCGGAGGGCTGCGTGCAGGTCGTCGAAGTCCGGCCCCTCGGAGAAGCCCGACTGCGTTGTCAGCTGCTCGCGCAGCCGCTCGACGACAGCGCTGCGCCGGGCGCGGCTGCGCCAGTGATGCTGCAGCACACGCTGCGCGATCCCGAACATCCACGGGCGGACCTCACCATCGGATGCCGGCATCCGGTCGGCCTTGCGCCAGACGATCAGCAGGGTGTCGGACAGCAGGTCCGCGGCATCCTGAGGCTGCTCGACGCGGCGCGTGAGTGAGGCCAAGAGAGCCGGCGCGTGGACGCGCGTGGCCGCGGCGACCCGGGCGCGCAGAACGTCGTCGCTCACGGCACGTCCGTCGTGCAGCGGAACCCGTACGCGGCGACGGCGGTGCGGCCGGCGCCCTCTGCCATCCAGCCCACACCGGGGATCGCCTGCTCGGCGAACGCGCGCAGTTCCGGCCCGAGTTGAGAATCGGTCCGCCCCGACCCGTCGGGGTCGTCCGCGACCGGAGCGCCGGTATCGTACAGTCGCTGCCCGAAGCCCGCCCAGTCGTGGGCCCGGATCGCGTCGTCCAGCGCCGCCTGGTCGCCCGGCTCGGCGTCGCTGAGTTCGATCCACGCACCGCACCGCTCGGCGTGCCCGTCCTCGGTCACCCATTCCAGCGGGATCGGCACCGTGCTGCGCACGTGCCCCTCGGGCATCGACACGCCCTGCCACTCCGCGAGCTGGATCGCCGTCAGGCTCGCACCCGCGGTGAGCGCGAACGCTCCGGCGATCACCACCGGGATGAGCCAACGCCTGCGCCGCCTCGCCCGAGTCCCGCGCGCGATGTCGTCGGCGACGGCCGCCGCGAGGTTGTCGGCCGCGATCGGCAGCGGCTGCGCCGCTCGCGCGAGCAGGTCATCGAGTTCGGTGTCGTTCATACCCCAGTCATTCCCGGATTCCCCCCGATCGTTGCACACCGCCCGAGATCACCCTGATCTCGCGATCGCAGTTCCCCCGGCCCAGACGCTCTCGCGCTCCAGAAGCCCCCGCCCAATACCTTCCTCCCCAGATGCCACGCGCCTTCCCCGACGCATCAGCGGGACGGGATGATCCCGGAGCGAACCTTGGGAGGGGCCGCCAGGAGGGGCGGGCTCGCCCGGCCCTCCTGACGGAGGGTCCCACCGCGAGAGCGAAGGGATCATCCCGTCCCGCACCCCGGACCCACTCATCCCGTCCCGCACCCCGGACCCGCTCATCCCGTCCCGCACCCCGGGCCCGCTCATCCCGTCGCGCTCCCCCGGACCGACTTCCGCCCTTCGTCTCGTCGCTGCGCTCCTCGCTCAGGACCCGGATCCCCGACATGTCCGATGCCCCGGATAGCCTTACGACATGGCATCCAAGCGCTCCGCTCCCCCTGCTTTCTCATGCACGGAATGCGGGTGGACGACGGCGAAGTGGGTGGGCCGCTGCGGTGAGTGCCAGCAGTGGGGCACTGTGGTCGAGCAGGCCGCGCAGACCGGCATCCTGCGCCGGATCGACGCCGTCGCACCGACGGCGTCGCGCGCTGCGCGCCCGATCACGCAGATCACGACGACGGATGCTCCGCGCAGGTCCAGCGGCGTCGGCGAGTTCGACCGGGTGCTGGGTGGCGGCATCGTCCCCGGCGCGGCGATCCTGCTCAGCGGCGAGCCGGGCGTGGGCAAGTCGACGCTGCTGCTCGAGGTCGCCGCGCGTGCTGCCCGTGGCGGCCGTCGCGTGCTGTACGCCAGCGCCGAGGAGTCCGCAGCGCAGGTGCGGCTGCGCGCCGAGCGCACCGGTGCACTGCACGACGAGCTCTACCTGGCCAGCGAGACCGATCTCGCGACGATCCTCGGCCACATCGACGAGGTGCAGCCGCAGCTGGTGATCGTCGACTCCGTGCAGACCGTGTCATCGTCGCTGTCAGACGGCGCGGCGGGCATGCCCGGTCAGGTGCGCGAGGTGGCATCCACTCTGATCCGCATCGCCAAGGAACGCGACCTGCCGATCGTCATCGTCGGGCACGTCACGAAGGACGGCCAGGTCGCCGGTCCGCGGATGCTGGAGCACCTCGTCGACGTCGTCTGTCACTTCGAGGGCGACCGGCAGACGTCGCTGCGGTTCATCCGCGCCCTGAAGAACCGGTTCGGTCCGACAGACGAGGTCGGATGTTTCGAGATGACCGGCGCCGGCATCGCGGAGGTCCCCGACCCGAGTGGCCTCTTCCTGTCGCAGGGCGCGGCCGAACCCGGCACTTGCGTGGCCATCTCGCTCGAGGGGCGCCGTGCGCTGCCGGTCGAGGTGCAGGCGCTGACCATCGCCGCGAAGGGCCCGAATCCGCGTCGTGTCGTGCACGGCCTCGACTCCTCACGCGTGGCGATGGTGCTCGCGATCCTGGAGCGGCGCGCGGGCATCAAGGCCGGCGAGGTCGACGTGTACGTGTCGACGGTCGGCGGAGTGCGCTTCACCGAGCCTGCCGCAGACCTCGCGATAGCGATCGCCGTGGCCGGGTCGATCCAGCAGTTCTCCGTGCCGCGGACCGTCACCGCCGTCGGCGAGCTGTCGCTCGCGGGAGAGGTGCGCCCGGTCACACAGGCCGCGCAGCGGCGCTCGGAGGCCGCGCGCCTGGGCTACGAGCAGGTCATCGATGACAGATCGAAGTCGCTGCGCGCCGCTCTGACCGACGTCCGCTCACGAGCGGCATCCCGCCGCAGCGAGGACGACATCCCCGCATTCTGACGCCGTCAGCCCCGCGGATCGCTCGGTCCGCCACGCGTGCCCTTGTGCTCCTCCTCGATGATGCGCACGCCGTGCACGCTCACCGTCTCCGTCATGAGCAGGTCGAGCGAGGCGACGAACAGTTCGCCGATCAGCTCTGGCGTGGCGTCAGGCCCCGGCAGGTCGACGCGGAACCCCTGCGCCTGCAGGCCGCCGCCGTTCGAGAACGTGACCTCCGCGTCGAACACCGCACGGTACGAGGTCATGCGTTCAGCGCCTTGAGCAGCTCCTCGGGCGGAGCCTGCATGGGATGCGGACCGGCGATGTCGAGGAACACTGTCGTGATGCGCTCGCGATGCGTGGTCAGGAACGCCTTCAGCCAGGCCGCCGAGTAGATGCCGACGCCGGGCGGCAGATTCACGGGCTTGTTGCGGGCGTCGCTGAACAGCAGCAGCGCGATCTCGCCCGTGCTCGGGTCGCGGTAGGTCCACACCTCGCCACCGTCGAGGGGGTTGTCCCTGGCACCGGGCTTGATCAACGGCACGATCGTCGTGCCGTTGCGCAGCGCGAGGGCCACTGCGGCCATGTCCTGCTTCTCGAGCGCCTGCGCGAGCGCCTCGGAGCGGAACTCCTCGGGCGCCGGCTTCTTCCGACCCTTCTTCGCCATGCATCCAGCTTATGGGCGAGGGCGTCGGCACGAAGAAGTGGGGCCCTCTCGAATCCTCCATTGGGGACTGGGGTACTCGAGAGGGCCCTCGCGGTCTTGATCAAGCCGATGTCGAAGCGCTGGGGACACTTATGTCGACGCCACTGGGGATGGCATGTCCGGCTTGAATGAATCTCAAGACCACGGTTAATGGTATCCCAAACATCGGATGCCGTCACCCCATCTTGAGTACTTTCTGGACGGAGTCCCGAGTCGATCAGTACAGCAGGATCTGCTCGGTCTGGGCGCTGTCGAACCCGCCGATCGACACCGTCACGTGGTACGAGGCCCCGCCGCCGGGGGCGTGCGGGCGGTTCTTCTCGCCGCAGGTCTTCACCGACGAGCGGGTGCGGTCCCAGACCACAGGCTTCACGCTGTTCACCGTCTGCCCGGCCTTCAGCGTGACGATCATGTCACTGGGGTCCTTCTGGCAGTCCGTGGACCGCCACCAGACGTCGTTCCCGCTGGAGACGGTGAGCTTCTGCGTCGTGGAGCCGACGTTGATCGTGCAGTCCTTGGCGCCGGTGTTCTTCAGGCGGATCGAGAGCTGCGGATTCTTGCCTGCAGCATAGGTCGTGGCGTCCGTGACCGCGTCGACGGTGACGTCAGCCGCCGTGCAGGCGCTGATGACGGGCGTGTCGCTCGGCGTGGGCTCGACCTTCGGGGCATCCTCGGACGGCGACGCCGAAGGCGACTCGCCCTTCTTCGTCGGGGAGGTCGCTGGGGCGGTCTTCACCGGGGCGTCCGCCTGATCGGACCATGGCTGCGCGACCGCGAGCCACACTCCCCCGCCGATCGCGAGGACCAGCACGAGCACCAGCGTGATGACGACGAGGCGCCGTCGCCGGTACACGGCGGCGGATTGGCGAGGCATGCTTACAGGCTAGTTCAGCCGCTTCAGCATCCGCGTGTTGCCGAGCGTGTTGGGCTTCACGTGCGCGAGGTCGAGGAACTCCTCGACACCGGCATCGCCCGAGCGCAGCAGCTGCGAGTACACGTCGGCGTCGACGACCTGCTCACCGATGGGTTCGAAGCCCCGCCGCGCGAAGAACTCGGTCTCGAAGGTGAGGCAGAACAGCCGCGACAACCCGAGCGCTCGGGCTTTCCCCTCGAGCTGCTCGACCAGGCCGCGACCGATGCCGTGGTGCAGCCAGTCGTCGCGGACCAGCAGCGTGCGGATCTCACCGAGGTCCTCCCACATGACATGCAGTGCGCCGCAGCCGATGAGTTCACCGTCGGCCTCGGCGACGACGAACTCCTGCACTGCGCCGTAGAGCACGGCGAGGTCCTTGCCCAGAAGGATGCGCTGGTCGACGAGCGGCTCGAGCAGGCGATGGATGCCGAGGATGTCGCCGCTGCGCGCCGACCGGACCGCGTAATCACTCACGGATCCAGGGTACGCCGTGCGGAAGTTCGGATGCCGCAGACGAAACGCCGGGCGGATGCGGCATCCGCCCGGCGTTTCAAGGTGTGCGCTCCGAAGATGCGCACTCACGTCCGGATCAGCTCGGGTCGTTCCAGGACCAGATGTCGTCGCCGCGCAGCGTGGCATCCGCTCCGCCGTCGTCGTAGATGACCTGGCCCGCCATGTGCGTGTTCTCGACGCTGGTCAGCCAGATCAGCAGGTTCGCGATCGACTCCGGCGGCTGGTGGCTGTTCAGCGGCATCGGCACGGCGGCATCCACCATCGCGCGCCCCTCCTCGGTGGCGAGCAGCGGCGCGGTCATCGGGGTGACCACAGTGCCCGGCGCGACGGCGTTCAGCGGGATGTGGTTGCCGGCCCAGGCCGGGGTGATCGACTCGCGGCGCACCCAGCGCGCGAGCGCGCGCTTGGAAGAGGGATACACGGCGTACCCGATCTCGGGGCCCTGTGCCGCGAGGCCCTCGGCGATCCCGACCGCCTTCGCCTCGTCTCCGGCAAGCGCGGCCTCGACCATGTCGGACGAGTTCGGCTGCAGAGAGGCCATCGACGACACGACGGCGGCGCGCGGCGCATCCGACTTCGCCAGCGCGGGAAGCAGCGCCTCGAGCAGTTCGGTGACACCGAAGTAGTTCACCGAGATCGTCTTCGCGATCGGGGCCGAGATGCCGGCGCAGGCGATCACGGCGTCGATGGTGCCGCCTGCGAGTTCGATCGCCGCGGCCGCGGCATCCGCTCGTCCCTGCTTCGTCGACAGGTCGGCCTCGATGTCGGCGCCGCGCAGGTCGATGCCGATCACACGGTCTCCGCGGTCGCGCAGCAGCTGCGCGGTGGTCGCGCCGATGCCGGAGGCGGAGCCGGTCACGACGTAGGTGCGGGTCATGTTCATTCTCCGTTCTGCGATCCGGATGCGGATCGCGCTGGGCCGGGCACGGGTTCGTGCCCGGAGTCGGAAGCGCCCAGGGCGCCGACGAATCGTGCGAGCTGTGCGGCGAAGGCTGCGGCGTCGGCCTGCGGCCATCCGGCCAGCGCGGCGGAGACCATCACGACGCCCTGATCGACGAGGCGCGCGTGCACCTCCACGCCCCGGGCGGACAGGCGCACGATGCTGGCTCTGCGGTCATCGGGATCGGGGACGCGTTCGATGTACCCGGCGGCGGCGAGCCTGTTCAGCTGTTTGGTCGCGGTGGGGCGCGAGATGCGCAGAGCCGCGGCGAGATCGCTCGCGCGCGCAGGACCCTCCAGTCCGAGCATGTACAGCGGCGGCAGGTCGACGGGGTCGATCTGCACGCCTGCATCAGCGGCGACGGCCGCCTGTGTGCCGGCGGACGACCACCGTGCCATCAGGTGGGTGAGCGACGCCAGCAGGGTCTGCTCCGGACTGCTCATACCGGCATTCTACGCCGTTTAGTTGCCTCAGGCAATCATTTGCGAAAGCCCCGGATATGCGAAAGAGGACGGATGCCGCAGCATCCGTCCTCTTTCGTCAGTCAGTTCAGCTGGCCGCCAGGTCCGGCGTGGCGGTGATGCCGCCACCGGTGTTGACGCCGACCGAGACCTTCTCGCCGCGCGGAGCGGCGTCGAAGGTGAACTTGCCGTCGACGGCGTCCACCTTCACGTGGTCCCCGGGGTTCAGCTCACCGTGCAGGATCTTCTCGGACAGCATGTCCTCGATCTCACGCTGCATGGCGCGGCGCAGCGGACGTGCACCGAGCGACGGGTCGAAGCCGATCTCGATGAGCTTGTCCTTTGCGGCGTCCGACAGCTCCACCGTCATGTCGCGGTCGAGCAGGCGGTCACCGAGCTGCTTGGTGAACAGGCCGACGATCTGGCGCAGCTCGCTCTTGTCCAGCTGCGGGAAGACGATGATGTCGTCGACACGGTTCAGGAACTCGGGCTTGAAGTGGCGCTTGAGCTCCTCGTCGACCTTGCCCTTCATCCGCTCGTAGGTCGTCTGCGAGTTGCCCTCGACCTGGAAGCCGACCGGACCACCGGCGATCGCCGACGAACCGAGGTTCGTCGTCATGATGATCACGGTGTTCTTGAAGTCGACCACGCGGCCCTGACCGTCGGTCAGGCGACCCTCTTCGAGGATCTGCAGCAGGGAGTTGAAGATGTCGGGGTGGGCCTTCTCGATCTCGTCGAAGAGCACCACGCTGAACGGCTTGCGGCGCACCTTCTCGGTGAGCTGGCCACCCTCTTCGAAGCCGACGAACCCGGGAGGGGCACCGAACAGCCGCGAGACGGTGTGCTTCTCACCGAACTCGGACATGTCGAGCGAGATCAGCGCGGCCTCGTCATCGAACAGGAACTCGGCGAGCGCCTTGGCCAGCTCGGTCTTTCCGACGCCGGTGGGGCCGGCGAAGATGAACGAGCCGGAGGGGCGCTTCGGGTCCTTCAGGCCGGCGCGCTGGCGGCGGATCGTGCGGGAGAGGGCCGCGATGGCCTCCTCCTGTCCGATGACGCGCTGGTGCAGCGCCTTCTCCATGAAGACGAGACGCGAGGACTCCTCCTCGGTGAGCTTGAACACCGGGATGCCGGTGGCCTGGGCGAGCACCTCGGCGATCAGGCCCTCGTCGACGACGGCCTTGGTGGCCACGTCGCCCGAGCGCCACTGCTTCTCGAGGCGCAGCCGCTCACCGAGCAGCTCCTTCTCCTGGTCGCGCAGCGACGCGGCCTTCTCGAAGTCCTGCTCCTCGGACGCCAGCTCCTTGGCCTCGCGCACGGCGGCGATCTTGTCGTCGAACTCGCGCAGCTCGGGCGGACTGGACAGGATCGACAGGCGCAGGCGGGCGCCGGCCTCGTCGATCAGGTCGATGGCCTTGTCGGGCAGGAAGCGGTCGGCGACGTACCGGTCTGCGAGGTTCGCCGCGGCGACGATGGCGCCGTCGGTGATCTGCACCTTGTGGTGCGCCTCGTAACGGTCCCGCAGGCCCTTCAGGATGTTGATCGCGTGCGGCAGGCTCGGCTCCTGCACCTGGATCGGCTGGAAGCGGCGCTCGAGCGCGGCATCCTTCTCGAAGTACTTGCGGTACTCGTCGAGCGTGGTCGCGCCGATGGTCTGCAGCTCGCCGCGGGCGAGCAACGGCTTGAGGATGCTGGCAGCGTCGATCGCGCCCTCCGCAGCGCCCGCGCCGACCAGGGTGTGGATCTCGTCGATGAAGACGATGATGTCGCCGCGGGTGCGGATCTCCTTGGTGACCTTCTTCAGGCGCTCCTCGAAGTCACCGCGGTAGCGGGAGCCGGCGATCAGCGAGCCGAGGTCGAGCGAGTAGAGCTGCTTGTCCTTCAGCGTCTCGGGCACGTCGCCCTTGACGATCGCCTGGGCGAGGCCCTCGACGACGGCGGTCTTGCCGACGCCGGGTTCACCGATCAGGACCGGGTTGTTCTTGGAGCGGCGGGAGAGGATCTGCATGACCCGCTCGATCTCCTTCTCGCGCCCGATCACCGGGTCGAGTTTGTTGTCGCGCGCGGCCTGGGTGAGGTTGCGACCGAACTGGTCGAGCACCTGCGAGCCGCCTTGCGCCTGCTGGCTCTCGTGCGCCGGGGCGCCGACGGCGGTGGGCTCGCGGCCCGGGGCGCCGGAGAGCAGCTGGATGACCTGCTGGCGCACCTTGTTCAGGTCGGCGCCGAGCTTGACGAGCACCTGAGCGGCGACGCCCTCGCCCTCACGGATGAGGCCGAGAAGGATGTGCTCGGTGCCGATGTAGTTGTGCCCGAGCTGCAGAGCCTCGCGGAGGCTGAGCTCGAGAACCTTCTTCGCACGCGGGGTGAACGGGATGTGACCGGTGGGCTGCTGCTGGCCCTGACCGATGATGTCCTGCACCTGCTCGCGCACGGATTCGAGCGAGATGCCGAGGCTCTCCAGAGCCTTGGCGGCGACGCCCTCGCCCTCGTGGATGAGACCGAGCAGGATGTGCTCGGTGCCGATGTAGTTGTGGTTGAGCATCTTCGCCTCTTCTTGGGCGAGGACGACCACTCGACGGGCTCGGTCCGTGAATCTCTCGAACATGCTGGTTACTCCCCTGCTGATGCCGGTACTCCGAGAGTAACGACCAGCGGATGCCCGTAAGCCCGTGTTCGCCGTAGGCATAGCCGAGCACCTGTTGACGCGCATATCGAGAGTCGTTATGTTAACGAAAGTCGATAACAACGATAGTCGTTATGGAGTTGATCATGAACACTCGCACCGGAAGGCCCTCGATGGCCGAGGCCGTCACGCTCGGGCTGGTCGCCACCGGCGCCGTGAGCATCGCCGTCGCCGCGCTGACGGGCGCGATCAACGCGTCGATCGAGATCTTCGGATCGCCCGTTCCGGTCTTGCTGCCGGTGCATGATGCGTCGATGGACTCCCTCGCGGGTGTCGCGGGCGTGGCATCTGCCGAGTACACCGAGTCGGTCGTGTCGTTCGAGACGCTGGATGCCGGTACCCGATGGCTGCTGTTCGGCGAGCAGGCTCTGCCGGCGCTCGCGACGGTGATCGTGTGCATGTCGCTGTGGTGGCTGGGGCTGTCGCTGATCCGGCAGCGCGCGTTCCGCAGGTCGATGGCGCCCGTGCTGGCCACTGCCGCCATCGCGCTGATCGTCGCCGGGATGATCGGGCCCTTCCTCGGGGCGATAGCACGGGCGCAGGTCGTCGACAGCCTTCCGGCATCCGTCACCGGCAGCTTCTGGGCGCTGCTATACCAGCTCGATCCTGCGCCGATCGGCTGGGGAATCGCGCTCGCGCTGATCGTCAGCGCGTTCGAGGTGGGGCGCCGGTTGCAGCGCGAGACAGAGGGGCTCGTCTGATGCTGACGACCTTCGGCGGAGGCGATCTGCCAGGAACGCTCTCGGTGGTCCTGCTGGTGCTGGCGGTCATCGGAGCGATCGTGCTGATCGTCACGGTATGGGGGCGACGGCGCGGCGACACGATGGTCGCGGTGAAGGCGACACTGATCCTGGCTCGGCTGTGGCTGATCATGTGGTCGCTGGGGGCCATACTCACCGTGGTGAGAGCGTTCTCCGCCGACTTCATCGAGCTGCAGGATCCGGTGCTCATGTCGATCGATCAGCTGCCGACCGGCGGCGCAGCCTGCGAGGCCCCCTCAGCACCCCCCTCCGGCCCGGTCTACCTCTGCGACAACACCGTCTACGGCGCCTCCCTCGGCGTGCACATGGCTCTCATGGCAGGAACACTCTTCGTCGCCGCGGCCGCGCTCGCGATCGGATGGGCGATCGCCGTCGCCGCGACGCAGGCCATCGGAGGCGAACCCTTCCACCCCACTGTCGCGCGCACCTTCGGCGTCTCGGGCCTCATCGTCCTCGGGGCAGGTCTGATCGGCAGCATCCTGCAGCAGCTAGCGATGAACCTCGCCGTGCAGCAGCTGCCGGGCGGCAGCGACGAGGGCGTGCCGTTCTATCTCTCACTCGAGTACTGGCCGTTGCTCGTGTCACTCGGATGCTTCGCGATGGCGGCGATCTTCCGGCATGGGGCGCGGCTGCAGCGCGAGACGGAGGGGCTGGTATGAGCATTGTCGAGCGGTCGTTCCGCGGGGCCAATCTCGTGTGGACCGGGATCATCGCGGCGCTGGCAGTCGTGGGGGTGCTTTCGGTCGCCGTGACCAGGTTGATGATCGCATTCGGTCCAGCGGGCATCGTCTGGCAAGTGGCGCTTCCGGAGAGCTACGACTCCCCTTCGGCACCGTCCGGAGCGTCCGTGCAGGTCACGCAGGGGATCGTGGAGGTGACGGATGCCAGTGCGGGGCTCGTCTCGTTGATGGTCATGACCGTCGTCGTCGCGGCGCTCGCAGGCATCGCCGCGATCGCCTGTTACTTCGTGCTGACTGCCGAGATCTCCCGCGGTCGCACCTTCTCCCGCCGGGCCATCCGGATGCTCACCTGGATGGCCACGATCGTCCTGCTGGGCACCGTGGCCTGCTATTTGCTCGACTCGGCGATCGGGCGCGGGGTGCGTTCCGCCGTCGGTCTCGGCGAGGTGGGCGGATCGACGCCGCTGAGCTATTGGATGGGGTTCGCGATCTTCGCGGCGCTGAGCCTGATCACATACGCATTCCGTCGCGGAGCGGCACTCGAGAAGGACACGGAGGGGCTCGTCTGATGTTCACCGTCGGCACTGAAGACCTCGCGGCCGGGCTGTCACAGATCCTGCTCGTGCTGGTCATCCTCGGCTTCATCGCATCGGTCGTCGGAGTCGGGGCAAGGAGATCCGGGAACCGAGCGATCGCCCTCACGATCGCCTCGTCCGTGTCATTCGGATGGGTCGTGCTGTGCGGCATCGGGGTGATCTTCGTCGGGTATCAGAACCTGTTCGCGCCGATTGTGGACGTCAGTGCGAACGTCACCGATTCTCGGCCGTCGGAGTTCGGTCCTTGTGACGGCAGCGCCCCTGCCGTCGACACGGCGACGGTGATCTGCAATTGGTCCGACGGCACCACCCTGCAGATCGCCGGGCTTCCTTCCGGGCTCCGCTCGCTGCTACTCCTCACAGCGCTGATCGGTCTCATCCTGATGGCTGTGCCCGGCGTTGCCGTATGGCAGATCGCCAGGCGTGCCGAGGCAGGTGAACCCTTCGACCCACGAGTGGCGCGGACACTCGGGATACTCGCGATCATCGTTCTCGTGCTCGGCATCCTGCACGATCTGCTGGCGCCGATCGGACAGACGCTCGCCGCGCGTGCGGCCCTCGGGAAGGACGACGCGTACGGGCCGCCGATGTTCGAGTTGAGTGTGCAAGTCTGGCCGTTTGCCGCTGCACTCGTCCTGACGGCGCTCGCCGCCGTGTTCCGGCACGGCTACCGACTGCAGCGCGAGACGGAGGGGCTCGTATGAGCATGTTCCACCTCGGAGCGGTGGCCGTGATGCTGCTGCTCGCCGCTGTGATCCTGGTCTTTCCTGGGGCGACGGCCTACGTGCCGTTCGAGTTCTGGCCGCTCGGGGTCGTGATCGCGCTGTTCGCCTTCTCGGCGGTTCTGCAGCACGGTCGACGGCTGCAGAAAGAGACGGAGGGGCTGGTATGAGCCCCGCAGAGATGGATGACGAGGACACCGGCATCCACTGCCGCCTCGACGAGCTGCTTGCAGCGCGCGGGATGACGCTCACCGAACTGAGCGCGCGGGTAGGTGTGAGCGTGGTGAACCTGTCGGTGCTCAAGAACGACCGAGCGCGGGCCATCCGCTATTCGACCCTGCGCGCGATCTGCGATGCGCTGGAGTGCGAGGTCGGGGAACTGCTGGTGCTCGCGCCGAAGGCGTGAGCGCCTATTCGGCGGCCAGCAGCCTTTCGGCCGCGGCGAGACACCCGGCCAGCAGAGCGTGCGCGGTGACGTCGACGGCGCTCTCGTCAGGTAGGAACCGGGGGTGGTGCAGGGTGGGCTGCGGCTCCTCCCCCGCGGTCTCGACGCCGACGAACAGCATGGCGGAGGGGACCGCCTCGCAGAAGTAGGCGAAGTCGTCGGCGCCGAGCGAGCGCATCGGCTCGTCGCCGGGGATGCCGAGCCTCGTGAGCCATCCGCTGATGCCGAGTGCCAGGTCGTGATCGTTGATGAGCGCCGGCTGTCCGTCAATGAGGGTTGCCGTCGCGGTCGTGCCGTACGCCTCAGCGGTGCGCTCAGCCATGGTGCGCACCGCTTCGAAGAGGGCCGTGCGATCGCGGACGTCCGTGGTGCGCATCGTCGCCCGGATATGCGCCTGTGCCGGAAGAACGTTGGCGACGCCATGCCCCGCGTTCATCGTGCCGACGGTGATCAGCGCCGGACGCACCGGCGTGATCGTGCGGCGGACGACCTCTTGGATGCCGATGGCGATGTGCGCGATCGCGGCGACCGCATCACTGGCGAGGTGAGGGTAGGCGCCGTGCCCACCTCGCCCCTCGATGCGGATGTCGATCTCGTCGGCTGCGGCGTTGACGAAGCCTCCGGCGGCTGCGACCGCGCCGGGCGTCACGCCAGGGTGCACGTGGGCTCCGATGACGTGGGCGATGCCGTACTGCTCGATGACACCGGCCTCGACCATCTCCTGCGCGCCGGGAGGAGACGTCTCTTCCCGCGGCTGGAGCAGTCCGACCAGGCCGAACGGAAGGTCGACACGATGCGCGGCGCGCATCAGTGCGACGAGGGCGGCCTGATGCACGTCGTGTCCGCAGGCGTGCATCGTGCCGTTGGTCGACGCGAAGGATGCCCCGGTCTGCTCCGCCACCGGCAGCGCGTCGAGTTCGGCGCGGAGCGCGATCGCCGGGCCTTCGGCCGGGCCGATGCGGCCCACGGCCCCAGCATCCGTCATCGGCGTGAACGAGGTGACGTCGCTCATCGCCGCGACCAGACGGTCGCGCGTCGGGGCCTCGTGACCGGACACGTGCGGGTCGGCGTGCAGCTCGCGGCGCAGGGCGCGCGCAGCGGGGAGCACGGCGTCGAGGGCTGTGAGCCAACGGGTGGCGAGGGTGGGGAGGTCGTGAGTAGGGGTCACTCTCCGACCTCCGCGAAGGATGCGTCGTCGACCAGGTCCTCGTCCGAGTCGGTCTCGGCTTCACCGAGGCCCGCCACATACTCATCACGGATTTCATAGAGCGACTTTCCCGTGGCCGATACCCGCCAGAACCACCATCCGTTGACGCCTCTTCCGAGGATGGCCTTGCCTGCGGCAGAGGGCGTCTCGTATGACGCATCGCCGATGAAGATCCGTCCGTCCTGCGCGACTGCGGCGGTCCTCGCGTCGTCACGCTTCCGCGAGACCAGCCTCTCACCCACCGTGAGCCAACCGGATGACACCAGCTGGGCGAGATCCACTGTGACCGAGGGAGTCTTCTTCGCCGCACGGTCGGCGATCACGCCGATGTGTCCTGCCGGCACCGGCCACAAACGCGTGATCTGCTCGATCATCTGGGCCGTACGTGCCTCGATGGTCACTTCGCTCCACTCGCCGTCGCCCGCGATCGCCAGCGCTTCCTTGGTGATCAGCACGTCATCGGAGTGTAGGAAGTGCTCGCGCTTCTTCTCCCAGGACCCATTCGACACGCGGCTGTTGAGCGCCTGTGTGACGATAGTCAGATTGCCCTGCTGCTGCACGGCTCGTCGCCGCAGCGCCTGTTGTTCCTCATCGAGATCCGCGTCCCAGTGCTTGCGCCACTCCTGCGGCATCAGGTGCTCGATCGTCGCCCTTCCTCGGACGATCGGCCCCATTGCGAGTCGCCTGCCGTCGGGGTACCCGCGCTTGTCGTCCTCCAGCGCCTCGAGAACCATGCGGAGCCGGGCGCGAACGTAGGTCCAGTACGCCGTGGCACCCGTGAGCGCTTCCCGGACCTGGTCATCGCCGGGCCAGTAGCCGCCGGAGGATTCGTTGGCTACCAGGAATCCTTGCAGGGCGTCCGCGACCTCTTCGCTCGACTGCTCGCTCAGGTGCACCAACAGATCGACGACGAACCGATTCGATCCCTTCGACGATGCCTTGACCAGGGCACGGCGCACGAACCAACTCTCCAGGATGTCGAGGAACCGAGTTCGCTCATTCGACGAAATGCCCGCCTGCTCGGGTTCATCGAGCCAGATCAGAACAGGTCGTGCGACCTCGGAGTCGAGGGTGGCCACCCGATATTCGAAAAGCTGCGGCCGGGTGAGCTGGCCGTTCGGCTGCTCAGCTCCCTCAATGACCGCCCGGTATCGATCAGCCGCTGCTCTGATCCGCGGGAGCACCGCGACGACATCCTTCGCGACCGTGTTCACGTAGTGCTTGAACTGCGTGAACACTTCACGGATGGGGAACTCGGTGAGGGTGCGCGCGATCAGCCACTGCCAGAGGAACAACGATGCCCTGGTGTGGGTGACACGGCCGCGCGTGACCTCGGCCTCCCACCACGGTGTTTCGAACTCCGCCCAGTTCGACGTGTAGGCCTGCTCCGCATCCGCAGCGGGGACCTGCTGGAAGATGAAGTTCTTGATGAGGTCGGCGGCCGAGAGCGGCGTCCCGCGTGCGTTCAGAGTCTCGAAGATCGCCTGGGCATCTTCATTCCGGTCGAGGGAGATGCTCGCGATCTCGAGCCGATCCTTGATGGCGGCCACGAGCACCCTCGCGCGCTCCTCAGCATCATCGCCCTGGCCGAGCCATTCGGCGATCGACTCGGCAAAGAATCTGTGGGCATCCCTCAGCCGCGAGGCCGGCAAATTCGCATAGTCGACCGGCGTCGGCGCCGACATCACGTCGGTGAAGGCATCCCGGTCCCTGTTCGTCGGCCACAGCTTGTAGCGCTCGTCGTCGGTCTCGCAGCTGTCGGCCGGATTCTCGACGAGAGGACGAACCCGCCCCGCAAGCGCCTTCCAGCCGCGGCTCTCCAGTTCGGCGTGCAGGGCATCGAGAAGGAGCTGCAACGTCGTCAGCCTCTGCTGCCCATCGATGACGTTCGCTGCGGGCAGGCTCCCTAACCCGGTCTGCACCTGCTGAGTGACGATCGCTCCCAAGAAGTGCGTCGCCGCGTCATCATGCTTCGAGATGACCTCGATAAGCCGAACGATGTCTTCCCAGAGCGGTTGCCACTGAGTCTCCTTCGACCACACGTAGGGCCGCTGAAACAGAGGCACGAGCAGCCGCGTCGGATTGAAGAAGATCTCCTGAGGCTTGACGACATCGGTCTTCATAGTGCGATCTCCTGAACCGTCCTCAGCGGGTACGTCTGTAGCGGCGTGAGGAACTCATATCCGGGTTCGTTAACCCTGGCACAAGTCACGTTCGCGGATCGGCCTTGTGGACCGGGGCGTTTCATCCAGCTGCCAGGCCGTGCTGCAGGATGAACGCGTCGAACGCCGTGATGAACTCGGCCTCCGTCACGATCGGGATGCCGTGGGCTCGGGCAGTCTTCGCCTTGCCGGACTGGCTCATCGGATCTTCTGCGACCAGCACGACGCAGTTCTTGGTGACGCTGCCCGTCACGAACCCGGCATCGGCGATCGCGTATGCCCACGCTTCGCGCGGGCGGCTCATCGTGCCTGTGAACACGATGCGCGCTCCCAGTACGAGGGTGAAGGAAGCGCCGGTCGCAGCGATCGGTCCTGGCGCGTCTCCGCGCATCTTCTCCGCGGGGATGGCTCGCGCAACCGGAATAGGAACGGGGATCTCGGGCGCCGGCAGATCGAGGATGGTTGCGATCTGCTCGAGTTCGCGCTTCTCATCCGCGGTGACCGTCCCGTCAGCGAGAGCTTCGGCCGTGGCCGCCTCGAGATATGCGGCGTGAAGCTCATTGATGCGTCCGGCACTGAGGTGGGCGACCTCCGCGATCGCTTCCAGGCGCGAGTACTCCATCGTCGAGATGAGGCCGTCCTCGAGCACGCGCGCCAACATGTCGAGGTACACGGCGGCCGCAGCGTCGGAGGTGTCGAGCGTGATGCTGACCCGTTCCCAGAGCGGGAGCGACGCCGTGTCGATGAAGGCCATGGGCGTCGCAGTCCCGATGGCCGCCCTCGGAGAATTCTGCTTCGCCGGCAGACCGTCAGATGCCAGGGGGAAGATTGCCCTCAGAGCGTCGGATTCCCACTGTCGCGAGTGTCCGCGTTCTCGAATCAGCACGGCGATGACAGCGCCTGTCGCGCGCGCATCCCCCAGCGCCGCATGGGCTGAGCCGTGCTCGATCGAGAGGACGCTGCACACGTCATTGAGCTTCGCCGCTCCGAAGGATGCGCGCGACCAGAGCATGGTGCAGAGCGCGGAGTATTCTGCCGGAAGCATGTATCCGTGTGCGGCCAACTCCGCGCGGAGGAATCGGAGGTCGAACTCCTGGTTGTGTGCGGCGAGTGTGCGACCGCTCAGAAGGCCCACGAGCTGAGCCGCGACGTCTCCGAACAGCGGAGCGTCGACGACATCGCTCGCATGGATGCCGTGCACGTGCGTCGGACCGACATCGCGCTGCGGGTTGACGAGAGTGGTCCACTCGTCCTCGACGTTGCCTGCCTCATCGAGGAGAACGACGCCGATCTCGACGATGCGATCGCCCCGCGCCGGCGAGAAGCCAGTGGTCTCCAGATCGATGACGGCATAACCCATGTGACGCTCCCCACGTTCGTGGGCGCCCTCCCTGGCGCCCGTGTCCCTACCCGAATACTGGCAGAGAACTCGGACACACGCTCAACGCACGAACGTGACGTTGTACGGGCCACCTGAATCGCAGCCGGCGGGAGGATCGACCCACGAGAACATCGAGGGAGGGGTGAATCGCGACGGCGACCAGTTGTTGTCAAAGGTCTCGTTCTCACGGACCATGACGGCGTTTCGCCAACCCGTCGTCAACACTTGCTCTTCCTCGGGCTTCAAAGTGATCTCGCCGAGGGCAACCGGAATGGAGTCGTTACCCCGTGCGGTCCGATAGTCAATCGGCACCGACAATGAGTTCAGATGAACTGTCCAGTTACTGGAGTTGAACACCCTGATCGTGGCGCTCACGTCGTACTCGTTGCCGCTGCCTAGATTACGAACCACGGACGTCGCTGACTCGGTGTACGCAACCGAGTCATACGTCCAACCCACGGCTCCCACCGGACAGACTCGAGCGGTCTCTGGCGACCTCCGCTCTTTCGGCCGGGGCTGAGCGGGCTGCTGTTGCACCTCATCAGATCGAGGGTCAGGCTGAGGCGTGACCTTGTCCGAGTCGGTCGACATTACGGGCTCCGACGACGGCTGAGGTTGAGCCGATGGCGGAGCAGACCTTGAAGACTCGTGAAGCTGCGCTGTAGACGCCTTCTGGAGTGCAGATGGACTTTCCTGCGCACTTCCGATGGCGATACCGACTGCGGCACCGATCCCCAGCAAGCCGACGGCGACAAGTGCCGCGACCGCGACCCTTCCCTTCCGCGTTCCGATTACCGGACCTCACGCTCGATCACTCGGCACGCGCACTGTCGGCGAGGGGCAGCAGAGCACGGACGCCCCGGAGGGAGTCGGCGGGCGCTTCCTTGACCAGATCCGCGTACAGATCCTTCGAGAGGAGCTCTGCCTTCATCCCGTTGCTCCACTGGTTCCAAGTCGCGCGGGTCACACGACCACGCATCTCGTGAAGGTCGATCTCGTCCTCGCAGAGCCGGATGTACGCGAACCGCCAGCGACGCTCCTCTGCGCTCCCTGACTCTGCCGCATCGATCGCATCGCGGATCTGCCAGTAGCGCTGCACGTAGTCGTTCTCGATGTCACGGATCAGCTGCTTCTTCTGAAGCGCGATCTGCCAGACGATCGCGCCAACGCCGAACAGTGCGAGAACATGCCGCTGCCGTGATCCACTCCGGCGCGGAGGCGCTCCACGTCACTGTCACTCAATCACCTCGAACGGGGGGAGCTCGGCGATCAGGCGCTGGGTCTCCAGACTGACTGTGACGAGCGAGCGGATGAGGTCGACGACGTACCGCGGGTTCTCCTGCTCGCGCAGCCACGCGTTCGGATCGTTCACGATGCCGGACGCCTTGTCGGTCTTCACTTGATAGCGGTCGACAACCCACTCGAGCGGACTGCGGCCGCCGACCTTGTAGAGCGCCTCGTCCTCGGGAATGCCGGTGATCGTGAGGCTCGCGTTGTAGCGGATAGCCGTGTGGTCCTTGCGCGAGAGCCAGGACAGCTTCTCGATACGGTACAGCTCGTAGGGGTCGGCTGGCGGATCGATCGAGGTGATCGTCTCACCGAGATCGGCCTGCTTGACGGACTCATAGTCGACGTGCAGCGCGGCGAGAGCGCGGCCGATCCGAGCGTACTCGAGGAACCCCTTCACCTGGGGGATGCGCGGGAGCATCTTCTGCAGATCAGCAGCGTAGGTCTCGCGGTACGTCGGATGATGCAGCAGCGCGTAGATCCCGTAGAAGATGTCGTCCTTCGTGACGTCGTCGCCCTGAACCTTGCGGTAGGTGTCCAGCGTCGCGTCGGTGATGTTGTCGACGCGACGATAACCATCGACGACCTCATCGGAATCGGATGCCGCGAGAGCCTCGAGATTCAGGGCGCCGTCAGGAGCGGATGCCGGTTCCCAGGTGTAACGGGGGAAGAGCTGTGAGGCTCCGCTGAAGTCCAGGCTGGGGATGGTGCTGACCAGCATCGGCAGGGTCTTGTTGCGGGCGTCGCTGCCAACCGCGATTGCGAGATTCGAATGTGCACTGGCCGGCCACGCGCGTTCGGAGATCCCGGGGAGGTCAATGAGTTGTCGGTCAAACCACACATGCTGCTTGAGAAACGGCCTATAGGCGGCAATCCGGGTGGGCGGGATCGCGACCTCAAGTCGCTTTCCTGAGCGACGACGCGATTCCATCTTTCGGGACCAGGCGATGCGTGCGGAGTCGACTGGGCGGGTGCCATCGTCGACGAGTTCGTTGAACTCGTCGATTGACTTACGTCCGTTGCGCGTCACGTCAGAGGCGCTGAAGCTGAGCACCCACGCGTCGCGCTTGGTGTCTATGCCCAACGAGTAGTCGCGGAAAACGCCCGTCGTGGTTGGTTGGCCTTTCGTGGCCTTGTCCCCGATTGGCTGCCAAATGCCATACCGGTCATCGCGCTGGTTGATCCAATCCCCGGCATCGTTTGGAACGAGTGTCTGGAAGCTTGTTCCGTCAAGCGAGCGGTCGAGACGTAGTCGGTCCAGCTTCTCCTCGCGGCTGAGGTAGTCGCCGATGTCCGCGTAGTGCACGCGTACCGGGCCGACAGGGGCCTCATCCTTCACGAGGATCGTGATGGCAATTCCAGTCTGCGAGCCCTCGCCGAAGACCTTTCCGCCCTCGGCCTGCCAGTTCTTGACACGCTGATTGCCACGCAGGTTATAGACGATCACGTCGCTGAACTCGTCGCCCCAGCTCAACCGAACGCCGTCGGCCGTGCCCCCATCGATGAAGCCCGAGTTCGAGACGAATGCGATCACGCCCTCGTCGCCCAGACGATCGGCGGCCCAGCGTAGAGCCCGATAATACGAGTCGTAGAGTCCGTTCTTGTTCGCGGCAGAGGATCGCTTCGCGTACGTCTCCGCGATCCGATCATCCATGATCTTGTACTTAGCGTTCTGCGCGCCGTCGTTCGCGCTCGCCTGCCCCGCCCGATAAGGCGGGTTCATCACGATGACGTCGACCTTCGCCGCACGCTGCTTCTCGAGCCGCGCGGTGTTCTCCGGAAACACCCCGCCCGCCAGCTGGCTGTCGCGCTCGTCCATCGCGAACGTGTCCGTGAGCGAAATGCCGGCGAAGCCACCTTCCGCGGGCTCGAAACCGTGCTCCGCGCACAGCTCCCGATACACGCTCTCGATGTTGACCGCGGCGATGTAGTAGCTCAGCAGCACGATCTCGTTCGCGAACAGCTCCTGCGTGTACTTACGTGTGAGGTCCTCCGGCTTGATCAGTCCGGTCTGCATGAGTCGGGTCAGGAACGTTCCCGTGCCTGCGAACGGCTCGAGGATGTTCACGCCCTCGTCGCTCAGATGCCTGCCGAAGTGCTGGAAGTACACGGCATCCGCCGACCGCAGGATGTAGTCGACGACCTCCACCGGCGTGAAGACGATGCCCATGCGGTCTGCGAGCAGCGGGAACGCCTTCGTGAAGAACTTGTCGTACAGGGTGACGAGCATCTGCTGCTTCGCGCTGACGGTGTCGAGTCCGCGGATGCGCCCCGTGACGCGGCTGTAGAACGCGTCGAGGGGCTCGCGCTCCCGGGCGAACGCTGTGTTCTCGTGGAAGGTCTCGAGCACGTGTTCCATTGCGGTCGACACCGGGTTGTCCTGCGTGAACGACTCCTCGGGGAACATCGCCTCGAACACCGGCTTGGTGATGAGGTGCTGCGCGAGCAGCTCGATGGCCTCGGCCTCGGAGACATCGGGGTTCACCGTCGCGCGCAGCGCATTCACGAAGTTCTCGAACGGGGACCGGTCGTTCTCCGGCGCGTTCACATGCGCAGCGATCAGGGCGATGAACCGCTGCGCGATCTCGGCGATGTCACCGGCCCAGTCGTCCCAATACATGCGGTCGCCGACCTTGGCGACGAGCTTCGCGTAGACGGAGTCCTTCCAGGCATCCGCCGTCGAAGTGAGACCGGGCAGCGTCGGTGCCAAGTGCGACGGGCCTGAGCCCGATTCATCCCCGGGGCCCTTGTCGACCGGAGCATCGAATGCCGACCCCTCACGCTTCTTCGTCGAGGTCAGGCTGACTCGCTCGATCAGCACCTGCTCCGGCAGCTTCCCAGTGAACGCGGCCTGGTTGATCGCGGCGTCCAGCCGCTCGTCGTGCGCACGCAGCGCCTGCAGAACCTGCCAGACGACCTTGTACCGCTCGTTGTCGTTCAGGGCCTCCTCGGGCGCGATCCCCGCCGGGATCGCGATCGGCAGCAAGATGTAGCCGAGCTTCTTCTCGGGCGAGCGACGCATCACACGACCGACCGCCTGCACGACGTCGACCTGGCTCTTGCGCGGGCTGAGGAACAACACCGCGTCGAGGCTCGGGACGTCTACGCCCTCGCTCAGGCAGCGAGCGTTCGTCAGTACGCGAGCGACAGGGCGGCCGTATTGATCCTCCTCCGGCGCGGCCTTCAGCCAGTCGAGCAGCTCACCTCGCTGCGTGGCATTCATCGTGCCGTCGACGTGCTGGGCCTCGATGGTCAGGTCGTCGGTCTTGTCTTCGTTCTCGATGTTCGAGAGGTGTCCCTCGACCAGCGCGGTGAAGTCACCCGCGACGCCCTGGGACGTCTTGATGTCCTTCGCGAATGCGACAGCACGTCGCATTGGCGCGGCGTCCACTCCGAAGCCCTCGGCGATCGTGCCCGCGTTGCGCTTGGCAAGCGCGTTCCAACATCCGATGAGCTTGGCGACATCCGTCACTGCGAGTTCGCGCCCCTCGTGCGCGAGCTCCTGCTGCAGCGACTCCACGATCTCGTCCTCGCTGATGCCCAGGACCACCACCTTGTAGTCGGTGAGCAGCCCTTTGCGGACGGCCTCATCGAAGCCGATCCGGTACAGCACCCGGCCGAACAGCTCCTCGTCGTCCATCGAGACGAGCTCGGCCGACTTCTGGGAGGCCGCGTTCTTGACCTCCGGCGCGAAGATGCGTGGGGTCGCCGTCATATAGACGCGGGCGGTCGCGGGGATGACGTTGTTGTCATGCACCTTCACGAAGTGCGATTCGCTCTCATCAGCGAGCGTGACGCCGGTCGTACGATGCGCCTCGTCGCAGATCACCAGGTCGAAGGTGTCACCGCGAAGACGCTGCGCCTCCGCCACGGCATCGATCGACTGGTATGTCGAGAACACGACGGTGAGACCCTCGTGCTCCTCATCCACATCGCCCAGCAGCTTCGCGAGCGCCTTGCCGTCGGTCGTCGCCGGCGCGCCCAGGTCCTCCATGAGCACGCTGGTGAGATCGTCGTTCTTGCGGCGCCCGATGTTCGAGTCCGAACCGACCGCGAACGCCCGGAAGCCCAGTTCCGGGTCCCGCTCGCGCGACCACTCGTCGAGGGACTGCTGCAGCAATGCCAGCGACGGCACCATGAACAACACGGTCGATGCGCCACCGGCGTACTCGTTGGTCCAGCGCTCGGCGAGCTTGAGCGCCGTGAAAGTCTTGCCCGTCCCGCAGGCCATGATCAACTTGCCGCGATGCTGCTCGCCGGCGGGATCGAGGCCCTCCATGACGGCGTGCACAGCTTCGTGCTGGTGCGCGCGCAGAGTCTTCAGCGCATGGCGCTCCGGCGCGACCTCGGGCTTCAGCAGCTCGTAGGTCGACCAGTCGATCGAGCTGTGCCGGAGCTCAGCGAGGGAGACTCGGCGAACGGGCTTCGTACGGTTCTTCAGCGCTTCTTCGGCGTTGGCCGACCACGGCGCACTCGTCGTGTCGATGACGAGCCCCTCTGTGAAGGGTTCCTTGCCCATCGCCTCGAAGAACGAGTCCAGATCGCCCTTCTGCATCCGGTGCGTCTCGGCGAAGAATTTGACCTGCACGGCCAACAGCCCGCCACCCTGGATCTCGGCGACAAGGTCGATGCCGGTGTCGGGCTTCCCGTCTCGCCCGGGCCAGTCCCTCCAGAGCCACACCGCGCCGAGCTGGTCCGCCCACAGCGGCTCGACCGTCAGATAGTGGCGTGCGAGCTGCTCGAGGTAGTTCCCCGCCATCCGTTTGCTGTCCGCCAGCTCACGGAACTCCGCCAGAAGCGCATCGAGCGACTCGGATTCCAGGCGCGCCTCGCCCATCCCCACCTCCCCGGTGAACCCAGGATGGTACTAGTACCCGGGTTTGTTAACCCTGGCACAAGTCACGGACATTCCCCACGCTTGATGGGTGCCCCGCGTCCCCTCCCCAGCTGCCGTCCGCATCGGCGAGCTGATCTCTGCACAGCGCGTGCACCGGGGGCTCACGCAGGACCAGCTCGCAGTGCTCAGCGAGATCGACTCCGCCAACATCCGGGGTTATGAGAAGGGGCGTTCGCTGATGAACATCCCGACGCTGATCCGCATCGCGGACGCGCTGCGGATCACGCCCGGATCGCTCCTCGACGGCGTCACCGTCGAGATGCTTCCGGCTCCGAAACCGGATGCCCGGCGACGGGTGAGCTGAAGACGTTCTGTCGCGCTCGTTCCTCGCTCACACAACGCTCCGAACCGCCCGAAGCCCTCTTGCGCGCACGAGCCGCGAGGCGGAAAATGCCCTTCAGACGGATGCCTGGGGCGAGCCGTCTACGGGGGAAAGGGACGCTGATGGGCGTCGATTCTTTGCTGCGAACGACCGCGGTCTCGCTGATCGCGGCAGCACTCGTCGTTCCGCTGCTCAACGGCTGCGCGCCCGGCAGCGCGAAGGCCGCACGTCCGTCACCAAGCCCGACAGAGTCCGCCGAGCCCACCCGACCCACGGGGCACCCGCCGCTTCTCGACTACGAGTCCGGCGCGAAGCTCGACCCCGAGGAGTGGTCTGTCGGCTGGCACATGCTCGCGATGTGGACGGGCGGCTACTCCCCCGGCATGAGCACGGGAACGACTCATGCCGGGCTGTGGACGTTCACCGACGACAAGTCCACCTGCGAGATCTCGCTCACCCAGACGAGCACAGAGAGCGGAACAGACGACAAGGCGCTCTCCGACGCCGCGATCCTGAAGGACCGCGACCTACCGGCGAACGCCGCCGCCAACATCTACGACAGCACCACCGACATCACGGGTCAGAACAGACGCGTCCAGTTCCGCTCGCTCGTACTGACCGGCACCGACGGCTCCTCGGCCGCTGTCCTACGACGGGTGTTCGCCCCGTTGCACACCGCACTCGGACTCGAGGTGTCGTGCCCTGCCAAGGTCGACGCCGTGGCATCCGCCAACTCTCTCCTCGATCATCTGACGGTCGACGTCAGGCACACGAGTGACCCCGTCAACTTCGACGAGAGCAGCACTCTGTACGGTTCCAAGCAAACGACCTGGTCGGACGAGTCGATGACACAGGGCAAGGACTGGACTCTCACTCACCCCGACAGCGGTGAGGGCTACTGGACGTACACCTCCGCGGACAAGGCCTGCACCGCCGAGTTCGACCAGTTCCGGCTCGAGTCCGGCGACCTGACCGGCGATGATCGGGTGGCCACCAAGCACCTGCTCGACGCCATCCTCGCTGAGCGCTCGTGGAACGCATCCGCGAAGGCCGAGGGGCGCCTCTCGTTCACCTACCCGTACAACGACATCCTTCCTGCCCTGATCGCCACTGGCGCGGACGGCACCACGAAGTGGGCGGCGGCCGCCCGCGCACTGGAGCAATCCGCCTACGGGTTCATGATCATCGTCACGTGCACGACTCGGAACCCGCTTCCCGTGCTGCAGGGCCTGAACGAGAAGGCCGCCATCATCCCGGCGAAGTGACGAGCCGGGCATCCGCCCAGGCCCGCCACGTACCCTGGAGCCCATGAGCCTCAAGCGACTCCTCCTCGTCCTGCCTGCCGCGGCCATCGCCTTCTCGCTGGCGGCGTGCAGCGCGCCGGCAGCGCGTCCGAGCGTCGACGACGTCTCGGCCGGCATCCAGAAGGCGGCGAAGTCCACGAGCAGCAGCGAGGTCTTCACCGACAAGGTCTCGGACTGCGTCGCCAAGGAGCTCGTCGACTCGAAGATCTCCGACGGCGCCCTCAACACCATCGCCGAGGGCAAGGAGCCCAAGGGGGCCGACGACCAGAAGCTCATCACCAAGGTGCTGAACGACGCTGCGAAGACCTGCCTGACCACGAAGTAGTCGCGTCACAAATGCATGGGTAGTTCTGCCCATGCACGCGAACCTTTCGATCCGCTGGGAGCCCGTACCCTGGACTCATGAACTCCGACCGGATCCTGCGCACGCGCACCTCGCGCCTTCTTCTCGCCCTCCCCGCCGCCGTCATCGCCTTCTCGCTGGCCGCCTGCAGCGCCCCCGCACGACCCAGCGTCGACGACCTCTCCAGCGGCATCCAGAAGATCGTCGGAGGCAGCACTGTCACCGACGCGATCGCCGACTGCATGGCGAAGGAGCTGCTCGATTCCAAGGCCTCCGACAGCGACCTCGCCAACCTCGCCTCGGGGAAGGACGCCGTCAGCAAGGAGGGCAAGGACCTCATTCAGACCGTGCTGACCGACTCCATGGAGAAGTGCGCCACCGCCAAGTAATCGCGGAGCAGGAATGATGACGGAGGCCACTGCCTCCGTCATCATTCGTTAAGAACCGCAGGGAATGGATTCCCGCCCCTAACGTTGACCTCCAAGGCGCGCACCCGGCGCGCACCCTACTTGGAGTCTTCATGAGCACCACGACGACGCGCCGCCAGAAGGCGCCCGACACCCGCGGACCGGTCCGCAAGCTGCTGACCTCGTTCGGCTTCCAGATCATCGCCGCCCTGGTCCTCGGTGTTGTGGCGGGTCTGATCGCCGTCAATCTCGGCGCGAGCGCCACGAGCCCGACGGTCCTCTCCGACACCCTCGGCAGGATCGGCACCTCATACGTCACGCTTCTGAAGGCCGCAGTCGTGCCGCTGATCTTCACCGCGATCGTCGCGAGCATCTCCAACCTGCGCCGCGTGCAGAACGCGGCCCGCCTGGCAGGCCAGACGATCCTCTGGTTCGCGATCACCGCGTTCATCGCCGTGGTCATCGGCATCGTGCTCGGCCTCGTCATCCAGCCCGGTGCGCGCGCCGGTCAGGACCTCGAAACCAGCGACCCGTACGCCGTCGGCACCTGGTGGAACTTCCTGCTCGGCCTGATCCCGCAGAACTTCCTCGGTCTGTCCGTCTCGACCGGCCCCGGCGCCGTCGAGGGCACCTACACCTCGAACGTGGGCTTCAACATCCTGCAGGTGATCGTGGTCGCCGCCGTCGTCGGCATCGCCGCCCTGAAGGCGGGCAGGAAGGCCGAGCCGTTCCTCGCCTTCACCGAATCGCTGCTGAAGGTCATCCAGCGGGTGCTGTGGTGGATCATCCGCATCGCCCCGCTCGGCACCTTCGGTCTCATCGGATCCGCGGTCGTCCAGTACGGCTGGGACAAGCTCGCATCGCTCGCCTGGTTCGCCGGCGCCGTCTACATCGGCCTCGCCCTGGTGATCTTCGTGGTCTACCCGATCCTCGTGAAGACCCACGGCCTGTCGATCAAGCAGTACTTCTCGGGCGTGTGGCCCGCCGTGCAGCTCGGCTTCGTCAGCCGCTCGTCGATCGGCACCCTGCCGCTGACCGAGCGCGTCACCGAGCGCAACCTCGGCGTGCCCCGCGCCTACGCCTCCTTCGCCGTGCCGCTCGGCGCCACCACCAAGATGGACGGCTGCGCCGCGATCTACCCGGCCATCGCCGCGATCTTCGTCGCACAGTTCTTCGGCGTCGACCTGAACTTCTTCCAGTACCTGCTGATCGTGATCGTCTCGGTCGTCGGGTCCGCCGCCACCGCGGGCACCACCGGCGCCGTGGTCATGCTCACGCTGACCCTGTCGACCCTGGGCCTGCCGCTCGAGGGCGTCGGCCTGCTGCTCGCGATCGACCCGATCCTCGACATGGGCCGCACCGCGGTCAACGTCGCCGGTCAGGCGCTCGTGCCGACCATCGTCGCCAAGCGCGAGGGCATCCTCGACCTCGATCTCTACAACGCGCCCCGCGAGGGACTTCCGTTCGCCGAGGACCTGGACGACTCGGATGCCGCCGACGTCGAGGATGCAGCGCACGCGGCCCTCGCCGACGCGAAGCACGAGGCCGCCGAGGCGGCCGCGGAAGCCGAGAAGGCCGCGGAAGAGGCGGATGCCGCGGAGCCGGCCTCCACACGCTGATCGGCTGTCCTGCCGGAGGCGGCTCGGGATCCGTTCCCGGGGCGCCTTCGTCGTCCCGCCGCGCTCAGGGATGCCTTCCGGCGGCGCCTGGCCCGCGAACCCACGAAACCCATCCCTGAGCGCCTCGGGGTGCCCCGCCGATGGCGCGACGCCGGGGATGCTTTCCGGCGGTACCGCGCCCGCGAACCCGCGATACCCATCTCTGAGTGCCGAGAAGACGCGGACCCGCCCACGATCCCGACCCGCGAGGATGCCCTTCGTCGGCACTGCCCCCGCGAACCCGCCAACCCGATCCCCCCGCCGTTCCCGGTGGGCCTGCCCAGCGCGCACAGGGATGCCTTCCGGCGGCACGACACCCGTTGGCCCGCGAAACCCATCCCCACGCGCGAGGACGACGCCGCCCCGCCCGACCGCGACCGCGACCCGCGACCCGCGACCCGCGACCCGCGAGGATGCCTTTCGGCAGCACTGCCCCCGCGAACCCGCGAGACCGATCCCCCGCCATCCCCCGGTAGGCGCGCCCAGCGCGCGCAGGGATGCCATTCGGCGGCACGACGCCCGTTAGCCCGCGAAACCCATCCCCCGCCGTCCCCGGTGGGCCCGCCCAGCGCGCACAAGGATGCCTTTCGACGGCACGACGCCCGTTAGTCCACGAAACCCATCCCCACGGGCGGGGAAGACGCCGCCCCGCCGCGACCACGACACGCAGGGATGCCCTTCGGCGGCACGGTACCCACGAACGGCGAGCCTATCCCCACGCACAGGGAAGACGCCGCCCCCGCCGCGACCGCGACCCGCCGTCCCCGTAGACCTGCCCCGCCGCGCGCAGGGATGCCTTTCGTCGGTGCCGCGCGCCCGTAACCCGCGGAACCCATCCCTGACTCTCCGCGAGAGGAGAGACTGGCACGCCCGCGCTCAGCGCCCCGCGGTGTCCGCCCTCGTGTCGAGGGCCAGCTCCTCGGCGTCGATCGCGGTGATCAGTTCGCGCATGACCTCTTCGCTCAGGTTTCCTGCATCCCGCTCCGCGATCAGCAGCTGCCTGCGCACGTCGAGCCAGCCCTTCGACAGCGTCATGAACTCCTCGTGCGTCGGACGGAGCATCTCTGCCTGCGCTTGATCGGTGCTGTTCTCCACCCGAACCAGCCGCTGCGCGTACGCGTCGAACGCCGCGACCCGATCCTGCCCGTGCTTCTCCGCCCACGTCTTCCGCATGCCGCGCAGGTACGCCTTGCCTGCGTCGCGGCTGCGCGCGCGGACGGCGGCGATCTCCGCGGCATCCTCCTCCGCCTCCGCGCCGTCGGCCACCCCGAGCCGGCGGATCAGCCAAGGCAGCGTCAGCCCCTGCAGCAGCAGAGTGCCCACAGTGACGACGAAGGCGACGACGACGATCGCATGCGCGGCATCCGGTTTCAGACCCGCCAGGTCGGCGGCGGCGAGAGCCGTCGCGAGTGTGACGACGCCGCGCATGCCCGCCCACGAGACGACCGCGTTGTCGCGCCAGGACAGCGCCGGCTCGGTGAGCTCAGCGCGGATCTGCTCGGGCGACTTCATCGGGCGCACGGGGCGAGCGGGACGACCTGTGGCCGCAGCGGTCGCTTCCGCTCTCTCCTTCGCCGCGTCCGCCCTGCGCTGCATCTCCGCGAAGCGTCCCGACTCGAGCGCGTGCTCCCAGCGCCTGATGCGCACCTGCTGCCACCACTGCCCCCACATGCTGGCGGGGTAGACGAATGCTGGGCGCACGAGCAGCACCACGACGAGCACCGCGACCGACAGCCACAGCACGCCGCCGACGCTGCCGGAGCCGAGCTCCGCGATCGCGCGGGGCAGCTGCAGACCGATGTACGCGAACACGAACGCCTCGAGCAGGAAGTCCGCCGACAGCCAGAGCGGCTTCTCCTGCTGACGGGTCGTGTAGCTGGTGCGCGGCGCGTTGAAGCCGACGTACAGGCCCATCGCGACGACGGCGAGTACGCCCGAGCCGTTCAGGTGCTCGGCGATCGCGTAGGCGCCGAAAGGCGCGAGCAGACCCAGCGTTCCGTTGATCACCGGATCGTCGCTGCGCATGCGCACCAGGTGCAGCACGGCGCCGAACACCATTCCGATCGCGACACCGACGATGACCGCGACCGCGAACTGCCAGAGGCTGCCCCAGACGCTGAAGCTCGCCGCGCTGAAGATCGCGGCGGCGAACACTCGGAACAGAGTCAGCGAGGTGGCGTCGTTGATCAGGCTCTCGCCCGAGAGCACCGACATAATGCGGCGCGGCAGGCCCAGCTTGCGACCGATGGCTGCCGCGGAGACCGCATCCGGCGGCGCGACGATGGCGCCAAGCAGCAGCGCGCCGAACGGGGTGAGCGAGGGCATGATCAGCCACGCGATGAGCCCCACGACAGCGGTCGTCACCAGCACCAGCCCGATGCCGAGCCTTCGGATCTGCGGCAGGCTGCGCTTGAAGCTCACGAACGAGACATCCAGCGCGGCCGAGTACAGCAGCGGAGGCAGCACCAGGATCAGCAGCAGGTGGCCGTCGATGTCGAGGTCGGGCACCTGCGGGATGAGCGACGCGGCGAGCGCGACGACGGTGACCAGCAGCGGTGCCGGCCAGCCCTTCCAGCGGGCGATGGCCGCGACGAGCACCGCGCCGACGAGTACGTAGAAGACCTCGGCATCCATCTTTTCAGGCTACGGGGATGGATCGGACAGCAGAAGGATCAGTCCCGCGCGGCGCGCAGGAGCGCGATCACTTCGGAGTCAGAGGTCTGCCGGAAATCGACGTAGTGCATGCCGACCGCCATGAATCCGGTCGGCGCGCTGAGGCAGACGACCTCGTCGGCGGGGATGCCCGGCAGGGAATCCGGGGCGGCGACGGGCGTCGCGAAGACGACGGATGCTGCGCCCCGAGCACGTGCGATCGCGCAGCCGGCCCTCGCTGTGGCGCCGGTCGCGACGCCGTCGTCGATGACGATTGCTGTGCGGCCGCGCAGGTCAGCGGCCGGGGCACCGTCGCGGAAGAGTTCGACACGGCGGGCGACCTCGGCCGCCTCTCTCTCGATCCCCTCCGTGATCAGGGCCTCATCGGCGTAGCGATGCGCGCCATCGTTCAGCACTCGCGCGCCGTCCTCACCGACCGCGCCGATGGCGAACTCCGCGTGACCCGGCGCACCGACCTTGCGCACCACGAGCACGTCCAGCGGAGCGTGCAGGATCGTGGCGACCTCGGCCGCCACAGGCACCCCGCCGCGCGGGAGTCCCAGCACCACGGCATCCGGTCGCGGGTGCTCGGACAGCCTCTCGCCGAGCATCCGCCCCGCCTCGCGTCGATCCCGGAACCGGTCCATGCCCTCCGGCCTACGCCGCGCCGCGGCGCGCGTCAAGCGTGCGCGAAGGAGGCGCGGGACGCCGCGCGTCAGCAGGCCGCGCATGGAGTACCGGGCACCGACTTCCCGGGCCTTCACTGAGGGAATGAACCCTGTACGAGAAGCACATCACCCACGACGGGCTCCTGCGGTCGGTGAGCATCGACGGCGCGCCCATCCGCGTCCGGCTGCTCAACCGCGACCGGCAGCTGCGGATCCAGATCATCGGACATCCCGCGCCGTGGCAGATCGTCGCCGCGGTCGAAGCCGATGAGTCCGCCACGGCGGTGTTCGAGCCGCGGGAGACGCTGGTCACGCTCGCGACGACACGGGGAGCGACGCTCCTCGCAGTACTCGACGGCGTCGTCGACGAGCACCTGCTGTACGCGGTCATCGACGCGGGCTGACCCCGTCTCGTCATCCGTCGCCGCGCGCCCAGGAATGCGAGGGACGGATGCCTGGTTGCATCCTGCGATGAGTACTGTCGCGCTTTCCGTCCTCGACCTCGTCCCGGTGCGCACCGGGCAGACCAGCGCCGAGGCGGTGGGAACCTCACTCGCGCTCGCGCAGCGCGCCGACGATCTCGGCTACCGCCGGTACTGGTTCGCCGAGCACCACAACATGCCTGCCGTGGCATCCACCACTCCCCCGGTGCTGATCGCCGCCGCCGCATCCCGCACTCAGCGGATTCGGGTCGGCTCCGGCGGCGTGATGCTGCCCAACCACGCACCCCTCATCGTCGCCGAACAGTTCGCAGCGCTGGAGGCCATCGCGCCCGGCCGTGTCGACCTCGGCATCGGGCGCGCGCCCGGCAGCGACCCCGTGATCACGCAGCTGCTGCGGCAGTCCGGTACTGCGGGCGACGTGGAGCGGTTCCCGTCGCATGTGCAGGACATCGCCCTCATGCTGCAGAGCGACGGCGCGACCGTCCGCTTCACCAGCGGCGGCGAGTACGCGGTGCGGGCGACTCCCGCCGCCACCGGCACCCCGCGGGTGTGGCTGCTCGGATCGAGCGACTACTCGGCGCAGCTCGCGGCATCCCTCGGCCTGCCGTACGTCTTCGCGAACCACTTCTCGGGGCACGGCCTGCAGCGCGCCCTCGACCTGTACCGCAGCGGCTTCAAGGCGTCGGAGTGGCTGGACGCGCCGCAGACCTTCCTCACCGCGAACGTCGTCGCAGCTCCCACCGCCGAAGAGGCCGAGGCCCGCGCCCTGCCGCAGCTACGCGCGATGGCACGCATCCGCTCCGGCCGTCAACTGACGGCGCTCGAGACCGTCGAGCAGGCACAGCAGGGCGTGCAGGATGCCGACGAGGTCGGTGCTCGGGAGCAGCTCGACGCCGTCGGGGCCGGATGGTTCATCGGCACGGGTGGCGACGTGCTCGCGTCGCTGAACGCGTTCGCCGCAGAGCACGGCGTGGACGAGATCATGGTCTCCCCCGTCGCCGGTTCATTCGCCTCGGAGCCGACGGATGCCACGCCAGGGCGCGTGCAGACGCTGGAGCTGCTGGCGGGTGAGCGGTCTTAGCGGTCTTAGCGGGCTTAGCGGTCTTACGCCCAAGGATGCCTTTCGGCGGTGAATCGCCCTCGAGCCCGCGAAACCCATCCCTCGGTGGGTCGCCCGCTCGCCGAGTGCTGCTCGCGCCCTGCCAGGGATGCCTTTGGGCGGTCGAGCTTCGCCCAACCCGCGAAAGCCATCCCTGGGCACCGCGCTCGGTGCCTTCTTCGTGACCGGATCCGCTCGCGACCCGTCGTGCACAGGCAGGGACGCGCGGCACTTGTACACGAGGTCAGGAACCGCGCGAACTGACCGGGCGCGCGCCGGGGCACCATGGGCGACATGCGCCATCGGATCGAGCTTCCCCAGCACCTCGGGGAGCACTTCAGCGTGCGCGAAGCGCAGACCGCGGGCATCGGCGCCTGGCGCAGCAGCACGCCGGACCTGGAACGGCCATTCCGCGGGGTCAGGTCCAAGAAGACGCCCGAGACGTTCCTCGCCAGAGCCGAGTGCTACTCGCATCGCATGAGGCTCGGCCATCGCTATGTCGGCGCAACCGCGATGCGAGTCTGGGGTATCCCGCATCCATCGACCTGGACGGCGAAGGAACCGATCCACGTCGCCGTACCGCGCGAGACGACACCGCCGAAGATCACGGGCGTCAAGGGCAGACGGCTTGACAAGCACCGTGCACGCACCTCTCGAGTTCACGGATTGCCCGTGGTCGATCCGATCGCCGCCGTGTTCAGCACCGCCCATGAACTGACGATCGCGCAAATCATCACGGCGCTGGATGCGATACTCACCACCTGCGACAACTACCCCGGCCTGTACTCCGGCAAGCCGCTGATCACCATCGCCGAGATCGAGGAACGTCTCGCGGAGTGGACCGGCTTCGCTGGACGCGGCAAGGTGCGCGCCGCCCTCCCCCTGGCCCGGCTCGGAGTCGAGTCCCCGAAAGAGACCGAGACTCGTCTGCTGCTGATCGGCCACGGGCTGCCTGAGCCGGTCGTCCAGCACGAAGTGCGCGACCCCGGCAGGCTCATCGCGCGCGTCGACCTCGCCTACCCTGAACTCAAGATCGCGATCGAGTACGAGGGCGACGGGCACCGGACCAGCAAGGATCAGTGGCGTGCCGACATCCGCCGGCAGCGGGATCTCGAGGACCGCGGGTGGATCGTCATCCGCCTGACCCAGGCCGACCTGAAACCATCCGGCCAGCAGGCCTTCCTCGCCCGGGTGCGCGGCGCGATCGCATCCCGCACCCGCTGAACGAGGGATGTGTATCCACGGCCAGAAGCCCCGGTACCCGCGAAAGCCATCCCTGCGCGGCGGCGACGAGGCGCCCACGGAACGACCCCCACAGCCAAGGATGCTTTTCGGCGGCCGCAAGCCTCAGAACCCACGAAAGCCATCCCTGCGCGGCGGCGACGACGACGTACCCGCCCAGCGCCCCACGACCAAGGATGCCTTTCAGCGGCCAGAAGCCCCAGAACCCACGAAACCCATCCCTCACCACACGGGCGGGTCGCCGGCTGCGCGACCTCCACGACCAGAGATGCCTATCGGCGGTCAGAAGCCCCAGAACCCACGAAACCCATCCCTGCACGGCGGCGGCGAGGCACCCGCGGAACGCCCACCACAACAGGGATGTCTTTCGGCGGCCAGAAGCCCCAGAACCCACGAAACCCATCCCTCACCACACGGGCGGGTCGCTGGCTGCGCGACTCCCACGACCAAGGATGCCTTTCAGCGGCCAGAAGCCCCGGTACCCACGAAACCCATCCCGGCGCGGCGCGGCGCGGGCGCCCTCACGCGGCGCGAGGCAGCGCACGTGGCGCGACGGCGCGGGCGCGAGCGGCTACGCCTCGGGCTCGCCGCCGATCAGACCGCGCAGCCAGTCGCGTGCCTCGACGAAGACCTCGTCGGCGTAGCGCTCGGGATACTGCACGATCTTGCGGTCGGCGCGCGGGTAGGACCCCAGGAACACCACGCGCGGGCTGAACCGGCGGATGCCGAGCAGTGCGTCCGCCATCCGCTCGTCGTAGACATGACCGTCGGCGTCGAGCACGAAGCGGTACCGGCCGAGCTCATCGCCGATCGGACGCGACTGCAGCAGCGACAGGTTGATGCCGCGGGTGGAGAACTGCTCGAGCAGCTCGAGCAGCGCGCCGGCGTGATCCTCGGGAAGCTCGACGATCAGCGAGGTCTTGTCCGCACCGGTCGGAGGCGCGGGAGTCGTGGTGCGCGTCACCAGCACGAATCGGGTCTGCGCGTTGGCGTTGTCGCCGATGTCCTCGGCCAGCACCTCGAGCTCGTGGTGCTGCACGATGCCGGGCGCCGCGATCGCGGCCTGCGCGGGCAGTGTGCCATCGAGGATGCCGATGGCGGATGCCACGTTGCTGGCCGCCGGCACATGCGAGTGCTTCGGCAGGTTGGCGCCGAGCCATCCGTGGCACTGCGCATACGCGACCGGATGCGCGGCGATGACGGACACGTCGTCGAGGGTCGTGCCCGGTGCCGCGACCAGCACGAAGTTCACGTTCACCAGGTACTCGCCGACGATCCGCAGACCGGGCTTGGTCGCGAGCGCGTCGAGGGTGGTCGAGACCCCGCCCTCGACCGAGTTCTCGATCGCGATCATCGCGGCGTGCGAAGCCCCCGACAGCACGTCACCGAGCGCCTCGCCGACGTTGTGCACCGGCTTCCACGTGTGCCCCCGCGCCTCGGGCACCTGGTCGAGCGCCGCCTCGGTGAAGGTTCCAGCAGGGCCCAGGTAGCTGTAGGTGCGGCGATCGGTCACCCGGCAAGCCTAGTCCCGGGCGCGTCGCCGGGAACCGTTCGTCACCGAAGGTGCGCAACGGCGCCGAGCGGGGCAGACTGAGCACATGAGCAGCCGTGCCGGCCTCCCCGCGGAGGAAAGCGACCTGATCGATGTCGACGAGCTCATCGCCGCCTACTACGATCGCCACCCCGACCCGAGTGTGTCGGCCGAGCGGGTGGTCTTCGGCACCAGCGGGCATCGCGGCTCCGCGTTCACGTCGAGCTTCAACGAGGACCACATCCTCGCCACGACTCAGGCGATCGTCGACTACCGCAACGGTCAGGGCATCTCCGGCCCGCTGTTCCTCGGCCGTGACACGCACGCGCTGTCGCTGCCCGCCGAGCGCACCGCCATCGAGGTACTGATCGGCAACGGTGTCGATGTGCGTGTCGACTCCCGCGAGTCGTGGGTGCCGACGCCGGCCCTCAGCCACGCCATCCTCACCTACAACGACGCCCTTCGTCAGGCTCAGGGGCCGGGTGAGCACCCGGGCCGCGCCGACGGCATCGTCGTGACCCCGTCGCACAACCCGCCGCGGGACGGCGGATTCAAGTACAACCCGCCGAACGGCGGGCCGGCCGACACGGATGCCACGGGCTGGATCGCCGACCGCGCCAACGAACTCATCGCCGCCGGCCTCGCCGGGGTGAAGCGCGTGAAGCACGCCGACATCGACGACTCGACCATCGGCACCTATGACTTCCGCGACGCCTACGTGCGCGACCTGCCCTCGATCATCGACGTCGACGCGATCAAGCGCGCCGGCGTCCGCATCGGCGCAGACCCGCTGGGCGGAGCATCCGTCGAGTATTGGGCGCTCATCGCCGAGATGCACGGGCTGGACCTCACCGTCGTCAACCCGGAGGTCGACCCGACCTGGCGCTTCATGACGCTGGACTGGGACGAGAAGATCCGCATGGACCCGTCGTCGCCGTCGGCCATGGCGTCCCTGGTCGCCAAGAAGGGCGACTACGACGTGCTCACCGGCAACGACGCCGATGCCGACCGGCATGGCATCGTCACCCCGGATGCCGGGCTGATGAACCCCAACCACTACCTCGCCGTCGCGATCGACTACCTCTTCTCGCACCGCGAGCAGTGGGCGCGGGATGCCGCGATCGGCAAGACCCTGGTGTCGTCGATGATCATCGACCGCGTCGCCGAGTCGCTCGGCCGCCGGCTGCTCGAGGTGCCGGTGGGCTTCAAATGGTTCGTCCCCGGGCTGCTCGACGGCAGCGTCGCGTTCGGCGGCGAGGAGTCCGCCGGAGCGTCGTTCCTGCGCAAGGACGGCACGGTGTGGTCGACCGACAAGGACGGCATCCTGCTCTGCCTGCTGGCCGCCGAGATCATCGCGGTGACGGGCAAGAGCCCGTCGGAGCGTTATGCCGAGCTCGAAGAAGCGTTCGGGGCATCCGCCTATCAGCGCGTGGATGCCCCGGCGACGCCGGAGCAGAAGTCGGCGTTGTCGAAGCTGGCGCCGGAGGCGGTCTCGGCGAGCGCCCTCGCGGGCGAGCCGATCACCGCGAAGCTGTCGCATGCGCCCGGCAACGGCGCGGCCATCGGCGGGCTGAAGGTGCAGACCGAGCACGCCTGGTTCGCCGCCCGCCCGTCCGGCACCGAGGACGTCTACAAGCTGTACGCCGAGAGCCTGCGCGGCCCCGAGCACCTGGCCCAGGTGCAGGCGGAGGCTCGGGCTGTGGTGAGCGCGGCACTCGGGAACTGAGCCCCACGCTCGGGGAACACCTGCGCGACGACGGAACGCCTGCACGACCGGATCACAGCGTCCGTCGTGCAGGCGTTCCCTGCTCGTGCGTCCGTACCCGTCAGTCGCCGCCCGGCGAGCCGAGCAGCTCGTGCACCCGGCTGGAGATGCGGTTGAACTCCGGCGTCTCGAGCACCTCGGCGTAGCCGCGCTCGGCCGGCAGGTCGACACGGTGCTCCTCGAGGATGCGCCCCGGCCTGGGGCTCATCACGATCACACGGCTGGCCAGGTAGACGACCTCGGCCACCGAGTGCGTCACCAGCAGCACCGTGGTGCCGGTGCGCGCCCAGCGGGGTCAGCGCCCGTAGCGGCGAGCCAGCTCCGCACCCGCGGCGCGCAACCAGCGGGCCGGGTCTGCGACAGCGGCTTCGGATGAACCGGCGAGATCCGTCAGAGACACGGATGCCGCGAAGATGGATGTGTCGGCATCCGCGGTGATGCGCCCGGCGACCACGACGGCGGGCACACCGGCATCCGCCGCGAGACCGGCGACGAAGGACGGCACCTTGCCGTCGCCGGACTGGCCGTCGTACGAACCCTCGCCCGTGATCACGAGGTCGGCGCCGCCGACGGCCTCGGCCAGGCCGATCAGGCGGGCGACCTCGGATGCCCCGGGGAGGAGCCTCGCGCCCCAGGCGACGAGCGCGCCGCCGACTCCTCCTGCCGCTCCTGCTCCCGGCGTCGCCGGGTCGAGACCGAGCAGCGCGGCGAGCGCCGCGAGACCGGCATCCGCGCGCGCCCGATCCGCAGGATCGGCGAGGCCCTTCTGCGGGCCGAACACCTCCGCAGCCCCGCGTGGGCCGGTGAGCGGATTCGTCACGTCGGTGAGGACGAGGGTCTCCGGTGCCGGGCGCAGCCCGGTCAGGTCGGCGGCCGCGATCATCGGCAGGCCGCTCGCTCCCGGAGGCACCTCGATGCCGGCCGCATCGGTGAACCGTGCACCCAGGGAGCGCAGCATCCCGGTGCCGCCGTCGGTCGACGCGCTCGAGCCGATGCCGAGCACCAGGCGGGAGACGCCGTGATCCAGAGCCGCGGCGATCGCCTGTCCGAAGCCGGCGGAGTCGGCATCGAAGGGACGCAGCTCTGCGAGCAGTTCGATGCCCGAGGTCGAGGCGAGGTCGATGACAGCTGTGCCGTCCGGGGCATCCGCTGAAGGGGGAAGGAACAGCCACGACGTGTCGACCGGCGTTGCCGCCGGTCCTTCCACAGTCACCGGCATCCGCTCGGCTCCGGGCACTGCCGCGGCGAACGCGGCGACCGTGCCCTCTCCGCCGTCGGCCATCGGCCGCATGACGAATTCGGCGACGTGGTCCCAGCCGGCGGCGAGGGCGGATGCCGCATCCGCCGCCGTGATCGTGCCCTTGAAGCTGTCCGGGGCGAGGACGACCCTCGCCAGTTCTCGCTCAGTCATTCCGTGTCTCCCCAGAGCAGGTTCTCCCCTGTCGCGACGGTCACCCGATCCGCATCGAGCTCGGACGCCCGCACAGCCGCGATCAGCTCAGCGGCATATCCCGCGGCGCGGCTGTCACGGAGATACTCCGCCTCGTGCTCGACCATGTCGTAGTCGTGCCAGTCGTACACGGTCAAACCGATCGTTACCGCGGTCTCACCGTCGGCGATGTCCACACCGACCCTGACGTTGTACACAGCGTCGTCCGCATCGGCGACGCCGTCTTCGACGTAGGCGGCGGAATCGGCGGTGATGCGGTCGATGATCGGAACCAGGTCGTCGATCATGTCCGCGACCGCGATCGGCGGAGTCTCGTCGGCGACGATCGAGATGACATGAGGCACGGGCTTTCCTCGGTCTGGCGCCCAATGCGCATCCCACGCGATGATGCCGAGCTCCGGTTCCAGAGCCTCGCCCTCGAGCATCCGCCGGATGCTCGCCGCGCCGGCCGCCGTGTCACCGTCGATCTTGGTCCCCGACACCTTCCAGTCCCAACCGAGACTCTCCTCCGGGTCCGAGCGGTAGATGTTGACCCACTCGCCACGGAGCATCCGATCGGCGAGCAGAGCCCAACCCGCATCGTCGACCCCGTCCCAGTGCTCGGCGAACAGTGCTGTCGGATGCGTGGTCTTGACCTCGTCGACGCGGCAGTTCCGTCCCGCGTCGAGGTCGTCGAGGTCGGACAGCAGATCACCGAGCTCGTCGACCGTGATGTCGTCACGCGCCTGCACTCGCAGCTGGCAGCTCGGCATCACGTTGATGTTCGGCTCGGTGATCCGCACATCGATCACGCCACGGTCGCCGACGACGGCCCGCGCCGCCGGAACGGCCGTCCACGAGTCGATCATCATCGGTGCGCAGGCACGGACGATGAGGACGACGAACCCGATTGCGATCGCAATGAGCGCCACGCGCCAGATGATCCGACCCCGGGACGAGATCCGTCTCACGGGGTGCTTCCGCGCACGACGACCTCGAGGTCGAGGTCAGGCTGCTGCCACTCCGCGTCTACTGTCGCCCGGAACGCCTGATAGCCGAGCTCGCTCAGCGGCACGCGGACCGTGGTGAGCTGGGGGGTGACGTCACGGCTGACCGGCACGTCGTCGAAACCGCACACCGCGATGTCGTCACCGACCGTGCGCCCGGCGTCGCGGATTCCGGTCATCGCGCCGACCGCCACGACATCGCTGAGCGCGAAGATCAGTGTGCCGGGTTCGACGCCGTCTGCGAGCGCCTCATCCATGCAGGCCGCGCCGTCTTCGCGGGCGAAGCCGCCGCGGTAGGTGCGCTCGACGATCCCTCCGCCCGCTCCGAACCCCGCGGAGAAGCCGGCGAGACGGTCGTCCGAAGTGCGCACCCCCTCCGCCGCACCGAGCAGGATCGCCCGGCGATATCCGCGCGCCGCCATCTCACGGCCGAGCCGCTCGGCACCGCCGCGGTTGTCGATCTGCACGCTGCGATCGCCGCCCGCGCCGAACGTGACGGTGCGGGCGCCGAGTGCGGGAAACGCCGCGAGCTCGCCCGGTTCATCCCCCTCCGCTGTTTCGGTTCGGGATGCGGCAAGGATCACGCCCTGCGGACGCTGCCCGCGCAGTGCGCGCAGGATGCGGGATTCCCGTTCGGGGTCGCGCTCGGTGATCGCGACCGTCACGACGAGTCCGTGCTCGTCCGCGCCGCGCGCGACACCCGAGGCGATCAGCCCGAAGTACGGGTCGGCGATGTCGGCGACGAGGAGGGCGATCACCGGAGAGGTGCCGCGCGCGATCGACTGCGCGGAGATGTTGGCGGTGTACCCGAGCTCGGCCGCGGCCTGCTCGACGCGCTCGCGATACGATTCGGCGACCTTGCGCTCCGAGCCGTTCAGCACACGCGACGCTGTGGCCAGCGAGACCCCGGCGGCCCGTGCGACATCGTGCAGCGTGGGAGTCGAGGCGCGCCCCGCCCGTCGGGTCTCATCGGTCGTCATGAGCAGAGCCTATCGATCGTGTCTCCTGCATCCGCGCGTCGCTTCCGGTCGCAATTCGTGCCGGATACCCGCCCACCGCCACGCTCGGGTCGCACTTCGGCCCGGAAGGATCGCGCCGAAGCGTGACGAGCTGCGACCGGAACGGAATCGGGTGCGCCGAAACGTGGCCAACCGCGACCGGGACCACTGTCCGAGCCGAGAAGCCGGGCGCGCCGCCCAGGTCACGCTCTGTCCAGGAGAGACCGGGCCAGAGCATGACGAGCTGCGACCCGAGCGGCAGCGGCCGCCGCGGAGCGGGACGAACTGCCGCAGCGGAGAGCACGGTCACGGGGCGTCGGCGAGCCAGCCGCGCAGCGTCGCGGCCTCGGCGGGCAGGATCGCCGGGTCATCATCGGGCACGAACTCCAGCAGCGCGTCGCGCGGCGGCACCACCGAGCGGGATGCCGCAGCGACGAATCCACGCCACAGGCTGTCGCGCTCGCTCAGGCGCAACCGCTCGGCGGCGGGCCACCAGGAGAACACGTGGGCCGCGCTGACGCGGTCGGCCAGGGCGATGTAGTCGGCGATCGCAGACTCGTCGGATGCCCCGACGTTCGGCTGCCAGTATGTGGCGAGTCCCGGCACCTCGGTGAGCAGCCTGCGAGTGGTGGCGGCGCTGTCGGTGAGGGTGCGCGAGTGGTACTCGAGCGCGAGGGTGATCCCGCGCGCAGCGGCCTGTTCCGCGGCATCCTGCAGCCGGCCGACGATGAACGCCCAGTGCTCGGCGGACGCGTCGGCCGAGCCGACTCCGCCGGCCCAGATGCGCACGCGGTCGGCGCCGAGCGCCGCCGCGCTGTCGAGCACGGGCTCGAGGTCGTCCTGCACACCGGGGCGGAAGTACGAGCCGTACGAGCAGACCTCGAGTCCGGCATCAGTCGTCGCGCGCGCGACGACGGCGGCGCGAGCCGTGTCGCCGGGTGGTACGTGCACGTCGCCGCCCCACTCGATCACCTCGAGTCCGGCAGCGGCGGATGCCGCGACGATCTCCTCGGCGCTGAGCTGCCGGAAGGTCACGGAGCAGAGCCCTGGTCGCATGGTCATGTTCCTATCCTTGCTCGGGTCCTGAGCGAGGAGCGCAGCGACGAGACGAAGGGCGCGAAGTCACGCACTTCGTCCCTTCGTCTCGCTGCGCTCGCTCAGGACGGCGCTCGCCGCGCTCGCTCAGTACCCGGTGCGCGTCACGGGAGGTGCGGCGAAACGGTCGCGGCGAAGGACTCCGCCGTGCGGGCGACGACCTCGACCGGATCGGTGTCCCAGATCTCCTGGTTGAAGATCTCCACCTCGATGTCGCGGTCGTAGCCGGTCTCCACCACCGCGCGAGTGAGCGAGGCGAAGTCGATCACGCCGTCGCCCATGTAGTGCCGCGAGAGAAGCACATCGGAGGGCAGTGGGGTCTTCCAGTCGCACACCTGGTAGGTCGAGATCCGGCCCTCGCGTCCGGCGCGGGCGATCTGCTCGTACACCTGCGGGTCCCACCAGATGTGGAAGGTGTCCACCGCGGCCCCCACGACCTCGGGAGCGAAGTCCGCCGCGAGATCCAGCGCCTGGCCGAGCGTCGAGACGACGCACCGGTCCGACCCGAACATCGGATGCAGCGGCTCGATCGCCAGGGTCACTCCGGCATCCTGCGCGTAGGGCGCGAGTTCGGTGAGCGCGTCGTGCACGCGGGACCGCGCGCCGACGAGGTCGCGCGACCCCTCCGGCAGTCCTCCGGCGACGAGCACGAGCACAGCCGTCGAGCCCTCGGCACCGGCCGCGGCGAGCGCCGCGGTCTCGTCGATCGCCCGACGGTTGTCGTCGATGGATGCCCGGCGATCGGGTCCCTCCGGAAGGGTGAAGAATCCGCCGCGGCAGTGCGTCGAGAACCGAAGCCCCGAGTCGGCGAGCATCTTCACGGCGGTGTCCAGGCCGACCTCGTTCACCGGCTCGCGCCAGAGGCCGATGGACTGGATGCCGGCATCCGCCGTGACACGCAGCGCGGTGGCGAGGTCGGCGTACTTGATGGTGGCCTGGTTGATGGAGAGGCGCGGGTCGGCGCTCATGCGCGGGCCTCCTTCGTGAACGTCGGGTACGGATGCAGGGCGAGCGAGCGCTTGGCGAGACGATCCTCGGTGCGTCGCCCTGCAACCGGAATTCGGCCCTGCAGGCGCGCCGGGGTCGTCATGAGAGGACTCCGTTGAGCGCGAGCATCCCGTGCCAGCGCTCGCGCGCCAGCTCCGGGTTCTCCAGCGCGAGCGAGGCGTTGGCCAGCTCGACGATGCGCGACAGGTGCGGCAGGCTGCGCGCGGAGTGCAGGCCCCCGACCATCTGGAACGCGGGCTGGTGGCCGTTCAGCCAGGCCAGGAAGGCGACACCGGTCTTGTAGTAGAACGTGGGCGCGGCGAACACCTGCCGGCTGAGCTCCTCGGTCGGGCCGAGGATGCGCTCGTACGCGGCGTGGTCACCGGCATCCAGCGCCTGGATCGCGGCCGACGCGACCGGCGTGATCGCGGCGAAGGCGCCGAGCAGGGCATCGGAGTGGGTGCGTCCTTCGTCTCGCTCCGCTCGCTCAGGAACCGCTCCGCGAGACGAAGGGCGCTCGGGAGCCGGCGAGTCATTGATGAGCGAGACGTAGTTGAAGTCGTCGCCGGTGAACATGCGCACGCCCTCCGGCAGGCGCTCGCGCACCGAGATCTCGCTCTCAGCGTTCAGCAGGCTCATCTTCACGCCCGCGACCGTGCCCGGGTTCTCGGCGATGATGTCGAGGAGCACGCCCGAGGCGGTCTGCCAGTCGTCGGCCCCGAAGTATCCGGCCAGCTCGGGATCGAACGCCGTTCCGAGCCAGTGCAGCACCACCGGGGTCGTCGCACGCGACAGCACAGCCCGGTAGACCCGACGGTAGTCGTCGGCGGACGCCGCGACCCGAGCCAGATGACGCGACGCCATCAGCACCGGACCGGCGCCCTGCTCCTCGGTGAACTCCAGCTGCGAGATGTAGGCGTCGATCACCTGGTCGAGCGAGATGTGCGTCTCTTCGACGTGGTCGGTGTTGACGCCGACGACGACAGAGCCACCCTCCTCTCGGGCCACCTCTGCGCTGCGCGCGATGAGCTCACGCGTGGCCGCGGCGTCCAGGCCCATGTTCCGCTGCGCGGTGTCCATGGCGTCGGCGACGCCGAGACCCCAGGAGTACACGTTGCGGCGGAACGCCAGCGTGGCATCCCAGTCGATGTCGGCCGGCTGGCCGGGGGTGTTGTCGGCGTGCACCTTCGGCACCACATGCGCGGCGGCGTAGGCGACGCGACTGCGCAGCGGCGCGGCCGGGCGCTGATACCCGCCGGAGTCGTTCAGTGCGGCATCCGACAGCTCGCCGGATGCCGAGAGCAGGCGAAGCGTCGTCATCAGAGCGACAGCTTCTCGATCGCGACCTTGCGGCCCTCGGCGCTGGAGGCGAGGCCGGCCTCGGCGAACTGCACACCGCGAGCGCCGGCGAGCAGGTCGAACGGGTAGTCGGTGCCGAGCACGTACGACTCCAGGTACTCCTCCCACTGCTGACGGAAGCCGTTCAGGAACACGTCGTTGGTGGGGACGTTCTGCCAGTCGGCGTCGTAGTCGTGGGTGTCCTCGAGGTCGGGGTTCCAGACGGGCTTCGGAGTGGCGTTGCGCGGCTGGATCTTCGCGCCGAACAGGCCGACCACGGCCGAGCCGTGCGTGCCGTCGACCTGGAACTCGACCAGCTCGTCGCGGTTCACGCGCACGGTCCAGGAGGAGTTGATCTCGGCGATGACGCCGCCCTCGAGCTCGAAGATTCCGTATGCGGCATCCTCAGCCGTGGCGTCGTAGTGCTCGCCGTTCTCGTCCCAGCGGTCGGCGATGTGCACGGCTGCCTGGGCGTAGACGCTCTTGACCTCACCGAACAGGTTCTCCAGCACGTAGTTCCAGTGCGGGAACATGTCGGTGATGATGCCGCCGCCGTCCTCGGTGCGGTAGTTCCAGCTCGGCCGCTGCGCGGGCTGCCAGTCGCCCTCGAAGACCCAGTAGCCGAACTCGCCGCGCACCGAGAGGATGCGGCCGAAGAATCCGGAGTCGATCAGGCGCTTCAGCTTCTGCAGACCGGGCAGGTAGAGCTTGTCGTGCACGACACCGGTCTTGACGCCGGCCTCGTTCGCGAGGCGCGCGAGCTCGACGGCCTCCTCCAGCGACTCGGCGGTCGGCTTCTCGGTGTAGATCGCCTTGCCTGCGGCGATGGCCTTGCGGATGGCCGTGGCACGGGCCTTGGTGACGAGGAAGTCGGCGTAGATCTCCCACTGCGGGTCGGCGAGCGCCGCGTCGAGGTCGGTCGTGTAGTCCTCGATGCCGTGCTTGGCGGCGAGCTCGGCGAGCTTGGCCTCGCTGCGACCGACGAGGATCGGCTTGACGGTCACGCGGGTTCCGTCGGAGAGCTCGATGCCGCCCTGGTCGCGGATCGCGAGGATCGAGCGCACGAGGTGCTGCCGGTAGCCCATGCGTCCGGAGACGCCGTTCATGATGATGCCGATCTCGCGAGTCGCCATGTGTCTGTCCTGTCCTCGGTGGAAGTCGTGCGCTCTGTCGACCCGAACGGGTAAGCGCTTTCCCATATGAAACCAGGTTCCCGTCGCGAGCGCAAGCCTCGGCTGCCGGTGCGGGCATGTTCATATCTGTTCACCTCGCCCCATGAAGAGCACAGCCGCTGACACGATGGCGTCAACCGCCGTCGCCCCGACCGCGGATCGTGAGATTCGAGGAGGAATCCCGTGCCCAAGAAACGGATGCGGCTGCTGGCCGCGGCAGCGGTCGGTGCGCTCTGCCTGACCGCGGCCCCCGCCACCGCCGCCCTCGCCGCGGAAGCCGGTGCAGACGGCCTCGCCGGCGCCGTGCACTACGCCAGCGATCTCGACTGGACATCCGCCACCAACGGCTGGGGACCCGTCGAGCGCGATTACAACAACGGCGCGCAGGCGGTGCCGGACACCGCGCGGACGATCCAGTCGATCCGTGGCGTCCAGTACCCGAAGGGTCTCGGCACGCACGCCCCGGCTCGCATCGTCTACGACGTCGCCGAGCAGTGCACCCAGCTGCTCGGCTACCTCGGCATCGATGACAGTCAGGCGGGCAAGGGCCGCGTCGACTTCGTGGTGAAGATCGACGGGGCCGAGAAGTACCGCATCGAGCGCAAGGGCACCGACCCGGCGGCACGGCTCAACGTCGATCTGAAGGGTGCGAGCACCGTCGAGCTCATCGTCGAGCCCGGCCCCGAGGGCAACGGCAACGACCACGCCGACTGGGCCGATCTGCGGATCAACTGCAGCGACGCCTACCTCGCCCAGCCCCTCACGATCACTCCGGACGACGTGGACCTGTCGCTGCTCGCGCCAGGGGCCCCGGTCGCCGTGACCGTGGAGGGCGCGAACCCGCAGGTCCCCGTGACCGTCGGCTTCGCCGGCTCCGAAGTCGTGGTCAACGCGGACGACAGGGGCCGGGCGACCGCATCCTTCGTCGTGCCGGCGGGGACCAAGGCCGGCGAGTACGCGATCACAGCCCGGGCGGAGTCGCTGTTCGGCGCGACCGCCGAGGGCAGCATCGCCGCGCACGTCGTCGAAGTCTCGGACACGGTCTACTACGTGGACTGCGCCGCTGAGGGGCCTGGAGCGGGCACCGCGGCGTCGCCGTTCACCTCGCTCGCACGACTCGCCGATGTGCAGCCGTTCCAGCCAGGGCAGTCGGTGCGGTTCAAGCGCGGCTCCGAGTGCGTCGGCACCTTCGCTCCGACCGGCTCGGGACTCGGCACCGCGCCGATCACCGTCTCGCCGTACGGAGACGGGGATGCGGAGGCGACCATCAACGGTGGCGGCGCACTCGCAGGCATCCACCTGCTGAACGTCAGCAACTGGACCGTCGACGGCATGCACGTGATCAACCCGGGCACGCCAGACCAGCGTCGCGTCGGCATCCTGTACGAGATCAACGACGGCACCAAGCGCAGCGGGGCCGTGCTCACACGCAACCACGTCGAGAAGGTCGCCGGCTGGTCGGACAAGACCACCCAGGGCACGGCGTTCTCGCGATCGGCAGGCATCTCCGTGCTCGGCGACGGCGTCGGCTGGTTCGACGGCATCACGGTCACGGACAACGTGATCAACGACACTGCCGCGGGCGGCATCAAGCTCTCGGCACCGGACACCACCAAGCACTACAACGAAGACGTCTACATCGCGCGCAACGACATCCGCGACGTCGGCGGCGACGGCATCGTGGTCCACAACTCCGACAAGCCGGTGATCGAGTACAACTCGGCGATCGACCTCGGCCACGGCGAGTACCCGTTCCTGAAGGGCAACTTCGCGGGCATGTGGCCGTACAACTCCGTGGATCCGCTGTTCCAGTACAACGTGGTGGGCAACAGCGTGGGGTCGACCTACGACTCCACCGCGTGGGACTGCGACATGAAGATCAAGGGCAGCTGCACCTTCCAGTACAACTACTCCTACGGCAACGCCGGCGGGTTCTATCTGGACTGCATCTCGGGCTGCGGCACCGCCTCGACGCCGACGAACACGATCCTGCGCTACAACGTCTCGCAGGACGACTGCCGCCTCGCCGGCTCCAGCGGCGGCCCCGGCCTGCACCTGATCCACAACAACACGTTCTCGTGCCTGAACCGGCCGTTCGAAGACGACATGAACGCTCCGCGCGAGGTGAAGAACAACGTCATCATCGCGCAAGGCGGAACGCTCAAGACCGCGAACGCGGTGTATGCGAACAACGCGTACTTCGGCGGCATCCAGCCTGCGGCGACAGAGACGAACCCGGTCGTCGGAGACCCGCAGCTGATCGCCGCGGGCAGCGGCCAGCAGACCCGCGCGCTGCCCGGATACCGTCTGGCCGTCGGCTCGCCGCTGCTGGGCGCCGGTACGCAGATCGCGGATGCGGGGGAACGAGACTTCTTCGGCAACCCGATCCCGACCACGCCGAACATCGGCGCCTATCAGGGCGAGGGCGTCGAGGTGACGCCGCTGCCGTTCGGAGAGCTGGTCAACCAGACCGCGGTGGCCTCGAAGGCCAACCCGCGCAACGGTGCCGTGACGACCGATCTGCGTGCGTTCTCCGCTGAGTCGCTTGCTGATGCCGGTCTCGTCGTGGGTGAGAAGGCCGCGGCCTTCGACACCGAGATCGGCTGGCATCCGACGCCCGTCGGCACTCCCGACGCGGTGAAGGCCGCCGGCCAGCGGGTCGCGCTGAACGGCGAGGGCGACGCGCTCGTCGTCGCCGGCTTCTCTGCCGGAACCGCGACCGCGGGCACCGCGACCGTGCACTATCAGGACGGTACGAGCGAGAAGGTCGCGATCTCGCTGCCGCTGTGGAGCGATGCGACCACGGATGCCGCGGACACGACCCTGCTCGCGAGCGGTGCCACGCACCTGCAGCGCACGAAGCCGTACATCGGCGGCACGATCTCCACCGTGCAGGCCCCGGCATCGGTGTTCGCACAGAGGATCCCGCTGTCCGGCAAGCCCGTGGCGAGCGTGACGCTGCCCCAGGGCAGCCCGGTCACCGGCGAGGGCCTCAGCCTGTTCGCGATGCAGCTCACGGGCAGCGCCGTGCCGACCACGACCGGCGTACTCACCGAGTGCCGCGGCCCCAACGCGTGGGTGCACGTGACGGTCGCGAACACCGGCGCCGTGCCGATCTCGGTCACGGTGGGCACCGCGCTCGGCGACGATCTGAAGGTCAAGCTCAACCCGGGCAAGGACACCCGCGCATCGTTCAAGATCCGCGGTGGACTCGCCGATGGCGAGGCGACGGTGGTCGCCTCGACCGGCTCGGGGGCACGCACGACCACGGTGACGCCCTACTCCGGGGTCACCTGCCGCTGAGGCGACTGGACACGGGGGCGGCTCGCATGCGGGCCGCCCCCGTACTGCGCCCGGAATCCCTGAGGCCCTGGAGAGCGGATGGAAGACGCTATGGTGAGCCGATGATCGCCGAGGAACGCAGAGAGCGGATCCTGCGCGAGATCGTCCTCCGCGGACGCATGGAGGTCGCGGACTTCGCGCTCCGCACCGGCTTGAGCGGCATGACGATCCGTCGCGACCTCGCCGTGCTCGCCGACCGCGGACTGATCCGCCGGGTGCACGGCGGCGCGGTTCTGCCCGAGACGGCCGATGCTCCGGCCGTTGGATCACGAGGCATCGGCAGCTCGTCTCGCCCTGCGGCGACCGTCGGGCTGATCGTGCCGGATGCCGGCTACTACTTCCCTCCGATGATCCGTGGTGCCGGCGAGGCCGCGCACGCCGCCGGCATCCGCATCGTGCTGGGCACCACGAACTACGACCCGCGCGAGGAGATCCATCAACTCACCCGGCTGGCCGCCGGAGACGTCGATGCGATCATGCTGATCACCGCCCGCCCCGGCGTCGAGGACAGCACGACGTGGGATGCGATCTCGGGCATCCGCACGCCCGTCGTCCTCGTCGAGCGCTCCACGGAGGGGGCACCGACGTCACTGCGCATCGACTCGGTCCGCTCCGACCACAGCTTCGGAGCGGAGCTGGCGGTCGACCACCTCGCCGAGCGCGGCCACGACGGCGTCGGTCTGCTCCTGCGCGAGACGGCCACCGCCCCCTGGGTCGCACTCGGACACGCCCGCGCGACCCGCCGGCACGGCATGCGGACGGCTCCCGTCGCCACGGCGCCGTCGCCGCGCTGGGGTGACGGATCGACCTCCGACGTGCTGCGCACATTCCTCGAGGACTGCCTGTCGCAGGGCATCCGTTCGGCGATCGTGCTGCCGGATGATCTCGCCGTCGCGCTGCTCGGGGTCGTCGAAGATCGCGGCCTGCGCGTTCCGGAGGACTTCGCGATCGTCGCCTATGACGACGAGATCGCCTCGTTCGCGGGCGTCCCGCTGACGGCGATCGCGCCGCCGAAGCGTGAGGTCGGACGCCGGGCGCTCGAGGCCTGCCGGCTGCGCCTGGAGCATCGCGACGGCGCACCGGCGCAGCGCATCCAGCTCACTCCGACGATCAACGTCCGCGAATCGTCCTGAGGAGCTCGACTCCCGCCGACGTGATCACCCCCCGCTCCGGTCTCACTCGTTGCGGGTGTTCGGGCGAAACACCCGCGAAGAGTGAGACCGGAGCCGGAGAAGCAGCAACCAGGCGGCGACCGGAACGGCCGTCGAAGTGGGGCCGGGACCTAAATGGAGGCCGGGACCGAAGCGGAGGCCGGGACCGAAGCGGATGCCGGGGCCCCGGCGGTGACCTTCCTGGCCATGCGACGACCGGCGGGGTCGAGCGCGGTCAGCAGCAGCCCGGCGAGTGTCCAGCATCCGAGCAGCAGCCACTGGAATGAGACGTCCGCGTCCGGGAAGTACGACAGGCTGCGCAGCAGCGTGGCGCCGGCGCCCGGCGGCATCCACTGGCCGATAGCGCCCCACGGGTCGAGCAGGAACTCGACCGGCACGTTCGCCGCCGACAACGGGTTCGCGAACAGGATCATCGACACCGCACCCAGCGCGATGCCAGGGCGGCCGAGCAGCCCGGAGAGCGCGGTCACGGTCGACGCGATCGCGGCGATCGTGAGCGCGACGGCCCCGGCATTCGTCCAGAAGTCGCCCTGCAGCGCGCCGATCCACGTCTGCAGGATGCCGGTGAGCACGAGCCCGGCGGATGCCGAGTACACGATCACGCCTGTGATCCGGCGCCACGCGCCGGCGACAGTGAGCGAGAGCAGCACTCCGCCGAGGACGCCGCCGATGACCATCGGGAACAGTGAGACGGTGAGGCCGATGCCCTGCGCATCCGAGTCGGCGTAGGGGGCCAGGTCGGTCACCTTCACGGTCACGGTCGGGATCTCGAAGGCACCGGGTGTCTGCGGCAGCTGCGGCTTCTGGCCCGCCATCACCGCCGTGAGCGCCTCCCCCATCGTGGTCTGCATCTGCTGCACGCCCTGCTCGACCTGCGTGCGGATCTGCGAGTCGATCTGCTTCTGCAGCTGCGCTGCGAGGCCGTCCAGCACGCCGGCGACCTGGGAGCTCGCGGCCGTGGCCTTGAGCACCTCGGGCGCATCGGTCGGTGCGTCGCCGAGCACGATGGCACCATAGGCCTCACGGTGCTCGATCGCCGCGGCGGCCGCGTCGCGGTCTCCGTAACGGATCAGGTCGACCGCGCCGTCGGCCTTCTCGCCGACGGCCTTCTCGACCTGCGTGACCGAGGCGTCCGGGCCGACGATCCCGACCGGAAGGTCCTTCGCGCTCGCGGTGAGCGACGGCCACGCGAACGCGAGCAGGATGCCGCCGACGATCAGCGACAGCCCGACTCCGAGGGCGATCGCGCGCACCCAGGGGGTGCGGGACGGTGCGGATGCCGTGGACATGATTCCTCCTAAAACGAATGTTCGTTCTTTTTATGATGCGCTTGCTGTCCTAGGCTTGTCAACGGAGGTCGGGATGCCGAAGATCAGCGACAGCAGACGCGAGGAACGACGTCGTTCGATCCTCGAGGCCGCCCTGCGCTGCTTCATCCGCACCGGGTACCAGCAGACGTCGATGGCCGACATCATCTCCGAGTCGGGCTTGTCGACCGGGGCGATCTACAGCTACTTCCCCAGCAAGCGCGAGCTCATCCGCGGAGTCGCCGCGCTCGTGATCGGCGAACGCCAGATCGAGCTCACGGCTGCGGCCTCCGAGCATCCCGTCGGGCCAGCCGAGATCGCGGCGCTGCTCATCGACGGGGTGCGCAAGCACGCTCCCGTGCCCGCGCTGGTGCAGGTCTGGTCGGAGGCGACGGTCGACGCGGAGCTGCGCACGATGATCCAGGACACCATCGGCGGCATGCGCGACACGATCACGGCGACCCTCGAGCCGTGGGCGCGGGCGCATCCGTCACGACTGCCCGACGGCGTCGATCCCGCCGACTGGGCACGCGAGGTGACGCCGGTCGTGTTGGCGCTCATCCCTGGGTTCGCGCTGCAGCGCACGATGTTCGACGACTTCGACGAGGAGCGCTACCTGGCAGGCATCCCCGCGCTGCTGCGGGGCTGATCCTCGCGTTCGCGTCGCATTCGAGCACAGTCACACGCCCGCGCCCTGTGCCGGATCGCGACCGGAGCAGCGGTGCGGGCGGCGGTCAGCGCCCGAGCGCGTCGAGCAGTTCGGTGACGCGCTCGAGGTCGGCGGGCGACCAGCCGCGCAGTCGATCCGCGAGGCGCGCCTCGTAGGCGGCGCGCGCCGCGGTCACCCGCTCCTGCGCGAGCGGGGTCGCCACCAGCCGGCGCGCGCGCCGGTCGTCGGGATCGCGAACGCTCTCGACGAGCCCCAGCTCCTCGAGCTGGCGCACCTGCCGGCTGATCGTCGACTTGTCGGTCTGCAGGCGCTCGATGATGGCGCCTGCCGAGGTCGCCTTGCCGCTCGCGATCGACGCGAGCACCTGGTATCCGAGCGGCTGCAGCTCGGGATGCACGGTCGCGGCGGCTTCGCGCCAACCGACCCGGATGCGGGCGAACAGTCGCCCGAGCTCGGCCTCGATGCGCGCGACGGCCTCGCCGAGGGCAGTGTCATCAAGCCGGTCGTTCACCCCGCCAGTTTATTGCGACGGATGCACGAGACCCCGAGTTCCACGCGAGACCCCCGTGCTGAACACGGGTCTCGCCGGGAACTCGGGGTCTCGGAGGAATCTCGACCGGATCTCGCCTACGTCTCAGGCCTCGGCCAGGATCCGGAACACCTTCGAGGCGATCTCGATCTCGCCGGGCTCCAGCTCGATCATCGCCGCACGCATCCGCTCGGCATGGTCGGCACGCACGGCGGCGAGCGCCGCCGTCGCATCCGGAGTGGCAGTCAGCACCCGCAGCCGCCCGTCGTGCTCGTCGGGACGGGACTCCAGCAGGCCCAGGTCCTCCAGCATCCGCACCTGACGGCTGACGACCGACTTGTCCATCTCGAAGCACTCGGCGAGCTGGTGCGCGTTCGTGCCGCCGGAGCGGGCCACGAACGTCAGCAGCTTGTAGCCGGAGGGCTGCAGCTCGGGATGCACCCGAGCTGCAGACTCCTTCCACAGAGTGCGAGCCTTCGCGAACATCAGGTTCAGCTGCCCCTGGAACTCGGCGAGTGCCTCGTCGACGTCAGCCGAAGCCGGCGTGGTGCCTGCGGTGACCATGTCAGCGGCTCTGGTCCTCGTCCTCGCGCTGGAGGACGGCAACGGAGCCGGTGGACGGCGCCGCGTCCTGCGCGGAGATCGTGCGGATGCTGCCGGTGGGGGTGTACGACCCGACCTCGGCCTCGGCGACCTCGATCGCCGACTCCTCAGCCTGCTCGAGCATCTCCTCGGCGGCATTCTTGGTCGACAGCGGCTTGTTCTTGATGAACGCGATCGCGATGATGCCGAGCACGGCCAGCGGGACGGCCAGGAAGAACGCGTCGGCGATGCCGCTGCCATACGCGGACTCGACGATGTTGCGGATCGAGTCGGGCAGGTCCGCCATCTTCGGGACGTCGCCCGAGCCGAGCATCTTCAGTGCCTCGAGCTCCTCCGGGGAGGTGGGCTTGAAGCCGGCGAAGCCGTCGACGATGTAGTCCTTGACGTTGGTGGCCAGAACCGATCCCATGATGGTCACGCCGATGGTGCCGGCGATCGTGCGGAAGAAGTTCACACCCGACGAGGCGGCGCCGAGCTGCTGCGCCGGGGTGTCGTTCTGCACGATCAGGGTCAGGTTCTGCATCACCATGCCCAGGCCCGCACCCAGCACGAACATGAAGGTCGCGACGAGGGCGTACGGGGTGTCGTACTTCAGCGTGGACATCAGGTACACGCCGACAAGGGTGAGCACAGAGCCCAGCAGCATCCAGCCCTTCCACTTACCGAACCGGCTGACGAGCTGGCCGATGATGATCGACGCACCCATCTGGCCGACGATCATCGGGATCGTCATCAGACCCGACTCGGTCGGTGTGGCGCCGCGCGCCAGCTGGAAGTACTGCGCGAGGAACACCGAGGTGGCGAACATCGAGACACCGATCGCGATCGACGCGAGCACCGACAACGTGAAGGTGCGGTTGCGGAACAGCGACATCGGGACGATCGGCTCCTTGACGAAGAACTCGACGATCACGAACGCGACGAGCGCAACGGCCGAGCCGATGGCGAGAGCGTAGCTGGTGCTCGAGTCCCAGTCGAACTGCTGGCCGCCCATGGAGACCCAGATCAGCAGGCCGGCGACGCCGACCGCGAGCAGCACGACGCCGAGGTAGTCGATCGAGACCTTCTTGGCCGCGGGCTTGGGCAGGTGCAGCGTGAACTGCAGCAGGATCAGGGCGACGATCGCGAACGGGACGCCCACGAAGAAGTTGGAGCGCCAGCCCCATACGTCGGTGAGGAAACCGCCGAGCAGCGGCCCGCCGATGGTGGCGAAGGCCATGATGCCGCCGACGACGCCCATGTACTTGCCGCGCTCACGGGGCGAGATGATCAGCGCGACGGCGACCATCACCAGCGACATCAGACCGCCGACGCCGAGTCCCTGCACGACGCGCATGGCGATGAGCATGTCGATGTTCTGCGAGAAGCCCGCGATGACGGTGCCGACGGTGAACAGGATGAGCGACAGCTGCACGAGGATCTTGCGGTCGAGCAGGTCGGAGAGCTTGCCCCAGATCGGGGTGGAGATCGCGGTGGCGAGAAGGCTCGCGGTGATGACCCAGGTGTACTGGGCCTGCGTGCCGCCGAGGTCGGCAACGATGACGGGAAGCGAGGTCGACACGACCGTGCCCGAGAGCACGGCGACGAACATTCCGACGATGAGGCCGGAGATCGCGGTGAAGATCTCGCGGGCTGAGCGCTTCTCAGCCGTGGAGTGTGGTGTCTTGGAGTTCAAAAGGGGGTTCTCCTGCATAGAAAGTTGATCTGCGTCAACGATACATCATTAGTTGCGCTTTCTCAACTATTGCCGCAGGTCAACGAATTTCGACGTGCGCCGTCGACTCCCTCTGATGCAGCACGGGCACGACCTGCACGCGCTCCACCGGACGGTCGGGGCCCTCTGTCAGTCGCGCGAGCATCACCTCTACCGCGCGCCGGCCGACGTGCGGCTTGGGCGGGGCGAGCGCCGTGATCGGCGGCGACGCGTTCTCGGCGACCTCGTCGTCGTACGCGATGATCGACAGATCACCCGGCACGGACAGGCCGTTGTCGATCATGTGCTGCTCGACCAGCAGCGCCTGCGGATCGGAGTGGATCAGCATGCCCGTCACTCCGGCGCTCCTGACCCGCTCCAGCAGGTCGTCCGCGAACGCGGCGCGCTCCGGTCCCTCCATGTAGTCCAGCGATGCGTCCAGATCGATCTCGGACTCCAGCCCGAGCTCTTCCACGGCCCGCGCCCACCCCCGCCGCAGCTGCCAGGATGTCGGCGACTGCCGCGAGGTCAGGATGCCGACCCGCCGATGCCCGAGCGAGGCCAGGTGCGATGCCGCCAGCGCTCCGCCGAACACGTGATCGGTGGTGACCCATTCCAGGCTCGTCAGCGCCAGAGAGGTGGGCGCTCGGCGCTCGGCGAGCACCACGGGGACCGGCAGGCTCTCCAGCCAGTTCAGCAGGGCATAGCCGTCCGGCCCCTGATTCTCGGGCGCGACGATCAGCCCGTGGAACCCGCCGGAGTCGATCAGCGAGGAGATCTGGCGGCGCTGATCGGCGGCCTCGTAGCTCGCGCCGCGCAGCACGAGCTGCACGCCGAGCTCGGTCGCCGCGGCACGGGCGCCTATGACCACCTGCGGCCAGTAGTAGCTCAGCGAGGGCACGACCATTCCGACCCTGTACCGGGGCGCCTCGATCGTCGCGCGCGGCGTGACGGTCGTGTCGAGACGGCTGCGCAGCGTGGCTCCGCCATGCACCCGGGTGACCAGGCCGCGATCGGCGAGTTCACCGATGTCACGACGGATCGTCAGTTCCGAGACGTCGAACTCGCGTGCCAGATCGGCCACGCGTACCGCTCCGGACACGCGCAGCTCGTCCATGATCCGCTCGCGCCTGGCGATTCCGAACACGGGCTTCGATGCATCATCGCTCATCGGATCTCCCCTCTCATCTCCCATCGACTCCCGGATGCGGGATCGAAGATCACTCGCGACACCGTGTCGCCCCACGACGTGCGCAGGTGCGGATCGGTAACCTCGACGGTCTCGATCTCGATGCCCGCCGGGTCGTAGGTCAGCAGCAGATCCGGCGCCCCCTCCCGGCCCGGCACGCGCAGCCCACCGCCGTCAGGCACCGGCACCCCGGTGCAGACCACCACGATGCGCGTCGCGGGATCCGCGACCGCTCCACCCTCGTCGACGACGCGGAGCACGCCGTCTGCAAGCGCGACCGTGCGCAGCCACGGCCCGCCGTCCGGATAGGCGTCCGCGAGGTCGATCGTCCAGCCGTCCTCGACAGCGGCCAGCGGCGCTCTCCACCCCGCGCCCGGCAGCTGTCGCATGCCGCGCGGCATCGGTGCCGAGTGCCAGTCGCTGCGCACGTTCCACAGCTCCCAGCGACTCTCCGAGAAGGTCTGCGCGTTGTACGTCGCGCGTCCCAGATCGGGCAGCAGCGGGATGCCGCACACGGCGACCGAGATGGAGCCGAGGTCGTTGTGATTGTGGTTCTCGCCGTTGTGGCCGCCCTTGGCCACGACGGTCAGGCCGCGGGATTCACGGATGCCGAGGCCGATCGATTCCAGCAGCACCGACTCCCGGGCATCCACAGATGCCGAGGCAGGCTCCGCGGCCCCGTCGTGGCTGGCGGCCCAAGCCTGATCTCCCAGCTCGGCGAGCATCCGTCCCAGCCCGGCGTGCACACCGTCGTCCAGGCCGCACAGCGGCCGGACGCGCTCCGCAGCGGCGAAAGCGGCCACGCCGTCGAGACCGCACAGCCGGGCCGCGCGGAACAGTGCGTGCCAGGGCACGCCCGGCTCGACGCGGGCCGCTGCGTCGGAGAAGCTCGCGAACCAGCCGGGCCCCAGTCGCATGCGCCGCGGGAACAGGGCCAGCTCCGCGAGTCCGGCGAGCTCCGAGTCCATCGCCGCAGCGATCGCGCCGCCGCTGAGGTCGTTCAACATCGCCAGTGCGTCGAATGCGCGGGCGGCGCCCTGCCACCAGTATCCGAACCCCTCGTCGATCGCGCCGTCCGCGGGCAGCTGCGCCAGGTAGCGATCCAGGCCGTCCACGCACAGCGCGATGACCTGCTCCCGAAGTTCGCCGGTGGCGAATGCGACGGCGGCCGGAAGCAGGTTGCCATGGATCCAGGGCGCCCAGTTGTGCACGTGCTCCTCGGTGCCCTCCCAACGCCAGTCCCGCCGCTCGACGAACGGCTCCAGCACACGGGTGCGCGCCTCGGATGTCAGCCGCTCACGCAGCCCCGGCGAGAACTCGTCCAACCGCTCCCCCAGCACCAGCACCGACCAGGCGACGAGCGCGACGTCCTCCCCCGCGCCGAGGTCGACGTACGGACGACCGACGTCGGGCACCATCAGCCCTCGGGCGAACGCGTCGTCGTGAGCGGGCCAGCACCAGGTGGTCTGCTCGGCCTTGAGCCAGAGCCCGTCGGCGGCCTCGGCGAGGCGCTCCTCGCTGGGTTCGAGCGCGGCGGCGAGCACCGCGAGACGCACCCGCCGGTTGCGCGTGAAGTTCGCCCTCTCGTAGACCGATCGATCACCCGTGCGCGCGTAGGCCGCCCACTGCGACAGCAGCGGCTGCGGCCAGGTGTCCGCCCGCACGCGGTCGGACTCGGTCAGAAGCAGGGAGCGGATGCCCGGGTCCACGCCATCCCAGAACAGGCGATCGGATGCCATCGGCGCGCGCAGCGGTCCATCTGCGCGGCCGTTTCGCACCCAGAGCTCGCGCAGTGCCCCACGTCGGATCAGCATGCCTCTCCCGCCAATGATCAGGAATGTTCGATTAAGAACTAATGGTTTCGAACAGGTTGCAAATGTTCGAGAATCAGTCTTCACTGAGAACACCGCACTACGCAAGCGGCTTCCTCACGCCACTCGATGGAGAGAAACACATGGCCACATCTCGGCCCCGGGCACACGCGGTCATGAGCACTGAGGCATTCGAGCTGCTGTTCGACGACAGCCGGCGCGAGCGCTTCGCGGCCCTGGCAGACGTCCCGTCGCCGATGCACATCGCCGACCTCTCCGACCCCGCGCTGAGCGCCGAGATCGCCGAGATCGAGGTGCTCATCACTTCGTGGGGCGCCCCGCGCTTCGACGCCTCCCTGCTGGCGCGGATGCCGCACCTGCGCGCGGTGTTCCACGCGGCCGGTAGCGTGCGCCACCACATCTCCGAGGAGTTCTGGGAGCGCGGCATCCTGATCACCACAGCGGCCGAGGCCAACGCGGTGCCTGTCGCGGAGTTCACCCTGGCCGCCGTCGTGTTCGCCGGCAAGCGCGTCCTCCCCGGCCTGTGCACATCGGATCCCGGCGACACCGTCTGGGGGGACCAACTGCGGCAGCACTCGATCGGCAACCTCGATCGCACTGTCGGCATCGTGGGCTATTCCCGCATCGGCCGCCGCGTCGTCGACCTGCTGCGCACGCTGACGGGCATCCGGGTTCTCGTCGCCGATCCCTTCGCCGACGCCGAGACCGTCGCTGCCGCCGGGGCGACCCTCGTACCACTGGACGAGATGCTGACGCAGGCCGACGTGCTCTCGCTGCACGCCCCGTCGCTGCCGTCCACGTTCCATATGATCTCCACCGAGCAGCTCGCCCTGCTTCCGGACGGCGCCACCGTCATCAACACGGCCCGCGGCAGCATCCTCGACCACGACGCACTCCTGGCCGAATGCCGCACGGGGCGCCTGGACGCGATCCTCGACGTGACCGACCCCGAGCCGCTGCCCGCGGACTCCGGGCTTCGCCACCTGCCCAACGTGGCGATCACCCCGCATCTGGCGGGCTCGCTCGGCACCGAGACCCGCCGGCTCACCGACGCGGCCCTCGATGAGCTCGAGGCATACGTCGCCGGAGAGCCGCCACGCGATTCGGTGCGCGCAGCCGACCTGGTCCGCAGCGCCTGAGACCGCCCCGGTCGTCCCGCGAACGCAGCGAGCTCAACGCGACCGGCGGGGACGGCGTTTCGGCTCGGTCGCAGGCTTCCTCGCTCAACGAGCGGATATGGGCGCCGGGGCCTCATCGAGATCGAGCACCGGCCGCAGGCAGTGCCTGCTGTTGGCCCACACGACGTACAGCGCCGGAGCGGCCGTGATGCCGATCGCGATCGCCGGCATCGTCGCGAACACGCCGAACTGCACCCCCAGCACCGCGAAGGACAGCAGCTGGAAGTACCATCGGCGCACCCCCAGCACGGCCGACGCGCGCAGCACGTCCACCAGCCGGGCATCCGGCACCTCCGAGATCGCGGCGAGGCTGAGCAGCCCGGTGACCGTGGCGAGCACGACGAGCAGGAGCAGCACGGGGACGACGACTGCGGCGGCATCCGTCTCCGCCAGCATCCGCACATCGACCAGCAGCACGACGGCCAGTGCGACCACGATCGCGCCGATCATCAGCGCCCGCCGGACGGTGGCGCGCCAGGCGCGCCAGTACGCGCGGACGACCTGCGTCTCGCCCTCGCCGTGGGCGCGGAACGCGCCGAAGGCGGCGGTGAGCGCCGGCGCCGCCAGCGGCGCGACCACGGCCAGCAGCGGCCAGGAGTGCACCGGGTCGGTCGTCATCAGCAGCACGACCAGCGGAGATGCCGCGACGAGCACGAGCAGGTTCACCATCAGCCCGAGATAGAGCACCCCGAGGATGGACGCCCAGGTGTCGTGCACGACGCGGATCATGCGGTCACCCCTTCATGCCGCTGGTCGCGATGCCCTCGACGAAGTACTTCTGCCCGAGCAGGAAGATGATCGCGATCGGGATGACCGAGATCGTCAGTCCGGTGAACAGCAGGGCATAGTTCGTGTCGAACAGGTTCGAGACGAAGCTCTTCAGACCGAGCTGGATCGTCCACAGGTTCGGGTCCCGCAGGTAGATCAGCGGCCCGAGGTAGTCGTTCCAGGTGTTCACGAACGTCAGCAGCGTCAGACTCGCGATCGCGGGCACCGACAGCGGGATCATGATGCGCCGCCAGATGCCGTACTCGCTGAGTCCGTCCAGCCGGGCGGCCTCACTGAGCTCTTCGGGGATCGTCTCGTAGTACTGCTTCATCAGGAACACGCCGAATGCGCCGAACGCCTGGATCAGGATGATCGCCCACAGCGTGTTCGACACCTTCAGGTTCGACAGCAGGATGAACTGCGGGATCATGTACGACTGCCAGGGCACGGCGATCGTGCCGATGTAGGCCAGGAACAGGATGTCGCGGCCGCGGAACCGCATGCGCGAGAATCCGTAGGCGGCGAAGGAGCCGGTCAGCACCTGCAGGAAGGTGACGACGACCGACAGCACCAGGGTGTTGCGGATCCAGGTGAGCATGTCGGACTTCGACCAGATGTCGATGTAGTTCTGCCAGACGAACGTCTCGGGCCACCACACGACCGGGATCGAGAACACCTCGTTGGGCGTCTTCAGCGAGCTGAGCACCATCCACGCGAACGGCGTGAGCAGTCCGATCGCGAACACGATCAGCGCGACGTAGCCGAAGAACCGGCCGACGCGCAGGCCGACGCCGCGCTCGCCGACGCGTCGCGCCGGGGCCGGGTCAGACAGCCGGCGCAGCTTGCGCTGCCCGGTCACCATGAGCTGGGTCTCGGTCATCAGGCGCTCCTCCTCTTGTTCCAGAGGAACTGCGCGATCGTCACCAGGATGCAGATGAAGAACAGCGCGACCGCCGCCGCGGAGGCGTAGCCGAACTGGTTCTCACCGAAGCCCTTGCGATAGATGAACTGCGAGAGCACCAGCGTCGCCTGGCCGGGACCGCCGTTGGTCATGACCAGGATCAGATCGAAGATCTTCAGAGAGTTGATGGTCAGCATGACCGTGACGAAGAACATGGTGGGGCGCAGGCTCGGCAGGGTCACGTTGGTGAAGCGCTGCCAGGTGTTCGCGCCGTCCATTCTGGCGGCCTCGTGCAGCTCGCGCGGCACGGTCTGCAGGCCTGCCAGGAACAGGATCATGTAGTAGCCCATGTCGCGCCAGGTGCTGACGATCACGACGGCGGGCATCGCCCATTCCTTCGAGGTGAGCCATCCGGGCGGGTTGTCGACGCCGATGGCGCGCAGCACGGCGTTGATCGGGCCGTAGTCGGGGCTGAACAGCAGGTTCCACACCACGGCGATCGCGACGATGGAGGTGATGTAGGGGAAGAACGCGGCGGTGCGGAAGAACGCGACCCCGCGGAGCTTGTTGTTCAGCAGCAGGGCGAGGCCCAGCGAGACGACGATGGTGAGCGGGATGTGCATCGCCGAGTAGTAGATGGTGTTCCAGAACGCGGTCCGGAAGCTGCCGTCGCCGAACAGCCGCTGGAAGTTCGCGAAGCCCACCCAGTTCGCCTTGCCGAAGATGTTCCAGCTCGTGAACGCCATGTAGAACAGCACGATCACGGGGACCAGGGTGAACGCGGCGAAGCCCAGGAAGTTCGGCAGGATGAAGGACCAGCCGATCAGCGTGTTGCGGCGGCGCAGCGCAGATCGACGTTTCGCCGGTCGGCCTCCCGGCCGCGCGGCCCTGCCGGCGTCCGGCGTGACGGTGGCGGTCATGATGACTCTTTCGGGTAGTGCGGGCATGGTGCGGGGCCGGCCCTGCAGGGCCGGCCCCGCGGTCGGGGCCTCGGGTCAGCCGACCTCGTTGGCGACGCGGTCCTGCGCCTCCTTGATGGCCTGATCCACCGGGGTGGAGCCCGACATGATCGCGGTGTGCATGTCGTTCAGGATGCCCTGGACCGTCGCGGTCTTGGACGAGGTCGGGTTCTCGGCGTGGACCTCGTGGGTCGACCACGCGAACTTCGACAGATCGTCGCTCGGAGCGCCCTTGACGCTGAAGTAGGTGTCGATGATCGAGTCGTCGATCATCGCCGGAGTGATGCCGATCCCGGCCAGCACCTTGGCGGCATCGGCGCTGGCGGCGAAGCCGAGGAACTTCTTCGCGGCAGCGGCCTTGTCACCGTCGAGCGCGGCGTTGGCACCGAAGCCGGTCGGGTCTCCGAAGGTCACCGGGGTGTTGTCGGTGCCCGTGGTCGACGAGTCCTTCTGCGGCGCGGGCGCGATGCCCCACTCGAAGGTGTCGGCCTCACCGGATGCCTGCTGGGCGATCAGCGTGCCGGTGTACCAGGTGCCCATCAGCATCATGGCCGCCTTCTGCTTGCCGAACTCGCCCTGGTAGGTGAGCTGGTTGGCGCTGGAGGTGTTGAAGTCGACCTGCGCGCCCTCCTTCTGCAGCTTCAGCGCCTGGTCGTAGTACGGCTTCATGTGCTCGTACTCGCCCTTCAGCGGGCTGACGTCGTCCTGTGCGTTGGCGAAGCCCTGCACGGTCGACTGCCAGCGGTGCAGGTAGGCGCCCTTGGCGTCGCCCTTGGTCAGCTTGGTCGCCGCCGCGGCGTAGTCGTCCCAGGTCCAGCTGCCGTCGGGCTGGGCGACGCCTGCTGCGTCGAACAGAGCCTTGTTGTAGTAGAGCACCCAGGAGTCCTGGCGGTAGGGCACCGCGTAGGCCTTGCCGTCGACCTTGTACGAGTCGGCGCCGCCGATGCCGTCGGGCAGCTTCACGTCGGAGACGTCGAGCAGCTGGCCGCCCTCCTGGAAGGTGGTCAGCGCCTTGACCTCCTTCTGGGTGATGATGTCGGGTCCGGAGCCGGCGGCGAGGTCGGCGGTGACCAGAGTGTTGTACTCGGCCGCGTCGTACTCCTTGAGCTTGATCGTGATGTCGGGGTTCTTCTCGTGGAACGCGTCGGCGAGCGCCTGGAACTCGGGCGTCGTGTCGATGCTCCACGCCGACAGCGTAAGGGTGACCGGGCCGGACGGCTCGGCAGGCGTGTCCGAGGACCCGCTGCAGCCGGTGAGGGCGAGTGCCGCGACAGCGGCGATGCTGCCCGCGGCGAGGATCTTGCGGTTCATGCTGTGGTGCTCCTTTGCGATGGCGGATGTTCCGCGAGGGAATCGGTGTTCGGGTCGGGGTTCGGGATGCCTGGTGCTGTTGTTCAGGCGGCGGATGCCGGGGCGAGGTCGTGCGCGCTGCGCGCGCCGTCGGGCCAGGCGACAGTGACCTGCGCTCCGTCGACGACCACCCGCGGGGCGGATGCCGGTGCGTCGGCCCCGAGGTGGACGGCGGTGACGACGGGCTCGCCGACGCGGACCGGGAAGTGCAGCACGGGGACGACGGCCTGGGCGCCGAGCGGGCTCGCCCCGTCGCGTCGCACGAATTCGGGGGCGCCGTCGGCGGACAGTGCGATGAGGGTGCTCACGATCCCGTCGGCGGATGCGGTGGCCGCGGCATCCGTGCTGGATCCTGCGACGGCCTCGGCTGCCACAGGCCAGCCGCCGACGCGCAGCTCGCGCGCATCCGCACTCGGCTCGAGGTCGTGCAGGGTCGCGATGCGGACCTCCCAGGCGCCGCGGACGATCGACCAGGTGGTGAGGTGCCCGGCGAGGGTCACGTCGCCGGTGATGCCGGAGCCGTGCCGCACCTGGACCGCGTCCGGGGCGATCCAGTGCGCGTGAGCGGCGGAGCCGGCGATCGCGGTGTCGCCATCGGTGCGCGCAGCGAGCAGCGTCATCCCGGCGCGGTGCGTGCCTCGGCCGGAGGCGTCGACCAGCGCGACGGACTGCTCGAGCGGCTCGCCCCACGCACGACCGTCGTGCAGTGGTGCGGTGACGGTCGAGTAGCCGAGCCGTGCGTAGATCGGGGAGTCACCGACGGTCGCTCCCGGCGAGGCGTGATCGGCGCCGTGGTTGATCACGCGCACGATCCCGTCGGAGGCGGTGCCGGAGACGATCCAGCCCGCGGCCTCGACGACCCGCAGGTCGTCGGCGACCGCGGCCGGCAGCGGCTGCGCGGGCTCGGCCCACACCGGGTGATCGGCCGGCAGCGCCACTCCGAGCAGGCCCTTCGAGGCCCAATACGGTGACGACGGGCCGGAGTAGTTCTGCGCCAGACGGCGCCACGGGCCGAACCAGCCCATCGTCAGCAGATCGTCGTCGTCGGGGCTGCCGTGCTCCTCGAAGTGGGCGACAATGCCCATCGCAGTGTCGCGCAGAGTTCCGGCAGGTGTGGAGGGAACACCCGCGAGCACACCGGCCCAGAACGGCGCGGCCGCGGCGAAGCGGTAGATCAGGCTGCGTCCCTCGAAGAGCGGTGCCCCGTCAGCGCCGACGAGATGAACGGCATCCTGCAGGTAGCGGTCGAGCGCGGCCACGTCACGGCCGATGCGCTCGTTCGCGCCGAGCTCATCGGCACCCTGCATCCGCGACCACAGCACCGGATACAGGTGCAGGGCCCATCCGACGTAGTGGTCGTAGCCGCGATCGTCACCGTCGGAGAGCCAGCCGCCGGAGCGCACGAAGGACTCGTGCAGGGCGAGGTCGGCCGCGATGTCATCGGCGCTCCACGGCCCGCCGACCGAGCGCAGGAAGGTCTGCACGGTGACGCGGAACCAGAGCCAGTTGTTGCGCGGGTAGGTGTGATCGCCGACGGCCGGGGCCAGGTAGTCGATCACGCGCTGTTGCGTGGTCGCGTCGAGGCGGTCCCAGATCCAGGGACGTGTCATGTCGAGGATGACGGCGAGCGATGCCGCCTCGACCTTGGCCTGCGGGTGCTCGTCGAGGCGCACCCAGCGGTCCTCGGCCTCGGGGTCGACGCCGGCGGCGATGCCGCGCGAGTAGTCGCGGATGAGGTGGTCGACGCCCTCACCGCGCGCGCCTGCGATGCGGAACCCGGCGAGCAGGAACGTTCGTGCGAACCCCTCGAGGCCGTCGACCGCGGTGCCGTAGCCGCCGGCGTCTCCGGGTGGGGTGATGCGGGCGAAGTTCGGTGAGGCCCATGCAGCGGCGCCGCTGAGCAGCCGGTCGGCGAACGCGATCAGCGCATCACGGGACCCACTGCGCAGAGCGCTGGCCGATGGTGATGCAGCACTGGTCACGGGATCTCCTTCGAACGGCGTTACCCACCCGGGCGAACGGGCGTCTAGATCAGGAGATTAGCAACGGGTTCTGTTCATTTCAAGGCGATTTGCGTTCTAACGTGATCGATCATGTTCGCTTTGGATTTCTCGCCGGAATGCCCCGGGAAGTGGTGAAGTAGAAGCATGCGCGCAGTGATCATGTACGGCCCCGGCGACGTCCGCGTCGAGGACGTCGCCGAGCCCTCGATCGTCGAACCCACGGATGCCGTGATCCGCGTCACCGCGACCTGCGTCTGCGGTTCGGATCTGTGGCCGTATCGCGGAGTCGACACCCCGAAGGGCCCGCGGCGGATGGGCCACGAGTACATCGGCGTCGTCGAGCAGATCGGCGACGGAGTGCAGGACATCCGCGTCGGCGACTTCGTGGTCGGCTCGTTCATGGCATCCGACGGCACCTGCGAGATCTGCCGGGCCGGCTACCAGTCCCGGTGCATCCATGTCGTCGGCATGGGCTCGATCGGAACACAGGCCGAGTACGCGCGCATCCCGTGGGCCGACGGCACCCTGGTGCGGGTCGAAGGGACTCCGACAGACGCGCAGGCGCGCAGTCTGCTTGCGGCATCCGACGTGCTCGGAACCGGATGGTTCGCCGCCGTCGCCGCCGAGGCGGGGCCGGGGAAGTCTGTCGCCGTCGTCGGCGACGGTGCCGTCGGACTGCTCGGCGTCCTCGCGGCGCGGGAGCTCGGTGCCGAGCGGGTCATCGCGATGTCGCGTCACGCCGACCGGCAGGCGCTGGCGCGCGGCTTCGGCGCGACCGACATCGTCGAGGAGCGCGGTGACGCCGGCGTCGCCCGCATCAAGGAGCTGACCGGCGGCTACGGCGCGCACTCCACGATCGAGGCGGTCGGCACCCAGGAGTCGATGCAGCAGGCGATGCGTGCCACGCGCGCCGGCGGGCACGTCGGCTTCGTCGGCGTCTCGCACGGCGTGACCATCGACGGCAGCGAACTGTTCTACTCCGGCGTGCACCTGCACGGCGGTCCCGCCCCGGTGCGCCGGTTCCTGCCCGACCTCATCGACCTGATCATGACGGACCGCATCGACCCCGGCGCGGTGTTCGACCTGACCCTGCCGTTCGACGAGGCGGCCGAGGGGTACCGGGCGATGGATGAGCGTCGCGCGACCAAGGTGATGCTCGAGTTCTGACCATGGCGCGATCATTCAGTCACGGACTGCAGAAGGCGTTCGAGCCGCTCGCACTGGCCATGTCGGGGCGCAGGTGGTTCCCGCTCTACGCCACCGTGCACCACCGCGGACGCAAGAGCGGAACGGCGTTCACGACACCCGTCGCAGTCGTGCCATCGCCCGGCCGCGAGACGATCCTGATCGGACTGCCCTGGGGCACGACCACCAATTGGGCCCGCAACGTGGTTGCCGCAGGATTCGCAGACCTGGATTGGAAGGGCGGGGTCGTGCACACCATCGACCCGCGCATCGTGGATGCCTCCGAGGCGGCGGCGCTGTGCAGGTGGCCCTTCGGCGCGATCGTGCGTCGGATGCCGGGAGCGATCGTGCTGCGCATCGGCTGAGCTTCGGCCGGCCCTGGATCAGGCGCTCGCGCGCAGCACCAGCTCCGGCATCGCAAGGTCCGGGTCGGATGCCTCGACCCCCTCGATGGCGGCGACGAGAGCCCGCACGGCCTGCTCACCGAGCGCATCGAAATCCTGGCGGATCGTACTGAGCGGAGGGCTGTAGTCCGCGGCATCCGCGATGTCGTCGAATCCGATCACCGCGACGTCCTCGGGAACGCGCCGGCCCGCCTCGGCGAGGGCGCGCAGCAGGCCGAGCGCCATCTGATCGTTCGCGACGAACACCGCTGTGACGTCCGGGTCCGCGGCGAGCGCGCCACCCTGCGCGTAGCCGGATGCGGCGGACCAGTCGCCGCGGAGCGGCGCGGGTGCGTCCGGTGCCGCTGCGCGCCAGCCGCGCTCGCGCTCGTCCGCCGCGTACGACCCGGCCGGACCGGCCAGATGATGCACTCGCCCGTGCTCCGCGAGCAGGTGCTCGGTGGCGAGGCGCGCACCAGCGGCGTGGTCGGTGCCGATCACGGTGAAGCGGTCGTCGGGCGGGGAGTCCACGACCACCAGGCGCAGGCCGGCGGATGCCGCGTCGCGGGCGAGCACGGTGGCCTCGTTCAGCACGACCGCGCCGTCCACACCCTGGTCGTGCAGGCGGTCGAATGCCTCGGCGATGTCCCCGGCGGCGCCGAGGGTCACGACCGTGAGCGCGTACCCGCGGGATGCCGCGGACTCGGCCACCGCCTGCAGCATCCGTGAGTTGCCGACGGTGGAGAGCGTCTGCGCGACGAGTCCGAGGGTGTGCGTGCGGCCGGTGCGCAGCGCCCGTGCGGCGCGATTGGGGCGGTAGCCGAGCTCGGCCATCGCCTGCTCGACCCTTACCCGGGTCTCGGGGTCGACCTTCGGGCTGTCGTTGGCGACGCGCGAGACGGTCTGTCCGGAGACACCGGCGCGGGCGGCCACCATGGCCATCGAGACGCGCTGCGGCTGCGGCATCCGTGTCCCCCTTCTTCCGGTGTTGACGTTACCACGGAGGGCACGGTACCGTGTTGACGTGAACATTCGCACTCTGGGCGCCGGCGTCATCGCGCGCGACACCCGCCTCGCGGACGGCCGTGAGCTGATCTACTTCGACGACCCCGGCACGTCGCTGCCCGCCGCGCGCAGCATCGACACCCGCGGCCTCGATCCGCGCCCCGAGACCGCGACAATGCGGCAGGACGTGCTGACCGGCGACTGGATCACCTTCGCGACCAAGCGCCAGAACCGGGTGCTGATGCCGGGTGCCGACGCGGACCCGCTGGCCCCGCAGTCGCCCACGAACCCCTCCGAAGTGCCGTCGCTGTACGACGTCGCGGTGTTCGAGAACCGCTCCCCCGCGTTCGGCCCCGCCCTGGCATCCGCCGTCGGCACGGCGCCCGCAGCAGCGGACGCGCCGCAGGGACTCGACGACCTGACTTCGATCGGCGTCGGCCGCACACGCACCAGCGTCGGGCGGTGCGAGGTGGTCTGCTTCAGCCCCGAGCACTCCGGGTCGTTCGGCACCCTGTCCCCCGTCCGCGCCCGCACCGTCATCGAGGCGTGGGCCGACCGCACCGCCGCCCTGTCGGCGCTGCCGGGCATCGAGCAGGTGTTCCCGTTCGAGAACCGCGGCGAGGCGATCGGCGTCTCGCTGCCGCACCCGCACGGCCAGATCTACTCCTACCCCTATGTGACTCCGCGCACGCAGCGGCTGCTCGACGTGGCTTCGCCCGATCTGTTCACCCGGGTGCTCGAGTCGGAGCAGGCCTCGACGCGCGTCGTGCTGCAGGGCGATCACTGGACGGCGTTCGTGCCCTTCGCCGCACGCTGGCCGCTCGAAGTGCAGCTGATGCCGCACCGCCACGCTGCCGACTTCTCGGAGCTGACCGATGCTGAGCGCGACGAGCTCGCCCCGCTCTACCTGCGGCTGCTGCGCGGCGTCGACGCGCTCTACGAGACGCCCACGCCGTACATCGCCGCCTGGCATCAGGCGCCGGTGCGGGTCGGTCGCGAGACGATCCGGATGCGCCTCGAGCTGACCAGCCCGCGCCGCGCCGAGGACAAGTTGAAGTTCCTCGCCGGATCCGAGGCCGCGATGGCCGCGTGGACCGCCGAGATCCTCCCCGAGGACGCCGCCGCGCGCCTGCGCGACGCGATCGCCTCGGTTCCCGCCCCCTGAAACTCGTCCCACCTCACGAGGGGTCGGAAGACGCGGCATCCGCACCCCCCGGATTCCGCAGATTCCGCCCCCTCGTGAAGATCCCGCAAGGAGTCCCCATGTCCGCACTGACCGACGCCCGCGAGCTGCTCGGCGCCGAGCCCGACGGCATCTGGTCGGCCCCAGGCCGGGTGAACCTCATCGGCGAGCACACCGACTACAACGAGGGCTACGTGCTGCCCTTCGCCATCCCGCACCGCACCTTCGCCGCCGCGCGGCTGCGCGACGACGACCGCATCCGGGTGTCGTCGACCTTCGCCGACGAACCGGTCGAGGTGGGCCTCGGCGAGCTGTCCTCGCTCTTCCCCTCAGAGGGTGACCTGCGCGTGCCGGAGTGGTCGGCATACGCACTCGGCGTCGCCTGGGCGCTGCGGGAGATCGCCCCTTCCGCCACCGGCATCCGCGGTGTGGACATCGCGATCGCCTCCGACGTGCCGGTCGGCGCGGGGCTGTCCTCCTCGGCGGCCATCGAAGGGGCGGTGGCATCCGCTCTGAACGACCTCTGGTCGCTCGGCCTTGACCCGGTCGCGCTCGCGCGCGCCGGGCGTCGGGCGGAGAACGAGGCGGTCGGCGCGCCGACCGGGATCATGGACCAGATGGCGTCCATGCTCGGCATCGCCGACGCGGCGACGTTCCTCGACTGCCGCACACTCGAGACGCAGCAGATCCCGACCGGGTTCACTGATGCCGGACTCGAACTGCTCGTGATCGACACGCGCGTGAAGCACGCGCACTCCACCGGTGGTTACCGCGACCGACGGGATGCCTGCGAGCGCGGCGCCGCCCTGATGGGCGTGCCCGCGCTGCGCGACGTGTCGGTCGACGACCTCCCGCGGGCGGCCGAACTGATGGATGACGTGACCTTCCGCCGGGTGCGGCACGTCGTTACGGAGGACCAGCGCGTACTCGACACGGTCGCCGCGCTGCGGACGGAGGGCCCGCGCGCGATCGGCGACCTGCTCACCGCGTCGCACGCGTCGATGCGCGACGACTTCGAGATCTCGGTCGCCGAGCTCGACGCCGCGGTCGCCGCGGCGCTGGATGCCGGCGCGCTCGGCGCCCGGATGACCGGCGGCGGATTCGGCGGAGCCGCGATCGCGCTTGTCGCGCACGCTTCGGTCGCGGCCGTGACGGAAGCCGTTGAGCGCGCCTTCGCGGATGCCGGGTACCTGGCCCCGCACATCTTCACCGTCGCGCCGTCGGCCGGCCCGCGTCGCGACGCCTGACCCGAAACTGCACGCCCGCGTCGGCACGGATGCACGACTCGGGTACGAATGCACGGCCGAACGCCGGAATCCGTCGTGCAGGTGTTCCCGGGCCGTGCATCTGTGCTCTGCGGGCGCGCTCTCGCGCCGCGTAGCCGCTCGCGGCCACGGCTTCGCCCGGGGCGGCCGTAGGATGACGGGGTGCTGATCCGCCCCGCCACCCCTGACGACTCGCACGGGATCGCGGTCGTGCACGTCCGGTCGTGGCAGGCGGCATACCGGGGGCTGCTGCCGCAACCCGTGCTCGATGACCTCTCCATCACTGAGCGGGCGAAGGGCTGGAGACGCCTGCTCGAACCGCACCGGCGCGCCGAGGGCCAGCGGTCCCGCACCATCGTCGCCGAGGTCGACGGTCGCATCCTGGGCTGGGCGTCGTTCGGCGATCCGCGCGAGGACGAGATCGCGGATGCCGGTGAGCTGTGGGGCATCTACGCGCATCCCGATGCTTTCGGAACCGGCGTCGGGCACACGCTGATCGCCGCCGTCGAGCAGTCGCTGCAGGCTGACGGGCATCCGGTCGCGTACCTGTGGGTGCTGGACGGCAACGAGCGCGCCGCGACCTTCTACGAACGCCACGGCTGGATCGCCGACGGCGCGACGAAGGTCGAGGAGCGCCCGCACCTGCGCCTCTTCGAGCGCCGCCGGGTCAAGCAGCTCGGCTGAGCCGCTCAGGCCGCCACAGAGGCCTGAGCATCGCGCGTCCGGATCGGATACAGCCAGAAGCACAGCCATGCGAGCGCAGTGAAACCGAGCGGCACGACCGCGAGCATCACCCGAATGCCTCCATCGACCGGCGTCGGCTGCGCATCGCCCAGCGACGCGTCGAAGCCCGAGGCGGTCAGCACCCACGCTGCCACGATCGCCTGCAGCACCACGGACCCGCGCACCACGAAGCCGTTCACGCCGAAGTACACGCCCTCGCGCTGATGCCCGGTGCGCGCCGCGTCGTCGTCGATGATCTGCCCGAGCATGATCTCGAGCAGCTGCAGCAGACCGCCCACGCCGACGCCGACCGCGAGGCCGACCAGCGCAGCGCCCATCACGGTGGCGGGCCAGAGGAAGCACAGCACCGCCACCCCGAAGATCGCCACACCCACGAGCACCGCCGTGCGCGGCGAGGTGCGCCGCACGAACCAGCTCCAGCCGATGATCGAAGGGATCGCCGCCACGAAGATCGCCCCGAGCAGGATGCTGGCCTCGTCCTCGGCGGCGTGCAGCGAATACCTCACGTAGAACGGGATCGCCGCGATGATGATCGCCACCGAGGTCTGCACCATCAGCGACCCGAGCACGTAAGGCACGAACGCCCTGTTGGCGAAGGTGTACTTCAGCTGCTCGCGCCACGACATCTCGACGTCTGACGACGACGCGGGAGAGGAGCGCTCCACCATCCCCGCGGCGAACGACCATGCCAGCACGCCCAGGCACACCGCACCGAGGATGAGGGCCATCGCAGACCAGCCCAGCGAGCCGTAGATCGTCGGCGCGATCGCGGTGCCCAGCACCATGCCGAGGATGCCGAAGATCTGCCGCGGCACGTTCCCCGAGGCCCGCTCCGCGGTGGTGCGGAAGATCTCGGGGAACAGCGCGGACACGTTCAGCACGACGACCACGAACGCCACGTCGTACACGGCCACGACCACGATGAACCAGGCGATGAGTCCGCCGACGGGCAGCGCCGGCGGCATCCAGATCAGCGCGAACGCGACCACGAGCGGAACGATCCCCAGCCCGATCCACGGCACGCGCCGCCCCCAGGGCGTGCGCAGCCGGTCGGACAGCGCGCCGACCACCGGGTTCAGCACGGCGTTCAGGATACCGTGCGCGATCATCGCCACCGCGACCCACCCCGCCGGCACACCCAGGTGCGCGACGTAGAAGTACACGACGAACGCGGAGAACGTCTGCGACATCAACTGGATCGGGAATCCGGATGCCCCGAAGGCGATGCTCTGCGCGCGCGTCGGCGCCCCCTCGAGGCGTCGATCGCGGATGCCGGCGACGAGGCTCATGCCCGCTGCAGTTCCCGCAGGTCGCGCCAGCCGACGCGCACCAGCCCCTCGGCGACGATCATCTCGGCGACCGCCGGATCGGTGAGCAGACGCAGTTCGTGTCCGCGCTTGGGCGCGGCATAGTCCACCGTCGCCCGCAGCTCGTCGTCGTCCACCATCGGATGCAGGAAGATCTCGGTCACCCCGGCGGGCACGGCCCGCAGCAGCTCGAGGAACCCGTCGCGCACCTGCTCGTAGGTCTCCTCCTGGTCGGTGCCCTCGCCGGCGAGCGGGAAGGGGTGGGTCCAGCTGCGGTCCGGGATCACCACGCCCGCGGCATCCGCGGCGGCCGCCGCCTCATCGATCAGCGGCTGCATGGCCGGGTCGACCTCGAGCCCCGTGCCGTAGCGCGGCAGTCGGAACGGCAGCCCGTGAGCGGCGGCGAGCGGCAGCACCTGCGCCAGGAAGTCTCGACCGGTCTCGAGCCCGTAGACCGAGCCCATGTGGTTGTCGAGGTGCGTGACGTCGATGCCTGCGGCGAGCGCGGCCGCGAGCTGCGCGGCGATCTCGTCCGCGACATCCGCCTCCGTCGCGTTCTGCTCGACCTCGAGCGACGTGTGCGGGAAGTACCCGTCGGCGTCGACCAGGGAGGAGCGGATGCCGGTCAGCGGCCGCCACCGGTATCCGGTCCACTCGCTGGTGAGCACGAGGTGCACGCCGATGTCGAGGTCGGTGCGGGATGCCGCGAATGCCGCCGCATCCGGCGCCCAGGCGCAGGGCATCATCAGTGTGGTCGAGTCGAGGTGACCGTCCGCGAGCAGGCCGGTGATGGCCCGGTTCGCGGCACGGCACATGCCGAAGTCGTCGGCGTTGAGGATGATCGCTCGGGTCCCGGCCGGCAGGCCGAGGCGATCGGTGAGGGGTACGGGCACGGGCTTCTCTACGTTCTGCTGGATTCGGGTGTGACTATTCGGGTGAAGAGCGTGGCGCGCAGCGCGTCGGTGGCCTCGGACACGGCGCCGACCAGCGGCGCCTCGGCACCGAAGGCGGACAGTGCGAACGACAGCGGCAGCTGGGCGTCGAACTCCTCAGCGGCGGCGCGCACGGCCTCGAACAGCACGGGATGCGCGGCATCGCCGGCGAGCACGATCAGCCCCGGGTCGAGCACCAGCGTGATCGACCCGGCGATGAGCACGAGCCGGCGCGCTACCTCGGCGGCCATCACCCGCGCGCTGTCGTCGCCGGCCGCGGCGTCGTCGAGATGGACCGGCAGCGGCAGCGACGGATCACGCCCGGCGACCAGCGCCAGGTCGGCGGTGACAGCGTGACCGAGCACAGGAGCCCCGGTCGGCAGCGGCGTCTGCGGCAGGTAGTTCACCTCGCCGGCGATGCCGGAGACGCCGCGGTGCAGCGCGCCGTCGATGATGTACGCCGCGCCGAGCCCGTCATCGAGCAGCAGCAGCGCGAAGCCCTGCTGCTCGGCACCGATCGGGCCGGACAACTCGGCGAGCGCGGCGAGGTTCACATCGTTCTCGATGCGCACCGGGCAGCCGAGCCGGTCGGACAGCGCGGCGCGGAACGCTCCGCCGTCAGGCCCCTGGTCGTCGCGGATCTCTCCGTCGGCGCGCACGATCCCGGGCACGGCGACGACGGCGACCAGCACGGGCGCGGTCGCCGCGGCACGGCACTCGTCCAGCAGTGCCGCGATCGCCTCGACGCGATCCACGACGACCGGCAACGGCCCGTGCGCCTCCGCTCGCACGGCGCCCGCGGCGTCGAGGAGCACGACGTGGATGTCGTGATGGTCGATGTGGATGGCGGCCGCGAGACCCAGCCGTGGATTCAGCCCGACCCGCGTCGCAGCCGGCCCCTTGGTCGCCCTGTCGACGCCGGCGGATGCCACGGCGTCGCGTGATTCCAGCATCCGGAGCACCTGCGTGACGGCGGTGCGCGACAGTCCGGTCTCGTGCATCAGCTCGGCCCTGGTCAATGCGCCGCGCCTGGCCAGCGCTTCCAGGATCGCTCGTGCGTTCATCGTCCGCAGCAGGGTCTGGGGTCCTGCGAGAGGTCTGGTCAACGTGCATCCTCGCGTTTCGTCCGGAACAGTCTGGCACAGCGCCTCAGATGCCGCGACACTTCGCGTCGTACCTGTGGACAACTCCCGAGGCGTCCCTCGCGGGATACTGGAGACGATGAGCGAAGCACCGATCGTCATGACCGATTCCGGCCCTGTCCGCGGCATCCGCCGGCAGCAGGATGCCGCATTCCTCGGCATCCCGTTCGCCGCGCCACCGACCGGTGCGCGCCGTTTCCTGCCGCCGCAGCCCGTGGAGCCATGGACCGAGGTGCGCGATGCGACCGCCTACGGCGCGACGCCTCAGCGCCGCGAGGAGCCGAACGCGCTCATCCCCGAACCCTCGGTCAAGGGCTCCTCGACGCTGAACGTCAACGTCTTCACCCCCGCCACGGACGGCTCGGCTCCGGTGCTCGTGTGGATCCACGGCGGTGGCTACTCCTCGGGCTCCCCCGCGAGCCCCTGGTACGACGGCCGCACGTTCTCGCGCGACGGAGTCGTCACGGTGACCGTCTCGTACCGGCTCGGCTTCGACGGCTTCGGTGTGATCGACGGTGCGCCCGACAACCGCGGAGTGCGGGACTGGCTGGCGGCGCTGGAGTGGGTGCAGCGCAACATCGCGGCCTTCGGCGGCGACCCCGCCCGAGTGACCATCGCCGGGCAGTCCGCCGGCGGCGGCGCGGTGCTCACCCTGCTCGGCATGCCCGCCGCGCAGCACCTGTTCCACTCCGCTGTCTCGATCTCGGGGGCCCTCGGCGACCTGCCACGCCCTCTCGTCGCGAGGCGCAGCGCCCTGCTGGCCGAGATGGTCGGCGTCGAGCCGACTCTGGCGGGATTCCGCTCGGCGACCGAGAGGTCGCTCACGCAGAAGCAGTACGAGGCGTCCCTGCTCGGCAAGACCGGGCTGAAGGCAACCACCGCCGTGCTCGCCGACGGCCTGCCCTGGGGCCCGGTCATCGACGGCGAGCTCCTCACCCGTCCGACGGTCGACGCGCTCGCCGCAGGCGTGGGTGCGGACAAGCCACTGCTGATCGGTGCGACCGACGACGAGTTCACCCCGGCGCTGGATGCCGCGCCCCGCAGCCTGCGGTTCGTGCCGGCGTCCCTCGCCCTGCGCCTGATCGCGCCGGCACTCGCCGAGCGGCGGAGCTGGCTCGCGGCGAACCGCCCGCAGCGCAGGAAGGGCACGGCCGCGACCTTCGGCCGCTTCGTCACCGATCGTGTGTTCCGCTCGCTCGTCGTGCGCGTCGCCGAGGCCAGGGCGGATGCTGCGACCTGGGTGTACCGGTTCGCGTGGGCCTCACCGCGCAACGGCTGGTCGAGCCACTGTCTCGATGTGCCGTTCTGGTGGGACTGCCTGGGTGCGGAGCGCGTCTCGGCGATGGCAGGCGACGCTCCCCCACAGGGCCTCGCCGACGACATGCACGCCGCGGCCGTCGCGTTCATCACGAGCGGAGTCCCGGGCTGGCCCGCGTGGCGGACCGACCCCGGGACGACGCGGGTGTTCGGCGATGTGCCGCCTGTCTCGACCTCGGCCTACGACGACGCGCTGCCGCTGGCCTGACGCTCCACCATCACTTCCCCATGCCGAGCGTGAGCCCCTCGGTGAGGCGGCGGCCGAGCCAGAGGTAGATCGCCAGCATCGGCAGCACGACGATGCAGAGGCCGGCGAACAATCCGCCCCAGTCCGCACCGGAGTACGTCTGCTGCTGGATGAACGAGATCAGCGCCACGGGCAGGGTGTACTTGTCGGTGGACTGCAGCAGGGTCAGAGCGAGCAGCGTCTCGTTCCAGTGCGAGATCACCTGCAGCACGAACGCGGTCAGGATGCCGCCCTTCGCGAGCGGCAGGGTGATGCGCCAGAACGTGCCGAACGCCGTGGTGCCGTCCAGCGCCGCGGCCTCCTCGAGCTCCGCCGGCAGCGAGCGGAAGAAGGCGATCAGCAGGAACACCGTGAACGGCATCGAGACGCCGATGTAGACGAGGTTGAGGCCGATCAGGCTGTCGGTCAGATACATCTCGTTCAGCATCACGAACAGCGGGATGAGGATCACCTGCGCGGGGATGCCGAGGCCAAGCACGAAGTAGAGGGTCAGCGAGCTGGTGAACCGGTTCTCGACACGACCGAGGTAGTAGGCGGCCGGAGCCGCGATCGCGACCGTGAGGAACGAGGAGACTCCCGTCGTCACGACACTGTTCAGGGTCGCTGTGGCGAAGTCCCCGACCGTCCACGCCGTGACGAAGTTCGTCGGGTCGAGCGAGGTCGGCAGACCCCACGGATCGCTGAGGATCGAGCGGGTGTCGCGGAACGCCTGGATCACCATCCAGACCATCCACGCGATGTTGAGCACCACGAAGGCCCAGAGCAGCACCAGTCCGATGCCGCGGACGATGCTGCGGTCGTGGCCGATCGCCGCTCCACGCCTGCGCGGACGCGGCACCCGGCCGGTGGGCGGCGTCACGAGCGCCTGAGTGGTGATCTCTTCGGGAAGCACCTGTGCAGAGGTCATGAGCACTCCTAGAACTCGATCGCGTCGCGCTTCATCACGCGACGGAGCAGGACGACGAGCACGGACACCAGGGCGAGCGACAGGATCGCGGAGGCGCTGGCCATGCCGTACGCGGGGATGGACTCTCCGGAGAACGCGGTGACGTACGTGTACACCGCGGTGCTCCAGGTCTGGGTGGGCGGGATGCCCTGCCCGGTGGAGCCGCCGAAGATCCAGATGATCTCGAAGATCTTCACCGACGAGATCGTCCAGAGCACCGCGCAGGTGCCGAACACGTCCCAGGTGAGCGGGAGGATCACGTACCGCAGGCGCTGCCAGGCGTTCGCGCCCGCCAGCGCGCAGTCCTCGTAGTAGTACGGCGGGATGCGGTCGACGCCGGCCATGAGGATCGTCGTGTAATAGCCGGTCGTGATCCAGGTGAGCATCACCATGATCAGCGGGAACAGATTGTCCTGCGCCAGCCATGCGGGCGGGTCGGTGACGCCGAGCCATCGTAGCAGGGTGTTCACCAGGCCGCCGGGATTGAGCACGAAACCGGCGAGGACGCCGAAGATCATCGCGTTGACAAGGTGCGGGAAGAAGATCACCGATCGGGCGATCTTGCGTCCCGCCATGTCGCGCAGCACCAGGGTGAGGCCGAACGAGACGATGAAGATCGCGGCGCCCACGACGAACAGCAGCAACAGGGTGTTGCCGAACGACTTGAGGAACAGTTTGTCCGAGAACAGCCCGACGTAGTTGCCGAAGCCGACGAATTCCATCGGACCGGCGCCCGACCACTTATTGAAGCTGATCCAGATCGCGTAGACCGCCGGTCCCACGAAGAGCACGCTGTAGAACAGCAGCGCCGGCCCGACGAACGGGACGAACAGCCGCCTGCGCGCGCGGTCGATGGCGTTGCCGCCGGAGCGGGAGCCTCGAGGGCCTCCCGCTCCGGTGGCGACTCCCGGCATCGCTGCCGTCTGGGTCATGAGTTCTGCTTCCAGTAGTCGACCTGACCCGACTTCATCGTCTCCACGAACTCCTTCGCGGAGATCTTCCCGAGGATGAGCTGGTCGGCCGCCGGCCAGAACAGCTTCTCGGAGTAGCCGGGGAAGCTGATGCCGTCGTTCTGCTGGTAGAAAGTGTCGGCGGAGTCGAGGGCCGCCTTGACGGTCGCCATCTCCGGGCTGGTCGCGGCGTCCTGACGAACGGGCAGGATCTTCGCATCGGTTCCCAGTGCGTCCTGGTACTTCTTCTGCAGGAAGAACGTCGCGAACTTCTGCGCGTTCGCGGAGTTCTTCGCCCTTGCGGGCACCGAGAAGCCCACGAAGTCGGCGCGCGCGACCTTGTCACCGCCGTCGACAGTGGGGAACGGGAACGACGAGTACTCGAAGCCGTCCGCCGCATAGGTCCCGGTCTCGGTGGGGATCCAGGTGCCGTTGAACAGCAGTGCGGCCTTGCCGCCGGCCCAGGCCTGCTGCTGCGCGGGCCACTTGCTGGCGTTGTAGCCGGGGATGAAGTAGCCGCCGTCGACGAGCTGCTGCACCATCTCGGCGGCCTCGAGCGCCTCGGGCTCGTCCCACGCCTTGCCGGATTTGTCTGCGGCGATCTTGTTCAGGGCCCCGGGGCCGGCGATGTGCACGATCGCGGCGGTGTACCAGTAGGCGTTGTAGCCGGACACGTCGCCGTCGATGGCGATCGGCACCTCGTTCGCCGCCTTGAGCTTGTCGAGCTCCGCGATGAACGCGTCCCAATCGGCCGGAGGAGCCGAGACCAGGTCGGGATGCGTGGCGGCGTTGAACCAGAACGCGTCGCTGGTGAGCGAGTAGGGCAGCATCCAGGGCGCATCCTCGCCCTTGCGAGTGAGCACGTCGCCGGCGAGGTAGGCCTTCGGAATGAGGTCGCCGGCCTTCTGCCCGTCGACCTCGGCGGCGTAGGCGTCCGTCAGGGCCTTCGCCTGGCCGCTCTCGGCGAGCACCGGGGCGAGCTTGGCGAACGAGCCGTCGATGAGGTCGGGCACCTTGTTGGTGTTCAGAGTGGGGACGACCTTCTTCGTGTTGTCGCGTCCCTGCCACTGCACGTCGACCGTGATGCCGGTCTCCTTCTCGAAGTCGTCGATGGCGGAGGCGAGGACCTTCTGCTGCGCCTCACCCTCCTTCCACATCGACCAGTAGGTGAGCGAGCCGCCCTCGCTCGAGTCGCCGCCCTGGGTGGATGCGCAGCCCGCGGCGGTCAGCGCCAGCGCGCCGACAACGACGAGTGCGGAGAGCTTTCGGATCTTCGCCATCGGGTTTCCTTTCGTTCGGGAGCGGCCACGTCGCCGCTCCGTGCACGACTATCGCCGGAGCAGAAGAGAGCATTCAAGGAGTACTACGAAGATTCCTCCCCTCGATGTGGGAAATGCGCCCCATGCAGCGAGCCACAGTGCAGAGGAATCCCGATCAAAGAGACGAATCCCTCTTTATTCCTCTCTTTTGCGACAGGAGAATGAAAGGACTGCCACGAGAGGAGGCGCCATGACCGATCGACGAGGATCCGTGGTGCGCGATGCCGACGCCAAGGCGCTGAAGTTCGAGATGCTCGCCGACCAGTTGCGGCGCGGCATCCTCGCCGGCACCTGGACCGCCGGCGAGAAGCTGCCGACCGAGCAGCAGCTCGCGACCGAGACAGGACTCTCGCTGACGACGGTCCGTCGTGCGTTCGACGAACTCGTCGCAGAGCGGATCGTCGTGCGTCGCCAGGGCGCGGGCAGCTTCGTGGCGCACATCCGCCCTCGCGACGAGAAGGCCCGCCGGCGCATCGGCGTGCTGCTGCCCGACACGCAGCTGTACTACCCGCGCGTGCTCCAGGGCATCGACGAGTCGCTGTCCGCCGCCGGGGCGACACTGCAGCTCTCGACCTACCGCTACGACCGCGAACGCGAGGCACCCGCGATCGCTTCGCTGCTCGACGCCGACATCGACGGCCTGCTGATCGCCCCGACGCTCACCGGCATCGAGGACCCCGCCGCCCGCGCACGCGAGCTCATGGATCTGCCGGTTCCCGTCGTGCTGGTGGAGCGCAGCCTGCCCGATCTCGGTCCCGCTGACACCACCGAGCACGTCTGCTCGGATCATCGCGGCGGAGCCTACGACGCCGTGCGCCACCTCGCAGCGCTCGGCCACACCCGTATCGCGCTCCTGACCCGAGAGCGCACTCCCACAGAGGCAGGGGTCGTCCGCGGATACCGGCACGCCGTGGCCGATCTCGGTCTGGCCGGCTCGCTGGAGTTCGCACAGTCCAAGGCTGACTGGGTGGCCGACTCCGCGCAGTCGGCGTACCGGCGCATCCGGGATTTCGAGGCCACGGCGGCGCTGGTATTCGGCGACCGCGAGGCGACCCTGCTCGAAGGCGCGATCCGCCGCGACGGCCTGCGCGTGCCCGAGGACATCGCGCTCGTCTCGTACGACGACGAGGTGGCCGACCTGGCGGAGGTGCCGCTGACCGCGGTCGCCCCGCCCAAGTACCGGATCGGCCGCATGGCGGCCGACGTGCTGCTTCGGCGGCTCATCGAGGGGGACGACTGTCCCCTGCATCAGATCAGGCTGCGGCCCAGGATCGTGATCCGCCGCTCCTGCGGCGGACGCGAATCCTGAGCTGGAGCCATGGAACGAGGAGAAGAATGCGCATCGGTCTGATCGGAGCGGGCGCGGTCGCGCCCTTCCACGTGCGCGCGGCCGCCGTCCTCGCGGGGGCGGAGCTCACCGCCGTCTGCGACATCGACGAATCGGCGGCCCGACGCGCCGCCGACCTCTCCCCCGGGGCGAAGGTGTTCACCGATCATCGGCGGATGCTCGATGCGGATGCCGTGGACGCAGTGATCGTGAACACCCCGCACGCGCTGCACCTTCCGATCGCGATCGAGGCGGCCGAGGCGGGCAAGCACGTCCTGGTCGAGAAGCCGATGGCCACGTCGGTGGCGGACTGCGACCGCATCGCCGAGGCCTGCGAGAGGGCAGGCGTCGCGCTGACGGTGGGCCACATCCAGCACTTCCTGCCCGACAAGACCGCCGCGCACGGGCTCATCGCGTCCGGGGATCTCGGCGCCGTGCAACTGATCCGTGACAATCGCAGCACCGACTACCGTCCAGGCACGCGGTCCCCCTGGTTCTTCTCCCGCGAGGTGGCGGGCGGTGGAGCGCTGTTCAACATCGGCGCGCACTGTCTCGACCGCTCGCTCTGGTTCGGCGGAGCGCCGGCGGCCGAGATCTCGGCGTCCGTGGCGAACCGCTTCGGTTCTCCGGTGGAGACCGACGGTGTGCTGCGACTACGGCTCGAGAACGGCGTCGGGGTCGCGGTCGCCGTGGTGAGCGACCCTCCGACGCGCAGCGACAGCCTGACCGTGGTCTGCGAGGGCGGTGTCGTCGAGGCCGACCCCCGCGCCGGCACGACCGTGCGCGTGGACGGGCGCACCCGTCTGCTGCATGAGCCGACGGATCGTGACATCCAGACCGGGTTCACCGCGCAGTTGGCGGACTTCCTGCAGGTCGTCGACGGCGGGGCACCTGCGGTGCCTCTCGAGCATGCGCGGCACGTCGTCGAGCTGATCCTGGCGAGCTACCGGTCGGCGCAGACCGGCACGGCGAGCATGCTCGGACCGGTACCGGCATGAACGACCGCCCGAACATCCTGGTCTTCCTCAGCGACGACCAGGGGCCGTGGGCACTCGGCGCGGCCGGCAATGCAGACATCCGCACCCCCGTCCTCGATGCGCTCGCCGCCCGCGGCACGCGACTGGACAGGTTCTTCTGCGCCTCGCCGGTGTGCTCGCCCGCCAGGGCCAGCCTGCTCACCGGTCGGATCCCCTCCACGCACGGCGTGCACGACTACCTGGATGGCCCGAACACGGGGCCGGACAGCGTCGATCTGCTCGCCGGGCAGCCGGCATACACCGACGCGCTGGCGGATGCCGGGTACCGGCTCGGTCTCTCCGGCAAATGGCACCTCGGCGCGAGCGACGTGCCGCGGCGCGGGTTCGTGCACTGGTATGCGCTCGAGGGCGGTGGAAGTCCGTATCACGACGCCCCGATGCTGCGCGGGGACGTTCCGGAGGTCGCCACCGGCTATCTCACCGACGCGATCGCCGATGACGCGATCTCGTTCCTCGACGAGGAGGCAGGGCAGGACGACCCGCTCTTCCTGGCCCCGTTCTTCCTCGCCGTGAACTTCACCGCCCCGCACAAACCCTTCGCCGGGCAGCATCCCGACCAGTACACCGACCTGTACCGCGACTGCGCGTTCGAGAGCTGCCCCCAGGAGGAGCCGCATCCCTGGCTGCAGACTCTCGGCGGCGGCCCGATCGGCGGCGAGCCCGACGCCCGCGAGGCGCTGATCGGCTATTTCGCCGCGGTCACGGCCATGGATGCCGCGATCGGACGGGTGCTCGACCGGCTGCGCGCGCACGGTCTGGAGCAGGACACGATCGTCGTCTTCCTCAGCGACAACGGCTTCAACTGCGGCCAGCACGGCATCTGGGGCAAGGGCAACGGCACGTTCCCGATGAACATGTACGACGAATCAGTGATGGTGCCGTTCATCGTCTCCGCGCCGGGGCGCGTGGCGGAGGGGCGGGTCGTGGACGATCTGCTCAGCGCCTACGACTTCCCGGCGACTCTGCTGGAGCTGGCCGGGGTCGACCGGGCGGCGTTCGAGCAGGGACCCGGTCGCAGCTTCGCGGCCCGGCTCGCGGATGCCCCGACCGAGGCATCCGACGAGGAGCGCGCGGTCGTCGTGCACAGCGAATACGGTCCCGTGCGGATGATCCGCACCCGGCGCCGCAAGTACGTGCATCGCTTCCCGTACGGTCCGCACGAGTTCTACGACCTCGAGACGGACCCCGGCGAGCGCGCGAATCTCATCGACGACCCGTCGCGTGACGATGAGATCGCTCGGATGCGGCAGCGGATGCACGGCTGGTTCGCCGAGCATGCGACACGGGAGGCCGACGGATCGGCGCTGCCGGTCTGGGGCGCCGGCCAGCGGACACCGCTGGGCGACGATCCGGCGGGTGCCTTCTCCCCACCGGGGTGGGACGGCGCAGCCGCCCTACGCTGAACAGAACCGCCCGCACCCCAGGAGGCACCGTGATCCGCCCGAACATCCTGCTGATCGTCTCGGACGACCACGGCTACGCCGACCGGTCCGCGCACGGCACGACGGGCGTGAAGACCCCGGTGCTCGACCGTCTCGCCGCGGAGGGTGCCACCTGCACCGACGCCTACGTCACCGCGCCGATCTGCTCGCCGTCGCGCGCGGGCATGATCACCGGGCAGTACCAGCAGCGCTGGGGCGGTCTGTGGTTCGACTCCGCGCACATCGGCACCGAGCCCACGATCGCCGAGACGCTGCGCGGGGCCGGTTACGCGACCGGCTATTTCGGCAAGGTGCACTACGGCGACGAGACCTCCGCCGATCGCGGCGCCCCACCGCACCACGGCTTCGACGAGTCGTTCTACGGGCTGGCCGGGCAGTCGATGGGCCGGCTGCACTATCTGCATCATTCGGCCGCCGCCGTCGAGCAGTACGGTGAGGCCGCTCATCCGATGGCGGTGCAGCCGTTCTGGTCGGGTGAGGACCCTGCCGAGTTCGACGGCTTCACCACCGACGAGATCGCGGACCGGGCGATCGACTTCATCGGCGGTGCGGGTGACGCGCCGTACTTCGCGATGGTGGCGTTCAACGCGGTGCACAACTTCTGCTGGCAGCTTCCGGATGAAGAGCTCGAGGCCCGAGGCCTGCAGGGCTTCGAGGACTGGCACCCCGGAGCATCCGAGTATCTGGACTGGTACGACGGGGCGATCAGCCCGAACCTGCCTGACGGGCGGGCGTACTATCTCGCGCAGCTCGAACTGATGGACCGCGCGATCGGCAGGCTGCTCGACGCCGTCGAGGGCCAGGACACGATCGTGGTCTACTTGACCGACAACGGCGGGTCGCAGTGCAACTACGGCGACAACGGCGACCTGCGCGGCACGAAGTACACGCTCTGGGAGGGCGGCATCCGGGTGCCGTTCCTGGTGCGCTGGCACGGAGTGACCGCACCGGGTTCGGTGGTCTCAGCGCCGGTCAGCGCGCTCGATCTCGCCGCGACGTTCGCCGCTGCGGCCGAGACCAGTCATGCCGGCGATGGCGTCGACCTGCGGCAGACGCTGGCGGATGCCACAGGCGACGCCGACCGCGAACTGCCCTCTGCCCGCGAACTGCACTGGGACTGCGGATGGCAGTGGGCCGTGCGTCGCGGCGACTGGAAGCTGCTCTCGGTGTCGGGGGACGATCCCACGGCGCTGTACGTGGCCCGCACCGAGCACACCGAGACCGGGAACGGCCTGTTCCTCACCGATCTCTCTACGGACCGCGGGGAGGCGGTCAACCTGGCGGATGCCCGACCCGACCTGGTCAGCGAACTGACAGCGGCGCACGAGAGGTGGCGCGCGGACGTGCGGCTGCCGTCCCGGGGCTGACCACAGCGCCGTGCCTCATCTCAGAACAGGAGAGCCCGCGAGGACAGGACGGCTGCCGTGGAATCGTCCTGTTCTCGGCGGATCTCCTGTCCTCGGTAAGGCTCAGTCGCCGTACGTCGCGGCGAGCGATGCCCGGCCAGGCCAGGCATCGCCGACGGCGGCCAGATCTGCGAGCAGCGCCCTTGCCAGATCTGCCGCCTCCGGGGCATCCGTCTGGCTGTCCAGCTCGTACGGGTCGACGACGAGGTCGAAGTATTCGACCTGAAGGCCCCGCTCCGGATGCCAGGTCGCGATGAGCTTCTCCCCCGGCGTGCGCAGCCCGCGGGCGCTGGACGGGTCGCTGCGGGACGGGTACCGGTAGTAGACGACCGAGTCCGTTCCGCCGGCCACCTCGCCGCGGAGCTGCGGCGAACGGTCGTGCCCGGGGAAGATCCCGGCATCCGCACCGGCCAGGCCCAGGATCGTCGGCGCGAAGTCCAGCGACGACACCGTCGCCTCGCAGACGCCGGGCGGCACGATGCCCGGCGCGTGCACGATCATGGGCAGCCGCATCGACTCCTCATAGGCGACGTTCTTGTACAGCTGCCCGTGACTACCCAGTTGCATCCCGTGATCCGCAGTGAACAGCAGCACGGTCGGCCGTCCTGTCGCCTCGACCGCGTCGGCCAACCGTCCGATCTGCTCGTCGACGCCCGTGATCGCGGCGAAGTAGTCGCGGGCGATCACGGCTGCCTCATCGGCGATCGCCGTCCCGTGCGGCACGTTCGGTCGGACCAGCAGCTCCTCCTCGGTGCGCTCCGCGTAGAGCCGTCGATATCTCTCCGGCACTTGATCGAACGGCTGATGCGGCGGGTTCAGCGACACCATCAACGCGCAGGGCTGCTCGCTCGGCGCCTCGAGGAACTCGAGCGCGACGTCGACCTCATGCTCCGCCGACCAGGCGTCGACGTCGACGCGGGCCTCACGGCCGGCATCCGTCGTCCAGTAGTGCGGCGCGAGATGCCGGTCGGCGGCGCCGTAGGAGTACCAGAAATCGAAGCCGAACCGCCGCTCCGGGGGCGACCACGCGTCCCAGACCTTGCCGTCGTCGCGGCGTCCCTCACCGAAGCGCTCGTCGTCGGGTACGGGAGGTTCCAGGTGCCACTTGCCGATGTAGCCGGTGCGGTAACCGGCATCCCGCAGTACGCTCGCCCAGGTGGGCAGCCCGTCACGCAGACCCACGCCGTCCTCCGCCGACTCGGAGTGCACATTCAGGGTGACGCCGTTCTCCCCCGGGCGCAGCCCGGTGAGGAACATCGCCCGATGCGGGCTGCACACGGGATACGAGCTGACCGCCTGGGTCATCACGCATCCTTCGGCGGCGAGGCGATCCAGCTGCGGGGTCGCCACCGGGTCGCCACCGGGCTCGATCGCCGCGGCGCGGAACTGGTCGGCCATGACGACGACAACGTTCGGTCTCGCATCGGGTTCGTTCATCGCTGCCAGTCAACGGGCCGCGAACACGAGGAATCAACATTGATTCCTCGTCTCTCCTCCTTCTAGCGTCGCTGACATCGACCGAAGGAGATCGTATGTTCACCCCCTCCCGCAGGAACGTGCTGCAGCTCGGCGGACTCGCCGCGGCCGCCGTTCTGCTCGCCCAGACCGGCCCGCTGTCCGCCTCCGCCGCCGTCCGCCCGCTGGCCGTCGACGTTCCAGAGATCGAGGCGCTCCGCCTCCGCTGGGTCGAGACGCTGACCGGTCGCAGCATCATCGCCGCGAACCCCTCGGCGTTCGCCGCTGTCATCGCACGGCAGGACAGGGCGACCGACACACTGCTCGCGAAGGTGAGCCCCACTGCCACGCGATTCTTCTCGGATCAGGACTGGGCCATCGGCGCCACCGACATCGCGAAGTCCAACTCGATGAGGATGAATTACGTCGGAATCCTCTCCCTCGCCGTCTCCTGGGCGACCCCCGGGTCGAAGCACGAGGGCTCCGAGACGGTGCTCGATACCGCGCTGCGCGGTCTCGCGCACATGCACGAGAAGATCTACAACACCGGCACCGCCTGGTGGGGCAACTGGTGGTCGTGGAACATCGGCGCACCGCAGCCGCTCGCGAACGCCATGGCGATCCTGCACGAGCACCTGTCCGCGGCCGAGATCGACGCCTACTGCGACGCGATCGATCACTTCCTGCCCGAACGCGATCCGCGCAAGCAGCAGCACCCCACCGGGCCTCAGTTCTCCGACGGGGCGAACCGCGTCGACATCTGCCAGGGGATCATCGTCCGGTCGATCGTGCAGCCGGACGCGGATCTGCTGCACAGCGCCGTATCGGCGCTCAGCGACACCTGGCAGTACGTCACGGAGGGCAACGGGTTCTTCCGCGACGGCTCGTTCGTCCAGCACTCCACGATCGGCTACACCGGAACCTACGGGCTGGTGCTGCTCGGCGGTCTCGCAAAGCTCTTCTCACTGCTGGCCGGCAGCTCGTTCGACATCACCGATCCCAGCCGCAGCAACATCACCGGCGTCGTGGAGGCCTCGTTCGCCCCGCTGATGTTCCGCGGCCAGATGATGGATGCGGTGCGCGGCCGCGCGGTCTCCCGCTTCGCGGAGCGCAGCGTCACCGACGGCAACGACCTCATCGAGCACACGCTGCGTCTGGCGCAGTCCGCCGACCCTGCCACGGCGGAGCGCTGGCGCGGACTGTGCCGGCAGTGGATCGAGGGCAGCACGGCCGCGAACATCTCCTCGACCACGAGCATCGTGCGGCTGTCGCTCGTGACGGAGCTGCTCGCCTCCGACGTGGTGCCCGTGGCAGACCCCACCGGACCGAGGTTCTTCCCCGCGATGGACCGCCTCGTGCACCGTTCAGCCGACGGCTCATGGGCGCTGTGCGTGGCGATGTGCTCGAACCGGATCGCCTGGCACGAGGGGACCGAGGCCGAGAACTTCACCGGCGTGAAGACCAGCCAGGGCATGACGTATCTGTACCTGCGCGAAGACGACGACCACTTCGATGACGAGTTCTGGCCGACGGCCGACCTCGCAGCACCTCCCGGCACCACCGTCGATCTCACTCCGCTGCCCCGCAACCCCGAGGGCGAATGGGGCGAGCAGACGCCGGCCAACGAGTGGACAGGCGGGGTGACCTTCGAGGACACCGCGCTCGCGGCGATGCACCTGGTCGCGCCGGGCGGCACCGGGCTCGTGGCCCGCAAGGCCTGGTTCACTCTGCCGCAGGGACTCGTGGCCCTCGGTGCGGACATCGCGACGGGCAGTACCGGCGAAGTGCGCACGGTGGTGGAGCATCGCAATCTCGGCAAGGATGCGCGCACGCTCCTCGTCGACGGCGCCGAAGTCACCTCGGAGACCGCTCTGACGAGCCCGCGATGGGCGCACCTGGACGGGACCGGTGGCTACGTCTTCCTCGACGACGCGCGGCTCGTGGCCGGGGTCGGCACCAGGGAGGGCAACTGGCGCGGCATCAACACCGGCGCCGCCGCGGGCACCGAGGTCGTGCAGCGCCGCTCGTACGGCACGCTGCACATCTCGCACGGCACCGGCTCCGCGGCATCCGGCGGGTACGCCTATCTCGTGCTCCCCGGCGCGGATGTCGAGGCGACCAGGGTCGCCGCCACGGCACCGAAGGTCGAGGTGCTGCGCAATGACGAGACCGCGCAGGCGATCAGGCACTCCTCGTTCGTCACCGCCGCCTCGTTCTGGCGGGCGGGCACCGTCGGTGACCTGTCCGTCGATCGGGCCGCGTGCGTGATCGTCCGGAAGAACCCGGGGATGGTGCGGATGTCGGTCAGCGACCCGACCCAGTCGGCGTCCGCACTGACCGTCGATCTCGCAAACACCGCGGTGAAGCGGGTCAAGGGTGCGGATGCCGCACGCATCTCCTTCGCCCGCCGCGGGGCCGGTGTGCGCCTCACGATCGACGTGTCCGGCACCGCCGGTGAGACGCTCGCGTTCTCACTGCACTCCTGAACTCCCGTGGGAGCCGCGCTCGGGTGGATTGACTACCTCACCCTGGCTCGGCTCCCACGGGCGCAAGACAAGAGGGGCCAGGATCTGCGGCATCCAAGGAGCGGGACTTCGCAGATTCTGACCCCTCAAGACGGGGAGCCGGGCGCTCAGCGCACGGGCTGCAGCACCGGCACGTCGTAGCGGTGCGGGGTGCCGAAGCGGTGCGCGGTGATCGACACGGCCTGCTCGCGCAGGAAGGTGAGCAGCTCGACGCGGCCGGCCGCGACGACCGGGTTCGCGTACAGCGCGAGGCTCGGCGAGCCGTCGACGGCAGCCGCGGTCGTCAGGGCGGATGCCCCGATCAGACGCACCCGGCCGTCGGTGGCCGCGAGACGCTGCGCGTGCGCGGCCCAGGCGGTGCCGTCCTCGTAGGCGACGACCACGTCGTGCGACCCGAGCCAGGTGGCGACGGCGGCCGGCAGCACCGAGGCGGTGCTCACGGTCACGCGCGAACCGGCGCGACGACCGGCGGCCGCGACGCGGAGCAGCTCCGCGACGCGCTCGCCCTCGTAGCGCACCGTGACCGGAACGGCCTGGTAGCGCAGCAGGTTCTGCTCGGTGGTCAGGCCGGTGGCGTCCCGCACCACGCCGAACTCCGACGCCCAGGCGTCGATGTCGGTGGCGAGAGCGCCGCGCAGCCATGCCGCGTCATCGCCCTCGACGAGGGCGACGGCCGACGAGCCGAGCTCGTCGAGCGCGGTCGCGGAGCGCACGGGAGCATCCGTCCACTCGGACAGGCCCACGAGGTAGTTCGGGCCGCCGGCCTTGGAACCGGCGCCGACGGCGGCCTTCTTCCAGCCGCCGAACGGCTGGCGCTGCACGATCGCACCGGTGGTGCCGCGGTTGACGTAGACGTTGCCGGCCTCGATGCGGGCCAGCCACTGCTGCACCTCGTCCTCGTCGAGGGAGTGGATGCCGCTGGTCAGGCCGTAGTCGATGTCGTTGACGATGTCGATCGCCTCGTCGAGGGTGTCGGCGGTCATGATGCCGAGCACCGGGCCGAAGTACTCCACGCGGTGGAACTCGCTGCCGCGCTTCACACCGTCACGGATGCCGGGACGCCAGAGCTGTCCGGCCTCGTCGAGCTTCTCGGGCTTGAGCATCCAGGACTCCCCCGCGTGCAGCGTGGTGAGCGCGGAGAGCAGCTTGCCCTCGGCCGGGCCGATCAGCGGGCCGATGCGGTTCGAGCCGTCCACCGGCGAACCAACGTCGTAGGCGCTGACGGCGTCGACCAGCTGGCGGCGGAACCGCTCCGACTTCGCGGCGGAGCCGACGAGCACGACCAGCGAGGCGGCCGAGCACTTCTGGCCGGCGTGACCGAACGCCGAGTAGGCGACGTCCTTCGCGGCCAGGTCGAGGTCGGCGGACGGGGTGACGATGATCGCGTTCTTGCCGCTGGTCTCGGCGAGCAGCGGCAGGTCCTGACGGAATCCGCGGAACAGCTCGGCGGTCTCGAAACCACCGGTGAGGATGACGCGGCCGACGGCCGGGTCGCTGACCAGCTGGGTTCCCAGGTCGCGTCCGTCGAGCTGCACGTACTGCAGCACGTCGCGCGGCACGCCGGCCTCCCACAGCGCCTCGATCATGACCGCGCCGGAGCGGCGGGCTTGGCGGGCGGGCTTGATGATGACGGGCGACCCTGTGGCCAGGGCCGACAGGGTCGAGCCTGCGGGGATCGCGACCGGGAAGTTCCACGGCGGGGTGACGACGGTCAGGCCGACCGCGTGCATCTCGGCGCCGTCGACCTGCGCCAGCTTGCGCGCGCTCTCGGCGTAGTAGTGCGCGAAGTCGATCGCCTCGGATACCTCGGGGTCGCCCTGCTCGATGACCTTGCCGGCCTCTGAGCCCATGACCTCGAGCAGGTCGGCGCGACGCGCCTCGAGGATCTCGCCCGCGTTATGCAGGATCGCGGCACGCCCTTCGGCGCCCAGCGCTCGCCAGGCCTCGCCGGCTGCGACGGCGGTCGCGATGCGCTCGGCGACCTGCTCGGCGGTCGACAGTGTGTTCGCGGCGACGGTCGCGTCACCGAGCTCGGACTCGGCCATGCGGGCGCGGATGCCGTCGGCCCAGATGCGGTTCGCCGACAGCGACGGGTCGGTGTCGGGAGTGTTCACGAAGCCGTCGGTCGGCATCGCCGGGGCGGGCAGCTGACGGTTCTGCACGCGGTTCGGGCCGGGGACCTCGGTGGGCACGTCGCGGATGGATGCCAGGAAGCGCTCCTTCTCGCGGTCGAACAGCTTCGGGTCCTCGTCGAGGTCGAAGACCGCCGACATGAAGTTCTCCTGGCTCGCGCCCTCCTCGAGCCGGCGGATCAGGTAGGCGATCGCTACGTCGAACTCATCGGGGTGCACGACCGGCGTGTAGAGCAGCAGCGAGCCGACGGTGCGCTTGATGACCTGCGCCTGCGCCGTGGCCATGCCGAGCAGCATCTCGAACTCGATGCCGTTCTCGACCCCGCGGCGCTTCGCGAGCAGCCAGGCCAGGGCGATGTCGAAGAGGTTGTGGCCTGCGACGCCGATGCGGACGTTCCCGACGTGGTCGGGACGCAGCGCGTACTCGAGCACGGCCTTGTACGAGGCATCCGACTGCTGCTTGGTCGACCAGGTCGCCAGCTCCCAGCCGTGCGACTCGGCGTCGACGGTCTCCATCGGCAGGTTGGCGCCCTTCACGACGCGCACCTTGATCGGCGCTCCGCCGTCGGCGACGCGGGCCGCGGCCCACTCCTGCAGGCGCATCATGGCGCCGAGGGCGTCGGGCAGGTAGGCCTGCAGCACGATGCCGGCCTCGAGGTTCTTGAACTGCGGACGGTCGAGGATGCCGGTGAACACCGCGATCGTGAGATCGAGGTCCTTGTACTCCTCCATGTCCAGGTTGATGAACTTGTCGCCCTTGACGGCGATGTCGTACAGCGGCAGCAGCGCCTCGGAGGCGTCGGCGACGGCGTGGTCGAAGGCCCACGGGCTGTGCGGAGCGACGGTCGAGGAGACCTTGATCGAGACGTAGTCGACGTCGTCGCGCTGCAGCAGGCGGCGGGTGCCCTCCAGACGGCGCACGGCCTCCTCACGGCCGAGGATCGCCTCGCCGAGCAGGTTGACGTTGAGCTTCACGCCCTGCGTCTCGCGGATGTGCTTGATCGCGGCGCCGAGCTTCTCGTCGCGCGCGTCGACGATGAGGTGACGCACCATCTGGCGCAGCACGGCGCGGGCGGAGGGCACCACGATCCCGGGCAGCATGGTCGCGGTCGCGCCGCCGAGGCCGATCGCGCCGCGCATCACGCCGGGCAGGAACTTCGGGGTCAGCGGCACGAGCTCCTTGAGCTTGGCCGCGGCGACCTTCGTGTCCTCGGGGCGCACGACGCCGTCGACGAAGCCGACGGTGAAGTCGAGGCCGTTGGGGTCGCGCAGCACACCGGCGAGGCGCTCACCGGCGGCATCCGTCGGCACCTCGCGACTCTCGACGAGCCACTGGCGGACGAGGGCGACGGCGTCGTCGGCGAGGTCCGAGAGGTCGGAGACGGAGGTTTCGGCAGCGGGCACAGGGGTCGTCATGATCTCAGTGTGCGCTCTTCAACCGTCTATGAAAAGCGACCGTTTTCGATGGATAATGTTCGAGATACTCGATGCTTCCGAAAGGATCCCATGTTCGAGCTGCGAAGGCTGCGGATGCTGCACGAGCTGGCACTGCGCGGGACGATCGCCGAGGTCGCGGCATCCCTCGCCTACTCGCCGTCGACCGTGTCGCAGCAGCTGTCGCTGCTGGAGCGCGAGGCCGGCGTCGCGCTGCTCGAACCGGATGGCCGACGGGTGCGTCTGACGCCGGCGGGACGGATGCTCGCCGAGCACGCCGCCCGCGCCCTGGAACTGGACGAGGCGGCGCGCGCCGCCCTGAACACCGACCTGCAGGCCCTCGAACCCGTGCGGATCGCCGCCATGCCGACCGCCGCGGAGGCGATCGTCCCAGCGGCGCTCACGATCCTCGCCGAGCGGATGCCGCAGCTGCGCGTCGAGCTCGCAGAGCTCCCCCCGGAGGAGAGCCTGTTCGAGCTCACCGCCCGCCGATTCGACCTGGTGATCGCCGAGCAGTATCCGGGTCACACCCGCGAGCGGCACGACGGCGTCGATCACGACCTGCTCGGCGAGGACCCGATCCGCATCGCGATGCCTCCGGCCGAGAAGCCGGCGCCGCTGCGCGCCCTGCGCGATCGCGCCTGGGTGATGGAGCCCGCCGGCACGGCGGTGCGGCAGTGGGCGGTGCAGCAGTGCCGGGCGGCGGGCTTCGAGCCCGACGTGCGCTTCCAGGCGGACGACCTCACCGCGCACGTGCGACTGGTCGAGGCCGGTCACGCCGTGGCGATGATCCCCGATCTGATCTGGGGCTCGTCGCAGCCGACGACGACCCTCGCCGATCTGCCGGGGCGTCCGGTGCGCGAGGTGTTCACCGCGGTGCGCACCGCCGCGCGCGACGACGACCGCATCCGCGTCGTCCGCGACGCCCTCGCAGAGGCGTTCGCCGCCCGCTGAGTCGTCGTCCCTTCCGCCGGACGCTGCCCAGGTCGCAGTTCGCCCCGGAAAGACCGTCGAAGAGCGTGATCGATTGCGACCCGAGCGGATGCCCCGATGCCGAAGCGCGACGAACTGCGACCTGAACACGCAGGGCGTGAGCGGCTACACCAGCGCGCGCACCGCGGCGTAGGCGTCGACGAGGTCGGACGAGGGGGTGTCCCAGACGCGTGCCACCCCCGCGGCATCCCACGCCGGCCAGCCCGGATCGCTCGAGACGATGAACGACACGGCGGCGCCGTGCACTGCGTCGGCGAGAGCCTGCGGCGGGTTGGGTCCCGCGAGCGGCTCCATCGCGGGGCCGTCCAGGCAGTCGAAGAAGAACGGCACGTCGAGGCAGTGCTCGGCGAAGCCGAAGTGCCCCGAGGGCCACGAGAACCGGTACACCCACGTCGGCGCGGGGCCGCGCGCGGCGGCGATGCCGAGGATCGCGGTGCGGAACATCCGGTCGGTCAGCACCCGGCCGGCCAGCCGCGCCTTGCCGAGCTTCACGACGTCCTGGTTCGCGGCGAGGTACGCCGCTCGCCGGTCGCGCGGCACGCCGAGCCTGCCGAGCAGCATCCCCTTGGGAACCCAGCGCAGCATCTTCGCGGCATCCGCGAGCGCCATGGTGAACTCGTCGTCGGTCGCGCCGAGCACGAGCGGCTTGTCGGCGCCGACGCCGGCGCGCAGTGACTCCGTCGTCGGCCGCGTGATGAGGTCGCCGTCGACGGATGGGCCGAGCGGCAGTCCCTCGTCGATGATCTTCGACATGTCGCCGCCGTCGAAGGCCGTCGCCGCCTTCTGCAGCTCCAGCACCTTGTCCTCGCTCAGCGACGAGAACCCGGCTCGCGTCGGCTGCACGCCGCCGGATGCCGCGAGCTGACGACCGAACGCCTCCGAGCGCTCCGCGGACACGTCGGCGAGCGCGCCGGAGATCGCATAGACGCCGTGGAACAGGTGCTGCGCGGCCTCCATGCCGAGCAGGGTCATGACCGCACCGCCGCCGGCGGACTGCCCGGCGATGGTCACCCGCGACGGGTCGCCGCCGAACGCGGCGATGTTCTGCTGCACCCATTCCAGGGCCAGTATCCAGTCGCGCACACCGCGGTTCGACGGGGCGTCCTCGATCCAGCCGAAGCCGTCGAACCCGAGCCGGTAGGAGAGCGTCACGGTGACGACATCGTCGCGGTTGAAGTTGCGCCCGTCGTACCAGGGGCTCGCCGGCGACCCCGCGAAGTACCCGCCGCCGTGGATCCACACCAGCACCGGCAGCGCGCCGCCGAGCGAGGGCGTGAACACGTTCACGTTCAGCGTCGCCTCGCCAGGGATCGACGGCTCGGGGATGAGCGTCACACCGGGGTCGCCGCGCTGCGCAGTGGGCGCGAACGCCAGAGCATCCCGAACACCCTGCCACGGCGCCTTCGGCACCGGCGCGGCGTAACGCAGCTCACCGACCGGCGCCTCGGCGAACGGGATGCCGAGGAACGCCGCCGACTGCGGGTTCCCCCTGCCGCCCGTGGTCGGACGCCACGCTCCGCGCACCCGGCCTGCGGCGGTCTGCACCTCGACGAATTCGGTCATGACTGCGTTCCCTTCTGCGGCGGCCATCAACGGACTCCCTTGATCGGCGCGGTGGCGACGGCGGCGAGCACCACGAAGACGATCGCGAAGACGAACAGCATCGCGTAGCCGCCCAGCGACGAGATGATCAGCAGAGCGATCACGGGGCTGAGCGCCTGCGGGATGTTCGTGGCGACGTTGAGGATGCCGAGGTCCTTGCCCGCATCCGTCCCCTCGCTCGGCAGCACCTCCGTCATCAGCGCCGCGTCGACGGCCATGTACACGCCGAACCCGATGCCGTTCAGGATGCTCATCACGATCATTCCGGTCATGCTCGGCATCATCAGCGGCATCACGAACCCGACCACCATCACGACGGATGCCACGTAGATGAACACCTTCCGGCGACCGACGCGGTCGCTCCACCAGCCCGCCAAGCCGATGGCCAGCAGCGTGGGCACGAAGGCCACCAGGGTGAGCGTCAGCACGGCGCCCTGCGCCTCGGACAGCGACAGCCCGATGTACTGCTGCAGCAGGTACAACTGGTAGGTCGAGACCACGAAGTAGCCGAGGATCAGCAGGAACCGCGCCGCGAACGCCCATCCGAAGTCGGGGTGCTTGCGCGGATTCACCCAGAAGCCCTTGAAGAATGCGCCCCATCGGAAGGGCGCGACCGCGGCATCCTTGGACGACCAGTCGCGGTTGAGCACCACGAACAGCAGCGTGACGACGATCACCGCGGCGCCGAAGATCGAGTAGGCGACGCCGAACTGCGCGGCGAGAGCGCTCGCGAGCATGACGCCGATCGTGCCGCCGAGCTGCATGCCGATTCCGAGCATCGCGCTCGCCCCACCGCGCTTCGCGCGCGGGAAGCGGTCGGCCGTGATCGTGGTCAGCGGCGCCTGCAGGAAGTTCAGCGAGACCTGGATCAGCACCCAGAAGATCGTGATCCAGACCAGCTGCTGCAGCGAGCCGAGGCCGAACAGCAGGATGCCGCCGGCGAGTGCGCCGACGACCATCCAGGGTGCACGACGGCCGAAGCGCGAGCGGGTGCGATCGCTGAACGCACCCGCGAGCGGCTGGGCGAACAGCGTGAAGACGAAGGAGGTGGTCGTGACGATCGCGAGATTCGCCTCTTTGTGCGCGTCGCCGAACAGCAGCTGGATCTGCGTGGGCAGCAGGATCGCGATGAGCCCGGCATAGGTGGCGTACAGGGTGAGTGAGGCGGTCAGCATGCTCGGCAGCAGGCGTCGCTGCGCGGGCGGGCTGGCGGCGGGCTCGCCGGCGGCGGGTGGTTCGGCAGAGATCAGCCCGGTGGGAGCGAGCTCCGCGGCAGGGTCGGGAAGGGTCATGAGGTGCTCCTCGTCGAGCGGGTCGGGTTTCGATAAATACCGAACGCTGTTCGTTATTCAAGAGACATCGTCGCAGATCAGATGCCGCCTCGCAAGATGATTCCGAACGACGTTCGGCTTTCAGGAGGCACCAGTACGCTGGACACATGGCAGGACGAGGTGTGTACGCGAAGGGCATCGCCAAGCGCGAGGAGATCCTCCAGGCCGCGCTCGCCGTCATCGCGTCGCACGGCTACCGTGCGGCGTCAGTGCGCGAGATCGCGGACGCCGCGGGGCTGAGCCCCGCCGGCCTGCTGCACTACTTCGGCAGCAAGGAAGAGCTGTTCGTCGCGATCCTGGAGGCCCGCGACGAGCAGGACTTCGAGGAGGGCGCCAGCGACGACGGCATGGCCGGTTTCCTGCAGGTCATGCGGCACAATGCCTCAGTTCCCGGACTCGTGCAGCTGTACTCCCAGCTGCAGGCCGAGGCCGGCGACCCCGGGCATCCCGCGCACGCCTATTTCCGAGAGCGCACCGCTCGGGTGCACGACGCGTTCCGTGCACAGCTCCTCGCCGCCCAAGAGCGCGGCGAGATACGCGCGGACCTCGATCCGGAGTGGATCATGCGCGCCGGACACGCCCTCGCCGACGGATTGCAGACGGCCTGGATGGTCACGCCGTCGATCGACATGGTCGCCGACCTCGAGCAGTTCCTGGAGCTGCTGCGGCCGTGACGTCGCACAAACCGGCTCCTGAGCGAGCGAAGAGCGAGCGAGCGCCGTACTGAGCGAGCGAAGCGAGCCGAAGTGACGAAGGGCGCCGGCCGCAGCCCCGACGATCACTTCGCGAGCGTCACCCTCACCGTCGATCCGGGCTTCGCGGTGATGCCCAGCGTCTGCTTCTTGGCGTTGTAGTGCGCCTTGCCGCCGGTGACCTCCACGTCGGCGCCGGCGCCGTAGGTCGCGCGGGGCACCCAGATCTCGGTCCGCCCGCCGCCCGCCGTGAAGGTCGCGGTGTACTCACCGGTCACGGCATCGAAGTGCTCAGTGCCGGGGAGCCCGGCGATCGCACGCGCGTAAGGCCCGTAGGCCGGCTCATTGCCGGGAGCCGCCGCGCCGTCGCCGTTCATCGCGCAGTAACCGCCGCCGTTGCTGGCGCAGTAGTACCAGATCGCCCAGCCGCTGGCGAAGCGCTCCATCGCCGAGACCTGCGCCGCCACGAGCGCCGCATTGCCCGGCGTCCGCGAGTTGGGCACGCCCCACTCGCCGACGATCATCGGCATGCCGTTCGCGGTGGGGTACGCGGAGATCGCCGCCTCGTAGTCCGTGACGAAGCTGTCCTGCGTCCAGTCGCCACCCTCCTCGACGCCCGTGTTGTAGAAGTGCGGCGCGTAACCGATCCTGGCCGCACCGTCGCGCGGGTCGTCGAAGGAGCGCAGCTGCGTCGGCACGCCGTAGCCGACCAGCACGGTGGGCTCGACGAAGATCCACGAGTCGTCGTCGACACTGCGGATGGCCGGGATGAGCCGGTCGTACATGTCGCTGATCTGCCCCGACTCCATGCGGGCCGAGGCCGTCGCCCAGTCCCCGCCGTCGGACTCGAGGAACTCGCCGAACGGCTCGTTGAACAGGTCGTAGCCGAGCAGGCTCTTGTGCCTCTTGAACGATCCGGCGATCTTCTTCCAGAGGTCCTGCTGCGAGCGCTGCAGGTCCTCGTCTTCGTAGAGGTGCGTGAAAGCGCGCATCACGGCCGGCTGGAAGTAGTTGTTGAACCAGTTCGCCGGGTCGGCCTCGAAGGGAAGGCCGTCCGTGCGCGTCGCCCACTCCGGGGCACCGCCGGAGCCGAACGCCGCCCCGTAGACGTCCTGATGCATGTCGATCATGACGCGGACGCCCTCGCGGTCGGCCGCGTCGAGAACGGAGTCGACGTAGTCGAAGTACGCCTGGTCGTACTCGCCCTGCTCGGGCTCGAAGTACTGCCACATCACGACGAGGCGCATGAAGTCGAACCCCTGGTCGGCCATCTTCTCGACGTCACCGGGCGTGAGCCGGTCGTTGACGTACTTCGACGCGTTGTAGCCGCGCAGCTGAAGGGCGCGGCCCTGCTCGTCGGTGATGAAGACGCGGCCATCGGGTGCCGTGACCGTCGCGCTGTCGCTCCCGGATCGGGTGGGCCCGTTCGCGGCAGGCGGGGCGGCGGATGCGGCGGGCGAGAGCGCGAGCGCTGCGGCCGTCGCGAGGGCGAGGCCCGCGACGACGCGGTTGAGGACGGTGGGCATGGGCGCTCCTTTGCGCTGGGGACCCGCGTGCGCCTGGCGCACACGCCGTTCCGTGTGAGCCTAGCCCCGATGGCACTCAGTCGCGAGCGTTGTGTTCCTGAGTCCCACGCGACGTCTCGGCGCTTCGACTCGCTCCACGACCTGTGCTGCGCACCTCCGCGTGCGGGATCCGCTCACGCATGACGCGGATCGCCTCGGGATTCGAGTCCACCAGCACCGCGGAGCGGCCGAGGGCGGATGCCACGGCGCCGGTCGTCCCCGAGCCCGCGAAGAGGTCGAGCACGCGATCCCCCGGTCGCGAGGACGCCTGCACGATGCGGCGCAGCACGCCCTCGGGCTTCTGGGTCGGATATCCGGTCTTCTCCCGGCCCGTGGTCGGCACGATCGTGTGCCACCAGACGTCCGTGGGCAGTTTGCCTCGCGCGGCCTTCTCCGGCGTGACCAGGCCGGGAGCCATGTAGGGCTCGCGATCCACGGCATCCGAATCGAAGAAGTGCCCGCCTGGCGTCTTCGCGTAGACCAGGATCGTGTCGTGCTTGGTGGGCCAGCGCCGGCGCGACTTCGCGCCGTAGTCGTAGGCCCAGATGAGCTCGTTCAGGAAGGCGTCGCGCCCGAACACCGCGTCGAGCATGACCTTCGCGTAGTGCGCCTCACGGTAGTCGAGATGCAAGTAGAGCGTGCCGTCGTCGGCGAGCAGACGCCAGGCCTGCTGCAGCCGCGGCATGAGGAAGTCGCCGTAGTCGTCGAAGCGGTCGTCGTAGGCGTGCAGCATGCTGCGCACACGCTCGTAGCGGTGACCGTGGAAGCCGTGACTGATCTCGACGAGCGGCCCGTCGCCGGCATCCGTCTCGTCGTCGGCGCGCGTCGCGACGACGCGCTCGCGCGTCTGCGCGCGCCCGGTGTTGAAGGGCGGGTCGAGGTAGATCAGCGTGAACGAGCCGGATGCCAGGGACTCGGCGACCTCGAGATTGTCACCCTCGATGATCTCGACAGGAGCAGGCTCCGCGGTTCCTGAGCGAGGAGCGGAGCGACGAGACGAAGGGCGCTCAACGTGCGGGGTCACGGGACCCGATGCAGCCACGCGTCTGTGGCGAACTTCGACTCCACCAGCGCCTCGGCATCCGCGTACTCGTCCGGCGTGATTCCGCCGTCCTCGGCCCCGGTGAGCGAGCGGAAGGTGTCCTTGAAGCGCTCGATGATCTCCGCGCGCGGCAGGCCGGTCTGACTGCGCAGCGGGTCGACGCGTTTCGCGGCCGAGGCCGTGCCCTTGTCGCTGAGCTTCTCGCGGCCGATGCGCAGCACCTCGGTCATCATCTGCCCGTCGATGTCGTACGACAGCGTGGCGTGGTGCAGCACCCCGCCGTTGGCGAGACGCTTCTGCGCAGCGCCGCCGATCTTGCCGGTCGGCGAGGCGATGTCGTTCAGCGGCTGGTAGGTCGCGTCGATGCCGAGCGACCGGAGCGCCTGCAGCACCCAGTCGTCGAGGAACGCGTAGGAGTCGGCGAAGGTCATGCCCTGCACGAGGGATGCCGGCACGTACAGCGAGTACGTGATGATCTGTCCGGAGCCCATCAGCATCGCGCCGCCGCCGGAGATGCGGCGCACGACGTCGAACCCGTGCCGGGCGGCGCCCTCGGGGTCGACCTCGTTGCGGTACGACTGGAACGACCCGATCACGACGGCCGACTCGTCCCACTCCCAGATGCGCAGCGTGGGCTTGCGGCGGCCCTCGCCGACGCGACCGGTGAGCACCTCGTCGAGCGCGAGGTTCATCCGCGGCGACACGGCCTTCTCGTGCACGATCTCCCAGTCGAAATCGCGCCAGCCGGGCGCGGTGACCAGGGCGCGGCGCACCGCGGTGCCCACGGCCTCGGGAGAGAAGCCCAGCAGCTGCGCGCCGTCGGGCAGGGCGCCGCGGACGGCTGCGGCGATGGTCGAGGCGTCGGCCTCGACCGGCATCCCCTCGACGGCGGCGTTGATGTCGTCGAGAGCAGTGTCGGGCTCCAGGAAGAAGTCACCGGCGAGGCGGAAGTCGCGGATCACGTCATCGCGCACCTCGAGATCGACGACGACCAGCTTCCCCCCGGGGACCTTGTACTCACCGTGCATGGAACCAGCCTACTTTCCGGCAGTGCCCCCGGCGGGGAAGTGCTTCTCCAGCCAGGCCAGCACGTCATTGCGCACCTGCTCCTGGTCGACGTCGTTGAAGATCTCGTGCCGGCCGTCGGGGTAGACCAGCGTCGCGACGTCGGTCAGACCGGATCGCTTCCGGTAGCCGTCGGCCAGCTTGTGCACGCTGTGCGGCCCGCCGACCGGGTCGTCGCGCCCCACCAGGAGCAGGATCGGAACGTCGTGGCCGAGGCTCTTGCCCGGGCGGCCGTACAGTCGAGCGGCGTCGATCACGCCGAACAGCTTCAGTAGCGGCACCTCGGTGGTCAGCGGGTCGTCGTGGAAGTCGCGCCACACCTCGGGGTCGCGCGAGAGCCACTCCAGCCCGTCGGCATCCGGGCCGTTCCACTTCGCGTTCAGCGGCAGGGCGTTCAGGTCGAGCGGGGTGAGGTGCGCGGAACCGCTCAGGATCACGGCGTCATAGGCCCCGGGATGCGCGTTCAGCAGCTTCTGCGAGAGGAACGATCCCCAGGAGTGTCCGAGCAGCACGAGCGGAAGCTCCGGATGCTCGGCCCTGATGATCCCGGTGAGCTGCCAGAGCGCGTCGACAGCGGCCCGCATGCCGCCCTTGCCGAGGCGGCCCAGCTTCGCCGGACCGTCCCACTGACGGATCCCGGTGCGTCCGTGCCCGCGGTGGTCATCGGCGTAGACGTGGAAGCCCGCGCCGGTGAGCGCCTCGATCAGCGCGCCGTAGCGCCCGGCGTGCTCGCCGACGCCGTGCAGCAGCTGCACGACGCCCCTCGCGGCCCCCTGCGCCTGGTACACGTCGTAGACGATCGCGATGCCGTCACCGTCGATGAACTCCGTCGTCCTCGCCTCAGCAGCCATGCCCTCGAGTCTACGGATGCGCGGACACCCTTCGCCTCGTCGCTGCGCTCCTCGCTCAGGGTCCGGTTCCTGAGCACTCTTCGATTCGCTGTGCTCCTCGCTCAGGGGCCGCGAAGCGAGACGAAGGGCTGAGGAGATCAGAGACCCAGTGCGCGGACGATCGCGAGTGCCGCCTGGGGGTCGGTGACCTCGTGGCCGCCGTCGTCGGACGAGCCCAGCTTCACGTCGTCGTTCGCGAACACCGTCTTCTTCGCGGAGAAGTGCACGGCGTCCACGCCGGTCCTGGCGACCTCGGCGACGTTCGATGCATCGATGCCGCCGCCCGCCATGATCTGGATCCCACCGGCTGCCTCACTCACGAGGTCGCCGAGCAGATCGACGCCGTCGACCGCGGCCGAGCGCCCGCCCGAGGTGAGCACGCGACGCAGGCCGAGCTCGCGCGCGAGGCGCAGGCTCGCCAGAGGGTCGGGGGTGACGTCGATCACGCGGTGCAGGGTGACGGATGCTGCGCCCGCGGCGTCCACCAGTCGTGCGATCGCGTCGCGGTCGAGAGCGCCGTCAGCGGCCTGGCATCCGATCACGACGCCCGCGGCGCCGGCCGCGACGGCGTGCCGGACATCGTGCGCCATCAGCGCGACCTCGTCCATGTCGTAGCGGAATCCGCCGGCGCGAGGGCGCACCAGCACGTGCACCTCGACCTCTCCCCCGGCGGCCTCGACGGCGCGGTCGAGCGTCGCCGGCGACGGGGTCAGCCCGCCCAGCGCGAGCGCCTGGGTCAGTTCGACGCGAGCTGCGCCGATCTCCCGGGCGATGCGCACTCCGGCGGTGTCCTGGACGGCGAGTTCGAGGGCGATGGTCACGGGAACCATTCTGGCGCGTACCGCGCCACCAGCGGAACCGCGCGGCCTCCGCTCGCCGTGGGAGCGCTCTCGGATAACGTTGTAAAGCATGTCGGAAACCGACGGTTGTCGCCGCCCCTGTCCCGTGCTACTCTCGGGAAACCGGTTCCTGGAAAAGCGTTTTCTCGGCCGGGATCCCCACCCCGACTCGACGATGAGCGCAGGAAGAGGCCCTCGATGGCGATCGATCTCGCACCGATCCGCGTCCGCGACGGCGTGGAGCAGCCGCCCGTCGACCTGCCCCCGCGGCGCCGCCGCACCTGGTGGCAGCACATCTGGCGCCACAAGGCGCTGTACCTGATGGCACTGCCCGGCATCGCGTACTTCATCATCTTCAAGTACGTGCCGATGGCCGGTCTCGTGATCGCCTTCCAGGACTACTCGCCGTTCCGGGGCATCGCCGGCAGTCCGTGGGTCGGGTTCGACCACTTCGTCCGGTTCTTCACCGAGGACACGTTCGGGATGCTGCTGACCAACACGGTCGTCATCTCACTGCTGCTGCTGATCTTCTCGTTCCCGGTGCCGATCATCCTGGCCCTGATGCTGAACGAGCTGCGCCTGAAGTTCTTCCAGCGCAGCATCCAGACCGTCATCTACCTGCCGCACTTCATGTCGTGGGTGATCGTCGTGTCGCTCTTCTACGTACTGCTGACCACAGACGGCGGCAGCATCAACGAGCTGCTGCAGTCCTGGGGGCTGCCCGAGATCCCGTTCCTGACCGATCCGAACTGGCTGCGCCCGCTGTACACGATGCAGGAGGTCTGGAAGACCGCCGGCTGGGGCACGATCATCTACCTCGCCGCGATGACCGGAGTCGACCTGCAGCTGTACGAGGCCGCCGAGATCGACGGCGCCGGCCGCTGGTCGCAGACCTGGCACATCACCCTTCCGGCGATCCGTCCCGTCATCATCGTGATGTTCATCCTCGCGATCGGCGACTTCCTCGAACTCGGCTTCGAGCACATGTTCCTGATGCTGAACTCGCTGAACCGCGAGGTCGGCGAGATCTTCGACACCTACGTCTACACAGCCGGCATCCAGAACGGGCAGCTCAGCTACGCCACCGCCGTCGGCCTGTTCAAGGGCCTGGTCGGTCTGGTGCTCGTGGTCGGGGCGAACCGGATGGCGAAGAAGTTCGGCGAGGAGGGCGTGTTCTGATGTTCTCCTTCGACGCCTTCGTCAAGCTCAACCTGTTCCTGCGCGGTGCGTACAAGCTGGCGTACCTGAACCTGCTCTGGATCGCGGCCACCCTGGCCGGGCTGGTGCTGTTCGGCATCGGCCCCGCGTCCTTCGCCGTCGCCGCGTACGTCGACCGCTGGTTCCGGTTCGGCGAGACGCCGCCGGTGACTCGGGCGTTCCTCGGCCACTTCCGGGAGCAGTACTGGCGGGCGGCGGCGATGGGCTGGATCCTCACCGCGGCGACGCTGATCGTCAGCACCAACATCCTCGGCGCCGGCACATGGATGCTGCGCTTCGCGAACATCGTCGCCCTGGTCGTGATCGCCATCATCGCCGCCTACGTCTTCCCCGTCATGGCGGCGACCGACATCCGCGGGCCGCACCAGCAGATCGCGGCGGCGCTGATGCTCGGCATCGGGTCGCTGCAGTGGACCATCGTCGCCGGCGCGGCGGTGACCGGCGCCGTGTGGCTGCTGGCGACCTTCGCGCTCCCCGCGCTCCTGCTTTTCGGCATCGGCATCCCCGCCGCCGCGATCGGCTTCGTCACGCGCGTCGTGTTCGGGTCGCTGACCGCCGACGATCCTCAGACCTCACCCCCCAGGGCTCGCGAAAGCGCGCATGCCCGTGTCCACCTTGCGAGAGGAACATCAGAATGAGGAACCACAGCAGGCTCGGAATCGCCGTCGCTTCCGTCGCCGTCGCCGCGCTCGCGCTCACCGCGTGCAGCTCAGGAGACGCGGGAGCGAGTGCGGACAAGCCGAAGACCGCCGAGAAGATCAGTTGGATGGCGATGCTGCACACGCCGACCACGCCCGAGTCGGACGGCCCGATCCAGACCGCCCTCGAGAAGCACACCGGCTCGGCACTGGAGTTCCAGTGGGTGCCGGACGCCTCGAAGGACGAGAAGATCAATGCCGCCCTGGCCTCCGACTCCCTCGCCGACATCACCTCGCTCACCAACATCTCGAACACCTCGGTGCGCCAGGCGTTGAAGTCGGGCCAGTTCTGGGACGTCGAGAAGTACCTGAAGGACTACCCGAACCTCTCGAAGATCGACAAGCAGACGATCGCGTCGGCACGAGTCGACGGCCACCTGTACGGCGTGCCGTTCCAGAAGCAGATGGCCCGCTACGGCGTGCTGATCCGCCAGGACTGGCTCGACAAGCTGGGCCTCGAGACGCCGCACACCCTGGATGACCTCGCCAAGGTCGCCGTCGCGTTCACGAACGACGACCCGGACGGCAACGGCAAGGACGACACCACCGGGTTCATCGATCGCGCCGAGAGCTTCAAGCTCGGCTTCCGGATGCTGGCGGGCTACTTCGGCGCCGGCAACAACTTCGAGGTGACCGACGATGACGAGGTCGTCCCGTCCTTCACCACGGACGCCTTCAAGGACGCCATGGAGTGGTACCGCGACCTGTACGACCAGGGTGCGGTGAATCAGGAATTCGTCACGATGCAGAAGCAGAACCAGCAGGACGCCATCGCCCAGGGCAAGGGCGGCATCGTGGTGACCGGCCTGTTCGAGGCGAAGAACTACATGAACCTCGCCACCAGCGCCGACCCGAAGACCCCGATGGCCTGGGCCCTCGTGAACGACATGACCTACGGCGACGTGCCGCGGCGCATCCTGTCCGACACCAACGGCGGATTCGGCGGCTGGCTGGGCATCTCGACCACCAAGATCAAGACCGAGGACGAGCTGAAGTCGGTGCTCGCGTTCATCGACAAGCTGCTCGACGAGAAGTCCTTCGACCTGATGACCAACGGCATCGAGGGCGATCATTACACGATCGATTCCGACGGCGTCGTCACGATCAGTGATCAGCCGAAGTGGGGGGCCGAGGTGCAGCCGTACTCGTCGTCCCGCCCGTCCGACATCGTGATGACCTTCAAGAGCAGCACGCCGTATGTCGACGAGGGCCAGAAGCTGATGGACGAGAACACCGAGTTCGCGGTCGTCGACCCCTCGCTGCCGCTGTCGTCCGACACGTTCGACCAGAGCTGGTCGACGATCGCGCAGGGCGCGAACGATGCGTACAACAAGTTCATGGTCGGTCAGCTCGACATGGACGGTTACGAGGCGGCGATCGACAGCCTGGGCGGCAAGGGACTGGACAAGGTCGTCGACGAGTTCACCGCGTCGTACAAGGACAGCAAGAAGAAGTGACCGAGACCCGGACGCAGGCGCGCGGCACGGCATCCGAAGCCGCTGCGCGCCTGCGCCCGGCCGCAGAGCGGAGCATGAGATGACCAGCACCCCTCGCGTGGACAGCGCGACCATCCCGATCCAGGTGCGCCGCGAGAACCGCAAGCGCCGTCGGATCACCCCCGGCCGCCGGGTCTTCGTCGTGGTCAACGCCCTGCTGCTGACCGCGTTCGCCCTGGTGTGCGTGCTGCCGTTCGTGAACGTGCTGGCGAGTTCCCTGTCCACGCCGGGTGAGCTGGCCACGCGCCCGTTCATCCTCTGGCCGCACACGTTCTCGCTGGACGCCTACCGCTACATCCTGTCGACGCCGACGATCTTCCGGGCGCTCGGCGTCTCCGCCGTCGTCACCATCGGCGGCACGATGATCAGCCTGGTGCTGACCGCGTTCATGGCGTACGCGCTGTCGAAGAAGCACCTCAAGGGTCGGCGGGTCATCAACTTCCTGGTCGTGTTCACCATGCTCTTCAGCGGCGGCATGATCCCCACGTTCATCGTGGTGAAGAGCCTTGGCATGATCGACTCGCTGTGGTCGCTGATCATCCCGGTCGCGATCAACGCGTTCAACTTCGTGATCATGCGCAGCTTCTTCCAGGCCATGCCGGAGAGCCTCGAGGAGGCCGCACGCATCGACGGATGCACCGAGCTGGGCGTGTTCTGGCGCATCGTGCTGCCGCTGTCGATGGCGTCACTGGCGACGATCGGCCTGTTCTACGCGGTCTACTACTGGAACACCTACCAGAGCGCGATCCTCTACATCAACAGCTCCGAGAAGTGGCCGATCCAGGTGCTCCTGCGCCAGATCGTGATCGTCGCGAGCGGCATGAACGCGGACGACTCCGCGGTGGATGTGGTGCCGCCCGCGCAGTCGGTGCGAATGGCGGTGATCTTCGTCGCCACCCTGCCGATGCTGATCGTCTACCCGTTCGTGCAGCGCTTCTTCGTCAAGGGCGCGATGATCGGGTCGGTCAAGGGCTGATCGGGGCGGCGAGCGCCTCGAGCAGCATCCGCGCGACCTGCCGGTCGGCGCCAGGAGCCATCCCGGGCAGCGGGTCGGAAGCCACGACCGCGGCGACGGCGCGGGCCGGGTCGCCGTAGACGAACTGGCCATGCATCCCGAACATCATCCAGGTGCCGTCGCCGGGCAGCCAGATCTGCCGGCCGTAGCCGGTCAGGAACGGGATGCCCCAGTTCTGCGGGGACGGGTCGCTGCGGGGCTCGAGCAGCCCTGCGACGACGGCCTCGGGCAGCACGCCGGCGCCGCCGGCGTTCAGCACCTCCGCGACCGGCAGCAGGTCGCCGGGCGCGATGACCAGCCCCGAGCCGCCATGGCTGATGCCCTCCGGCCCGGTGACGAACCGCGCCTCCGCCCCGATCCCGAGCGGATCGAGCAGCCGTGGGCGCAGGTATTCCAGCATCGGCATTCCGGCCAGCCGTTCGACGAGCGCGGCCAGCACGTACGACGCGCTGGTGTCGTAGGTGAACCGGACGCCGGGCGGCCTCACCGGCTCCACCCGGAAGTACGACTCCAGCCAGCCTCCGGCATCCTCGTCGTAGGTGGTGCGCCGGTGCGGGCCGATCATGGCGAGCATGTCGTCGATGCGGGTCGCGGCGAGCCACGGATGCACCGGCGCCATCTCCGGGAAGTGCGCGATCACCGGATCGTCGAGGCGCAGCATCCGCTCCTCGGCGAGCAGCAGGATGGCGAGCCCGGTGATCGACTTCGACACCGAGAACATCCGGTGCGGCTCGTCGGAGCCGAGGCTCACGACGGTGCGTCCACCCGTGCTGGCCCGCAGCGAACAGATGCCGATGCCGACCTGAGCGGCCCGGGTGACCAGTTCCTGCGGGTTCATACCGCGTCGCGGACACCGGCGAGCAGCCGGCCGGCGACCTCCGCCGGGTCGGCGAACGGAGCATCCGAGATCGCGACCACCAGGTCGAGCAGCAGGGTCTCCCCCGGTTCGAGCACGCGCCGCTCCTCGACGGCCACCGCCGGCAGGAACCCCACGTACCCTTCGGAGCGCACGAACCATGGCATGCCGGTGCTGGTCGCCGCGACGAACGATGCGTCGTCGCCCTCGAGCGCGACCCATGGCGAAGGCGAGCCGTGCGCGGCATCCACACCGGCGCCGTCCGCGGTGCGGATGCGCGCGGTGCGCAGCGCCGTGCGCCAGAACAGCCCGCCGTAAAACGCACCGGGCCTGCCGTTGGTCTGCGGGCTGCCGAACGTGGCCTCGCCGTCCGCGGGCGTGAGCCGGGTGGTCCAGTTCACGGCGACGATGTCGGCGTCGAAGGATGCGATGATCGTGCGCTCCTCGTGCAGCAGAGCGCGCCCGTCGCGGGCGCGCCAGACCAGCCGCTCGTCCACCCGACCGGGCATGCTCTCGCGACCCGTCACCTGCTGGAAGCCGTGGTTGTCGAGCATGACCGAGCCCTCGCCGCGACGGAACGTGCTGCCGCCCCAGAACGACGCGCCGTTCACGTCCGGCAGGGCCAGGCTGAGCCCGAGGTGATGCAGGTGATCGTCGGGCGAGACCTCGGTGGCGGGCGCACCGCCCGGCGTCTTCGCGGTGAGGTACGGCCGCGGCGAGAGGCCGCGCCGCACCTCGGTGCCGTCGTCGTAACGGATCAGGCCGCCGGGCAGCACGTCGATCGTCATGGAAGCTCCTTGGTACTGCCGCGCACGGCGAGCTCGGGCGAGAACATGATGGGTTCGCGCTCCGGCGCATCCGTCATCTCGGCGCGCAGCACCGCCCACACCCGCTCTCCGATCTCGCCGAGCCGCGAGGTCATCGTGGTCAACGACGGCGACGAGTAGCGCGCGAACGGGATGTCGTCGAAACCGGCGACCGACAACTGCGCCGGAACGGTGACGCCTTCCTCGGAGAGCCGTCCGAGCAGTCCGAGCGCCACCACATCGTTGTACGCGATCACCGCGGTGACCGCGCTGTCGCGGATGGCGGGCCATGCGCTGTACCCCTCCTCGAAGGAGTGTCCGCAGGGCACGTCGACGATCTCGACGTCGGGCTCCTGCTCACGGATCTCGTTCAGGCCGCGCTCGCGCTCCCAGTTCGCCCGCGCGTATGCGGGTCCGACCAGGAACGCGATCCTCCTGTGGCCGAGTGCGATCAGATGGCGGGCCAGCACCATGACACCCTCGTGGTAGTCGATCAGCACCGATCCCGCGTTCAGGCCGGTGGTGCGGTTGAACACCGCCACCGGTGCGACGCGCGGCAGCAGTGCGAGCAGGTCGGCCCGCGTCATCCGGGGAGAGAACAGCGCGACGGCATCGGTGCGGTCGCGCAGGTCTCTGGCCAGTTCGGCCTCGCTGTCGGCATCCTCGAACGCATCGGCGACGACCACGCGGTACCCGTCGCGTGCGGCGGCGCGGTTGAAGCCGTGCAGCACCTGGTGGAACATCGGGTTGCCGAGGTCGGGCACGAGAACCCCGACCGTGCGGCTGACCCCGAGCGAGAGCGAACGCGCCGTCTGGCTGGGCGTGTAGCCGAGCTCATCGATCACCTGCCGCACCCGCTGCGCGATCTCCTCGTTCACGGTCGGCACGGAGTTGAGCACCCGCGACACGGTCGCCTTCGACACCCCGGCGGTGCGGGCGATGTCCATGATCGTCGTCTCGCGGGTCGGCGTCGTGCGTGCTCGCTTGCCTGCCATCGTCATCGATCCCCCGTCGTGATGCGGAATTCGGCGAACCGTGCGATCGTCTCGTCCGCGCCGTGCACCCCAGCCGCGAACAGGGAGATCGCCGCGCCGACCCACTGCCCCTGAACCGCACGGAACCGCGGGTCCACGTCGATCCTGGCACCGTCCGGCTGCAGGATCACGCGCACACGAGCGTCATCATCCACGTCGAGGGTCGCGCGCAGGCGCGGCTCTCGCAGCGGCACCGCTGCCACGACCCGCTCCTCCTGGTCGTCGCGCTCGCGCACGGCGACGACCGCGACGTCGCCGGTGGGCGTGCGCCGCACGCCCGCCCAGACGTAGTCCAGACCGAGGATCGCGATGCCTGCGCGGGCGCCCGGTGCGGCGTCCACCAGTTCGACGTCGACGGACGCCGTACTGTTCCATCCGGGCAGCGGCTGCGAGAGCACCCGCGGCAGGGTGCGGATGCTGCCGCCGTCGAGGCTTCCGCGGAGCGCCAGAGTGTTTTCGGACCAGCTGTTCTCCCCGGGGGCGACGACCGCGCGCGGGTCGGGGCCGGCCTCCGACTGCCAATGCGCGCCGGGGCACCCGTCGGTGAAGTCGTCGGAGCAGGCCAGGCTGCGCGCGCCCTGCCGCCCACCGAGCGGCGACGGGTGCTCGAGCACGGGCTCGGCGGGGCCGCCGGCGACAGCCCGGCCCAGGAGCGGCCACCCGTCGACGTCCCAGGCCATCGGCTGCAGGTGCAGCACGCGCCCGAACACGCCACGGTCCTGGAAATGCAGGAACCAGTCGCCGCCCTCGCCGTCGTCGACCCAGGCTCCCTGGTGCGGACCGTTCACGGGGGTGTCGCCCTGGGCGAGCACGACCCTGTGTCGGTACGGGCCGTACGGACTGTCGGCGCGGAACGCGGTCTGCCAGCCGGTCGCCACGCCGCCCGCTGGCGCGAGGATCCAGTACTCCCCGTCGCGCTTGTGGAACTTCGGGCCCTCGAGGGTTGTGAAGCCCTCGAGGACATCGCCGTCGATGACGTCGACTGCGGGACCGGTCGTGGTGACGAGCCCCTCGTCGACGGGCACGACCGTGAGCACGTTCTTGCGGCCGGCCCGCGAGCGCGCCCAGCCGTGCACGAGGTAGGTGCTGCCGTCGTCGTCCCAGAGCGGGCACGGGTCGATCAGCCCGAGGCCGGGCAGCAGCAGACGCGGCGCGGACCAGGGCCCGGCGGGGTCCTCGGCGGTGACGACGAAGATGCCCTGATCGGGATCCGGGAAGACGATGTGGAACCGTCCGTCGTGGTGCCGGATCGACGGCGCCCACACGCCTGCGCCGTGCCGCGGAAGAGCGAACCAGGCCGCCGGTTCGTTGCGCTCCAGCGCGTACCCGATGCGGGTCCAGCACACCAGGTCGCGCGACTCGAAGACCGGCAGGCCGGGCGCCCGGTGGAAGCTCGACGCCACGAGGTAGAAGCGGTCGCCCACGCGGATCGCATCCGGATCGGGCACGTCGGAATCGATGATCGGGTTGCGGTACCGACTCGCATCGTCGACGAGGTTCACCCGAATCACGGTAGCCGAGAAACCGGTTCCTGTCCATGCGGCATCCATGTCCGATCCGGTTCTGGATATCGCTTTCCAGGAGAAATTTAGTTAGACTAGCTAAATAGTGACTGCTTCCGAAGACTCGTTCCGTGCCGCCGCCGTCGATCTGAGGCTGGCGACGTTCCGCCTGGCCAGACGGCTCCGCCGCGAGCGCGCGGTCGATTCGATGAGCGACGCTCAGTTCGCCGTGCTCGCCACTCTGCGCGCACACGGTCGGGCCACGCTCGGCTCGCTCGCCGAGCGCGAGCACGTCTCGGCGCCGTCGATGAACCGCACCGTGAACTGTCTCGAGGAGGCCGGCTACGTCGTGCGCGTGCCAGACGAGGACGACCGCCGCAGAGTGCAGATCGACATCACTCCGACCGGCACCGACATCGTCGCCGCGACCATCACCCGGCGCGACACAGCGCTCGCGGACGCTCTCGCCGGCCTGGACTTCAGCGAGGACGACCTGCAGACGCTGCGCGAAGCCAGCGCCCTGATGCGGAAGGTGGCCGAGCGATGAGCCTCGCGGCGTCGCCGATGTTCCGCTCCTTCGCGAACTTCAACTACCGCACCTGGTTCATCGGCGCCGTCATCTCGAACATCGGCGGCTGGATGCAGTCCACCGCGCAGGACTGGGTCGTGCTCACCGAGCTCACCGACAACGACGCCTCCGCCATGGGCATCACGATGGCGCTGCAGTTCGGGCCCCCGCTGCTGCTGGTCGGCCTGACCGGCTATGTCGCCGACCGCTTCGACCGGCGCAAGGTGCTGCTGGTCACGCAGACGGTGCTGATGCTCCTGGCGCTCGGCGTGGCCGCGACGCTGCTGACCGGCGTGCTGACCCTGCCGATGATGTTCGGCTTCGCGCTGTGCTTCGGCATCACGAACGCCTTCGACGCCCCGGCCCGGCAGGCCTTCGTCTCGGACATGGTGAGCATGGAGGACGCGTCGAACGCGGTCGCCCTGAACTCGGCGTCGTTCAACATGGCCCGCATGATCGGGCCTGCGGTCGGCGGTGTGCTGATCGTCGCGATCGGCTCGGGCTGGGTGTTCGTCGCGAACGCCGTGACCTTCCTCGCGATGCTCATCGCCCTGATGCTGATGCGGAGGAACGAGCTGGTGCCGCGGGCGAAGGGCCGCCGCGGCGGAGGCGGCCTTGCCGCCGGATTCCGCTACGTGATGGGCCGCAGCGACCTGAAGGTCGTGTTCGTGATGGTGTTCCTGATCGGCGCCTTCGGCATGAACTTCCCGATCTTCGCCTCGACGATGGCACTCGAGTTCGAACGAGGCGCCGACGGCTACGGGCTGCTCAGCTCGGTGCTCGCGATCGGATCATTGGCCGGCGCTCTGCTCGCCGCTCGTCGCGACCGGGCCAGGGTGCGGGTGCTCGTGATCGCCGCGGGCGGTTTCGGCGTGGCATCCGTCGTCTCGGCACTGATGCCCGCGTACGCGTTGTACGCCGTCGTGCTGGTGTTCGTCGGTTTCTCCACCGTGACCATGCTGACCACGGCCAACGGCTACGTGCAGACCACGACCGACCCGGCGCTGCGCGGCCGGGTCCTCGCCCTGTACATGGCGGTCGTGATGGGTTCGACGCCGATCGGGGCGCCGATCGCGGGGTGGGTCGCCGACACGTTCGGCCCGCGCGCCGCGATCGACGTCGGCGGCGTCGCCGGCCTGCTGGCCTGCGCGATCGGCGTGAGCTGGATGATGTGGTCGGGCCGTCTGCACCGTGATGAGGACAGCAGGTTCCTGCTCACGCTCGACGAGACCCGCCCGGTGTCGGTGGTCCGGGCGATGGAGCCGACCTCGTACAGCGACCCCGCCGCGTCGACCACGCCGCTGCGCCTGCCCGACGCCGAGCGTCCGCGTGCGCCGAAGCCGGGCGCAGAGCCGTCCGAGGCCTGACCGATGGCGAACGGGCATCCGCGCTCACTCATGCTCGCGCTCGGTGCGCTGACCGCCTTCGGACCGATCTCGCTCGACGTGTATCTGCCGTCGCTGCCGCAGTTGGGCGATGATCTCGCCGCATCCGAGTCGCTCACGCAGTTCACGATGAGCGCCTGCATGATCGGCCTCGCGATCGGTCAGCTGCTGTGGGGACCGATCAGCGACAGGTACGGCCGGCGGATGCCGCTGATCATCGCCGTCGCCGGATTCGTGATCACCTCGGTGCTCTGCGCCCTCGCCCCGACCATCGGGGTGCTGATCGCGATCCGCCTGGTGCAGGGCCTGTGCGGTGCCGGCGGTATGGTGATCGCCCGCGCGGTCGTGCACGACCTGTTCTCCGGCACCGAGGCCATGATCGCGTTCTCGACGCTCGCCGCGGTCATGGGCGTGGCGCCGGTGCTCGCCCCGCTGATCGGTGGCGCCGTGGTGACCTTCAGCGACTGGCGCGGCGTGTTCGTGACGCTCGCCGTGATCGGCATCCTGCTGCTGGTGGTGTCGGCGCTGCTCGTGCCGGAGTCGCTGCCCCGCGACGAGCGCACGAGCGGCGGCATCCGGAACGACTTCCGTGGGATCGGCGCCGCGCTCGGCAACCGCGGGTTCATGTTGACCGCGCTGACGCTCTCGCTGGCCGGGATCGTGCTGTTCGCCTATCTGCAGCTGTCGCCGTTCGTGCTGCAGCAGCAGTACGGGCTGAGTCCGCAGGGCTTCGCGGCGGTGTTCGCGGTGAACTCGCTCGGCATCCTGGGCGCGGCACAGCTGAACCGGCGGATGGCCGGGCGGGTGCCGGGCGCACGGATGGTGCGACTGGCGCTCACGGTCGGCCTCGCCGCCGCGATCGCTGTGGTGCTCGCAGCCGTGACCTCTTCGGCACTGCCGTGGCTGCTCGTGCCGCTGTTCGTCGCGGTGTCGGCGCACGGCGTGAACAACCCGGCGCTGACGGCGCTCGCGCTCGGGCGGATCACCCGCGGAGCGGGCTCGGCTTCGGCCGTGCTCGGCACGATGACGCTGCTGGTCGGTGCGCTCGTGCCGCCGCTGGTGTCGGCTTTCGGAGTCTCGGCGACGCTGCTCGGCACGACGATGCTCGTGGCGTTCGCCGCGGCGCTGCTGATGGCGGTGTTCTCCCGAGCGCTGCGTCACTGACTTCGTCAGCCCGAGCCGTCTCCTCCCACGACGGCGCCCCTCGACCTCTTCGACCGCGCGCCCTCGTCGCTCGGGTCGCAGTTCGCCCCTGTTCGCGCAGCACCCCACCGTTCCGATCGCAATTCGCCCCGCTATGCGCAGCACCCCACCGTTCCGGTCGCAGTTCAACCCGCTATGCGCGCGGTATACCGGGCTGAACTGCGATCTGGATCCTCGCGGTCCGTGCATACCGGGCGAAATGCGACCCGAGTGGCGGACGACGAAGCTTACGAATCCGTGAGAAACGAGGATGCCGGCGCCTGGCGCTCGTACGCTGAGGTCATGAGCCGAACGACGCGCTGGCCGGCCGCCGCGGCCGGCGTCGCCGCGGCGCTGCTCGGCGCGGGAGCCGGCGAGTTCGTCGCCGCACTGTTCGCCCCGTCATCGAGCCCTTTCGCGGTCGTCGGCGGCGCGCTGATCGACGCCGCACCCGCCTGGGCGAAGGACACGGCGATCGCGTGGTTCGGCACGAACGACAAGACCGCGCTGCTGATCGGCATCGCGATCGTGCTGCTCGCGGCATCCGCCCTGGCCGGCCTGGCCGAGGCGCGCTGGCCGCGCTCAGGAGTCGTCGCGTTCGCGGTTCTCGGGGTCGGCGTCGGTATTCTCTCGCTCACCAGACCGGATGCCGGGTTCACGGCCTGGCTGCCGTCGGTGCTCGCCGGCGCCGTCGCCGCGACCGCGCTGCGGCTGCTGAACCGGGTACGGATGCAGGCGGAAAGTACACCCGCAGGCCAAGACCTCGGCGTGTCCGCCGACAGGCGCGACAACGTGCCTGCATCCGTACCGAGCGACGGAGTCTCCCGCCGCAGGTTCCTGGGCTGGGCAGCCGGCACGGCCGCCGCCGGAGTCGTGCTCGCGGTGGCAGGCTCACTGGCCAGGGCCGGCTCGACCGCGGTCACGGCCGTCCGCACGGCGATCCGTCTGCCGGCGCCCAAGACCCCCGCCCCGGCGATCCCCGCGGGCGCCGAGCTCGATGTCCCCGGCATCACTCCCCTGATCACCCCGAACCAGGACTTCTACCGGATCGACACTGCACTGGTCGTGCCTTCCGTCGACCCCGCGGACTGGCGGCTGCGCATCCACGGAATGGTCGCGCACGAGGTGACGCTGACCTGGGACGAGCTGCTCGCGCTGCCCCTCCAGGAGACCACTGCGACGCTGTCGTGCGTGTCGAACCTGGTCGGCGGCGACCTGGTCGGCAACGCCACCTGGCTTGGCTACCCGATCCGCGAGCTGCTGAAGCGGGCGCAGCCCGATGCCGATGCCGACATGGTGCTCTCCACCTCGGTCGACGGCTTCACCGCCGGCACGCCGCTCGAGGTGTTCACCGACGACCGCGACGCGCTGCTGGCCATCGGCATGAACGGCGAACCGCTGCCTCTCGAGCACGGCTTCCCGGTGCGGATGGTCGTCCCCGGCCTGTACGGCTACGTGTCGGCGACGAAGTGGGTCACCGACCTCGAGGTCACCCGTTTCGACCGCGTGACGGCCTATTGGACCGATCGAGGCTGGTCGGCGAAGGGTCCGATCAAGCTGCAGTCCCGCATCGACGTACCGCGTTCCGGCACCCCGCTGACCGCAGGCGACACGATGATCGCGGGCGTGGCCTGGCAGCCGCACTCCGGCATCACCGGCGTCGAGGTGCAGGTCGACAGCGGCCCGTGGCAGCGCGCCGAGCTCGCCACGGCGATCTCCGATGACACGTGGGTGCAGTGGCGGCTTCCCTGGCGCGCGGATGCCGGTGATCACGACATCCGCTGCCGCGCGATCGGCGCCGACGGGAAGCCGCAGACCGGAGCTTCCGCTCCCCCGGCGCCGGACGGCGCCACCGGCTGGCACTCGGTCGCCGTGAGTGTTTCGTGAGGATCGCCTTCACGTAGTTCACGAATTCATGAAATGGGCGTACTGTCGCCTCTCATGAACACAATCATCAGCACGCGCGGTCTGACGAAGACCTATGGTCGCGTGCACGCCCTCGACGGACTCGACCTCGAGGTGGAAGCGGGCCAGGTGCACGGCTTCCTCGGCCCGAACGGTGCGGGCAAGTCCACCACCATCCGCATCCTGCTGGGCCTTGCCCGCAAGTCCGGCGGCGAGGCATCCGTGTTCGGCGAGGAGCCGTGGCACGCCGCCTCCCGCCTGCACCGACGCATCGCGTACGTGCCGGGTGACGTCAGCGTGTGGCCGAACCTGTCCGGCGGCGAGGCGATCGACTTCCTCGCGCGACTGCGCGGCGCCAAGACGAAGTCCGCCGCGTATCGCGCTGAGCGGGAGCGCCTGATGACCGCCTTCCAGTTCGACCCGCGCAAGAAGGGCCGTGCCTACTCGAAGGGCAACAGGCAGAAGGTCGCGCTGATCGCCGCCTTCGCCGTCCCCGCCGACCTGTACATCCTCGACGAGCCGACCAGCGGCCTCGACCCGCTGATGGAGGTCGTGTTCCGCGACGAGGTGCAGCGGCTGCACCAGGCAGGCGCGACCGTACTGCTGTCCAGCCACATCCTCTCCGAGGTCGAGCTGCTCTGCGACCGCGTCAGCATCATCCGCGCCGGGAAGATCGTCGAGTCCGGCACGCTCTCCGAGCTGCGCCACCTGACCCGCACCGAGGTCTCGTTCGAGGCGACGGATGCCGCGGCTCTGGCCGGAATCCCTGAGGCGCACGACGGCACCGTCGACGACGGCCGAGCCCGGTTCACCGTCGACAGCGACGCGATCCCGGCCGTGCTCCCCGTGCTCGCGCAGCGCTCGGTCGAGGGCCTGCGGATCGAGCCGCCCTCCCTCGAGGAGCTGTTCCTGCGGCACTACGGCGACGACCTCGCCGCCCTCCGCGCCGCCGAGGACGAGGGCGAGACGCGTGCGTCTCGCCGTGCCCAGGAGAAGGTGTCCCGCTGATGTCCGCTCTGCTCCGACAGCGCCTGCGCCGCGACTGGCTGCAGCTGCTGCTCTGGATCCTCGCCACGGTGATGATGGCCTATGCCGGGTTCGCCGGTGTCACCCAGTCGTACGCCACCCACGCCGACCGCGTGGACGTGCTCGCCGCGGTGATGGCCAACCCCGTCATCATGATGTTCCGCGGCCTGCCGTCCGGAGCCTCCGAAGGCGCATTCCTGTCCTTCGAGATCCTGCCCTGGCTCACCATGCTCGCAGCTCTGATGAGCACGTTCCTCGCGGTGCGGCACACCCGCGGCGATGAGGAGGCGGGCCGCTCCGAGCTGGTCGCGGCCACCCCGGCCGGACGCACGAAGCCGACTGTCGCGGCCCTCCTCCTCGGCCTGCTCGCCAACGTCGTGCTGGGGCTGCTCGTGGCGGCATCGCTGATCGGCTCCGGCCTCGATGCCGAGGGCTCCTGGCTGACCGGCGTCGTCACGGCGACCTCCGGCATCGCGTTCCTCGGCATCGGCCTGATGGCCGCGCAGCTGATGCGCACCTCGCGCGGCGCGAACTCGCTCACCATCTGGATTCTTGTCGCGACGTTCCTGATCAACGGCATCGGCAATGTCGCGGGCACCCCCAGCAACGATCTCACCCGCATCGACAGCGCCTGGCCGGTGTGGCTGTCGCCGTTCGGCTGGGCCGAACAGGCACGGCCATACGACACGAACGCATGGGGGCCGGCGCTGCTCGGCCTCGCGTTCGGCCTGGTGCTCGCGGTCATCGCGATCGCGCTGCAGTCGGTGCGAGACATGGGTGAGGGCTTCGTGCCCGCCCGCGACGGCCGCCGGTACGCGCGGCCGGCTCTGTCCCGTCCGCAGGCGCTGGTGTGGCGTCTCACCTCTGGCGGCATCATCGGCTGGGCCATCGGTGGAGCCCTGGTCGGCATCCTGGCGACGACCCTGAGCGGCCTCGCCGGTGAGATCTCCGGATCGAATCCGGCCGTGCAGGACATCCTGGACAAGATCGCCAAGGCGGGCTCGATCGACGAGACCCTGATCACGGTGTTCTTCACGATGCTCGGCGTACTCGCGGCCTGCGCGGCCGTGCAGATCGTGGTCCGGGCACGCCAGGAGGAGGCCCACGGCACCGCCGAGAGCGTGCTCGCACAGCCCGTCGGACGCGTGCGCTGGCTCACCGACTACGTTCTCGTGGCGACCTTCGCGGTGCTGATCATCTGCGGAGCGGCGATGGCGGCGGCCTACCTCGGCCTGCTGGCGAACGACGGCAAGAAGGAGCTCTTCCGCGTGGTCACGGTCGTCGGGCTCGGGCAGATGCTCGCCGCGTGCGTGTTCACGGTGGTCGCGGCGCTGCTGTTCGTGCTGATCCCCCGGGCGACCATCCCGCTGGCCTGGGCCGTGGTGCTGCTGGCGACGGTGTTCGGCATGTTCGGGCCCCTGTTCGGGCTGCCGGAGTGGACCACGAAGTTCTCGCCGTTCGCCGTCTCGCCGATCGTCGCGAACGGCGACGTGGATCTGCGCGGCGTGTGGTGGATCGTGCTGGCCATCGCGGTCGGCGCGGTGGCATCCCTGTCGCTGATGCGCCGCCGCGAGCTGCATCCGGTGGGGTGACGTGCTCCGCTCCGGTCGCACGGGCGGCTCGTGCGGGAGGCTGGGAACCAGCCGTCCGCGCGACCGGAGCGGGTTCTCTGGGAGGATCGAGAAGTGGGGACTGACATGACCGCCGAAGACGGCACCGCCGAGCACCTCGGAGTGGATGCTGCCGAGAGTGCCGCTGCAGTGATCACCGCGGTCGGATTCCCGCGGATGCCGGCCCGCGTGATGATGGCTCTGATCGCCGCACCGGCCGGCGGATACACCGCCGGTGAGCTCGGCGAGCGGTTGGGCGTGAGTGCCGCCGCCGTGTCCGGCGCGGTGCGCTACCTGCAGACGGTCATGGTGATCCGCCGCATCTCACGCCCCGACCAGCGGCTGGTGCGCTACGAGATCATCCCGGACACGTGGTACGGCCTGATGACCAACAACTCCCCCATCTACGAGAGCCTGGCGACGCAGATCGACGCCATCGGCGCCGCGCACGCCGCGGATCACGTCGCGCACGATCGTGCCGAGGAGATGGCCGAGTTCTTCCGCTTCATGGCACGTCGGATGCCGGAGATCGTCGACGAATGGGAGACGGTGCGCGCCGAGCGGCGGATGCAGGACTGATCAGAGCGGCGGCCACTCGTCGGCGGCGTACGTCGGCGCGAGCTCCTGATCGGCGATGTCCCGATCGGATTCGATCTGATCGGCGAAGTCGTACCAGTCGCCCCACCAGGCCGGGCTGTTCAGCGAGATCTCGCCCCAGTCGGTGACCGTCAGCTCAGCCCCGTCGGCGTCGGTCACCACGAGCCCCCGATCCTCCGCGCCGAACCAGCGCCCCTTCTCCCACCCCTGCGCGGTGAGCCGGGTCTCCAGTGCGTCGAGGTCGATCCGCGGCCCGTCCTCACCGAATGCATCGCTGCTGAAGCCGGCGAACACGTCGTAGCAGTCGACCTCTCTGCTGCATCCCGGCGCATCCCGGGTGGGAGCGCCGCCGCCGGCCGCCTCTGCCCAGCCGTCCGGCGCGATGAGCGCGCGCACCTCGGACAGCGTGCGCTGGTTCTTCTCGTAGCGCTGCGCGGCCAGCTGGCCCTGCTCTTCGAGACTTCGCGCCTGCGCTTCTGCGACGGTGTCGCCCGCGGCATCGGTCCGAGCCTGCACCTCGGCCGCCGCTGCGGAGGCGAACGCGAACACGAACCCGAAGATCAGCGCCGGCACGGCGACGACCGAGACCATCGCGGTGATCCGCCACGGTCGCGAGGAGGCGGCACCGCGCGGCAGGGTCACGGCGAGCATCAGGATCGCGAACCCCGACAACAGGATCCCCAGCGCCGCGGCCCCCAGGACCGCGCCGAGGAAGGACGAGGACTGGATGGTGCCGGTGATGTTCTCCAGGATCGACGGCGTCGTGGGGCCGTCGCCGGCATCCTGCATCGAGATCGCCAGCAGGAACCAGCTCCACCAGGTCACGAAGAGCAGAGGCGCGATCGGCGCAGGAGCCTGACGGGCACCGCTCCTGCGCAGCAGCATCCTCGGCAGGGACTGGAGCAGGCCGGCGGCCGGGATCAGGATCGGCGAGACCATGAGCATGATCAGGGCCATCCAGCCTCCCTCGCGGAAGAGGCCGCTCACGCAGAAGAACGCCGGCATCAGCCAGTTCATCCACGGCCAGGCCTGCCACACGAAGGACAGGAACCGGTCCGGCGGGACCTCGCGGGCCGTCGGCGCGTCCACGGCTTCGCTCGTCTCGCTCACCGCACCAGGGTATCCGCGCCCCTTCGATCCTCCGACTCCCGTGTCATGCCCTGTCGGCGGGCAACACCCGCGGATAGCGTGGAGGCATGACCGGAGACAGAGGCGGGGCTGATCCGACGGGCGCAGCACAGAAAGCGAGGGCGGGCGCGAAGCGCCGATCGCCAGAGGTGCTGGGGTGGGTGTTCTGGCCCTCCGCAGCGATCGTCGTGCTGTTCGTACTGTTCGCCCTGCTGGCGCCGAAGATCGCCGAGGCGCTGTTCCAGACCATCCAGACCACGATCGTGAACGCCTTCAACTGGTACTACGTGCTGATCGCGGCGTTCTTCGTCGCGTTCTGCCTGTTCCTCGGCTTCAGCAGGTTCGGCGACATCAAGCTCGGCCGCGATGACGAGGAGCCGGAGTTCTCGCTGATCAGCTGGTTCTCGCTGCTGTTCGCGGCAGGCATGGGCATCGGGCTGGTGTTCTACGGCGTGAGCGAACCGCTCAGCCACTTCGCGAACCCGCGCCCCGGCGTCACCGGCACCCCCGAGCAGCTCGCTCAGGCCGCTCTCGGGCAGACCTACCTGCACTGGGGCGTGCACGCCTGGTCGATCTACGTGGTGATCGGCCTCGCGCTCGCCTATGCCATCCACCGGCGTCGCCGGCCGGTGTCGATCCGGTGGACTCTGGAGCCGCTGCTCGGCAAGCGTGTCGAGGGCGGCTGGGGGCACGCGATCGACGTCATCGCCCTGGTCGGCACTCTGTTCGGCGTCGCCACCTCGCTCGGTCTCGGCGTGCTGCAGATGAGTTCGGGCCTGCACACCGCCGGCATCGCCGACCCCGATGAGACGACTCAGGTCGTCCTGATCCTGATCATCTCGGTGTTCGTGCTGATGTCGGTGCTGTCGGGCGTGACCAAGGGCATGAAATGGCTCTCGAACATCAACCTGATGCTCGCGGGCCTGCTCGTGCTCTATCTGCTGGCGGTCGGACCCACAGAGTTCCTGCTGCGCGACTTCGTGCAGTCGATCGGCTACTACATCCAGAACTTCGTCGGCCTGTCGTTCAACGTCAGCGCCTTCCAGGGCGAGGCGGGCGAGCAGTGGCAGGCGTCCTGGACCTCGTTCTACTGGGGCTGGTGGATCTCCTGGGCGCCGTTCGTGGGGATCTTCATCGCCCGGGTCTCGAAGGGCCGCACCGTGCGCGAGTTCGTGGTCGGCGTGATCCTGGTGCCGACGCTGATCGGCATCCTGTGGTTCTCGGTGCTCGGCGGCTCGGCACTCGCGATGGAGCTCGCGAACCCGGGCACGCTGACCGGCCCCGACGGGCAGGTCGACCTGCAGGGTGCGCTGTTCGAGATGCTGCAGCACGTGCCGGGCTCGGCGATCGTCAGCGTCGGCGCGATCGTGCTGCTCGCGATCTTCTTCATCACGTCCGCGGACTCGGGCGCTCTGGTGATGGGCATGATCGCCACCGGCGGCAAGCCGGAGCCGAAGCGCTGGATCCGCACGTTCTTCGTCGCGATCACCGCCCTGCTGGCCATCTCGTTGCTGCTCTCGGGCGGCCTCACGGCGCTGCAGACCGCGGCGATCACCATCGCCCTGCCGTTCAGCGTGGTGATGCTGCTGATGTGCTGGTCGACGGTCGTGGCGTTCACCCGCGAGCGCCGCGCGTACGCGAAGGCCGAGCGGGCGCAGTTCATCGACAGGATCGGCGAGTACTACGGGCTCGAGGTCGAATCGCACGACGAGACAGGCGTGCTCGGTGCGCAGCCGCGGTGGATGCGGCGGATCCAGCGTCGTTTCGGCCTGCCTGTGGCGCCGACCGAGCCGATCCGGATCACGCCGGGCGCGCTGTCGGCCGAGAGCCACGGCGATGCGTCGCCATCGACACTCGACATCGACGAACTCGTCGGCGAGGACGAGCTGGCCGGCCTCGACGACCCGACGGTGCGCGAGCAGGACACCGGGCCGTTCCTGAAGGACTGACCTGACCGAAAAGCGCCTCCCGACACGAGACGAGCGCTCACGCGCTGAGTCTCGCGCCGGGAGGCGCTTCTCGCAGGGGATTGCTGACTCTCAGGCCCCCAGCACGAGCCTCAGCTGCTCGACGGCCCAGTCCAGCTCGGTCGCGCGGACCACGAGCGGCGGTGCGATGCGGATGGTCTGGCCGTGCGTGTCCTTGACGAGCACGCCGCGCTCCATGAGCTTCTCGGCGACCTCGCGTCCGGTGCCCTGCTCCGGGTCGATGTCGACTCCGGCCCAGAGGCCCGCGATGCGCACTGCGGTCACACCGTGGCCGATCAGCGGCTGCAGCGCGCCTGCGAGGTGCTCGCCGAGCGCGCGTGCGCGTTCCTGGAACTCGCCGGACTCGAGCATCTCGACCACCCGAAGGCCGACGGCCGCCGACAGCGGGTTGCCGCCGAAGGTCGAGCCGTGCTCACCGGGGCGGATGACGCCCAGCACGTCGCGGTTTCCGACGACGGCCGACACCGGGAGGATGCCGCCGCCGAGCGCCTTGCCCAGCAGGTACAGGTCGGGCACGACGCCCTCGCGGTCGCAGGCGAAGGTCTCGCCGACCCGGCCGAGACCGGACTGGATCTCGTCGGCGATGAACAGGACGTTGCGCTCGTCGCAGATCTCGCGGATGCGGCGCAGGTAGCCCTCGGGCGGGATGATGACTCCGGCCTCGCCCTGGATCGGCTCCACCAGAACGGCGACCGTGTCGTCGGTGATGGCCGCGGCGATGGCATCCGCGTCGCCGTAGGGCACCTGGTCGAAGCCGGGCGTGAACGGGCCGAACGGCGCGCGCGCCTCCTCGTCGTCGCTGAAGCTGACGATCGTGGTGGTGCGGCCGTGGAAGTTGCCCTTGGCGACGACCACGCGGGCCTTGCCGTTCTCGACGCCCTTGACCCGGTAGCCCCAGGCGCGCGCGACCTTGATGCCGGTCTCGACGGCCTCGGCGCCGGTGTTCATCGGCAGCACCATCTCCTTGCCGCTCAGCCGGGCGAGGGCCTCGGCGAACGGCTCGAGCCGGTCGTTCATGAAGGCGCGGCTGGTCAGGGCGACGCGGCCGAGCTGCTCGGTGAGCGCGGCGACGACGGCCGGATGCTGGTGTCCGAAGTTCACCGCCGAGTAGGCGGCGAGCAGGTCGAGGTAGCGCTTGCCCTCGACATCCGTCACCCACGCACCCTCGGCGCGTGCGATGACCACCGGCAGTGGTGCGTAGTTGGTGGCGACGTGCGGCTCGAGGGCCGTGTCGACGACGCCGCCCATCAGGCACCCCGCAGTTCGAGGGTGCAGCACTTGATGCCGCCGCCGCCGAGCAGCAGCTCGGACAGGTCGACCATGAGGGGGTTGTAGCCGCGCTCGCGCAGCTGCTTCTCGAAGCCGGTGGCGCGCGGCGAGATGATGACGTTGTAGCCGTCGCTCGCCGAGTTCAGGCCGAACACCGCGCCGTCCTCGTCGGCGACGAGGATCGCGTCGGGGAAGCGCTCGGCGAGGATCTTCTGGGATGCCTCGTCGAAAGCGTGCGGCAGGTAGGCGATGCCGGCGGTCTGGCCGGGCTCGACGACCGGGTCGAGGATGGTCAGCGCGGTGTCGAGGTGGTAGAACCGCGGGTCGACGAGCTTCAGCGTGATGACCTCGCGGCCGAAGACCTCGTGCACCTCGCGGTGGCTGTCGCCGGCGGAGCGGAAGCCGGTGCCGGCGAGGATCACGTCGCCGGCGAGCAGGAAGTCGCCCTCGCCCTCGTTGATCTCCTTGGGCATGACGGTGTCGAAGCCGTTCGCGCGGAACCAGTCGGCGAACGCCGGGGCCTCGCCCTTGCGCTGCTCGTAGTAGAACGCCGGCACGTAGGCGCGACCGTCGATCACGAAGCCGCCGTTGGCCGTGTAGACCATGTCGGGGTAGCCGGCGAGGGGCTCGATGAGGTCGACCTCGTGGCCCAGCTCGAGGTACAGGTCGTACAGCTTCTGCCACTGCTCGACGGCCTTGGAGGTGTCGGTCGGGTTGGCCGGCTCCATCCACGGGTTGATGCTGTAGTTCACCGTGAAGTGCGTGGGCCTGCACATCAGGTAGCGGCGGTGGTGGGCGATGCGGGCCGGGGCGACAGCGGTCGCGGTCTCAGGCGTCGTCATGGGTGCTCCTCGAATTCAGGATGCGGCGGACGCTGTCCAGGGGCCTTGCGGAAGTTCGACCCGCTGCGGTGCGGGGAAGATGCGACTCAGGCACGCCACTCATATTTTCGCACGCCGGATGCCGGACAGTCGAACGCGCGGCCCACCATTCAGATGATGCCCGCGCTCCAGTCGTCGGGGTTGCCGAAGCGGTGCGCGGTGATCGTCACGGACTGCTCGTGCACGAAGGGCAGCAGCTCGATGCGGCCCGCCATGGTGACCTCGCCGTCGTAGACCGCGATGTCGGGGTCGCCGGCGACCGCCGTCGCGAGCGCCGCGTGCAGCTCGGCGACCGCGTCGCGTCCGCCGACCAGGCGCACCCGGCCGGGCATCGGCGTGTGCTCGACGACCGCCTCGACGCCCTCCTGCTCCGCGGCATCCCCTCCGCGCACGCGATCGATCCACTCGGCGTCCGTCTCGACCGAGATCGGCAGATCGAGGATGCCGAGGAAGCGGCGCACCGCGGCCGGCAGCCCGTCGGGCACGGAGAGCAGGAACGGCGCCCCGGCTCGGATGCCGGCGATCACGACGCGCAGCACGTCGGCGAGCCCGGCATCCGCGGTCGCGCGCACGGCGACCGGCACCGGCCGATACCGGAACAGGTTGCGCTCCACGATCAGCTGGGACACGTCGCGCACCTGCCCGAACTCGCGGTCCCATGCGACGGCGTCGGAGAGAGCCGCCTGACGCAGCCGCTCGAACTGCTCGAACTCCAGCGAGGGCTGCGCGGCCTCGATCACGGCCGAGATGCGGCTGTCCAGCCCGCGAAGATGCAGGGTCTTCGAGGTCTTGCCGCGGGACTGCGCCCGCCAGGTGCCCAGCCCGATCAGGTAGTTCGGGCCGCCGGCCTTCGCACCGGCGCCGACCGAGGAGCGCTTCCAGCCGCCGAACGGCTGCCGCTGCACGATCGCTCCCGTGATGCCGCGGTTCACATACAGGTTGCCGGCCTGCACCCGGTCGAGCCAGACCGCGAGGTCGTCGGGGTCCTGTGTGTGCAGGCCCGCTGTCAGCCCATAGGCCACCTGATTCTGCAGGTTGATCGCCTGCGAGAGCGTGTGCGCGTGCATGATGCCCAGCACGGGCCCGAAGAACTCCTCCAGGTGGGTGCGCGAACCGGGTCGCACGCCGGTGCGGATGCCGGGAGTCCAGAGCCGCCCCGTTTCGTCGCCGGGAACGCGCTTCGGCTCGATCAGCCACTTCTCCTCGCCCTCGAGCGTGGTCAGCGCCCATTCGAGCTTGCCCTGCGGCTTCTCGATGACCGGGCCCATCTCGGCCTCGGGGTCGGAGGGCCAGGCCACGTGCAGCGACTTCACTGCGTCGGCCAGCTGGCGTGCGAAGCGCTTCGAGTGCCCCACGGGCCCGACCAGGATCGCGAGCGAGGCCGCCGAGCACTTCTGCCCTGCGTGACTGAAGGCGCTCTTGACCAGGTCAGCCACCGCGAGGTCGAGATCGGCCGTGGGGGTGATGATGATGGCGTTCTTGCTGCTGGTCTCGGCGAGCAGCGGCAGGTCGGGGCGCCAGGAGCGGAACAGCGCGGCGGTGTCCCACGACCCGGTGAGGATCACCCTGTCGACGTCCGGATGCGTGATCAGCTGCTTGCCCAGCCCGCTCTCGGAGATGTCCACCAGGCTCAGCACATCGCGCGGAACGCCTGCCTGCCAGAGGCATTCGGCGATGACGGCGGCGCAGCGGCGGGCCTGGTGCGCGGGCTTGAACACCACGCCGGAGCCCGCGGCGAGCGCGGCCAGCACGCCGCCGGACGGGATCGCCAGCGGGAAGTTCCACGGCGGGGTGACGACGGTCACGCGCGCCGGGGTGAACGCGGCGCCGGCGATCGCGTCGAGCTCCTTGGCCGTCGACGCGTAGTAGCGGGCGAAGTCGACGGCCTCGCTGACCTCGATGTCACCCTCGGAGAACACCTTGCCGGTCTCGATCGCGGCGACCTCGATCAGGTCTGCACGCCGTGCCTCGAGGGCCGCTGCCGCGCGCATCAGGATCTCGGAGCGCTCCGCCGCCGAGCGTGAGGCCCAGGATGCCGCGGCATCCCGCACCCGTCCGACGGTGCCCGCGAGCACGTCCGCGTCGTCGATGCGCGCCGCGGCGAGGGTGGAGAGCCCCAGTTGCGACACGCCTGCGGCGGTGATGCGATCGAACACGCCGCGCGCCCACTCCCGGTTCGCCGGGAGCGACGGGTCACTGTCGGCCGTGTTGGCGAAGCCGGGTGCACCCTCCCCGGGCTCGGCGCCTCCGCGACCGCGGCGGAGGCCGTCCGACGGTTGCGGCCTGGTCGCCTCGCGCCGTGCGTACACGGCGGTCTGCAGGTAGTCCTCGTCCTCAGCATCCGTCTCGGTGCCTGCGGCGATGCCCAGCACGACGCCGGTCAGGTCGGCGTCGGCAGCGGGAGCCATGGATGCCGGGCGCACGGACTCGTGCGCGGGAGCCGTCCTGTCCTGCCGGCGGCGCGGGCCGATGCGCAGCGAGTGATCGCGGGAGCGGGTGACCGAGTCGAGGAACCGCATCTTCTCGCGCTCGAACAGCTGCGGCTGGGTGCCGAAGTCGAGCGCGGCGGAGAGGAAGTTCGACGGGGACGCGTTCTCCTCGAGGCGGCGCACCAGGTAGCTGATCGCGACGTCGAACTCGGCGGGCGCGACCACCGGCACGTACAGCAGCACGTTGCCGACCTCGCGGGAGACGGCCTTGACCTGGCCCTGCGCCATGCCCAGCAGCATCTCGAACTCGATGTCGGGTCGCACACCGCGCTCCCCCGCCAGCAGCCAGGCGTAGGCGATGTCGAACAGGTTGTGCCCGGCGACACCGACCCGCACCGCGGAGGTGTTCCGCGGCCACAGCGCCTCGTCCAGGCAGCGCAGGTAGTTCGCGTCGGTGTCGAGCTTGGTGTCATAGGGAGCGGGCGTCCAGCCGTGCGTGACGGCGTCGACGTGCTCCATGGCGAGGTTCGCGCCTTTGACGAGGCGCACCTTGATGCGTGCGCCGCCGTGCGCGACGCGCTCGCGCGCCCATGCGGTCAGTTCGCGCAGCGCAGGAAGGGCGTCGGGCAGGTAGGCCTGCAGCACGATCCCGGCCTCGAGGTCGCGCAGCCGCGGGTCCTCGAGGATGCGGGTGAACACCGCGATCGTCAGGTCGAGGTCGCGGTACTCCTCCATGTCGAGGTTGATGAAGGTGTTCGTCAGTGCGGCGGTCAGGTACAGCGGCAGCAGCCGCTTCGCGGTCTCCTCGACGACCTGGTCGAAGGCCCACATCGAGATGCGGCTGGTCACCGCCGACACCTTGACCGACACGTAGTCGACGTCGGGGCGGCGGATCAGTTCGTGGATGCCATCGAGCCGGCGCTTCGCCTCGGCCTCACCGAGCACGGCCTCGCCGAGCAGGTTGAGGTTCAGTCGAGAGCCGTCGGCGCGCAGCTTCTCGATCGCCGGCCCCAGCTTCTCGGGCCGGGCGTCGACGATGAGGTGGCCGACCATCTCGCGCAGCACGCGACGGGCGATGGGCACGGTCGGCATCGGCAGCACCGGCGCGACGGCTCCGCCGACACGCACCGCCCCGCGCAGGTACCAGGGCAGGAAGTCGGGGGTCAGCGGGGCGACCCTGTGCAGGGTGGATGCTGCGGCGCCGAGGCTCTCCGGACGCATCACGCCGTCGACGAAGCCGAGGGTGAACGGCAGTCCGTTGCGGTCCTGAAGGACTCCGGCGAGGCGGGCGGCGGCGGGGTCGACCTCTTCCGCCGCCTCCTCGGCCACCCAGCGGCGGGCGAGTTCGACAGCGGCACCGGCGAGGAGAGTCCCCGCGGACGAAGACGGCTCTGGCATGCATCCAGCCTATGACGTGGGTGACAGCGGGGCCGGGAACCTTATGCTTGTGCCGACAGGAGGGGCGCCCGTGGGGGAGAACGACGAGGCGGATGCCGACGCGGCAGGGCGCGCGGAGTCAGAAGCGCGCCTGACGTCCTGGGTGAGGAAGACGACCGACAAGGTCCCCACAGGATGGATCATCACCGGCGCCGGCGCGATCCTGCTCGGCGCGACGGCCGCCTTCGGCGGACTCGCCCCGCAGGAGCAGCCGAAGCCCGTCGAGATCTCCGCCGGCGAGAGCTACACCGGCTCGCAGCTGGACATGACCGTGGTCAGTGCGGGCGTCGGCGGGTACGTGCGCGGCAGCGGAGTCACGCCCGAGGAGGGGCAGCGCACTCTCGTCGTCGTGCTCGACGTCACCAACGAGTTCGACGAGCCGCGCCCCACGGGTGAGAAGGATGCACTCGGCGGGATCGGAGTCGACGGCATGAAGCTGGCCGCCCCCAGCCGCAATCGCGTCGCGGACGGGAGCAGCGCGTCCACCCTGCAGCCCGGAGTGCCGACGCGCGTGCAGCTGGCCTGGGTCGTCGACGCCGATGCCGTCTCGGCAGGCGACGAGATCCGCGTCACGCTGCCCGACGCCACGCACTACCAGGCCAGCTTCGTGGGGCGCGGAGGGTACTGGTACGACTTCCGCACCGGCGCGTACGTCACCGTCCCCGTCGAGGCACTGCCCGAGGAGGAGACGCCATGACCGTCCCCGCGCCTCCCGCGACCCCGGCGGCAGAGCCGGCGCCCCCACGACGCGGCCTCCTGCGCACGGCGGCCCCCTGGGTGCTGTCGATCCTGCTCGTCATCGCGGCCTGGTTCCTCACCCAGATCAAGCAGCCCGAGGACGCGGTCTACGAGAGCTTCGTGACATCGACCACGGTCGGAGAGCACGCCCAGGCCCGCAACCTCTCCGTCACGGTCACCGAGGTTCGGGGCGGGCGCGCCGTGGTCGACGAGCGCGGCTGGCGGGCCGAGGGCACCTGGCTGGTGGTGGACATCGACGCGGCGGCCGTGCAGACTCCGGTGAACACCCGACTGGTGGCGCGACTGCGGATCGGAGATCGACTGTTCTCCGCCACGGAACGCGGCACCACCGCACGCGACATGGGCCTGTTCACGGGGGTCCCTCGGCACGGCAGTCTCGCCTTCGAACTGCCCGAGGGCGCGATCGCCGGCCCCGCCACGCTGATCCTGTCCCGAACCACCGACGATGCCCCCGACGGCGTGATCGAGGTCGCGCTCGACCTCGACGACGTGACGATCCGCAACGAGGTCACGCTGGACGAGATCGGATGGGCGAAATGACCGCGCAGCGCCGCGGATGGTGGCGGAGCAACTCCGCGGCGCTCATCGCCCTGGCCGTCCTCCTCCCCGCCACCGTGCTCGGCGCGGCCTGGTGGGAGTGGAAGCACGCCTTCCCCGACTCCTCTCAGCCGCTCTGGGCCGTGGATGTCGGAAAGTCCGGCACCGTCGACCTCGCGAAGTCGACCTGGGGGCCGATCAAGTCGAAGGCACTCACCGACACCACCGGCCTGGACGTTCCGAAGAACTCGACGGTCATCCTGGTCGGCATCGACGTCACCCCGCACGACGACAAGGGCACCTACTGCCTTCCGCCGCGGCTCATCGAGCAGCGCACCGGGCGCGAGTGGGACACCGCACGGCTCGAGCTCGGTGTGCAGTACAACTCCGACGAACCGGAGACCTGCGTCACGTTCTCGGAGGACGAGAAGGCGAAGCCCTACCAGCTGGTGCTGCCCTACGTCGTCCCCGACGACGCGAAAGGTCCGTACTGGGTCGTGATCGAGCCGCACAGACCCGGCTCCGAGTACGTCCGATTCAGCATCGATCCCTGATCAGATCGCGGGCGGGGCGGCAACGGGTGCCGGGGCGCCGGCCGGCAGCGGCGCGGTCGGCAGCACGCCGGCCGCGGCGGTGATCGCCGCGGCATCCGCCTCCTCCGCCGTGGTCGGGGCATCCGCATCCGTCCGAGCGTCCTGCGCGCGTCGCAGCATCCCGAACGTGGTGTCGTAGGCGGCGGCGATCAGCGAGAGGCGGATCGGCTCGATGATCAGCGGCGGCAGCAGGTAGATCACCGGCCAGTACACCACCCAGAACGTGCTCAGGTCGTGCGGTCCGATCAGGCGGCTCTCGCCATAGCGCAGCCACGACTCCCCCACGATGACCACGGTGTACAGCAGCGCGTACGAGGCGATGATCACCGGGCCCGCACGCCACATCAGCAGGATCGCGCGCCAGATCGGCACGAACCGCGAGCCCAGCTCGGTGCCGAGATCGCGCAGCCGTCGCATCACCGGGTTCGGCACGCGCGCCGCGCGCTCACGCATCTCGGTGACGAGTCTGTGCTGGATGCTGAGCTTCTCGGCGACGATCGCCTGCCCGAACACCACACCGGCGACGGTGAGCCAGGCGAGCGGAGCGAGCAGCACCGGGCCCACCTGCGAGAGCAGCCAGCCGATCCCGTCGCCCAGCCACACGAACGGGACGAACCAGCCGGAGACCGTCTCGCGGGCGTCGGCGACCCACGCCATCGCCACGCGGGTGTCCACCCAGCCGTTCACGGAGTCCGTCAGCTGCCCGAGCAGGATCAGCGAGAAGAACACCCACACGACTTCGCAGTACACGGCCAGCAGGGAAAGCCCCTTCGGCAGACGATCCGCCCAGCGCCCCCACGCCCAGCGTGCGGCGAACGCGATGACGATGACCGAGATCGTCCAGACGTTGAACGACAGGTCGAGCACATTGTCACCCGGGTCGAACGTGCGGTCGGTGCCGAGCGTCGCGCCGATCTCCTCCCGGGTCTTCGCCAGCGCGCGCAGCGCGTAGGACTGCGCATCCTCGCGCAGCATCCCCTGCGCCGAGTACACCGCGAAGAACGGCAGGATGCTCGCCAGCAGCGCGGTCACGAAGGTGCGGCGCCTTTCGGCTGCCGACTCGGGCAGCGGGGCGACGGCCTGCAGCGATCGCAGCCCGTCGCGCAGCACCAGGAGCATCCCGACCATGCTGACCAGCCGTGCCAGCACGGCGACCGGAAGGATCAGCAGACCGCCGGTGGAGTTGTAGGCGCCGACGAAGCCGGCGAGCGCCGTCACCCAGTAGTGCACCAGGATGCCGCCCAGGTACCACGCCAGCAGTGCCGGCCAGTGGCGCAGCAGCACGCGGCCGGTGGTGGCGAGGATGGTCAGCACGAGAACAAGGTACCGTGCCGACCATCCTGCGGTGTGATCAGCCGGCGAACGGGATCGCGCCAACCAGCACGCCGACCACCAGCATCGCCAGCGAGACGATCACGGCGCGCCACAGCACCTTCTTGTGGTGGTCGCCGAGGTTGACGCTCGCCAGGGACACCAGCAGCAGGATCGCGGGCACGAGCGGGGACTGCAGGTGCACCGGCTGCCCCGTGATCGAGGCGCGGGCCATCTCCACCGGGTCGATGCCGAAGTGCGCGGCGCTCTGCGAGAGGACGGGGAGGATCCCGTAGTAGAACGCGTCGTTCGACATGAAGAACGTGAACGGGATCGACAGCACACCCGTGATGACGGCCAGGAACGGGCCCATCGATGCGGGGATGACGGTGGTGATCCACGAGGCCATGGCGTCGACCATCCCGGTGCCGTTCAGCACGCCCACCAGCACGCCGGCGGCGAGCACCATCGAGACGACGCCGACGATCGACGGCGCGTGCTGCACGATCTCGTCGGCCTGGCTCTTCAGCTTCGGGAAGTTGATCACCAGCGCCAGGCCGGCACCGACCATGAACACGTAGGCGAGCGGGAAGATGTCCATCACCAGCAGCACCATCACGGCGATCGTGAGGGCGAGGTTGAACCAGATCAGCTTCGGACGCAGCGTCGGGCGGTTCGGGTCGAGCATCGTGTCGGCCATCGCGGTGTCGGTCGCGTCGACGAGCTGCGCGGTTCCGACGCCGCCGTGACCGCCGGCGACCGTGACGATGTTGCCGGTGTGCAGCTCGGCGCGCGCGCCGGGCTTCGGGTCGGCTCTGCGCAGGATGCGCTGCACGCCGCCGGTCACGGCACCGGGCTCTCCGGAGATGCGCGAGGTGTCCACGCTGCCGGCCAGACGACGTCGCTCGGACAGACCAAGGAACCACGCGAAGGTGAGCGAGATGATGATTCCCGCGATCATCGACGGGATCATCGGCACGAACACGTCGGTGGCATCCAGCTTCAGCGCGGTCGCGGCGCGGACGGTCGGTCCGCCCCACGGCACGATGTTCATCGTGCCGTTCATCAGGCCGGCGACACAGGTGAGCACGACGGGGCTCATCCCCAGGCGCAGGTAGAGCGGCAGCATCGCGGAGGTCGTGATGATGAAGGTCGTCGATCCGTCGCCGTCGAGCGAGACGGCGGCGGCGAGGATCGCCGTGCCGAGCACGATCTTCGCCGGATCGTCACCGAGCAGCCGCGTGATGAGCCGGATGAGCGGGTCGAACAGGCCGACGTCGATCATGAGCCCGAAGAACATGATCGCGAACATCAGCAGCGCCGCGGTGGACGCCATGGTCCCGATGGCGTCCAGCACCATGTCGCCGAGCCCGAGCCCTGCGCCCGCGAACAGGCCGAACACGGTCGGCACCAGGATCAGGGCCACCATCGGGGTGAGGCGCCTGGTCATGATCAGCGTCATGAACACCAGGACCATGGCGAACCCGAGGACCACGAGCACTCCATCCGGCGGGGTGAACGCCGTGTTGTAGACCGGCGCCTCGTCCGCGGCTGCCAGCAGGCCGGACATCGTGAGCATGTCGACTCCCTCGTCGTGTGTGTCGGGGTGCACCGCGTGGTGCATCTGAGCGAGAGTACGAACCCGCGATCCGCCGCGCGCGCTACAGCGCATTGATCGGCGTTCTGCGCATTAAACTCAGCATGTTCGACAGGAGGTGCGCGGATGCGCTTCGCGACCCGGATGCTGATCACGCAGCTCGTCACCGTGGTCGCCGTCGTCGCTGTCTGCTCGGCGGTGTTCGGCTGGATCTCGGTGCAGCAGCTGCGCATCTCGGCGGAGCAGTCCGCCCTCAACATCGCGCGCACGCTCGCCGAGGACCCCGACGTGCAGCGCCGCGTCGCGTTCTACTCCGCGGACCCCGGCACACCGAGCGCCGCCGACCTGAAGGACGACGATCTGCAGCGCATTGCACAGGACGTCACGGCCCGCACCGGCGCCCTCTTCGTCGTGGTCACCGACGACCACGGCATCCGCCTCGCGCATCCCCGCCCCGAGCAGCTCGGCGAACGGGTGAGCACCGGCTACCAGCAGGCCCTGGCCGGCCATGAGGTGGTCGCCTGGGAGACCGGCACGCTCGGCGAGTCCGCTCGCGCCAAGGTCCCTGTGCTCCCGGTCGGCGGCGGCGAGCCGATCGGAGAGGTCAGCGTCGGCTTCGAGCGGGCGAGCGTGTTCAGCAATCTGCCGCTGCTGCTCGGCGGCATCGCGGTCGCCGCCGTGGCGGCGCTGCTGCTGGCGGCGATCGCGTCGGCACTGGTGCGGCGCCGGTTCACGCGACTGACTCTCGACCTGCAGCCGGAGGAGCTGGTCGCCCTCGTGCAGAACCAGGCTGCGGTGCTCGACGGCGTGGGCGACGGGGTGGTCGCGGTCGACCCGAAGGGCACGGTCCGCGTGTGCAACCGGGCGGCAGAGCGCATGCTGGGCGCCGACGCCGTCGGTCGTCCGCTCACGGCCCTGGGGCTGGACACCGAGCTGCTGGATGCGGCGCGGGGTCCCGACGGCGTCGAGACGGTGATCGGCGGACGGGTCGCCTATCTGGACGTGCGTCCCGTCGTGCGCAATGGCCGTGATCTCGGCGAGGTGATCGTGCTGCGCGACCGCACCGACGTGGAGGCGCTCGCCGCACGGCTCGCCTCCGTGCAGGCCATGACCGAGGCGCTGCGGGTGCAGCGGCACGAGTTCGCCAACCGGATGCATGTCGCCGCAGGGCTGCTCGACGCTCAGCGCGCCCCCGATGCGCGGGCTTTCCTCGGGGACCTGCTCTCCCGCGGGGCCGTCGACCCCGCGGTGCCGGGCATCGAGCGGGTGCCGGATGCCTTCCTGCAGTCGGTTCTCGGGGCCAAGGCGGATGCCGCGCGCGAGCGCGGCGTGCAGCTGCGCGTCTCGGAGGACACCCTCGTCACCGGTGGCGTGCTCGCCGTCGAGGACGTCGCCGCTGTGCTGGGGAACCTCGTCGACAACGCGGTGCAGGCGGCCCGCTCGGCACCGCAGACGTGGGTCGAGGTCGGCCTCTTCGGCGACGGCGCGGAACTGGTCATGACCGTGTCCGACTCCGGCGCCGGGATCGACGAGGGCGTCGATCCGTTCAGCCGCGGCGAGCGCCCCGGGCTCGATCCGGATGCCGTGCACGGGCGCGGCTTCGGGCTCGCCCTGGCCCGCGATCTGAGCAGACGGCGCGGTGGCGACGTGTGGGTCATCGACCGCGGCGGGCCCGACGGCGGCGCGGTGTTCGGCGCGCGCATCCCCGATGCTCTGGATTCCCACCGAGAGGGCGAAGCATGACCGAGCCGCTCCGCGTCCTGATCGTCGACGACGACTTCCGCGTCGCCGGCCTGCACCGTGACATCGTCGACGCGCGCCCCGGCTTCCGGGCCGTCGGCACCGCCCCGACGCTGGCCGCCGCGCTCCGCGCGGTGCAGGAGCACTCCCCCGACCTGATGCTCGTCGACGCCTATCTGCCGGACGGCGACGGCGTGCGGTTCATCGCCTCGCATCCGATCGACGCCATCCTGATCTCGGCGGCGGCCGACGGCAGCACGGTGCGCCGTGCGCTGCGCGCCGGAGCGCTGTCGGTGCTGACGAAGCCCTTCGAGTCGCAGGTGCTCGAGACACGACTCGACGCCTATGCGCGGTTCCGCAACCTGCTCCCCGAGAACCGCGGCACGAACCAGGAGCAGATCGATCGCGCGCTCGCCATCCTGCACGGCGGCGGCGAGCCCGTGTCCACCGGGCGCTCTGCCACCGAGACGCTGATCCTCGGGCATCTCGGCGGGGACGAGGCGTCCGCCGCCGAGATCGCCGAACGCGCCGGTGTCTCGCGCGCCACCGCGCAGCGTCATCTCGCGGCCCTCGCTACCCGGGGGCTCATCGAGGTGCGCCTGCGCTACGGCTCGACAGGCCGCCCCGAGCACCGGTACGTCCGCCCCGGAGCCTGAGCCGCCCGGCGGCTCCCTCCCTCTTCGCCCCTTCCGGTCGCAGTCCGCCCCGGAACACCCCGCTCTCCGGCATCCAGACAGCAGTCCGCCCCTGAAACAAGCGCGCAGAACGAGACCAATCGCGACGCGAGCGGTGCTCCGTGTCCGGAACGGGACGAAGTGCGACCTGGATGCGCGCGGCAACGGCAGCGACCGCAGCGGCCCTGTCACAAGGCGGAACCGAGGACTACGATGCCGCCATGTCACGCACTGGGGCACACGGCATATCCGGCCTGGCGATCGCGGCGCTCGCCGCAGGGGTGATCTCGGTGCTGACCGCGATCGGGACGATCCTCTGGCTGAACACGTTTCCGGGTGAGGCCGTCTTCGGGCCGATCGTGGTCGCCGGTCCCGTGCTCGCCCTCATCGTCGCGCTCTGCCTGACCGTCGAGATCGCGGCGGTGCGGCGCGCGCAGCCGAGTTGGATGGGCGTGGTCGGGCTGGCGCTCAGCGCCCTCCCCGCGCTCCTCGGCGGCTACTGGCTGGTGGGCGCTGTGGCGCTGCTGCTCTTCCAACTGTCCCATTGAGATCCGCACGACCTCCCCAGATGCGCGCGAGACCCACGTCCTGGACGTGGGTCTCGCGCGGCTCTCGAGGTCTCGCCCAGGCTTACAGCGCCCGGATGATGTCCTCCACCCGCTCCTTGGCGTCGCCGAAGAGCATCTGCGCGTTGTCGCGGAAGAACAGCGGGTTCTGCACGCCCGCGTAGCCGGCGGCCATCGAGCGCTTGAACACGATCACGTTCTCGGCCTCCCACACCCGCAGCACCGGCATGCCCGCGATCGGGCTGCCCGGGTCCTCCGCGGCGGCGGGGTTCACGGTGTCGTTCGCGCCGATCACGAGCACCACCGACGTCTTCGCGAAGTCGTCGTTGATCTCCTCCATGCTCAGCACGATGTCGTATGGCACCTTCGCCTCCGCCAGCAGCACGTTCATGTGGCCGGGCAGGCGGCCGGCGACCGGGTGGATGCCGAATCGCACGTCCACGCCGCGCTCGCGCAGCTTCGCGACCAGGTCGGCGACCGGGTACTGCGCCTTCGCGACGGCCATGCCGTAACCGGGGGTGATGATCACGCTCTGCGCGCCGGACAGCATGCCTGCCGCGGCATCTGCGCTGATCTCGCGGTGCTCGCCGTAGTCCTCGTCTCCCGAGCTGGATGCCACGATGCCGAACCCTCCTGCGATCACCGACAGGAACGACCGGTTCATCGCCTTGCACATGATGTACGACAGGTAGGCACCCGAGGACCCGACCAGCGCACCGGTGACGATCAGCAGGTCGTTGTTCAACAGGAAGCCCGCCGCGGCCGCCGCCCAGCCCGAGTAGCTGTTCAGCATCGAGACGACCACGGGCATGTCGCCGCCGCCGATCGACGCCACCAGGTGCCAGCCGAGCGCGAACGACAGCGCGGTCACCGCGAACAGCAGCCAGAGCTGCTGGTCGGCGACGAACCAGACGGTCAGCGCGAGGAACACGACCAGCGCGCCGATGTTCAGGACGTTCTTGCCCGGCAGCATCAGCGGCTTCGACGACATCTTCGCCGACAGCTTCAGGTACGCGACGATCGACCCGGTGAAGGTCACGCCGCCGATGAAGATGCCGATGAACACCTCGGCGTTGTGGATGCCGACCAGCTCGGGAGCGATCGCCTCGTGCGCGAGGTAGCCGTTCCAGCCGACGAGCACCGCGGCGAGGCCGACGAAGCTGTGCAGCAGGGCGATGAGCTCCGGCATCCCCGTCATCTGGACGACGCGGGCGCGCCACAGGCCGATCGCCCCGCCGACGATGACCGCGACCACGAGCAGGACCAGCCCGATGGTGGAGCCGGATCCGCCCCAGGCGTCTGCGACGGTCAGGGCGAGGGTCGCGAGCAGCGCGATGACCATGCCCGCGATGCCGTAGATCACGCCGGAACGGGCGGACTCGTGGCGACTGAGCCCTGCGAGGCTCAGGATGAACAGCAGCGCGGCGACGATGTAGGCCGCGCCGGCGAGGGCGTCGACGGTCACTTGTCGGCTCCCTTCGTGAACATGGCGAGCATTCGGCGGGTCACCGCGAACCCTCCGAAGATGTTGATGCTGGCGAGCAGGATGGCGATCGCGGCGAGCACCTGCACGACCGGGTTAGGAGTGGTCACCTGCAGCATGGCGCCGACGACGATCACGCCCGAGATGGCGTTGGTCACCGACATCAGCGGCGTGTGCAGGGCGTGGTGCACCTTCCCGATCACGTAGAACCCGATCACGACGGCGAGCATCAGCACGGTGAAGTGCTGCGGCAGCGGCGGCGGGGCGAACAGGTTCACCACGAACAGCGCGACGATGCCGACGCCGATCAGCAGGGCCTTGCGGCCGGCGCTCATCGGCTTCTTCTCCACCGATGCGCCGGGTGCGGCATCCTTCCCTGTGCCCGGTCCCTGAGCCTGCCGAAGGGTGGCGGGCGCAGCGGCGACCTGCACCGCGGGCGGCGGCCAGGTGACCTCGCCGTCGCGCACGACGGTGACCGAGCGCTGCACGACGTCGTCGAAGTCGATCGCGAGCGTGCCGTCCTTGCCCGGCGTGAGCAGCGCGACGAGGTTGGCGACGTTCGTGCCGTAGAGCTGGGATGCCTGCGCGGCAAGCCGCGAGGCCAGGTCCGTGTAGCCGAGGATGATCACACCGTTGGGAGTGACGATCCGCTCTCCGGCGACCGAGCCCTCCACGTTGCCGCCCTGGGCTGCCGCCATGTCGACGATCACGCTGCCCGGCTTCATCAGCGCGACATCCGCCGCTGTGATCAGCCGGGGTGCCGCGCGCCCCGGGATCAGCGCGGTGGTGACGATGATGTCGACGTCGGCCGCCTGCTCGGTGTAGATCTCCGCCGCTCGGCGGTCGTAGTCGGCGCTGGTCGCCTTGGCGTAGCCGTCGGTGGATGCCGCGACCTCGACGTCGACGGGTAGGTAGGTTCCGCCGATCGAGGTGACCTGGTCGGCCACCTCGGGCCGCGGGTCGGTCGCGCGGACAATCGCGCCGAGGCTGGATGCCGCTCCGATCGCCGCGAGTCCGGCCACACCAGCACCGGCGACGAGCACCTTGGCCGGCGGCACCTTGCCTGCGGCGGTGACCTGCCCGGTGAAGAAGCGGCCGAACTCGTTGGCGGCCTCGACCACTGCGCGGTAACCGGCGATGTTCGCCATGGAGCTCAGCACATCCATCGACTGGGCACGCGAGATGCGGGGAACCGCGTCGAGCGCGACCGCGGTGATTCCGCGCTGCGCGAGCGCCTCGACGAGGTCGGGGCGCAGCGCCGGCGAGAGCAGTGCGACCACGGTCGCTCCGTCTGCCAGCAGGGCGATCTCGTCGGGTCCGGGGGCGTTGATGCCGAGCACCACCGCACTCCCCCAGGCCGCCTCGCGATCGACGATGGTCGCGCCGGCCTCGGTGTACGCGTCATCCGGATATGAGGCGGAGCCGCCGGCATCCTTCTCGACGACGACCCGATAGCCGAGGTCCTGCAGGGTGCGCACCGTGGCGGGCGTCGCGGCGACGCGCGCCTCTCCACCGGCCTCGCGCACGATTCCGAGTTGTGTCACACGTTCTTGTGTCACATCATTCCTTCCGTCACCCCCGGCTGCACGCAGCACGCAGCATCGGGGAACCGCCGCCGATGGCGGTGTCGGGGGTGTGCTCAGATTACTGACGGACTTGACGTTCAGCGAGCAATCCGCCACCCATGACGAGGAAAGAACCGAGAAAGTTACGCAATCTGCAAACGGTCAGCGCCAGATGCTCGGAGCCTCGGCCTTGGTGGGAGGCAGTGCGGAGGCGCCGGCCCAGTCGTGGATCCACGCGTCGACACCGGGCACGCCCTCGGGGTGGCCGACGGCTGCGAACAGCTCGTCGTGCTGCACCGTGCCGCCGCTGCGGCGCAGCATCCGGGCCCGGACGATCACGCGGGCGTAGATCTCGCCGTCCACGACGGCGCGGTGCTCGAGGAAGATGGCCTTGTCGTCATGGCCGACCATGCGGGACTCGACGTCGAAGCGCTGCCACAGTTCGAGGGACTTGCGGAAGGTGACGGTCTCGCTGGACACGACCGCGTACCAGCCGCGGCGCTTCATCTCGTCGAACAGTCCCGTGCGGATCAGCAGGTCCCATCGCCCCAGGTCGAACAGCGACAGATACCTGCCGTTGTTCATGTGCCGCAGGATGTCGATGTCGGTGGGCAGCGTCGTGAGACGGATGCTGCTGACCTCGGCGGGCTCGAGGGCCGCCCCGCGGCGTACGCGACGTCGGGCCTGCTGGATGACGAGGAGGGTGCGCCAGATCACGTTCACGAGGTCTGACAGTAGCTATCGGCAACGGATGCCGCAAAGTGGTTGTAGAAGTAGGACATGGTCACCCCGTGTGTCCCTGTCGATTTCACCTCCACGGCCACCGCGCGTAGAGTCACGGGCATGAGCGCCGAAGCCCAGCCCGAGATCATCGTCCGTCCGGTCCGCGATGCGGATGCGGAAGCACTCGGCCGCGTCCACGCACAGACCTGGCACGAGACCTACGACCACCTCATCAGCAAGGCCGCCCTCGAGAAGGTGTCGCCCAAGCGCCTCGCCGAGCTCTGGGTCAACTGGGCCCGCCAGGGCGACGACTTCCGGATGAGCGCCGCGCTCGTCGACGGCGAGATCGTCGGCTTCGTCGGCTCCGGCCCCGCTCGCGACAAGGATGCCCCGCGCAACCGCGAGCTCTACTTCATCTACCTGCTCGACAAGTGGCACAGCACCGGCCTCGGCCAGCGCCTGTTCGACGCCGCCGTCGACCAGGGTGAGGAGCTTTACCTCTGGGTCGCCGACGACAACCCCCGCGCGCATCGCTTCTACGTGCGCAACGGCTTCACGCTCGACGGCGCCAGCCACACCGAGCCGTTCCTCGGCGAGACGCTCACCGAGGTGCGCTTCGTGCGCTGACCGCGTCTCTCACGACGAAGCCCCCTCCGTCCGGAGGGGGCTTCGTCGTTCTCGGTTCAGCGCCCGGAGACGTTTCCGAACACCTTGGCGATCGGCGCGAGCACCAGCGGGCGGGCGGCGATCCAGCCGATCGCCATCACGACCACGGCACCGACGAACACCCAGAAGCCGACCCACGAGACGACGTCTGTCGACGCGAACATGTGGTTCAGGTTGGCCAGCATGCCCGTGAGGAACACCAGGGCGACGTGCACCACGATGAACGCCACGAAGTACAGCATGATCGGGAAGTGCAGCGCGCGCGCCCACTCGACCGGGTAGGCCTTAGACAGGCCCTCTGCCTTCTTGGGCCACAGCCCCGACATCCGGAACCCGGTGATCGCGGCCAGCGGCGCGGCGATGAAGACCGTGGTGAAGTAGGCCAGCAACTGCAGGCTGTTGTAGTTGTTCCAGCCGTTCTCGGTCGGCCAGTCGAAGGACACGTACTGCAGCAGTGCCGAGAGCGCGTTCGGGAACACCTCCCAGCTGGTCGGCACGATCCGCAACCAGTGCCCGCTGGCGAACAGCAGCACCACGAAGATCACGCCGTTGACCAGCCACAGGATGTCGAGCGACTGGTGGAACCACAGCGTCAGGCTGATCTTGCCCTTGGCGTTGCCGCGCGGCGCCCAGAACACGGTGGGCCGCTTCTCGGTGCGCACCCGCAGCCCCGACCGGATGATCAGCAGCATCAGGAACATGTTGAAGAAGTGCTGCCAGCCCACCCAGCCCGGGATGCCCGGAGCCGCGGTGGTCTCGTAGTGCCCCGGGTAGGTCGTCAGGAAGTCCTGCATGAACGGCAGGCTCAGGAACGCACGGACCAGGAAGATGCCCGAGATCGCGACCAGTCCGAGTCCGGCGGCGGCGAACAGTCCGGCGATCGCCTGTGTCCAGGTCGGGCGACGGGCGGTCCCTGAGCTTGTCGAACGTGCGGCCTCGGGCACCTGGCGCGGGGCCTTGCCCGCCCAGACCGTTCGCGTGAACGGCAGCGGGGTGGAGACGTCGACGACGGATGCCGCGGGCACGAGCGCGACGGGGGTGTCGTCTGTGATCTGGATCTCGACGGCGGGGGCCACGGATGCGACGGGAACGACCGTCCCGGCCGGAGGCCAGGCGTCGCCGTCGGCGACACGCGGCAGGCCCCGGCGCAGGGCCGGGCCGGCGGATGCCGCGGAGGCGGATGCTGCGGGAGCGGATGCTGCGGGAGCGGATGCTGCGGGAGCAGCGGATGCCGCCGGAGAGGATGCCGCTGCGGGTGTCGCTGCCACGGCAGCTGCGGGGGTCTCATCGTGCGACGCCTGCGCGGCAGCCCCTGCAACTCGGGCTGCGACGGTCGCCGGGGGCCAGGGCTCACCGCCTGCAAGGCGCGGAAGACCGCGACGCAGGGCGACGCCGGTAGCCGCGCCGGCTGCGGCCGCGGCAGACACTTCGGGGGCCGACACGCCAGATGTCGGACCATCTGCCGGAATCGGTCCGACATCTGGCGTGTCGGCCGTCTGAACGGCGACGACAGCCGATGCCACGGCGGTCGGGACGGCGGTGGCCTCCACGGCATCCGCGAGCTCGACGGTCGCGGCAGGAGGCCAGGCCTCGCCGCCCTTCACCCGCGGGAGCCCGCGTCGCAGCATCCGCTCCGACATGGCGTCAGCTCTTCCGCGCTTCGAGCGCCTCGATCAGCTGCGGGACGACCGTGAACACGTCACCCACGATGCCGAAGTCGGCGATGTCGAAGATGGGCGCATCGCCGTCCTTGTTGATCGCGACGATCGTCTTCGCGGTCTGCATGCCGGCGCGGTGCTGGATCGCGCCGGAGATGCCGAGGGCCACGTAGAGCTGCGGTGAGACCGAGACGCCGGTCTGACCCACCTGGTGCGCGTAGGGGATGTACCCGGCGTCGACCGCGGCGCGGGACGCGCCGATCGCCGCGCCCAGGGTGTCGGCGAGCTGCTCGACGAGCACGAACTGCTCCTTCGAGCCGAGCCCGCGCCCACCCGAGACCACCTTCGCGGCGCCACGCAGGTCGGGTCGGGACGAAGTCTGTTCGACGGCGTCGACAGCGCCGGCCGATGCCGCGACGGCACCGGATGCGGTGACCATGAGCGCCTCGGCGGCTGCGGAGGCGGCCTCGGCACGAGCATCCACGGCACCGAGACGCACCGTGATCACTGGCGCACCGAACGTCGGCGCCGACTGGGTGAGGAACGATCCGCCGAACACGGAGTGGTGCGCCACGACGCCCTCGTCGTCGCGGGAGACGGCGACGGCGTCGACCGAGAGCGCGAGCTTCTCGCGCACCGCGAATCGGCCGGCGACGTCGCGCCCTGCGATCGAGTTCGAGATCAGGACGGCGTCAGGCTGCACCTGCGCGTAGGCGGCCTGCAGCGCGTCGACGACCGGCACGGTCAGCGCGGCGGCGTCGCCGTCGGCGGTGAGCACGGCCTGCGCGCCGACCGTCGCCGCGGCCTCCGCCGCAGCCGGCGTTCCGCCGACGACCAGCACGACCGGTGCGCCGATCTGCGCGGCGGCGCCGACGAGTCCGGCGGTGCTGCCGGCGAGCTCGCCGGACGGCTCGAGGTCGGCGAGCACGAGGATCGGGTTCGCGGGGTACGCCATGATCACACCAGCCTGTTCTGCACGAGGAACTCTGCCAGCTGCGTGCCGGCGTCGCCCTCATCGACGATCTTCACGCCCGCCGCCCGCGGCGGCTTCTCGGCCACTGTGGTCATGATCGCGCGGGGCGCCGCGGCCGGGTCGGCGGAGACGCCGAGGTCCTGGAGCGAGAGCACCTCGAGGGGCTTCTTCTTCGCGGCCATGATGCCCTTGAAGTTGGGGAACCGGGCATCCGGCAGCGCCTCGGTGATCGAGATGACCGCCGGAAGGGATGCCGTGACTTCCTGGTTTCCGGCATCCGCTGCGCGCGTGCCGCTGATCTGGTCGGCGCCGATCTCGACCGCGCTGAGCGCGGTGGCCTGCGCGAAGCCGAGGTGCTCGGCGAGCATCGCCGGGATCACGCCGCCGGAGCCGTCGGTGGACAGGTTGCCGGTGATGACGAGGTCGGGCTCGCCGCGCCGGATGGCGGCGGCGAGGGCCTCGGCGGTGAGCGTCAGGTCGGCTCCGCGGAGCTCCTCGTCGACGACGTGGACGGCGGAGGCCGCGCCGATCGCGAGCGCCCGGCGCACGGAGGCCGTGGCAGACTCGGGCGACATCGACAGCGCGATCACCTCGGTGCCCGCATTCTTGTCGGCGTACGCGAGGGCCACCTCGAGCGCACGCTCGGTGATCTCGTCGAGCACCATGTCACCGGCCCGATCGGCCAGCCCCGTCTCGAGGTCCAGCTTGCGGTCACCGTAGGTGTCGGGGACTTCCTTCACCAGGACGTAGATCTTCATCGAGCCTCCTCACGCCTGACACGATCCTAGCGGTCGGCGCCCTGAAATTGAATTCCAGCAACCGTGAAATTGAGTTCCAATCGAGGGTGACCGGTAACTTAGATGCATGGCGAACCGCCCCCTGCCGATCGACCCCCTCGCCGAGGCGAGGAGACAGTGGCTCGCGCACGGCTGGACCGAGGCCGCCGACGGCATGGCCGTCGTCACCTCCGTCATGCGCGCCCAGCAGCTGCTGCTCGCCAGGGTGGATGCCACGCTGAAGCCGTTCCGGCTCACCTTCGCACGCTACGAGGTGCTGCGCCTGCTGGCCTTCACCCGCACCGGATCGATGCCGCTCTCGAGCATCGTCGCCCGTCTGCAGGTGCATCCGACCAGCCTGTCCAGCACGGCCGAGCGACTGGTCCGCGACGGGCTGGCGCTGCGCGAGCCTCATCCGCACGACGGCCGTGCCGCGCTGCTCTCCCTCACGGATGCCGGGCGCGACCTCGTCGCCCGCGCGACCGAGGCTCTGAACGACCAGGTCTTCTCGCACCCCGGCCTGACCTCGGAGGACGCCTCGGACCTCGTCTCGATCGTCGCTCGGCTGCGCAAGAACGCCGGCGACTTCGCCGACCCCCGCCCGGTCCCCGACCCGCTCTGATGGCGTCGTCACCCCGTCCGCGCATCCGCCCGCTCCTCTCCGCTTGCCCGCGAGAAACGCCTCGCGGCCCGGGAAACAGTGCGAGCGGACGTTTCTCGCGCCGCCACGCATTTCTTGCGGGTGCCTGATGGCGCGGTTCGTGCTGGAACGGATCGTTCGCGCGACTCCGGCAGAGGTGTTCGACGTGTCGCTCGACGTCGGACTGCACCTGAGCTCGCAGAGCTCCCACGGCGAGCGCGTCGCCGGCGGACCGACCTCCGGGATGCTCGGTGAGGGCGACCGGATCACGTGGAGCGCCCGGCACTTCGGTGTGCGTTTCCGGATGACCTCGCTCGTGCACGACGTCGACCGGCCGCACCGGTTCCGCGACCGGCAGGTGCGCGGCCCCTTCGCCGAGTTCCAGCACACGCACGAGTTCCTCCCCGTGGCGGGCGGAACGCTGATGCGCGACGAGATCGTGTTCCGCTCCCCGTTCTGGATCCTCGGCCGCGCCGTCGATGCCCTGATCATGCGCAGTCACCTGATCCGCGTGATCACGGAGCGCAACGACGGGATCACCGCGCACTTCTCCTGACCCGCCACCGTCCGCGAGAACGCCGTGCGGCGTGAGAAACGGCGCGTGAGCACGTTTCTCTCGCGGGGGAGGCCTTTCTCGCGGGACGATGCGCGCCTAGTGTGGCGGGATGAGCGAGTTGAGACTGCGCACGACGCTTGAGCCGATGGGGCCCGCAGGAGCCATCGTGCTGGACGATGAGCAGGTCGCGTCGCTGAGCAGCGCCAAGGCGTTCCCGGTCGTCGTCGCCATCGGCGAGCGCACGGCCCGGCTGCGCCTGGCCCGCATGGGCGGCCAGAACCTCATCGGCTTCAGCAAGGCCGTTCGCGCCGATCTGGGCGTCGAGCTCGGCGACGAGTTCGACGTGATCATCGCACCGGACACCGCCGAGCGCACGGTCGAGATCCCCCAGGAGCTCGCCGACGCCTTGGCCGCCGACCCCGCGATCCGCGCCGAGTTCGAGAACCTGTCGTTCACCCGGCGCAAGGAGATGGCCAGGTCGATCGCCGAGGCGAAGCAGGAGTCGACGCGCGAGCGCCGTCTGCAGAAGGCGCTGGACGAGCTGCGCGCGCAGTGAGAAACCACTCTCTGCGCGAGAAACCACGTGGCGCATGATCTCTCGCGCAGAAGATGGTTTCTCGCGGGGTCGACGCGGCGATCAGTCCCCGTCGTAGACGTAATGCTCGAACCGTGCGGGGATCTGCGCGCGCTGCCAGGCGAGCTCCTCATCGCGGCGGTCTCGATCGCCGGGGAACGCCTTCGCGGTGTGTCGAGGCACCTGCCGGGCGTGCGCCGCCATGTGCGCCACCCCCGCCGCCTGCCCGCACACGCGGGCGGCGGCCACGGCCGCGGCATCCGTCGCCTCACGCGCAGCGGCATGGCAGGCGAACGCCCAATTGCGCACATCATCAATGTCCAGGTCGCCGCGCAGGAACGCGTAGGCGGCGTCCAGAGCCGCGCGCGGACGTGCGTCGTCCGGATGCTCGGCCAGGAACATCGGCAGCATCCGCTCGGCGCACGCCAGCGTCCAGGCGACCAGCTCGCGCCGGTCCTCCTCGGAGAGCTTCAGATCCCCGTCATCCGGCGCGGCCTCGTTCTTCTCGCTCATCGGTGCACGAAGTCCGGCTCGCGCTTCTCGCGGAAGGCGGCCATGCCCTCCTTCTGATCGGCAGTGTCGAACAGCGCGGCGAACTGCTGGCGCTCGACCTCGAGTCCCTCGGCGAGCGGCGTCTCCATCGCGGCGTCCAGCATCGCCTTCGCGGCGTGCACCGACGGCAGCGACTTCGACGCGATCGTGTCGGCGAGCTTCGTCGCCTCCCCGAGCAGATCGGATGCCGGGACGACACGCGACACCAGTCCGATGCGCTCGGCCTCATCGGCCTTGACCAGGCGCCCGGAGAGCACCAGCTCGGCGGCCTTGTAGTAGCCGACCGCACGGATCAGACGCTGCGTGCCGCCCATGCCCGGGATGACGCCGAGGTTGATCTCGGGCTGACCGAACACCGCGTTGTCGCCGGCGAGGATGATGTCGCACATCATCGCCAGCTCGCACCCGCCACCCAGCGCGTAGCCCGAGACCGCGGCGATGACGGGGGTGCGCACGGCGGCGAAGTCCCGCCACGCGCCGAAGTGGTCGGTGCCGAGCATGTCGGCGGAGGTCATGCCCTCCATCTCCTTGATGTCGGCGCCGGCCGCGAAGGCCTTCTCCGATCCGGTGACGACGATCGCGCCGATACCGGCATCCGCGTCGAAGGCCACCGCCGCGGCCGTGACCTCCTCGGCCACCTTGCTGTTCAACGCGTTCAGGGCCTGTGGCCTGTTGAGGGTGATCCAGCCCACCCGTCCTCGCTGGTCCACGAGGATCGTCTCGTACTCGGTCATGGATGCTCCCTCCGCCGCTTCATCGCGGTCCCTCCATTATCCCAGGCGTCCGGGATGGCATCGCGCGCCTGTGGAGCATCGAGTGACAATAGGGCCGATGGCACCTTCCCGCTACAGCCTGGACGCGTCCGCCCGCATCCGCGCGATCCTCGACCTCGCGATCCGCCTCGCGATGGTGTTCTGGCGCTCCGGAGCCGGCGCCCAGGAGACGACGGAGGCGATGATCGCGGTGACCAGGGCTTACGGACTGGGCCACATCGACGCCGACATCGCCCCCGGTTCCGTCACCCTGACGTGGACCAACACGAGCACCGATGAGTCGATCTCGCGGAGGCACAACCTGCCGGCGCGCCGGCTGGACTACAGCACGCTCACGGCAGTCGCCGCGCTGCATCAGCGGATCGTCGCCGGGCGGATCGAGGTGCACGAGGCGACGAGATCGCTCTCCCGCATCCGCTCCGCGCGACCCCTCACGCCCGTGCTGGTGCGCCGGCTCGGCTGGGCGCTGGTCGGCGCCGGAGCCGCGGTACTGCTCGGCGGGGGTCCGCTCGTCGCCGCGGTGGCGCTGATAGCGGCGTTCATGATCGATGCAGTCCTCGACAGTATGAGGCGACGCGGGGTGCCGCTGCTGTTCCAGACGTTTCTCGGCGGGGTGATCGGCCCCGTCGCCGCCGTGCTCGTGCGACTGGTCGACCCCGCAGCATCCGCAACGCTCGTGGTCGTCTCGACCGTGATCGTGATGCTCGCCGGCGTGACCGTGCTCGGCGGGGTGCAGGACATCCTCACGGCGTTCTACATCACCGGGCTGTCCCGGCTGATGGAGGCGATCGTCGCGACGACCGGCATCGCCGCAGGGGTGATCAGCTCGTCTCTGCTGCTGCAGCGCATCGGCGCACCGGTCGTCGTCACCGTCACCGAGGCGCGCCCGGAGCAGCTTCCGGCCGTCGCAGCTGCGGCGGCCGTGGTGATGGCGCTCGGCTTCGCGCTCGGCACGGAGATGCCGTGGCGGGCGTACTGGGGCGTCGCGCTGCTGGCCCTGATCGGCGAGGCCGCAGCCCAGCTGTGCACCCGCATCGAACTGAGCGACCTGTGGACCGCTGCCGTCGCGGCCATCGTCGTCGGCGCGTTCTCCTCCCTGCTCAGCCGCGGCACGCGCACTCCCGCCCTGCCGCTGCTCGTCGCCGCCCTGATCCCGATGCTGCCCGGACTGACGCTGTTCAACGGCCTCATGCAGCTTGCGTCCTCGTCGCTGAACGGCCTGTACGACACCTTCCTCGCGGGTGCGATCGCCGCCGCGCTGGCATCCGGATCGATCCTCGGGCACTACCTGGTGCGGATGCTGCGCGGCAGCCGCCGCGCGATGCGACTCGCCAAGCTCTGAGCCTCGGCGGGCGTCAGGACGCGTCGCGGATGTCGGTGATGATGCCCGAGAAGTCGCGGTGACCGCCCTCGCCCGCGGCGAACTCGGCGTAGATGCGCTGCGCGAGGCGGCCCATCTGCGCATCCGTCGTGGTCTGCTCGATCGCCTGCAGCGCGAGCCCGAGATCCTTCGCCATCAGCGCGCCGGCGAAGCCGGGCTGGTAGTCGCGGTTCGCGGGACTGGTGGGCACCGGACCCGGCACGGGACAGTTGGTCGTGATCGACCAGCACTGACCGGACGCCTGAGACACGACGTCGAACAGCGCCTGATGCTCGAGGCCCAGCCGCTCCCCCAGCACGAACGCCTCGGCGACGGCGATCTGCGACACCGCGAGGATCATGTTGTTGCAGACCTTCGCCGCCTGTCCGAGGCCGGGCCCGCCGCAGTGAACGATCCGCTTGCCCATCACCTCGAGCAGCGGCAGCGCGGCGGCGAAGTCCTCATCGGACCCTCCGACCATGAAGGCGAGCGTGCCGTTCTCGGCGCCGACAACGCCGCCCGAGACGGGGGCGTCGATGTTGCGGTGCCCGGCCTCGATCGCCAGCGCGTGCGCGGTCTGCGCCTCGTCGACGGCGATCGTGGACGACTCGATGAACAGGGTGCCGGGGTCCGCGGCGGCCAGCAGGCCGTCCTGATACGCGGCGATCACGTGCTTTCCCGCGGGGAACATCGTGCTGACCACCTCGGCACCGGCGACCGCGTCGATGCCGAACGAGGCGATCGGCACACCCGCCGCCGACGCCGCATCGACCGCGGCGGGAACCGGGTCGTAGCCGATCACGTCGTGCCCGGCCTTGACCAGGTTCACGGCCATCGGCAGGCCCATGTGACCGAGACCGAGGAAAGCGATGCGGGTCATGACCCGCTCCGCATCTGGGTTCCGCCGCTGCGCTGGAGCGAAGCGGATCCGGCGGGGCGCAGCATCTCGCGTCCGACGATGAGTCTCATGATCTCGTTCGTCCCTTCCAGGATCTGATGCACCCGCAGATCACGGACGACCTTCTCGATCCCGTAATCCTGAAGGTACCCGTACCCGCCGTGCAGCTGAAGGGCTCTGTTGGCGACATCGAACCCGGCATCCGTCGCGAAGCGCTTGGCCATCGCGCAGCGCATCGTGGCATCCGGCGCCTTCTCGTCGACGGCCTGCGCGCCGTCACGCACCATCAGGCGCGCGGCCTGCAGGTCGGTGCGCATGTCGGCGACCGCGAACAGGATGGACTGCTTCTCGGCGAGCGGCTCGCCGAACGCCTCGCGCTCGTGCACGTACTGCACGGCCTTCTCCAGCGCCCACTGAGCGCCGCCGAGAGAGCAGGCGGCGATGTTCAGCCGTCCGCCGTTCAGCGCCGACATCGCGATCGCGAATCCGCGGCCCTCGTCGCCGAGCATGGCGGATGCCGGCACCCGGACGCCGTCCAGGATCACCTGGCGCGTGGGCTGTGCGTGCCATCCCATCTTCTTCTCCGGCGCACCGAAGGAGATGCCCGCAGCGTCCGCGGGCACGATGAACGCGCTGATGCCACCGGCGCCGGGAGCGCCGGTGCGCGCCATCACCACGTACACGCCGGCCTCGCCTGCGCCCGAGATGAACTGCTTGACACCGGTGAGCAGGAAGTCGTCGCCGTCGCGGACCGCGCTGGTGGCGATCGCCGCGGCATCCGATCCCGCGCCGGGTTCGGTGAGGCAGTACGAGCCGAAGACCTCCATCGCTGCCAACTGCGGCACCCACTCGGCGCGCTGCGCCTCGGTGCCGAACGTGTCAATCATCCACGCGACCATGTTGTGGATGGAGATGTACGAGGCGATCGTCGGGTCGCCCTTGGCGAGTTCCTCGAAGATTGCGACGGTGTCGACGCGGGAGAGCTCGGTGCCGCCGAACTCCTCGCGCACGTAGATGCCGCCCAGACCCAGCTCGCCGGCCCGGTGCAGGGTGTCACGCGGGAAGAGATGCTTCTCGTCGCGCTCGATCGCGTGCGGAGCCAGCTCGGTCTCGGCGAAGTCGCGCACCGCGCCGAGGATGGCCTCGCGCTCCTCCGTGGTCGTCGTCACCATGGTCATCGGTGGTCTCCCGTCGGGATCACGAAGCTGGCGCCGTCACGGATGCCCGACGGCCAACGGCTGGTCACGGTCTTGGTCTTCGTGTAGAAGCGGAAGCCGTCGGCGCCGTGCTGATTCAGGTCGCCGAAGCCGGACGCCTTCCAGCCGCCGAAGGTGAAGTAGGCGATCGGGACCGGAATCGGGATGTTCACGCCGACCATGCCCACGTTCACGCGGGCCGCGAAGTCGCGCGCGGCGTCGCCGTCGCGCGTGAAGATGCCCACACCGTTGCCGTAGGGGTTGTCGGATGCCAGTGCCAGCGCCTCGTCGTAGTCGGCGGCGCGGACCACCGAGAGCACCGGCCCGAAGATCTCCTGCTGGTAGATCGACATGTCAGTGGTGACGTGGTCGAAGAGGGTGGGGCCGAGGTAGAAGCCGTTCTCGCGGCCGGGGATCGTGATGCCGCGGCCGTCGGCGACCAGGGTCGCCCCGGCATCCACGCCCTCCTGGATGAGCCCTTCGACGCGGGCCTTCGCTGCTGCGGAGACCAGAGGGCCGTAGTCGACGCCCGGCTCGAGACCAGGGCCGACCTTCAGGCCGGCGAGTCGCTCGGTGAGCTTGGCGACCAGAGCGTCGGCGGTCTCCTCGCCGACCGGGACGGCGACCGAGATCGCCATGCAGCGCTCACCGGCCGAGCCGTACCCGGCGCCGATGAGGGCGTCGGCGGCCTGGTCGAGGTCGGCGTCGGGCATGACGACGAGGTGGTTCTTCGCGCCGCCGAAGCACTGCGCGCGCTTGCCGTTCGCCGCCGCGGTCGCGTAGATGTACTCCGCGATCGGAGTTGAGCCGACGAAGCCGACGGCCTCGATGCGCGGGTCGGTGAGGATCGTGTCGACCGCCTCCTTGTCGCCGTGCACGACGTTGAGGATGCCGGCGGGCAGACCCGCTTCCATGAACAGCTCAGCCAGGCGCACCGGCACGGAGGGGTCGCGCTCGGAGGGCTTCAGCACGAAGGCGTTGCCGCTCGCGATCGCGGGGCCGGCCTTCCAGAGCGGGATCATCGCGGGGAAGTTGAACGGCGTGATACCGGCCACCACGCCGAGCGGCTGGCGCATCGAGTACACGTCGATGCCGGTGCCGACCTCGGTGGAGTACTCGCCCTTGAGCATGTGCGGGGCGCCGATGCAGAACTCGATCACCTCGAGGCCGCGGATGACGTCGCCCTTCGCGTCCTCGAAGGTCTTGCCGTGCTCGCTGGAGAGCAGGCGGGCCAGCTCGTCCATGTTCTGGTTCACGAGGTCGACGAACCGCATCATCACGCGTGCGCGCTTCTGCGGGTTGGTCGCGGCCCAGGCCGGCTGCGCAGCGGCGGCGTTCGCGATGACCTGCTGCACCTCGGCGGCGGAGGCCAGCGGCACACGGGCCTGCACCTCTCCCGTGCTGGGGTCGAACACGTCGGCGAACCGGCCCTCCTGGGGCTCGAAGTGCGATCCGCCCACGAAATGCGGGATTGTACGAGTCATTGTGCGACGCTCCTCTGTGCCCTCTTTGGCACAGTGACCACCATACTCGGGTTTCCGGGCAGATAGTAGGGATTCCTAGTATCTGCCCGTCCTCCCGCTTTCGAGTCGCGCAACTTGCTGCATCCGGCCCACGAGAACCGCGATTCGCGCGATTCGAGACGGCGGACGGTCACTCGTCCTCCACAAGCTCAACCGGCGGGGAGGTTCTCCACAGACCAGGGAAACGCTGGGCTGGCCCAGTACGCCGTGCGACCAGGGTGGTTCGCATGACGCATTCCGAAGAATCCGTGCGCGACCGAGTCCTGCACACAGACGACCAGCTCTCCGACCTGATCGAGCTGCTGCTGCAGCGCGCGAACCGGCGGCAGCTGTGGCTGCTGTTCATCGACGACCGCGGATGCCTCGGCGACCCGGTCATGCCGATGGCCGACTACCCCGAGGACCCGCTCGAGACCGTGCGCGTGGAGGACCTCGGCGAAGTGGCCCACTCGAACCTGCTGATGCACCGGATCGCTGCCCTGCTCGAGATCACCGGCAATGCCCAGGTCGTGCTGGTCTGGGAGCATCCCGGTCGGGAATCGGTGCGGAAGATCGATCGTGCCTGGGCACGTGCAATGGCCGAACAGGCCGCCGACCTCGGCATCCCCCTGCGGGCGCAGTTCACGCTCTACGGCCGCGGTGTCCGCCAGCTGCACCCGGACGACTACCTCTGAACCATGGGACGGTCGCACGTTGCGCGATCGAAAGGGAACTCGCGGATTCCGTTCACCGACCCGTAACCTGCGCCGCGTAGAACTGAAGGACGCGAACGACTCAGACCGGAAGGGCGTCGCCTTCGCGTCGCGGTGAGCTCGGCTCCCGCCGCGGTCCGTTTCGACCGCGAAGACCCCCGCCGAATCGGGTCGGCGGGGGTCTCCTCCGTCTGGCTCCGATCAGCCCTCGACGTCGATGAGCACGAGGGCGTGGTTGTCCGGCTGGCCGGCATCGCGTACGGCGGCGGCCACCGCGTCTGCCGCGGCATGTGTGTCGTCCTCTGCCAGCAGCCGGCCGAGGCGCTCTGCGGGGAACAGCGCGTGCACGCCGTCGGTGGTCAGCACCAGCCGGTCACCGCGCTGCACGGTGATCCCGACGACGTCGGGGTCGGTGAGCAGACCCGCGGCGAGCGCGCGGTTGAGCACCGCACGGCGAGGATGCAGCCGCGCCTCCTCCTCGGAGAGGCGCCCGTCCTCCAGGAGAGCGGCGACCTCGGTGTGGTCGGTCGTGAGCTGGCGCAGCACGCCGTCGCGCATCAGCCAGGCCCGGGAGTCTCCGAGGTGCGCGACGGTGGCGATGTCGCCCTTCAGCGTCACCGCCGTGAAGGTGCTTCCGCGTCCGTCGTCCGGAAGCTCTGTGGCACACTCCGCCGCGAGCGCGTCCCAGCGTTCGGCGCCGATCGGCCCCGATTCGGATGCCAGGTGCCGGACGAACGCCTCGGCGACGGACGGGGTTCCGTGGAACCCGTCGGCGACGGCCCAGAGATCGTCGCCGAGGTGGACGGCGTCCAGCTGCTCGTCGCGCGCTCCCCTGCCGAGGACATGGGCCACGCGCGTGCGAGGGGTTCGTGTGGTGGTCATGGTGCTCTCCTTCGATCGAAGGTCGGCGACGAGAGCAGACACCTGGGTCCGACGGGAGCGCACATCCGCCTCGGTCTGACGCCAGAACGACGTCAGCTCTGCGGCGATCGCGGCCGGCGGAAGCTCCAGCGCCGCGCGGATGCGCTCCAGCGGCATCCCCACCCGGCGCAGCGCGGCGATCAGCCTTGCCCGTTCCAGCTGGTCCGTCGCGTAGAGCCGGTACCCGGTGCGGTCGTCCACCTCGGCAGGAGGCAGCAGATCGAGGTCGTCGTAGATCCGCAGTGCCTTGGGCGTGAGCCCTGCTGCGCGTGCGAAGTCGCCGATCGACATCCGTTCCATGCGCTCCATCATGCCTCTCGTCACCATCGGCGGATCTCGCCGACCGCACAAGAGTGATCTCTGCCCCCGGGGCAAGGTCAAGCCGCCCGAAGGAGAGGGAATCAGTGCTTGACGTTCGCCTGCACCTTCACCTTGCCGTTCGAGATGCTCACGATCGTGCCGGGAGCGGGCGGATCCTCATTGCCCATGCTCGCCGCCCAGACCGTGCCGTTCGGTGCGGTCTCGACTGCGACGGCGCCGGGCAGCGCGGCGAAGGTGCGCGTGGTGTGCGCGCCGGTCACCTCGGTGACCTTGCCGCCGAACAGCTCTGTGACGTAGATCCGTCCGTCTTTGCCCAGGGCGAGGTTCGTCGCGCCGAGGAACCCTCCGGCCAGCCATTCGCTGTCGCCCGTCTCGGGGTCGACCCGCCAGAGCGCTCCGCGGGCGCCCAGCGCGGCGCTCTCGGGCCCGCCGGGCAGCGTCGTCACGTACAGCATCCCGTCCGGCCCTGCCTCGACATCGGTCGGGACGGGTTCGAAGTCATAGGTCGTGCCGACCAGGCACTCCGGCATGCCGAGCTCGGTGACGGCCGCCTCGGTGATCTTCGCGGACTGCGGCGGCAGCACCGCCAGCGTGCTGACATGACCGGAGTCGTCGACCTGGAACAGGGCGTTCGCCCCGGCATCCGCCACGACCCATCTGCCGTTCCAGCTCGCCACGCTGTAGGCGTGGGAGTCAATCGTGCCCTCGTACTGCGGCCCGAGCGCGCCCAGCACGCACGGGTCCTCGCTCTCCGGACCATAGGTGTTGATCTGGTCCGGATTGTGCGCGACCTCCCACGCATGCGTGTCCGCGTAGATGCGGACGCCCTTCGGCGTGCGGATGTTCAGTCCGCTGGCCGTGTTGATGAACTCGGGCATCTGCGTGTGCGTGGACGTGTACGCCAGCCACTTGCCGCGCACGGCCACACCGGACAAGCCGTCGACGCCGGTGACGATCGGCGCGATCGACCCGTCGGGCTGCAGCTGGCCGAGCGTGCCGGTGCCGCCGTCGGCGACGAGCACCCGCGGTCCGTCGACCTCGAGGCTGAAGGGCGCGGCGAGCTGCGTCGACCACACCTCCGGCGGGGGCGGATCGGATGCCGCCGACGCGAGCGTCGGAGCGATCAGGACCAGGGCCGCGGCGGCCCCCGACGCGGCGAATACACGAGTTGTGCGCATGGACGACTCCCCATTCCCGGCCTGGGCACCCCTGCCCGGCCGTGCTCAGCCGGGCTGATCTCCCCCGAGACGCCCGGATGCCGCGAACCGCCCCCAGTGGCGATCCACGCCGTCATTCTGCGCCCGGGAGACGCCCCGCGCAACGGGTTCTCGAGGAATCCCCACTTCTGCCGGGGTCAGCGTCGCTCGGTTCCCGTTCCGATCGGCCCGCCGTGGCCGCGAGAACCTCCCGAGATCTGTGCGACCTCCCGACTTCTGCGCGAGACCTCGTGCAGGAACATCGGTCTCGTGCGGGAGTCAGGAGGTCGGCTGGATCTCGCGCCAGGACAAGGGGAGCCGGATGATCAGAGCCGCTCGAGGATGAGGGCGTTCGCCATGCCGCCGCCCTCGCACATCGTCTGCAGGCCGTACCGGCCACCGGTCGCCTCGAGGTGGTCGAGCAGTGTGCCGAGCAGGCGGGTGCCCGACGAGCCGAGCGCGTGTCCGAGAGCGATCGCCCCTCCGCGCGGATTGAGCTTCGCGATGTCGGCACCGAGCTCAGCGGCCCAGGCCAGCGGCACCGAGGCGAACGCCTCGTTCACCTCATAGGCGTCGAGATCGGAGATCGCCAGTCCGGCCTTCTCGAGCACCCTGCGGGTGGCCGGGATGGGGCCGGTGAGCATCATCAGCGGGTCGTCTCCGATCACGTCGAAGGCGCGGAACCGCGCGCGGGGGCGCAGCCCCAGGGCATCCGCCCTCTCCGCGCTCATCAGCAGAGCCGCGGATGCCCCGTCGGTGAGCGGGGAGGAGTTGCCCGGCGTGACCTTCCAGTCGATCTCGGGGAACCGCTCGGCCATCGCGTCAGTGCGGAAGGATGCCGGCAGACCGGCCAGCTTCTCGACGGCGGTGCCCTCCCTGACGGTCTCATCGGTGGTGGCATCCGGCGCCTCGGCGACCGGAACGGTCGTGCCTGCGAAGAAGCCGTCGTGCCAGGCGGCCGCTGCGCGGGCGTGCGACTCGGCCGCGAAGGCGTCGAGATCGTCGCGGCTGAGGTTCCAGCGCTGCGCGATGAGCTCGGCGCTCACGCCCTGGTTCACCAAGCCCTGCGGGTAGCGGGCACGCAGGCGCGGCGACATCGGCGACCCGCCTGCCGCGGACGATCCGAGCGGCACGCGGCTCATCGACTCGACCCCGCCGACGAGCACGGCGTCATAGGCGCCGGCGGCGATCCCCTGCGCGGCGAAGTGCACGGCCTGCTGGCTCGATCCGCACTGCCGGTCGATGGTCGTGGCCGGGATGTTCTCGTTGAACCCTGCGGCGAGCACGGCCTGGCGCGCGATGTTCATGGCCTGATCGCCGACCTGGCTGACGCAGCCCAGCAGCACGTCGTCGAGCTGCCCTGATTCGAGCCCGTTGCGCTCCAGGATCGCGGTGAGCACGCCGGCCGCGAGATCGACCGGATGCACACCCGACAGGGACCCACCCGGCTTGCCGCGCCCCACCGGGGTGCGGACGACATCGACGAGGACGGCTTCGCTGCTCATGACTCCATTCTCACCCGCACCGCTCCGACCGGCGCGCCGTCCCAGGTATCACCGCGCCCCTTGGCGCCTCCTTGCCTTCATAACCGTCAGAGGGGGACATCATGTGCGTTCCAGTGAAGTGGGTGGAGAAGCACGACGACAGGCATCTCACCGTCTCGGCGATGCCGTACAGCCCGGCCGGCGATCGGACGGACAGCGGCGCCGTCGCTGTCGACGCGGCAAGGCGCGTCACCGCCGGCCGGAACACCGAGAGCCTGAGCTGGGCGATCGCCTGAGCCGCGGTGGGGGCGCCGTACCGTGGAACCATGAGCATCCGATTCCCGCATGGGCCGGTCGTCCCCGAGATCGGCATCGGCACCTGGTTCGTCGGCGACGACCCGGCGCGAAGACACGATGAGATCGCCGCGATCCGCGCTGGGCTGGATGCGGGGCTCACCGTCGTGGACACCGCGGAGATGTACGGCGATGGCCGCTCCGAGGACCTCGTGGGCGAGGCGATCGAGGGCCGGCGCGACGAGGTGTTCCTGGTCAGCAAGGTGCTTCCCTTCAACGCGGATGCCGCGGGCGTGCGCCGCGCGGTGCATGGCAGCCTCGGGCGACTGGGTACCGACCGGCTCGATCTCTATCTGCTGCACTGGCGCGGCGCCGTGCTCTTCGAGGAGACGGTCGCCGCGTTCGAGCGGCTGGTCGCCGACGGCGACATCCTGTCCTGGGGCGTCAGCAACCTCGACCCGGACGACATCGCCGAGCTGCCCGAGGGCGCGGCGACCGATCAGGTGCTCTACAACCCGATCCGCCGAGGCCCCGAGGTGGACCTCTTCCCGATGCTGCGCGAGCTCGGCATCCCTGCCATGGCGTACTCGCCGCTCGAGCAGGCTCGGCTGCTGGACCATCCCGCACTCGCCGAGCTCGCGGCATCCGCCGGTCTCACACCCGCGCAGCTCGTGCTCGCCTGGGTGGTGCGCTCGGGCGATGTACTCGCCATCCCGAAGGCCGGGTCCGTGGCCCATGCCCAGGAGAACGCCGCGGCTCTCGGCGTCGTGCTTGCCGCCGATGTACTCACCGAGATCGACCGGGTCTTCCCGGCCCCGCAGCATCCGGTGCCGCTCGAGATGCTCTGACCGGACCTTCGGGTCTTCTGTTGCGGCCGCTCGGGTCGGCGTTCGGCACGCCTGGCGCCGGCATGCCGTGACGAGCCGCGACCGAGCGGCGGGCTACGGGCGCTGCCGGAGCAGGGCGGCGCCGTGCGGCTGCAGCGCCACACGCAGCGCGGCGCTGCCGGGCGCGACACCGCGTGCGGCATCGCTCTGCACTGCCACCGGTGCGAGAGGAATCTCGCACCCCGACCACAGCTCCACGATCGATCCGGATGCCGCGAACCCGATGCTCCCGGTATCCAGCACCGCGTCCAGCGGAGCCTCGCCAAGGTTGAACGCCGCGGCGTACCGCTCCCCACCGGGGCTGTCGGCCGTCCACAGCACGAGCGGTCCCTCGCGGAACACCTCGCGGCTTCCGGTCGATCGCAGCGCCGCGAGCGCGTCCGCGTTCCGGAACAGCGCCACCGTCGTCGGGTCGCTCAGCGTCAGGTCGCCGCCGATCATCAGCGGCGAGCGCGCGATGATCCACAGCGTCAGCAGCGTGACGCGCTCATCGGGTGTGAGCAGGTCGTCGCGCGGATCGCCGCGCTCGGCACGGATGCCGATCCGCCCGAGCGGGAGCATGTCGCCGTCCGGCCACCCGGCGTCGCCGGCGTGCGGTGCCCAGCGCGCGAATCGGGCGAAGTTCGCCTCGACGTCGTCCCATCTGTCCCACAGGTCGTCGCAGATGCGCCACATCGTGGCGTGCTCGCGCAGATGAGGGAGCCGCTCCAGCGACAGGTCTCGGCCCGGCGACAGGCTCAGCTCGATCGCGCGACCGCTGCGCCGGATCGCCTCCGCGTACGCCTCGATGTCGGCGCGCTGGTACGGCCAGAGCATGTCGTCGGCCTTGATGAAGTCGACGCCCCACTGCGCATACAGCGCCAGCGTCGAGTCATAATAGGCCTGCGCCGCCGGATGCCTGTGGTCCAGGCCCAGCATGTCGGGGTTCCACTCGCACCTGTTCGTGACATCGGCGACATCCGCCGCCGTGGTATCCGTACCGAGGATCGGCAGGTTCTGAGCCACCGCCCGGCGCGGGATGCCGCGCATCGCATGGATGCCGAAGCGCAGCCCCAGCGCGTGGATGCGCTCGGCGAGCGGAGCGAACCCCTCTCGCCCGGCCGCACTCGGGAACCGCGCCGGATCGGGCATCAGCCGGCCCCACTCGTCCAGATGCAGCGGGGCATCGGCGTTGTAGCCGTGCGCGCGTGCGGTCGGGTCCGACCAGGCGATGTCGATCACGACCGTGTCCCAGCCGAACCGCAGCAGGTGCTCCGCCATGAACTCGGCGTTCGCGAGCACCTCCGCCTCGGTCACGGTGGTGCCGTAGCAGTCCCAGCTGTTCCAGCCCATCGGCGGGCCCTGGCGAGGCGTGATCTTCACAGTGCGTGGATCCGCCACGAGACGGAGTGCTCCGTTCCGGGCTGCAGCACCACGAGGTCGGTGCCCGAGTTGAAGGCATCGGGCGGGCAGGTCATCGGTTCGACCGCCAGTCCGAGCCGGTGGGTCTCCGGCACCGCCGGGGTGTCGGCGGTGTGCACCTGCACCCATGGACAGCCCTCGGCCCAGGTGATCGCGACACCTCCCTCGGCGGCGTGCAGCTCGACCGAGACCTGCCCGTCCGCCCCCTCGAGGGCGGTGAACGCGTGATCGATGAAGGTGCCGCCGATGGGCCGGGCGACGCGGAAGTCCCACTGCGGATGCGCGTCGACGGACTCGACCGCGATCGGGCTGAGCCGGTCGTCGGTGACGGTGAGCACCTCGGATGCCGGCAGGTGCAGGGTCCAGTCGTCGACGCGGCCGACGCCCGCGACGAGATAGGGATGCGGACCAGTCCCCCAGGGGGCGGCATCCGATCCGACGTTCCGTCCGGTCACGCGCTGGGTGAGACCGTGCTCGTCGACGCGATACTCCACGACGACCTCGACGGCGAACGGATACCCCGCCTGTGGAACGATCGTGGTCGCGAGCACCAGGCGATCAGGCTCGGCGACGCGCTCGGCGAAGTCCGACCAGACCACCAGGCCGTGCAGCGCCTGCCCGCGCTCCGGCTCGGTCAGCGGGAGCTGGTGCCGGACGCCGCCGTACGAGTACGCACCGTCGACGATGCGGTTCGGCCACGGTGCGAGAGTCGCACCGCGGTACGCGGGGCGCACCTCGTCGGCGCCGAACGGCACGACCAGGTCGCGCCCGTCGTGCTGCAGGGTGCGCAACGAGGCACCCACGCTCGCGATCTCCGCCACGTAGCCGGATGCCGCGATGCGGTGCTGGCGGCCGGCGCGTCCTTCGTCTCGTCGCTGCGCTCTCCGCTCGGGAACCGAGGTCATCACAGCCCCTGCGCGAGACGGTAGTACGCCTGGTTCGAGCGCACCTGCTGCTGGAAGCCGGGCAGCGTGGTGTCCTCGTCGATGACGAGCAGCTCGAGCTCGGCCATCTCGGCGAAGTCGCGGAACACGTCGATGCCGACCGCGTTCGACATCACAGTGTGGTGCGCGGCCCCGGCGGTGAGCCAGGCTGCGGCGCTGGTGCGGAAGTCGGGCGCAGGCTTCCAGACCGCGCGTCCCACCGGCAGCTTCGGCAGCGCGGCGCGCGGCTCGACGTTCTCGACCACGTTCGCGGTGAGACGGAAGCGGTCGCGCAGGTCGCTCATCGCGACGACGACGGCCGGGCCGGGGTCCGCGGTGAAGACCAGGCGCACCGGGTCCTCCTTGCCGCCGATGCCCAGGGGATGCACCTCGAGGGTCGGCTTCGCCGACGAGAGCGTCGGCGAGACCTCGAGCATGTGCGCGCCGAGGATCAGCTCGTCGCCGGGCGTGAGGTCGTAGGTGTAGTCCTCCATCAGGCTGGCGCCGCCTGGCAGACCGGCCCCCATGACGTTCGCGACGCGCACGAGGATCGCGGTCTTCCAGTCGCCCTCCGCGCCGAAGCCGTACCCTTCCGCCATCAGCCGCTGCACGGCCAGTCCAGGCAGCTGGCGCAGGGATCCGAGGTCCTCGAACGAAGTGGTGAAGGCACCGAAGCCGCCCTCCTCGAGGAACGATCGCAGGCCGAGCTCGATCGCCGCACCGTAGCGCAGCGACTCGTGACGGTCACCGCCGCGGCGCAGCTCGGGAACGACGTCGTAGAGCTCCTCGTACACGGCCACCAGCGCGTCGACATCGGCCGAGGACGCCGCGTGCACGGCATCCGCCAGCTCGTTCACACCCCAGGTGTTGACCTGCACGCCGAGCCGCAGCTCGGCCTCGGTCTTGTCGCCCTCGGTGACGGCGACGAAGCGCATGTTGTCGCCGAAGCGCGCGAGCTTCAGATCGCGCGAGGCGGCGAGGCCCGCGGCGGCGCGCTGCCAGCTCGCCAGGTCCGCGCGCACACGCAGGTCGCTGTGGTGCCCGACGATCGTCTTGCGAGGGACGCCGAGCCGGGTCTGGATGTAGCCGAACTCGCGGTCGCCGTGCGCCGCCTGGTTGAGGTTCATGAAGTCGAAGTCGATGTCGGCCCAGGGCAGCTCGACATTGGCCTGCGTGTGCAGGTGCGCCAGCGGCTTGCGCAGGGCGTCGAGTCCGGCGATCCACATCTTCGCGGGGCTGAAGGTGTGCATCCATGCGACCAGGCCGATCACGCGGTCATCGGCGTTCGCCTCGAGGGCGATGCGCTTGATCGCGGCGGAGTCCGTCAGCACCGGTTTCCAGACGATGCGCACCGGCACGTCGGATGCCGCATCGAGTGCCCCGGCGATCGTCTGCGACTGCTCGGCGACCTGTGCGAGCGTCTCAGGCCCGTAGAGGTGCTGGCTGCCGGTGAGGAACCAGACCTCGTAGCCGTCGAGCGAGGTGGTGAGCGGGGTGCGGGTCATGTCTTTCCTTCGGGGTCAGAGGGCGGTGACGGCGGCGACTTCGATGGCGAGGCCTGCGCGGTAGCGGTCGAGGTAGGCGGCGTAGCCGGCGACGTCGGCGGGGTCGGGATCGACGACGCGGATGCCGACGTCGGCGAACACGTGCTCGTCGAGGTACTCGGTGAGTGCCCGGCCGGATCCGAGGTGTGCGGCGAGCACCGCGATGCCCCACGCCCCGCCCTCGGCCGCGGTGTCACCGACGGCGACCGGCGCGTTCAACGCACCGGCGAGGAAGCGCTGCGCGACGCCGGCCGTGCGGAACATGCCGCCGTGGGCATACATTCGCTCGAGGGGCACCCCCTCGTGGGCGAGCACGCGCATGCCGAGGGCCAGGGTGCCGAACACGCCGTACAGCTGCGCGCGAATGACGTTGGCCAGCGTGAAGCGGCTGTCCGGTGTGCGCACGAACAGCGGTCGCCCCGCGTCGAGCCCGGCGATCGGCTCCCCCGCCAGGTGGTTGTAGGCGATCAGCCCACCGGCATCCGCTTCTCCGTCGAGCGCCTCGCGGAACAGCGTCTCGAAGACGGCATCGCTCGAGAGCGGGGAGCCCGATGCCGCGGCGAAGCGCCCGAACATGCCTGCCCAGGCGGCCAGCTCACTGGCGCCGTTGTTGCAATGGACCATCGCGACGGCGTCGCCCGCCGGAGTGGTGACCAGGTCGAGCTCGTGGTGCACGGCGGCCAGCGGCCGCTCCAGCACCACCATCGCGAAGATGCTGGTTCCCGCTGACACGTTGCCGGTGCGAGGCGCGACGGCATTGGTCGCGACCATGCCGGTTCCGGCATCCCCCTCCGGCGGGCAGAGCGGGATGCCGGGATGCAGCGCACCGTTCGGATCGAGCAGCGCGGCGCCCTCGGGCGTCAGCGTGCCGGCATCCTGCCCCGCGACGAGCACCTCCGGAAGAAGCGCGCGCAGGTCGCCACCGGTGTGCGCGTCGAAGCGATCGACCAGGGCCTGGTCGTAGTCGCGCGCAGCGGAGTCGATCGGGAACATGCCCGAGGCGTCGCCGATCCCGAGCACGCGCCTGCCGGTCAGCCGCCAGTGCACGTACCCGGCGAGAGTCGTGAGGAAGCGCACCGATCCGGCGTGCGGCTCGGCGTCGATCTGCGCCTGCCGAAGATGCGCGACCGACCAGCGCAGCGGGATGTTCACGCCCAGCAGCTCGGTGAGCTCGGCGGCGGCGGGCCCGGTGTTCGTGTTTCGCCAGGTGCGGAACGGCACGAGCAGCTCGTCCTGCGCGTCGAACGCGAGGTAGCCGTGCATCATCGCCGAGACGCCGATCGCGCCGAAGGAGTCCGGGCGGATTCCGTAACGGTCGTAGACGTCCGAGACCAGCCCGGAGTACGCCTCCTGCAGCCCGGCCCAGACCGCGTCGGTCGAGTAGGTCCAGAGCCGGTCCTCGAACCGGTTCTCCCAGTCGTGGAACCCGGTGGCGAGCACCTCGTGGCTGTCGGCGTCGATCAGGCACGCCTTGATGCGGGTCGAGCCGAGCTCGATACCGAGGGCCGTGCGGCCGGCGCGGATCGCGTCGGCCCCCGAGCTCTGGCGAAGGGTCATCGCCGCGCGTCCGCGTTCTGGCCGTACACGTTCTGGTACCTGTCGTAGAGCCGATCGATGGCCCCCTGCGGGATGGGGATGAGCGGACCGGCCTCGCGGGCATGGTGCACGGTGCGGGCCACGTCTTCGACCATGACGGCCGCCTTCACGGCATCCCTCGCGTTCACGCCGATCGTGAACGGTCCGTGGTTCTGCATCAGCACCGCACGGCTGCGGTGGCCGCGGAGGGTGTCGACGATGCCCCGGCCGATCGAGTCGTCGCCGATGATCGCGAACGGGCCGATCGGGATCGGGCCGCCGAACTCGTCGGCCATCGCCGTGATCACGCACGGGATCTCCTCCCCGCGCGCGGCCCAGGCGACCGCGTAGGTCGAGTGCGTGTGCACGACGCCGCCGACCTCGGGCATGTTCCGGTACACGTAGGCGTGCGCCGCGGTGTCGCTGGACGGCGAGCGATCGCTGCCCGCGCTGTCGGGCACGACGTTCCCGTCGAGGTCGCACAGGATCATGTTCTCTGGCGCGAGGTCGTCGTAGCCGACACCGGAGGGCTTGATCACGAAGAGGTCGGCGCCGGGAACGCGACCCGAGACGTTTCCGCCTGTCCAGACGACCAGGCCGTAGCGCACGAGCTCGGCGTGCAGGCGGGCCACGTCGGCGCGGATTACGGCGATCGCCTGCTCGATCTCTGCCGGGAAAGTGGTCATCGTTGGTCCTCCTGGGCGACTGTGACCGGTCACAGTAATTGTGACATCCCGTCTCCGCCGCGTCAATCGCGTGCTCTCTGCCGCTCCGGTCTCACCGACGGTGGGCGCAACGGGTGTTCGACCCACAACGGGTGAGACCGGAGCTGGGGAGGCCGTGAGGTCAGCGCGGCGGGGCGACCGATGCGCGGGTGATCAGCACGGGAGCGACCGGAGCGGATGCCTCGCCCTCGCCCACCAGCGCCGCGACGGCGCGTCGGGCGAGCTCGTCGAAGTCCTGCCGCACGGTCGTGAGCGGGGGCCAGAAGTACGCGGCATCCGGAGTGTCGTCGAAGCCGACGACGCTGATGTCAGCCGGCGCGTCGACCCCCAGCTCGCGCAGCCCGGTGATCAGCCCGAGCGCCATCTGGTCGTTGCCGGCGAACACCGCCGTCGCACCCGAGGCGCGCACCTCCGCCGCGGCCTCGTACCCGGATCGTGCCGTCCAGTCGCCGCGCACCGTCATCCGGAACTCCAGATCACGCGCGGCGAGCTCCGCGTCGTACCCGGATGCCCGGGCCTCGGCCTCGAGCCAGTCCGCGGGGCCCGCGAGGTGGGCGATGCGCCGATGCCCGGCATCCGCCAGCGCGGCGACCGCGAGGCGAGCGCCGGCGATCTGATCGACCGACAGGGCGGAGCGGTCGGCCGTGTGCAGCGCGACGGTTGGGATGCCGGTGTCCAGGCCGTTCAGCACGTCGACAGTACGCGCGTGCGGGGCGAACACCACCAGCCCGTCCACAGCCTGCGCGCGCAGGTGCTCGATCGCGGCGCGCACCGAGTCGGCGTCGCCCGAGTCGGCATAGGCCGTCGACACCCAGTACCCGGCCTCGCGCGCTGAGGCCTCGATCGCGGCGATGCTGCGCGAGGGCCCGTACTGCAGCGCGTCCGAGGCGAGCACGCCGATCGTCCGACTGCGCCGCGTGCCCAGCGCCCTGGCCGCGTTGTTCATCCGGTAGCCGAGCTCTTCCATCGCCGCGACGACGCGGTCACGTGTCTCGGGCGCGACATCGGGATGCTCGTTGAGCACGCGTGACACGGTCTGCCGGGACACCCCGGCGAGCGCCGCGACATCGCGCACACCGACGGCACGGGGCCTGGTGCCGTTCGTCTCGCTCATCGCGATGAGTCTATGACCGCATGGGGCATCCGAACGGCGACGGTGCCGATCGGAACGCCGGCGAATGGCGTCATTCCGACGGACATTGGCGCTTCCCGCACGATCGAGGCGTCTCGCTGTCACTACGCTCGCCCCATGCGCATCTCCGACTTCGCCGCACCCGACACGCCGGCCGCCCGCGCAGCCCGCGAGCTCGTGGACGAGCATCACTCCCCTGCGCTGCGCAACCACGTGCTCCGCTCCTGGTTGTGGGCCGAGGCGTTCGCCATCGTCGAGGACCGCGCCGGCATCGACCACGAGCTGCTCTACACCGCAGCGCTGCTGCACGACATCGCACTCGCGCCGGCGTTCGACAACCACGTTCTCGGGTACGAGGAGGCCGGAGGGTACGTCGGCGAGGCGATGACCGCGGGCGCCGGATGGCCCGCGGACCGCCGACGGCGCATCAACGAGGTCGTCGTGCGGCACAACTGGCCGGAGGTCGATCCGGCGTTCGACCTCGAGGGATATCTGCTCGAGACCGCCACCGGTCTGGACATCTCCGGCCGTCGCCATGCGGAGATCCCCCTCGACTTCCGCCGTGAAGTGCTCGCCGCCCACCCACGTCTCTCCCTCGCCGCGGAGTTCGGCACGAGCGTCGGACAGCAGTCCGATCGCAAGCCGCACAGCCACGCGCGTCGCCTGATCGACGGCGGCCTCATCGACAAGCTCGCGTCGAACCCGCTCGAAGAGCACCGGTGACCGCCACGGGATGCGTCGGCGCGTGCCGCGTGAAAAGGTGAACCCATGCGCATCGCCCTCACCGGAGCATCCGGCAAGCTCGGAGCCGTCGTCGCCCGCGAACTGCGCGCGATCGGCCATCGCGTCATCGGCATGGACATCGCCGGCGTCCGCGGACCCGACTTCGTGCAGATCGATCTGACCGACTACGGACAGGTGGTCGACGCCCTCACCGCGGTGGGCGACCGGCACGACGGCGTCGACGCCGTCGTGCACCTCGGTGCGATCCCGGCGCCCGGCATCCGCAGTGACGTCGCCACCTTCCACAACAACATGCCGGCGACGTTCAACGTGTTCTGGGCAGCGGCCCGGCTGGGCATCGACCGCATCGTGTACGCCTCCAGCGAGACGGTGCTCGGCCTGCCCTTCGACGTGCCTCCGCCGTACGTGCCCGTCGATGAGGAGTACCCGCCGCGTCCCGAGTCGGTGTACTCGTTGGTGAAGACGCTCGAGGAGCGCATGGCGGTCGAGCTGGTGCGGTGGAACCCCGACCTGTCGATCACGGCTCTGCGGTTCTCGAATGTGATGGTCCCCGAGGACTACGCGGAGTTCCCGTCGTTCGACGGCGACGCGACGGCGCGCAAGTGGAACCTGTGGGGCTACATCGACGCGCGCGATGGTGCGCAGGCGGTCCAGCGCGCGCTCGAGACAGCCGCCCCTGGCTTCGAGAGCTTCATCATCGCTGCGGCCGACACGGTGATGTCCCGCCCGAACTCGGAGCTGCTCGCAGAGGTCTTCCCCGACGTCCCCTTGGCGCGCCCGGTGTCCGATCACGAGACGCTGCTCTCGATCGCGAAGGCGCGCCGGATGCTCGGCTACGAGCCCCGGCACAGCTGGCGCGAGCACGTCTGACACGACGCGACGCCGCATTCAACGATGAAACCCTCGGCCGAGCGCGCACCGGCATAGGCTGGCTCCATGGCAGGGGGCGCACGCGCGACGATGCGGGATGTCGCATCGTTGGCCGGCGTGTCCGCCAAGACCGTCTCCAACGTCGTGACCGGAGCGGTCCCCGTCCGCGACGACACCCGGGAACGGGTCGAGGCGGCGATGCGCAAGCTCGACTTCGTGCCCAATCTCAGCGCTCGAGGTCTGCGCAACGGGCGCTCCGGGGTGATCGCGGTCGCTCTGCCGTTCCTGGCCACGTCGTTCTCGTCCGAGCTCATGCACCGCATCGTCGAGGCTGCGCACCGCCGCGGCCTGGCCGTGCACATCGAGGAGACCGGCGCCGCTCCCGACCGTGAGCGCGACCTCCTCTCGCGCGCTCGCGCACACCTGGTCGACGGCCTGATCCTGAACCCGATCCGGCTGGAGGACAGCTCGGTGGGCGGCGACGACATGCCACCGGTGGTGCTGATCGGCGAGGTCGAGAACCGCAGCACCGACCATGTCGGCATCGACAGCACGGCGGGCGCCGCGGAGCTGACCAGACACGTGATCTCCCGTGGCGCGACGCGCATCGCGGTGCTCGGTGCCGACGAGGAGAACACCTTCGCGACCGCCACCAGCAGGCTCCGGCTGAGCGGCGTTCGGCGGGCTCTCGGCGAGGCCGGCATCCCGCTCGACCCGCGCCTCGAGGTGAACGATCCGGACTGGACCATCACCGGCGGCGTGGCCGCCGCTGAGCGGCTGCTCGCCCGCGGCATCCCGTTCGACGCGATCATCGCGTTCACCGATTCACTCGCCGCCGGTGCGCTGCACGTGCTGCGCGGTCGCGGCGTGGACGTGCCGGGCCAGGTGCTGGTGACCGGCTTCGACGACGTCGAGTTGTCGCGCTTCACGGCCCCGCCGCTGACCACGGTCGCCATCGACGTGCCGGCGTTCGCCGACGCCGCCGTCGGGCAGCTGGTCGCGCGCATCGCCGACCGGTCCGGTCCTCCGCAGTCGATCACCGTGCCGCATCGGCTCGTGCTGCGCGAGAGCACGGATGCGGCGCCCCGCGGGTTCGACCCGCGACTCTGAGCGTGGGACGCCTCGAAGCGATCCGCCTCTTGCGCCGCTGATTTCATCGATGTAATGATGTCGGCAACCCCGATCGTCCACGAAGGAGTGACGATGACCCCACCGTTGGATCTCTCACGGCGGCAGTTCCTCACCGCGTCCGCCGTCACCGCCGGCGCGGCGCTGCTCGCCGGCTGCTCCCCCGCCGCCACCGCTTCAGGAACGCAGACGCTGCAGTTCTGGCATCTGCTCTCCGGCGGTGACGGCGTGATCATGTCGTCGCTGCTCGACGGCGTGAACAAGGCGCAGGATGCCTACCGCATCCGCCCCACCGTGCTCGCCTGGGGCACTCCGTATTACACGAAGCTCGCGATGGCCGCGGCCGGCGGCCGTGCCCCCGACGTCGCCATCATGCACGCCACGCGCGTGCTCGGCTGGGCCCCCGGCGGCCTGCTGGATGCCTGGGATCTCGACCGCCTGGCCGAGCTCGGCGTCGACGAGCAGACCTTCCCGAAACCGATCTGGCAGAAGGGCGAGGTGGATGGCAAGCACCTCAGCATCGCCCTCGACGCCCACCCGTTCGTGCTGATGTACAACACCGACATCTGCGGAAAGGCCGGTGTGCTCGACTCGGACGGCAGGCTGAAGGAGGCGACCTCGCCCGAGGAGTTCCTCGACATCGTCTCGGCAGTCGCCGAGGCAGCAGGCGGTCATGGCCTCTCGTACGGCTACCTCGGCGACGGAGCCCAGATGTGGCGGCTGTTCTACACGCTCTACGCCCAGCACGGCACCGAGATGAAGCTTCCCGAGGGCGGCACCGCAGACATCGACACGGATGTGGCGGTCGAATCGCTCACGTTCATGCAGACCCTGCTCGACGGCAAGCTCGCGGCGCAGCAGAGCGACTACGGCACCGCGGTCGCCGAGTTCTCCACCGGCAAGAGCGGCATGTTCCTCACCGGTGTGTGGGAGCTGCGCACGATGCAGGACGCCGGCATCCCGTTCGACGTGGCTCCGATCCCGCCGATCTTCGGCACCAGGGCGGCCTACGCCGACTCGCACTCCTTCGTGCTGCCGCACCAGACCAGACCGAACGAGCAGCATCGCACGCTGACCTACCAGTTCATCGCAGACATGCTGAAGGGTTCGTTCGACTGGGCCAAGGCCGGGCACATCCCCGCCTACCTGCCGATCACCGAGTCCCCCGAATACCAGGATCTGGTGCCGCAGGCGCACTACGCCGAGGCCGCGACCTACGTCGTCTACGACCCGCCCGCCTGGTTCACCGGCTCCGGTTCGAACTTCCAGGGCGAGTTCGGCGCCGCCGCGCAGCCCGCGCTGCTGAGCGGGTCCGACCCCGCCGCCGCGATCGACCGGTTCACGACGCGCGTGAACCGCTTCCTCAGCCAACCCAACCCGGCGGATCCCGAGGGGAGCCGGTCATGACCGTCACCGCCCCCACCACCACGACCATCGTCACCGGTCGCCCGGCATCCCCGTTCCGACGTCATGCCGGCGGACGCAATGAACAGCTGATCAGCTGGGTGTTCCTCGCGCCGTTCCTGATCGCCTTCGTGCTGTTCATGGCCTGGCCGATCCTGCACGGCTTCTACCTGAGCTTCACGAACCAGTCGCTGACCGGCGCCGGCGGCGACCTGGTCGGTGGCGCGAACTACGCCGAGGCGATCACCGATCCCGTGATGTGGGGCGCGCTGGGCAACACCGCCTGGTTCACGGTGATCTCGACCATCCCGCTCGTCATCATCGCCCTCGTGATGGCCGTGCTCGTGGATCGCGGGCTGCCAGGCCAGTGGCTGTGGCGGCTGTCGTTCTTCATGCCGTACCTGCTGGCCTCCACCGTGATCTCGCAGATCTGGGTGTGGATCTTCAACCCGCAGATCGGCGCGGCGAACAACATCCTGAAGGCGCTCGGGCTCGAGCCGATCGCCTGGCTGCAGAACCCCGACACGAACCTGATGGCGATCACGATCGCCACGATCTGGTGGACCGTGGGGTTCAACTTCCTGCTGTACCTGGCCGCGCTGCAGAACATCCCGGCGCAGCAGTACGAGGCAGCGGCGCTGGACGGCGCAGGCCCGTGGCGACAGTTCTGGTCGATCACGCTGCCGCAGCTGGGACCGGCGACGACCGTGATCGTGCTGCTGCAGATCCTGGCATCCCTGAAGCTGTTCGACCAGGCCTACCAGATGATGGGCGGCCTCTCCAGCGACACCACCCGGTCGATCGTGCAGTACATCTACGAGACCGGATTCGTCGGGTACCGGTTCGGCTACTCGGCCGCGATCTCGTACGTGTTCTTCGCGATCATCATCATCCTCGGCGTCGTGCAGGCGCTGATCACACGCCGTCGGAAGGAGTCGCGATGACCACCGCGACCAGCACTCTGATCGCCCCTGGTTCCGCTGGGAACCGGGTGCGCAAGCCGGGCACCCGCCGCTTCGGCCCGACCCGTGTCATCGCCTTCGTCGTGCTCGCCCTGATGGCGGTCGGCTGGCTGCTGCCGTTCCTGTGGGCGGTCGCGACGTCGTTCAAGACCGAGACGGATGCCGCATCCGGCGACCCCGGCTGGATCGGCCCGAGCGGCCCGACGGCCGAGGCCTTCACCTCGGTGCTGTCCCAGGGCAACGTGTACGTCTGGGCCTGGAACAGCCTGTGGACCTCGGCGGTGGTCACCCTGATCACCGTGGCGATCTCGGCCGGTGCCGCCTATGCGTTCTCGCGACTGGACTTCAAGGGCCGGCGCTGGCTGTTCGTGGTGATCATCGCCTCGATCGTGGTGCCGCCGCAGGTGCTGATCATCCCGCTGTTCTACGAGATGCTCGCCTTCAACCTGGTGGACACCCCGTGGGGGCTGATCCTGCCGCAGGTGGTGGCGCCGGCGATGGTGTTCATCCTGAAGCGCTTCTTCGACGCGGTGCCGATCGAGCTCGAGGACGCAGCCCGTGTCGACGGTGCCAGCAGGTTCCGCATCTTCTGGTCGATCGTGCTGCCGCTGTCGCGGCCGATCCTGGCATCCGTCGCGATCTTCGTGTTCATCGGCGCGTGGAACAACTTCCTGTGGCCGTTCCTGGTCATCAACGACACCACGCTGATGACCCTGCCGGTCGGGCTGCAGACCGTGATCAGCGCGTACGGCGTGCAGTACGCGCAGGTGATGGCGCAGGCCGTGCTGGCGGCGCTGCCGCTGATCATCGTGTTCCTCGTCTTCCAGAAGCAGATCGTCAAGGGCGTCGCCACCAGCGGCTTCGGCGGTCAGTGACACCCTTCCCCTCTCGAAAGGACCCCTCATGACCAACGCCCGCATCACGATCGACCGCGACTTCACGATCGGCGAGGTGCCACGCCGGCTCTTCGGCTCGTTCGTCGAGCACATGGGGCGCTGCGTGTACACCGGGATCTACGAACCAGGGCATCCGGCATCCGATGCCCGCGGCTTCCGCACCGACGTGCTCGAGCTGGTGCGCGAGATGGGGCCGACGGTGGTGCGGTACCCGGGGGGCAACTTCGTCTCCGGGTACCGCTGGGAGGACGGGGTCGGGCCGGTGGCCGACCGCCCGGTGCGGATGGACGGCGCCTGGCACACGATCGAGACCAACGCGTTCGGGCTGCACGAGTTCGTGGACTGGGCGCGCGAGGCCGACGTCGAGGTGATGGAGGCCATCAACCTCGGCACCCGAGGCGTCGAGGAGGCTCGCTCGCTCGTCGAGTACGCCAATCATCCCGGCGGCACCTACCTGTCCGACCTGCGGCGACGCAACGGTGCGGAGGATCCGTTCGACATCAAGCTGTGGTGCCTGGGCAACGAGCTGGACGGGCCGTGGCAGATCGGGCACAAGACCGCTCACGAGTACGGCCGGCTGGCGCAGGAGACGGCGAAGGCGATGAAACTCGTCGACCCGTCGATCGAGTTGGTCGCGGTCGGCTCGTCCAACCGCGGCATGCCGACCTTCGGCACCTGGGAGCACACCGTGCTCACGCACGCCTACGACGAGGTCGACTACATCTCGATGCACGCGTATTACCGCGAGTCGGACGGCGATGCGGCGTCGTTCCTCGCCGAGGGCGTCGAGATGGATGCGTTCATCGACGGCGTCATCGCCACGATCGACGCGGTCAAGGCGGCGGGCAAGCACACCAAGCAGGTGGACATCTCGTTCGACGAGTGGAACGTGTGGGACTTCGACAGGTTCAACGACGAGGAGGAGGCCGCGGTCGCGGCCGCCGGCTGGCGCGAGCACCCGCGTCTGATCGAGGACACCTACACGGTGACGGATGCCGTGGTCGTCGGCACTTTCCTGCACAGCCTGCTGCGGCACGGCGACCGCGTGAAGATCGCGAACCAGGCGCAGCTCGTGAACGTCATCGCGCCGATCCGCTCCGAGGAGGACGGCCCGGCCTGGCGACAGGCGTCGTTCTGGCCCTTCGCACGGATGTCGCGGATGGCCCGCGGGCAGATCATGCGGCTGGCGGTGTCGTCGACGCAGGGCGCGACGAAGCAGTACGGCGACGTCGACGAGGTCGACGCCGTCGCCACCTGGGACGAGGGGAACGGCCGGCTCGCGCTGTTCGTCGCGAACCGCTCGCTGGCTTCGGATGCCACGGTCGATCTGGATCTGCACGGGCTGCGGGCGACCGGAGTGCGGTCGGCCGAGGTGCTGACGATCCCGGACGGCGGCGACCGGCACACGGCGAACACGCTCGATGCGCAGGGCGCTGTGGGGCTGCGCCGGCTGGACGGCGTCGCGCTCGACGCCGGGACGGCCCGTCTGACGCTCCCCGCACTGTCGTGGAGCGCGATCGAGTTCGACGTCGCGCGGGGTTGAGCTGCGCCAGGCCTGGCGGGTCGAGCCCGCGGCATCCGGCGAGTTCCTCGTGAGACCCTGAAATCGGCGTGAGACCCACGTTCTGCACGTGGGTCTCGCGCCGATCTCGGGAGGTCGCGGAGATCTCGACCGGATCTCGTGCCGCGGGGGCGGTGGCGCGGGTTCAGCGCAGCGCGGGGATGACCTCGCGCTCGAAGAGCTCGATGCCGGAGCGGTCGTAGGCCGCCTCGGGGAAGTAGTGGATCGAGTACTCCAGGCCTCGGGCCGACATGTCGCGCAGCCGCTCCACGATCTGCTCCGGCGTGCCGACGCAGAGCGCCGCGTCGCCGCGGTAGTTCTGCATGGCGCCGTCGGTCAGGTCGCCGAGATGCGGCCGGAGCCGCGCCTCGATCGTCGCGAGCCGGTCCTCGACCTCGGCCTCGGTGCTGCCGATGACCGTGTTGTAATCCGTCGAGCGCACGATCGCGTCGAAGTCGGTGCCGACATCCACGGTGTGCGCGCGCAGGATCTCACTCTTGCGGCTGAACTCCTCCGGCGTTCCGCCGAAGTTCGTGTACGAGGCGTACCTGGCGGCGATCTTCAGGGTCACCTTCTCGCCGCCGCCGGCGATCCACAGCGGGATGCCGCCGGGCTGCAGCGGCAGCGGGCGGACGATCGCCCCGTCCACCTGGTAGTGCTTGCCGTCCAGCGTCGCGCTGCCGGTGGTCCACGCCTGGCGCATGATCTGCACGCCCTCGTCGAGCCGGCGCAGCCGGTCGCCGGCCGACGGGAATCCGTAGCCGTACGCCCGCCATTCATGCTCGTACCATCCACCGCCGATACCCATCTCGGCGCGGCCGCCGGAGATGACATCGACGGTCGCCGCGACCTTCGCGAGATACGCCGGGTTGCGGTACGACATGCAGGTGCACATCTGCCCGAGCCGGATGCGGCTGGTCGAGGCCGCGAACGCCGACATCAGCGTCCAGGCCTCGTGCGTCGCCTCCTCGCTCGCGATCGGAGTGGTGTGGAAGTGGTCGTAGACCCAGAGCGACTCCCACGGCCCGGCATCCGCCGCCTGCGCGAGCGAACGCATCGCCGCCCATTGGTCGGCGGGCTCGATGCCCACGAGATCGAACCGCCAGCCCTGGGGGATGAACATTCCGAAGCGCATGATCGCAGTCTATGGCGCGCGCTTTCTGCCCGGCAGGCCCGAGATCCCCGCGAGACCTCGACTTCCGCGTGAGACCCACGTGCAGCACGCGGGTCTCACGCGGAAGTCGGGATGTCACGCGGGTCTCACTGTGTCGGCAGCCACACCCGCATCGCGCCGGGCTCGCGATTGCCCCAGAGCGCGTACGGGATGAGCCGCACGTCGATCGGCTTCGCGCCGGGCTCGCCTCCGGCAGGTGCTGACGGATGCCACGCCGGATACGTCTCCCCGGCATCCGGCGTGCGCGCTCGCGCGCGTCCGCGCAGGGCGGGCGCCGTCCATCCGGATGCCGGGATCGGCGCAGCATCCACCACCCACGCCGCGGCGGGGTCGACCACCACGTCCTCGAGCACCACGCCTGCGGGCAGGTCGGCCTGCTCGAGGCAGTACACCGCGGGTCCTCGGGTGACGGCGACCGTGCCGCGCGCGGCGTCGATGTGCGGGTGCGGGGTCCGCACGACCACCGGCATCCCGAACGAGATGCGCACCTCGGTGAGAGGTGCGGAGGATCCGTCCAGCACCAGGTATCCGGCATCCGTCACGGGCAGGCCGTCGACCGAGGCGTCCGTCGCCCAGGCGGGCCGACGCACCTCTAGTCGGCCCGCGAAGGGCTCGTCGAACTGCAGCAGCACATCGCCGTCCCACGGGTATCCGGTGCGAACGTGCAGCGAGCCCGCACCGACGCCGGCAGCGCGCAGGTCGATCGAGCAGTCCGCGATCAGCTGCAGCCGCAGTCGACCGTCGGCGACGGTGGCCGCGTAGCCGTGCAGTGACGACAGCAGCCTGGCCAGGTTCGGCGGACAGCACGCGCACTCGTACCAGGACGCGCGTTCCGACGGCGCCTGCTCGTGCACACCGTCGCGGTGGGTGCGCAGCTGCAGCGGGCTGGAGTAGAAGAAGCAGGTGCCGTCCAGCGAGGTCGACTCGGCGATCGCGTTCACGAGTGCGCGCTCCATCTCGTCCGCGTAGCGGCTGTCGCCGGTGGCGAGCAGCATCCGCCAGGAGAACTGGAACCCGGCGATCGCCGCGCAGGTCTCCGCGTACGCACGGTCCGGCGGCAGCTCGAACGGGTCGCCGAACGCCTCGTCGCGGTGCCGCGAGCCGAGCCCGCCGGTGATGTACTGCTTCTCGCCGAAGGCGCTGCTCCAGATGCGCTCGTCCGCCTCGAGCAGCGCCCGCTCGCCCGTCTCGGCGGCGACGTCGGCGACGCCCGCGGCGAGGTACAGCTGCCGCACGGCGTGGCCGGTGGCATCGGTGACCTCGCGCACCGGAGTGTGATCCTGGAAGTAGTGGTACCCGAAGCGGTCCTCACCCACGCTGTGATGCCCTCGACGGTCGACGAACACCTCGGCCAGCCGCAGCCAGCGTTCGTCGCCCGTGACACGGTGCACCTCGACGAGCGCGGTCTCGATCTCGGCGTGCCCGCACACGCCCTCCTCGCCGGCGGGCCCGAACCGCTCGTCGACGAGGGCCGCGAAGCGCAGACCGATCTCGAGGATGTCGGTGCGCCCGACCGTGCGGGCCCAGGCGACTCCGGCCTGCAGCAGGTGACCGAGGCAGTACAGTTCGTGCCCCCAGCGCAGATCGGCGAAGACACGGTCCGGAGCATCCACCTGGAAGTGCGAGTTCAGATACCCGTCTGCGCGCTGGGCGCGCTGCAGCAGGGCGACGGTCTCGTCCACCCACGGCAGCAGCGCGGAGATGTCACTGCGCCCGGCCTCCCAGCCGACCGCCTCGAGCACCTTGTAGATGTCGGAGTCCGAGAATTGGAAGCCGACGAACGGCCCGTCGTACTCCCCGATGACGCGGCGCATGTTCGGCAGCGCCCCGCCGGCCTCGAGCTGGGCGATGCAGTGCGGCAGCGTGGCCGCCGCGTTGCGGCTCTGCCACGCGCCCAGCATCCCTTCCGGCGCGAAGCGCACCGCCTCCAGCGGCACCGGCCGGTCGGCGACGGATGCTGCGGCGGTGGGGGTGACGGGACCGTTCATGGGTTCCTCCTGCTCCGGTCGCGATCGATGTGGGTGTGACCGGTCACGAACCAGCATCCATTGCGACCGGAGTGGAAATCAAGAGCCGGCGACAACCGGCCACCCGTCCCGCCACTGCAGGGGCTCGAGACCCAGGGTCGCGACACCGTCGGCGGCCGCGTCGTACCAATGGAAGGCGAGCACGTCGCCCGAGACGGACTGCCCGCCGGGGCCGACCCGATCCCCTTCAGTGGTCAGCAGCACCGTGCCGCCGTCATCGAGCAGCTTCCCGCCGTCACGATCCAGGTAGGGCCCCTCGACCGAATGAGACCGCCCGACGATGATCTCGTAGGTGCTGTCGACGCCTCGGCAGCAGAAGCCGCGCGAGGCCAGCAGGTAGAACCAGCCGTCCCTGTGCGCGATGTAGGGCGCCTCGATCGCGTTCTCGACGAGACCGCGGTCCGCGAGGGCGATCGGGCTCGCGGCATCCGCCCGCAGCCCGCTCGGCCACTGCAGCTGCACCAGCTTCAGCCCGCCCCAGAATGACCCGAAGGCCATCCACGGCGTGCCGTCGGCGTCCTCGACGATCGCAGGATCGATCGCGTTGAAGTCGTCGGTCGTGTCCGAAGCGATCGCCTTCCCCCGGTCGACCCACTCGTAGGAGGGGTCGTCGGGATCGAGCGTGGTGTTGGTCGCCAGGCCGATCGCCGAGTGGTTGCTGCCGAAGGTGGATGCCGCGTAGTAGAGGTACCAGGTGCCGTCGTGCTCGTAGAGCTCCGGCGCCCACAGGTTCTCGACGCCGGGCACCGCCTCGGCCAGCCACGCGGGCTTCTGCTGCCACACCTCGCCGACGTACTCCCACGACCCGTCGTCTTCGGAGCGCCGGATCTGGATGTTGCCGTCGGCGATCTGCCCGTTGCCGGTCGAGTAGACGTACGACGCGCCGCCGTCGGCCTGCCGGACGTAGGCGGGGTCGTGCACGAACACGTCACCGGACAGCTCCGGAAGCACCAGAGCGGATGCCGGTGCGCACCCGGCGAGCGCGGTCACCGCGACCCCGGCCGACACCACGCTCGCCAGGCGCGCCCTGGTGTTCATGCGCCGACCGAGGAGAGTGCGACCGCCGACCAGGAGACCGGGGGCAGCGTCACCGTCAGCACACCGTCGGCGAGCACGGCTCCCTCGAGCTGCTTCAGCCCGACGCGGTTCTGATCCTCGAGCGTGTTCTTGGCGTACACGTCCTCGTCCCAGAGCGTGACCGCCTCGGCCACCGTCGCGACACCGAGCGAGGACAGGTCGATGCTGACCTCCGCATCCTCACGTCCGCGGTTCACCAGGAAGACTGCCGAACCCTCATCCGACGTCGTCGCGACTGCGTCGACCAGCGGAGCCGCGCCGTACACGGCCGTCTCGTAGGTGCCGACGTCGATGCGGGGTCGCAGCACCTCACCGCGCGCAAGGCGCGAGGTCACCGAGAACGGGAAGAAGGTGGTCTGCCGCCAGGCGTCGCCGCCGGGCTCGGTCATGATCGGGGCGATCACGTTGACCAGCTGTGCGAGCGAGGCGCTGGTGACGCGGTCGTGGTTCTTGAGCAGCGTGATCATCAGGTTGCCCAGCACCACGGCATCCGCCACCGAGTACACGTCCTCGAGCTGGCGCGGCGCGACGCGCCACTCGTCGTTGACCTCGTCGGAGGCCTGGTGCTCGTCGAGGTACCAGATGTTCCACTCGTCGAAGGAGAGCTGGATCTTCTTCTTCGACTTCAGCTTGTTGCCCACGTGGTCGGCCGTCGCGACGACCGTCTCGATGAAGTACTGCATGTCCAGTGACGAGGCGAGGTACGAGTCGAGGTCGCCGCCGCGCTCCTGGTAGTAGGCGTGGCAGGAGATGTAGTCGACGTGCTGGTAGGCGTGCTCGAGCACGGTGCGCTCCCAGTCGCCGAAGGTCGGCATGCTCGACCCGGACGATCCGCACACCACCAGCTCGAGCGTGCGGTCGGCGGTCTTCATGGCCTGTGCGGTGCGCGCGGCGAGCTTGCCGTAGTCATCGGCGGTCATGTAGCCGGTCTGCCACGGGCCGTCCATCTCGTTGCCGAGGCACCACATGCGCACGTCGTGAGGCTCCACGGTGCCGTTGGCGATGCGCTGGTCGCTGAGCGCGGTGCCGGACGGGTGATTGCTGTACTCGAGCAGGTCGAGCGCCGCCTCGATGCCGCGGGTGCCGAGGTTCACGGCCATCATCAGCTCCGAGCCGGTGAGCTTCAGCCAGCGGCTGAACTCGTCCACACCGACCTGGTTGGTCTCGATCGAGTGCCAGGCCAGGTCTCGGCGCACCGGTCGCTGGTCGCGGGGGCCGACCGAGTCCTCCCAGCGGAAGCCCGAGACGAAGTTGCCACCGGGGTAGCGGATGGTGGTGGAGCCGAGCTCCTTGACCAGCTCGACCACGTCGAGGCGGAAGCCGTCCTCGTTCGCGGTGGGGTGGCCGGGCTCGTAGATGCCGTCGTAGACGCAGCGCCCGAGGTGCTCGACGAACGAGCCGAAGATGCGGCGGTTGATCGGGGCGACGACCTCGTTGCGGTCGACGGTGATGCGTGCAGTGGTCACGGGTGATTCCTTCGGAGTCGGGCCGGGCGGGCAGCACGGCAGGGCGCGGCGTCGTACGCCGCCGGATGGTCGGGGTCAGGAAGCGAGCAGCGGATGCCCGGGATCGAGGCTCATCAGGCGCCTGTCGAACACCTTGATGACGAGCAGCAGCGGGAGGGAGATGCCGACGAGCGGCAGCAGCACGGGCACGGTGAGCCCGACCGCGGTGATCGCGACGGCCGTCACGACGACCGCGAGCGCGGCGCCGGGGCTGCCCGCGGCGACCAGCACCGCGTGCCGCAGCACCAGCGGCGCCGGGTCGTCGTAGCGCACCAGCAGGGCCACGGCGACGGATGCCACGACCAGCACGGCCGCCGCGATCAGGCCGGTGACCACCAGCAGTACGGCGCCTGCCGGCCCCGCCAGACGCGGCAGCACCATGGCATCCGCCAGCAGCAGCACCCCCGCGATCAGAAATGGTGCGCCGACCACGTTCGCGCGGCGGAACTTGGCGCGGTACACGCCGAGGAAGGTCCGCAGCACGCCCCGCTCCCCCGGGCCGAGCAGCAGAACGGTGCCGCCGGCGACCAGCGCGGGGAACAGCCCGAGCACGATCAGACCCACCGCGGCGCCTGCGATGACCAGCAGGTTGACCGCGACCAGGGTGGTGATGAACCCCAGCATCCGCATGACCCGTCCGGCCCACCCGACGCTCATGCCTTCGCCCCCGTCAGCGCGACCGACTCGATGATCTGCCGCTGGAACACGATGAACACGATCAGCACCGGGATCAGCGCGATGAACGACGCCGCCATGATCAGCGGGTAGTCGGTCTGGCTGGCGTAGGTCGCGTTGAAGCTCGCGATGACCAGCTGCAGGGTCTGCTTCTCTGGCGAGTTCAAGTAGATGATCGGCGCGAGGTAGTCGTTCCACACCGCCATGAACCACAGGATGAACTGCGCCGCGATCGCCGGACGGATGGCCGGGAAGATCAGCGTGAAGAAGATGCGCAGGTAGCCCGCGCCGTCGAGCTTCGCGGCCTCGATGATCGAGTCCGGCACCGAGTCCAGGTACTGCTTCAGGAAGAAGATCATCACGATGTTCCCGAACAGGCCAGGCAGGATCAGCGGCCACAGGGTGTCGACCAGGCCTGCATCGCCGAACATCTTGAACTGCGGGATCATGATCGTCGGGAACGGGATCATGATCGCGACCAGCAGCGAGAGGAAGACCACGTTCTTGAACGGCAGCCGCATCTTCGCGAACGCGAAGGCGGCGATCGCCGAGGTGATGGTGCCGACTACCGTGACGCTCACCGAGACGATGACGCTGTTCATGATGCCGCTGGCGAGCGGCCCCGCGCTCCACACCCGCACGTAGTTCTCCCAGACCACGGGGTCGGGGATCCACTGCGGGGGCAGGGCGAACACGGCCTGCTTGGTCTTCAGCGAGGTGCTGAACGTCCACAGCAGCGGCGCGATCATGGCGATGCCGCCGATGGACAGCACGATCGTGAGGATCACGTTCATGGTGCGGTAGGAACGCGAGCGCATGCCGACCGGGGCCGACGAGTTGCCGGTGGGGTCGCCGGGTCCCTTGCGGAACAGCCGCTTGGGGCCGGGCTCGTCTGCGCTCTCGGGCACGACGACGGCCATGGTGTCTGGGGCGGTGATGGTCATGGCTGCCTCACTCGATGGAGAACTCGGAGCGACGGTTCAGCTGGAACTGGATCGCCGTGACGATGAAGACCAGCACGCCGAGCACGACCGACATCGCTGTCGCGTAGCCCATCTGGAGGTAGTTGAACGCCTTCTGCCAGATGTACCAGACGATGGATGCGGTGGAGAACTCGGGTCCGCCGGTGGGGGTCATGATGTTGATCTCGATGAAGATCTGCGCACCGCCGATGATGCTGGTCACCACCAGGAAGAAGGTGACGGGGCGCAGCATCGGGACGGTGATGTGCCGGAACTGCGCGAACGCCCCGGCGCCGTCGATCGCGGCGGCCTCGTACAGGTGACGGGGCACGGACTGCAGCGCGGCCAGGTACAGCAGCATCGAGAATCCGATGCCCTTCCACACCGCCATGATGATGATCGCAGGCTTGGCCCAGGCGGCGTCCTGCAGCCAGTTCGGCCCGTCGATCCCGAAGATCGCGAGCACCTGGTTCACCAGGCCGAAGTCGCCGTTGTACGCCCATTGCCAGAGGATCGCGACCGCGGCGAGCGACGAGATCACCGGCACGTAGTACACGGTGCGGAAGAACGTCGTGCCCCGCATCCGACGGTTCAGCGCGAGGGCGAGCAGCAGCGAGATGACGAGCCCGATCGGGATGCCGATCATCATGAAGACGGTGTTGCCCATCGCCTTCCAGAAGTACGGGTCGTTCATCATGTCGACGTAGTTGTCGAGCCCGTTGAAGACCGGCTCGCTGAGGCCGGTCCACTTGGTGAACGAGGCGTACACGGCGAAGACCAGCGGGTAGCCGACGAAGATCAGGAACCCGAGCACGGGCGCCGCGATGAATCCTGCCGCGGCCAGGTGCTCGCGCCGGTGCAACTTCGAGCGGCGCGTCATATACGGCGAAGTCGTCGCCATGGTTCACCTCCAGATGGGTGGGACGGGTGGAAGGGGGATGCCGCGATCCGCAGCATCCCCCGGCTGATCAGCCGATACCGGCGTCGGCGTTGGCCTTGTCCAGCAGCTGCTGCATGCGCGGCTGGACTTCCTTGAGGTAGTCCTTGGCCGTCTGCTTGCCGTCCAGCACGGGCTGGATGTTCTTCCAGAGCTCGTCGTACCACTCGGCGCTGTAGGTGGTGTTCGCGGGCAGCGCGCGACCGTAGTCCTGCACGATGTCGAGGAACTCCTGCTTGTTCGCCGGCGGCAGGGTCGAGGACGACACCCACTTGTCGGCCATGTCCTTCAGGTTCGGGATCTGCACCCCGGCATCCACCAGCGACTGCTGCGCGGTGGGGTCGGTGGACAGGTAGATGGCGAGCTTTGTCGACATGTCCGCGTTCTTGGTGGTCTCGGCCACGGCGATGCCGAGCGTGCCGGTCCAGGTGGCGGTCTCACCGGTGGAGCCTGCCGGGTAGGGAATCAGGTCCCAGTCGAAGTCGAGCTTCTCGTAGGTGGGGACGTCCCACGGGCCGACCGGGAAGAAGCCGATCTCGCCCTTCATCCAGCGCTGGTAGGTGTCCAGCGTCTGCGCGTCGGATGTGGAGGGCGTGACGCCGTCCTTGGTGCTGAGGTCGGCGAAGTACTGCAGCGCCTCGGTGAACTCGGGGCTGTCCACGGTGACCTTGGTGCGGTCCTTGTTCAGCCAGTCGCCACCGTTCGACCACACGAACGCCTGCAGGTTCCAGACCACGTTCAGGCCGGTGCCCCACTGGTCGAGCTTGCCGTCGCCGTTCGTGTCCTGGGTGAGCTTCTTGGCGACGTCGCGGAACTCGTCCCAGGTGTAGGGCTTGTCCTTGTCGGGCAGCGGGATGCCGGCCTTCTCGAACATCGTCTTGTTGTAGCCGAACGAGAACGGGCCGACGTCCTTGGGCATCGCGTAGATGTCGCCCTGGCCCATCAGCTTGCCGTCGAAACGGTAGCTGTCCACGCCGTACTGCCACACGTTGTCGAGGTCGACGGTGCTCTCGACCTCTTCGGTGATGTCCTTCACGATGCCGGACTTGACGTAGGCCTGCACGCTGCCCGGGTCGATGTAGAAGACATCTGGGATCTTCTTGCCGGCGATCGCCGCCTTGAGCTTGGTGCTGTACTCGTCGGCGGTGGTCATGATGATCTTCACCTTGACGTCGTTCGCCTTCTCGAACTCCTCGATCGCCGCGGTGTACGCGGCCTTCTCCGCGTCGCTTCCGCGGAACATGAACGTGATCGTGTCGGAGTCGCCGCTTGCGTCGGCGCTGCCGGAGCAGCCGGTGAGGGCCGTCGCCGCGATGGCGGCGATTCCGGCCAGGCTGGCGGCGGCCAGGATCCGTGACTTCATTGTGCTGTTCGTCCTCTCGGGGTGCATGACTGCGATGTCGTGCCTCCGCACAAGTGGTGGAGGCGTCCCGCTTCTACAACGTTGTAGTAAACGTTGTAGAAGTATTCTGACGTGAAGCCCGGAATCTGTCAACGTCGGGAAGACGGATGCCGCGAAGCGGCGGATCAGCGGGTGGCGGACTCGCGCTCGAGCACGCGGAAGTCGGCGAGCAGCGTGCGCGCGGGCCCCTCGACGGATCCGTCGATGCGCTCGCGCAGCGTGGAGACCGCGGTGCGGGCGATCCACTCCCGGCCCGGGTCGACCGTGGTCAGGGACGGGATCGAATACTCCGCCTCATCCAGACCGTCGAAGCCGATCACGGCGATGTCGTCGGGCACCCTGTGGCCGGAAGCCTGCAGCACGCGCATCGCCCCGAGCGCGAGCGTGTCGTTCAGCCCGAACACCGCGTCGAACTGCACGCCGCCGGCGAGCAGCTCGCGCATGGCGAGAGCGCCGTTGGCGCGATGCCAGAACGTCGTGTGGCCGATCAGCTCCTCGTCGAACGGGATGCCGGCGGCATCCAGCGCCTCGCGGTACCCCTGCAGTCGCAGCGCGGCCGAGCCGACCACCTCGCCCTCGTGCGCGCCGACGACCGCGATGCGGCGGCGCCCGGAGGCGATCAGGTACTCGGTCGCCGCGCGCGCGGCATCCACGTTCCGCATGGTGACGTGATCGGTCGGGCCGTCGAAGATCCGCTCGCCGAGCAGCACCATCGGATAGGGCACGTCCAGGCGCGCGACGTCGTCCTGATCCATGCCCAGGGCGCTGAAGATCAGCCCGTCGGTGAGCTGACGGCGCGGGCTGCGCAGCAGCTCCAGCTCGCGATCGCGATCGCCGCCGGTCTGCTCCACAAGCACCGAGAGACCGGATGCCTCCGCCGCCTCGATCACGGATGCCGCGAGCTCGGCGAAGTACGACAGCGCGAGGTCCGGAAGCGCCAGCGCGATGGCATCCGTCTTACCGGAACGCAGGCTGCGCGCCGTGAGATTCGGCGTGTAGCCGAGCTCGGCGATGGCCTGCTCGACCCGCTCCTTGGTCGCAGGGCGGATGTGCGGGTAGCCGTTGATGACGTTCGAGACCGTCTTGATGGAGACGCCCGAGGCCCGAGCCACGTCATGCAGTGTGACGGCCACATCTCCCCCTCAGCGACCACGGATGCGGACACTGTCACCCTACATCGATGTACGGATCGTCCTCCGTCGCGCCGTGCCGCCGTGCTCTCTGTTGCGAGACCCCGACTTCTGCACGAGACCCGCGTTCTGCACGCGGGTCTCGTGCAGAACTCAGGGTCTCACTCGGATGTCGCGCAGAACTCGAGAGGTCGCGCGGATCTCGGGGCGGATGTCAGGACGAGACGTGCCGCTCGTCGACACCGCTGTACGCGGACAGCGGGCGGATCAGAGCGTTCGAGGCCGCCTGCTCCATGATGTGCGCGGTCCAGCCGGTCACGCGCGCGGCGATGAACAGCGGCGTGAACACCTCGGTCTCGAAGCCGAGGATGTTGTAGGCCGGACCGGACGGATAGTCGAGGTTCGGGTAGATGCCCTTGCGCGCGACGAACTCCTTCTCGAGCGCCTCGTACAGCTCGCCGAGGTCGGTGCGGCCGGACTCGGCGATGAGCCGGTCGAGGGCCGCCTTCATGGTCGGCACCCGCGAGTCGCCGTTCTTGTAGACCCGGTGCCCGAAGCCCATGATCTTCTTCTTCTTGGCCAGGGCGTCGTCGAGCCAGGGCACGACGTTCTCGGCCGATCCGATCTCGTCGAAGATGTGCATCACGGCCTCGTTGGCGCCGCCGTGCAGCGGCCCCTTCAGCGCACCGATCGCGCCGACCACGGCCGAGTACAGGTCCGCGGTGGTCGAGGCGATCACCCGGGCGGTGAACGTCGAGGCGTTGAACGAGTGCTCGGCGTACAGCACCATCGAGATGCGGAACACGTCGACCGCGGCGGCGGAAGGCAGCTCGCCGAAGGTCATCCAGAGGAAGTTCTCGGAGTAGTCCAGGTCGTCGCGCGGAGCGATCGGATCCTGACCCCGACGGCGGCGCTGCACGGCCGCGATGATGGTCGGCAGCTGGGCGAACAGGTACAGGGCACGCCCGAGGTCGAGATCGGGATCCGTCCAGCCACCGGGACGGTTCAGGGTGTCGTCGAGGGTGCCGAGGTGGCTGACCACCGTGCGCACGACGTCCATCGGGTGAGCCTCGACCGGGATCAGATCGAACAGGGCGACGGTGCGCTCGTCCAGTGCACGCAGAGCGCGCTCGCGCCGCTGGAACTCGGCCAGCTGCGCGGCATCCGGCAGCTCGCCGCTCCAGAGCAGGTACGCGACTGCCTCGAACGGCTGGGTCGCGGCGAGTTCCTGCACCGGATATCCGCGGTACAGCAGGCTGTTGGTCTCGGGGTTCACCTTCGAGATCGCGGTCGTGTCGACGACCACACCGGCGAGGCCCTTCTTGATGTCTGCGTCAGCCATCCCGTGCTCCTTCGCGTCGCGGCGCAGGTATGCGCCCACGCAGGATGCTTGCACAGGGAGGGCGTCTGCGAGAAATCCGGGCCGCTCCCGGGTCCTGAGCGAGCGAGGAACGAGGGAGCGCCGTGCTGAGCGAGCGGAGCGAGGCGAAGTGACGAAGGGCGCCACGTCCTTCGTCTCGCTCCGCTCGCTCAGGAGCCGGGTGGGAGAAGGTGCTCGCTCAGGAGCCGGGTCAGGGAGAAGGCGCTCGCTCAGGAGCCGGGTGGGTGAAGGCGCTCGCTCAGGAGCCGGGTGGGAGAAGGCGCCCGCTCAGGAGCCGGAGCCGGTAGGCAGCGGCCGGACCGTGAGCTCCTGCACCGACGTGCCGATCGGACCCGCGTCGTCGTGCAGCACCGTGTGGGTGATGCCGAGCCCGGCCGGGCCGATGCTCATGGTGGTGTCGAATCCGATCCAGTCGCCGACCGGCTCACGCAGCAGGTGCGCACTGAGGTCGAGGTTCGGGAACGCGGCCTCCCCCGGCGCAACCCGCGGAGTCAGACCGTTCGCGAGATCGACGTATCCCAGCATCCGGGCCGTCGGACTGACCTCCTCGCTCTCGATCAGCGGCAGCAGCGGCCGCACCCAGGCGTGCGCGCGGCCGGGGAAGCCCTCGATGCGGCGGATGTCGGGGGTTCTCACGAAGGCTCCGGGCCACCCCGGAGCATCCCACTTCGGCATCCCGTCACGAGGCGGCATCGCCGGGAACGCTGTGCCTGCGACATCCGCCGTGTCGTGCGCCTTGATGAACCAGCCCCGCCCGACGGCCGCCGGACGGCCGTCGTGACTCAGCGTCGCCTCGATCAGCTCGATCGTGCGCCCGGGCCGCAGCACCCGCACCGCCACGTCGACGACGTCGATGGGGATGACACCGAGGATGTCGTAGGTCACCTTGGCGAGAGTGAGGGGATGCTCGTGACGGGACGCGTGCTCGAGCTGCATCAGGTGCGCGAGCAGGCCGAACGTCGGGGCGATGTGCTGCTCCTCCACGTTCCAGGCGCCCTCGGTGGCACCGGTCGCTCTGAAGGTCGTCTCGCCGAGGCGCTCGAAATAGGCGGTCATGCGGGAAGCCTACGACCATTGCGGGCACGTGCCGATTCGGTTACTCTGAATTAACTCAGTGAATGATCACTAACTGAACTTCAGAGGATGCGATGACGCAGCTCACGAACCACGACGCGCAGCAGGCCCTCGCCGACGACCTGCGCGAGCGCCTCGCCACAGCCGCACTCGGCGGCCCCGAGCGCTCCCGCGAACGGCACGTCGCCCGCGGCAAGCTGCTCCCCCGCGACCGGGTCAACCGGCTGCTCGACGAGGGCAGCCCGTTCCTCGAGGTCGCGCCCCTGGCGGCATCCGGTCTCTACGACGACCAGGCACCGGCGGCCGGCGTGATCGCCGGCATCGGCCTGGTGCACGGCAGGCACGTGATGGTCGTCTGCAACGACGCGACGGTCAAGGGCGGCACCTATTTCCCGATGACGGTGAAGAAGCATCTGCGGGCGCAGGAGATCGCGCTGGAGAACCGCCTGCCCTGCATCTACCTGGTCGACTCCGGCGGGGCCTTCCTGCCGATGCAGGACGAGGTGTTCCCCGACCGCGATCACTTCGGGCGCATCTTCCACAACCAGGCGAACCTGTCGGCGCAGGGCATCCCGCAGATCGCCGCCGTGCTCGGATCATGCACCGCCGGCGGCGCCTACGTACCGGCCATGAGCGACGAGACCGTGATCGTGCGGAACCAGGGCACGATCTTCCTGGGCGGCCCGCCGCTGGTGAAGGCGGCGATCGGAGAGGTCGTCACCGCCGAGGAGCTGGGTGGCGGCGACCTGCACGCCCGCCGCTCGGGCGTGGCCGACCACCTCGCCGAGGACGACGAGCACGCCCTCGAGATCGTGCGCGACATCGTCGCCACGCTGCCGATGCCCGACGAGCCCGCATGGGAGGTGCTGCCGGCAGAACCCCCGGTGGCCGACCCCGCCGAGCTGTACGGGGTCGTGCCCGTCGACGTGAACCAGCCCTACGACGCCCGAGAGGTGATCTCCCGGCTGGTCGACGGCAGCGAGCTGCACGAGTTCAAGAGGCTCTACGGCGAGACGCTGATCACCGGCTTCGCCCGCATCCACGGGCATCCGGTCGGCATCCTCGCCAACAACGGCGTGCTGTTCAGCGAGTCGGCGCAGAAGGGCGCGCACTTCATCGAGCTGTGCGACCAGCGCGGCATCCCCCTGCTGTTCCTGCAGAACATCTCCGGCTTCATGGTCGGCAAGGACGCCGAGGCGGGCGGCATCGCCCGTGACGGCGCGAAGATGGTCACCGCCGTGGCGACCACCCGAGTGCCGAAGCTCACCGTCGTGATCGGCGGATCGTTCGGCGCCGGCAACTACGCGATGTGCGGGCGGGCCTACTCGCCGCGATTCATGTGGACCTGGCCCGGCAGCCGCATCTCCGTGATGGGTGGCCCGCAGGCCGCCTCGGTGCTGTCGACGGTGAAGGACGAGCAGCTCGGCGGCGCGTGGACCGCCGAGGAGCGCGCCGACTTCGAGGCGCCGATCCGCGCGAAGTACGACGAGCAGGGCAGCCCCTACTACGCCACCGCCCGGCTCTGGGACGACGGCGTCATCGACCCCCTGCAGACCCGCGACGTGCTGGGTCTCGCGCTCGACGTCGTCTCCCGCACTCCCCTGCCCGAACCGCGCTTCGGCGTCTTCCGGATGTGATGACCATGACTGACTCCCGCGCTGAAGACGTTTCGTCTCGCTCCTTCGTCGCTCGCTCAACGCCCGAGGGCGCTCCGGTTCCTGAGCGAGCGAAACGAGACGAAGGACGCTCAGGACCCGAGACATTGTCGGTTCCTGAGCGCCCTTCGTCTCGTCGCTCCGCTCCTCGCTCAGGACCCGCGGATGCCGAACTGTTCGACACCGTCCTCGTCGCGAACCGCGGCGAGATCGCGCGCCGCGTGATCCGCACGCTGCGGCGCCTCGGCATCCGCTCCGTCGCCGTGTACAGCGACGCCGACGTCACCGCGCCGCACGTCGCAGAGGCGGATGAGGCGGTGCGGATCGGTCCGGCCGCGGCATCCGAGTCGTACCTGTCCATCGACGCCGTCATCGACGCGGCGAAGGCCACGGGCGCGCAGGCGATCCACCCCGGCTACGGCTTCCTCTCCGAGAACGCCGCGTTCGGGCACGCCTGCGCCGAGGCCGGCATCGTGTTCATCGGCCCCGACGAGCGCGCGCTCGACGTGATGGGCGACAAGATCCGCGCGAAGGCGCACGTCGCCGCGCACGACGTGCCGACCGTGCCCGGCTTCAGCGCGGCCGGCATGTCGGATACCGAGATCGCGGATGCCGCGGTCGCCGCCGGCTTCCCGCTGCTGATCAAGCCCTCCGCCGGCGGCGGCGGCAAGGGCATGCAGATCGTGCGCGAGGCCGCCGAGCTGGACGACGCGCTGGCGACCGCACGCAGAGTGGCCCGGTCGTCGTTCGGCGACGACACCCTGCTGCTGGAGCGGCTGATCGAGCGCCCCCGGCACATCGAGGTGCAGGTGCTCGGCGATGCGGCCGGAACCGTGATCCACCTCGGCGAGCGCGAGTGCACCCTGCAGCGCCGGCACCAGAAGGTGGTCGAGGAGTCGCCCTCCCCCGTGATCGACCAGGAGACCAGGGCACGGATCGGTGCGGCGGCCTGCGCGGCCGCGGCATCCATCGGCTATCGGGGCGCCGGCACCGTCGAGTTCCTCGTCGCGGGCGCCGACACCAGCGAGTTCTTCTTCATCGAGATGAACACGCGCCTGCAGGTGGAGCATCCGGTCACCGAGCTGGTCACCGGCATCGACCTGGTCGAGCAGCAGCTGCGCATCGCCGCGGGCCTGCCGCTGGCGATCGTGCAGGAGGACGTGACGCTGTCCGGCCACGCGATCGAGGCGCGCGTGTACGCCGAGTCTCCGGCGCGCGGCTTTCTGCCTGCGACCGGCGACGTGCTGCAGTGGACGCCGTCGCCCGACGCGCGTTCGGACGCTGCGGTCGAGACCGGCAGCGTCGTCACCGCCGACTACGACCCGATGATCGCCAAGGTCATCGCGCACGGCGCGGATCGCGCCGAGGCACTCGCTCGGCTGGACGACGCGCTCGCCGACACCGTGCTGCTGGGCGTCGAGAGCAACATCGCCTTCCTGCGCGCGCTGCTCGCCGACCCGGTGGTCGTCGCGGGCGACATGGACACCGGACTCATCGACCGGATGCCTCCCTTCGAGGACCCCACCCCGACGGATGCGGCGCTGCGCGCCGCGGCATCCGCTGTGCCTCCGGTCGTGGACAAGGCACGTCCGCACGCCTCCCCGCTGTGGCGCGCCGGCGACGGCTGGCGCCTCGGCGACGCCACCGCGCCCCGGGTGCAGTGGTTCGAGGCATCCGATGGGACGCTCTCCGGTACGGATGCACGACCCGGGAACACTCGCACGACCGATTCGGCAGATGCGCCCGGCATCCGTACCCCGGTCGTGCAGGTGTCCCCTGACGGCACGATCTGGGTGCACTCAGACGGCGCGGCATCCGCTCTTCGCCCGCTCAGCCGGCGTGAGGCGGCGGCGCACCGGCTCGCGAACCGCGAGCGCGCGGAGGGCGCGACCGACCCGAACCTGCGCGCGCCGATGCCCGGCGCCGTCACTGTCGTGCACGCGTCCGACGGCGAAGCCGTCACCGCCGGGCAGCGCATCATCACCATCGAGGCGATGAAGATGGAGCATCCGCTCCTCGCCCCGCACGACGGCGTGCTCGCCCTGCACACAGCCGTCGGCAACCAGGTGAGCCGCGATCAGCTGCTCGCCGTCGTCGCACCCGAATCCTGATCCCACGAGGAGAGAGCCCATGTCCCTTGAGCTGACCGAAGAGGAGCGCGAGCTCCGCGCGATGGTGCGCGACTTCGCCGACGAGGTCGTCGCCCCGCAGGCCTACGAGGCCGATCGCACCCACACCCTGAACCTCGACGTCGTTCGGCAGATGGGTGAGATGGGGCTGTTCGGCCTGCCGTTCCCCGAGGAGGTCGGCGGCCAGGGCGGCGACTACTTCGCCCTCGGCATCGCACTGGAGGAGCTCGGCCGCGTCGACCAGTCGATCGCGATCACGCTCGAGGCCGGTGTGAGCCTGGGAGCAATGCCGGTGTTCCACTTCGGCACCGAACAGCAGAAGGCGGAGCTGCTGCCCGACCTGCTCGCCGGGCAGGCGCTCGCCGGCTTCGGCCTGACCGAGCCCGAGGCAGGATCCGACGCCGGCGCCACCCGCACCACCGCGCGCCTCGAAGGCGGCGAGTGGGTGATCAACGGCAGCAAGCAGTTCATCACCAACTCGGGCACCGACATCACCCGGTTCGTCACCGTCACCGCCGTCACCGACGAGAAGGACGGCCGCAAGGAGATCTCCACCATCATCGTGCCGAACGGCACCCCGGGGTTCACCGTCGAGCCCGCCTACGACAAGGTCGGCTGGCACGCCTCCGACACGCATCCGCTCACCTTCGCCGATGCGCGTGTGCCCGAGGGCAACCTGCTCGGCGAGCGCGGCCGCGGCTTCGCCGGCTTCCTGAAGATCCTCGACGAGGGCCGCATCGCGATCGCCGCCCTGTCGACCGGCGCTGCCCAGGGATGCCTCGAGGCGGCCATCGACTACGCGCAGAAGCGCACCGTGTTCGGCGAGGCGCTCTCGACCCGCCAGAACGCGCAGTTCACGATCGCCCGGATGCAGGCCCGCGTGCACAACGCCCGCCTCGCCTGGCAGCACGCGGCCCGGCTGTGCGCTGCGGGGAAGCCGTTCAAGGTCGAGGCGGCGATCGCCAAGCTGACCGCGAGCGACGCGGCGATGGACAACGCCCGCGACGCCACCCAGATCTTCGGCGGAAACGGGTTCATGAACGAGTACCCGGTCGCACGCCACTACCGCGACTCGAAGATCCTCGAGATCGGCGAGGGCACGACCGAGGTGCAGCTGCTGGTGATCGCGCGGTCGCTCGGGCTAGCGTGACGGGTATGAGCACCGTCACCCAGCGCGGCCTGTACTACGACGAACTCGAGGAGGGCGTCACCTACCGGCACACGCCGGGACGCACGGTCTCGGACGCCGACAACACCCTGTTCAGCGCGCTGACGATGAACCCCCAGGCGCTGCACGTGGATGCCGCGTACGCGGCCGGCACCGAGTTCGGGCGGCCGCTGGTGAACTCGATGTGGACCCTGTCGACCATGGTCGGCCTCTCCGTCGGGCACCTCACACAGGGCACGCTCATCGCGCAGCTGGGTCTGTCGGACATCGAGTTCCCGCATCCGCTGTTCGCCGGCGACACCCTGTCGGTGTCGACGATCGTCGTCTCGAAGCGCGCGTCGAAGTCGCGACCCGGCCAGGGCATCGTGGTGCTCGCGCACACCGGCGTGAACCAGGACGGCACCGTGGTCGCGCGTGCGACGCGCACCGCGCTGATGAAGATGAGCCCGGCATGAGCGCCTTCGGACTCGGGCCCGCGCTGCTGTTCTGCCCGGCGGATCGGCCGGAGCGGTATGCGAAGGCGGCCGAGCGATCGGATGCCGTGATCATCGACCTCGAGGATGCCGTCGCGTCCGATGCGAAGGATGCCGCACGCACGGCGCTGATCGCCGGTGCGGACTCCCTCGACCCTGCGCGGGTGATCGTGCGTGTCAACCCGATCGGGACGGCCGACCACGAGAAGGATCTGGATGCCGTTGCGCAGACCCATTTCCGCACTCTGATGATCGCGAAGGCGGAGAGCGCCGACGAGATCGCCGACCTGCGCCCCGGGTACAACATCGTCGCGCTCTGCGAGACGGCGCGCGGCGTCGTCGAGGCCGAGCGCATCGCTGCGGTCGACCGCGTCGTCGCGCTGATGTGGGGTGCAGAGGATCTGGTGGCGAGCCTGGGCGGCTCCTCCTCGCGATTCCCGGACGGGCGGTACCGGGATGTCGCGCGCGCTGCCCGCTCCCGCGTGCTGCTCGCCTGCGGCGCCCACGGCAAGGCCGCGATCGACGCCGTGCACCTCGACATCGCCGACGCGGACGGTCTGCGCGCCGAGGCGTCCGACGCCGTGGCTTCCGGGTTCGCGGCGACCGCGTGCATCCACCCCTCGCAGGTCGAGATCGTCCGCGACGCGTACCGCCCGGCGGACGAGGAGCTCGCGTGGGCGCACCGCGTCATCGACGCGGCGGAAGGCGAGCGCGGCGTGTTCGCTTTCGAGGGCCGCATGGTCGATGAGCCGGTGCTGCGGCACGCACGGGCGGTGCTCGGGCGCGCCTGAGCCTGCCCTTCTGCCTACAGGGGATCAGAGGCCGAGGCGCCCCAGGTACTCGTTCACGAAGCGGCGGTCGGGGTCGAGCTCGGCGCGCAGCGCCGCGAAATCGTCCCAGCGGGCGTAGCGGCGACGCACCTCGGCACCGTCCAGCGTGAAGACCTTGCCCCAGTGCGGCCTTGCCGTCACCGGCAGCGCGGCCTCGAGGTCGGGCAGCAGCTCCCGCACCGCGGGCTCGTCGGGGCGCCACGTGAAGTGCAGGCCAACCGCATCGGCGCCCTGCGCGCTGCTCAGCCACAGCTCGTCGGCCGCGACCGTGCGCACCTCGTTGACCAGCAGCAGCGGGGCGATCCGGTCGGCGAGTACGCGGACGGCCTCGATCGCCGCGACGGCGTCGCGTCGCGGCACCAGATATTCGCTCTGCAGCTCGGCACCGGCCGAGGGCGTGAACTCCAGCCGGAAGTGCGGCAGGCGCTGGAACCACGGCCCCGGCACGCCGCCCTGATCCGTGCACGCCTCGGCGTCGACGCCGAGGATCGGATGTCGCTTCACGGTGGCCGGCACCGCACTCAGCCGCCCGGGCAGGTCGCCGGCGAGGTCGTCGGAGCCGCGCTGCTTGATCCAGAGCTGGTCGGCGCAGTCGGTGCGCTGCCAGGTCGTGAAGATGCTGACGCTGGTGCCCGCGCCGGTCACCGCGTCGAGGTCGTCGAGGATCGCGTCCCAGCGCGGATGCTCATACACGCGCTGTGCGACGGCGTAGGTCGGCTCGACGTCGAGCACCAGCTCGAGCACGGCGCCGAGGGCGCCGATCCCGACCACGGCGCCGTCGAACCGCGGGTCGCCGCGGCGCAGGTTCAGGACTTCGCCTGATGCAGTGAGCAGGGTCAGTTCGCGCACCGCGGTCGCGAGCGAGCCGATCGCGTCACCCGATCCGTGCGTACCGGTCGCCACGGCTCCGGCCACCGAGATGTGCGGCAGCGATGCCAGGGTCGCGAGCGCCAGCCCCTGGGCCTCGAGCCGAGGCGCGATGTCGCCGTACCGCAGTCCGCCCGAGACCCGCACGGCATCGCGCTCGGGGCTGATCTCGCACACCGCAGGCATGCGGTCGAGGGCGATGAGAGTGCCGGCGGTGTCGGCGATGTCGTTGAAGCAGTGCCGCGTGCCCAGCATCCGCACCGGCCCGCCGGAGGTGACGAGCGCACGCGCTTCATCGATCGTTCCCGGGTGCGCGACCGTGCCGCGGTAGCGGACGTTTCCGGCCCAGTTGCGTTCCTCGCCCATCGGGCCTCCTCCTGAATCTGCGCTCAGCCGAGCGGGTCGGACAGCAGCCGCTCCAGGGCGGCGTCCGCCGCCCCGATAAGCAGGCGGTCGGCGCCCAGCGCCGCGGATGCCAGTTCCAGACGCTCGGCGGATGCCGCCAGAGCCCGTGCCCGCACTTCTTCGTCGAAGCCGTCCGGGTCGATCTCGCGCAGGCTGGCGAGAAAGCCGGCCAGAACGATCATCGACGGGTTGAGCACATTCACGGAGTTGCTCAGTGTCGCGGCGAGGATGCGGCGCTGCCGCTCAGCTTCGCTCCGAGCCTCGTCCGAGGCGGACAGCGCCTGCTCCAGCTCGGCGTCATCGGGGGCGCTGAGTCCCGTCGCGCGGACCAGCCGCGCCCGGTTCACCTCGTCCTCGAGCACGCCGCCCGGGGCGCGGCGATCCGCGGCATCCGTCAGGCTTGCGGCCGTCTGGCCCCATTCGCCGGCGTAACCGCCGGAGCCGCCGATGAGCTGCCCATGCAGGACCAGCCCGCCACCGATGCCGCTGGCGCCGCCGTTGAGGTAGACCACGTCGCCGTGCTCACGCGCGGCGCCGAACAGCCGCTCCGCACGGGTGCCGTAGGTGGCGTCGTTGCCGACGACGACGGGAAGATCGATGGCCGCGCCGAGCGGGCCGGCGATGTCGGCGTCATGCCACCGCAGGTGCGGGGCGAAGCGCACCAGTCCGTCCTCGGCGCGCACCAGGCCGGGCACCGCGACGCCGGCGCCGACGATGCGGCAGCCGGCGAGTTCGGCAGACCGCCAGGCGCCGACGGCGCGCGCGACGATCTCGACCACCTCGGCGACATCCGGATCGCTGACCGCGATGCGCTCGCGCAGCCGCACCGTGCCGCCGAGCGACACCGCGCCGATCTCGATCGCGTCGATCTCGGGGTTCACGCCGATGGCGACGACGTCGGGGCTGGGCGCGACGATCGGCGAGGGCCGGCCGACGCGGCGGGTCGGATCGGGGTCGTGCTCACGCACCAGGCCGGCTGCGGCGAGCCGCGCCACCAGATCCGACACCGTCGACCTGTTCAGCCCGGTCTCGGCAGTGATGACGGCGCGCGAGCGCGGTCCGCCATGATGCACCAGCCGCAGCACCTCGGCGAGGTTGGTGCGGCGCACCCCCTCGACCGTCGTCGCGCGTTCGCTCATCGTCCCAGGCTACCGATCCGGTCGTCGGGCGACCGGCGGGTGGCGCGTGCCATCACGCGATCGACACCTCCACCAGCCGAGCGTCCGCGCCGGTCACCTCGTGCACGCCACCGGTGAGCAGCACCGTCGCCGGCACCGTCGCCCCGCCCGGCAGCGCACGCTCCGCACGCGGCCGCTCGTTCGAGATGGCGCCTCCGGTGACGTCCTTCGGATCGGATGCCGGCGGCGTGGCCTCTGCATGCGCCCCGACCCACACCCGCACGGCGCCCGGCTCGACGATGCGCGTGAGACCGCGGTCGGTGAACGCGAAGCGCGCGGCCGGCACATCGAAGCGCACACGGCGGCTCTCTCCCGGCGCCAGCTGCACCCGGGCGTATCCGAGCAGCTGCGCGACGGGCCGGGTGACGCTCGCGACCGGGTCGTGGCCGTAGAGCTGCACGACGTCGTCGGCGGCCGTGCCGCCGGTGTTGCGCACCGTGACGGATGCCGTGAACCAGCCGTCCGTCGACGCCTCGGGCGACACATCGAGGTCGTCGTACGCGAAGGTCGTGTAGCTCAGCCCGAAGCCGAACGGCCGCAGCGGCGTCGGATCGGTCGAGGTCACGTCCGATGGCCCACCGAGCCGCGGATGCAGGTAGCTGTACGGCTGCGCACCCGACGAGCGGGGCAGGCTCACCGGCATCCGTCCGCTCGGCGCGACGGCGCCGGTCAGCACGTCGGCGATCGCCTCGCCGCCGGCCTCCCCGGGGAAGAACGCCTGCAGCACGGCTGCGGGACGCGGGCCGTCGCCGTCCAGCGCCCAGTCGATCGCGTAGGGGCGACCGGCGATCAGCACCATCACGACGGGGGTGCCGGTGGCGACCAGTGCCTGCACCAGCTCGCGCTGCACGCCGGGCAGCTCGAGCGACTCCACATCGTTGCCCTCGCCGACCGTGCCGCGGCCGAACAGGCCGGCCTGATCGCCGACGACGACCACGGCGACCTCGGCCTGCGCCGCCGCGGAGACGGCCTGTGCGAAGCCGGAGCGGTCGTCGCCCTCGACCTCGCAGCCGGGTGCGTGCACGATGCCTGCATCCGGAACCGCCGCGGCCAGCGCCTCACCGACGGTGGGGATGCGGAACCCGAGCTCATGGCCGGGGTGGTGCGCCAGCACGTGGTTCGCGAACGAGTAGCAGCCCTGCAGCGCCGCGGTCCGGTCCGCGTTCGGGCCGATCAGGGCGATTCGTCGTGCACCCGTCGCGAGCGGCAGGGCACCGTCGTTCGACAGCAGCACCAGCGACTCGGCGGCCAGCCGCCGAGCCACTGCGCGGTGCCGCGGCGTGTCCAGGTCGATGGCAGCGGGAGGCTCGTCGGCGAAGGCGTCCGGCTCGAGCAGCCCCAGCTGCTCCTTCTGCAGCAGCACACGGGTCACCGCCCGATCGAGATAGGCCTCGTCGAACAGCCCGGCACGCACGCGCTCCACCAGCGGCGCGAGATAGGCGTCGCCGGAGGGAAGCTCCACGTCGATTCCCGCGGTCAGCGCGAGCGCCGCAGCCTCGCCGCGATCGGCGGCGACGGCGTGCATCACCTCGAGGAACGCGACCGCGAAGTAGTCGGCCACCACGACGCCGTCGAACCCGAGCCGCTCGCGCAGCAGGCCGGTCAGCAGCGCAGGATCGGATGCCACGGGCACGCCGTCGATCTCGGCGTAGCTGTTCATCACGCTGCGCACACCGCCGTCGCGGATCGCCATCTCGAACGGCGGCAGGAAGACGTCGGCGACCTCGCGAGGACCGGCCGAGACGGGCGCGTGGTTGCGGCCGGCGCGCGAGCCCGAATAGCCCAGGAAGTGCTTCAGCGTGGCGTGCACGCCGGCCGACTGCAGGCCCTGCACGTAGGCGGTTCCCACGGTGCCGACCAGGTACGGGTCCTCGCCGATGCACTCGTCGACGCGTCCCCAGCGCGGATCGCGCACGACGTCGAGCACGGGCGCCAGACCCTGATGGACGCCGAGGTCGCGCATCGACTCGCCGATCAGGGCACCCATATCCGCCACCAGCCCGGGGTCGAAGGACGCGCCCCAGGCCAGCGGTGTCGGGAACGTCGCCGCCTTCCAGGCCGCGAGACCGGTCAGGCACTCCTCGTGCACGAGCGCAGGGATGCCGAGACGGGTCTCGGCGCGCAGCCGGCGCTGTTCCTGCCACAGCCACGCCGCACGTTCAGCAGGGTCGACGGGCCGGGTGCCGTACACCCGGGTGTAGTGCCCGATTCCGTGCCGCGTGATCTCGGCGAGCGCGCCGTCGGAACGCGCCATCTCGTTCTGCATCGGGGCGACGACCTCGCCGCCCTGGTCGAGCCAGTAGCCCACCAGCTGGGCGGCCTTCTCCTCCAGCGTCATCTCGGCGAGCAGCGCGTTCACACGCGGCGTCGCCAGTGGGAGGGCGGGAAGAGGGGAAGTCATGGAAGAGGTCTCCGTGGTCGTCTCAGGCAAGGTCGTCATCCCTTCACCGCACCGGTCAGGCCGCCGACGATGCGGCGCTCGAACAGGCTGAAGAACACCAGCGCGGGAAGCATCGACAGCGAGGTGTAGGCGAGCACCTTGGCGGTGTCGACCGAGTACTGCGAAGCGAAGTTCTGCACGCCGAGCGGCAGGGTGAACAGGTTCTGGTCGTTGAGGATGAACAGCGGCAGCATGTATCCGTTCCAGGCACCGACGAACGCCAGGATTCCGACGGTGATCACTCCGGGCAGGCTCAGCGGGATCACCATGCGCCAGAAGAAGCCCAGCCGCGAGGCGCCGTCGATGGCCGCGGCCTCCTCGAGCTCGTCGGGGATCGCCTTCAGGAACGGCACCAGGATGATGATGGTCACCGGCAGGGCGAAAGCGATCTGCGGCAGGATGATGCCGGCCAGGCTGTTCACCAGGCCGAGGTTGCGGATCAGCAGGTACAGCGGCGTGATCGCCACCGTGATCGGGAACATCAGACCCGCCGCGAACAGCGAGTACATCAGTCCCTTGCCGCCGAAGTCGTACCGCGCGATGACGTAGCTCGCCATCACGCCGAGCACGACCGCCCCGAGGGTGGTGCCGAGCGCCGAGATGGTGGAGTTCAGCATGGCCGTCCAGAACTCGCTCGAGGACAGCACGGTGCCGTAGTTGTCCAGCTCCCACGGAGCCGGCCATCCGGAGGGATCGATGGTGATCTGGGAGTTGCTGCGGAACCCGCCGATGATCACGTAGAGCACCGGGGTGATGCAGATGGCGATCAGCACGACCGCGAGCAGATACACGCCGGGGCTGCCCCAGCGCAGGCGCGGCCTCTCGCGGCGCCCGCGGCCGCCCACGGCGCGGATCGCGACGGACGTCTTCAGGGTGTCGGTGCTCATTTGCGGCCCTTCCTGCGCTTCCCGCGTGCCGGTCCGGTCAGCGCGCCCTCGGTGTCGCGACGCAGCACGAGCCGCTGGTAGACCAGGGCGACGACGAGCGAGATGAGGAACAGCATCACCGCGACGGCATTGCCGAAGCCGTAGTTCCCGGCCAGGTGGCCGTTCTGATACATGTAGGTGGCCATGGTCGAGGTGCCGGCCGTTGAGGCGATGTACTGCCCCCAGATGATGTTCACCAGGTCGAACAGCTGCAGCGCGCCGATGATCGACAGGAACGCCCAGATGCGGATGGTCGGCCCGAGCAGCGGCAGCGTGATGCTCCACTGCATCTTCCAGAACCCGGCGCCGTCGATCGCGGCGGCCTCGTAGAGCTCCTCGGGGATGGACTGCATGCCCGCGAGCATGAGGATCACCGCGAATCCGAGGTACTTCCAGGTGAGGATGATCATCAGCGACCAGATCGCGATCGCAGGATCGGCGATCCAGGACTGCTGCCAGGCCCCCAGGCCCATCTTCTCGAGCAGGGAGTTCAGCGCCCCGGCATCCTGCAGCATCAGGCTCCAGCCGATGCCGACGACGACCTCGGCGATGACGTACGGGGTGAAGATCAGCACGCGGATCAGCGACTGCCCGCGGATCTTCTGGTTCAGCAGCAGAGCGAAGAGGATGGCGATCGGCCCCTGCATCACCAGCGACAGCACGACGATGATGAAGTTGTGCGAGACGGCGGCGCGGAACGTCTCGTCCTGCCACATCAGCACATAGTTGTTCAGACCGACGAACTCGGTCGGCCAGCCGTAGCCGTTCCACTTGAAGAATCCGTAGAACCCGGCCATGAGCACCGGGAAGATGACGAATCCGAGGAACAGCAGCAGGGCGGGGCCGGAGAGCAGCGCGATCTCGCCGCGCTTGCGCCAGTCGGCGCGCGGGGTCCGGCGCACCGGGGCCGGCATGATGCCGGCCCCGGTGCTGTCGTTCCCCTCAGGCACGGTGGGAGCCGCGACGGCCTGAGCATGCGACATGGTGCGGATCAGCCCCTCGCCGCGGCGGCGCTGACCGTCTCGATCAGCTTCTTGGGCGAGCCCTGCCCGGCGAGCATCTCGACGACGCTGGTGTTCAGCGCGTTGCCGACGTTCTGGCCGAGCGCGGTGTCGAGCCACAGCGAGACGTACGGTGCCTTCTGGTAGGCCGCCATCAGCGGCTTCAGCGACGGGTCGGTCACTGCGCCCACGGCATCCTGGTTGGCCGGGATGGTCTGGAACGCGACCGCGTACTTCTCCTGCCATTCCTTCGACGAGACGAAGTTGAGGAACTCCTCGCAGGCAGCCGGGGAGTCGTTCGAGCAGGAGTAGCCGTCGACGCCGCCCATCATCGCGCCGGCCTCGCCGTCACCGCCGGTGACCTCCGGGAAGGGGAACCAGCCCAGGTCGGGCAGCGGCTTCTTGTCGGGGGTCAGGCTGGCGATCACGCCGACGTCCCATGCGCCCATGAGCTCCATGGCCGCCTTGTGGTTGGCGACCAGGCCTGCGGAGGAGTTCGCGCCCTGCTGTGCCGACGTGGTCAGGAAGCCCTTGTTGAACGGCTCGATCTGGGCGAAGTCATCCAGGTTCTGCGCGGCCGTGAGCCAGCACTTGTCGCTGAAGTCGGCCTTGGTGGCGAGGTTCTCGATCACGTCCTGGCTGCAGGAGCGCAGTGCGAAGAAGTAGTACCAGTGCGCGGCGGGCCAGGCGTCCTTCGCGCCGAGCGCGATCGGCGAGATTCCCTGGGCCTTGAGCTTGGCGACGGCGTCACCGAGCTCCTCGACCGTGGTCGGCTCCGCGGTGATACCGGCCTTCTCGAAGAGATCCTGGCTGTAGAACATGCCGCCCGGCAACACGGCGCTGGGCATGCCGTACTGCTTGCCGTCGACGGTGAACGCGCTGAACGGCGCATCGCCGAATGCCTTCTTCACGTCGGGATCGATCTTGTCGGTCAGGTCCTTCACCTTGCCGGCGCTGACGATGTCGGCCAGCTTTGCGCCGCCTCGCGCCATGAAGATGTCGGGCATGTCGCCGGAGTTGACGGCGGTCTGCAGCTTGCCGTCCATGTCCTCGTTCTGGATGGAGGTGACCTTGATCGTCACGTCCGGGTTCTCCTTGTGGAACGCTGCCGCGGCGTCGTCCCAGTACTGCTTGCCGTCGCCCGTGGTGGAGTTGTGCCACATCGTCATCGTGACCTTGCCACCGGCATCCGCATCGCCGGATCCGCCGGAGCAGGCGGTCAGCCCGAGCGTTCCGAGCGCGGCGACAGCTGCGGCTGCCGCCCAGGCCTTGCGTACCTTCATGCTGTGTCTCTCCTCATCATCGAGTGGGTGCAGATGAACAGGGGGTATTTGTTGCCAACTGCACCGAATGGGAACGTCGGCAACTCTGCCACCCCGACGCGATCGTGTCAATCGTTATCGATAACGTTTTCGAAACCTAGGATAGGCGACATGAACGCGCGGATCACCATCCATGACGTGGCACAGGCCGCCGGCGTCTCGGTCGCCACGGTCTCCAAGGCCATCAACGGCCGCGACGGCGTCTCCGCGACGACCCTCAGCCACGTGCTGAGCGTCGTCGACGACCTCGGCTACGAGAGCTCCCTTGTCGCCACCTCGATGCGCCGGCGGCAGACCAACGTCATCGGCGTGCTCGTCGCCGAGTTCGAGCCCTTCGCCCTGCAGCTGCTGCGCGGTGTCTCGTCCGCACTGGAGGACACCCGGTTCGACGTGCTCGCCTACGCCGGCAGCGTCTCGGCCGGCGAGCACCAGGGATGGGAGCGTCGATCACTGTCGCGCCTTGGCGGCACCCTCATCGACGGCGCCATCATCGTGACGCCGACCACCACCCCCTCAGACGGCCCCGTGCCGATCGTCGCGATCGATCCGCACGCCGGAGACGACGGCCCGGCGACCGTGAGCGTGATCAACGTCGACGGGGCGCGCGCCGCGACCGAGCACCTGATCTCACTCGGGCATCGTCGCATCGGCCACCTTCGCGGCCGCACCGACCTCGTCTCGGCGCAGCAGCGCGAGCAGGGCTACCGCGAGGCACTCGAAGCCGCTGACATCCCCTTCGATCCGGCACTCGTCGCCGACGGCGGGTACCGCGCGATGGATTCCACCGCCGGCGCGCACGAGCTGCTCGATCGCGAGAACCGCCCGACGGCCGTGTTCGCCGCCAACGATCTCTCCGCGATCGAACTGATCCGCGTGGCGCGCGAGCGCGGGCTGCGAGTACCCGACGACCTCTCGGTGATCGGCTTCGACGACATCCCGGAGGCTGCGGCACACGTGCCGCAGCTGACCACTGTGCGCCAGCCCCTCGCCGAGATGGGCGCGGCCGCGGTACAGCTGCTGCTGCGACTGCTGGACGGCGGCGAGCGCGAGCACGTCCGGATGACGGCGGTGCTGGTGCCTCGGGAGTCCACGGCTCCCGCACAGGGCTGAGACGTTGCATCCGCTCGATCGTCCTGATATGTTCTGCCCTACAACATTTCATCGACGAGCTTCAGGCGGATCATCATGGCACTCACCCCCACCAAGGCGGACAGGTTCTCGTTCGGCCTCTGGACCATCGGTTACAACGGCACCGACCCCTTCGGCGGCCCCACCCGACCTGCGCTCGACGTCGTGCACGCCGTGGAGAGGCTCGCGGAGCTCGGCGCCTACGGCCTGACCTTCCACGACGACGACCTGTTCGCGTTCGGCTCGACGGATGCCGAACGGCAGACCCAGATCGACCGACTGAAGGGTGCCCTGGCCGACACCGGCCTGATCGTGCCGATGGTCACCACCAACCTGTTCAGCGCGCCGGTGTTCAAGGACGGCGGCTTCACGTCGAACGACCGCCAGGTGCGCCGCTTCGCGCTGCGCAAGGTGTTCCGCCAGCTCGACCTCGGCGCCGAGCTGGGCGCCAAGACCTTCGTGATGTGGGGCGGCCGCGAGGGCGCCGAGTACGACTCCGCCAAGGACATCCGCGCGGCGCTGGAGCGCTACCGCGAGGCCGTGAACCTGCTCGGGGACTACGTCACCGACAAGGGATACGACATCCGCTTCGCGATCGAGCCGAAGCCGAACGAGCCGCGCGGTGACATCCTGCTGCCCACGCTGGGTCACGCGATCGCCTTCATCGACTCGCTGGAGCGCCCCGAGCTCGTGGGCCTGAACCCCGAGGTCGGGCACGAGCAGATGGCGGGCCTGAACTTCGCCGCAGGCATCGCCCAGGCGCTGTACCACGGCAAGCTCTTCCACATCGACCTGAACGGCCAGCGCGGCATCAAGTACGACCAGGACCTGGTGTTCGGCCACGGCGACCTGCACAACGCGTTCGCCCTGGTCGACCTGCTCGAGAACGGCGGCCCCGGCGGCGTCCCCGCCTACGACGGCCCGCGCCACTTCGACTACAAGCCCAGCCGCACCGAGGACGAGAACGGCGTGTGGGATTCGGCCGCGGCCAACATGCGCACCTACCTGCTGCTGAAGGAGCGCGCGGCCGCCTTCCGCGCCGACCCCGAGGTGCAGGAGGCGCTCGAGGCCGCGAAGGTCGCCGAGCTGTCGCAGCCCACCCTGAACCCGGGCGAGAGCTACGACGACTTCCTCGCCGACCGCAGCGCCTACGAGGACTTCGACGCCGATGCGTACCTGGGCGGCAAGGGCTTCGGCTTCGTGCGCCTGCAGCAGCTCGCCACCGAGCACCTGCTCGGCGCGCGCTGACCAGACCCCGAGTTCTCCGCGAGACCGCGCCGAGACCCCGAGTTCTGCACGAGACCCCGCTTCCTGAGTGGGGTCTCGCTCAGACCTCGGGGTCTCACGCGGGAACGCCTGGGCCAGACATGAAAGGATGCCGCGCATGGCGCTGGTGATCGGAGTCGACTCGTCGACGCAGTCGTGCAAGGTCGTGGTGCGGGATGCATCCACGGGCGCCGTGGTGCGCAGCGGCCGCGCTTCGCATCCTGAAGGGACCGAGGTCGATCCCGAGGCGTGGTGGGTCGCGCTGCAGCACGCGCTCACTGAGGCCGGCGGGCTGGACGGCGTCTCGGCCGTCTCGATCGCCGGACAGCAGCACGGCCTGGTGGCCCTCGATGCCGAGGGCCGGGTGATCCGCCCCGCTCTGCTCTGGAACGACACCCGCTCGGCCGGGGCCGCGGCCGACCTGGTCACCGAGCTCGGCGCCGACGAGTTCAGCCGGCGCACCGGCATCGTGCCCGTGGCATCGTTCACCGTGACGAAGCTGCGCTGGCTCGCCGACAACGAACCCGAGAACGCCGCCCGCGTCGCCGCCGTCGCGCTGCCGCACGACTGGCTGACCTGGCGACTGCGCGGCTTCGGTCCGGAGAACCCGCGGCTGGACGAGCTGGTCACGGACCGCTCGGATGCCAGCGGCACCGGCTACTGGGGCGCGGGCGGCTACGACCGCGACATCCTCTCCCTCGCGCTGCGCCGGGACGCGGCGGATGTCGTGCTGCCGCGCGTGCTCGGGCCTGCCGAGTCGGTCGCCGGGCCGGATCTCGTCGTCGGCGCGGGCGCCGGCGACAACGCCGGCGCGGCGCTCGGTCTGGGCGCGCGCAGCGGCGATGCGGTGGTCTCGATCGGCACCTCAGGAACGGTGTTCGCTGTGACGGGTGCCCCGGTGCACGACGCCGCCGGCACGGTCGCCGGATTCGCGGATGCCGCGGGCGGCTGGCTTCCACTGATCGCGACACTCAACGCCGCGCGGGTGCTGGATGCCACCTCCGTACTGCTCGGCGTCGACCACGCCGAACTCAGCGAACTGGCGCTGGCTGCGGAACCGGGCTCCGCCGGGCTGGTGCTGCAGCCGTGGTTCGAGGGCGAGCGCACCCCGAACCTGCCCGATGCCACGGCGACCCTGTTCGGCATGACCCTCTCGAGCACCACCCGCGAGAACCTCGCCCGGGCTGCGATCGAGGGCGTGCTCTGCGGCCTGTCCGAGGGGCTCGAGGCCATCCGCGCGCACGGAGTCGCCCCCACCCGCATCCTGCTCATCGGCGGTGCGGCACAGAGTCAGGCCGTGCAGACCGTCGCCGCGCAGGTCTTCGATCTGCCGGTCGTCGTGCCGGAGCCGCAGGAGTACGTCGCGCTCGGCGCCGCCACCCAGGCGGCCTGGGCGCTCACCGGTACGCGTCCGTCCTGGGACGAGGACGGATCGTATGCCGTGCCCGGCGCGCCCGTCCCCGGCATCCGATCGCAGTACGCCGCCCGCCTGCCGTAGCCGCCCGGCTCCTGCTCCTGCAGCTCCGGTCCCAACGGATGCGGGTCCCAGCCCACGCACACCCACAACGAATGCGACCGGAGCTGAGCGGCGGGCGGCGGACTCGAGGCCTCGTCGGGCCGACCGCGGTCAGCGCTCGACGGTGAAGTTGAACACTCCCTGGTCGAAGTGGTTGTACTGCTCGTAGTCGATCAGGTCGTACAGGTCGGCGCGGTGCTGCATCTCGCCGAGCTTCGACGTGAGATGCCCCTCATCGAGCAGGGTGTCGAGCGCGCGATCCGCCGCGCCCATCGCGATGCGCAGCAGCGACACCGGCCAGATCACGAGGTTGACGCCCGCGTCGCGCAGCCGGTCGACCGAGAAGAGCTCCGATTTCCCGAACTCCGTCATGTTGGCGAGGATCGGCACATCGAGGGCCTTCGCCATCGCCTCGAACTCGCTCAGGTCGCGCATCGCCTCGGGGAAGATCGCATCGGCGCCGGCATCCACCAGCGCCTTGGCGCGGTCGATCGCCGCGTCCAATCCCTCGACGGCACGGATGTCGGTGCGAGCCATGATCAGGAAGTTCGGGTCGCGCCGGGCATCCGCCGCTGCACGGATCCGCTTGATGGCGGTGTCCTGGTCGACGACGGACTTGCCGTCGAGGTGGCCGCAGCGCTTCGGGTTGACCTGGTCCTCGATGTGCGTGCCGGCCAGGCCTGCGTCCTCGAGCTCCTGGATCGTGCGGGCCACGTTCATCGGCTCGCCGAAGCCGGTGTCGGCGTCGACGATGGCGGGGAGGTCCGTCATCCGGGCGATCTGCTTCGCGCGACCGGCGACCTCGGTGAGCGTGGTCAGGCCGATGTCGGGCAGACCGAGGTCGGCCGACAGCACGGCACCCGAGATGTAGACGCCCTCGAAGCCCTTGCGCTCGATGAGCCGGGCCGACAGCGGGTTGAACGCGCCGGGGAAGCGCAGCAGCTCACCCGAGGCGAGCCGCTCGCGGAACAGGCGGCGCTTCTCGGCGGGGGTGGTGTTCGAGTACAGCATTCTCAGCTCCTCACAACTTCGGAGATCTGCAGAATCCCGGAGAGTTCCGGAGAGAGTCCTCCGAGATTCTGCATTTCTCCGCGATTCTGGCGGGTCAGAACAGTCCGGCCGGGGCCGGGGCGGCCTCGAGCAGGCCGGGCTTGGCGATGATGCTGAGCTCGGCGACCTCGGCCGCGGTGAGCTCGGGCAGACGCTGGACGAGCTCCAGGAAGCGCTCGATCTCGGCCGGCTCGAGCACCGGCTCGGCCAGCATCCGGAATTTGGCGATGTAGTTCGCGCGGGCGAACGGCCGGGCGCCGAGCGGGTGCGCGTCGGCGACGGCGATCTCGTCGGTCAGCGTCGTGCCGTCGGCGAGCGTGATCTCCACGCGGCCGCCGAACGCCTTCTCGGCCGGATCGATCGAGTGGTACCGACGCGTCCACTCAGCGTCCTCCGCCGTGGTGATCTTGTGCCACAGCTCGACCGTGTCCGCCCGCCCCGCGCGCGAAGGCAGGTACGAGTCGACGTGGTGCCAGGCGCCGTCCTGCAGCGCCACCGCGAAGATGTACGGGATCGAGTGGTCGAGAGTCTCGCGTGAGGCCGTCGGGTCGTACTTCTGCGGGTCGTTCGCGCCCGAGCCGATCACGTTGTGCGTGTGGTGGCTGGTGTGGATCACGATCGACGCGACGTTCGCCGGGTCGATGAGCTCCGGGTGCTCGCCGTGCAGCTTGCGCGCCAGGTCGATGAGCGCCTGCGCCTGGTACTCGGCGGAGTGCTCCTTCGTGTAGGTGTCGAGGATCGCCCGCTTGGCCTCGCCGGCGGCCGGGAGCGGCACGTCGTAGGAGGCGTCCTTGCCGTCGAGCATCCAGGCGATCACGCCGTCCTCGCCCTCGTAGATCGGCGACGGCGAGGTCTGGCCGCGCATGGCCCGGTCGACGGCTTCGACGGCCATCTTGCCGGCGAACGCCGGCGCGTGCGCCTTCCAGGTGGAGATCTCTCCCTTGCGGCTCTGGCGGGTGGCGGTGGTGGTGTGCAGCGCCTGGCCGATGGCCTGGTAGATGGTCTCGGCGTCGAGGCCGAGTAGGGTGCCGATGCCGGCGGCGGCCGACGGCCCCAGGTGGGCGACGTGGTCGATCTTGTGCGCGTGCAGCGAGATCGCCTTCACCAGATCGACCTGGATCTCGTAGCCGGTGGCGATGCCGCGCACGAGGTCGCGGCCGTCGCGCCCCGCATGCTGCGCGACCGCGAGGATCGGCGGGATGTTGTCGCCGGGGTGCGAGTACTCCGCCGCGAGGAAGGTGTCGTGGTAGTCGAGCTCGCGTACGGCGACGCCGTTCGCCCATGCCGCCCACTCCGGGCTGGTGCGGTGGTCGAGCGCGGCGCCGAACACGGTCGAGCCGGCGCCGCCGGTGGACACCGGGTGGTTGAACGCCTGTGCACGGGCGGCGTTGATCGGCCCGCGGGTGAGCGACGCCGCGGCGACTGAGGCGTTGTCGATGATGCGGTTGATGATCATGTCGACGACGTCGGCGTCGACCTCGACGGGGTCGGTGGCGACCTGGGCGATCTTCCAGGCCAGCTGCTCCTCGCGGGGCAGATCCTCTTCGGAGCGGTACACGCGGACGTGGTGGGAGACGGTCATTGGGTTCCTTCACTTTCAGAGGACAGGGAGCTCTGCTGGTCCAAAGACTCCAGGATGCTGGTGAGCGCGTTGTGCAGGTGCACGTGCGTGGCGTGGGCGGCGAGATCGCCGTCGCGCGCGGCGAGCGCGCGGGCGATCGTGAGGTGCTCGGCGGCGGATGCCGCGAGCCGCTCGGGCTTGTCGCGCGCCATCCGGCGCACCCGTACGAGGTGGGTGCGCACGGTGCGCAGCGCCGAGCTGAGGTAGTCGTTGGCGACAGCCGCGTCGAGCGCGGCATCCAGCCGGGCTATCAGCGCGTAGTACGCGTCGCGGCCGACGGCCAGCGAGAGATCGACGTCGGCGAACTCGGATGCCAGGGCGCGGAAGGCCTCGGCGTCGCCGCGCTCGGCCGCGAGTCGCGCAGTGGTCTCCTCGAGTGCGCGGCGGATCTCGAACAGCGACCGGATGTCGTCGGCGTCGAGGTCGGCGACGACGGTGACGCGCGGCGACTGCTGCACCACGAGCCCGTCGGCGACGAGCCTGCGCAGCGCCTCGCGCAGCGGGGTGCGGCTCACGCCGAGGCGTTCGGCCTGCTCCACCTCGCCGAGCACGGAACCGGACGGCAGGGCGCCGGACTGGATGTCCTCCAGCAGCTCGGCATAGGCCCGGTCGCTTGCACGCATGGCCTCATTGTATACATAAGTGCCGCCCGATGGATAAAGATCATCATTTTGCGCACTCAGCGTATACAGTTCACAACACCGCGTTCCGCAACCGCTCCCCCACGGCCGCAACCGCCTGCCGCACCTCCTCCCCCTCCAGGATCTCGAAACCGAAGCCCGACATCCCGAGGTAGAGCGCGAACTCCTCCGGATCGCGCGACCCCGCCTCGAGGATGCAGCTCTCTTCGCCGTCCGCAGTCACCGTCGCGGTCGTCACGTCGAACCGCTGCCGCACCTCCGCGGCCGGCGCCTGCATCCGCACCCGCGCGCGGAACGGGTAGGGCGCGATCGTGATGCTGCGCGCGGTGAAGCGACGCACCGCGTCATCCGGGACCTCCCGCTCGGTGAACTCCTCCGGCAGGGCGAACGGGCGGCGGATGCGATCGACGCGCAGCGTGCGCCATTCCTCGCGCTCCGCGTCGCGCGCGACGAGATACCAGCGAGCGTCCGTGTGCACGATCCGATACGGCTCGACGATGCGGCGCACCTCGGCGCCGTCGTGCCGGGTGTAGTCGATGCGCAGCCTGCGGCGGGCGGAGATCGCCGCGGCGAGCGCGGTGACCACTTCGAGGTCGACACCGCCGCCCTCGGCCGGATCGAGACGCACCATCGCCCGCTCCACCTCGGCGATCCGGGTGCGGGCCGCCGCCGAGAGCGACTGCTCGAGCTTGGCGAGGGCGCGTCCGGCGGCCTCCTCCATCCCCGTCACCACGCTCGCCGCCGCAGCGCGGAGCCCGACGGCGATGGCGACGGACTCGTCGTCGAGCAGCGTGAGCGGCGGAACGCTGGCGCCGGGGCCGAGTCGGTAGCCACCGTGGCGACCGCGGGTGGCCTCGATGCCGTATCCGAGTTCGCGTAGATCGTCGATGTCGCGGCGCAGGGTTCGGTCGCTCACCTCCAGTCGCTCGCGGAGCTCTGCGCCGGTCCAGTCTCGTCTGACCTGCAACAGCGAGAGGAGGGCGAGAGTGCGGCCGGTCGTGCGCGTCATGACTCCATCATTCTCACTTTTCCGGTCATATTGCGACCGGAAAGCGCTGGAGCATGGAGACATGAACGCACAGCAGACGGACGCCGTCCTCCCCTTCCGCATCGAGATCTCCGACGAGGCGCTCGACGACCTGCGCGCGCGGCTGCGCGCGGCACGCCTCCCCCACCCCCTGCCCGGCGACGGCTGGGACCGCGGCGTGCCCGTGTCGGTGCTCGCCGAGCTCGTCGCACGCTGGGCGGAACACGACTGGCGGGCCACCGAGAACCGCCTCGCCGCGCTGCCTCAGATCGTGACGAACGTCGACGGCCAGACCATCCATGCCGTGCACGTGCGGTCGCCGCACCCGGGCGCGGTGCCCATCCTGCTGCTGCACGGCTGGCCCGGCTCGTTCCTCGAGTTCGAGGGCCTCATCGCGCCGCTCACGGAGGATGCCGAGATGCCCTTCGACGTGATCATCCCCTCGCATCCGGGATTCGGATTCTCGACCCCGCTCGCAGACGACAGCTGGACCGCGGAGCGGACTGCCGCCGCCTATCTCGAACTCATGACGCGCCTCGGATACGACCGCTTCGCCGTCCAGGGCGGCGACCACGGTGCGGCGGTCGCCCCCGAGCTCGGCCGGCTGGCCCCCGAGCGGGTGATCGGCGTGCACGTGAACGGCTCGCTGGGCAGCTTCGTCGGCGACCTCGACGAAGACACCGCCGCCGCACTCACGCCGGTGGAGCGCGACCGGCTGCGCAGAGTGGGCGAGTTCATGCAGCGCGAGTTCGGCTACATCTCCATCCAGTCCACCCGACCCGGCCTGATCGGAGCCATGGCTGCCGACAGCCCGGTGGCGCAGTTCGCCTGGATCCACGACAAGCTGCAGGCGTGGACGCATCCGGCCGAGGCGGACGCGATCGATGTGCTCGGCGAACGCTTCGTGTTCGACAACGCCTCGCTGTACTGGTTCACGGCGAGTGCCGGATCAGCGGCACTGGTGACCTACGGGCTCACCACGGCGTGGGACGCTCCCAAGCCGAGCTCCGGTGTTCCCACCGCCGTGATCGTGTTCGCGCACGACGTGGGCCTCCGCTTCGCCGAGGAGCCGCATCACCGCATCGAGCGATGGACCGACGTCGAGGATGGCGGCGGGCACTTCGCCGCACTCGAGGAGCCGCAGATGCTGCTCGACGACATGCGCGCGTTCTTCGGGCCGCTGCGCGGCTGACGGCCAGTCCGCCTGTTCCGGCAGTGCCGGCGGGTCGCTCTGCGCAGCGAACCGCGCCAGTCTCCTGGCGTCTGCCGATCACGCCGACGGGCGCAGGATCACCGTGCCGATCAGTTCATCACCCGCGGCGTCCCGTTCGCTCCGATAGAGCGCCAGGATCGTCGCGGAACCGACAATCGCGCAGTCCGCACCACGCGGTGCTTCCGTCCACTCCGGGTACGCGGCCCGGAAGGCCGCGCGAGTCAGCGCGCCGTTCCGCAGCACGGCGGCGGGGTCCGGGTGATGCGCCTGCCGATCCGGGAGATCCCCGAGCGGGCGCATCCGAACACTGATCTCATTCACACGTCCGTCGGAGGCGAATCCGACGACGGCGCCGGACCGTTCGACGATGACCTGTTGCCAGCCCGGCTGATCGAGGTCGAAGTACTGCGCAGCCCAATCGGTCGGTTCTCCGAGAAGCGCGACGGCGCGGGCGACCGCAGCATTGCGGATGTCGGCGCCGATCGCTGCGGCATACACGCCGACCTCGCCTTCGGCGGACTCGAACAGCGGCGCGCCGTCGACCGCCGCGACCGCCTCGAACAGGGCGGCCATACCTCTCGACGGGCGCTCCTCGACGATGTCCGGTCCGTCGGTCCCCGCATCAGCTGCGTCGTCATCGCGCCAGTACCTCTCGCCGGTCGCCGTGCGGGTGCCCGGCGTCAGGACGATCTCGAAGCTCGGCCCATCGCCCGCCGCCGTCGCAGCGAGCGGGTCGAACAGCTGCCTGATGGTCACGGCAAGCGGACCTGCCGGCACGTCGACGACGGCGTCCGCCTCCCACGACACCGGCAGCGCGGCACCGTCTGCGGCGGCTGTGATCGCCTCGTACGAGGCGAGCTGCAGCCTCCCGCCTATGGCGGTGATCCCGGCGGTCAGCTCCCTGTGGCTCTTCGCCCCGGAGGGCTCGTCGGTGAACACCACCTGGTACTCGTCGCCGCCGAGCGGACTCGCCTGCCAGACGACGCCGTGCCCCGCGGCGAGCTCCCGGTCGAAGTGATCGATGAGGTCGGGATCGAACCGGTCCCAGTCGACCTCCGCCTCATAGGCCGCGAGGTCGAGGAGCCCGAGGATTCCGTCGCCGCTCAGGATCGTCACCGTCTCGCGCATGCCTGCTCCGTCCCCTCGATGATCCGCCATCACAGTGAATCAGAGATCGCCGCGCATCGCGGGTCTGATGGACCGCGCGGACGCCACCCGCAAGGCTCTGCCACCGGACGGGGGGATCTCATCCGAAACGCACTCAGGTCTGCTCCGGCAGCGGCTCCACGAATTCCGGCGGCTGCGGCTCGCCGAGCTTGACCAGGACGACGCCGCCGAGCACCAGCGCTGCGCCGATCGCCTGCAGCAGGTCGGGCAGTTGACCCAGCAGCAGCCAGCCGAAGAGCATCGCCGCCACCACTTCGGCGAGCGCGACGAACGAGGCCAGTCGTGAGCCCAGCATCCTGGTCGAGACGATGCCGAGCACGTAGGCGAGCGCCGCGGCGACGAGACCGATCGCGAGCACCGGGACGAACCAGGCGACTGTGCCGAACCGGTAGGCGATGTCGTCGGTGGTCCATGCCATCGGCAGCACACCGACCAGGCCTGCGAGCGTGAGCCCGACGGCACCGATCAGCAGGCCGAGGCCGGCGAGGGCGATCGGCGGCACGCCGGTGTCGCTGCGCGCCGAGAGCAGGAAGTACGCGGCCGCACCCACCATCGCGCCGAGCGCCCAGAGGATGCCGCCGAGGTCGAGCCGCGCACCGGTGAGGATGTCGAGCATGAGCACCAGACCGACGAACGCGACCACCGCGCCGATGATGCTGCGCCCTGAGGGACGCTCTCCGCGTCGCATCCACAGCCAGAGCACCACCGCGACCGGCGCCGTGTACTCGATGAGCAGCGCGATGCCGACATCCATCACGGCCACCGCCTGGAAGTAGAACAGTTGCGTGGCCATGACGGCGAGCAGGCCGTAGGCGAGGATCATGCCGGCGTTGCGGCGCACCGCTCCCCAGCGCCCGCGCAGCGCGAGGAGCGTGGGGATCAGCAGCGCGAGCGCGCCGACCCACACGCGCACCGTGACGGCTGCGCCCGGCGTCCACCCCGCGTCGATGAGGCCGCGAGCCCAGGCTCCGGACATGCCGAATGAGAATGCGGCGCCTACGGCGATGATCAGGCCGAGCGCGGTGTGCCGGCCGGCCACGGCAGAGGAAGAAGCGGATGCCACGGCTCGACGCTACCGGCTCGAGGAGCCGTACGGATCGAGCGAGAACTCTTCACAAACGATTATCGATTAGTGTAATGTCCCCAGTGTCCCACCCACCTGGAAAGGATCAACGATGATCAAGCGCCGTCTTCTCCCCCTCGTCGGCATCACCGCCATCGCCGCACTCGCCCTCAGCGGCTGCAGCGGCTCGACCGGCGGCGACTCCGCCTCCGCCGACGGCAAGACCACGCTCCGCGTGCTCGTGAACGTCACCCCCAACCTCACCGAGGAGTTCTGGAACGACCTGGTCGCGCCCTTCGAGAAGGAGCACAAGGACATCGACGTCGTCATCCAGAACCCCGGCGCCGAAGGCGTCGCGGCGGCGGTCCCCCGCCTGCTGGCAGCCGGCGACGCCCCCGACATCGTGCAGTCGATCGCGCCGACTCCGAAGCTCGCCCCCGAGATGGTCGACCTCTCGAAGTACGACTGGGCGAAGAAGGGCCCGCTCGCCGAGCAGTACTCGATCGACGGCAAGAACTACATGGCCGGCATCGGCTACCAGCTGCAGAGCCTGTTCTTCTACAACAAGACGGCGTTCGAAGAGGCCGGAATCACCGAGCTTCCCGCCACCGTCGACGAGCTCACCGAGGACCTCGGCAAGCTGCAGGCGGCCGGCTGGAAGACCCCGGTGCAGACCGGCGGCGACTGGATGTCCAGCCACGCCCTGCAGGCGCTCGGCCTGCCCACGATCATCGCCGAGAACCCGAAGTGGTTCCAGCAGGTCTCCTCGGGCAAGGTCACCTTCAGCGACACCTACGGCGACGCCGTCGACACCTACGCCGACTGGGTCGCGAAGGGCTACATCCCGAAGGACGCCCTCGGCATCAAGTACCCCGACGCCGAGCAGGCCTTCCTCTCCGGCAAGAGCGCGGTCTACCCGATGGGAAGCTGGTTCGCGGGCACGCAGGCCAAGGCCGCCGACTCCGCCGACATCGGCGTGTTCCGCGCCCCCGCCTTCGACGGCGTCGACCAGCCCGCCATGGGCGCGAACATCGCCAGCCCGTACTCGATCCTGAAGGCGACGAAGAGTCAGGATGCCGCGGCGCAGCTGATCGAGTTCCTCGTGACCGACAAGAAGGCGGTCACCGCGCAGCTCGCTGTCGACGGCAACTTCCGTGACGGCTACGAGTACGAGATGACCCCGCTCGGCGAGGAGCTGCAGAAGATCAGCGCCGAGACCCCCGCAGAGGCGTACACGCCGACCGGCGGCGGCTACGGCGAGCGCACCATGCCCACGGGCTACTCCGAGGAGCTGAACACGCAGACGCAGTCGCTGATCGGCGGCACGAAGGCCGCCGACATGCTGAAGTCCATGGACGACTGGTTCGCGGCGAACGCCGGCTGATGACCTGTGGCCGGGGCGGTCCTCCGCCCCGGCCACAGCATCTGCAGCATCCGCTCAGAACAGCGACGACATGTTCCGCACCCGACCCGAATCGGAGCTCATCCCCATGAGCACGACCCTCGCCCCACGGCGCCGCTCGGCGCTGCAGACCTGGCAGCTGCGGCTGCCCGGATTCCTCATGGCCGCACCTGCTGTGGCCGTCTTCATCGCGATGTTCGTGATCCCGATGATCCTCGCCGCCGTGCTGAGCTTCACGAACTGGAACGGCTACAGCCTGAACTTCGACTTCATCGGCTGGGACAACTACGCCAAGGCCTTCCGCAACCCGCGCTCGGTCGATGCCGCGATCTTCACCGGCATCGTCGCCGTCGTCGGCACCGTGCTGTGCAACGGCATCGGCCTCGCCGTGGCCGCACTGATCTCGGGCCCCGGCAAGTCGAACACGCTGCTGCGCACCGTCTTCTTCTACCCCTACGTGATCAGCTCGCTGATCATCGGCTTCATCTGGTCGGCCATGCTCTCGCCGCAGGGGGCGGTCAACGGGGTGCTGAACACCATCGGCCTGCCGTCGATGCCGTTCCTCACCGACCCGACCTTCGCCAAGGCCAGCGTCATCTTCACCATCGCGTGGGCGCACTTCGGGTTCAACATGATCCTGTTCCTCGCCGGTATCAAGTCGGTGCCCTCCGAGTACTACGAGGCCGCCACCGTCGACGGGGCATCGCGCTGGCAGCAGTTCCGCTCGATTACGCTGCCCCTGATCGCGCCGGTGTTCACCGTGAACATCGTGCTCACCCTGGTCGGGCTGCTCAAGGTCTACGACGTGGTGCTCTCGCTCACCGACGGCGGACCCGCCGGCTCGACCCAGACCATCGTCTACCAGATCCTGAAGAACTCCTTCGCGAACTCCGAGCTCGGCTTCGGCGCCGCGCAATCGATGGTCCTCCTCATCGTCACCGCCGTGATCGGCCTGGCCGTCACCCTGGTGCGCCGCCGCGCAGAGCAGAAGGTCACCGACTGATGAAGCAGACACGAAACCGCCCGGCCGCCGTCGTCTCGGGCATCCGCTGGATCGTCCTCGGCATCATCGCGATCGGCATGCTGATCCCGATGTACACGATGGTGATCAACGCCTTCAAACCGCAGGCCGACATCATCGAGAACCCACTGCTGATCACGCCGCAGAGCTTCACCTTCGAGTACCTCTGGGCCGCGATCACCAGCAGCAAGTTCAACGTGATCGCCGCCTACGGCGTGACCCTGCTGTTCGTGGTGCTGGTGAACATCTTCTGCATCATCCTGTCCGCCCCTGTGGCCTACGTGATCGCGCGCGGGGCGTCGAAGTGGCATCTCGGACTGCTGCTGCTGTTCGTCTCCGGCCTGTTCATCCCCGGGCAGGTGACGCTGATCCCGGTGGTGTTCGTGCTGCGCATCCTCGGCCTGATCAACACCATCCCCGGGTTCATCCTGTTCGAGACGGCCGCGACACTGCCGGTGACGATCTTCCTGTTCACCGCCTACCTGCGCTCGGTCCCCCGCGAGATCGACGAGGCCGCCGCGCTCGACGGCGCCGGCAAGATCCGGGCGTTCTGGGCGTGCATCTTCCCGATCATGAAGCCCGTCGTCGCGACCATCGTCGTGCTGAACTCGATCGGCGTGTGGAACGACTTCGTCAGCCCGCAGATCATCCTGGGACCGAGCTCCGGCATCTACACGGTGACCACCGGTGTGTACGCCGCGGTCGGCCAGTTCTCCACGGACTACACGCAGGTCTTCCCGACGCTGCTGCTGGCGGTGCTGCCCGCCCTGGTGTTCTTCGTCATCATGCAGCGGCACATCATCGGCGGCCTGGCCGCCGGTGCGACGAAGGGTTGAGCACGTGACCGACCAGTTCGCCTCCCCGCTGCGCACGATCCCCGCGTGGGCCGTGCTGCAGCGCCGGCTGTTCGACGAGATCGAGAGCGCACGGCGCGTGTTCTCCGAGCGCTACACGCTGCCGGACGGCCGGCTGCGCGGCGTCGCCGAGTTCGAGGACCGGGACGGCGTCGACGACCTGTACGAGCCGTTCTTCAACTGGCCCGCGTTCTACCTGCTCGGCGGCCCCGACGAGGTGCTCGACGACGCGAAGCGACACTGGGAGGGCGTGACCCGCCAGCTCGCCGAGGCGGGCATGCTCACAGACGAGTACGAGAACGGCTACGACTGGTTCCACCAGGGCGAGTCGCTGCTGCTGTTCGCCGGAATCTGCGCGGCCGATCCGTCCGACCCCGCGTACGCCGAGCGGGCGCGGCGCTTCGCCGAGCTGTTCCTCGACCCCGCGCACGGCAACTACGACGCCGAGCGCAACATCATCCGCGCCCCGCACAACGGCGCCCTCGGCGCCCGCGTCGGCCTGGACGATCCGGACGAGGACGGCCGCCTGGCGCCCTACTCGGCGGATCGCGCGGAGATGCGCCCCTACGGGCTCCCCGTGCAGGGTCTCGACGGCATCCGAGCGTGGGATGATCTCGCCGATCCGGAGAACGCGGCCAGGATGACCGCCGAGATGCAGCGGCGCGCCGCGGGCGACGTCGCCGTGAACCTCGCCGCGACGTCGCTCGCCGCGAACCTCTGGATGTACGACGGCGACGACGCGGCCGCGCGCTGGGTTCGCCGCTACGTGGACGGCTGGCGCGAGCGCGCCGCCGGCGGTCTGATGCCCGACAACGTCGGCCCCGACGGCGAGGTCGGCTCGCTGCAGGACGGCCGCTGGTGGGGCGGGCACTACGGCTGGGCCTGGCCGCACGGTCTGCACTCGGTCGGCATGAGCGCCCTCATCGGCGCGCTCAACCATGCGCTGATGACCGGCGACGACAACGCTCTCGATCTGGTGCGCGCCATGCTCGACACGGTTCTCGACCAGTCCCGCATGGGTGCGGTTGCAGACAGCACGTACAGCCTGCGCGGCGGATGGATGGCGCGCTACGGCGCCTCCGCACACGAACCGGGGATGCTGGTGCCCTACCGGCACGGCGTCGACGGCTGGTTCGACTTCGGTCCGCTGCAGCTCGACCTCCCCGTCTGGCTGTGGTGGTGGAGCCGTGACGAGGCCGACCGCGCGCGCCTGCAGCGCGTGGTCGACGGCATCCCGGCATCCGCCGATCTCGTCGCCCCGTTCCGCGACAAGGAGGAGGCCGGCCACGAGGCCGGCTGGTTCGCCTATCTGTCCGGCGATCTGCCGGACTACCCGGAGCGCGCGCTCGAGATGGCGCTCGGGCAGGTCGCGCGGCGCACCGCGATGATGCTCGCCGACGGCAGCGACCCGGATGCCGCGCACCTGCACTTCTGGCAGCGGGTGAATCCCGTCGCGACCGAGGTGCTCACCCAACTCGTCGGCGGCGCACCCCAGGTGCTCTACAACGGCGGGCTCGGGTTCACGGCGCTGCGCTACGAAGACGTCGACCGCGGCCGCCCTGGCCTCCCCGAGGATGTCGCCGCGCTGGTGCACCGCCTCGACGCGGACGGCATCGGACTGCGACTGGTGAACACCTCGGTCGTGCACACCCGCACCCTCCGCATCCGCGGCGGCCGGTTCGGTCTGGACCGTATCGTCGCCGTCACCGCACACGTCGAGGAGCAGGGCGGCTACCCCGGAGCATCCGGCTCCTACGCCTCCCCCGTCGGCGCGATCGTGACGCGCACGACGGACTGCGACGACGACCTCGTCGTCACGCTCCCGCCCGCGCACGGGGCCGACCTCGACCTCACCCTCGCCAGGGCGACCGGCTCGCCACGGCATCTCACCATCGAAGGACACGCATGACCGCCGAACTGATCCGCCCCGACTTCGCCCTCCCGGTGCGGGGTCCGGCGTACACCCGCCCCGACGCCGCCGTCATCGAGGACTTCTCGACGCTGTCGTCGGCCACGGCCTGCGCGAAGCTGCACCAGTTCGGCATCCGCCGCACGTTCGTCGACGGCCCGACGCCGCTGACCCCCGGCAGCCGTGTCGTCGGATCGGCGCTCACCCTGCAGTTCATGCCGCAGCGCGAGGACATGGCCCTGCCGCAGGACGCATCCGCCGGCGTCGAGCAGGAGTACGCCGAGCGGCACACCGCGCTCTGGCACGTGCTCGAGGCGGTGCAGCCCGGCGATGTGCTGGTCGTGCAGGCGTACGGCAGCCGCTTCTCGGGATGCCTCGGCGACATCCTGGTGCGCTATTTCATGCGCAAGGGCGGCGCGGGCATCGTCGTCGACGGCCGCATCCGCGACGCCGGCCGCATCCGCGCGATGGGCATCCCGGTGTGGTGCACGGGGACGACCCCGCACTACGCCTCGCAGTCCGAGCTCGCGCCATGGGCGTACGACGTGCCCGTGGCCGTCGGCGGCGCGCTCTGCATGCCCGGCGACCTGGTGATCGCCGACGACGACGGCCCGGTGATCGTGCCGAAGGCGATGGCCCCGCAGGTCGTCGAGTCCGCGCGCGACCACGAAGAATGGGAGGTGTTCAGCCGCACCCGCCTCGACGAGGGCGCCCGGCTGAGCGACTACTACCCGCTCACCCCCGACACCCGCGAGGAGTACGAGGCATGGCGCTCCCTGCAGCCTTCCGCCCGCTGACGACCGTCCCGTCGCTGCGCGACGATCTCGGGCTCGGCTGCGCACCCATCGGCAACCTCTTCACACCGGTCGCCGACGACGACGCCGTCGCCACCGCGCACGCCGCGCTGGATGCCGGTGTGCGGTTCTTCGACACCGCGCCTCTGTATGGCTCGGGCGAGAGCGAGCGCCGTCTCGGCCTCGCCCTCCGGGGCGTGCCACGCGACTCCTACGCGCTCGGCACGAAGGTCGGGCGTCTGCTGGTGGATGCCGCGGGGTCGCCCGTGGCCCCGGGCGAGGTCGGCGACGACTCGATCGCGGATCTCAGCCGCGACGCGGTATGGCGCAGCCTGGAGAGCAGCCTGGCGCTGCTCGGCACCGACCGCATCGACGTGCTCTATCTGCACGACCCTCTCGACGTGGATGCCGCGATGGCGGGTGCCTTGACGGCGATGACGGAGCTGCGGGAGCAGGGCGTCGTGCGCGCGATCGGCGTCGGCAACGGGGTCCTTCCCGTTCTGGAGCGGTACGCGGCGGAGGCGCCGGTCGACGTGCTCATGGAGGCCGGCCGGCTCACTCTGATCGACCGCGGCGCCCAGGAGCGGCTGATGCCGCTCGCCGCCGAGCGGGGTGTGTCGATCGTCGCGGCCGGGGTGTTCAACTCCGGGATTCTCGTCGACCCGGAGGGGTCGCCGTTCTTCGACTACCGCCGCGCCGACGACGCGCTCATCGAGCGGGCCCTGCGCATGCGGGACGTGTGTGTAGCCCACGGCGTGACGCTCGCCGATGCGGCGGTGCAGTTCCCGCTTCGGCACGGCGCCGACGGTGTCGTGGTCGGCGCACGGACGCCGGATGAGGTTCGCGCATTCGTGCGAGGACGGGATGCCGCGATCCCCTCCGAGCTGTGGAGCGCGCTCGACGAGGTGGTCGTCGCCTGATGGGCATCGTCGACGCGCACGTGCACGTCTGGGACGCCGACGCGTTCCCGATCCCCTGGTTCCGCGACGATCTCGGGCTGCCCCGTGTCTCCGCGCCGGACGCCTTTCGCGACGCGGCCGTGCCGTTAGGAGTCTCGGCGGGCGTCGCCGTGCAGGTCGCGGACTCCGTCGAGGAGGCCCGGTGGCTGACGGCGGTGACCGCGACGGACCAGGTGCTCACCCGCGCGGTCCTGCAGTACGAGCCCGCGCCGGGCCGGCCTCTGGGCGCCACCGCATTCGACGGAGCCGCGTTCCGCGGCATCCGCGCGGCGATCCCGCAATTCGCCGCCGACCTCTCGGATGTGCCCGGGCTGGACGCTCTGACCGACGCGCTGGGGGCCACCGGGCGGGTGCTGGAGATACTCGTGCGCCCGGAGCAGCTGGAGGGCGCGGCAGCGCTCGCCCGCCGGCATCCGGCGACGTCGATCGTGCTGTGCCATCTCGGGCTCGGCCACGGCGCCGCCACGGAGACGTGGCGGTCGGGGCTGGCGGCGTTCGCCGCTGAGCCCAACGCGCACGCGAAGTTCTCCGGGCTGCTCTCTCCGGCCCGGACGGATGCCGAGCTCTCGGCGCTCGCCCGCACGGCGACGGCCCTGTTCGGCGCCGACCGCCTGATGTTCGGCAGCGACTGGCCGATGTCGGCCCGCACGCACACCTACGCCCAGATCGTCGACGCCGTCTCCCGTGCCATGCCCGATGCCCCGGCCTTCTGGTCCGGCACCGCCACCCGCCTGTATCCCCTGCCCTGCCCCGGGTCCCGGCTCCCGGGTCCCGGGTCCTGAGCGAGCGAAGCGAGACGAAGGGCGTCCCCACTCCCCTGCCCCGCACCCTGAGCGAGCGAAGCGAGACGAAGGGCGTCCACACCCCCCTGACCCGCACCCTGAGCGAGCGAAGCGAGACGAAGGGCGTGCCTGTGGAGAACTCCGGACACCCGGCTCCGGAACGGCGTAGCTTCACCGCATGCCTCACGTCTACATCCTGAAGTGCTCGGACGGCAGCCTCTACACCGGGAGCACTTGGAACCTCGAGTACCGTCTCGCCCAGCACGAGTTCGGTGAGGGCGGCGACTATACGAGACGACGTCGTCCGGTCGAGCTCGTCTGGTGCGCCGAGTTCGCACGCGTCGACGAGGCATACGGGTGGGAGCGTCGAATCCACGGTTGGTCGCGGGCCAAAAAGCAGCTCCTCATCGACGGGAAGTACGAGGCCCTGCCCGGATGGAGCAGGAGGCAGCGTGACGCGAAGCGGGCCGCGGGGAGTGACTGACGTCCTTCGTCTCGCTTCGCTCGCTCAGGAGCCGGAGAACTTGGCGCCTCAGGGACCGGAGGGTCCCGGGTCCTGAGCGAGCGAGGAACGAGCGAGACGAAGGGCGTGACGTCCTTCGTCTCGCTCCGCTCGCTCCGGAGCCGGGGAGGTTGAGCCCCAGGCGCCCGAAAGGTCAGACCACCGAGGCGTGACGTCCTTCGTCTCGCTTCGCTCGCTCAGGAGCCGGGCGTGAATCTCAGGAGCCGAAGCGGGCTACTCGAGGAGGGTGCCGGCGGCGTGGCTGCGGAACAGGTCGGCGGCGGCATCCGCACCGCCGGCGTCGAGCACGTCGAGCAGCCCGCGGTGCCAGTCGGCGACCTCGTGCCAGTCGCCGGTGAACTTCGGGTCGCCGAGCACGTGCATCACGCGCAGGCTCGGCTCGAGCAGATCCCACATCTTCGGCAGGTAGACGTTGCCGCTCGCCTCGATCACCGTTCGATGGAAGGTGAAGTCGAGCTCGCGGAAGCGCGCCAGATCGCCGGCATCCGCGGCCTGGTGCATCTCGTCGATGAGCGCGACGAGAGCGGTACGGCGCTCGTCGTCGAGCGTGCCGCAGGCGAGGCGCCCGGCCAGGCCCTCGAGCTCGACGCGCGCGACCTTGGCCTGGCTCGCCTCCTCCTGCGAGTAGCTGGCGACGAAGTTGCCCTGATGCCGCACATGCGAGACCAGGCCCTCGTGCGCCAACAGCTTCAGTGCATCCCGCACCGGCGCCTGACTGACCTGCAGCTGGCGGGCCAGCTGCGACTCCACGAGCTGTTCGCCGGGCGCCAGCGTCGAGTCCTTGATCATCTCCTTGATCATCGAGTAGATCTGATCGGAGAGCAGCCCCCGCTGCAGCCCCATCGCCCCGAGCGCATCCGTCATGTTCACAGTGTACTTTCGTTATCGACTATCGCTAATGCCTGCGGCGTCCCGCCACGCCTGCGCGATCAGGCGGGATCCCTCCGGGGTCGGATGCACGCCGTCCGGCGCGAGTTCGGCGACGTCACGCCCCTCCGCCGCCGCGTCGAACAGCGCGGTCAGCGGCACGAGGGCCGCTCCGTACTCGCCCGCGAGGCGCACCACGACCTGCCGCTTCTCCTCCAGGTCGACGAGCCAGCCCTGCTGCTCGTCGTCCAGCGGCAGGAAGAACGGCTCCATCAGGATCAGGCGCGGCGCGTGCGCAGCCACGACGGCATCGAGGATGCGGCGGTACGCGGCCTCGTACTCCGCGGTGTCCGTCGGGTCGTCGCTGTCGTGGCGGCGGAGCATCTCGTTCACGCCGACGTAGACGGTGAGCAGCTCGGGCGCGGTCGGCATCAGCTCGGCGCCCCAGCGGGCCTCGAGGTCGGCGACGCGGTTCCCGGCGATGCCGAGGTTGCGCACCGCGGCGCCGCCCGCGATCAGCTCGTCGGCCAGCAGCGACACGTAACCGTCGCCGAGCGAGGCGGCATTCTCACGATCGCGGCCGGCGTCGGTGATCGAATCGCCGATGAAGACGATCCTGCGGGGGTCGGACATCTTCTCTCCTAGTTCTTCAGCTTCTTGCGCACCGACGTCTTGAGGGTGACGGTGGCCGTGTCCAGTGTGACGGTCAGGGTCTGGTGCGGACGCACCTTGCGGCTGTCGAAGCCGGTCACCATGTCGGCGGTCACCTGCTGCTGCGTCACGGTGCCGTCGCTCCACTGCACGTCGAGCAGCATCCCCGTCGTGTCGAGCTCTTCGCCGACCAGGTAGGCGGTCTTCGGCTTCGCGTCGCCGGACCAGCGGATGCCGGTGACGGTGGCAGGCGGCGGCGTCGGTCGCACGACGAGGGTGTTCTCCTTCGCGTAGTGGTACAGGTTCAGGTACCCGTCCGCGCCGATCCGCAGGTTCTCCCGTGCGTCGAGCACATTCCACACGGTCTTGCCGTCCACCCGCAGCGCGACCCTCGTCCCGCCGTCCTCGGCGATCGCGCCGAACTCGATGCGGTGCGTGCTGTTCGGGTCGATGACGGTGTTCGGGATGACGTCGAGCATCGTCTGGCCGGGCGACCAGCTCTGGAACTCGAGCGTGTCCTCCTTCACCACGACCAGGTAGCCGGTGTTGGAGTTCTGCCATGCCGGCAGCCCGGTCTGGTCGGAGCGCGCCTGGAAGCCGTACCAGCCGCCGTCGAAGGCGCCGAAGTCGGCGTCGAACTGCAGCAGCTCGTCACCGTAGCGCTCTGCCTTGTACCCGTAGACGCCCTGCGCGTTCAGGCGCACGCCGTCCTTGTCGACGGCGATGCCGTCGGCGACGCTCCAGTTCGCGGCATCCTTCAGCTGGGCGTCCAGGCGCAGCGCGGGATACTCGGCGTCGGCCACCGTCACCGTCAGGGAGTCGGTGAGCGACGGGTCGGCGACGGATGTGGCGGTGATCGTCGTGCTGCCGGCGCCGACCGCCGCGATGCGTCCGTCGACGACCGTCGCGACCTTCGGATCGGCGCTCGCCCAGCTGACGCGGGTGTCGCTGGCATCCTCCGGTGCCGCCGTGACCTTGGCGCTGTGGCGCTCGCCGACGTTCAGCGCGAGCTTCTCGGCATCAAGGCTGATGCCGGTCACCGGAACTCCCGAGAGCGAGAACCCGATGTTGTCGAGGTCGAGCGACTTGTAGCCCTCGACGTAGAACCCGACCTTGCCTGCAGCACCCGGTGCCGGGTCCTTGCCCTCCAGCACCACCGCGCCGTTCACGACGATCCTGACCTTGCCGTCCTGCACGGCGATCCGCACGTGCGAGGTCTTGCCGTTCGGCAGCGCCTGGTCGGCCGGGAGCACCTTCTCGGCGACGACCTGCCAGTTGCTGTCGAAGATGGCCCAGGTCGGGCCGGCCGCCGCGTTGCGATAGCGGACGTAGCCGCCGCCGTTCTGGTTGCGGTTGTAGATGACCAGACCAGAAGTGGCGATGTCGCCGGCCGGCGGGGTGACGTCGAAGTCCAGCACGAACTTCGTGAAATCGCGCGGCAGCAGTGAGTTCGCGCCGGTCACGATGCGGTAGACCTTGTTCCCCGTCGCATCGACCTGGATGCTGCGGTTCGGATCGGTCGGCCAGCTGTTCGCACCCGACTCGAAGTCGGTGAAGTGCAGCACCCCGTCGCCCTCGGCGACGACGACCTCGATGGTCGCCTTCTTGGTCGGATCGGACTTCGCCGTCGCGGTGACGGTGGTCGTGCCCGGGCCCATGCCGAGCACGATGCCCTTGGCGTCGACGGTCGCGACCGCGGCATCTGCGGAGGCGTAAGTGACGTCAGTATCCGCCGCGTTCCACGGCAGCGGCACGGCGCGCACCCTGACCTGGTCGCCCGCGTCGATGGTCAGTCGGTCGCTGTCGAAGGCGATGCCCTTCAACGCCACCTTCTCGGGAGACTGGGACTGCCCGATGTGCCCCAGCACGCCGATCTTGTCGAAGGCGATCGGCTCGAACCCGGGGATCTTCGAGAACACCTCGGAGTCGGCCTTCAGCGTGTAGTCGCCCTTCGCGGCATCCACGAAGCCGGGGTCCGCAGCGGCGACCATGTTCGCGCCGTAGTTCAGCAGGTTCTTGCCGTCCTTCGCGCCCTGGTCGTTCAGGCCGGCGATCGGCTTGCGGTTCGGGTTCCAGACCACGTTCTTCGCGTAGGCGCTGTGGTTCGGGAAGTAGTGGTCATCCTCGAAGAAGTGCGCCAGCTCCGGGTATTTCTCGAGGTACGGCGTGCCGACGAAGTCGTTGTTGTCTGAGAAGACCTGCTTCCAGGCCGGCATGTAGTCGCGGTCGACGACGTTGCCCTCCTGGTCGCCCATCCACTGCTCGTAGTTGTCGTAGGGCACGTAGGCGTCGACGAAGACGTTGTTGCTGGCGTTGATGTAGTCCGCCGAGCCGCTCTTGATCGCCGAGTTGCCCATGTTCACGAACACGTTCTTCTCGATCGTGAGGTCCCACGTGAAGTTGTCCGCGTAGATGCCCTCGACGCCGGCGATGCCCACGCCGATGTCGTGGAAGTAGTTCTCGCGGAACACGTGCCCGCGCTGCTGCGGCGTCTTGCCGGAGTTCATGTAGATGGCGCCGAGGTCGTTGAACTGCTTGCAGACGTCGTAGACCTCGTTGCGCTCGAACAGGTGGTCGTTGCCGTAGACGATGATGCCCGGGTGCGGGGCGTCGTGGATCTTGTTGTTCCTGGCGACGTTGCCGACGCCGTCGAACATCACGCCCGGGTTGTAGGCCTTGTGGTAGTACGCGAAGTCGGCGATCTCGGAGTTCTCGACCCGGTTGCGTCCTGGTTCGAGGGTCTTCTTGTCGCCGCCCTGCAGCACCACGCCGATGCCGCCGACGTGGGTGATCTTCGAGTCGGTGACCGCGTGATCACGGCCACCGCGGTTCACCGGGATGCCGTCGTAGGTGTAGCGTCCCGGCGAGTTGATCAGCACGCCGCCGTCGGTGAAGTTGCGGATGTCGGAGTGCGAGATCTTCACGTTCGAACCGCCGAGGATGACGGCGGCCGTGGCACGCCCGTACTCCATGACGAGGTCGTCGAAGGTGACGTACGAGGTGTCGTCGGTGCGCAGCATCGGCTCGTCCAGCGTGGTGACCGTGACGTCGCCCTCGCCCGAGGTGAATGCGGCGTTCGGGATCAGGTACAGCTTCCCGGCATCCCGGTCGATGTAGTACTCGCCGGGTGCGTCGAGCTCTTCCAGCAGGTTCTGCGCGAAGTGGAAGTCGGGGAACCAGCTCTTCATGATCCCGGACATCTCGCCGTAGCGCAGCGTGATGGTCTTGGCCGCCGTGTCGATCTTCTCGATCTTGTTGTACGACCACTCCCAGCTGTAGCCGAAGATGCCGTCGAGCCAGACGTCCTTCGCCTGCGTCCAGAACTTCGGGCGGTCGTAGCCGTAGGTGAATGTGCCGCCGCGGTCCTGCAGGTCCGCGTCCTTGCGGCTCGGGCCGGGATCGACGATGTCGCCCATCTGCACCGTCGGCGTCGCCGCGTCGGCGTTGGGCCAGCGCGCGAGGGTCATGCCCTGCCCGGCGATGTAGAGCTCCATCGGCGGGGTCGTGCTGACATCGTTGGCCTTCCAGTAGCCGTGCCGGCTGAGCTCGCCGAAGTCGGTGAGGCCGTGCGCCTTCAGGTCGATCTCGAGCACCTTGTCCCTGGCGGACGCCTCGACGATGCGGTCCGTGACCGCGGCATCCGCGACCTTGGCGAAGTCGTCGCGCGGCAGCGTGCTGCCGCCGGTGAGCGTCGCCTTCTCGCCAGGGTAGGAGCGGTACTCGATCGGATGCTCCGCCGTGCCCGAGTCCTGGGCACCGAGGGTGAACGACGCACTGCGCCGGTACTCCCCCTCGCGCAGGAACACGGTCATCCCGTCGGGCAGCCCTGCCCCCGCCTTGAGCTGGCGGATGCGGTCGCGCGCGCCCTCGAGGGTGGCGAGTGGGGCGTCGATGGTGCCGGACGCGGCGTCATCGCCTCCTGGCGCCACGTAGAGGGCCGGGCCGTCCGCGGCGGATGCCGGGGCGGTGGCCGCGAACGCCGAGCCGATCAACGCCGCCAGGGCCAGAGTTGCCAGTGCACGCTTCATCGCGTCTCCGATTGCTCATCGAGGGGCACGGGTGTGGACCCGCACGGTCGCTGGGGCGACCAGTCGAAAGCCTAACTAATCGATAATCGCTAATCAAGCATCGATCTGACGATGTTCTGAGCTTCGTTCTCATGTTTTCTCATCCCTTCACATAATCTCCCGTTACTTGATCGTGACGACTCCAGGTTGACGAAGAGCGGGATGACCAGGAAACATGGGAATCTCCGCGGCAGCGCATCTCGCTCCCCGGTCAGCCCGAAGGTCAAGGATGCCCAAGTAATGACAGAAGTTCTCGATAGTTCACATAAACTGTCAGCTCGTCGCCCCCGACGACTCTCGAACGGGATGTTCGCTCTGCTGCTGACCGCGCCGGGCCTCGCCCTGCTCGCCGCCGTCGTCGTCTACCCGCTGATCACCGCGCTCGTCACCGCCTTCTTCAAGCAGAGCCTGGTCGAACCGGGCCGCGAGTTCGTGGGCTTCGACAACATCGTCGACGTGCTCACCGGCGACTTCTTCCGCCTGCTCTGGCAGACCATCGTCTTCACGCTCGGCACCACCCTCGCGCCGTTCGTCATCGGCTTCGGCCTCGCACTCGCGCTGAACACCCGCATCCGCGGTGCCAAGGTGCTGCGCGGCGTCATGCTGATCCCCTGGCTGATCCCCGGCGTCGTGGTCTCGTTCCTGTGGATGTGGATCTTCAACGCCAACTACGGCGTGATGAACGCGGTGCTGCAGTCGATCGGCCTGATCGACGAGCCGCAGGCCTGGCTCGCGAACCCGACCACCGCGATGATCGCGGTCATCGTCGCCAAGACCTGGCAGTCCTTCCCCTGGATGATGGTGATGCTGCTCGCCGGTCTGCAGACCGTGCCGCCCGAGCTGCACGAGGCGGCCGAGATCGACGGGGCAGGCACCATCCGCCGTTTCTTCTCGATCACCGTCCCGCAGCTGAGCGGCATCATCGGGCTGGTGCTGCTGCTCGAGTTCATCTGGAACTTCCAGCACTTCGACATCATCTACGTGCTCACCGGCGGCGGCCCCGCCGGTTCCACGCAGACCTTCGCCACCGCGGTGTACGAGACCGCCTTCACCGGGTTCGACCTGGGCAAGGCGGGCGCGCTCGGCTTGCTCTGGATGGTGCTGCTGATGGGCCTCGTCGTCGTGTACGTCCGGTTCTCCGAGAAGGGAGAGAAGCGATGACCGCGCTGCTCACCGATTCCACCGCCGTCGAGACGGCAGCATCCGAGCCTGCAGCGCAGGTGATGCGCAAGCCGCGCGTGCGCGCCGACCGCCGTGCCGTCACCATCAGCGCGTGGATCGTCGTCGCCGTGTTCGGCGGCTTCGCCCTGCTGCCCGTCTACTGGCTACTGGCCACCTCACTCACCCCGCGCACCGAGGTGTTCGCCTATCCGCCGCGGCTGTTCCCCTCGGAGATCAGCTTCGACGCCTACGCCGCGCTGGCGAACAACCCGGCGCTGTTCGGCTACCTGCGCAACAGCATCATCGTCTCGGTCATCACGGCCGTCCTCTCGGTGATCGTCTCGGCCTACATGGGCTACGCGTTCTCGAAGTTCCGCTACCGCGGCCGCCGCAGCCTGATGTACTTCGTGCTCGCCTCGCAGATGTTCCCGCAAGCGCTGCTGCTGATCACGCTGTACACCGTGTTCTCGGCCTACGGACTGCTCAACACCTACGCGGCTCTGGTGCTGTCGTTCACCACCTTCACCCTCCCGCTGTGCGTGTGGATGCTGAAGGGATTCTTCGACACGATCCCCGACGACCTCATCGAGGCCGCGCTCGTCGACGGCGCCTCGCGGCTGCGCATCATCCACTCCGTCGTGCTGCCGCTGGCAGCGCCCGGTCTGGTGGCCGCCGGCCTGTTCGCCTTCGTGCGCGGCTGGAACGACTTCATCTTCGCCCTCACCCTGGCCGGACCCGACAAGCAGACGCTGCCGCCCGGCCTGGTGAACACGTTCATCGGCGAAGCCTCGACCGCCTGGCCCGAGCTGATGGCGGCATCCCTCGTGGTGTCGCTGCCCGTCGCCATCGCCTTCATCGCCCTGCAGCGCTACCTCGTCGGCGGTATGACCGCCGGTGCGGTCAAGGGCTGATCCCTCACCATCCGATACCCACTCAGAACCCCTCGAAGAAGAGAGAGAACCATGTCTCAGACCTCCCCCACCGTCTCCCGCCGACAGCTGCTGCAGTTCGCCGGTCTCGGTGCCGCCGGCCTCGCACTCGCGGGCTGCATGCCCACCGGTGGCTCCGGTGCAGCCGCACCGACCTCGGGCACGGCACTGGCGCCCGGAAAGTTCACCCCTGCGGACTTCTCGTTCTCCAGCTGGTCGCTGACCGAGGAGGCCGCCGCCCCCGCGATCAAGGCGCTGCTAGACGGCTACAAGAAGAAGGAATCGGTCGGCATCACCGAGGTCTCGTTCCCCTACAACGAGTACTTCAAGCAGCTGATGCTGCAGGTCCGCGGCGGCCAGTTCTCCGGCGCCGCGCACGTCGACGTCGCCTGGCTCGCCTCCCTCGCCGCGCTCGGCAAGCTGCAGGACGTCTCCGCGTTCACGAAGGACCGCGGCTACACGGCGTCGTCCCTCGAGGCCGCGCAGTTCGACGGCAAGCAGTACGGCTTCCCGTGGACGATCGGCGCGATCGGCCTCGTCACCAACTCCGAGCTCATCCAGAAGGCCGGGATCGACGAGTTCCCCGTGACCATCGACGAGTACGAGGGCGCGCTGAAGAAGCTGAAGGGCCTCGGCAACGGCGTCATCCCCTACGCCGCCTCGACCAAGGCGGCGCAGCTGAAGGACATCCTGATCTGGATGGAGACCTTCGGCAGCCCGCTGGTCAAGGACGGCAAGGTCACCATCGGCGACGACGCCAGCGTCGACGCGGTCACCTGGTACAAGTCGCTCTACGATCAGGGCCTCATCGCCGCCGACGTCGACCGCTTCGACGCCCGCTCGCTGTTCTCGCAGGGCCGCGCCGCGATCTACGACGACGCACCCGTCGGCCGCAACACCGTCGTCAAGGACTCCCCCGACAAGAAGCTCGGCGACAAGATCCTGTCGGAGTCGCGCCCGGTGCTGAAGAAGGGCGACACCCCGCGCGCCCTGGTCTGGGGCGGCGCGATCGTCGTGGTGGGCGGCGCCGGTGACGACGCCACCGGCACGGCCGCGGACTTCGGCCAGTGGGCCACCAGCGATCTGGATGCCGTGCTCGGCGACTACGCGGTGCGCGGCCTGCCGCCCGTCACGGAGGAGGCGCAGGCCTCTGACGCCGTCACGTCCGACGCCTTCGGCGCGCGCTTCGCGGAGAAGATCACCGCGACCGCGACGGTGAACCCGTTCTGGCAGTACCCCGAGTACGCCCAGGTCGAGACCATCGTGGCCGAGCGCGTGCAGGCGGTGCTGGTGGGCAGCCAGAGCCCGAAGGACGCCATGGCCGCCGCCGGCGAGGCCGCGCAGAAGCTGATCGGCTGATGGCCGCCTCGATCGGGCGAAAGGCCCTGGGCATCGCGACAGCGGGTGTCGCCGCCGTGATGGTCGCCGCGCTGGCACCGGCGGCGAGCGCCGCCGTGCACCCCACCACGGTCGAGACCGTCCCGGTGACGGTCGACGGCTCCAACCAGTCCGGCTGGTGGAATCCGCTGGCCGTGGTCGGCGACACGACCTACTTCGCGTACAACGTCCCGGCGGGGACGAACCGACACCAGGTGCACCTGGCCGCCCGCTCCGCCGATGGCGAGTGGACATCAGGATGCCTGCGGCTCGCGACCGGCGCCTGCGCCGACTATCTGAACGACAACGGTCACAACCAGCCCTCGATCGCGGTCGACGGCGCCGGGGACATCCACGTGTTCGCGTCGATGCACCACGAGGACTGGAACTACTTCCGCTCCACGGTGCCCGGCGACGTCACGTCGCTGGTCGAGGTCAGCGAGGAGATGCCCGATCAGGGCTCGACGATCTCATACCCGATCACGTCGGTCGGCCCGGACGGCGACGTCTGGCTGATGGTGCGCACCGGACCGGACGCGCTCGCGCGCCGCGACGGCGTGCTGTACCGCTACGACCTCGATGCCGGAGCCTGGGCGCGGGAGACGGTCGTCGCCTCGGCGACCAACTACTCCGTGTATCCCGATGACCTCACTGTCGACGAGTCCGGCCAGGTGCACCTGCTCTGGGAGTGGCACTCCTGGGCGGCGGGCGCCTTCCGCCACCTCGGCTCGTACGCCGTGTGGAACCCGGAGTCGAAGACGTTCAGCGACGTCGCCGGCGATGCGCTTCCCACGCCGATCCGCCCCACCACCCCCGGCCCGGTGGTCTTCCAGCCGTTCACGGACGGCGAGTCCATGGCCGAGGCGACCCCGGCGGTGCAGACGGCGAAGATGGCGCTGCAGGACGGCGTGCTGCAGGGCGTCACCTACCGCTACGCCTCGGGCGGCTCGTCCCTCTTCGATCTGAAGTGGGCGACCTGGGACGGCTCGGCGTGGAACCGCGAGACGCTCATCGACTCGGCGTCGCTGGGCACGGGCGTCGACACCGTCGCCGCGATGGATGCCACGGCCTTCGGCTCGAAGAACCGCGCCTACGGCGTGATCTCGGTCAAGGTCGGCACCGGACTGCGCAGCCAGGTCGTGCTGTTCGAGCAGGCTAAGGGCCGGACCGGATGGGCGGTCGAGGCGATCGGCGACCCGATGATCGGGCAGCAGCGGCTGCGGGCGGCGACCGGCCGGGCAGGCACGGATGTGCTGTATCTCAGCGCTCCGGCCACCCCCGGCGGCGGAGCCCTCCGTTACGCGGAGGTCCCCCGCTCCGGTGAGAAGCGCGCGGGCGGTTCGCTCGCCGACATCGTCACCGCACTGCGCGACGCGCAGTGAAACCCCGGCGGATGCCGCGCCCAGCGCGCGGCATCCGCCCTCTGAAAGAAATCCCAGGAGTATCCCTCATGCGCACGCAGACCATCGAAGCCGACGTCATCGTCGTCGGCGGAGGCCTTGCCGGTGTGAGCGCCGCCGTCGCCGCAGCGCGGCTCGGCCGGCGCACCGTCCTCATCAACAACCGGCCCGTGCTCGGCGGCAACTCGTCCTCCGAGGTGCGGGTATGGGTCTGCGGCGCGACCGCGCACGGCAACCAGCGCTGGGCGCGCGAGACCGGGATCATGGGCGAGATGTTCCTGGAGAACCAGTTCCGCAACCCCGAGGGCAACCCGGTGTACTGGGACGACGTCGTGCTCGACACCGTGCGCCGGGAGCCGAACCTGCAGCTGTTCCTGAACACCGAGGTGATCGAGGCGGGCGCGACCGGACCCGACGACGACCGCCGGGTCACATCGGTGACCGGCTGGACCATGGGCTCCGAGATCCGCACGGTCTTCCATGCGCCGATCTTCCTGGACTGCACCGGCGACGGCCTGGTGGGACGTCTGGTCGGCGCGCGGCACCGCCTGGGCAAGGAGGGCCGCGCCGAGTTCGATGAGGAGTGGGCGCCCGAGGAGCCGATCCGCGAGTTCCTCGGATCGACGCTGCTGTTCTACACGAAGGACCTCGGCCACCCGGTCAAGTTCGTCGCCCCCGAATCCGCGAAGGACATCAGCACCACCCCGATCCCGACGACCCGCATCATCCGCAGTGGCGACAGCGGTGCGCACTACTGGTGGATCGAGTGGGGCGGTCAGCTCGACATCGTCGACGACAACGAGCGCATCCGCGACGAGCTGCGCTCGGTGATCCTGGGCATCTGGGACCACATCAAGAACTCCGGCGAGTTCGACGCCGACAACCTCACTCTGGAGTGGATCGGCAACCTGCCGGGCAAGCGCGAGTACCGCCGCTTCGTGGGCGACCACACGCTGCGCCAGCAGGACGTGCTCGATCAGGTGGAGTTCGACGACGGCATCGGCTTCGGCGGCTGGTCGATCGACCTGCATCCGGCGGAGGGGATGTACGCCACCGGCGCCGGTGCGGTGCAGCGATTCTCGGACGGCGTCTTCGAGATCCCGTTCCGCTCGCTGTACTCGGCCAACGTGTCGAACCTGCTGATGGCCGGCCGGAACGTGTCCGCCACGCACATCGCCTTCGGGGCCGCCAGGGTCATGGCCACCTGCGCCGTGATGGGCGAGGCCGCCGGCACCGCGGCATCCCTCTGCCTCGCCTACGGAGAGAGCCCGCGCGAGCTGTATGCGAACCACCGCCGCGAGCTGCGCCAGGCTCTGCTGCGCTCGGACTCGTCGCTGATCGGCGTCGCCAACGAGGACCCCGACGACCTCGCCAGGCAGGCGGTCGTCACGGCCTCGAGCCGGCAGCGCACGATCGCGGCGGATGCCGGTGACGCGGCCCCGCACGTGCTCGCCGACGACCTCGGCATCGTCATCCCGGTGCATCCGGCCCTGGAGAGCACCGATCTGCTGCTCAGCGCCGACGAGGCGACCGCGCTCACGGTGGAGGTGTGGTCCAGCAGCAAGCGGCAGAACGTGGTGCCCGAGCGCCTCGAGCACACCGCCGTCATCGAGGTGCCGGCGGGGTCGGGCTGGGTGACCGCGCCGACGCCCTTCGCCCCGGCCAGCCCACAGAACGCGATCGTCGTGCTGCGCGCGAATGCGGGCGTCAGCGTGCACCTCACCTCGCCCCTGCCCGCGGGAGTGCTCACGCTCGTGCACCACGCCGACAACGACGACGAGAACGTCGAGATCAGCGACGAGGGGCTGCTGGTGAAGTGGCCGACCAAGCCGCTGCGCGGCCGGGCGCCGGCGTTCCGCACCGCCCCGGAGACCGAGGCGCTCGCGCCGGAGCGCGCGGTGTCGGGCTACAACCGTCCGTTCGGCGGCCCGAACATGTGGGCCTCCGAGCCCCTGGCGGACGAGGCGGCCTGGCTGCGTCTGGACTGGGATGCCCCGGTCGAGGCCCGCGAGGTGCGCCTGGTGTTCGACGACGACGTTGATGTCTCGCTGATCACGCTGCACCATCACCGCACACCGGATGAGATCATGCCGCAGCTCGTGCGCGACTACCGCGTGGAGGTGCTGCCCGAGGGGTCGGACGAGTGGACGACGGCGGTGCAGGTGAGGGGCAACCGGCACCGGCACCGCGTGCACCCGCTGCCCGCCGACCTCGGCGCGTTCCGCTCCGCGCGACTCGTCGTCGAGGCCACCAACGGCGCCGCAGAGGCCCGTGTGATCGCGTTCCGGGTGCAGGCGTGACGGATGGCGCTAACGTGAAGCGCACCCGCAACTCCGCGGGCGACCGCCGCACGATGAGGAGACCACGGGTGAGCACGTCCTTCGGCGAGCGCGAGGACTCGTCCACGCGCTCGATCCCCGGTGCCCGCGCGACACGCACCGGCCTGATCGCCCTGGCCGTGCCGCACCTGGAGGAGCCGTACTTCGCAGAGCTCAGCTCGCGCCTGGTGCGCGGAGCCGAGGCCAGGGGGCTCGCCGTGCTGATCGTGCAGACCGAGGGCGATCACGCCCGCGAGGTCGACGTCGCCAACGGGAACGGGCTGCCCGACATCGACGGCCTCATCCACATCCCGCGGTCGCTGACCGTCGCCGACCTCACCCGCCGCACCTCCCCCGGCCCGCTGGTGCTGCTGGGCGAGCACATCCAGGTGAGCCCGTTCACGCACATCACCATCGACAACCGGGCCGCCGCGCGCACGGCGACCGAGCATCTGATCGCGGCCGGCTGCCGCCGGATCGCGTTCGTCGGGCGTCGCGACGCGCGCCCCTCGGATGCCGCAGATCGCCGCCACGCCGGTTATCTGGAGGCCCTGGAGGCCGCAGGCATCGCCGACGATCCCGCGCTGACCACGCAGGTCGCGTCGTTCACGGCCGATGAGGGCGAGCGCGTGGTCGCAGAGCTCGCCGTGCAGGTCGAGGATCTCGACGGCGTCGTCTGCTCGAACGACTCGGTCGCGCTCGGCGCACTGGCGGCGCTGGCCGCCCGCGGGCGGCGCGTCCCGCAGGACGTCGCGGTGATCGGCATCGACGACATCCGTGCCGCGCGGTTCTCGGTGCCGGCGCTGAGCTCGGTCGCGCCCGATCACGAACAGCTGGTGGATGCCACGTTCACCGAGCTCGAGCGGCAGCTCAGCACTCCTCTGGGCGCCGACCTGCCGGTACGGCACGTGACCATCCCCAGCCGCCTGGTGAAGCGGGCGAGCACCGCCCGCTGATGGACATCCGCACCCGCCGCTGCGCGTCAGCGGCCGTCTGGCTGGTCGCGCTCCGCGATCTCGATGCGCCCGATGTGCTCGGAGAGCCGCTCCCTGGCATCCTCGTCGAGACCGTCGTCGATCACGAGCCGGTCGATGTCGCTGAGGTCGGCCACGGTCGTCAGACCGACGACCTGCCAGCGAGTGTGGTCGGCGAGCACGACCACCTCGCGGGCCGCCGCCATGAAGGCGCGGTACGTCTCGGCCTCGAGCAGGTTCATGGTGGTGAGGCCGGCCTGCTCGTCAAGGCCGTGCGCGTCCAGCAGCACCAGGTCGCAGTGCAGCCGCTCCAGTGCGCGCACGGCGACGGGGCCGACCAGCGACTGCGACGGCGTGCGCACGCCTCCGGTCAGCACGACCGTCTGCGTGTAGGGGGCATCCGCGCGGTCCGGCGGAGAGAACAGGTCGGAGACCGGCAGCGAGTTCGTCACGATCGTCAGGTCGGGCACCCGCACGAGCTCCTGGGCGAGCGCGATACCCGCCGCGCCGCCGGACAGGCCGATGGCCATCCCCGGCTCGACGAGGGCGGCGGCGGCCCTGGCGATCGCCCGGCGCTCGGCGGTCGAGACCTGCGCGGCCCCCGGACGGATGCCAGCCGAGGCGGCTCGCACGCCGCCGCGCACCTTCTGCACCACGCCGTCGTCGGCGAGCAGCTCGATGTCTCGGCGCACCGTCATCTCGCTGACGCCGAGCTCGGCCGCGAGATCGGGCAGGGCGATAGTGCCGCGCTCGCGCGCCAGGGCGAGGATGCGCTCGCGTCGCTCGGTGACCAGCATCCGCTCTCCTTCTCGTGCCGTGACCAGTCTGCCATGCGGGCTTTCGCTCCCCTTCCCGACCTCGACCGCTTCGACACCGACAGGATCCCGCTCTGCGCATGACGTACCCCGCGCCCTTCGACACCTGGTTCCCGGATGCCGCCTTCGACGGCAGCTACGGCTTCACGTTCGACACGCTGAAGGCGGTGCAGCCGGTGCGTGCGCCTGTCGAGCTCGCCGCGCAGTGGCGCGCGTGGCGGGTGGCCGCGCGCGGCGTCGCCGCGGAACCCGTGGTGCTCTCGACGTCTGTGGCCGGCGGACGTGAGCTGTCGCTGATCGAGCTCTCCGGGGTCGACGGGGTGCGGCTGCGGGCCTGGTCGGTCGCGCCGGTCGACGGGCTCACGGCGCGGGTCGGCGTCGTGCACGGGCACGGCTACGGCGGACGAGACGAGGTGGATCTGCGTCGGGTGCCCGACGATGCAGCAGCGATCTTCCCGGTGGCGCGCGGCCTCGGCGCGCTGAACGCCGATGTGGGTGCGCCCAAGGACCGCGAGGCGCATGTGCTCGGCGGCCTGGAGAAGCCCGACGACTACGTGATCGGGCTGTGCGCCCGAGACCTGTGGCTCGCCGCGGACGCGCTGATCGCCCTGGCCGGCAACCTGCCCCTCTACTACGTGGGCGAGAGCTTCGGCGGCGGGCTGGGTGCGCTGGCGGTGCCGTGGGACGACAGGTTCATCGGCGCGACGCTCGTCGTGCCGACCTTCGGGCAGTACGACGAGCGCCTGGCGGTGCCGTGCCTGGGCAGCGGCGAGTTCCAGCGCACCTGGGTGCTGCGGCATCCCGAGGCGCGCGAGCAGCTGCGGCCGTTCGACGCGTCGAGCACCGCGGCGTTCTTCTCCGTACCGGTGCGGGTCGAAGCGGCGCTGTGGGACCAGAACGTCCCGCCGCAGGGGCAGTTCGCCGTCGCGAACGCCGTGCCCGACCTGGACCTGCATGTGCTGCCCGCCGGGCACGCCGAGTACCCCGGTCTCGCCGAGGCGACGGCAGCAGCAGTGCGCGGCGGACTGGCGCACCTGGAGCGGGTGCTCGCGGGTCAGACCGAGAGCGTCAGCAGCCGGGCCGGGTTCGCGACCAGCATCCCCTCGACCGCCTCGGCGCCGATCTCCTCGCGCAGGCGGGGCAGGTAGCGGTCGCCGAGATAGCCGAGGCCTGGCATCCCGCCATAGGCGATGTAGCGCGTACGGCGCGCGACATCGCCACCGAGCAGGATGCGGTCGCCCGCCCCTCGCCGCACGACGTCGACGGTGAGCGCGAGCAGTTCTGCGTCGGAGCGGGTAAGGGGGCGCGCGAAGCCGTCGTAGCCCAGGTACGCACCTCGCTCGGCCAGCGAGGAGTGCAGCCCGGCATCCGGGTCGCGGTCGGCGTGCGCGAGCACGACCCGGTCGGATGCCACGCCCTCGGCATCCAGCAGGTCGAGCACCTCGTGCGCGGCGGTGCAGAACTCCAGGTGCACCATGACCGGCGCGCCGGTAATCCGGTGCGCGGCCGCGAGCGCGACCAGTGTGATGTGCTCGAAGTCGCTGATACGCCAGTAGTCGGCGCCGCCCTTGAGCATGCCCGCGCGCACCCGCTCCCCCACGGGTGTGAGCGCCCTGGCGCCGAGCGGGTCGTCGTCGCTCACCGGCATCCCCGACCTGACCTCGGAGACGAACAGTTCGGCGAGCCGCTCCGCGCCCCAGGTGCGGATCGGGTGGTCGGCGGCGTAGTGCGCCTCCCGATGCCGCCCGGTGGTCGCAATGATGGCGAGGCCGGACGCCGCGCTGACCCGCGCGAGCGCCTCCGGGTCGCGGCCGAGCCCGAACGGCGTGGCATCCACCATCGATTCGAAGCCGCTGTCCTTCAGCAGGACGGCCTCGCCACCCGAAGCGACCTCGTCGTCGAGCTCGTCACCCGGCAGCAGCGGCGAGACCTGGAACAGGTGCTCGTGGTAGTTCACGCGGCCCAGCGACGCCGGGTCGATGTCACCGAGGACCGTGCGGACCACGCCCATCAGCGCACGCTCTCCGCGGCGCCCGCGAGCTGCTCGACGATCTCGGGGGTCAGCTCGAGCTGGAACACGTCGGCGACGACCTGCGACCAGCCGTGGATGAAGTAGCGCCAGCCGTCGATCACGTGCAGGGCCCGCTCCTGCTCCTGGACGCGAGCCTGGTGCAGGAACTCGAGCGATCCGCGGTAGTTGAACTCCCAGACGTATGCGCCCTCGGGGAACACCACCGCGTCGGTGAGCGGCGAGCCGGGGCGGTCCTTGCCGAGGCCGGTGGCGTTGGCGATCACGGAGCCGGCGGGTGCCGCGGCGACGATCGCATCCGCCGTCTCCGGCGACGGGGTGACCACGTATTCGATGAGGCCCTCCGGCGTGCCGTGCTGACGGTGCACCTCGCGCAGGTGGTCCAGCTTGTCCTGGCTGCGCGCGGTGACGATCACCCTCGAGGGGGCGTCCTCGCGCTCGGCCAGAGCCCAGCTGAGCGCAGTGCCCGAGCCGCCGGCGCCGAGGATCACGACCTGCGCACCGGTGCGCGCGAAGTGATCGGCGGGCAGGAAGTCGTTCAGCGCCAGGTCGACCGTGATCGGGTCCTTGGCGCGGCCGATGAGGCGGTCGCCCTGCTTGGCGATCGACGAGATCTCCGAGCACGAGACCGCGAACGGGTCGAGCTCGTCGAACAGGTCGGATGCCGCGGTATAGACGTTCATCTTGTGCGTGGTGACCAGCGCGCCGCGATGATGTGGGTCGTCGCGGATCTGCTCGACCATGGCGCGGTACTGCGCGGGCTCGGCGTCCATCGGCAGATCGTGGCCGATCAGGGTGCGCGTCGACAGGCCGAGGATGTCGGCCCAGAGCGGGAACACCTTCATGATCGACGACGAGCCGGTCGTGACGCCGACGAAGCCCATGTAGTTGTCTGCGGTGGTCATGCGTTGCTCCTCACGGGGTGGGCCGGCTCATCGCCGCGCAGCACGGAGATCACGTCGTCGAGCGACATCCGGCCCATGTTGTCGACGGCCTGCGTGGTCTGGGCGCCGAGGTGCGGGGTGACGATCACCCGGTCGGCGAGGTCGTCGGCGAGCAGCGGGCTCGCGCTCGCTGCGGTGTCGCCGTCGAGGGTGTCGGCGGCGTAGCCGGAGAGCACGCCGTCGCGCAGCGCGCGGGCGACCTCGAGCTCGTCGACCAGGTCGGGGCGGGCGGTGTTCACGAGCACCGTGCCGGGGCGGATGCCGGTGATCCGCTCCGCGTCGACCAGGCGCTGCCCGCCGGGGGCATGCAGCGTGATCACGTCGGCGGTGCGGAACAGCTCGTCGAGACCCATCGGCTCCGCACCGGCGGCGCGGACGGCGTCGTCGGGGAGGAAGGGGTCGGTGGCGAGGACCCTTGTGCCGAAGCCGCTCACGCGCTTGGCGACGCCCTGTCCGATCCGGCCGAAGCCGACGATGCCGAGCGTGGCGGCGCCGAGCTCGCGTCCGCGGCGCACAGCCCAGTCGCCGTCGCGCACGCGGCGGTCACCGTCGGGGATGTGCCGCAGCACCGCGAGCATCAGCCCCACCGTGTGGTCGGCGACCGCGTCGGCGTTGGCACCCGGGGTGTTGGTGACCAGGATGCGCCGCGCCGCGGCGGCTGCGAGATCGACGGCCTCGGTGCCCACGCCGTACCGGGCGACGATCTTCAGCTTCCGTGCGACCGCGAGATGCGCATCGGTGACGGGACCGGTTCCGGCGATCCAGGCGTCCGCGCCGTGCAGCAGCGGGCGCAGCTGCTCGAGGTCGTGGTGCGCGGGTCCGCGCATGATCCTGTGCCCGGCGACCGCGGCGCGGCCCTCGAGGTCGAGGTCGCCGTCCGAGAACGAACGGCTGGTGACGAGGATGACTCCCATCAGAGGGGCCTTTCTGAGAAGCGGGCGGGCGCGGATGCACGGCCGGGGCACGGGCGCACTGCGGAATGCGCGAACTCGTCGTGCATCCGTTCCCGGCTCGTGCAGGTGGTCCCCTTCATCGCGGTGCTCCGGCGAACCAGGGGGCGAGTGCCGCGTATGCCGCGGTGAAGCGGTCATGACGCTGCGCGTAGACGGCGTGGCGTGCGGCATCCGGAGTGAATTCGGCCGTGACCTCGCTGAGCGCACGCGCCGCGGAGAAGTCGGCGAGGCCGAGCCCGACGGCCGCGGTGACCGCCGCTCCGAGGCTGTTCGCCTCCTCGACGATGGTGCGCCGGCGAACGGGCACGCCCCAGACGTCGGCGAGGATGCCGAGCCACGCGTCGCTCTGCGCGCCGCCGCCGACGGCGTCGATGCGGTCGATCACCGCACCGGACTCGCGGAACGCCTGGATGCAGGTGAGCAGGTTGAATGCGACGCCCTCGAGCACGGCGCGGGTCAGGTGCGCGCGGGTGTGGTGGCGTCCGATGCCGACGAAGGCGCCGCGGGCATCCGGGTCCCACAGCGGGGCGCGCTCGCCGAGCAGGTAGGGCAGGAAGTAGAGGTCCTCGGTGTCCAGCCCGCCGGCGGCCTCGGCGGTGAGGGCGGCCGTGTCGGGGCGGGACGGGTCGGGCGAGAGGACCTCGGAGATCCACTGCACGGATGCCCCGCCCGCCTGCATGGTGGCGGTCGGCACGAACGAGCCCGGCACCACGTTGTCGAACGTGAAGGTGCGCATGCCGGGGTCGTGCAGCGGAGCATCCGCCGCGAACGAGATCCACGAGGAGGTGCCTAGGCACACGTACGCCCCGTCCTCGGGGGCGACCACGCCGGATCCGACGGCAGCCATCGGGCCGTCGCCGCCACCCATCACGACGCGGACACCGGAGTGCAGCCCGAGTGCTTCGGCCGCGGCATCCGTCAGCGTGCCGGCGATCGCGGTGGATTCCAGGATCTCGGGGAACAGCGCGGGGTCGAGGCGGGCCGCGGCGAGGACCTCCTCCGACCAGGAGCCGGTGCGCTGATCGAAGGCGTTGGTGCCGGATGCGTCGGAGCGGTCGGTCGCGAGCCGGCCGGTGAGGCGCAGCACGATGTAGTCCTTTGCGACGCAGACGCGGCGCACCCGCGCCCAGACCTCCGGCTCGTTGTCGCGCACCCACATGATCTTCTCGACCGAGTAGGTGGGGTTGAGACGGTGACCGAGCACCTCGTGGGCGTGCTCGGCGCCGAGCGCCTTCTCGAGCTCGCGCTGCTGGGCGCCCGATCGGGTGTCCGCCCAGATGATCGCCGGGCGGGCGGGTGCGCCGTCGGCGTCGAGCAGCACCGCGCCCATCATCTGACCGCTCACCACGAGGCCCCTCACATCGCCGATCGCGGTGCCGGTGCGGGTGAGGAGGTCGCGGGTGGCGTCGACGACGGCGTTCCACCAGTCGTGCGGGTCCTGCTCGGCGATTCCGCCGGCGGCGAAGCGCGCCGGGTAGGGCACGGTGACGGATGCCACGAGGCGGCCGTCGTCGTGGTGCAAGGACGCCTTGTTGCCGGTCGTCCCCAGGTCGTGCGCGATGATCACAGTCCGTGCCCGTCGTCGGAGGTAGGAGAGAAGTGCTTCGGAGTATATCCTGTAATTACAAGTTACCAGGAGGGCCATCTTCGTGAGCATTCAGCCGGACATCCCCGTACTGCTCGACATCTCCGCCACGGGCGGGATCGAGGGGCGCAGCCGCCGCTACGAGAAGTTCCAGGGCGACATGGCCGGCGTCTACCGCGATGACACCGCCTGGGAGTCCGCGGTCGCCGAGCGTGGCTCCGACGAGCTCGTGTACTGGGTCGACGACCACCGTTACCAGGAGGGCCCCGGCGCGCTCATCGTCGGCACCAGCACTCTGCTGCCAGGACGGATCGGGGACGAGTTCGCGGTCACCCGCGGCCACATCCACGCCGTCTCCGATCGCGCCGAGCTGTACTACTGCCTGAGCGGTCACGGTGTCATGCTCCTCGAGACGCTGGACGGGCAGTCCTCCGCCATCGAGCTCACGCCGGGCAAGGCCGTGAACGTGCCGGGCCACTGGATCCACCGCAGCGTGAACGTCGGCGACGAGCCCTTCGTCACGCTGTTCTGCTACGCCGCGGACGCCGGGCAGGACTACGGCGTGATCTCGGATGCCTGCGGCATGAAGAACCTCGTCGTCGCCGACGGCCCGGGCTGGAAGCTCGTGCCGAACCCCGACCACACCGGATATCGCGCGGCCGAGGCCTGATGCCCGCGCCCACCATTCTGCACGCGACCTTCACCGCGCGCCCTGGAGCGGGCGACCCCGTCGCCGCCCTGCTGCGCGACTTCGCCGTAGCCGTGCGCGCCGAGCCCGGATGCGTCGTCTTCGACGCCACCCGGCTGGTCGACGCCCCTGACCGCTTCTTCGTGTACGAGGAGTACCGCGACGAGGCATCCTTCCAGGCGCACCTCGCGAACCCCGCCGGCGGCCCGTTCAACGCCGCCCTGCAGGAGCTGATCGTCGAGCCGCGATCGCAGCTGACGTTCCTGACGAGGATCTGACACCGCCGCCGCTTGCCCGCCTGACCGGCGCACTGCCACACTCTGGGCATGACCGCATTCGTCGACGATGACGTCGATTCCGTGGAATCGGCGCCTCCCGCCCTGCACCGCTCACGGCGCCGTCTCCTGGCCGGGCTCGGAGTCGCAGTCGCCGCCGGAGCCATCGTCGCGGGCGGGTACCTGTGGGCCGCCCACTCCGCCGTCGCCGCAGTGCACGCCGGATACGACGCGGAGCCGGTCGAGTGCGACACGGCGGAGGTCGCGTCGGTCGACGTGCTGCACGACGGATACCTGCATCCCACGGTGCCCCTGCAGGACGGCATGACCTGCACCCTGCGGATCCATGTCTCCAATGACGGCTGGGCGGATGCCAGGATCGATGCCGTGACCGTGAACGGATTCGGCACCGACAACCCGCTCGGACTGCGGGCGGAGTCCGTCAGCCCCAACGGAGGCACCGCCGTCGGCAGCGACGACGCCGCCGCATTCGCGCTCTCGCCTGAGGTGAGCATCGCCCCGGGCGAGACGACCCTCATCGAGGTCGTGCTCTCCTACGCCGGGGGTGCGTCGATGGTGGAGTGCTCGAGTCAGGGCTGGGACATCCCCGTCGTCACGGTGTCCGCCCTCGGAGCGACCACCGCCGTTCAGCCCGGCGAGCAGATCTTCTTCTTCCAGGGCGACCCGGCGACCTGCGCCGAGTGACCGTGCCTGATGAGGCCCGCCGAGCGGAGGGGAGGCCTGCAGGCACGTTCGACGCCTGAAGGCAGATCCTGCCGCATCCGGCCTGCAGGCGTGATTCCCGCCTGCAGGCGTTGCGCCGCGAACTGCGCCCGCCACGCGAACCCCCGGAACGGCAAGAGGTCCCCCGCCCGAAGGCGAGGGACCTCTTCTCGTCAGTCAGCTCACTCGTAGAGCACCGCGGCGATCTTCGGGTCGTCGAGGTTGGTCGAGTCGTACCAGTAGGAACCGGTGTCGTAGAACTTCTCCACCGACTTGCCGTTGGCCAGGTCGTAGGCGGCCTGCACGACGGTCTTGCCGATGCCGATCGGGTCCTGCGTGATCGCGCCGGCGAGGACGCCGGACTTGATCGCATCGACCTGGGCCGCACCGGAGTCGAAGCCGATCGCCGTGATGTCCTTGCTGGTCTTGCCCAGTTCGGACAGCGCGTTGGCGACGCCGACCGCGGAGCCCTCGTTGGTGGCGTAGATGCCCTTCAGGTCGGGGTGCGCGTTCAGCATCGACTTGGTGATGTCGGCCGACTTCAGGTGATCGCCGTCGCCGTACTGGATGTCGACGATCTTGATGTCGGGGTAGTCGGCCTTGATCTTGTCGACGAAGCCGTCGCGACGCTCGACACCGGTCGAGTTGATCTGCGAGTGCGCGACGATGGCGACGTCGCCCTTGCCGCCGATCAGCTCGGCCATGTGCTCGGCCGCAAGTGCGCCGGCGACCTTGCTGTCGGTCGCGGCGAGGGTCTTGCCGACGTCGCTGTTGCAGGGTGCGTCGAAATAGGCGACCGGGATGCCGGCCGAGTCCGCCGAATCCATCAGCGGGATGCAGGCCTCGGGGTCGAGCGCCGCGTAGGCGATCGCATCCGGCTTGGCATCGATCGCCGACTGCAGCATCTGCAGCTGCTTCTCGATCTCGGTCTCGGCACCGGGACCGTCGAAGTGGATCTTGACGCCCAGCTCCTTGCCCTGCTCCTCGGCGCCGGTCTTCACGGCCTGCCAGAACTGGTGCTGGAACCCCTTCGAGACCAGCTCGATGCTCATCTCCTTGGTGTCGCCCTTGTCTCCGTCGGCGGCAGGCGTGTCGCCCTTGCCGGTCGAGCAGCCGGCCAGAGCCAGCAGTGCCACCGTGGCGACCGCAGCTGCGGCGAACTTCTTTCCGTGCTTCATGTGAAACTCCATCGTTCTCTCTTGGTGGGTGTTCGGGTGAAAGGTCTCAGGACTTGCCGCGGTTGCGCAGCGAGTCGAAGAACACGGCGATCAGGATGACCAGGCCGGTGAGGATGTACTGCCACTCGGTCTGGATCGACATGCTGCGCAGGCCGTTGATCAGGATGCTCATGATGAACGCGCCGATCACCGTGCCGACGATCGACCCGCGTCCGCCGAGCAGCGACGTGCCGCCGATGATCACCGCGGCGATCGCCTGCAGCTCGTAACCGGCACCGGCCGTGGGCTGCGCCGAGCCGAGTCGCGCGGTGAGGAGCACACCGGCGATGCCGATGAACACGCCGGCGAAGACGTACACGATGATGGTCCAGCGGCGGGTGTTCACGCCCGACAGGCGGGTGGCCTCCTCGTTCGAGCCGATCGCGAAGGTGTATCGGCCGAGGATGGTCTTGTTCAGCACCAGGTAGGCGAACACGGCGAGCACGATGAAGATCAGCACGCCCGAGGGCAGGCCGGCGAAGTAGCCGTCGGACCACATCAGGATCGGGTCGAACTGCACGATCCCGGTGACCTGCTTGCGCACGTCGGGGGCGAACGTGATCGGCTTCACCTGTGAGATCACAAGCGCCAGGCCCTGGGCGATCATCATCATCGCCAGTGTGGCGATGAACGGGGGCAGCCGCAGGAACGTGATGTTCAGGCCGTTGATGAGCCCGATCAGCGCTCCGGTGGCCAGGGCGCCGATGACGCCGATCCACACCGGCAGGCCCCACGCGGTGATGAACGTGCCCATCATGACCGAGCACAGCGTCATGCCGAAGCCCAGCGACAGGTCGATGCCTCCGGTGACGATGACGAACGTGGTGCCGAGCGCCAGGACGCCGACGAGCACGGTGGACATCAGGATGTTCTCGATGTTCGAGCTCGACGTGAAGTTCGAGCCGAAGATCGAGAAGAACACGAACAGCACGACGAGGGTGCCGAGCGCCAGCCCCTGCTGGACCGAGTTCTTCAGGGCGGCCGTGATGCGACCCTTCTGGGTGTTCTCGTTCACCGCGGTCTGCACGACGGTCGTGGTCGAGTCGCTCATCAGTTGTCCTCTCCGTGTGCTGCGAGATGCATGATCTTCTCCTGCGTTGCTTCCTCGTTGCGGAGCTCTCCGGTGACTTCCCCGTTCGCGAAGACCGTGATGCGGTTCGCGATCCGGAGCAGCTCCGGCAGCTCCGACGAGATGACGATGATGGACTTGCCCGCGTCGGCGAGCTGCTGCATGAGGCGGTAGATCTCGTCCTTCGCTCCGATGTCGATCCCTCGGGTGGGCTCGTCGAAGATGAGGATGTCGCAGTCGCGCATCAGCCACCGGGCGATGACGACCTTCTGCTGGTTACCGCCCGAGAGCAGCTTGACCACCTGATTGACCGAGGGCGTCTTCACGCGCAGCTGCTGCACGTACTCCTTGGTCTTGTCCTTGGCCGTGCGGTCGCCCATCCAGCCGATGCCGTTGGCGTAGGACGAGAGCGACGCGAGCACCGTGTTGAACGTGACGTCCTGCTCGAGCATGAGGCCGAGCAGCTTGCGGTCCTCGGACAGATACCCGATGCCGCGCTTCACGGCGTCCTCCGGCTGGCGGATGCGGGTCTCGCGGCCTGCCACCGAGATGGTGCCGCTGTCGCGGGGGTCGGCGCCGATCACAGCGCGCGCGGTCTCCGTGCGCCCGGCCCCCATGAGCCCGGCGAACCCGAGGATCTCACCCTTGCGCAGCTGGAAGGAGACGTCCTTGAGCAGCGCCTTGGTGGACAGCCCCTGCACGTCGAGGACGACGGGAGAGTCGGCGAAGTCGCGCGGCTCGGGTCGTGCACCCTCGTCGATCGCCCGGCCCACCATCATCTCGATGACGGTGGGGATGCTGATCTCGTCCTTCTCCAGCGATCCGATGTATGCGCCGTCGCGGAGCACGCTGACGCGGTCGGCGAGTCGGCGCAGCTCGTCCATCCGGTGCGAGATGTAGACGATGCCGGTCCCCCGGGCGCGCAGCTGATCGATCAGCGTGAACAGCACCTCGACCTCGGTGTCGGTCAGCGCCGAGGTGGGCTCGTCCATGATGAGCACCTTGGCGTTGAACGAGAGCGCCTTGGCGATCTCGACCATCTGCTGCTCGGCGACGGTGAGCTCGCCGACCTTCTGCCGCGGGTCGAGGCTGATGTCCAGATTCTTGAGCAGTTCGGCCGTCTGCCGGTTCAGCTCGCGCTCGGAGACGAAGGGGCCCCGGCGCGGTTCCCGCCCGATGTAGATGTTCTGCGCGACCGTGAGGTCGGGCATCATGTTGAGCTCCTGGTGGATGATCGTGATGCCGAGCTGCTGCGCCTGCAGCGGCCCGGTCAGCTCCACGGGCTGCCCCTCGAAGAAGATCTCGCCCTCGTCGCGCGTGTAGATCCCGGAGAGGATCTTCATCAGGGTCGATTTGCCGGCGCCGTTCTCCCCGACGAGCACGAGCACCTCGCCGGCGCGCACCTCGAGATGCACGTCTTTCAGCGCCTGGACCCCGGGGAAGCCCTTGCTGATGCCCTCGACCCGAAGAATGGGATCGCTCATACCTCACCTGCTCCCTTGAAGGCTGGTCGGACCCGCGAAGCGGGCCCTCATTCAAACATCGGATCAATTCTGCTTTGCGCGACCGGGTTGCGCAAGTTGTATCTAAATGTATCTAACGATCGATCGATGCGGAAGGCCTGTAATAACATCTTGATCACGGATGCTCGCGACGGTCGCGTGCGGAAAGGCGGATCATGCTCATCGGCGCGCACGCCCTGGTCTTCAGCGGTACCTTCGACGAGGTCGGCCTGCGTCGATCCATCCAGGGGACGAAGGCCGCCGGCTTCGATCTGATCGAGATCCCGCTGATGGACGTCGCAGGGTTCGACTCCGGCCTCGCCGCGCGGATGCTGCAGGACAACGAGCTCGCCGTCACCGCCTCGCTCGGCCTGACCGCCGAGACAGACCTCACCTGCGACGACCCCGCAGTCGTCGCCGCGGGCGAGGACATGCTGGAACGCTGCCTCGACCATGTCGCGACGATGGGCGGAGATGTGCTGTGCGGCGTGATCTACTCGGCGATGCGCAAGTACATGACCCCCGTGACCGCGTCCGGCGTCGCGAACAGCCGTGCGGCGATCGGCCGGCTGGCGGAGAAGGCCGCCGCTCGCGGCATCCGCCTCTCGCTGGAGGTCGTGAACCGCTACGAGTCGAATGTCTTCAACACCGGCCGCGGAGCGCTGACGTTCATCGACGGGATCGGCCGGGACGATGTGTCGGTGCACCTGGACACCTACCACATGAACATCGAGGAGTCGGATCTGTTCCAGCCCGTGCACGACGTGGCGGCGGCCGGGAAGCTGGGCTACGTGCACATCGGCGAGAGCCATCGCGGTTACCTCGGCACCGGCTCGGTCGACTTCGGCACGTTCTTCCGCGCCCTGCACGATGTCGGCTACGACGGCCCGGTGGTGTTCGAGTCCTTCTCGTCGGCCGTGGTCAGCGCCGAGCTCAGCAACACCCTCGGAATCTGGCGCAATCTGTGGCAGGACTCCGACGATCTCGCCGCGCACGCGAACCGCTTCATCCGTGACGGACTCCACGCCGTGCGCACGATCGATCAGCACTGATCCCCGCCCGTCGACCCGCCGTCAGTCCGACGGGTGCCCGACGACTCCCTTGCGCAGCAGCGCATTGCCGTACTTGCGCGTCTCGCCGGTGCGCACCATCAGGTACGCCCCCTTCGCGACGTCGTAGTAGTCGAAGCGCTCCACGAACCGGGTCGTCGGCTCATCGGTGCCGGCTGCGGCCATCAGCTCGCGCTGCACGTCGAGCACCGTGGCATCCGCCGACTCCATGAGGTCGATGCCGGGTGCGTCGTCGAGCGGGAGCACCGAGCGGATCGCCGCGACGACCTCCGGCGTCGAGGTTCCCGGCAGGTCGATCACCCGCTCCCCCAGCGCCCAGGCCGGGAAGTGCGCATCGGCGACGACCACCGAATCGGAGTGCCCCATCCGGTCGAGATGCAGCAGCAGCTCACCGGTGAGCAGCGGATTGATTCCTTCAAGCATCCGTGAGTCCTTCCTCGGCGAGCTCGGCCCACAGCTCCGCAGGGATGTCCAGGGCAGCGTACTCGGCGTTCTGCGAGAGCTGGGCGGGGCGGCTTCCGCCGACGACGACTGAGCGCACAACGCCCGCCTGCAGCGGGAACTGCACCGCGGCAGCCGGCAGCGGCACGTCGTGGGCGCGGCAGATCGCCGCGATCCGCACCAGCCTGTCCCAGAGCTCGTCGGGCAGCTGACCGTACTCGTAGCGGCCGTCGCGACGCGGCTCGCTCTGCGCGAGCAGGCCGGAGTTGAACACGGATGCCGCGACGATTCCGGTCCCGCGCTCGGCGCAGGCCGGCAGCACCTCCGCAGCTGCCGGCTGCTCGAGCAGCGTGTAGCGTCCGGCCACCATGATCAGGTCGAGGTCGGCCTCGCGCACCGAGCGTGCGAGTGCCTCGGAGACCATCGAGCCGACGCCGACGGCGTCCACCCGTCCCTCGGCGCGCAGCGCCTCGAGTGCGGGGAACGCGCTCTCGATCGCCAGGTCGAGGTCGTTGCGCTCGGGGTCGTGCAGGTAGAGCAGATCGATCTTCTCGATGCCCAGTCGCTCGCGGGACTCGTCGAGGCTGGCTCGGATGCCGGCCTCGGTGAAGTCCCACACCCGCTGCAGGTCGTCTGGCACATGGAAGTCGTTCGCGGTGTCGAGTCCCGCAGGTGCCGGGTTCGGCCGCAGCAGCCGGCCGGCCTTCGTCGACAGCACGAACTCGTCGCGCGGCTTGGTCTGCAGGAAGGCGCCGAGCCGGCGCTCCGACAGCCCGAGACCGTAGTGCGGCGCGGTGTCGTAGTAGCGGATGCCGGAATCCCAGGCCGCCTCGAGGATCGCCCAGGCCTCATCGTCGGTGAGCGCGCGGAACAGGTTGCCGACGTTCGCGGCCCCGTAGCCGAGCTTCGGGAACTCAGACGGCATGCTGCCCCTTCCAGGTGTACTCGGCGATGCTGTCGGCCTTCATCTCCATGCCGTTGCCCGGCGCGGTCGGCGCCATGTACGACCCACCCTGGATGTCGGTGGGCACGACGAAGTGCTCGTGCAGGTGGTCCACGAACTCGATCATGCGCCCCTCGCGGGTACCCGTGACGGCGACGAAGTCGAACATCGAGAGGTGCTGCACGGCCTCGCAGAGGCCGACACCGCCGGCGTGCGGGCAGACCGGGACGCCGAACTTCGCGGCCAGCAGCAGGTTGGCGATGTTCTCGTTCACGCCGGCGACGCGCACGGCGTCGATCTGCATGACCTCGATGGCCTTCGCCTGCAGCAGCTGCTTGAAGATCATCCGGTTCTGCGCGTGCTCGCCGGTGGCGACCCGGATCGGCGCGACGCCACGGGCGATCTCGGCGTGCCCGAGTACGTCGTCGGGGCTGGTGGGCTCCTCGATCCAGGCGGGGTGGAACTCGGCGAGCGCGTTCACCCACTCGATCGCCTCGGAGACCTCCCAGCGCTGGTTCGCGTCGATCGCGATCGGGAAGTCGGGTCCGACCACCTCGCGCGCCTTGCGGAACCGGCGGATGTCGTCCTGCAGGTCGGCGCCGACCTTGAGCTTGATCTGGGTGAACCCGTCGGCCAGCGCCTCGCGCGCCAGCCGCTCGAGCTTCTCGTCCGAGTAGCCCAGCCAGCCGGGGCTGGTGGTGTAGCCCGGGTAGCCGGTGGCGAGCAGCTGCTGCTCGCGCTCCTCGCGGCCGGCGATGCCCGCACGCAGGATCTCCAGCGCGTCCTCGCGGGTGAGCGCATTGGTCAGGTAGCGGAAGTCGACCAGGTCGACGAGCTGCTCCGGCGACATCCGAGCCAGGAGCTGCCACAGCGGCAGACCGGCGCGCTTGGCCTTGATGTCCCAGAGCGCGTTGATCACGGCGCCGATGGCCATGTGCATGACGCCCTTCTCGGGCCCGAGCCAGCGCAGCTGCGAGTCGCCGATGAGCTCACGGAACGTGCCGCCCATGTCGTCGAGCAGCGGCTCGATCTCGCGACCGACCAGGTGGCCGGCGAGCGCGTCGATGGCCGCGACCTGCACGTCGTTGCCGCGGCCGATGGTGAAGACGAAGGCATGGCCCGCATCTCCGGCATCCGTCCGGACGATCACGTACGCCGCCGAGTAATCGGGGTCGGGGTTCATCGCGTCCGAGCCGTCCAGGCTCAGGGATGTGGGGAAGCGGATGTCGCTGGTGTCCAGCGCGACGATACGGCTCACGGGGCTCCTTCAGATCACTTGGAGTGTAAACATCCGATGTCTATACTGTCAATGAGCGCGCCGATGCGCTGACGATGAAGAGGAGAACCATGAAGTTCGCGCGAGTGGGAGAGCCCGGGAGCGAAGTGCCCGTCGTCATCGACGGCGATCACACCTACGACCTGCGCCCCGTGACATCCGATGTGAACGGCGACTTCCTCGCCGACGACCCGGTCGGCCGCACGCAGGCCGCGCTCGACGCCGGCACCCTGCCGGAGATCGCGGATGCCGCGACGCAGCGCCTCGGGTCGGCGATCGCGCGCCCGAGCGCCGTGATCTGCATCGGACAGAACTACGCCGCGCACGCCCGCGAATCCGGGGCCGAGCCGCCCACCGTGCCGATCATGTTCCTGAAGACGCCGAACACCGTCGTCGGCCCGGATGACGCCGTGACCATCCCCCGCGGCAGCGAGAAGACCGACTGGGAGGTCGAGCTCGGCATCGTCATCGGGGCGCGGGCCGCGTACCTCGACTCCCCCGCCGAGGCCGCCGCGCACATCGCCGGCTTCGTCGTGGCGAACGACGTCTCGGAGCGCACCTTCCAGATGGAGGTCTCCGGCGGGCAGTGGTCGAAGGGCAAGATCGCCTACGGCTTCAACCCGACGGGCCCCTGGCTGGTCACCCCCGACGAGGTCGACGCGCAGAACCTGCGCCTGCGCAGCTGGGTGAACGGCGAACCGCGTCAGGACTCGAACACGAATGACATGATCTTCGACATCCCGACGATCGTGCACCACCTCTCGCAGTACGTCACCCTCGAGCCGGGAGACCTCATCCTCACCGGCACGCCCCAGGGCGTCGCTTTCGGCGGGAAGTTCCCGTACCTGAAGGCTGGAGACGTCGTCGAGATCGAGATCGAGGGCCTGGGTCACCAGCGCCAGGAATTCGTCGCATGGAAGGCAGAGAAATGAGCGCACAGCTCGAAGGGCTGGTGGCGATCGTCACCGGCGGAGCATCCGGAATCGGCGCGGCCATTGCCGCGACCCTGCACGAGCAGGGCGCCCAGATCGCCGTGCTCGACCGCGACCCGTCGGGCGCCGACGAGCGCTTCGCCGCATTCACCGCGGACGTCTCGGACCGTGCCTCGGTGGATGCCGCGGTCGCGGCCGTCGCGGAGCGGTTCGGCCGCATCGACATCGTCATCAACAACGCGGGCATCGGCGCCCAGGGTGACGTGACCGCAAACGACGACGACGAGTGGGCACGGGTGCTGTCGATCAACGTCACCGGCATCGCCCGCGTGACCTCGGCCGCGCTGCCGTGGCTGCGGCAGTCGCCGTCGGCGGCGGTGTGCAACACGGCATCCATCGCGTCGACCACCGGCCTGCCGCAGCGCGCGCTGTACTCGGCGTCGAAGGGCGCCGTCTCGGCGCTGACCCGCGCGATGGCGGCCGATCACCTGCGCGAGGGAATCCGCGTCAACGCGGTCAACCCCGGCACCGCCGACACCCCGTGGGTGGGCCGCCTGCTCGATTCGGCCACCGATCCCGCTGCGGAGCGCGCCGCGCTGAACGCGCGTCAGCCGCACGGCCGCCTGGTCTCCCCCGACGAGGTCGCCGGTGCCGTGCTGTACCTGGTGTCTCCGGCATCCGGTTCGACCACCGGAACCTTCATCGAGGTCGACGGCGGTATGGCCCAGCTGCGCCTGCGCGCGGAATAGTCCCGCCGAGGCCCCGCTCCTCGCCGCGTCCCCTTGCAGCCCAGGTCGCACTTCGTCCCGGTCTGACCGCGCCCTCAGCATCCAGGTCGCACTTCGCCACGCTCTGAACGCCGGAGAGCGGGATGAACTGCGACCTGGATGCGCGTCGCGCATCCGCAACGTGACCGACTGCGACCGGAAAGCTGCGGTGGCTGTCGCATATCGCGCGGCGCTGCCTCCGCTTTCCAGTCTCAGTTGGTCACGGAATGCCGACCTCCCAATTCCCCAGGTCGCACTTCGCCACGCTCTGATGGCCGGAAAGCGGGACGAACCGCTACCCGAGCGCGCCAGGGATGCCGGTGACGAGATCGATCGGGGACCAATTCGACTCGTCCTCCACAGCCGCCTTCCGCAGATTGCCCTGTGGAGAACGTGCCCCCTGCAGCTCGGCGATGCCAACGTGGGGCGATGCGAACCCCATACCCCCTCCCCTCGTCACTCGGGGAGCGCTTCTCCGTGCAAGATGGAGCCGCCGCAGGAGTGAACCGCGGTCGTCTTCACCGCCGCGACCTCGAGATCCCCTTCCGGGGCGTGCGCGCGAGAATCGCGAAGGTTGATCTCGACGACCTCGATCGATACGAACGGCAGGCCGCGGAACGACGACTTCGCGCTTGGCAGTACACCCCGCGACTCCACACGGGACAGTTCGTCAGTCATGAGAGCGCCGTCGCGATGCGCGGCGGCCCGCTGCCACTCGTCTGGACGGTGACGGAAAAGGGCGAAGATGCGCCAGCCGATGGGCTGACGCTGCCCGTGCACGTCAGCACCTTCGGCGATGGCGCGCTCGTGCGTGCGACCGGGGTACGCGGGCACCGTGCAGATCCTCGATTCGCCCGAGTGATCGAGGCGAGCGGCATCCGAATCGCCTCATCACCGACGATGTGGGCCCAGCTCGGAGCGTGGAGCATCTTCGACCTGGTCGCGCTCGGCGACTATCTCTGCCGCGTCCGCCGACCGGGCTACGGGAGGAAGGACGTCGGTCGCGCACCGTTCACGACGATCGCTGAGCTGCGCGCCACTGTCGCGGCCGGACGCTGGGGGCATGTGCGTCGACTCCGCGAAGCGGTCGACCTCGTCCGGGAGGACTCATGGTCACCTCGGGAATCGCGACTCCGCCTTGACATCGTCTTCGCCGGGCTGCCCGAGCCGATGCTCAACCACGACGTCTACGACGACCATGGTCGGTTCCTCGGATGTGTAGATCTCGCCTACCCTGACAGGAAGATCGCCATCGAGTATCAGGGCGCACTGCACAGCAGGCAGTACGCCGCCGACATCGAGCGGATCGCGGCACTGCGCGCCGCAGGCTGGATCGTCATCGAAGTCACGAGCGCGTCCCGCACCGATGATGTCCTCGCCCGTATCCGTCACGCACTGCGGCGCTGACCGCCGCGGTATCCCGGTCGCATTTCGTCACGCTCTGACCGCCGGCTAGCGGGGTGAACTGCCACCTGAGTTCGAACGCGTACCGGAAAGCGGGCGAAGTACCACCGGGACGACGGGCGGCACGCCCTCGCGCCCTGACCGGACGACCGCCGCGGCCGCGAACTCTGATCGCACTTCGCCCCGGAAACAACACACCCCCGGCATCCTCGTCGCACTTCGTCACGCTCCGAACGCCATGGAGCGGGACGAACTGCCACCCGCGCGCAGACTGACGCCCGGCAACGGGATGAACTGCGATTTGGCCGCCGCGCGCCGACACCGGCCGCGCCCGTCCGCGCTCCAAGTCGTCAGGCCGGCGGCCTTCGTCGTCTCCGCCGCCCTGTCAGGCGACGCGCTCGTGCGGCTCCGCGAGCACCGGCTGCACCGGGCGGCCCGGCACCAGGGCGCCATCCGCGACGAAGCCCTCCGGGCGGCCGCGCAGGTCGGCGATCAGGCGCGCACGGCACGCCTGAAGAGCGGATGCCGCGGCGGCATCCGCCGACAGATCGTGCAGCTCCCGGGGATCCTCGACCAGGTCGAACAGCTGCTCGACGCCGTTGCCCGACAGCCAGACGTACTTCCAGCGGCCCGTGCGGATCCACTGCATCGAGTGCCCGAGGGCGATGTGCTCGCCGTGCAGGTGCGGCTCGTCGTCCTGCAGCGTCGCAGAAGGCGCGGTAGACGTCCGTGCACCGGCCGGCGCCGGCTGCCCGGTCCAGGGCGCCGCATCCCGCACCGACACCGCACCGAGCAGGTCCCGCCCGTCGACTTCGTCCGGTACCGGCACACCGGCGCAGGCCAGCAGCGTCGGCATCACGTCGCGCAGCTCGACGATCTCGTCGCTGACCTGCTGCGCGTCGATCGTCGGCCCGGCGAGGATCATCGGCACCCGCGCCGAGCCCTCGTACGGATATCCCTTGCGCCACAGGCGGTGGTCTCCGAGCATGTCGCCGTGGTCTGACGTGAACAGGATGTAGGTGTCGTCGGCGACCCCGAACTCGGCGAGGATCTCGAGGAACCGGTTGACCTGCGCGTCGATGTGGCTGATGTGCCCGTAGTAGCCGGCGCGCGCCCGGTGCGCGGTGCGGGCGTCGTACTGCGCGACGTTCGCATCCGGCAGGGCGTCGTTGCGCAGGTGGTCGAACTCCCCGGCCCAGTCCCCCACCGGCGGCTCCAGATCAGGAGCATCCAGGTACTGCTCGAACGCCCACGCCGGCGGATCGTAGGGCGCGTGCGGCCGGTGGAACGACAGGTACAGGAAGAACGGTCGCGTGGGGTCGCGGCGGTACAGCCAGTTCTCGGCCTCGGTCACGACCCAGTTGGTCGGATGCAGGCGCTCGGCCTTGTCCCACGGCCGGGCCACCACCGAGTTGCAGTTGATCCCGTTCTCCAGGTAGTCCTCGACGGCCGATGATCCGGCCTGCGCGCGCAGCCAGGTGAGGTAGTCGTCGTAGAACCGGGCATCCCGCTCCCGCCTGCGGGAGTGGTGCAGGTAGCCGTCGTGCAGGATGACGTCGTCGAAGCCGATCCGCACCCGCTCCGGCGAGTAGTGCATCTTGCCGATCGCCTGCGTCTGATACCCGCCGCCCGCGAGCGAGCGCGGCAGCGTCTCGGAGATGTCGAAGTCGACGCCGTCGGCGTAGCCGACGCGGCGGTGATGCTCCTGCGACAGTCCGGTCAGCAGCGCCATCCGCGCCGGCACGCACGTCGGGGTGGCGGAGTACGCGTTCGAGAACCGCACACCGCGCGCGGCGAGCGCGTCGAGGTACGGCGTGCGCACGATCGGATGCCCGTCTGCGGAGAGGCAGTCGCCCCGCCACTGATCGACGCAGATGAGGACGACGTTGGGAGATGCCGGCATGTTCAGCACGCTACCCTCAGCGGATGCCGTAGAACGCCAGTGCGTTGGACCAGAGCACCTTGTCGGGATCGAGGCCCCGATCCGCGGTCCAGTCGGCGATCGTGTGGCACCAGTCGTCGCGCACACCCTCCATGAAGAAGTCCTCGCCGCCGTCGTCGGAGGTGTGCATGGCCGACACCGGCCAATCGCTCCCCCACATCAGCCGGTCCTCGCCGAAGGCCTCGGCGACGACGTCCAGGAACGGCTCCAGCTGCTCCTCGTCCCAGTGCCCGCCTGCTTCAGCCGGCAGGCCGGAGAGCTTGACGTACGTCTGAGGGTGCCGCGCGAGGTCGGCGATGTCGCGCTTCCATTCGGCAGTGGGACGCAGCGGCGCGGCGTCGGTCCCCACCGCCGGCTTGCCGAGATGGTCGAGCACGATCCGCAGGTCGGGAACGGCCTCGGCGAGCGCGGTGACGTCGGAGATCTGACTGTCGCGCACGCAGGCGTCGAAGGTCAGGCCGCGGGATGCCACGGCGCGGGCGCCCTCGATGAACTCCGGCATACGGGCGAAGCCGTCCTTCTCGCCCTGCAGCAGGTGCCGCACCCCGATGACACGCTGGTAGGCCGCCAGTTCGTCGAGGTGCTCCTCGGTCCTGCGTCCGCGGTCCAGCCGTGCTCCGGCGACGATCGCGACGACGCCGCTCTCGAGGGCGATCGAGTCGACCCACCGCACCTCGTCGATGGTCTGCTTCTCGACGGGATCGGCCTGCACGAAGATCGCGACCTGCTCGTCGACGTCCTCGATCTGGTCGTCGAGCAGCTGCTCGGCGGCGTACGCCTCGTCCAGCTCTCCTTCCAGCCACGGATAGGACAGGACCTCGGGGTCCCAGAGGTGCAGGTGTGAGTCGACGACGCGCATGTCTCCCATCCTGCCCCAGACATCCGATCACTGTGCGAGGATGTCGCCATGGCAGTGACTGATGAGGCGATCGAGAAGATCAAGGCGATGATCGTCTCCGGCGAACTCGGCCCGGGCGACCGGCTGCCGCCGGAGAAGGAGCTCGCCGAGCGGCTGGGCCTGTCCCGCAATTCCATGCGCGAGGCGGTCAAGGCCCTCGAGGTGATCCGCGTTCTCGACGTGCGCCGCGGCGACGGCACCTACGTGACCAGCCTGGAGCCGCACCTGCTGCTCGAGGCGATCACGTTCGTCGTCGACCTGCACGACGACGACTCGCTGCTCGAGCTGTTCGCCGTCCGGCGGATGCTGGAGTCCCAGGCCACCGGCCTCGCCGCCGGCAACGCCACTGCGGAGCAGGCGGCCGCCCTGCAGGAGGAGGTCGCCTCCGTCGACTCGGACACCGTCTCGCTCGATGACCTGGTCGCCCACGACATGCGCTTCCACCGTGAGATCGTGCGACTGACCGGCAACGACTACCTGGCGAGCCTGATCGAGAGCCTGAGCAGCCAGACCGTTCGGGCGCGGGTCTGGCGCGGTCTCACCGAGCAGAACGCCCTCGACCGCACGCTGTCCGAGCACCGCGCGATCGCCGACGCGATCGCCCAGCACGACTCGGCTCTGGCGACCTCGCTGGCCACGGCGCACATCGCCGGGGTGGAGCGCTGGCTGCGCCAGGCCGCGGAAGCCTGAGCCGGGTCAACCGCCCAGCCGCACCATCGTCTCGTCGAACTCGGCCGCCGACGCGTCGCTGGTCGGGTCCGTGAGCATCGCCTCGATCACGTCAGGGGCCGCGGTGAAGTAGGGCACGCCCGCCTCACGCAGACCGACGATGTCGGCCGGCGATCGCAGGCTCGCCGCGAGCACGTTCGTGCCGGTGCCCTCGCAGACCGACTGCATGCGGGCGATCATGGCGTCGCCATCCATTCCGGCATCCCGCATCCGGCCGAGGTACGGGGCGACGTAGTGCGCGCCGATGCTCGCGCAGGCGAGCGCCTGGGCGACCGAGTACACCGCGGTTACCAGTACGGTCGCGCCGCCGCGCACCAGGGCGGTCGCCGCCGCGAACCCCTCCGTCGTAGCCGGGACCTTCACGGCCACGCGGTCGCCGAGAGCGAGGATGCGCTCGGCGTTGCGCAGATACGCGTCGCGGTCGGCTCCCCAGGTCTGGAAGAACACCTCGTGCGCACCCCCGCTCACCCAGTCGGCGTACAGCGCGGGGATCTCGGATGCGGTGCGTCCTCCCCGCTCGAGGATGGTCGGATTTGTCGTCACCCCGTGCACGACGCCCGTCGCGAGCAGGGCGCTCACGCGAGCGCCGTCGGCGCTGTCGACGTACAGGCGGGGTGCGGTCATGCGGATGCTCCTCCTCCAACCTGTCGTTACAGGTTCCGATGCCGCTAATGTAATGACAGCGTTCCCCGCTGTCAAAAAGGGTCGCGCCCGTCGAAGACGATCGAGGAGTCCCATGCCTGCCGAGCAGACCGACCGTTCCGGTGTGGTGATCGTCGGAAGCGTCACCGCAGATGTGACCACCTTCTCGCAGCGGCTCCCGGCCCGTGGCGAGACCATCCTCGGCGACCAGTTCACTCTGCTGCTGGGCGGCAAGGGCGCGAATCAGGCGGTCGCCGCCGGGCAGGCAGGCGCACGCACCAGCTTCGTCGGATGCGTCGGCGACGACCTCTTCCATGACCTCGTCGTGGACGGGCTGAGCGCCGCGGGCGTCGATCTCACCCATCTGCGCACCGTGCCGGGGCCGACCGGCATCGCGCACATCCGCGTGGACGCCTCCGCGCAGAACGACATCGTCATGGTGCCGCTGGCGAACGCGCACCTCAGCGCCGCGCAGATCGACGCCGCGCTCGAGTCGCTCGCCCCCACCACCTCCGTGCTGCTCACGCAGCTCGAGACTCCCGCCGCCCTGACCCGTCACATCACCGCCCGTGGACAGCAGCTCGGCATGACGGTCGTGCTCGACCCCGCACCCGCCGCTCCGCTCGACCCCGACGTCTGGCCGAACATCGACATCGTCACCCCGAACGAGACCGAGGCGACGCTGCTCAGTGGCATCGAGGTCACCGACGCCGCTTCGGCGGAACGGGCCGGCCGCTGGTTCCTCGATCAGGGCGTGGGCGCGGCGGTGATCACCATGGCGGAGAAGGGCTCCTGCGTCGTGACCCCGGAGGGGACGACCTTCATCGACCCGATCCCGGTCAAGCCGGTCGACACCACCGCCGCAGGCGATGCCTACGCCGGATACCTCGGCGCAGCCCTCGCCGACGGCTGGACGCTCGCCGAAGCCACCGCGCTGGCCAGCGCAGCCGGGGCCATCGCCGTCACCCGTCAGGGCGCCTCGCCCAGCCTGCCGCACCGACACGAGGTCGACGATCTGCTCGCGGCATCCCGCGTCTGAAGGAGCATCCGCATGCGCAAGACATCCACGACGATCAACCCCGCGCTATCCCGGGTGATCAGCGAGACCGGCCATACCGACCTCATCGTCGTCACCGACGCCGGCCTGCCGATCCCGCCGGGCTCCGAGCGGATCGACCTGGCCTACCGGCCCGGAGCCCCGGCCTTCCTCGACGTGCTGGACACCGTGCTGGCGGAGCTGGTGGTCGAGGGGGCGACGGTGTCGGCCGAGGTCGCCGAGCAGAGCCCGCATGTCCTGGAAGCCCTGCGCGAGCGCCTGCCCGGCATCGAGATCGAGCTCGTGCCGCACGTCGAGTTCAAGGAGCGCACCCGCACCGCGCGCGCGTTCGTGCGCTCCGGCGAATTCACCCCCTATGCCAACGTGATCCTGCAGGCGGGGGTGGCGTACTGACCATGGCCGAGTCACTCGAGGCGATCGACCGCCATTCTGCCGCGCCCATGTACGACCAGCTGCGGCAGCTGATCATCGACGGGATCGAACGCGACGGCCTTCAGCCCGGTGATCCTCTTCCCGGCGAGCACCGGTTGTGCGCGCAGTACGGCATCTCACGCACAGTGGTGCGGCAGGCGCTCGCCCAGCTCGAGCATGAGGGCCTCGTCGAGCGAGTGAAGGGCAAGGGCACGTTCGTGGCGAGGCCGCGCACGGCGGAATCGCTGGTGCACACCCTGATCGGCCTGTTCGACGAAGTTCAGCAGCGTGGCGGTCACGTGCACAGCGACGTGCTGCGCCATGAGCGCAGCACAGCGGACGAGACGGTCGCCAGAGCCCTGGAGGTTCCTGTCGGTGCGCCCGTCGTCGTGCTGGAGCGCCTGCGTCACGTCGACGGCGACGCCTGGTCGCTGTCCACCACGTGGATGCCGGAGGACGTCGGCGCGGTCACGCTCGACGCCGATCTGCGCGAGGCCTCCCTCTACCGGCTGCTCGCCGAGCACGGCATCCGCGCCACGCACGGCGTACGCTCGGCGGAGGCGACGGTCGCGACCCATGAGCAGGCGCAGCGCCTCGGTGTGAGCGCCGGATCCGCCCTGCTGCGGCTGCGCAGCGTCAGCAGGGACGAGACCGGTCGCCCGATCGAGTTCTTCATCGCCCACCACCGGGGGGACCGCTCACGGTTCGAGTTCCAGCTCAGCGACGAGCAGGGCCGCGCAGCCCTGCTGCACACAGGCGGGAACTGAATCAGCCGCCGACGACGCCCTCGAACAGTCCGATGTGGTTGCCGTCCGGGTCGACGATGACCGCCCACCAGCTGGTGTCGCTGATCGGGCCCTTCTCTCTCGCGACGCTGCCGCCGGCGGCCTTCGCCGCAGCGATCGTGTCGTCGATCGAGTCGACCTCGACGTAGGACCGCGGTTGGGTGAAGCCGTCCTCGCGCAGGGCGAGGCCGCCGCCGCTGATCCCGTTCGGGGCCTGCCACATCGGGTAGCCCTCGTATCCGGGCATCTCGGCGATGTTCCAGCCGAACAGGCCCGAGTAGAACGCCGCTCCCTTCGCCAGATCCGCGACCGGGATGTCGATGTGGGTGATGTCTCCGTGCGCCATGCTCGTCTCCTCTCGCGCCCCCTTCGGCAAGTGTGCGCCCTGCACGAGCGACGGACAAGGGCAGATACCCTCGAGACCATGAGCGAATGGGTCAGTTCCGCCATCCGCGTGCTCGAAGCCGACGGCAACCGGTCGGCCGACACGCATCTGCATCTCTTCCCGCTGCCCGCCGAGTGGGGCATCGATCTGTATCTGAAGGATGAGTCGGTGCATCCGACCGGTTCGCTCAAGCACCGGCTGGCGCGCTCACTGATCCTGTACGGCCTGGTCAACGGGCTCATCGACGAGAACACCGTGCTGGTCGAGTCGTCCAGCGGATCGACGGCCGTCTCCGAGGCGTATTTCGCACGGATGCTGGGGCTCGAGTTCGTCACCGTCGTGCCCCGCTCGACCACGCAGGAGAAGATCGACCTGATCGAGTTCTACGGCGGCCGCTGCCACCTCGTCGACCGGGCCGAGGACATCTCGCCGGAAGCCCGCCGCCTGGCATCCGCCTGCCGCGGCCACTATCTCGACCAGTTCACTTACGCCGAGCGCGCCACCGACTGGCGCGGCAACAACAACATCGCCGAGAGCGTGTTCAGCCAGTTGTCGCAGGAGCGGCATCCGATCCCCTCCTGGATCGTCGTCGGCGCCGGCACCGGCGGCACCAGCGCGACCTTCGGCCGGTATGTGCGGTACCGGCGGCACGAGACGAAGGTGGCCGTCGTCGACCCGGAGGGCTCTGCGTTCTACGCGGGGTGGAAGGGCGACGCGGATGCCACGGGGCAGCCCTCGAGGATCGAGGGCATCGGCCGTCCGCGGGTCGAGGCGTCGTTCGTGCCGAGCGTGATCGACGAGATGATCCAGGTGCCGGATGCCGCATCCGTCGCCGCCATCCGCATGCTGCGCGAGCGCACCCTGTACTGGGCAGGCGGGTCGACCGGTACGAACCTGATCGGTGCGTTCCAGTTGATCTCGCGAATGCGGGATGCCGGTGAGACCGGCAGCGTCGTGACCCTGATCTGCGATGGCGGCGTGCGCTACGCGCAGACCTACTACAACGACGAGTGGGTGGCCGCGCAGGGCTGGGACCTCGCGCCGCACCGCGCGCAGCTGGAGCGGTTCCTGGCATCCGGTCAGTGGTGATCAGTACGCTGAGCCCATGACTACGCTCATCCTCACCGTCGCGGGAGCGGATCGCCCCGGACTCGTCTCGGCCGTGGCCGACGCCGTCGACGCGCACGGCGGCAACTGGGAGAACAGCCGACTCGCCGAGCTCGCCGGCACGTTCGCCGGCGTCATCGAGGTGTCGGTCGCGCCGGAGCGCGTCGCCGACCTGCAGTCGGCGCTCCGCGCGCTCGACGGGCTTCTCGCGGTCACCGTGCACACGGGAACGGGTGGTGCGGCATCCGCCGACGTGCAGCGGATCAGTCTGACCGTGCTGGGCAACGACCGCGCGGGCATCGTGCGCGAGGTCTCGCGGGTGCTCGCCGAGCACGCGCTGAGCATCGAGGACATGACGACGGTCACGAAGGATGCCGCCATGGCCGGCGGGCGCCTGTTCGAATCGACGGTCACCGCGACGGTGCCCGCCTCGGCCGACATCGACGCGCTGCGCGCCGACCTCGAGCAGCTCGCCACCGAGATCCAGGTCGACATCTCGCTGGGCTGACCCCTGGGCCGCAGGCTCGCCCTTGATCTCCTTCCCCGACACGCTGCGAGGACGCATGACCACGGCCACGACGCCGCCTCCCATCAGGCTGAAGTCCTTCGAGCGCGCCCGCGACGCGTGGCCGCTCGATCCGGCGGTCATCCACCTCAACCACGGTTCGTTCGGCGCCGTCCCGACAGCGGTCGTCGCCCACCAGGACGCCCTGCGCCGTCGCGCCGACCTCAGCCCGGTGGGGTGGTTCCCCCGAGTCTCCGAGCTCGTGCGCGAGGCGCGGGAGACCACCGCGCCCTTCGTCGGCGCCCGCCCTGAGGACACGGTGTTCGTGCCGAACGCGTCGGCCGCCGCGACAGTCGTCTACAACTCCCTCGTGCTCTCCCACGGTGACGAGATCCTCGTCACCGACCACGGCTACGGCGCCATCACCATGGGTGCCGAACGCCTGGCACGGCGCTTCGGCGCCGCGGTGCGCGTGGTGCACCTCCCCCTGCTCGCCGACGACGACGAGGCCGTGCAGCGCTTCACCGACGCGATCACCGACCGCACCCGCCTGATCGTGGTCGACCAGATCACCTCCCCGACCGCCCGGATGCTGCCCACCAGACGCATCGCCGACGTCGCCGCCGGGCGGGGTGTCCGCACTCTGGTCGACGGGGCGCACGCCCCCGGCCTCGTCCCCGATGCGGCCACGGTCGCCGGTGGAGACTGGTGGTTCGGCAACATGCACAAGTGGCCCTGCGCGCCGCGCGGTTCCGCGCTGCTCGTGACCACGGCATCCGACCGCGATGAGTTGTGGCCGCTGATCGACTCCTGGGGTGCGCGGGATCCCTATCCGACGCGATTCGACGGTCAGGGCACGATCGACGCGACCTCGTACCTGAGCACCCCGGCGTCCATCTCCTTCGTCGAGGAGGAGATCGGGTGGGATGCCGCCCGCGAAGCCATCTCCGCGATGGCCGACCACGGGGCCAGGGTCATCGCCGACGCCCTGCAGCCGTACACCGAGGCGGAGGCGCTCACCGCGTCGCCGGCCCCTGTGCCGTCGATGCGGCTCATCCGGCTGCCGGATGCTCTCGGCCGCGATCGAGAGGCGGCGGACGGACTGCGGATGCAGCTGCTCGACGCGGTCGGCGTCGAGACGGCCTTCACCAGTTTCGACGGCGTCGGGTACTTCCGGCTCTCCGCGCACCTGTACACCGAGGCATCCGACTTCGAGGCGTTCGTGGAGCGCTGCGTGCCGGAGATCCTGCGGCGCGCCGGCATCCGCTCCTCGGCATCCGCGCACGTCATCTGAGGCACCAGCCGAACTCGCCTCCGGGCGGTGCAGGAGCGGGCGACGGCGATACGCTCGTGTGATGGAACCCGACCGCCGCGAGCGCGTGCTCGCCGCTCTGAACGCCGACCTGCCCGAGGGCGTGCTCGTCACCAACCGCGACTCGCTCGATGCGTACCGCTGGGACCGCGCCAACGACCCTGATGCCGGGGTGCCGCTCGCCGTCGTGCGTGCGACGTCGACCCAGGACGTGCAGGCCGCGATGAAGATCGCCGCCCGCGAGGGCGTCGCCGTGATCCCGCGCGGCGCGGGCTCCGGGCTCTCCGGCGGCAGCTCGGCGCAGGACGACGCGATCGTCGTCTCGCTGGATCGGATGCGGCAGATCACGATCGATCCGCTCGTGCAGATGGCCACCGTGCAGCCCGGCGCGTTCAACGTCGAGGTCAAGGCCGCGGCATCCGAGCACGGCCTCTGGTATCCGCCGGACCCGTCCTCGCAGGAGTTCTGCTCGATCGGCGGCAACGTCGCGACGAACGCCGGCGGCCTGTGCTGCGTGAAGTACGGCGTGACCACCGACTACGTGCTCGGCCTCACGGTGGTCCTCGCAGACGGCAAGGTCGTGAAGCTCGGCGGGCCGCGGCTGAAGGACGTCGCCGGCCTGTCGCTGACCAAGCTCTTCGTCGGCAGCGAGGGCACGCTCGGCATCATCACCGAGATCGTGCTGCGGCTGGTGCCCGAGCAGCGCACGCCCACCACGCTGGTGGCGATGTTCCCGACGCTGTCCGGCGCGATCCAGGCGGTGCTGGACATCAAGGGAGCGATGCGCCCGTCGATGCTGGAGTTCATGGACCAGGTCGCGATCAACGCGGTCGAGGACATGATGCGCATGGAGCTGGACCGCGGTTCCGCCGCGATGCTGATCGTGCAGTCCGACGAGCCGGAGGCGCTGGCTCAGGAGCAGATCGCCGCGGTCGAGGTCATCTGCGGCGCGAACGGCGCCACCGAGTGCTATTCGACGAACGACCCCGACGAGAGCGAGGCGCTCATCGAGGCGCGCCGCCAGGCGATCCCCGCGGTCGAGAAGCGCGGCGCGCTGCTTCTGGAGGACGTCGGCGTGCCGCTCCCCCGCCTCGGCGACCTGGTGCTGGGTGTCGCCGAGATCGCCGCGCGGCACCGCACCGAGATCTCCATCGTCGCGCACGCGGGCGACGGCAACACGCATCCGCTGCTGGTGCTCGACCCGAACGACCCCGGTCAGAAGGAGCGCGCCGACGTCGCCTACGGCGAGGTCATGGACCTGGCGATCGCGCTCGGCGGCACGATCACCGGCGAGCACGGCGTCGGCCGGCTGAAGCAGCCCTGGCTCGGGGACTACCTCGGCGAGGACGTGCTCGACCTGAACCTGCGCATCAAGAAGGCCCTCGATCCGCAGAACATCCTCAACCCCGGCGCGGTGTTCGGGGCGCTCTGAGCACAGCGACCGGGGCGAAGCGAATACAGGACGAGGGGCCAGAGAACGTCGGGTCCGGATGCCCGGATGCCGCGTTCTCCGACCCCTCAAGGTGCGGAGGCAGGATGCCTCAGACCAGGCGCTCCTTCGGCGAGACCGTGTACGTGTCCTCGGGGTCGTCGTTCACGACGCCGGCGAGGGCCGTGTCGATCGCGGCGAGCGTGTCGGCGTCGAGCACCACTCCGGACGCCTTCACGGTGTCGGCGAGCTGCTCCGGGCGCGAAGCTCCGACGAGCGCGGCGGCGATGTTGGAGTTCTGCAGCACCCACGCGATCGCGAGCTGCGGCATCGTCAGGCCCGCCTGCTCGGCGATCGGCTTCAGGTTCTGCACTGCGCTGAGGATGTCGTCCTGCAGGAAGCCCTTGATGAAGTGCGCGCCCGAGTGCGGATCGGTCGCGCGCGACCCCTCCGGCACCGGCTGACCGGGCAGGTACTTGCCGCTCAGCACGCCCTGCGCCATCGGCGACCAGACGATCTGCGAGATGCCCAGCTCCTCGGATGCCGGAACCACCCTGCCCTCGATCACGCGGTGCAGCATCGAGTACTGCGGCTGGTTCGAGACCAGCTGCACACCGAGTTCTCGGGCCAGTGCATGCCCCTCGCGCAGCTGCTCTGCGGTCCACTCCGAGACGCCGATGTACAGCGCCTTGCCCTGCCGCACGACGTCGGCGAAGGCCTGCATGGTCTCCTCGAGCGGCGTCTCGTAGTCGTAGCGGTGCGCCTGGTACAGGTCGACGTACTCGACGCCGAGGCGGCGCAGCGAGCCCTCGATCGAGTCGCGGATGTGCTTGCGGCTGAGACCTGTGTCGTTCGGGCCCTTCGGGCCGGTCGGGAAGTAGACCTTCGTGAAGATCTCGAGGCTCTCGCGGCGCTGCCCCTCGAGGGCCTTGCCGAGCACGACCTCCGCAGCGGTGTTGGCGTAGGTGTCAGCGGTGTCGAAGGTGGTGATGCCGGCATCCAGCGCGGCGTGCACCGTGGCGACCGCGGCGTCGTCCCCGACCTGCGACGCATGCGTCACCCAGTTGCCGAGGGTGATCTCGGAGACCTTGAACCCGCTGTTGCCCAGATAGCGATAGTTGACCATGATCCAACGCTAGTCGCGTTCCCAGGGCGGTCGGGCCGGTGCGACACTTGACCCATGTCCGCCGCTGACGACCCGCTGCCGCGCCTGCTGTATGTCGAGGACGAGGCGGAGACAGCCGCCATCGTCACAGAGATGCTCTCCGACGAGTACCAGGTCGACCATGCGCGCACCGGTGAGGCCGGCATCGAGCTGGCCCTCGGCCGCCGCTACGACGTGATGGTCGTGGACCGCCGGCTCCCCGGCCTCGACGGCACCGAGCTGCTCTCGGCCGTGCGCACCGCGCACATCACGACGCCGGCGATCATGCTCACCGCGCTCGGCGCCGTCGAGGACCGCGTCAGCGGGCTGGATGCGGGGGCCGACGACTATCTGCTGAAGCCGTTCGACTTCGACGAGCTGCGTGCCCGCCTGCGCGCCCTGCGTCGCGGACGCGGCCCCGGCAGCAGGCGCGAGATCGGGGACTGGCTGTTCTCGTCGGAGTCGCTGGCGCTGTACGCGCCGGACGGCGCCCGCATCCCGCTCACCCAGGCTGAGGGCGATCTGCTGGAGCTGCTCAGCTCGAGCCCCGAGCATGTGTTCTCGCGCGAGGAGATCGTCGCCAGCGCCTTCCCCGGAGGTTCCGCCGGCAGCGTCGATGCTCTGGTGCACTACGTGCGCCGCAAGTCGACGCCGGAGATCATCGACACCGTCCGCGCACGCGGCTACCGCAGCGGGATGCCACGATGAGCCGCCGCACCGACCACGCCGTCGCCGCGGATCGCGCCCGCGTTCAGCGCTCGGCAGTGAGAACCGGCCTGTGGGTCGGGCTCGCCTCGGCCGCCGTCGTGACAGTGGTGATCGTGGTGATCGTGACGGCGCTGTTCACCGCGAGCAGGCCGGAGCGGGGGCCGCACGACGGCCGCCCCGGAGAGCCGCCCTACGACCGGGTCGTCGATCTCGACGACGTGCTGCCGATCGTCATCGCGGTGGGCGTGATCGGCGTGCTGCTGCTCGGAGTGCTCGCCTGGTACGCCTCGCGTCGCGCGTCGGAGCCTCTGGCCGAGGCGCTCGGCGTGCAGCGCGCCTTCGTCGCGGACGCCAGCCATGAGCTGCGCACGCCGCTGACCACGCTGAACAGCCGCATCCAGCTCGCCGAGCACCGCCTGCGCGGCGGCGAGAATGTCGCGCCGGTGCTGCAGGACATGCGGCGGGATGCCGAGGTGATGGACGCCGTGCTCACCGATCTGCTCCTGGCCGCCGAGACGGCCGGAGTGCGCGCCGACGATGCCGGTGCCGAGGCATCCGTGCGGGCGGCATTCGACGACGCGGCCACGGTGCTCGCGCCGAAGGGTGCCGAGCGCGGCGTGCGGATCGTCGCGGATGCTGCACCCGAGCTGCGCGCTGCGGCCGAGCCGACGGCGCTGGTGCGCGCGGTGATCGCGCTGCTCGACAACGCCGTGCGGTTCAGCCCGGACGGCGGAACGGTGCAGCTGTCGGCGCGGGCGGACGGCCGCCGCGTGGAGATCCGCGTGGCCGACCAGGGACCGGGCCTCTCGGGCATCGATCCGTCCCGCCTCTTCGAGAGGTTCGCGCGCTCGACGTCGTCGTCGGAGCGGCGCGGCTTCGGGCTGGGACTCGCGCTGGTTCGCGACGTCGCGAACCGGTTCGGCGGTTCGGTCGAGGTCGAGAGCACGTCACCCGCGGGCACGACGTTCCTGCTCTCTCTGCCGGCCCGCTGACCGGGCATCCGCTGAGAATCGACGATCCGCCGGCTATGAAGTGCCGGTGAGGGGCGAATTCTTGGCGCACTCTTGGTGCGCGCGCGGGACAGTTCCGGCATGACAGAGAACAACGAGACTCCCCTCGCGCCCGATTCATCGGATGCCGCGGGGCAGGGCGCCCAGACGCCCGCCACTGATGCCGCGGCCCAGGCGACTCATCCTCCGGCGGCTCCGCCTGCCGAAGCTGCGGCGGTTCCCCCGGCCGCCGAGGCCGCCACCACCGCGCTTCCCTCGCAGCCCGTCGCCGAGGCGGCGGCTGCGCAGCCCGTCCCCGCGGCCCCCGCCAAGCCGTTCTGGTCGCGCACCGGCACACGCGTCGTCGCCGGAGTCGCGGCGGGCGTGGTCCTGCTCGGTGTCGGGTTCGGCGGCGGCTGGGCCGCGCACGGCGAGCTCCGCGGCTTCGGACACTCCGAGGCCCAGAGCGAGGAGTGGTCGCAGGGCCCTGGCGACGGACACGGTGACCGCGGCGGCCACGGCGGCTCCGAGTTCCGCGGTGGCGACGGGTTCCGCGGTGACGGCGGCCGGCAGAACGGCGGCTCATCCGACGGTCAGGACGGCCAGAACAGCGGGACCGGCCAGAACGGCACTCGGCCGGGCAGCCCGAACTCACCCGACCAGTCGCCCGCGCCCGAGAGCACCACCCCGTCCGACTGATCGCCCAACACCTCCGGTCTCGCCTGATGCGGGTCCCCCCGCACAGCCCCATCGGGTGAGACCGGAGCCGAGAGGAGCACACCATGGCCACGGTCCACAGCCCCGTCCAGCGCGGCGCCACCGGCATCCGGCACGCCCCGGGAACCGGGACCGCGCCCACAGGCACGCGGCGCACCGACGTCTGGAACCTCGGTGCGGTGATCGTGGTGTGGGCGACGTGCCTGTTCGTCGCGGCGCTGTGGGTGGACGGCGGCGGCGTCGACGATCTGCTCGGCGGCGGAGCATCCGCTCTGAACGCGCTCGGCCGGCTCACCGGCCTGGTGTCGTCGAATCTGCTGCTCCTGCTCGTGCTTCTGATGGCGCGCATCCCGCTCTTCGAGCGCGGCTTCGGCCGCGACGGGATGACGCGGATGCACCGCCTCACCGGCTTCTGGTCGCTGTGGCTGCTGCTCGCGCACATCGTGCTGCAGACCCTCGGCTACGCGGTCGAGGCGAACCTCAACCCGATCACGCAGCTCGTGCAGTTCGTGGTCGATTACCCCGGCATGCTGCTGGCGACGGCGGGCACCCTGCTGGTGATCATGGTCGCGGTGACGTCGGCACGGCGGGCACGGCGCCGGCTGCGCTACGAGTCCTGGCACCTTCTGCACCTGTACGGCTACCTCGGCGCGGGTCTCGCGCTGCCGCATCAGCTGTGGACCGGGTCGGACTTCACGGCCTCGCCCGTCGCCACCGTGTACTGGTGGGGACTCTGGATCGCCGCCGCGGTCGCCATCGTCATCTACCGTGTGATCGTGCCGCTCGCGCACTCCCGCCGGCACCTGCTGCGGGTGTCGTCCGTGACGCCCGACGGCGCCGACGGCGTGACCGTGCGGATGCGGGGCGTCGGTGTCTCCAACCTCGGCGCGAAGCCCGGGCAGTTCTTCGTCTGGCGCTTCCTGGACGGTCCTGGCTGGACCCGCGGGCATCCGTTCTCGCTGTCCGCCGCACCGGTAGGCGATGAGCTGGCGATCTCGGCGCGCCTGGTCGGCGACGGCACCTCACGGCTGACGACGCTGCGCCCAGGCACGCGCGTGCTCATCGAGGGTCCCTACGGCAAGCTGACCGGTGAGAGCCGGCAGGGGCGACGGATGCTGCTCATCGGCGCCGGCGCCGGCGTTGCGCCCCTCGTGGCGCTGCTCGAGGGCGAGGACTACGCCCCCGGCTCGGCGACGCTCGTGACCCGCGACACCGTGGCGGAGGTCGCGCTGCGGACGGACGCCATCGCCGCGCTCGTGCGGGATCGCGGTGTGCAGCACGTCCCGCTGATCGGTCGCCGCGCGAGCACAGGACCGGTCTGGCTGCCGCAGAGTCACGCGGGCTGGAACGGCGTCGCCGCCCTTCGGCGGCTCGCCCCCGACCCGGCCGATCACGACGTCTACGTGTGCGGTCCACCCGAGTGGATGGATGCCGTGCTGCGCGACCTGCGCGCCGCAGGGTTCCCGCCGTCTCAGGTGCATCGCGAATCCTTCACCGTCTGAGAGCGAGGAGACATCATGAAGAGCAGCCCCATGAAGCGGATCGTCTACGCCGGTCTCGCCACGATCAGCGGACTCGTGCTGCTGTTCGGCTACCGCACCTCGCACGGCGAGATGATCGCGGCGCAGCCGCAGGCCACGGGCACGGGGACCACGACGTCGTCCGGCGGGAGTGGGAGCGGGGCGTCGGGAAGCACCGGGAACTCATCGAGCGGATCGGATGCGACATCCGGTGGTTCGTCGTCGTCGGGCTCGTCCGATGCATCCGATGGTTCGTCCTCGTCGTCCGGTTCCTCGTCATCGGCTCTCAAGGACGGCACTTTCACCGGCAGCGCCGTGGACACCCGCTACGGCCCCGTGCAGGTGCAGATCACGATCAGCGGCGGACGGATCACGCAGGTGAACGTCCCGGAGTACCCGAGCGAGAGCCCCCGTGATCAGCAGATCAATTCGCAGGCGGTGCCGATGCTGGTCTCCGAGACGACGTCGGCGCAGTCGGCGAGCATCTCGATGATCTCCGGTGCCACGTACACCAGCCAGGGCTACACGCAGTCGCTGCAGAGCGCGCTCGATCAGGCGCAGTCATGAACGCCGCCCGGCACGTCGCGGTGCGCGAGGTCATGGGCACCGTGGCGAGTGTGCACGTCATCGGCAGCATCCGGGACGCCGAGTTCACGGTTGCGGCCGAGGCCGCCTTCGACGTCCTGCACCGCGCGGATCGCGTCTTCTCGACCTACGACGAGCGCTCCGACATCCGTCGGATCGCTCGCGGCGAACTCGCCGGCGCGGATGCCGACCCGTGGGTCGCGGAGGTCGAGGACGGATGCCGGGAAGCCGAAGCCTCCACCGGCGGACTGTTCAGCGCACATGTGGGCGGCTGGTTCGATCCCACCGGCTATGTGAAGGGCTGGGCGACGGAGCTCGCCGCGCGGGAGCGACTCGCCGACCTGGTGCGGATGCCCGGCGTCGTGGCGGCCGGGCTCGACGTGGGCGGCGACATGCAGCTGTTCACGGCGGATGCCGCGGAATGGATGTGGAACGTCGGCATCGTCGACCCCTCCGATCGCAGTCGCCTGCTTGCGACCGTTCCGGTCCGCAACGGCGCCGTGGCCACGTCGGGCAGCGCCGAGCGCGGCTCCCACATCATCGACCCGCGTACCGGTCGGCCCGCGACCGGGATCGTCTCGGCGACCGTGATCGCGCCGTCGCTCACGCAGGCGGATGTCTGGGCGACCACGGCAGTCGTCGCCGGCCCGGACACGAGCATCCGTCTTCCCGGCACCGGCATGACGGTCGACAGCACCGGTCAGGTCCACCGATGGCTCGCCGGAGTCGGCCTCGAGGTCACACCCTCCGGTCGATGAGGAACGGTGACGGAGCGAGCCGAGACACCCAGCCCCGTCGTCATCGCAAGGGTCGATCGAGGCGTCGCTCCGCCCGGAGGACCGCCCGATCCACGGCCTCGCGCTCCCCCGGCTCGTCGAATGCGGCTGAACCGAGCACCTCGAGATGCTCGGCCTCCCCCAGCTCGCCGAGGAGCCGGATCGCCGCGAGGCGCACCCGCGGCGTGCTGTCGTCGATGAGGCCCGTACACGGCTCGAGCGCCTCTGCGACTTCCCACCGGAGCGCGACCTTGAGACTCATCTCGCGGACCCGCCACGCACGGTCGTGCAGTCCGTCGAGCACCGCCGGGATCGCGGCATCCTCCCAGACGTACAGGAGCGTGCGAGCGGCCCAGACGCGTGGCCAGTACTCCGTCTCGGCAGTGAGCCGATCGGGTGCGCCCCACCCGGAGGCCGCCGCACCGCCGAGCCAGGCGGGATCCGGGTCATCCGGCGCCCCGTAGACGCGACGGCCGCTGATCAGTTCGGCGCACCACTGGACGAGCTCGCCCTCGCCGAGGTGCTCCGCTGCAGCGAGCGCCCGGCGCCCGGGGTGCGCATGAGCCGCCTCGCCGAGATCCATGGCGCTTACGCTACGCCGCAGCCCGCCCGCTCACGGCGGTCGCGACATCCTTCCGGCGGCTGGCGCGCACCGTCAGCCCCACGGCGGCACCGGCAGCCAGCAGGCTCACGACGTACAGCGGCACAGCTCCCGGCGAGTGGTCGCCGCCGCTGATGCCGAAGGCGTCGGCGAGGTTCATGCCGGGTCCGAACGAGGCCATGAAGTAGGCAGGTGACCCGAGCGCCAGCAGGATCAGGAACAGCACCGCGACGAGCGAGGGCTCCAGCCGCCGCCTGATGCTCACCACGGCCACGGTCACTGCCAGTCCGACGCCGATCGCGAGGATGCTCGACGGCATCGCGATCGGCATCGTCTCGCCCGCGGCCGCCATCTGCGCGTAGATCTCGCGCAGCCCGGCATCCGGAACCGCGGCCAGCGGGTTCAGCACGAGGATCTGCACCGCCGCCCACGCGGCATAGGCGACCACGGCGCACACGCCGATGATCGCGACCGTCGTCGTGTGTTTCCGCAGCGAGCCCATGCCGCGATCCTGTCAGACCGTGGCGCCCTCGCGGAGGTCGGCGCGCGTGATCGGCACTGTCGGCGCATCGCCGGTGTCAGCGGGCGCGGATGCAGGAGGCTCGGCCGGCGGCAGCGATCCCGTCGCCATGATGGCCGCGCGGTCGCGGAACCCCTCGGCCGAGACGCGATCCTCCTCGACCTGCTTGCGGATCGCCGCGGTCTTCTCGTAGAGCGACGGGTCGCCGAAGCTGGTCAGCACCTTCACCAGCACCGGCAGCAGCTCGATCATGAAGAACAGCGCGGCGATCAGCCAGTGCGCCCAGAAGATCGTGGGCTCCTTCTCGCCGAGGCGGTTCAGACCGCTGATCTGGCTGAGCAGACCGATCGCGCCGGCATTGCCCTGCGCGACCGAATCGGCCCGCGCGTTGTACGCGGCGAGTGCCTGGTCGTAGGTCTTCTTCGCGGCGGGCAGCTCGGCCTTCGCCTGCTTGCGATTGGCCGACTCGGACGCCGACAGCTCGCCCTTCGCGGCGGTGCCCGCGCTCTCGAGCTCGGCGTTCGCGGTGCGCAGCTGAGCTGCCAGAGCGTCGTAGGTCTGCTGAGCCTCGGTCAGCTGGGCCTTCGCAGCATCCGAGCTGGTGCCCTTGCCGTGAACGCCGGTGCAGCCGGGCACGGTGCCCGCGCCCGCGCCGGTCAGCTCGCACTGGTACAGCGCGCGGGCGCTGTCGATGGTCTTCTGCTGGTCGGCCATCTTCTTGGTCAGGTCGTCGACCGTGCCCTGCGCGGCCGACTCGGATGCCGAGGAGTTCGACGTGCCCGCGACGATGCCGGTCGCGGCCTGGTTCTCCAGGTTGGCCACGCGCTTGGTCGCGGCGTCCAGCGCCTTCTTCTCAGGACCCTTCTCGAGGCCGTTCTGGTCGGACTGCGCCTGCGTGATGTTGGTCGATGCGACCTCGCGGGCGATGTCGTTGTGGAACACCTGCAGCACGACGGGCTCGGCGACGACGAAGCCGATCAGCGCGGCCATCAGCACACGCGGGATCGCGATGGCGATCAGCTTCCCGACGCTGCGGGTCGCCGTCATCGTCGAGGTGAGGAAGCGGTCGAGGTTGAAGATGATCGCGGCCCAGACGATCGCGAGCGGCACGGCCAGCCAGACGGCGACCTGCACACCGGTCATCAGGGCGAACATCATCGACAGTGCCGAGACCAGCGCGGTGCCGAGCAGCACGAAGAACATCTGCACGAAGCGGGGCGTCTCGCCGGGCACGCGGTCGAGGATCTCGCCGTCGGCGCCACCGAGAATGGCGAGGGTGCGCAGCCGCGACCCGGGGACCCGCTCACGCTTCTCGCGCTTTTCGCGCGGCGGCTTGGTCGCGCGCGGTGCGGGGGCAGACACCGACTCCGGCTCGGATGCCTCGACCTGAGGCTCGTCCATGATCACCTGTGTCGGGGCCTGAGCCTGCGCCGGCTCGTCGAGGAACGGGAAGTCCTCGACGTCGAACGACTCGGTCTCCTGCTCGTCGTGCACGACGGGGTTCGGACGCGTGGTGGTCTCGACGACGTCGTTCAGAGCGGTCGCGTCGATGCCGGCCTCGGCGTCTGGGCCGGCGGGACGGTATTCGCGGGTGAAGTATTCGGGGACGTCGGCCGCAGCGTTCGGGTCGCTGTTCGGGTCGTCGACGTCGAACTCGATACGGCCCTGGGAATCCATCCGTCCAGGGCGGTGAGCAGAGTAGGACATCCTTCCACGGTAGGGAAGGCCGCCTGTGGAGCGGCCCGACGAAACCTGCAAGCGCTCCCAGGTTCGGGGTGCGCCCCGGCCCGTCGGGTGCCACGCTGGACGCATGAAGACGCTGCTGCTCGCCCGCCACGCGAAGTCCGATTGGGGGATGCCGGGCTACTCCGATCACGACCGTCCGCTCAACGCGCGCGGACGCCGCGATGCCCCGGCGATGGCTCGCCGGCTCATCGCCGAGGGCATCGCGCTGGACCGGATCGTGTCGAGCACCGCGACCCGTGCGCGAACGACAGCGGCCGAGTACGCGGCGGCCTTCGGGCTGACCGTCCACGAGGATCCGCTGCTCTATGCGGCATCCGCTCGTTCGATCCTGCAGATCGCATCCGGCCTGCCGGACGACTGCGCAGTCGGGATGCTGGTGGGCCACAATCCCGGGATGAGCGATGCCGTGGGCGAGCTCACCGGCGAGTTCGTCGAGCTGCCGACCTGCGCGGTCGTCGAGTGCACTGTCGACGTGGACTCGTGGGCGGAGCTGATCGAGGGCTCGGGGCGCCTGGTCCGGGTTCGGACGCCCGGCGACTGACCGTCAGGCGGGCAGCATCCGCCGGACCGCGGAATCGCAGGACGCGAGCGCCGTCTCGAGCGGGAAGTGCCCGGCCGCGGCGAGCGTGCCGAGTCCGTGCACGAGCCCCCAGGTCGCGGTCACGTCGTCCTCGGTGAGCCCCACGGCGATGACGCCGCCGCCGAGCAGCGACTCGAGCTCGTCGATGAGCGGCGCCATGGTCTCGGTCGGAGAGCCGGGGATGCAGACGGCCGGGTCGTAGACGACATCGAAGGCGTTCGGACGCTCGACGGCGAAGCGGATGTAGGCCTGTCCCCCGGCGATGAGCGCGGCGACCGGGTCGGTGGCGCTCTCGAGCGCGGCGCGCACCGCGGCGACGAGGTCGGCCATGCTGCGCTCGGCGAGCGTCTTCAGCAGTCCGCGGCGATCGGCGAAGTGGTGGTAGGGCGCGTTGTGGCTCACGTCAGCCGCACGCGCGACCTCGCGCAGGCTGATCTCCTGCGCAGGCTTCTCGGCGAGCAGCTGCATCGCGGCCGTCTCGAGCGCATGCGCCAGATCGCCGTGGTGATAGCCGGAACGGGAACTTGACACGAGCAACATTGTTCCCTATCTTGACAGTGTCCACCAAATAGACACTGTCAAGATAGGAGCATCCGATGCCCACTGCACTCGTCATCGACGGCCACCCCGACTCCCAGTCGCTCACCGCAGAGCTCGCACGGCGCTACGCCGCCGCGCACGGCGACGCGCGACTGCTCGCCCTGCGCGACCTCGACTTCGACCCGCACCTGCGGTTCGGCTATCGCGAGCGGATGCTGCTCGAACCCGACCTCGAAGACGCGAAGGCCGCCCTGCACGAAGCGACGAACGTCGTCATCGCCACTCCCCTGTGGTGGGGCTCGGTTCCGGCCGTGCTGAAGGGCTTCTTCGACCGCGCCCTGCTCCCCCAACAGGAGTACCGCTACACGCCCGCCGGCCTGCCGGTCGGCATGGTGGGTGCCGACCGCGGGCGCCTGCTGCTGCTCGCCGACACCCCGTGGTTCTTCGCGCCGATCACCGGCCTGCCCGCGCAGACACAGGTCGCGCGGAACACGATGAAGCTCTGCGGCATCCGACCCGTGAAGACGCACCGGATGCTGGGCGTGAAGACCGCGTCCGCCGCGAAGATCGAGGGCTGGCTGGAGCGCGCCTCACGTCTGGGTGCCTCCGACGGCGCACGGGATCAGCAGGATGGCGCCGCTGCGCCGGCCGCGACCGTGGCGGTCGGTGCCTGAGGCGCTGCAGAACAACTTTGTCGACGAGCGTCCCCAAGGTCATGCTGGGATCGTGCGCATCCGACAGAAGGTATGTTTTTCGTTGTCCAGCGACCCGATCTCGACGGCGACCATCACGGGCGCGCTACGGACCGAGCCTGACGAATTCTCCGTACGGGGCAGTCGACAGAGTGTGCCGCCCCGCCCGGTCCAGCATTCCTGGAAGCTGTGCTGCAGCACGGCGGGCTTGACTGTCGATGATCAGATCGACCACGTCGTCCGTAGACTGCGCCCGCTTGCGGAGCAGATCCGGGAGCTCATTGCGGACGCGCCCATCGAGGCTGTGCTGCAGATCGTGCGCGACTTCGATGCCGAAGACGGCGAAGAGGAGAATCTCCGGGTCTCCGACGGCGATATGCTCCGCCCACTCGCCGGACAGCATCAACTCCTCGGATGGCACCTCTCCGCCGAGACGCTGTCATTCCTCGCCCATCTGGGAGCCGATATCGATTGTGACGAGTACGGCGCCTGAGCCGCAGCCTCACAGTGTCGCGCGGTACTCCGCCCAGGCGGCACCGAGACGCCGGATGCCCTCGGTCAGCACCTCGTCGGGAGCGGTGAACGGGATCCGGATGTGGTCGTCCGGCGACGGGGATGCCGCGAACTCGCCGCTGCCGGCGACCGATACGCCGTGCACCGCGGCGACACGGGCGAGGGCATCGGCGGAGCCGGCCGGCATCCGCGTCCACAGCGACAGCCCGCCGCGTGGCGGCGTGAAGGTCCAGTCCGGCAGGTGCTCGGCCAGCAGTGCCAGCAGCAGGTCGAGCCGGGCCTGGTGAGTACGGGCGACCTCGCGCCGCAGCTCGTTCGCGTGCGCGAGCAGGTCGATCGCCAGCAGCTGTGCAGGGACGCTCGTGGACTGATCCGCAAGCTGGCGGGCGCCGCGCAGCCGCCGCACGAGCACCGGGTCGGCGCGCAGCCAGCCGATCCGCAGTCCCGCCCAGACCCACTTCGACACCGACTCGACGACGATCACAGGGGCATCCGGTCGCTCGGCGGCCAGCGGTGGCGGCACGACTCCGTCGAAGGCGATCCCCGCGACCACACGATCCTCGATCACCGGCACGCCGTACTCCGCGGCGAGCTCGGCCACACGGCGGCGGGCGGCCGCCGGCAGCCGGGTGCCGGTGGGGTTCTGGTGGTGCGGATTCAGCGCGACCAGCGCCGGGCGCATCCGCGCCATGGCGACCTCGAGAGCGACGACATCGAGCCCGTCCTCGCCCATCGGGATGCCGTGCACCACACCGCCGCGCAGACGGACGGTGTCGGTGACGCCGGGCCAGGTGACCTCCTCGGCGAGAACGACATCTCCTGGCTCGATGAGCGCGTGGATGACCAGGCTGATCGCCTGCTGCGCGCCGTGGGTCACGAGGATCTGCTCGGACGTCGTCGGCGCGCCCTCCGCCGTGTAGAGTCCGGCGATCAGGTCGCGCAGCATCGGGAGCCCGGCGGGATCGGTCTCGGGCAGCAGGGCGAGCGCGAGGTCGGGCTGATGCTCGCGGATCAGACGCACCCCGAGCTCGGGGATCTGCGGCACCGTGCGCAGCAGGTCGATCGAGTTCGGGAGCGCCGAGAACAGCGCCTCGCCGCGGGCTGCACGCCCGGACTGCGACACCGCCGTCCCGGCGATGCGGGTGCCGCTGCCCTGCCGGCGCTCGACCGCCCCGCGCTCCGCGAGATCGGCATAGGCCGCGACGACGGTGCCGCGCGACACCGCGACCGCCGCGGCGAGCGCTCGCTCCGCAGGAAGCCGGTCGCCAGGACGCAGCTCGCCGGTGTCCACCAGGGCGCGGATGCGCGACGACAGCTGCGCAGACAGTGTTCCGTCGCCCTGCGACCAGCGCCCCAGCCGTGCAGCCAGCGCGGCGGAGTCCACTGTGGCCGTTCTCTGGTCCACCAGCCGTGGATTGGCCCTGTCAACGGTGCTCATACCGTCACATTCTGGTCCAATGAGACACGACAACACCACCATCGGTCCGCTTTCCGGGCGCTTCACGCCGAATTGGACCATCGCCGACGTGCTCGACCACTACGCCGTGCACGACGCTCTTCCCGCCGGACTCGAGGCGGAGATGCTCCGCCGGATCGACGAGGCGCTCACCCCCGGCGTGCAGTGGCATCACCAGGCCCGCGCCGAGGCGCTCATCCGGTCGCTGGTGATGCAGGTGCACGCGGAGCCCGCGAAGGGCGGCATCCGGATCAGCCGACTGCTGGATGCCCCGCGCGCGAAGCGCAACGGGCAGGAACGCGCACGGTGGCACGAACCTCACGCCTCGCGCACGTCGCACACCTCACCCGCCTCGACGCCGCAGACCACCGGTACACGCGGTGTCACCACATGAGGGGTCAGAGAACGTCGGGTCCGGCACCTCGGATGCCGCACATTCCGCCCCTTGCGGAACAGCTGTGCCGCGCGCGAAGGCGGCGTCAGAATTGCCGCGACCCCGGCTGGGCGACATCAACCCGGCCCGGTCTCGGCGAAGAAGGCAGGGGCTCGACAGTCAAACCGGGTCTCGACAACCAGGCTTCGTGTGGTCGCTCAGCCCGGTTCCGGCCGATGAAGGCTCAGGCCATCGCTGCCGCGGCGGCCTCGTCCTCGGTCGTGGCGACCAGCTGGCCGCAGGCACCGTCGATCTCCTTGCCGCGGGTGTCGCGCAGGGTCGTCGGGATGCCGGCGTCGTTGAGCCGGCGCACGAACTCGTCCTGCACGTCCTTGTCGGACGAGGTCCAGATCGAGCCGGGCGTCGGGTTCAGCGGGATCGGGTTCACGTGCACCCAGCCGCGCCCGCGGGCGTTCAGCTTCTCGGCGAGAAGGTCGGCGCGCCAGGCGTGGTCGTTCATGTCCTTGATCAGCGCGTACTCGATCGAGACGCGGCGTCCGGTCTTCTCGAAGTACTCGCGCGCGGCGTCCAGCGCCTCGTCGACCTTCCAGCGCGAGTTCACCGGAATGAGCTCGTCACGCAGCTGGTCGTCCGGAGCGTGCAGCGACAGCGCGAAGGTCACCGGGATGTTCTCGTCGGAGAGCTTGCGGATCGCCGGCACCAGGCCGACCGTCGACACCGTGACGCCGCGCGCGCTCATGCCGAGGCCCTCGGGCTGCGGGGCGACCATCGTGCGCACGGCGTCCATGACACGCTTGTAGTTGGCCAGCGGCTCACCCATGCCCATGAAGACGATGTTGGTGACGCGCTCGCCCTCGTGGCCCACCTTGCGCGGGTCGCCGAGGCCGCCGTCGGCGATCAGCCGGTTGGCGCGCACGATCTGGTCGAGGATCTCGGCCGTCGACATGTTGCGCGTGAGCCCCGCCTGACCAGTGGCGCAGAACGGGCAGTTCATGCCGCATCCGGCCTGGCTCGACACGCACAGCGTGATGCGGCCGGTGTAACGCATGAGCACCGACTCGACGAGGGCGCCGTCGTGCAGGCGCCAGAGGAACTTGATCGTGTCGCCGCGGTCGGTCTCGAGACGCCGCACCTCGGTGAGCAGCGGCGGCATGAGACCTGCCACGAGCTCGTCGCGCTGGGCGGCGGGCAGGTCGGTCATCTCGGCCGGGTCTGAGGTGTAGTGCGTGAAGTAGTGCGTCGCGAGCTGCTTGGCGCGGAAGCCGGGCAGCCCCAGCTCCTTGACCTTCTCGATGCGTTCAGCGGGCGTGAAGTCAGCGAAGTGCACGGGCGGCTTGCCGCGGCGCGGGCTCGCGAACTGCAGCAGGGGCCGCCCCTCGGCATCCTTCTTCTGCGTCCAGCCCTCGGTCGCAGGGCGCACCTGCGGAGCCTTCGTCTCCCGGACCTTCCCCGGGGTGGACGCGGAAACGGGTCGCGTCTGGCGCGTGCGGGGCGATTCGGTCATACCCCCAAGGGTACGGGGTGCCGGATGGAAAGAACCTGGCCGCACCCTATTCTGGAGCGATGCCGGACTGGCTCTTCCTTCTGATCGCCGTGATCCTCGCCGTGGTCCTCTTCTGGAACGTGGTACTCCCCGTTCTGCGCACCGGTGGAACACCGCTCCCGCAGGAACAGGTGCCCGCCGAGGCGCGCGACGAGATCAGGGCGCAGATCGACCTCGGCAATGAGCAGCTCGCCGCCGAGCTGCTGCGCCAGGCGCATCCGATGTCCGCGCGCCGTGCCGCCCACACCGTCACGAGCTGGGCGAAGCGGGCAGAATGAGAGCGACCCCGAAGGAGTTCTCATGACCGACCGCCTCGCCCGCACCCGCTCTGCCGGAGTCCTCGCCGTGCTGCGCGCACCCTCCCCAGAGGCCGCGATCGACGCCTCGGAGGCGATCATCCGCGGCGGCGTCAACGGCATCGAGGTGACCTATTCGACGCCGGATGCTCCTGCCGTCATCCGCGAGCTGATCGCCCGGCACGGGGATGCCGCAGTCATCGGTGCGGGCACCGTGACCACGCCCGCTCAGGCGGATGCCGCCGCCGAGGCTGGGGCCGAGTTCCTGGTCAGCCCGGGAACGCTGCCCGACCTGACCCGCGCGATGCTCGGCACCGGACGCGTCGTGATGACCGGCGCGCTCACCCCGACCGAGGTGATGTCGGCGCTCGACCTCGGCGTCGACGTGGTGAAGATCTTCCCCGCCTCGCTGGGCGGGCCGTCGTACCTCGGCGCGCTGCGCGGCCCGTTCCCGGATGCCCCGCTCATGCCGACCGGCGGCGTGAACCCCGGCAACCTGGCCGACTGGTTCGCCGCGGGCGCCGTCGCCGTCGGCGCCGGTGGGGATCTCGCGAACGGCGCATCCATCAAGGCCGGGGACTGGGCCGACCTCGAGGCGCGGGCCGCGCGCTTCGCCGCGGCGCTGACCGCGGTGCGCGGCTGAGCGAGCGGAGCGAGGCGAGCAGCCCGCACCACACCGGGCCGGCCGAGCACGCGAGCCGATCGACGTGACGATTTGGTGGCGCCTGCGGGCCACATGGAGCGGCGACGCGCTCCGACGTACGATGACGCGATGGACGGATTGCAAGGAATCGAGTTCCTGTTGCCGGCGATGCTGCTGGTCCCGTTACTGCTGTTCCTCGGACTTCTCGCTGTCTTCATCGTCGCGGCGCGATCTGCAAGCATTGACGACCCGGCTGCGGCATCGATCTGGCTTCGCCCACTTGATACCACGGACTGCGTGGAGATCGACACGCTCCTCGCGGCCGGCCACGAGGATCGAGCCGTGCAGCGAATCTGCGAATTGCGTGCGCACACTGCGGAAGAGGCCGAGGCGATCATCGAGGCCTGGATTCCCGGCGTGCCGTGGGCTCCCGGTCATCCGGCCGAATCAGTTCGGTTGCCAAGGCGCGATCAGCGCGCGAGAGAATCCTGACAGGCACGCTTAGCTCCACAATCAATCGAGCAGTTTGGTATACCAGAAGGATGCCGGCGACCGCCGGCTCCCTCGCATCCCCAGGAGCCCTCATGTCTGCAGCATCCGCCGACCTTCTCACCGCCGCATCCGCCGGTGACGCCGACGCCGTCCGCACCGCCCTCGACGCAGGCGCCGACATCGAGGTGCGCGGCCGCGGCGGCATGACCGCGCTCATCGCCGCCACCAAGGCGAACCATGTCGAGGCCGCGCGCGTGCTGATCGAGGCCGGTGCCGACGTGAACGCGAAGGACGACATCCAGGACTCGGCGTACCTCTACGCCGGCGCCCGCGGTCATGACGAGATCCTGCGGCTCACCCTCGGCCACGGTGCCGACCTGAAGAGCGTCAACCGCTTCGGCGGCACCGCCCTCATCCCGGCATCCGAGCGCGGCTTGATCCCCACGATCGAGATCCTGCTCGAGGCGGGCGTCGACCCGAACCACATCAACAAGCTGCACTGGACGGCCATGCATGAGGCGATCGAGCTCGGGGACGGCTCCGATCACTACGCCGAGGTCGTGCGCGTGCTCATCGAGGGCGGTTCCGATCTGAGCATCCGCGACGGCAACGGTGACCTGCCCCGTCAGATGGCGGCGCAGCGCGGCTACGTGAACATCGTCGCCGTCATCGACGCCGCCGGATGATGGAGCTCGCCCCGCTCGCCTGGGGGATGCTGGCGGTCGCGGCCCTGATCGCCGGGTTGGGCAAGACTGCCGTACCCGGCGCCGCGACCATCTCCGTCGTGCTGCTGGCGGCGGTGCTGCCGGCGCGCACCTCGACGGCGGCGATGCTGCTGCTGTTCATGGTCGGCGACGTGTTCGCGCTGATCGCCTACCGGCGGCACGCGCACTGGCCGACGCTGCTGCGGCTCGCGCCGGCGGTGATCGTCGGGCTGCTGGCGGGATTCCTGTTCCTGATGGTCGCGGGCGACACCACGGTACGCCGCGCGATCGGGGTCATCCTGCTGCTGATGATCGCCGTCACCCTGTGGCGGCGTCGTCGTGCTGCGGGCAAGCCCGCCGGCCCGCTGCTCGGCCTGTCCTACGGCGGGCTCGCCGGGTTCACGACGATGGTCGCGAACTCCGGCGGTCCGGTGATGTCGATGTACTTCCTCGCGACCCGCACGCCCGTGCAGGTGTTCCTTGGCACCTCGGCGTGGTTCTTCGCGATCGTGAATGCCATGAAGGTCCCGTTCCTCGCCGGGCTCGGCCTCTTCACGCCCCAGGTGCTGCTGATGGACCTCGTGCTCGCGCCTCTGGTGGTCGCCGGTGCGCTCGCCGGCATCGCACTCGCGAAGCGGATGCCGCAGCAGCTGTTCGACCGCATCGTGATCGTGCTCACGGTGCTGGGCGCGGTGTACCTGCTGTTCTGACCGGCGGCCGACACAGAACGGGGGCCGACACGCCAGATGTCGGACACCCCGTGGGGATCGGTCCTTCATCTGGCGTGTCGGCCCCCGAAGTGTGCGGGGTCGCGGCCGCCGAACGGCGCGTCAGTCCAGGAAGATGTCCGGGAACAGCGCCTCATCGGGCGTGCCGGGCACGGCGGCGTAGCCGGTGAAGTCGGTCACGCCGGCCTCCTCGAGCACGTCTTCGACGATCAGCGTCTGGCCTGTGCGCTGCGCGGCGGGCGCGGAGATGACCGCGTATGCGGCATCCGCGTAGATCTCGGGCGTGCGGCTGACCTTCATCATGCGGTCGCCGCCCAGGGCGAACTGCACGGCAGCGGTCGCGATGGTGGTGCGCGGCCAGAGCGTGTTGGCCGCGATGCCGGCATCGGCGAATTCGGCCGCCAGACCGAGCGTCGCCATTGTCATGCCGTACTTGGCCATCGTGTAGCCGGTGTGCGCGCCGAGCCAGCGCGGCGACAGATTCAGCGGCGGCGAGAGCGACAGGATGTGCGGGTTGGCCGACTCCCGCAGCACCGGCACGGCCGTGCGCGAGAGCATGAACGTGCCGCGCACGTTGACGTCCTGCATGAGGTCGTACTTCTTCGCGGCGAGGTCGAGCGATCCCGACAGGTCGATCACGCTGGCGTTGTTGATCACGATGTCGATGCCGCCGAACTCGCCTGCGGTCTTCAGGACGGCCTCGGTGATGTCGTCGTCGTTGCGCACGTCGCCGACGATCGGCAGCGCCTGGCCGCCCGCCGCGCGGATCTGCTCGGCGGCGGAGTGCACCGTGCCCTCTAGCTTCGGATGCGGGGTGTCGGTCTTCGCCATCAGCGCGACGTTCGCGCCGTCGGCCGCCGCCCGCAGGGCGATCGCGAGGCCGATGCCGCGGCTGCCGCCGGACATCAGGATGGTCTTGCCTGCGAGGCTCATGGATGCTCCTTGGTCGTGGGTCATTTCGGCGCCATGCGGATGGCGCCGTCGAGTCGGATGGTCTCGCCGTTCAGGTAGCCGTTCTCGACGATGCTCTGCGCGAGGGCGGCGTATTCGTCGGGCCTGCCCAGGCGGGCCGGGTACGGCACCTGCTGGCCGAGGGATTCCTGCGCGGCCTCGGGGAGGCCGGCGAGCATGGGGGTCTCCATGATGCCCGGGGCGATCGTGCAGACGCGGATGCCGTAGCGCGCCAGTTCACGGGCGATCGGCAGCGTCATCGCGTGCACGCCGCCCTTCGACGCGGAGTAGGCGGGCTGCCCGATCTGGCCGTCGAACGCGGCGACGCTGGCGGTGTTGATGATCACGCCGCGGTCGCCGCTCTCGGTGGGCTCGGTCTTCGAGATCACTGCGGCCGCCTGCGAGATGACGTTGAAGGTGCCGACCAGGTTGATGCGGATGATCCGCTCGAACGCCGCGAGGTCGGCGGGGTTGCCGTCGCGGTCGAGCACCTTCGCGGGCGGGGCGATGCCCGCGCAGTTGACCACGATGCGCAGCGGGTCGAGCGCCTCTGCGACCGCTGCGCGCACCTGGTCGACGTCGGTGACGTCGGCGGGCGCGAAGAATCCGCCGAGCTCGGCGGCGATCTCGGCACCGGCCGAGTTCGGCAGGTCGACGATCGTGACCTGGGCGCCCGCGGCGGCGAGTCGACGGGCGGTGGCGAGCCCGAGTCCGCTGGCGCCGCCCGTGACGAGGGCGCCGGCTCCGCTGATCTGCATCTTGTTCTCCTTCGAACGGCGGCGTGCGACTGAGTTCCAGCTTATGTGGTTCTGAGTACTACCGCGAGGAACCTGTCGATGCGAGCCTACGGCAGGCCGATCCTCACGTCGCGTTCCACAGATCGCGGTAGTACGCCAGACGCTCGCGGTCCGGCTCGACGCCGTAGGCCTCGATCAGCGCGTCCTCCCAGCCGGGGCCGTAGTTCCACTCGGTGCTCATCGACGCGACCGCGATGTCGGCCCAGCGATCCGCCGTCCCGAGCGCGCCGAGATCGACGAACGCCAGCGCGTTCCCGTTGTCATCGAGCAGCGTGTTCGGGCAGCAGGCGTCGGCGTGGCAGACGACCAGCCTGTCCATCGGCGGCGCATCGTGCAGATGCTCGGGCACCCGGATGCCGCGGACTGCGGCGTTCGCGATCCGCGACGGCACGCCCCAGTCCCAGGGGCATTCGTCAACCGGAAGCGCATCGTGCAGCATCCGGAGCCCCTGACCCACGGCGCGCACCGCGGTGGCGGGCTCGCCGATCCAGCGCGGCGCGACCGCGCTCTCACCGCCGACGGCGGCGGTGACGAGCCACTCGTGCGTGTCATCCTCGCCCTGGTCGAGCACCCTTGGCGTGCGGATCCAGCGCCCGGCCCATGTCATCCGCTCGGCCTCGGCGCGCATCGTGGTCTCGTCGCCCCGCGGCCCCCATTTCACGTAGAAGACGTCGCCGCCGGCGGGAATCGCGCGGAAGGTCAGCCCGCCGACGCCGTTGATCCACACGCAATCCAGCGCGGCGCCGCGGGCGAGGTCGCGCACGCGCTCGGGGACGGGCACCGGATCGGCAGGGATGCTCATAAGTCCATCCTCGCCGACCCGGGCATGCGCCCCTTCGTCTCGTCGCTGGCGCTCCTCGCTCAGGGTGCGGGACTCCCTGGTCGCTGGCGCTCCTCGCTGAGGGCGCGTCGTCAGGCCAGCAGCGTCTCGCCGATGAACCCGCCCTCGTGGCATCCCGGCGGCACGGCGAACACGGCAGAGCCGATCGGCACGGTCCACTCGTTCAGCAGATCGAGCTCGTCCAGCCGGCGCTGCATCGGCGTGAACTGTTTCTCGACGTCGGCCTGGAAGGCCACGAAGATCAGCCCGGACTCCGAGACGCCCGCGCCTTCCGGATGCTCGTCGTAGTTGTACGCGCGCCGGAAGATGCGCTCCCCGTCCTCGCCACGGGCGCGGCGGATGTGCGCGTACGACGGGATGACGGGGAAGCCGAGCGACGTGTTCGCCTCGAAGTCGGGCTCATCGTGCTCGCGCTCCCCGGTCAACGGCGCACCGTTCGAGAGTCTGCGCCCGACCGAAGCCTCCCTCCCGCCGCGGTCCAGACGGTCCCACTTGTCCAGGTCCATCCGGATGCGGCGGATCACGACGCCTGTGCCGCCGGCCAGCCACCCGCCTTCCGACCAGACGACGCGGTCGAAGTCCTTCGTGCCCGGCTCGGGGTTCACGGTGCCGTCGACCTGACCGAACAGGTTGCGCATCGTCGTGCCAGGACGCTCGGTGCCGTAGGCGCGGCGGAATCCGCGCTGCGTCCAGCGCAGCGCGACGAAGCCACGGGCATCCTTCAGCAGCATCCGCACGGCATGCGCGACGGTCAGCGGGTCGTCGCCGGCGACCTGGATGAGCAGGTCGCCGCCGGACAGCTCCGGCCGCAGCCTGTCGATGCCGAATGCCGGAAGAGGGGCGAGCCACGTCGGCCCGGCCCCACCAGCCACGGCGACGAACCGCGGTCCGAAGCCGAACGTGACGGTGAGCCTGGCCGGCGCCCCGACCAGCTCGGGCTCCGAGTCGGCCAGGGCGGGTGTCCCCCGGGTGAGCCGTGCGGCGTCATCCGTGAGGATGCGCATCAGCCGGACCAGCGCCGCGCGGTCCACGCCGTCGTGCAGGTCGAGCCCGAGGAACACACCGTGTGCCTGCGCAGGCGTGTCGATCCCGGCCTGATGCACGCCGTGGAAGGGCACCACCTGCTCGCCGTTCATCGTCGCGGACGGCGCCTCGTCCGCGGCATCCGCTCGATTCAGCAGGAGGTCCGCACCGACCGCCGCGGCGGCGCCGACCCCGGCGACAGCCCCTCCGATCAGGAGCTGTCGCCGGGTGGTGCCGGAGCGGTCACCCGCACCGGAGCGGGTCATCACTCACCGCCCTCGTCGTAGTTCTCGTTCGCACCGGAGTAGTCCTTCACCGGAGCCGTGAACTCGTAGGTCGACTTGTCAGAGAAGGTGAGCGTGACGGTCACCTCGTCGCCCGCCTTCAGCGGCGCGGTGAGCCCCATCAGCATGATGTGGTCACCTCCCGGCTCGAGCGCGACCCTGGCGTCGTGCGACAGCGCGAGCCCGCCTTCGATCGGGCGCATGGTCATCTCGCCCGCGTCGTTCTGCACGGTCTCGTGCAGCTCGCTCATCTCGGCCGCATCGGTCTTCGCCGAGACGACGGTGACATCGTCGCCGCCCTTGTTGACGAGGGTGCCGAACACGGCGGTCATGCCCTCGTCGGCGGCCTTCGCCCAGGCATCCTCGATCGTCACCGTCTGGCCGGCCGGCTTCGTCTCCGCCTGGTCGGGGGTCGCATTCGAGCAGCCGGTGATCAGCAGCGCGGAGGCGGCGAGCAGAGCGGCGAATCGGGTGGTCGTGCGAATGGTGGTGCTCATCGTGATGCCTTTCACAGTTCTTCTGCCGCGTCGACGGCTGTCGTCTTCTTCTTCTTGCGGCGCAGGACGAGGTACAGCAGATATCCGGCTGCGGCGATCACTGCTCCGCCGATGCCGAAGAGGAGCGCGCGCGGGGGTCCGCCTGCGGCATCCTCCTTCTTCTGAACGTCGGCTGCCGCGGGCGACGGGCTTGCGGATGCCTGGGGCTCGGTCGTCATGGGCTTCGCGTCACCGATGGTGAACGGGATGACGCCGGCGATCGGGTGCCCGTCCTCGGAGACGACCTGCCAGCGCACCTGGTAGCCGGCGTCGGGCATCCCGTCGGCGAGCGGGATCGTGACGGTCTCTCCGCGGACGACGATGTCGCCGTCGATCCAGTCCTTGCCGGACTGGTCGACGACGGCGGCGCGCGCCCCTGCGTCGGATCCCTCCAGCACGAGCAGCTCGCCGGAGAAGGTCATGGTCACCTCCTTCGGCGCGGAGGCGAGGACGGCCCCTGCGGCCGGATCGCTGGAGAGGAGTTCGTCGTGCGCGGATGCGGGAACGGCGGTCGCGAGGATCGCGAGCGCGACCGCCGCGATCCCCGCCGTGATGGTTCGGATGGGAGACATGGAGATAGACCTCTCGTCGGGCGTCGTACGACGCCGAATAAGCATGCGGAGAGCGCCGGATGCCGGAACGGCACCCGCGCGAAGATCACCGGTCGGCCGAGGTCGGCCGCCGATGCGGATCAGATCGCCGGATGCAGCGGCGGCGCGCGGCCGCGGAGCAGAGAGAGGAAGGGTGCGGCGGGGAGAGTCTCCTGCGCCGACGATGCGCAGCGCGGCGACGAGACCCGGGGCAGCGCCACCGGAGTCGCGTCATCCAGGCGACTGCGCAGCCAGCGCACGGCCAGGACGGCCAGATCGCGCAGCCCCAGCAGCATCCGCTCGCCGCGATGCAGCGCGAGGATCGTGAGCAGTGCGGCGCACGCGTGGCCGAACCACATGCTGCCGTCGGCGACCAGTTGCGCGGCGACGCCCGTGGTCTCGGGCAGCTGCAGGGCCGCGCCGTGCACGTGCCCGCCGATCGTTCCGGTCGGGGTGATCATGCCGAGCACGAACAGGCCGTGGAACAGAAGCTGGCTGACGATCACCGAGATCGACAGGCGCAACGCCGACAGCCTGCGTCCGGCGAGCAGCACGCTGACCATGAGCGAGAGCAGCCATGGCACGAGGATGCCCAGCGGGCCCGGCATCGCGCCGCCGGCGGTGACGTGCGCGGCGAGGGCGACGAACGTCGCCGTCGAGGCGGCGGCGAACCCGCGGATGACCGCGGGTCTCCTGGATGGGCGCACGGCTCCATTCTGTCAGAGCCCGCGGCCGGCTCGATCAGAGCCGATCGGGCGCTGCGGGATCGATGTGGATGACCGAGATCTCGCGAGTGTTCGCGTCGTACATCGTCGCCTCCCACACCGGAGAGCCGTCCGCCTCGACGACGCGCAGTTCGATGACGCGAGGATTCGGCCAGGTCTCGCCCGAGTTCCGCGCCGCCATGAGGATGCCGGGTTCGGCGCCCTTCAGCTCGGCCTCGGTGAGGGTCACGTAGTGCTCCTGCACCAGTTCCCTGGTGTCCGCTTCGAGCAGCGCCTCACGGCCGCGCGTGGGGTCGGAGAGCCCGTCATCCAGTCCGTCGTATGCCGGATCGGCGCTCGTGACCCGCCACATCCAGTGGCCTTCGCGGTACTCCAGGCGGATTGCGACGATCTCCCCGCCGATGCCGGGGATATCCTCCCCCGCGGTCCCCTCGAGCCAGTCCGACGGCCAGGCGATCGCCACGGGCACACCGCTGGGCGGGAACTCATCGCCGGGGCCGTACCGCTCGCTCGTTCCGGCGCTGCACGCGGTCACGGACAGCACGAGCAGCAGCGCTGTGAGCAGCGCCGCCGCCCGTGGCATCCGGGTGCCGAGCTGTCGCGTCATGCCGCCCACCATAGCGGGCGCGTCGCGAGCGTCATCACGACCCGATGAAGCGGAACGTTCCCGCGGCGACGGCGGCGGCGAGTGCCGCCGCCATGATCAGGATGCCGCCGAGCACCGCGACCGCGTCCCGCGGGTGCAGCCGGGACGGCCGAGACCACGTGCGCGGGATGTCGGAGCCGAACCCGCGCGCCTCCATCGCCATCGCCAGCTTCGAGCCGCGGCGCACCGCGAACACCAGCAGCACGAACGCCATCGAGAAGAACCGCCTGACCGCGCCGTGATCGCCGACGCCGCGCGCACGGCGGGCGAGACCCATCGTGCGCCAGTCGTCGAGGAACAGCCCGAGCATCCGGGTGCCGGCCAGCACACCGAGCACGAACCTGCTGGGCAAGTGGGCGACCTGTGCCAGTGCATCGGCCACTTCGGTCGGATCGGCACGACCGAACAGCAGGATCGTCGGCAGTCCCAGGGCGATCACACGCAGGCTCACCGCGAGGGCCAGACGGATCGACTCCTCGCTGATCGTGGCGACGCCGAAGCTCCAGTAGACCTGTCCCTCGGGTTCCGCGTAGAGCAGCATGCTCAGACCCGCGATCGGAGACATCGCCGCGAGCAGCCCCATCCGGCTCAGCACGGTGCGCAGCGGCAGCCCGGTCAGCGGGATGCAGAGCAGCTGCAGCGCGATCGCGACCAGGCCGCTGACCACGTCGATCGAGGCGAACAGCGGGATCGACAGCAGCAGCGCGAGCAGGATCCGGGTGACCGGATTCACTCCGTCGAGCCACGCGGCTCGGGTCTCGGTCGGGGCGATGACGGCGCTCATACCGACACCGCCTGACCCAGCACGATGCGCCGGTCGCCCAGGTGCCCTGCGACGGCTTCGTCGTGCGTGACCGCGACGATCGACGTCCCCCGCGCGACCTCCTCCTGAAGGAGCAGGACGAGCTCGATCCATCCACGCCGATCCTGTCCGAACGTCGGCTCGTCGAGCACGATCACCTCGGGCGTCGCGGCCAGCACGGTGGCGACCGACAGCCGGCGCTTCTGGCCGCCGGAGAGCGTGAACGGGTTGGCCTCGGCGAGGTGATCCAGATGCAGCCGCTCGAGCAGTCCGTCCACGACGGCCTTCGTCCGATCCGCCGACCAGTCGAGGGCACGGGGTCCGACCGCGAGCTCCTCGCGGAGCGTCTGCGCGAGGAACTGGTGCTCCGGCTCCTGGAAGACGGTGCCGATACGGGTAAGGAGTTCGCGCGAGGTCCAGCGGAACGGACGGAGCCCGCTCCTGCCGCGCAGCTGCTCGGCCGCGGTCACCGAGCCCGCGAGCTCGGGCAGGAGACCGGCCAGCGTGAGCGCCAGCGTGGACTTGCCTGCACCGTTCGGTCCGGTGATCACCGTCGCGGATGCCTGCGGCAGAGCCAGTTCGAGACCGGCCTGCACGACCGTGCGGCGCTCGCGCCCGATCGCGAGCCCATGCGCCTCCAGGACCGGGTCGCCCTCCGAGCGCGGCAGCGCAGGAAGATCGATGGGAAGGTTCGGCACCCACACGCCGGCATCCGCCAGCGTCTGCGCGTACCGGCTGAAGACGTCGGCGGGCGGGCCGTCGGCGAGCAGCCCGCCGTCTGCGGCGAGCACGATGACGCGGGTGATCAGGTCGGACCACACCTCGGTGCGATGCTCGACGACGACCAGCGTCGCCCCGGTCTCGGCGACGACGCGGGCGACGCTCTCGCGCACCTCGGCGACGCCCGCCGGATCGAGGTTCGCCGTCGGCTCATCGAGCAGCAGCAGCCCCGGCCGCATCGCCAGCGCGCCGGCGAGCGCCAGCCGCTGCTTCTGCCCGCCGGACAGAGCCTTCGTCGGCCGCTGCAGCGGCACATCCAGGCCGACGGCGTCCAACGCCTCCGCCACACGGCCGGGGATCTCGGATGCCGGGACGCCGAGGTTCTCGCATCCGAAGGCGATGTCGTCGCCGACCTTGGAGAGCACGACACCGGCATCCGGATCCTGCAGCACGAGGCCGATGCGTCCGCGGCTGCGCTCCGGGAGCTCGCCGTCGACGAGCAGGCTGCCGGTGCGCTCGCCCTCGTCGGCGTCGCCGAGAAGACCGGCGAGACCGGCGAGCAGCGTGGACTTGCCCGCGCCGGAGGCGCCGAGCAGCAGCACGCGATCCCCCGGTTCGATCGTGAAGGTCGTGGCGCTGACCGCGGGAAGGCGGCGTCCGGCGTATCGCCAGCCCCAGTCGCGCGCGGTGACCCTGGCGGGACCTGCGCTCATGCTCAGACCTCGCGGCGCGCTTCTCGGCCGGCCGCGAAGCGGCTGAGCGCACCGGTGGACGCGAGCGCCCGCACCAGGAACCAGCCCACCACACCGGCCAGCAGCGCGCCCGAGACGATCAGGGTGCCGAGGTAGATGGCGTTGAACTCGAACGACTTCAGGATGTTCGGTGAGCTGCCATAGAACAGCTCGAAGACCCAGGCCGCTGCGGCCGCGCCGACGCCGGCGAGTGCAGCGACGCCGATGCCGAACCGTCGGTATGCGAACAGGGCGAAGATCAGCTCCGCACCCAGGCCCTGCACGATGCCGGAGAACACCGTCGAGACGCCCCAGACGTTGCCGATCAGCATCGAGATGATCGCGGCGACGACCTCGACGACCAGCGCGGCGCCGGGCTTGCGGATGACGAGCCCGCCGATCACGCCACCGATCAGCCAGATCCCGACGGCGATGCCGCCGAGGCCGGGGGTCAGCGCGTCGGCGGCGCCGAACCAGGCGCCACCGACGATGTTCCAGGCCCAGAACAGCAGACCGACGGCGACGCCGAGAACTGCGGCGACGACGATGTCGACGACGCGCCAGCGCAGGTTGCGCGACGGAGCGGCCTTCTCGACGATCTTCTCGCTCGGGACGGATGTGGACGCACTCATATGGAACTCCTCCCTGCGCCGGCATGATCCGGATCAGGTTCGACGGTCGAAGCGCGGTTCGCTTCCTCTCAGCCCGGCACGCCGGACTCCCGTGGTTGTGCCTCGATCATAGCCACCTCCTGACACGGAGGGGCGAGTCTCAGACTCATTGGGTAGCGTAAGCGGGTGACCATCGACGATCCCTCTACGCCGCCGCGCACGCGTCGCGAGGCGCGGGCGCAGACCGGCTCCCACCGGGGCGTCGAACCGTCCGGCATGAACGCGTTCTTCCAGGGCGCCGGCGGCGCTCCCCACGGCGCCGGCCGCGAATCGGCGACCCGGAACGATACGGAGCTGCCCGGTGGCGGTGACCCTGTGCTTCCCGGCCAGGGTCAGGAAGGCCACGAAGAGCCCCCATCGAGCACCGACATGCTGCGCACCCTGTTCGGCGAGCCTGACCAGGACGGCGAGCCCGAGGAGACCGGACCTGTCGGGGACGACGCCTTCAGCCGCGCCATGTTCGGGATGCCGACGACCTCGGATCCCTCGTCACCGGCTCAGCCGGTGCAGCCGACATCTGCGGCCGATGCGCGCACGGCCACAGGACTGGACGCGCGGTTCGGCGCTGCGACGCCCGTCTCTGCGACGCCAGTCGCTGCGACGCCCGTCTCTACGACGCCCGTCCCGGCACCCCCCGTCGCTGCGATGCCCGGCTCGGCGCCGGCCGACCCCGTGTCCTACGCAGCTGAACAGTTCGACCCTGCCGACGACGCGACGCGGGTCGCTCCGGTCGTCACGGGGATTCCGGGATGGAACGACGAAGCCACTCAGGCCGCCGTCGGTGGTGCCGGTGACGCGTACCCCGCGCTGCAGACGGCCGACGATGACGCCGCTCGCCTGTCCGCCAGCCTGGCGTACTTCGCCGCCGCGGATGCCGCATCCGCCGCATCAACCGTCGGCCTCGCAGACGCCGGCCTCGCCGGATCCGCAGACGTCGCCGCCGCAGCATCTGCGGGGACCGTCGACGCAACCGCAGATCTGGGCGCAGCATCTGCCGCTGCCGGCGCAGCCCTCGTCGGTGCGGCTGCCGTGTCATCCGCCGAGACCCCCGCATCCACAGCCCCCCTCGATCTGGCGGGCCTCGGCCTCGACCCTGATGATGACCCCGATCTGGACGAAGAGCCTGCGACTCTGACGCCCGCCGCGTGGGCAGACGAATCGCACACCGCTTCCGCCCTGACCTGGATCGACACCGCCGCGGTACAGGCACGGACCAGGCCGCCGACGCTCGCGGTGCGGACGGCCGCAGACGACGAGCCCGATCTGCTCAGCGACCTGCACACGAAGTCGGGTTGGCTGCGCCCGCGCGTGCTCATCCCGCTCGGGCTGGTCGGCGCCCTCGTCGGCGGTTACTGTGCGACCACCTTGCTCGCACCGCTCGACAACATCGCACCGACGATCGACCCGGTGGCCGTGAAGATCGATCCGGCTCCCGCCGCGGCGATCACCTGGCCCAAGGGCGGCAACTCGGGAATCGATGTGCAGGGCTTCGCGACCGCTGCCTCCAGCGGTGAGAAGACGCCGATCGCCAGCATCTCGAAGATCGCCTCGGTCATGATGGTGCTCGAGAAGATGCCGCTCAAGCCCGGCGAGCAGGGCCCGTCCTTCGACTTCACCCGCAGCGACGGGCGCGAGTACTGGCAGTACCTGCGGTCGAACCAGTCGGCGCTCGACGTGCCGGTGGGAGGCTCGCTCACGGAGTACCAGATGCTCCAGGGCATCCTGCTCGGCTCCGCCAACAATTACATCGACCGGCTGGCGGACGAGATCTGGGGCTCGAAGGATGCCTTCGCCTCGGCTGCGCACCAGTGGTTGTCGGACCAGGGCCTGGACGACACCACGATCATCTCGCCCTCCGGGCGCGACGACCGCAACAGGTCGACGCCGGCCGACCTGATCGACCTGAGCCAGATCGCGATGCGCAACCCGGTGTTCGCGGAGATCGTCGCCACCAAGTCGGTGAACCTCCCCGGTGCCGGCGAGGTGAAGAACACGAACAAGATGCTCGCGGAGGACGCAGGAGTGGTCGGCATCAAGACCGGCACTCTCGGCGACGACTGGAACCTGGTCACGGCGAAGGACGTGAAGATCGGTGACTCCACCGTGCGCCTGTTCGCCGTCACCCTCGGTCAGGGCAGCAACAACAAGCGCGTCGCCGCAAACCGGGCGCTGTACGCCCAGGTCGAGAAGACGCTCGCGGATCAGCCCGTGACCGTGCCGAAGGGCACGGTGGTGGGCACGGTCGACACGGTCTGGGGCGAGCGCAGCGATGTGATCACCGACTCCGACGCCAAGGTCGTCATGTGGAACGGATCGCCGGCCGGGGCCAAGGCCGCGCTGAAGCTGGGCGATGCGCAGAAGGCCGGCACCAAGGTCGGCTCGCTCACCGTGACCGGGGCGGTCGACACCGCGAAGACGAACGTCTCGCTGAAGAGCTCGGTCGAGGACCCCTCAGCGTGGTGGCGCCTGACGCATCCGCTGGATCTGTTCGGTCTGAACGACTGATCACCGCCGCCGCTGCTGCGCGAGAGCGCCCGCCCCCTCTCGGGGACGGGCGCTCTCGCGTTGGGGTCAGGCCCGGTCGTCGGACTCGGAAGCCCGCTGATCCTCGCCCTCGGCGACCTCGTGCACGAACTCCGTCACGGGCAGCACCGGTGCGGCGCCGGTACCGGGAACCGGAACCTCCTCCGCCTCGCCGGTGACGATCACCGGGGTCGACGCGGTGAGGGCGTCCTCGGCGTCGATGTCGGACGCGGCCTGCTCGAACTGCGACTGGTACAGACGCCAGTAGGCGCCCTGCGCCGCGATCAGCTCCTCGTGGTTGCCCTTCTCGACGATGTCACCGTGCTCCATCACCAGGATGAGGTCGGCGTCGCGGATCGTGGACAGACGATGCGCGATCACGAACGACGTGCGTCCCTCGCGCAGTGCCGCCATCGCGTGCTGCAGCAGCAGCTCGGTGCGGGTGTCGACCGCCGACGTGGCCTCATCGAGGATGAGGATCGACGGCTGCGACACGAACGCACGGGCGATCGTGATCAGCTGGCGCTCACCGGCCGACACGTTCGAGGCATCCTCGTCGAGCTTGGTCTCATATCCCTCGGGGAGGGCGTGCACGAAGCGGTCGACGTACGTCGCCTTGGCCGCGGCGAGCACCTCCTCGTCGGTGGCGGATGCCTGACCGTAGCGGATGTTCTCCAGGATGCTTCCGGCGAACAGCCACGGGTCCTGCAGCACCATGCCGGTGCGCGAGCGCAGGTCTTCACGGGTCATCTCCGCGATGTCCTGACCGTCGAGCAGGATACGGCCGCCACTGAGCTCGTAGAACCGCATGATGAGGTTCACCAGCGTGGTCTTGCCCGCACCGGTCGGGCCGACGATCGCGACGGTCTGCCCCGGCTCCACCCGGAACGACAGGTCGGTGATCAGCGGACGATCCGGCGTGTACGAGAACGCGACGTGCTCGAACTCGATGACGCCCTTGCCGTCGGTGACGGTCGGTGCATCCTCGGCGTCCGGCTCCTGCTCGTCGGCGTCGAGGAACTCGAACACCCGCTCGGCCGAGGCCGTGCCGGACTGCACGACTGCGGCCATGCCGCCCAGCTCGCTGAGCGGCTGCGTGAACTGCTGCGAGTACTGGATGAACGCCTGCACGTCGCCGAGTCGCAGGCTGCCGTTGGCGACCATCAGGCCACCGAGCACCGCGATGCCGACGTAGGTGAGGCTGCCGATGAACTGCATGGCCGGCATGATCACACCCGAGAGGAACTGCGCCTTGAAGCTGGCCTGGTAGAGCTCTTCGTTCTCCTCCTGGAAGCTGTTCAGCGCATCCTTCTCGCGACCGAACACCTTCACCAGGGCGTGACCCGAGAAGGCCTCCTCGACGCGGGCGTTGAGCCGGCCGACCTTGCGCCACTGGATGCCGAAGGCCTTCTGCGAGCGCGGGCCGATGACGCCGAAGATGACGCCCATCAGCGGCAGCGCCACGAGGGCGACCAGCGCCAGCTGCCACGAGATCGAGAACATCATCACCAGCACGCCGACCACGGTGAGCACCGAGGTGAGGGCGCCGGAGAGCGACTGCTGCATCGTCTGAGTGATGTTGTCGATGTCGTTGGTGACGCGCGAGATCAGCTCACCGCGCTGCACCTTGTCGAAGTACGACAGCGGCAGACGGTTGATCTTCGCCTCGACGTCTTCACGCAGGCGCCACATCGTGCGCACCATGATGACGTTGATCACGTAGCCCTGGATCCAGCTCAGGAACGCGGATGCCACGTAGATCGCCAGCACGGCCACGATGATGTACCGCAGGCGATCGAAGTCGACGCCGGCACCGACGGTGAAGTTGTCCATCGCGGCGACCATGTCGGCGAACGTGCCCTGGTCGGCCGCGCGAAGCGCCTCGACCACCTGGTCCTGCGGCATCCCCTGCGGGAACCCGTTGTCGCCGAGCATCTTCGAGATGAAGCCCTCGTAGACGACGTTGGTCGCCTCACCGAGCACCTTCGGCGCGATCACGGCGAGGACGACGCCGATGGCGCCGAAGAACGACACCAGCACGAACCACAGGGCGGACGGCTTGAGCAGTCCGATCATGCGCTTGAAGCTGGGGCCGAAGTGGTCGGCCTTGCCGGGGGCAGGGCCGTCGAACATGCCGCCGCCGGCGAGGCGCGCCTTCTCGGCTGCCTCCTCCTCGGCCTTCTGCGCCTCGGTCAGTTCTGGCTCGGCCACAGCAGCGGCTCCGCCCTTCGCCGCGCGGGCGGCCATGGCGCGCTCGCGCCGGGTCTGGGGCTGTCCCTGGGGTGCGTTCTGCTCGCTCATGCGTCCACCCCCAGCTGCGACTCGACGATCTCGCGGTAGGTGTCGTTCGACGCGAGCAGCTCCTCGTGCGTGCCGACGCCGACCATCGTGCCGCCGTCGAGCACCACGATGCGGTCCGCGTCGGTGATCGTGGACACGCGCTGCGCGACCACGACCTTGGTCACGTCCGGCAGCTCTCTCCAGAGGGCCTGCCTCAACCTCGCATCCGTCGTGAGGTCGAGAGCCGAGAACGAGTCGTCGAAGACGAGGATGCGCGGCTGGTGCACGATCGCGCGCGCGATCGCCAGACGCTGCCTCTGCCCACCTGACACGTTGGTGCCGCCCTGGGCGATGTGCGACTCGAGGCCGTCGGGCATCTCAGACACGAAGTCCTTGCCCTGGGCGATCTCGAGCGCCTTCCACAGGTCTTCGTCCGTCGCGTCCTCCCGGCCGTAGCGCAGGTTGGACGCGACCGTGCCCGTGAACAGGAACGGACGCTGCGGCACCAGGCCGATGCCCTTCCAGAGCTCGTCGACGTCGGCCTCGCGCACGTCGACGCCGCCGACCTGCACGGAACCGCCGGTGACGTCGAACAGGCGAGGGATGAGCGAGACCAGAGTGGTCTTGCCGGCTCCGGTCGATCCGACGATCGCGACGGTCTCCCCGGGCTCCGCCCGGAAGTCGATGCCGGTCAGCACCGGGGCATCCGCTCCGGGGTAGGTGAACTCGACGTCGTCGAAGACGACCTGGCCGGGAGCGGCGAACTCCTTGACGCCGTTCTCGGGGCGGGCCATGCTCGACTCGGCGTCGAGCACCTCGCCGACGCGGTCGGCCGAGACCGCGGCGCGCGGGATCATCATCGCCATGAAGCTGGACATGATCACGCCGCCCATGATCTGGCCGACGTACTGCATGAATGCGAACAGCGTGCCGATCTCGACGTTGCCGGCGTTGACCTCGACGCCGCCGAACCAGATCACGCCGACGACGGTCACGTTCAGGATGAGCATGAACAGCGGGAACAGCAGCACGAACAGCGAGCCGACGTTGCGGCCGACGGTCATGATGTCGGTGTTCGCGGCGCGGAAGCGCTCCTCCTCGATCGGCTCGCGCACGAACGCGCGCACGACGCGCACGCCGGTGAGCTGCTCGCGCATGACGCGGTTGATCGTGTCGAGGCGGCCCTGGTAGGTGCGGAACAGCGGCACCATCCGGCCGATGACGAGCACTGCCACCACCAGCAGGACGGGCACGGCGACGGCGATGAGCCAGCTGAGCCCGACATCCTGGCGGACGGCCATGATGACGCCGCCGATCGCCAGCAGCGGGGCGGTGACGAACATGGTGGCGCCCATCATCGCCAGCATCTGCACCTGCTGCACGTCGTTGGTGTTGCGGGTGATCAGCGAGCCGGCGCCGAACTGCGACACCTCGCGCTCGGAGAAGCCGCTCACGCGCGCGAACACGTCGGCGCGAATGTCACGTCCGAGCGCCATGGCAGCGCGGGCGGCGAAGTACGTGGCGACGATCGCGCACATGATCTGCCCGAGCGAGACGAGCAGCATGAACGCACCGTGCGTCCAGATGTAGCCGGTGTCTGCCTTCGCGACGCCGAAGTTGATGATGTCGGCGTTCAGCGTGGGCAGGTAGAGAGTGGCCATCGCGCTGGCGAACTGGAAGACCAGGACGCCGAGCAGCAGCCACTTGTAGCGAGAGAGATATCGGACGAGGAGCTTTCCCAGCACGAGCGGAATCCTTAAGGTGTTGGGGTCGATCGATAATCGGCCACATGACAGAGTGCCACGGGCCTCCGACATTTGGTAGGCGAGTGACGGAACCTTCGCTGAGAGCGAAACGAATGCCGGGTGGGGCCGGGTTTCTGAACGCCATCGAAGTATCGGCCGGATGCGTCCTCCTAGACTTTCAGAGACGATCCACCGCCGAAGGGAAGCCATGCGAGACGACGCCGTGCTGCTGGTCTGCGACTACTCGCTCCGCTACCTCGGAGGGGCGCAGACCGCCTTCCTCCGACAGGCAGAGGCGCTCGCCTCGGAGGATGTGCGGGTGGTCGTGCTGGCCCCGGATGCCGATCAGGTGGCCGAGGTCCCCGGCATCACTCTGGTCGCGCCGCCGCGGCGCGGCACGATCCCCGTGCTCGACCTGCCGCTGCTCGGCAAGGCCGAGGACCTCGAGCCTCTGGTCGCGGCGACCGTCCGCCGGCACGGCGTCGGAGCGATCGTCGTGCACTCCGAGTTCGCCCTGGCCGCGGCATCCCTCGCTGTGGGCCGCCGCCTCGGCATCCCCGTTCTGCACACGGTGCACACCTTCTTCTGGACCGCGCCCGCCGCGCTCGCCCCGTTCGCAGCCGTGGTGGGGCGCGTGCACCGCTCGCTGACCGGTATCCGTGAAGGCGGCCGGGCGACGGGCAGCCACGCGCTGAACAACGCGCTCCGCACCATGACCCTGCGGATCGCCGAGCGCGCCGACGTGGTGCTCTCGCCCTCGCGGCATCAGGCCGAGGCGCTGCGCGCCGCCGGTGCAGGCCGGGTCGAGGCGTTCTCGAACGTCGCTCAGCCGCTGGCCGAGGCCCCCGCGGTGACGGAGGGGCCGCTGCGACTGCTCTGGGTGGCGCGCTTCGCGCCCGAGAAGCGCGTGGACGTGGCCCTCGACGCGATGCGTCAGGTCGCGGCGCCCCTCGGCGACGGCGTGCACCTCGACATCGCCGGGGGCACCGCGCGGCCGGTGCCGGGCGTGACCTTCCACGGTTCTGTCCCCGGAGAGCGCGTCGGCGAGCTGATGGACTCCGCCGACGCGGTGCTGATCACCTCGCTCGGCTTCGACAACCAGCCGATGGTCGCGCTCGAGGCGTTCTCGCACGGCCGTCCGGTGATCGTCAGCGACCCGGTGCTGGCCGGCGAGTTCGGCGACGCCGCGCTGCTCACCCCGACGCCGGATGCCGCCGGACTGGCGGCGCTGGTGAGCCAGCTCGCCGCGGACCGCGGCATCCTCGCCCCGCACCGCCAGGCGGCGCTCGCCTACGCGCGCGACCGCCAGCCCGCCGCGCACGTCGCGAAGCTGCAGGAGATCATCGCCTCGGCACGCTGACGCGGCGTCGCGGCGCTCAGGTCGCGATTCGTCGGGCATCCGCGTGTCTCTCCCGTTCAGGGCGCGATTCGCCCCCCGCTCCGGCGCGGCGAGAACGTGACGAACGGGGACCCGGATGCCGGGCACCGGGGCACACCGGAACGAAGCGCGACCCGGTGTGCCGCTGCTGCGCGCCCTTCCGGGCGCGCCGATGCCCGGGTCATAGGCTGGGCGCGCCATGAGCGCACCCCCGCCGATCGTGCTGAGCGTCGTCGTCCCCTCCTACGACGACGCAGTCCTGCTGCGGGGATGCCTGCAGGCTCTCGCCGTGCAGACCCGGATGCCCGACGAGGTCATCGTGGTCGACAACGGCTCGCACGACGACACGGCCGCCGTCGCGCGGGAGTTCGGGGCGACCGTCGTCACCGAGCCGCAGCGCGGAGTGCTGCACGCGACCGCCGCCGGGTTCGATGCGGCATCCGGCACCGTCCTCGGCCGGCTGGATGCGGACTCCCGGCCGGGCTCCGACTGGGCCGCGCGCGTCGTGGCGCGCTTCGAAGCCGACCCGACCCTCGGCGGGCTGACCGGCACCGGCGAGTTCTACGGCCGAGGACCGGTCTGGCGCTTCATCGGCCGGTACGTCTACCTGGGCGGCTACTTCCTGACCATGCGGCTCGTGCTCGGCCGACTGCCGCTGTTCGGCTCGAGCTTCGCGCTGCGCCGCGAGGTGTGGCACGAGCTGCGACCTCGCCTGCATTTGAACGATCCGCGCGTCCACGACGACCTCGACATCACCGCCGTGCTCTCGCCCGCGACCGGCGTCGACTTCGACCGCGCGCTGCGCGTGCAGGTCTCGGCCCGGCCGTTCGACGACTTCGCCGGCTTCCGCCGCCGGGCGTCGTGGGCGTTCCACATCCTCGCGGTCAACCTGCGCGAGGTGAGCTGGGGACGACGGATCGTCGCCTGCTCCCGCGGACGGCGGATGCGGCGACGAGCCCTCGGCTCCAGAGCGAGGAGCGAAGCGACGAGACGAAGGACGCCTCGCTGACGCGGCGCGGCCTTCGTCTCGCTTCGCTCGCTCAGGACCCGGAGATGCACTCCCACCCGGGCTCCTGAGCGAGGAGCGAAGCGATGAGACGAAGGACGCTTCGCGACGGCGCCGGCTCAGCGCCCGGCGCCGGCGAACAGCTCCTGCATCGCCACGGTGAGCTGATGCGGCGCCGTCTCACACGGGCTGTGCCCGGTGGGCAGGATCAGCACCTTCGCACCGATCCGTTGCGCGAACGCTCGATGCGCGGCATCCGGCCAGACGTCCCGCGCGCCGGCGGCGACCAGCATCGGGATGCCGGCTGCGCGCATCCGCTCCTCCAGGTCAGGTATCCGCTTCATCAGCGCGAGGATGTCGCCGACGCTGCCGCGCCTCGTCAGGGCGAAGCGCGCGGTGACGAAGGCCGCTCGATCGGCCGGCGCACGATGCACGTTGTGCCGCAGCGCGGCGATGAAGACCGGACCGAGAGAACGCCCCGGAACGGCCCAGCTGAGCGGCCCCAGCGTCTTGAACCCGCGCAGCGCCTGCCCGGCGAACGGCGGTGCGGACAGCAGCGTGAGGCTGGCGAACAGCTCGGGCCTGGCGACGAGGGCAGCCGACGCGATGGTGCCGGCGAACGAGTATCCGAGCACGTGCGCGGGTGTGCGGCCGCTCTCCAGCACCGCGATCAGGTCGGCGACGAACAGCTCGAGCGTGTAGTGCGGCTGCGGTGGGTCGAGCCGCTCCGGGCCGGCGCGGAATGACTCGTACTGTCCGGCCAGGTCGTAGGACTCGACTCGGCACCCGGATGCCGCGAGCAGCGGCATCATCAGCACGAAGTCCTCCTTCGACCCGGTCATCCCGGGCACGAGGATGACCCGTTCGCCCTCCGGCGGCCCCATCGCGACGTGCGCAAGGGGTCCGCTCGGCGCGTCGAGCGTTCCGCGCTCAGCGTCGGGAGGCCAGCTCGCCCAGTCGCGCGGCCCGATCCCGGCATCCTGGCGCTGTGCCTCGGCCATCAGCCGCGCGAGGTCGTCGTCGGGCGTCGACGGATCCTCCGCCGACGCGGGAGACCCCGGCATCCCGGTCATGCGCTCAGGCTACTCGCGGCCCCCGCACGCACGGCCGCTCCGCGCCGCCCGCCACCCGACCGCGCCGCTCAAGGATGCCTTCCGTGGTCCCGACGCGTCCGCACCACCGAAACCCACCCCTACGCGGTCAGGCGCTACGGCACCGCCACCCGACACCGCCGCTCAAGGATGCTTTTCCACGCCTGAACGCGCCCGGACCACCGAGACCCATCCCTGCGCATGTCGCTGCCCCGGCCGGCGAACGAGCCCGCCCGCGGCCGGCACCCACCGCGCAAGGATGCCTTTCCGCGCTCCAAGCGCCCCGGACCACCGAAACCCATCCCTACGCGGTCAGGCGCCGGCGCAGGCCCGGGCACTACGCGAACAGCGGCACGTCCGGCACGTACTCGCGGGCCGGGCGCCCGGTATCCGACGGCAGCTCCGCGATCGTGGCGGGGCGCCACTTCGGGTTGCGATCCTTGTCGACCAGCTGCGCGCGGATGCCCGCGACCAGATCGGGGTGGTGGTGCACGAACCACAGCACCCGGCGGTACTCGCCCTCGAGCGCCTCGCGCACCGTGTCCATCTCGCGCGCCTCGCGCACGGCGTCGAGCGTGACGGCCAGGCCGGTCGGTGCCAGTTCGGCGAGCAGGGATGCCGCGGCCGCGGCATCCGGATCACCGGCATCCTGCAGTCGCTGCACGATCTCGCCGACGGTCGGCGCGGAGAACGCCTCGTCCACCCAGGAACGGATGCCGGGCAGAGCAGACGGCTCCGGTGTCTCGTCGAACAGCATCACGAGCTCGCTCGGGCTGCCCGGGTCGGCGCGGTACGCCAGCGCGTCGCGCAGCGCGTCGAGCCGGTCGGAGGGCACGTAGTAGTCGGCGAAGCCGTTGTGGATCGCGTCTGACGCGTCCATCTGGGTGCCGGTCAGGCCGAAGTACTCCCCCAACCGGCCTGGCGCGCGGCCCAGGAGCAGCGTGCCGCCGACATCCGGGGTGAAGCCGATGCGGGTCTCGGGCATCGCGAGCCTCGAGCGCTCGGTGACGACACGGATCGCAGCGTGTCCTGCAATCCCGATGCCGCCGCCCATCGTGATGCCGTCGGCGAAGGCGACGATCGGCTTCGGGTACTCCGCGATCGCGGCGTTCATCTCGTACTCGGCGCGGAAGAACTCGCCGGCATGCTCGGTGTCGCCGGCGACGATCGCGTCGTAAAGAGAACGCACGTCGCCACCCGCACACAGTCCGCGTTCGCCTGCGCCGTCGATCAGCACGGTCTGGATGTCGCTGTCGTCGCGCCAGGCGTTAAGTGCCGCGAACACATCCCTGACCATGCCGAGATCGAGGGCGTTGATCGCCTCCGGCCGGTTCAGGGTGATCCGCCCGAGGGAGTATTCGGTGCGGACGAGGACACGGGAGGCTTCGGGCGACGCTGACACGACAGTCAGCGTACTCCGCCACCGGCTGCCTCCGATCCCCGCCGAGAGGCGCGAAATGTGGGGCGGAACCGGCTTTTCAGACAGAATGGAGGGGTAGCCGCAGGAGAGGGGCCTTGCTATGCCCGAAGGACAAGTGCTCGAATTCACGCACGTGACGAAACGATTCGGTGACGTCACGGCGCTCTCCGACTTCTCGGCCCGCATCGAGCCGGGAGCGGTCACGGGTCTGCTCGGCCCGAACGGAGCCGGCAAGACCACGTCGCTGCGCATCCTGCTCGGCCAGGTGCGCGCCACGTCGGGAACCGCCACGATCGGCGGCGTCCCCTACTTCGACATGCGTCAGCCGCTGCGCACGGTCGGCAGCGTGCTCGAGGAGACCGTGTACCGGCCTCGTCGCACGGCCGCCCGTCAGCTGCAGATCGCGGCCAAGGCGAACGGCATCCCCCTCACGCGGGTCACCGAGGTGCTCGATCTGGTCGGGCTGCATGGCGACGCGAACACCCGCATCGGCACGTTCTCGCTCGGCATGCGTCAGCGCCTGAGCCTCGCCACAGCACTGCTCGGCGACCCCGGTGTGCTCGTGCTGGACGAGCCGGCGAACGGTCTCGACCCCGAGGGCATCCGCTGGATGCGCCTGCTCATGCGCCGGCTGGCCGACGAGGGGCGCACCGTGCTGGTGTCGTCGCACGTGCTCAGCGAGGTCGAGCAGGTCGCCGACAACGTGGTGGTGCTCTCGAAGGGCGAGGCCGTGTACACCGGCGGCATCGACGTGCTCTCCGACCCGACGACGGGTGCGGTGATCGTGGACGCCGAGGACCGCGCGCAGCTCACCTCCGCGCTGGCCGCCGCCGATCTCGAGTTCGACGTGCTGCGCTCGGGCGTCACGGTGCGCGGATCGGATGCCGCCGCGATCGGCGCCCTCGCCGCCTCAGCCGGCGTCGCGCTGACCGTGCTGCAGCAGCGTGGCCCGAGCCTGGAGGAGGTCTTCCTCGACCTGGTCTACGGACGTCGCACCGAACCGGTGCTGCTCGCGGACTCGGGTGCTGCTGTCGAGGGCGGCGAAGCCGGCCCGATCGACAACGAGGCGGATGACGGCGGCGATGCGGGCGCCGATGATGAAGGTGCTGCCGCGGGAGCAGCCGCAGCCGAGACGGCCGACCTCGGTGCGCTCGGCACCGAGGTCGCACCGGGAGCCGCAGGCGCGGACGCCGGTGACGCGGGCCTCGCCGGAGCAGGTGCGGCCGCTGCCGCCGTCGCAGCCGGTGCTGCAGCTGCCGGCGCGTTCGGCGCCGGAACCACTGCGGAGGCCGAGGACGCCGCTGACTCAGGCGACGACGGCTCCGCAGGTGCGGATCTGGCCACCGGCGCCGTCGCAGCAGGGCTCTTCGGCACCGGAGCTGTTCCGCAGGCCGAGCACAGCGCGCAGGTGGACGCGGACACTGCCGCGGATGCCGCCGCAGGTCTCATCGGCACCGGAGCCGTTCCGCAGGCCGAGCACAGTGCGGACGTGGACGCGGACACGGCCGCGGATTCCGTCGCGGCAGACGAGGCGGCGACCGCCGGAGGTCTCATCGCCGAGGCTGCTCCGAACGCCGGCGATGGGACCTCGGCTGACGCAGTCGCGGGCGACGACACCGCGGGCACCTTCGGTGCCGAATCCGACGACGCCGCGACCGCCGGATCATTCGACACCGACGCGGCTCCGGAGACGGACGACGCCGCAGACGCAGAGGCCGCGGGCCTCGCCGGGGTAGACGAGGCGGGCACCGAGGCCGCTCAGAATGCCGACCACGACGGAGCCAGCGCAGCCGCAGCGTTCGGCACCGACGCGGCTCCGGAGACGGACGACGCCGCAGACGCAGAGGCCGCGGGCGTCGCGGAGGCAGCCGCAGGTAGTGCCGCGGCCGCGGCAGGGAACGTCGACGAGTCCGGTCCGGCGTCCGACGACGCCGCAGCGGACGACGACACCGCAGGCGACGTCGATGACGAGTCGGCCCCGGCGTCCGACGATGCCGCAGTGGACGACGCCACGGCAGACGAGGCGGGCGCAGGCACCGAGGCTGCTCAGAATGCCGACTACGACGAAGCGGGCGCAGCCGCAGCCTTCGGCACCGACGCGGCTCCGGAGACGGACGACGCCTCAGACGCAGGCCTCGCCGGGACAGAGGCAGGCGGTATGACGACCGCGGACGCCGACACCGCAGGCGACGTCGATGACGAGTCGGCCCCGGCGTCCGACGACGCTGCGGAGACGACGGGCGCCGAGGACGCGGGCACCACCGAGCTCTCCGCCGAGACGGCTTCCGAACCCGACGACAGCGGCGCTTCCGTGCACAGCGCATCCGACGCGACCGGCTCGCAGGCCGACGCGTTCGATGCTGTCTCCGCGACCGGCGACACCCTGGCCGACGATGGCGCCCCCACCGACGATGCTGCGGACCCGGCGCACGACGCCGACGCCACTTCTGCCGGCGAGAACGGCGATCCGTCGACGGAAGTCACGGATGTCGCGTCCGAAGCCCCGGAGCAGGATGGCGCGACCACGCCTGCCGACACCGCGGCATCCGCCGTACAGGAGGACGACGCAGACATGGTTGTGGACGTCGAGCCCGCGGCATCCGAGCGTTCGCCGATCTCGCACGTGCCGCTCCCCTTCGCGACCTCCGCGATCTCGCTTCCCGGCGAGACCGTCGAGCCGACGTTCACCGAGCTGATCACCGGCCTGCCCGCGACCGGCGCGATCGACCTCGCCGCTGCGGAGGAGATCGATGACGCCGTCGATGACGCCGTCGACGACGTGCCGGTCGAAGCGCACGAGGTGTTCGCTCCGCTGTTGAGCCGCGACATCGACGACGCTGCCGACGAACCGGTCGAAGCTGCGACGCCGAACTCAGAGGAGGACGACGACCCGCGTCTCGCCTCGATGCGGAACTCCCTGGCCGCGGCGCGCAAGGCGTACTTCGAGGACCCGGCTCCGGCGTGGCCCTACGGCAAGCCCTCTGAGGACGACTCGGAGGCATCCGACTCAGGGGCCGCGGACGAGTCCGCCGAGGATTCCGGCCAGAAGGACTGACGTCCATGACCCCTCAGCTCAGCTGAGGGGTCATCTTCTGCGGCATCCGACTCTGCAGACCCCGCGATCTCCGGCCCCTCTCCTCCAGCACGGCAGGAGGGGTCATTGTCTGCGGCATCCGACCCCGCAGCCCCGTTCCGACCCCTCGTGCGTATCGCGGGGAGCGCGGCGGGGTGAAGCGAGGCGGCGCGTCAGGCGGGGCGCGGGCGGATGACGGGGCGCTTGCTGCCCTTCGCGGGCACGGCCACCGGCGCTGTCGAGGCGATCTCGACGACGTCGGCCTGCTCCTCGCTGACCTCCAGACGCAGCGCCTGTGTGAGCGCGGGACCGTGCTTGGTCGTCAGGATCAGGCGCTGGAACTGCTCGTCGCCCTCGAGGTCGATGACGACGCCCGGACGATGCCGCCGGATCATCACGAAGTCCGTGGTCGCGGCGCCCTTCCAGGTGCCGGCGGCGAGGACCCCGGGGATGTGCGTGCCCGGCCCGGGCACACCCCTCAGCCAGGTCCAGGCATCCTCAGTCAGCTGCACGCGGGTGATCGTCGACCGCTCGACGCGCAGGTTCGCACGGTGGAACGTCACAGCGCGCTCGATCGGTGACAGCACGATCTCGAGCTGAGACTGATCGAGGAGCAACGTCACCATGAGCTACAGTCTGCCAGCGCTTCGCTGATAGCAGGCGGCGTGTCGCCGCGTTCCCGGTGATTGTTCAGATGGTGCCATCGTCGCCGAGTACAGGACACCCGCTGAGAACAGGACGGATGCACGGAAATCGTCCTGTTCCCGGCGAATTCCCTGTTCTCGGCGACACGCCGCTCGACGGCGCGTTCAGGCGGTGGCGGATGCCGCGGCTGCGGCCGCCGCGGGCAGGGCCCGCTCGATCACTGCGAGGTCGTCGTCGGTGTGCGCGGCCGTGAGGAACCACGCCTCGAACACGCTCGGCGGCAGCGCCACGCCCTGCTCGCGCATCGCGTGGAAGAACGGCGCGTACCGGAACGACTCCTGCGCCTGCGCCTGCGCGTAGTCGCGCGGCACCTCGGGCGCGAATGCGACGCCGAACAGGCTGCCGGCGCGAGGCACCGTGTGCACGACACCGGCGTCCGTCAGCGCGCCATCGAGCGCCGTGGCGATGCGGTCGGCCGCGGAGTCGACCAGGGCGTACGCCTCCGGCGTCGCGAGCTTCAGGGTCGCGAGGCCGGCGGCGACGGAGAGCGGGTTCCCGGAAAGCGTGCCGGCCTGGTAGACCGGGCCGAGCGGCGCCAGCAGATCCATGACCTCGGCGCGCCCGCCGAGGGCGGCCAGCGGCATCCCTCCGCCGACGACCTTGCCGAAGGTGAAGATGTCGGGCTGGTATTCCTCGCCGGCGGCCTGCTGCAGACCCCAGAATCCGGCGGGGTGCACGCGGAAGCCGGTGAGCACCTCATCGAGGATCATCAGCGCGCCGTGCGCGTGCGCTGTCTCGGCGATCAGCTTGTTGAAGCCGGGCAGCGGCGGGACGACACCCATGTTGGCGGACGCCGCCTCGACGATCACCGCGGCGATGCGAGGGCCGTGCTCGGCGAACACCGCGGCGAGGGCCTCGGGGTCGTTGTAGTCGATCACCAGGGTCTGCGCGGCGATCGGCGCGGGCACCCCTGCCGAGCCGGGCAGCGCGAGCGTCGCGACCCCGGAGCCGGCCGCGGCGAGCAGACCGTCGGAGTGGCCGTGATAGTGCCCGGCGAACTTCACGAGCAGGTCGCGGCCCGTGGCACCGCGCGCCAGACGGATGGCGGTCATGGTCGCCTCTGTGCCGGTGGAGACCAGGCGCACGCGCTCGACCGGGCGCGTCTCGCCGAATCGCACGCGGTCGGCGATCAGCTCTGCCAGCTCGACCTCGCCCTCGGTCGGAGCGCCGAACGACAGGCCGCGGGTCGCGGCCTCCTGCACGGCCTCCACGACGATCGGATGCGTGTGGCCCAACAGCGCCGGCCCCCACGACGCGACGAGGTCGACGTACTCGGTGCCGGCGGCATCCGTCACGCGAGCTCCCCGAGCGGATGCCAGGAAGCGCGGCGTGCCTCCGACCGATCCGTACGCCCGCACCGGCGAGTTCACCCCGCCGGGGATGACCGCGCGTGCGGCGTCGAACAGGGTGTCGTTGCGGTCGGTCACGAAGGCTCCTCGTTCAGCAGACATACGCGACAAGGCTACGCCGCCGACCTATGAGAGGAACTGAGCGGCCGCACGGACACCGGCCTTGCAGCCTGACCACGGATCCCGTGCATCCGCGCGGCGAGTGCGGCAGTGAGTCGTCAGTCACTCATCGCGGGGACAGCTTCGCTCCCAGAACTCACCGTAGGTCTGCACGGTCGGGTCCGCGTAGTCCGCGCCCATACCCAAGACAGTTCCAGGCCTCAGGAGGGCAAGCGTTGTTCCATCGACCGAGATTGGCTCCAGCAAGTTGGCAGACGGCCGTCCGAGCAGACCCCACGGTTCCTTACCGTGACCATAGACGCTATACGTGCTGAGCACCGAACCAGTCCAGTCCGGCGTGGTCATCCGAATCTCTGTGATGCCAGTATCCGAGACGTCACCCGTCCACTCGATCGGCTCGGATTCGCGGTCGTCGTTCGTATCGGTGGCGATCACCTCGATGTCCGTCAATGTGCCCTCGCACAAGGCCGCGACGGCAATCAACGCACCCTGGTCGTTGCGGGACAAAGCAATGCGGCCGATGACTGCCGGGCTGCAGGACACGAGGCCCGCTGCCAGGATCATGACGCAAGCGGCGAGCCCCGCGCGAACCGTGCCCAAGCGAGCCATGTTCCGAGTTTCCGGGTGCGGGTGGGATCCCGCGAGCGGCGATACCGAATCGTTGCTCGTCGCAGAGGACGCGACGGCCGATCTCGCCGATGTGTACGCCGATCGGCGCAATTCATGTGCAGAACGGGAATCCTGGGCGACAGCGTACGGCTATTGAAGCAAGCCAGCCTGCTTCAACTGCCTACCTCCGGCTGTCGATCGCTCCGTCGAATTCACTCGACCGCCGGTTGTGCTCGCGCGCAGCGCGGGCGCTCAACGACCGGAAGAAAGCCAGCGGGCCGCCTCGACCGCCCAGTACGTCAGCACAGCATCCGCCCCGGCGCGCCGGATCGACAGCAGCGACTCCAGCACGGCCGCCCGCCGGTCGATCCAGCCGTTCGCCGCGGCCGCCTCGATCATGGCGTACTCGCCGGAGACCTGGTATGCCCACACCGGAATATCGACGGCGTCCCGCACCTCGCGCAGCACGTCGAGGAAGGCCATCGCCGGCTTGACCATGACGATGTCGGCGCCCTCCTGCTGGTCGACGACCGCCTCGCGCACGCCCTCGCGCCGGTTGCCCGGGTCGAGCTGGTAGGTGCGGCGATCGCCCTGCAGCTGCGAGTCGACGGCCTCGCGGAACGGTCCGTAGAAGGCGCTCGCGTACTTGGCCGCGTAGGCCAGCAGGATCGTGTCGGTGAAGCCCTCGGCGTCGAGCGCGGCACGAAGGTGCGCGACCTGGCCGTCCATCATGCCGCTGAGCCCCAGCAGCTGCGAGCCGGCGCGGGCCTGAGCCAGCGCCATCGAGGCGTAGCGGTCCAGCGTCGCGTCGTTGTCGACCGATCCGTCCGCGGCCAGTACGCCGCAGTGCCCGTGGTCGGTGAACTCGTCCAGGCAGAGGTCGGTCTGCACGACCAGCGCATCGCCCGCCTCGGCGGCGACCGCCTCGGTCGCGACGTTCAGGATGCCGCGGGGGTCATCGGCCCCTGATCCGGTGGCGTCACGCACGGTGGGCACACCGAACAGCATGACGCCGCCGACACCGGCATCCGCCGCCTCCGCCGCCGCTGCGCGCAGGGAGTCGAGCGAGTGCTGCACGACTCCGGGCATCGAGCCGATCGGCGCAGCCTCTGTCAGCCCTTCGCGGACGAACATGGGCAGCACGAGTTGCCGAGCCTCGAGGGAGGTCTCGCGCACCAGCGCTCGCACGGGTGCGGACTGCCGCAGCCGCCTCAGCCGGGTCTCGGGGAAGCTCACGCGATCACTCCGATCTGGGTGCGGAAGGAGTTGGCATCGGAACCGGCGTCGGCAGCGGCGTTCTCCATCCGTCGCTGCTCTGCACGGATGGAGAACGCACGGGAAGGGCTTCCCAGAGCGGCGGAATCCATCTGCGGCGGCGCGAGTCGGCTCACGGCGCGAACTCGTCGGCCGCGTGCGGGAGGGTGAAGTGCGAGACGACCTCGATCAGGGCGTCGACGGTCTGCTTGTCGGCGATCGCCCAGATCGGCAGACCGACCTTGCGGGCATCGGTCGCGGTGCGCGGTCCGATCGCCGCGAGCAGCGTCGTGTCGGGGATCTCGGGGAACTGCTCACGCACCTGCCGCGCCACCGAACCGCTGGTGATCAGGATCGCGTTGATGCGCCCGTTGAGCACGTCACGGTGGATGCGGTCTGTGACCGGAACGCCGACGGTGCGGTAGGCGACGATGCTGTCGACCAGATGCCCGGCACCCGACAGCATGTCGGTGAGCACCGGCTTCGCGATCTCGCTGCGCAGAGTCAGGATGCGGCGGGGCTCGGTCTCGAGCGAATTGATCTGCTCCGCCATTCCGGCGGCGGAGTTGTCGGTCTCGGGGACCATCTCGACGTCGTAGCCGACCGCCTGCAGTGCGGCCGCCGTGGTCTCGCCGACCGCGGCCACCTTCGTACTGCGGGGGATCTCGACACGGTGCGCGAAGAGGACGTCGACCGTGGTGGCGCTGGTGATGGTCAGCCAGTCGTATTCACCGGCGGCCAGACGGGCCAGCGCGTCGTCGAGCGCCTGCTGGTCTGTGGTCGGGGCGAAGTTGATCAGCGGCGCGACCACCGGAACGGCGCCCTGCGCACGCAGGCTCGCCGCGACCCCGTCACCCCATGGACCGCCGCGGGGCACGAGGACGCGCCAGCCGCTCAGGGGCTTGTCCGGCGGGGCCGGAATCGAATCGGTAGAAGTCATTCAGCATCACTCTCGCGGGAGGAGGTCGGCCGCCCCCTGTTCGAGCAGCCGATGGGCCGCAGACATGCCGAATGCACGCGCTGCGTGCATCGGGTCTGCACCATCGGCAGCATCCGCGCCGTTGCCGCTGCCGTTCCGACGAATATACCCCTCGTCCAGGATCTCTGTGACCTCGAAGTCGATCCGGCGACCGCCGTCGGGGGCGAACACGGCCGCTCGCAGGTGCAGGCCGGCATCCGTCTGCACCGCGTGCGCGGCCATCGGCGCCTGGCATCCGGCGTCGAGTCCGGCAAGAACCGCTCGCTCCGCCGTGACCGCGATCCGGGTGGCCGGGTCGTCGAGCTCGGCCAGCCAGCCGAGCAGCTCGGCCGGTGCGTCCTCGGTGGTCTCGACCGCGAGCGAGCCCTGCCCCGGTGCCGTCGGCCAGTCGGCCAGAGCGAGCTCCTCGCGACGCAGCGGGCTGTCGGCGCCGAGGCGGGAGAGACCGGCGGCGGCGAGGATCACGGCATCCAGTTCTCCGGATGCCACGCGCTCGAGCCTCGAGTCGACGTTGCCACGGATGTCGACGACCTCCACACCAGGGTTGCGGCGGCGCACCTGCGCGATGCGACGCGGAGCACCTGTGCCGACCCGCCTGCCGGCCGGCAGTTCGGCCAGCAGGGTGCCGTCGCGCGTGATCACGATGTCACGCGCGTCGACTCGCGAAGGCGTGGCCGCGATGACGAGTCCGGCAGGCTGCGCAGTGGGCAGGTCCTTCAGCGAGTGCACCAGCAGATCGCACTCCCCGCGCAGCAGGGCCTCGCGCAGCCGGGTGGCGAAGACGCCCTGGCCGCCGATCTCGGAGAGGGATGCCCGGTTCGTGTCGCCCTCGGAGGTGATGGGGACCAGCTCGACCGGACGCCCCGAGATCTCCTGCAGCGCGACGGCGACGTGGCCGGACTGCGCCTGAGCGAGTGCGCTGCGGCGGGTTCCGAGACGGATGATGGTGCTCATCGGTTCACTGCAGGACGTCGGCGATCTCGTCGAGCCGCAGGCGGCGTCCGGTGTAGAACGGCACCTCCTCCTTCACATACCGACGGGCGTCGGTGTAGCGAAGGTCGCGCATCAGGTCGACCAGCTCGGTGGGGTCGTCCGCCTCGAGCGGCAGCAGCCATTCGTAGTCGCCGAGGGCGAAGGCGGCGACGGTGTTCGCGATGACACCGGTGAATGCGGCGCCCTTGCGACCGTGGTCGGCGAGCATCTTGCGGCGCTCGGCCTCGTCGATGAGGTACCACTCGGGCGTGCGCACGAACGGGTACAGGCAGAGCCACTGCTTGGGCTCGATGCCGCGCAGGAAGCCGGGCACGTGCTGGCGGTTGAACTCGGCGTCGCGGTGCACGCCCATGACGTTCCACACCGGCAGCAGCGGGCTGAGCAGCTCGGTGCGGCGCAGCCGGCGCAGCGCCCGCTGCAGGTCTTCGGCGGTGGGGCCGTGCAGCCACACCATGAGGTCGGCCTCGGCCTTCAGGCCGCTGACGTCGTAGAAGCCGCGGACGGTGACGCCGGAGTCCTCGATATGACCGACGATCGTCTCGAGCTCCGTGGAGTCGGGGTCTGCGTGCGGTGCATCGGGATTGCGGCCCCACACCGCCCAGAGGGTGAAGCCGGACGGGGAGGATTCGGTCTCATCGGACATGTCCCCAGTCTGCCCCTTCGGGGCGGAGACGGCGAACCCGCCGTTCGTCACTTCATCTCGCTCGCGGATCCTGAGCGAGGAGCGGAGCGACGAGCGCCGTACTGAGCGAGCGAAGCGAGACGAAGTGACGAAGGGCGCTCAGCACGGCGCTCGCTGCGCTCCTCGCTCAGGAACCGGGCGTCAGCGCGATGCCGCGCGGGCGATCACCCAGACGATGCCGCCGACGGTGACCGCGACGCCGATGACGGCCGCGACGGCGCCGACCGGGTTCTTCTTCGCGAACACCCGGGCCTTCGCGATGCCGCGCTGCGAGGCCTGCTCGACCCGGCGGGGCACGTTGGCCTTGACCTCGATCGCGGCGAGTGCCGCCTTCAGTTCGGCGCGCGCCGACGCCACCGGGTCGGTGATGCCGTACGCAACAGCAGTGCGCGGCAGCGGAGTCTGCTCAGAATTCGTCATCAGCGACCTCCCGGGGGCGCTCATCGCCGGCCTCGCGGACGAGGCGGATGTCGGTGGAAACGGCCTGCGCGGGGTTCTCGCGCTTCATCACCTTGCGGAACCGCAGCAGACCGAGCAGTCCGAACACGAGGACGGCCAGGATCAGGATGCCGAAGACGACGAGCGCGGAGGCCCACACGGGCATCCAGGATGCGAAGCCGGCGACCGCGAAGGTCAGGATGACCGGAATCGCCCAGAACAGGAAGAACAGCGCGACGACGAACCAGAGGCTCCCCATCCCGGCATCCTTGGAGGTCTTCTGCACCCACGCCTTGGCGTGGTCGATCTCGGCCTTGACCAGGTTCGAGACCAGATCCGGCATGTCGCCGAGCAGAGTCAGCAGACTGTCGTCGGCGCGATCCCGATACCCCCGGGGCATGTCAGTCGTCCTTGCTCTTCTTGGTCTTCGCTGCCTTGACAGCGTCCTCCGCAGCATCCGCGACGTCGTCGGCGGCGTCCTTGGCGGTGTCGATCACGGTGTCGAGCTTCTGGCCCGGCGTTCCGGCGGTCGATGCCGAGCGCACCACGCGCACCGCACCGTCCCAGAGAGCCTGCGGCACCGCAGCGGCCTTGGCCTTGGCGAAGTCCTGCACGCGGGTGACCTGCTGCTGCACGGGGTCGAGGTGCCAGACCTTCAGCCACTGCGTCTTGATCTGCTCATAACGCTCGCGGCCGGCACGAGTGCCGAGCACGTAACCCACGCCGAGTCCGACGACGAGTCCGATCTTCCCCTTCATCGGGGGCCTCCTGACTGTTGTTGCGACTGGCGGCGGCGGCCGACCAGGACTCCCAGCGTAACCCTGTATTCCGTTTTCGGCATCTACCGGTGCCGACGACCGGTCATCAGGCGTCTTCTCCTGCTCCGGTCGCGATGGATGCGGGTGTTCCGCAGGCAGACCCGCATCCGTTGAGACCGGAGCGGCCGGGGCGACGCATCAGCCGAAGAGGAGGGCTCGGCGCAGCCGGTCGGTCTCGGACACGGCATCCGGCACGACCTGCGCGAGCCCCGTTCCCGCCAGCCATGCGCCGACTGCGGCCGCCCCGGGAACGGCGCGCACCGCCGCTCGTGCGGCCGTGCGCCGCTCCGCGGAGCCGATGACGGATGCCGGCTGCGCCTGCACGTGGCGCGCGCGATGCGCGCCGACGAGCTGCTCGGGACGCAGCGTCACGCCGAGCATCGCGGATGCCTGGGCGAGGGCCAGCTGCGCGGCATCCGCATCATCGAGCGCGGCGGTCGCGGGGACTTCGCCCTGGCTGCCGAACGAGACCCGCACGACATGGCGTCCGGCGGCGGCCTCCCGAAGCCACCCCCACTTCACGGTCGAGTGCGTGAGTGCCTTCGCGATTCGGCTGCCCGGCACCGTGAGCACGCCGGTGCCACGCGGCGCCGCGTCGAGCTCCGGAGCGTCGAGCACCAGGGTGACGATCTCGATCTCGGGTGCGACGGCCGGCTCGCCGAGGTCCGCGTGCCCGCTGAGCAGCGCCCGCGCAGCGGGCTCCGAGGTCGCGACGACCACGCCGGTCGCGCGGAACTCCTCTGGGCCGGCGTCCCCGTCGCTCAGGTCGCCGTTCTTCCCGCTCTCGGCGCCGGTATCCGGGGCGAATTGCGACCCGAACGGGGACTCCGACTCGGGGCGAGTCACCCGCACCTCCCAGATCGCTCCGTCGCGCGCGAGCGTCTCGACGCGGGTGCTGGTGCGGATGTCGACGCCGAGCTCCTCGAGGTCGGCGCGCAGTGCGTCGACCAGCGTGCTCATGCCGCCGATGAGGCCTTCGACAGCGGAGCCGGGCGCTGCGCCCTTCTGCTCACGCTCGCCGCGCAGCACGGCGACCGCACCGGAGAGCGAGCCGACGCGGGTGAGCGCGGCGCTCAGCCCGGGCGCGACCGCCTCGACGTCGACGTCGTCGGGGTGCGCGGAGTACACGCCGGCGGTCACCGGGGCGACCAGCCGGTCGCGCACCTTCTCCCCCATCCGCGTGGCGACGAGCCTGCCGAGGCTCTTCTCGTGGCCGATCGTGAGGGGCGGCCGGAGCCGGTCGAGATACGCCCGCCACACACCGCGTTGGCCCAGCACTCGCCGCACGTCGTCCTGGAACGGGTTCTCCGGGATGCCGAGCAGGCCGCCCTTCGGGATCGGTGCGGCTCCCACATCCGGGATGCCGTCCAGCCAGGCGCCACCGCCCTCGGGCGTGACGACCCGGTCTTCGAGGCCGAGCGCGGTGACCAGCGCGCGGACATGCCCGCCGCGGGTGGCGTAGCTCTCGGCGCCGGCGTCGACGACGATCCCGTCGACCGCGGCGCGACGGATCGCGCCGCCGAGCTCGTCGGACGCCTCGAGCAGCGTCACCGGCATCCCGACCTTCGCGCACTCGCGAGCGGCCACCAGGCCGCCGATGCCGCCGCCGATTACGACGACGTGCTGCTCGGCCGCGCGGGCCGCGAGTTCGGGAGTCTGGTCGGTCATGCATCCATCCTGACACCAGCATCCGATGCGGAAGCCGGGAGAAAGGGCGGATGCCGCCTGGTCAGTCGCCGAGCGGGATCTGACGGCGGTCGAGCATGCTCGGCTGAACGGTGTTGATGACCGTCGGAGTGCCGCTCGACGTGTCGATGAAGTACGTGGCGATGTTCCCCTCAGTGGCGACCGGGAACGCCCAGGTGCCGCCGGGCACATCCGGCTGCGGCCCCAGCACGACATCGAGCGGCTCGGGCACGTCGCCCTTGTACACCTCGATCGGGGTGATGGTCGCCGACGAGGAGAAGTCCACTCGCGGAGTGCGCCAGATCACGTCGGCGGGGTCGCCCTTCGCTCGGCCGAAGACGATGATCTCGGCCTCGTCCACCCACTCGGCGAGCTGTCCGGGCGTCGCTGCGGGGATCTGCTCCGGCTGCCCGGCCAGCACGCGTGCGAAGGCGCGCTGCGCACCGGAGTCGTCGTGCAGTCCGACATGGCCGAAGAGCTCGTAGGCGTCGCCGTCCTTCTTGAGCACGAAGATCCCCTCGTGCTTGGCGTCGTAGGAGTCGTTCGGCTCGCTGACGAGCGCGTAGTAGGTGTCGGCCGGCTTGGTGACGGTGATCGTCTCGGGCGCATCGCCCTTCATGACCTCGCTGACGCTGACGGTCGCCGTCTGCACCGGGAAGTCGTCCTGATCGATCTCGGTGATCACGGGGTCGACGGAGTCGACCGTGCCGTAGACGATCAGGTCCGCGGCCGGCACGAGCTCGCTGAGCGGCTCGGACGGATTCGGGTCCTGTGCAGCTGCGGTCGATGAACGGGGAGTGGGCATCGGTTCCTCCTCTGAGCCGGCACTGCATGCGGTCAAGGTCAGCGCCAGGAAGGCGGCGATGACCACGTTCGCCCTCCGCATGGTCATCAGTTCGCGACCTCGACGACGTTGAACGACTTCGTGAACTCGTCCATGCTCATGACGAACGTCCCGTCCGGCGGCGTGGTCAGCTCGCCACCCGCGGCACGGATCGCATCTTCGTGGTTGGTGTTGCGGCCCCACGGATTCCGGATCACGACCATCTGCTGGCCATTCTCCTCGTAGGCGCGGAGAACCGTCATCGCATGCCCGCCGCCCTCGAATCCGAGCTGCCCGTTCTGGGCGCTGGCGACGACGGGACGGCCGTCGGCGAGAGCATCGTGCATGTCGTCGAAGCTGTCGGAGACGTCGTTCCCGCCGGTGAGCCAGTCCCAGCGGCCGGGATCGTGATCCTTGACGTCGGCCTCGTCGCCGTAGACGTCCTCCATGACGTCACGGGCCCAGCCGCCGTTGGTGAACTCCTCGAAGCCGCCCTCGTGGATCTCGTAGGCCCCCTCGATGACGCGCACCCAGGCGGCACGGTCGTCGTCGGGGATCTGGTCGCCGCCCACCGTGATGTCGCCGTCGGCGAAGTGCACCGTGTAGGTGCCGTCGGGGTTCTCCGTGATCATGTCCTTGATCTTCTGCGGATCCCCGTTCGCGATCCCGGCGAGCGCGGAGAGCAGGTAGCAGTCGCCGGCGCCTCGCTGCTCGATGTCCCTGATGTCGGGCTCGCCGTGCGGGTAGAGGTCGAGCGCCGGTTCGCCCGGCAGCTTCTCGCCCTTGCGGATCTTGTCGAGGTCGGGATCCGAGATCGTCTCCAGCGTGCGCTGGTACACCCCCTGCCACACCGAGAACGAGCCGCCCCACTTCGACGAGGCGGCGTCCCACTCGTCCCGGGCGTCCCAGGCGGCGTCCTCGAGCTTCTGGTGGTCCTTCTTCTGCTCGTCGTAATCGTCCGCGCCCTCGACGGGGACGGCGGCGCTGTTGTAGGCGTCGACGGCGCTCCGGTACTTCTCCCACAGGTCCTTGCACGTGACCGCGAGCCCGTTGAGCTCCTCCTGGTGGTACGAGGTCTTGGAACCGTAGCTGCCGAACGCCTGCCCGATCGGCAGGTAGAGCGCCGCGGCCACCGCGATCCGGTCAGCGGCGTCGCCGATCGAGGCCCGCAGTCTGTCGGTCGCCTTGCCGGTGATCTTCCACTGCGAGATGTCGGAGTCGCGGATCAGCGTCAGCTGCGCGCCGATCTCGCTCATCCGATGTCCGTAGTCGGCCATGGACTGCCCGTTGCGGTGCACGACGTCGGGTTCGCCGACCATCGTGCGGATCTGCTCGCCGACGGTCCACGCCTCGCCTGCGGTTCCCCCGTCGACTCGTTCCGTCATCTCAGAACCACCTGTCCAGGCCGTAGTACGAGTCGATGACGTCGCTGATGTACGTCGAGATGTCCTGCAGCTCGTCGATGAGTTCGGAGCGCTTCGGCTCCCACGCTCCGCGGAAGTCGGATGCTGCGCCCTGCAGCTCGCCCTTCTCGAAAGGGCTGTCGATCGCGCCGGCGATGTCGGTGTTGCGCTCGGGAGCGTCCTCGAGCTCGGCGATCAGCTCCTTCAGCGAGGAGCGCACCCCCTCGAGCAGGTCGTAATCGATCGTGACGTCCTTGCCGCCCATCAGCACCCCCCGGTTTCCTGATGCGACCCTAGCGGAGCGTCAGCGCAGCACCCCATGGGGAGAACTCCCCATGGGCGTCGGGCTCAGCCCTCGCCGTGCGCGAGCGCGACGATGCGGGTCAGCTGGTCGGGGTCGGTCTCGGGCGGCACGCCGTGACCGAGGTTGAGGATGTGGCCCTTCGCTCCGCGACCGCGCTCGATCACGTCGCGCACGTGCGCCTCGAGCACCGTCCACGGGGCCTGCAGCAGCGCCGGGTCGATGTTGCCCTGCACGGTCACGTCGGGGCCGAGGATGCCGATGGCCTCGTCCAGCGGCATCCGCCAGTCGACGCCGACGGCGTCCGCCGCGCCGTCGAGGCGCATGTCGGTGAGGAACGGTCCGGTGCCGACGCCGAAGTGGATGGCGGGCACGCCGATGCCGTCGATGACCTCGCGCGAGTGCGGGGCGACGTAGGTGCAGTAGTCCTCGGTGGACAGCGAGCCCGCCCACGAATCGAAGAGCTGCACGACGGCTGCTCCGGCATCGCGCTGCGTCTCGAGGAAGCGCCGCGACACGGCGGCGAGCCAGCCTGCCAGCCGGTGCCACGACACCGGGTCGGCGTGCATCATGGCGCGGGCGCGCAGGTGCTCCTTCGAGGGTCCACCCTCGACGAGGTAGGCGGCCAGGGTGAACGGGGCACCGGCGAATCCGATCAGCGGCGTCTCGCCCAGCTCGGCGGTGACGATGCGCACCGCCGCGGCGATCGCGTCGCCGTCGAGCGAGGCGGGGTCGATCGCGATGAGCCGCTCGACGTCGTCCGCCGTCCGCACCGGGTTCGCGAACACCGGGCCGCGGCCGGGCACGATCTCGACCTCGACTCCGGCCAGGCGCAGCGGGATGACGATGTCGCTGAAGAAGACGGCCGCGTCGACGCCGTGCCGGCGCACCGGCTGCAGCGTGATCTCGGCCGCGAGATCCGGGGTCAGGCAGGCGTCCAGCATCCGCGTGCCGACGCGCAGCTCGCGGTACTCGGGCAGCGAGCGTCCCGCCTGCCGCATGAACCAGACGGGGGTGCGATCTACGGTCTCTCCGGTCAGCGCGCGCAGCAGGTCACTCATGCGTCCATCCTGTCACCGGTGCCTATGCGTGCGCCCTGCCCGGGCGCCTGCCGGCACTCGTCACTGCGCGGTGCGCCGGTGGATCGCCTGCAGCCGCTCGATCAGGGCCGACGGGCCGTGCACCACGAAGTCGCAGTCCAGACGCAGCAGACGCATCGCGAGCCAGTGCACGGTGTCCTCGTCGCTGCGCCAGCGGGTGCCTTCGCCCTCCTCGTCCAGGCTGCCCCGTCCGAGCTCGTCGCGCAGCTTCTCGGCCGCGACCCGGAGCGGCAGGCGCAGGGTGACGTCTGCGCGCAGCACCGGCTCCGCGGCGAGCGCGCGGCGGCGCATGAGAGCGGCGACCTCTTCCTCCGGCAGCGCGTGTTCGGCCGGTACTCCGGTCGGACGCGGGGCCCCGATCCGGTCGACGCGGAACACGCGCCCGGCGCCGCGGTCGAGATCGACGGCGAGCAGGTACCAGCGCCGGTGCTGCAGCACGAGGCGAAGCGGCTCGACGTGCCTGCGGGACGTCTCGCCGTCGCGGCGCTCGTAGTCCATCCGGAGCCGCTCGCGACGGGTGGCCGCACTCGCGAGCACTCCCAGGACCTCGGCATCCACCGCTGGACGATCCGGGTCCCACCCGATCGACACCGACGACAGCGCGGCGACCCGGCTCGCCAGCCGTGAGGGCAGCGACTGCCGGAGTTTGGCCAGGGCGCTCAGCCCGGCATCCTCGACGCCGGGGACACCGGCGGATGCCACGGTGCGCAGCGCGATGGCGACGGCGACCGCCTCGTCGTCGTCGAGCAGCAGCGGGGGCATCGCTGTCCCCGCGACGAGGCGATAGCCGCCCTGCGCGCCCATCGTGCCCTCGATCGGATAGCCCATGTCGCGCAGCCGGTCGACGTCCCTGCGCACCGTGCGCGGCGTCACCTCGAGCCGGGTCGCGAGCTGCGATCCCGGCCAGGGCCGACCGGTCTGCAGCAGCCCGAGCAGATCGAGGAGGCGGGTGGTCTGGGTCATGTCGTCAATCATCCTCCGGATCTAGGACTGAAACAGTCCTAGATGCGTCTTAGCGTAGATCCCACAACGACGAAAGGACACGCCATGACCCGCACCGACTCCGCCACGCCCTCTGGCTACAGCACCGTCGCACCCTGGGTGGTCACCGATGACACCGGCGCACTGCTCGACTTCATCGGCTACGCGTTCGACGGCGAGGAGCTGGCCCGCGTCGTCACCGCGGACGGATCGATCGGGCACGGTGAGATCCGCGTCGGCGACACCGTCGTGCTCGCCTTCGACCGACGCGCGGACTGGCCGGCGATGCCGAGCCTGCTGCGCATCTGGGTCGCCGACGCCGACGCGGCGTTCGCCCGCGCGATCGAGCGCGGCGCGAGCGTGGTGACCGCACTCGGCGACAACGCCTTCGGGCAGCGCGGCGGCCGCGTGAAGGACCCGCTCGGCAACATCTGGTGGGTCACCCAGCAGGTCGAGACGGTACCCGAGGAGGTCATGTGGCAGCGCCTGCAGCAGCCCGCCTATGCCGAGAACATGCGGTACGCGCAGGAATCGCTGGACGCCGAGCTGAGCGGATCGGCGTCGACCTGGAGCAGCGCCCCGGTGCGGGAGGGCTGATCGCCGGGACGGATGCTGGACACTGCGGCATCCGTCCCCCTATGCTCGGATGCGCACCGGGAGCAGCCCGGATGCCTGAGGGAAGGAGAGCCTGATGAACGTCTCTGTCGTCGTGCCTTCCCTCGACATCCACTCATCTGAGGCCGCCCGCCACTGACATCCCGCGGTGGCCTCCTCCCCTGGAGCACACCACCGTGAACAAGCCGTCCTTCGACGCATCCCCTTTCGACACCACCCTCTCCTTCGCCGACACGAGCCTGGTCGAGAACCAGCGCTGGAGCACGTGGCAGGCGGTCACCCCCTCCGAGCGCGGCCCCGAGCCGCGCCCCGACTGGGTCGTCACCTCGGCCGACGCGGTCGACACCGAGCTCGGCATCCTCAAGACGGGCAAGGAGGCCGACGTGTTCCTCATCGAGCGCGCCGTGCCCTTCGACCCGTCGCAGCGCTCACTGCTCGCCGCGAAGCGGTACCGGTCGACCGAGCACCGCAGTTTCCACCGCTCCGCCGTGTACACCGAGGGCCGCAGCACCCGGAACACCCGCGACACCCGGGCACTCGCCAAGAAGTCGACGCATGGCCGCGCCGTCGCCGCCGCTCAGTGGTCGTTCGCCGAGTTCGAGGCGCTCTGCCGCATGCATGAGCTCGGCGCCCCTGTCCCCTACCCCGTGCAGGTGGACGGCACCGAGGTGCTGATGGAGTTCATCGGCCACGACGGAACCGCGGCCCCTCGGCTCGCCCAGGTGCGTGACGGGCTCGACGACTGCTTCGCGCAGGTCGCCGAGATCCTGCGGATCTTCGCGCGCGCGGGGCTCGTGCACGGCGACCTCTCGGCGTACAACCTGCTCGTGCACGACGGGCGCGTGGTCGTGATCGACCTGCCGCAGATCGTCGACCTGGCCGCCAACCCGCAGGCGTGGGATCTGCTGCACCGCGACTGCGTGAACGTGTGCGAATGGTTCGCCCGCAGGGGCGTGGCCGCCGACGCCGACGAGCTGATCGCCGAGCTGGTCGCGGAGTCGTTCGGGTGATCGGATGCGTCGGTTCGTGACGGGCGTCAGGGGTCACATAGGAGGGCGGCGTAGAATCCCCTTCCGTGCTGGTCTGCGTCTCGGCGAGTCATCGAACCGCCTCCTTCGAGTTGCTCGAACGCCTCAGCCGCACTCCTGACACCGTGGCCCCCGTTCTGATGGCCAGCGGCGCGCAGGGTGCGGTCGTCCTGGCGACGTGCAACCGCTTCGAGGCGTACGTGGAGATCGACGCCGAGCCCGCAGCTGCGGCGGACGCGGTGCGCGACGCGGTCGCGGCGGCCACCGGCATTCCGGCGGAGGATCTGGACGGCTCGTATCAGGTGCTCAGCGACCGTCGGGTGCCCGAGCACCTGTTCGCCGTGGCATCCGGTCTGGAGTCGGTCGTGTCGGGCGAGGGTGAGATCGCCGGACAGGTTCGCCGCGCGCTGACCACCGCTCGCAAGGGCGGCACCACCTCCCCCGAGCTGGAGCGCCTCTTCCAGCGTGCCAGCCAGGCGCAGCGCAAGGTCAAGAACGACACCGCGCTCTCGCGCGCCGGCCGTTCGCTGGTGCGCCTCGCGCTCGACCTCGCCGACAGCCGCATCGCGGACTGGGGCGCGGAGCGCGTGCTGCTGGTCGGCACCGGCGCCTACGCCGCCGTGACCCTCGCGACGCTGCGCGAGCGCGGCGCCACCGACATCGCCGTGCACTCCCCCTCGGGTCGTGCCGCGGCCTTCGCGAAGAAACACGACATCCGGGCGATCACGGCCGACGAGTATGCCGACGTCGCGCGCCGGTCGACGCTGCTGATCACCTGTACGGCCGCCGCCGAGCCCGTGCTCGGTCCTGCGCAGCTGCAGCGCTCGGCATCCGCCGCGGCCGTCGGCTGCCCCGTCGCGCACCAGGCCGCGGGGCAGCTCGTGATCGACCTCGGGATGCCGCGCAACGTCGACGCCGCCGTCGCACAGCTCGAGGGCGTCGCCCTGCTCGACCTCGAGACGATCCGACTGCACGCCCCGCTGGAGGAGCTGCAGGCGACGGATGCCGCGCGCTCCATCGTGCGCGCCGCCGCGGCGGACTTCCACGTGGTCGGCGCCCGGCAGAGCGTCACGCCCGCCGTCGTCGCGCTGAGGTCGCACATCTTCGGTCTGCTCGAGGACGAGATCGAGCGCGCCCGTCGCCGCGGCGACGAGGACGGCCGCGTGGAACAGGCCATGCGACACCTCGCCGGCGTGCTGCTGCACACTCCCACCACCCGCGCGCATGATCTGGCCGACTCCGGCCGCGGGCACGAGTTCCTCTCCGCGCTCGAGACCCTCTACGGCCTCGCTCCGGATGCTCCGGCATCCGAGGCATCCGGTACCGCCACCGCCTGAGCCGCTCCCTCAGGGTGTCGGACGCCGGCGCTAGCGTGAGAGCCATGCGAACCCTCGGCCGCCGGGTGCTCAACCGCGCCACCCTCGAGCGGCAGTTGCTGCTGCGCCGCTCCGACCTGTCGGTGCTGCAGGCGGTCGAGCATCTGGTCGGGGTGCAGGCGCAGACGCCGCACTCCTGGTACGTCGGGCTGTGGTCGAGACTCGCGGGCTTCACGCCGGCTCAGGCCGCCGACCCGCTCGCCGATCGGCAGCTGGTGCGCATGGCGCTGATGAGGTCGACGATCCACCTGGTGTCAGCGGACGACGCCCGCGCACTGCGCCCGCTCATCCAGCCGGTGCTCGATCGCGACCTGTACCGCAATCACACGCACGGCAAGCCGGTTGCGGGCATAGACATGGCGGCGCTCGTCGCGGACGGTGCGGAGCTGCTCGCCCCCGCAGCGCTGACCAACAAGCAGCTCGGCGAGCTCCTCGCGGAGCGCTGGCCCGACCGGGCGCCTGCCTCGCTGGTCTACGCGATCCGCAACCAGGTGCCGCTGGTGCAGGTGCCGCCGCGCGGGATCTGGGGGCGCAGCGGTCCGATCGCGCATACGACGGCGGACGCCTGGATCGGGCCGGATCGCACATCGCCGATCACACTCGCGCGCATGATCGAGCGCTACCTCGCCGCATTCGGACCGGCGAGCGTGAAGGACGTGCAGGTGTGGTCCGGGCTCACCAGACTGCGCGAGGTCGTCGATGGGATGCCGCACCTGCAGGTCTTCCAGGACGAGGACGGTCGAGAACTGCTCGATCTCCCGGACGTCGCACTGCCCGACCCCGACGTCCCTGCACCGCCGCGATTCCTCTACGACTTCGACAATCTGCTGCTCTCGCACGCCGACCGGAGCAGAGTCATCACCGAGACGTGCGGGCGGCAGAGCTATCGCGCGCAGCGTCCGACGCCGCAGATCCTGCTGGTCGACGGATTCACCGCCGGCGACTGGACGATCACGCGCGATGCGGAGTCGGCGACGCTGACCGTGCGGCCTCACGACCGTCCGTTCGCTTCCGCCGATGCCGACGCGATCGCCGCAGAGGGGCGGGCGCTGCTGGCGTTCAGCGATCCGGACTCCCCGACTCGCGATGTCGTGTTCGACCACCCGTATCGACCGGACTGATGGATAGCCTGGGTCACATGACCGAGACGCTGGACGACGGGCCCTTCTTCCACGGCACCAAGGCCGATCTGCAGCCCGGCGAACTGCTCAGCGCGGGATTCCGGTCGAACTACCGGCCCGAGGTCGTGATGAACCACATCTACTTCACCGCGCTGCGCGACGGAGCAGGCCTCGCAGCCGAGCTGGCTGCAGGCGACGGCGAGCCGCGTGTCTACCGCGTCGAGCCCACCGGCGACTTCGAGAACGACCCGAACGTCACCGACAAGAAGTTCCCCGGCAACCCGACCCGCTCCTACCGCAGCACCGAACCGCTGCGCGTGCTGGCCGTCGTCGACGACTGGACCCGCCTGACGCCGGAGGCGCTGCAGACCTGGCGCGACAACCTCGCCCGCATGCGCGCCGAGGGCGGCGGCGAGATCATCAACTAGTCGGCGGCCTCGTCGTACCGGTCGCGGTTCGCGGTGATCTCGTTCTGATGGGCGGACGCCCACTCCGCGATCGCGAGCACGGGTCCTGCGAGGCTCTTGCCCAACGGGGTCGAGCGGTACTCGACGCGCGGCGGGATCTCGGCGAAGATCTCGCGCTCCACCAGTCCGTCGCGTTCGAGCTGGCGCAGCGTGTGCGTCAGCATCCGTCCCGAGATGCCGGGCGTCATCTGCTTGAGCTCGGTGAACCGGAGCGGCCCCTCGTGCAGCATGCCGACGAGCATCACGCTCCACTTGTCGCCGATGCGCGACAGGATCGAGCGGAACACCTCGGCCTCGGCGGGGTCGTGCCCGCAGACCTGGTGCATGCGCGGCTCATGGATCGACGCCATCCTGTCCTCGACCGTCATCGCCTGCTCCTCTCCTGCCCGATGGTCACATCCGTGTGACCTGGTGACGTTGCTTTCACCGGCACCCCTTCGGGAATACTTACCCATAGTACATCAGTTACTGTCGGTAACTTCGAAAGGTTCAGTAACCCATGATCGTCCTCACCATCATCACCTGGGTCCTCTCCGGCCTGCTCGCGCTCGTCAACCTCATGGCCGGCGGGATGAAGGTCGTGAAGCCGCACGGCGGCGACAAGCCCATGCCGACCCTGGCCAACTTCTCCGACGCGCAGGTGCGGCTGATCGGCATCGCCGAGGTGCTCGGCGCGATCGGACTGATCGTGCCCGCCCTCACCGGCATCCTGCCCTGGCTCACCCCGCTCGCGGCGCTCGGCATCGCGATCATCCAGTTCCTCGCGATCTTCGCGCACCGCAGGCACGACGAGCCGTTCGTCCCGAACATCGTGATGATGCTGATCGCCGTGGCCATCGTCGTACTGCGCCTGGTCGGGGCATGACCACCGTCGAAGCGGCTCGGCACGCCGCAGGCAGGACCGCCGGAACCGGAGTGATCTGGCTGCTGCTCGGAGCCGCGTTCGTCACCATGCTCAATGAGACGGTGATGAGCGTCGCCCTGCCGCACCTGGTCTCCGACCTGGGCATCACCCTCGCCACCGCGCAGTGGACCACGACCGCGTTCATGCTGACCATGGCGGTCGTGATCCCCACCACGGGCTGGGTGCTCCAGAGGTTCAGCACGCGGCAGGTGTTCCTGTTCGCGATGGCGGCGTTCCTCGTCGGCACCGTGATCGGGGCGGTCGCGCCGAACTTCACTGTGCTGCTGCTGGCCCGTGTGGTGCAGGCCGTCGGCACGGCGATGATGATGCCGCTGTTGATGACCACGATCATGAACGTCGTTCCCGCGGACGAGCGCGGACGGTTCATGGGGCGGATCACGATCGTCATGGCGGTCGCCCCGGCCCTGGGCCCCGCCCTCTCCGGCTTCATCCTGAACGCGCTGTCCTGGCACTTCCTGTTCTGGACCATCTTGCCCATCGCCGCCATCATGACGGTGGTCGGCGCGATGCTGCTGAAGAACGTCGGCGAGCGCAGCAGCGCCCCACTCGACGTGCCCTCACTGCCTCTGGTCGCGGTCGGCTTCGGCGGCCTCGTGTACGGCATCAGCACCGTCGGCGGCGGCCCGGACGCTCCCGTCACGGCGGGCGTCGTCGCCCTGGCGGTCGGCGTGATCGGCCTGGCGCTGTTCGTGCTGCGGCAGCTGCGGCTTCAGCGCTCCGACCGGGCCCTGCTGGATCTGCGCACCTTCGCATCGCGCTCCTTCGCGCTGGCGACGGGCCTCATCGTCGTGATGATGGCGGCGATGTTCGGAGCGATCATCCTGCTGCCGATCTACCTGCAGAACGTGCTCGGCGTGGACTCCGCGACCACCGGTCTGCTCCTGCTCCCCGGCGGCCTGGTGATGGGGCTGGTCGCCCCGCTGGTCGGCCGCCTGTTCGACAGGTACGGACCGCGGCCGCTGGTGATCCCCGGCGCGATCGTCGCGTCGGGCGTGCTGTGGTCGATGACCCTAGTCACCGAGAACACGCCGCCTGTCGTCGCCGCGCTGGCGCTGGTCGGCATCTCCCTCGGCGTCTCGTTCATGATGACCCCGCTGATGACCTCGGCACTCGGATCGCTCGGTCCCCGGCTGTACTCGCACGGCTCGGCGATCGTCGGCACCGTGCAGCAGGTCGCCGGCGCCATCGGAACGGCGCTGTTCGTCAGCATGCTCGCCATCGGCACCGCTCAGTCCGCCGGCACGGGTGCGACGGATGCCGCGGCCGGCGCCGAGGGCGTCGCGTTCGCGTTCCTCGTCGGCGCGGCCATCTCGCTGATCGCCGTCGTGGGCAGCTTCTTCGTGAAGCGACAGGATTCCGCGCCCGAGCAGCATCCGGCGTCCGACCTCGAGCCCGCCGCGGTCTGACCCGCGCTCTTCGCGCGTGATTGTGCGCTTCGCTCGGACGGATCCTCGGATCACGTCCGCGCGAGGCGCACAGCTGCGCTCCGGATGCCCTGGGCGGCCGGCCTACCGTGCCCGGTACCTCGCGTAGAGCACGCCGCTGTCCGAGAACGAGCGCTCCTCGACGAGGTCCAGGTCGAGCCGCACTCCGTCGGGGAAGAACCTCGTTCCGCCGCCGACGACGCTGGATGTGATGAACAGGTGATAGTCATCGACCAGGCCGGCACGGATCGCCTGCGCGGCCAGGTTCGGGCCGTCCACAGTGAGGTCGCGATCCGACTCCTCCTTGAGGCGTCGCACCGCATCGGGGTCAAAGGACCGCTCGATGCGGGTGCGCTCGCTCGACGGCGCGGTCAGGGTCGAGGAGTAGACGACTTTCTGCACCGCACGCCAGTCCTCCGCGTACTGCAGGATGTGCGGCGGCACGTCCGGTCCCGGTCCGAGCGTCTCCCAGAACACCATCGTCTCGTACATCCGCCGCCCGTACAGATACGTGCCCACTGGGCGGAACAGGTCGTTCACGAAGGTGCGCACCTCGGGGTCGTCCGCAGCCCTGCCGAGTCCGCCTTCCTTCGCCTCGGTGTACCCGTCCAGTGAGGTGATCATCGAGTAGATGAGCCTGCCCATGGTCGTGCTCCTCTCGTTCCGACGATCCTCTCGCGCACGCCCTCCCCGCGTAACCCCTCCCGGTGCCAGACTGGTTCTCATGGCCCTTCACATCACCGGAGACACCGCCGCAGACGAGCTGCTGACCGACAACCCGCTGGCACTGCTGGTCGGGATGCTGCTGGATCAGCAGGTCGCCATGGAGACCGCGTTCGCCGGTCCCCTCAAGATCGAGCAGCGCACGGGCGCCGCGGATGCCGCGACGATCGCGTCCATGGATCCCGAGGAGTTCCTCGCCGCGTTCAAGCAGTCCCCCTCGGTGCACCGCTTCCCCGGTTCGATGGCGACGCGCGTGCAGTCCCTGTGCCAGACCCTCGTCGACGACTGGGGCGGAGACGCCGCCGCGCTGTGGACGCGCCCGGCCCCTGAGCAAGCGGAGCGAGACGAAGGGCCGGACGGCCCCACGGTGCTGAAGCGCCTGAAGGCCCTGCCCGGATTCGGCGAGCAGAAGGCGAAGATCTTCCTGGCGCTGCTGGGCAAGCAGTACGGGTTCACCGGCACGGGCTGGCGTGAGGCATCCGCTCCCTACGGCGAGGACGGGTCGTTCCGCAGCGTCGCCGACATCGTCTCGCCCGAGTCGCTCACGAAGGTGCGCGAGCACAAGCGCGCGATGAAGGCGGCTGCGAAGGCCGGCAAGTGAGGCCGACCGGCGGCAGCGTCGCGGCGTTCGTCGCGGGCGTCACGCCGGCGAGACGGCGACGGGATGCCGAGACGCTGACAGCTCTGCTGCAGGAGATCTCCGGCCGCGAGCCGGAGCTCTGGGGCACGATCGTCGGCTTCGGCAGCTGTCACTACCGCTACCCCACCGGCACCGAAGGCGACATGCCGCTGCTGGCGTTCGCACCGCGCAAGGCGGCATCCACGATCTATCTGGAGTCCACGGCGGCGCACGCCGACGACCTGGCGTCACTCGGACCGCACACCACCGGCGTCGGATGCCTGTACATCAAGGACCTCGAGGAGATCGATCTCGACGTGCTGCGGCGAATCCTCACCGCGTCACTGCGCTGGGCTGAGAACGGCGGCAGCGAGTACGCCGTCCTCACCGTCACCGGCTGACGCGGCTGCCCTCCGGGCGGTTGACAGGCGAATCGGGCGCCCCGGTCTTGCGCAGAGTCACGGCGTTCTGCGCCTGGATGCGCACGTACTCGATCTCGGTTCGCTCCGAGAAGTAGGCGATGTGCGGTGTGAGCACGACGTCGTCCCGACCGACGAGCGGATGCCCCGGCTGTGGCGGCTCGGTGGCGAGCACGTCCAGCGCGGCGCCGCCGAGATGCCCGGCGTCGAGCGATGCGGCGAGCGCCTCGTCGTCGATGAGCGCGCCGCGGGACACGTTCACCAGGAGCGCCCCCTCCGGCATCGCGGCGAGGAACTCCGCGTCGACCATGTGCTCGGTCTCGGGCGTGAGCGGAAGGTGCAGGGACAGCACGTCGGAAGCACCGCGCACCTCGTCGAGACTCGTGCGCTGCACCCCGAGGGCGTCGAGGTCGGCGCGCACCTCCGCGGTGTCCGGCATCAGCGGGTCATAGCCCAGCACCCGGCCGAACAGCGGTCCCGCCTGACGGACGAGTTCGCGGCCGATCTTTCCGAGCCCGATGACGCCGAGCGTCCGCTCGCTGAGCCGCGGCGGCGCCTTCGGCGCCCTCTCGTTCCAGTCCGCGGGGTTCGCGCTGGCCAGGTAGAACCGCAGCTGGCGCAGGCTGTGCAGCATGATCGCCAGAGCGTGCGTGGCGACCTCCTCGGTCGCGGCGCCCGGCACATTCGTCACCCACACCCCGTGCGCGGTGGCGGCGTCGAGGTCGACGTAGTCGAAGCCCATCGACATGAGGGCGATGATCTCGAGGTTCGGCAGCTGCTCGATCATCTCGCGCGTGACGGAGGCGTAGCCGGGCAGCAGCGCCACGGCGTCGCGGGCGCCCTCGACGATGTCCTGAGGATCACGCGTGCCGAGTACGCGCACCTCGAAGCCGTGCGCCTCGAGCAGGGCGATCCCCGGGGCCGGATCGGTGTCCTCGACGTCGGTGTAGACGGCGAGCGGTCGTGCGGTGGTCATCTCGTTCCTCGTCTCCGTCACTCGCCGCGTCCGCGCACGATGGCGCGCGCCATGGCGGTGAGGATCTCGTAGGACACATGGCTGGCGGCGATGCCGGTGATCTGCGCGTGGTCGTAAGCGGGAGCGACCTCGACGACGTCGGCGCCGACGATGTTCAGATCGGCCAGGCCTCGGATGATGCGCAGCAGTTCCCTGCTGGTGAGTCCGCCCGCCTCGGGCGTGCCGGTGCCCGGCGCGTGCGCGGGGTCGAGCACGTCGATGTCGACGGACAGATACAGCGGCTTGTCTCCGATGCGCTGCCGCAGGCGCTCCATCGCCGCGGGCACGCCGTGCTCCTCGACGAACTCGCTCGTGATGATCGAGAAGCCGAGGCGCGCGTCGTCCTCGAGGTCGCCCTTGCCGTACAACGGCCCGCGGGTGCCGACGTGCATCGACGCGGTGCGGTCGATGAAACCGTCCTCCGAGGCCCGACGGAACGGCGTCCCGTGGGTGATCGGCTCGTCGAAGTAGGTGTCCCAGGTGTCGAGGTGCGCATCGAAGTGCACCACGGCGACCGGGCCGTGCTTGGCGCTGATGGCCTTGAGCAGTGGGTAGGCGATCGTGTGATCGCCGCCGATGGTGAGGATCCGGTCGACGCGATCACCGAGCTCCGACGCGGCCTCGGCGATCTGCTCGACGGCGGTGTGGATGTTGAACGGGTTCGCGGCGATGTCGCCGGCATCCGCCATCTGCACGGCCTCCCAGCCTGAGAAGTCCTGCGCCGGGTTGTACGGCCGCAGCAGGCGGCTGGACGCCCGCACGTGCTCCGGGCCGAACCGCGCGCCGGGGCGGAAGCTGACGCCGCTGTCGAACGGGATGCCGACGACGGCGATGTCGGTCTCGCCCACGTCCTCGATGCGGGGCAGCCGGGCGAAGGTGGACAGACCCGCGTAGCGCGGTGTCTTCGACGCGTCCGCGGGGCCGATCGGTGTGCTGCTCATGAAGGGCTCCAGTCTCAGAGGGCGAACGTCGTCTGGTCGATGTGGATGATCTGCAGGCCACCGTCGGCCTGGGCTCGCTGCACGGCGTCGATGAGCTCGGCCGCCGACGCGACGCGCCGCCCCGTGCCGCCGAAAGCCGTGCCGAGCGCGACCCAGTCCGGCTGCACCAGATCGACGCCGATCGGCGCGATCCCGGCATCCGCCTCGTTCTGGCGGATCTCGGCGTAGCCGCCGTTGTCTACAACGATCACGGTGACGTCGAGGCGCTGCTCGACGACGGTGATCATCTCCTGCAGCGAGAACATCAGGGCGCCGTCACCGGTCACGGCGAACGCCGGGCGGCCCGGGTCGCCGAGCCGGGAGCCGAGCGCAGCGGGCAGCGAGTAGCCGAGGGTGGCGTACGTCGCCATGTACGGCATCGAGTTCGGCTTCGGCACGCGCAGCACGTTCATCAGACCCCAGTACGCGATCTGCGACGAGTCCGTGGCGACGATCGCGTCGGCCGGCAGCGCGGCGGCGATGGCCTCGCCGAGTGCCGCGTTCACCGGCGACAGCTCGTGCACCTCGGCGCGCACGGCCTCGAGGGTCTCGGCGACGCGTCCGCCGATGCGTGGGGCGCCGTCGCCCAGCTCGGTCAGCAGGGCGGAGAGGGATGCCGCGGCATCGCCGACGATGCCCACGTCGGCCTTCTGGTTCTTGTCGATCTGCGAAGCGAGCAGGTCGATGCGGATGACGGTGCCGCGCGCCTCGAGCCGGTCCACCCAGAGCTCGGCCTCGCCGAGCTTGGAGCCGACGACGAGCAGCACGTCGGCGTCACGGGCGCGGTTGCGTGCCGCGGCGAGACGCAGGTTGGCGCCGAGCGAGAGCGGGTGGTGCTCGTCGAGCACGCCCTTCGCGTTCGCGGTGGTGACGACCGGCGCGCCGAGGCGTTCGGCGACGGCCCGCAGCGCGGCACCGGCACGACGGGATCCGCCGCCGGCGAGGATGACGGGGTCGGATGCCGCGTTCAGAAGGCGCGCTGCCTCGGTGACGAGGTCATCGGAGGGCGCCGGAGCGGGTGGGAAGACCCGAGACGCGAGGTCGTCATCGGTGATCCCCTCGGCCTCCTCCTCGAGCAGGTCGAGCGGCACCTCGATGTACACCGGGCGCGGGCGCCCCGTGGCGAACAGCTCGAAGGCGTCGTGAACGGCAGCGACGGCCTCGGCGGCGCTGGACACGCGCCGCCCCCATTCCACGACGGCGGATGCCGCGGCGAGCTGGTCCTTGGTCTCGTGCAGAGTGCCGACGTCGGCGAACTCGCTGCCGCGGGCGGGACCGGGCGAGAGGATGATCATCGGCCGCGACTCGCAGTAGGCCGTGCCCGCCGCCGACAGCGCGTTCAGCAGGCCGGGACCGCTCGTGGTCACGACGACCCCCGGCATCCCGGTCTGCAGCGACCAGCCGTCGGCGCCGTAGCCGGCGCCCTGCTCGTGGCGCGTCGTCACCGGGCGGATGCCGAGGGACGGCAGTGGCCGGTAGAACTCGAGGTTGTGCGTGCCGGGGATGCCGAACACGGTGTCGATGCCGTAGCCCCGGAGGGCCTCCATGACCACCCAGCCGGTGGTGCGCTTCGCGACGGTCTCCATGCCGCTCATCCTTCCTGGACCTGGTGCTTCACGACGCCGTCGACCCAGGTCTCCCGCACCGGGATGCCGGAGATCTCGGCCCCCTCGGTCTCCAGCGGGTCGGCACCGAGCACGACGAAGTCGGCGCGCTTGCCCGGGGTCAGCGAGCCCAGCTCGTGGTCGCGGCCGAGCGAAGCCGCCCCCTCGAGGGTGTGCCCGCGCAGGGCGGCCTCGGCGCTGATGCGCAGGGTGTCGGGCCCCAGCTTGTGGCCACGGCGCGTCACACGGGTCACGGCCGCCTGGATCGCCTCGAGCGGACGGGGCTCGGCGACCGGCGCATCCGATGAGATCGTGACGGGCACGCCCGCCTCGAGGAACTCGCCCAGCGGGTTGAACCGCTCACCGGGAGTTCCGATGGCCTGCTCCACGCCCTCGCCCCAGTTGTAGTAGTGCTGGGTCTGGTTCACCGGACGGATGCCGAGCGCGGCCATCCGCGCGATCTCCGCGGGGTCCGGCAGGCCGCAGTGCTCGATGCGATGCCTGGCATCGGTGTCGGGACGGGCGGCGAGCGCTTCCTCCACGGCGTCGACGACCATCTTGATGGCTGTGGGCGACTGCGCGTGCGTGGCGGTCTGCAGGCCCGCCAGGTGCGCCTTCTTCACGAGCCCGGCGTACTCCTCGGGCTGGTGGTAGAGCTGTCCGGTGCGGCACGGATCGCCGACATACCCCTCCGGGAAGTACGCCGTCCACCCGCCGAGCGTGCCGTCGGCGTAGAGCTTGATCCCCGCCGCGGAGAGGAACGCGTTGCCGAACGGCCCGGTCAGCCCGAGGTCGATCACCTGGTCGAGCAGATGCGAGAGGAAGTACATCGAGACCCGAAGGTCGAGGGCGCCGCGGTCGGCGAGCGCCAGGTAGGCCGCGAACTCGCGCTGCGACACCTGCGCATCGCCGATCGTGGTCACACCGCCGGCGAGGAACTCGCGCTGCACGGCGTCGAGCTGGTGCTGGTGCTCGGCCGGCTCGTCGCCCAGGTGGAAGTTCGGGCCGTGGTGGCCGACCTTCACGCCGTGCAGTCCGGTGAGCACGTTGCACGCGGCATCCGACAGCTCGCCGGTCAGGTCGCCGTCCGCGTCGCGGAAGAACTCGCCGCCCTCGGGATTCGGGGTGTCCCTGGTGATGCCGTACTTCTCCAGCGTGAAGCTGTTCACCACACCACCGTGGCCGGAGGCGTTCATGATGTAGACCTCGCGGTCGGTGGCGATCTGGTCGAGCTCCTGCCGGGTGGGGTGTCGCTGCTCGGCGAGATTGCGCTGCTCGTAGCCGTAGCCGCGCAGCGGCGCCCCCGCCGGCAGCGTCGCGGCCCGTGCGGTCATGAGCGCGACGATCTCCGGAATCGAACCTGCCTTGTCGGGGCCGATGTCGACCCAGGTGAGCATCTGCCCGTACATCAACGGGTGTGCGTGCGCGTCGATGAAGCCGGGCACGATCGTCGCATCAGGCCGGTCGACGCGCACGGGCAGCAGACCGGCCTCCGCGGCCGCGGACTCGACCTCGGCGATCGTGCCCACCGCGAGGATCCTGCCGCCCGCGACGAGCATCGCCTCGGCCTGCGGACGCTGTTCGTCGACGGTGCGGATGGTCTTCGCGGTGATGATCGTCGCCGCCGAGTCGCGGGAGTCGTAGGTGGCCAGTCGGCGCATTGCTCAGCCCTTCGGGGTGGTGGGGATCGCGGTGGTGCCGCGTGCGGTCAGGGATTCGGTGACCGGGGCGTTGTCGGAGTGCTGCGGTGCGAAGTACGCGCCGAACACGGCGAGCGCGCACAGCACGCCGAAGAAGACCACTGCCGACCAGAAGGTGCCGGTGCCGGCGATCAGCGCGGTCGCGATGGCAGGTGAGAGTCCGCCCCACACCGCTGCGCCGATGCCGTACGACAGCGACATGGACGTGTACCTGGCCTGCGGCCGGAACATCTGCGCCATCAGGGTGGACAGCGGAGCCCAGGCGCCGCTGAGCGTGATGCGCAGGGCGGAGGCCAGCACGAACAGCCACGCGATCTGGTGCCCCTGGATCACGAGCACGAGCGGCACGAACACCGCGATCGAGCCGATGGCACCCAGGTAGATGAGGGTCTTGCTGCCCCACTTGTCACCGAGCCAGGCGAGCGGCAGCGTGATCAGCAGTTCGACCAACGAGGCGACGGTCATCGCCGCGAGGATCGTCCGGCTGTCCAGGCCCACGTCGGGCGAGATCGAGAAGTTCTCCACGAACGTGGTGGCGATCACGTAGCCGCCCGACGACATGGCGATGATGCAGAAGCCGAGCAGCATCGGCCACCAGTTGTTGCGGAACGCGAACAGCACGGGCGTGGACTGCTGGTGCCCCTCGATCTTCGCCTCGAACACGGGGGTCTCCTCGACGCGGTAGCGCACCCAGAAACCGACGCCGATCAGGATGATGCTGGCGAGGAACGGCACGCGCCAGCCCCACGATGTGAGCGCCTCGTCGCCCAGCGTGGAGAGCCACCAGAATGCGCCGGTCGCCAGCATGGCGCCGAACGGGTTGCCGACCTGGGTGAAGCCGCCGTAGAACACCTTGTACTTCGGCGGTGCGCTCTCGACGGCCATCAGACTGGCGCCGCCCCACTCACCGCCGACCGCGAGGCCCTGCACCATGCGCAGCAGCACGAGCAGGATCGGCGCGGCGATGCCGATGGCGGCGTACCCGGGCAGGCATCCGACCAGCACGGTCGCGATTCCCATCATCAGCAGGGTGACGGTGAGCGCCGGCTTGCGGCCGAACTTGTCGCCGATGTGGCCGAAGATGATGCCGCCGAGCGGGCGCATGAAGAAGGCGACCGCGTAGGTGCCGAACGAGGCCAGGGTGCCCAGCACCCGGTCGACCTCGGGGAAGAACACCTGCGGGAAGACGAGGGCGGCAGCGGTCGCGTAGACGTAGAAGTCGTACCACTCGATCGAGGTGCCGGCCATGGCGGCGAAGCCGGCGCGGAGGGCTCGGCGATGCGACGGCGCCTGCGGGGAGGCGGTGGAGGCGGACATACAGGGCTCCCTTGCTCTGTGGGGGTGAGGGTAAAAGTCCTTCGGGCTGTGCCGACTATAGGCCGGTTCTGTCGCAGATGCTCGCCCTAATGACGCTCTTCACCATCGATTTAAAGGCGACTTCTCGTGATTGAGTGCCATGCGCCGATAGCATTGCGTTCATCACCGGCGATCTGCGGCCGCCGCTTCGCAGATCCGGCTATTTCGCCCATCGCGGCGGACACAGACATCAGGGGGGCTCATGACCGAGGAAACGACCTCACCGCGCCGAGCCGATCGCGACCCGGACGACCTGGACGGACGGCTCATCCACGCCCTGCAGAAGGACGGACGCGCCAGCATCCAGGAACTCGCCGACCTGCTCGGCACCTCCCGCGACTACGTGTCCCAGCGTCTGCGCCGGCTGACCGAGCGCGACGGGCTGCGCGTGGTGGCGGCACTCGATCCCGGCTTCGCCGGTCACCACGTGCTGGTCCACGGGATGGTGAGCGTGACAGGTCCCGCCCGCCCCGTGGCCGAGGAGATCGCCCGCATCGACGACGCCGTCTTCGTGTCGATGGTGAGTGGCGCGCATCCCCTGGTCTTCGAGTCACGGCATGGTGATGACGCCCGGCTGCACGAGATGCTCGATCGGGTGCGGCGCATCCCCGCCGTGCGGCAGGTCAGGGTCACCACGTACGCGGAAGTGCTCAGAGGCTTCTTCGTCGCCGATTCCCGCACCGACATCGATCTCGACGAGCTCGATCATCGCCTGATCGCCGCACTGCAGCACGACGGAAGGGAGAGCTACCGCGCGCTCGCCGACGCCGTGCACCTCTCGCCGTCCTCCGCACGCTCCCGGGTGCGGAGGCTCATCGACGCGGGTGTCATCCGCATCTCTGCGATCCCCTCGGGCGGCCTCTCCCGCAACCGCGTCGCCGTGGGCGTCGGCATCACCGTGAGCGATGACGCCGCCCCGGTGCGGCAGTACATCCTCGATTCGCCGGTCATCGACTTCGCTGCGGGATCGCACGGCAGCTACGACTTCATCGCCACGATCGGCGGCTCGTCGACCGCGGGCGTGCTCACCGTCCTGGAGGAGATCCGTGCGCTCCCCCAGGTCGGCGGGCTGGAGAGCTGGACCCACCTCGACGTCATCAAGGAGGACTACACCCGGTCACTCGGCCGTGTGATGTCGGCCTGACCGCCCGGGCGCAGCCCCTCCGTCACATCACGACGATGTCAGCCTCGGGCGCGCGGTACTCCTCGACCGTCGGCATCACCGGCGCGCTCTCGGCGCCGGTGCGATAACCGGTCACCGAGGTCAGCACCGGCTCGACACCGTCGACCTCGATCCGCAGCCGCCGCACTGTGCGCGCTCCGAACGGATGCAGGCGGCGCACTCCGATCGTCTCCCCGGCGCACACCGGCCCGTCGTCCGCCAGCACACGATGCGCGGACACGCGCTGCCCCGCATCCAGTTCCTCGGTCAGCTCGAGATGGTCGATCTCGACCGCGTCGGCGAACTGGGCCTCCCACACGCCAGGCTCCGCTTGCGAGAGCGCGGCCATGACCGGCGCGCCGAACCGCCGCGCCAGCTCCGCGGCGTACTCCTCGACCACGGCCAGATCAGCGTCGTCGATCAGGCCGTCGCGGTTCGGCGGCACGTTCAGCAGCAGGTTCGCGCCCAGCCCGACAGATCGGTAGTGGATGCCGAGCAGATGCTCGAGCGTCTTCGGCTCGTCGAACGGATGCCAGAACCAGCCATGCCGCAGCGACACGTCGCACTCCGGCGGGAGGTAGCGGGGTTCGAAGTCCAGCACGGTCTCAGTGAAGACGTCGTTCGGGGTCCAGTCCGAGACGTACAGCACGGGATCTTCGGCCAGGCCGTCCTCGTTGCCCACCCAGCGGATGTCGGGGTCGCCCATGTTGAAGATCACCGCACCGGGCTGGTGCTCGCGGACGATGCCGGTGATGCGCTTCCAGTCGTACTCACGCCCGGCCGAACCCGCTCCGTCGAACCACACCTCGACCAGGTCCCCGTACCCCGTGCACAGCTCGGTCAGCTGCGCGGCGTAGAAGTCGTCGTAGGCGGCGGCGTCCGGATAGCACTCCGCGTTGCGGTCCCAGGGCGACAGGTAGAGGCCGAAGCCCATCCCCGCCTCCGCGCAGGCGTCGGCGAGCTCACGCACGACGTCGCCCTTCCCGTCGCGCCACGGGCTGGATGCCACGGAGTAGTCCGTGGTCGCAGTCGGCCAGAGGCAGAATCCGTCGTGGTGTTTCGCGGTCAGCACGACATGCTTCGCACCGGCGATCCGCGCCGCGGCGACCCACTGGCGGGCGTCGAGTCCGGTCGGGTCGAAGGACGTCGCCTGCAGCGTGCCATCGCTCCATTCCACGCCGGCGAAGGTGTTCAACCCGAAATGGAAGAACACGCCGACGCCCGCCTGCTGCCAGCGCAGCTGCGCGGGAGAGGGATGCAGTGCCGCTGTCCGGCGGGTGATCGGCATCGCCTTGTCCGCCATCGTCAGCTCCTCCACTTCTTGCGAGCGAGGCCCTTGCCCGCCGGTCCCGGGCTCACTCCGAGCCGGGTGAACAGGTCGCCCTGCGCCTGCGCGGCGGCTTCGAACTGCGGCCACTCGGCCGGCTCGACCGCCCAGCCGCGCTCCGCCACGGCCAGCAGCCGCGGGAAGAACATGGCGTCGATCTCGCCTTCAGTCTGCACGGTCTCGGTCCACAACGGCGCCTCGACCCCGAGGATCGCCCCTGCCGGGACACCGCTGAGCACGGTCGCCGGATCCCATCGGTAGGCCTGCTCGAGCGAGATCCGCGGGGCCGACCAGGTGAGCCCGATCGGGTAGTCGCGCGTCGGCTTGATGTCGAGATAGACCAGGTCGGAGGGCGACATGATCAGCCGGCCGCCCTGTTCGACGAAGGAGCGTCCAGGAGCGGCGTCCTCTTCAGGCTCCCAGGAGTAGCCCCAGTACTGCCCGATCGTGCCTTCGGCGAGATCCCGGCACTTTCCCGTCTCGTGCCAGGCAACGGGGGTCTTGCCGTGCTCACGCACGATGCGAGTGGCCCGGGCCATGAAGGCCGTGAAGTCGGCATCCGCCGCGCTGCGCGCCTCGTCGCCGCCGATGTGAACGAACGGGCCCGGCGTCTCGGCGGCGATCCGACCGATCACCGTATCGATGAACTCATAGGTGCTCTCCGGGCCGATGTCGAGCGTCGAGAACCCGACCTCCGTCTCGGTGTACGGACGCGGGTCGTAGCCGGCCGGCGAGAGGGCCGGATAGGCGACGAGTGCGGCATTGGTGTGACCGGGCATGTCGAACTCCGGGACGACGGTCACACCGTGTCTCTCGCCGTGCGCGACGATCCGGCGATAGTCGTCGACCGTGTAGTGGCCGCCCTCGCCCCCGCCGACCTGAGTCGCGGCCCCGGCTTCGGTGAGCTCCGGATACTCCGGGATCTCGAGGCGCCAGCCCTGGTCGTCGGTCAGGTGCAGATGCAGGTGGTTGAGCTTGAAGGCGGAGATGTGCTCGATCAGCCGCAGGACCACGTCGACCGGGAAGAAGTGTCGCGCGACGTCGAGCATCGCGCCGCGGTAGGCGTATCGCGGGGCATCCTCGATGCGCAGCGCAGGCACCTCGACCTCCTCGCCCTCCGGCGTGAGCAGCAGCTGTCGGAGCGTCTGCACGGCGGCGAGGTGCCCGGCCCGATCGCCCGCCATCACACGGATGCCGCCGTCTCCGACCTCGATACGGTGGCCCTCCGGTGATTCGCCACCAGCCTCACCGGGCACGAAGGCGATGTCGCAGGGGCCGGGCTCGGAGCCGACCACGGGGAGCTCGCGCCCCGTGGCGACTCGGACGGCCGCGAAGGCGAGCTCCCGGATGTCCTGGTCGCTCGCGACGATGCGGGCATCCGACGAGAGACGGAACGGCGCGGCGCCGGTCAGCTCGAGGTGGGCGGGGGCAGGGATCAGGTGCGGCACGGCGGCCATGAGGTTCCAATCGTTCGGAGGGATGCGTGCGGTCGGGGTCAGCCCTTGATGGCGCCGGTGAGCACCCCCTTGGTGAAGAACCGCTGCAGGAACGGGTACACGATCAGGATCGGCAGGGTCGCGAGCACCACGACGGCCGCGCGGACCGCCTCCGAAGGCGCGGGCGGCATGTTGGGGTTCTGCAGGGTGCCCAGCGGCGCGCCCTGCACCACGTACTGGTTCAGCACCACCTGGATCGGCCACATCGCGCTGTCGTCCAGGTAGAGCATTCCCGAGAAGAACGTGTTCCAGTACCCCACGGCGTAGAACAGCGCGATCACGGCCAGCACGGCCTTGGACAGCGGAAGCACGAGCGAGAAGAAGATGCGGATCTCGCCGGCGCCGTCGATACGGGCGGCTTCGAACACGTCCTGAGGCAGGTTCATGAAGAAGTTCCGGACGACGATGAGGTTGAACGCCCCGATCAGCCCGGGCAGGATCAGCGCCCAGTACGTGTTCAGCAGACCGAGCCACTGCACCATGAGGTACATCGGGATGATGCCCGCACCGAAGAACATCGTTCCGATGACGAGCATCAGAGCGGCTTTCGCGAAGGGTACGTCCCTGACCCGGCACAGACCGTAGGCCATCGTCGTCGTGAACAGCATCGACAGGAATGTGCCGACGATCGTCAGTCCGGCGGTGATCAGCAGCGAACGTGTGACCACGCCGCCGCTGAGGATGATCCGGTAGGCGGACGTGCTGAAGCTCTTCGGGATGAGGTCACCGGAGAGCGCGGCATCCGCGCTGGCGAAGCTCTGCAGCACCACCGCGATGACCGGGTACAGCATCACCAGCACGATCATCGCGATCACGAGCACCTTGAGCGTCTGCACGAACCCCGAGGGCTTCTCCATCCACAGCGGACGGACAGCGGGCTGACGAGCGCTCACCACACACCTCCGGTTCCGATGCGACGGGCGAACCTGTTCGCCGCGACGATCAGGATCGTTCCGACCACACCCTTCAACAGGCCGGCTGCCGCAGCCAGGCCCCATTGCCCGCCGGCGATACCGCGGAAGTAGACGAAGGTGTCGATCACCTCTGCAGCATCCGAACCGACAGCGGGCTGCTGCAGCAAGAGCTGTTCGAAGCCGACGGTGAGCACACTGCCCAGCGTCAGCACCAGCAGCAGCGAGATCACCGGGACCATGCCGGGGAGGGTGACGTGCCACATCCGCCGCCACGAGTTCGCTCCGTCCGCCGCTGCCGCCTCATAGAGCTCCATCGGAATCGCGGCGATCGCCGCGAAGAAGATGATCGTGCCCCAGCCGATGTCCTTCCAGATCACCTGTGCGGTGACGAGCGCCTTGAAGGTGTCGGGGTTGGTCATGATGTTGACGCCGTCCACGCCGATGGCCTCGAACAACTGGGCGATCACGCCGGTGCCGCCGAAGATCTGCTGCCACATCGAGATCACGATCACCCAGGACAGGAAGTGCGGCAGGTAGACGATCGACTGGATGCTGCGCTTGACCCGTTCGGACAGAAGCGAGTTCAGCAGCAGCGCCAGCAGGATCGGCGCAGGGAAGGAGAACACGATCTGCAGGAACGCGATCACCAGGGTGTTGCCGATCGCGTTGAGCAGCTCGGGGTCGGTGAAGATCGCAGCGAAGTTGTCCAGTCCCACCCACGGCGAGCCCTGGATACCGCGGAACGGCGTGTAGTCCTGGAACGCGATGACGTTGCCCAGCATGGGCACGTAGGCGAAGACGATGAAGAACAGCATCCCGGGGATGATGAACAGGTACGTCTGTCGCTCGCGGCGCATCCGCGTCCACAGAGAGCGCCTGCGCTGCTCGATCACCAGCGGGGGAAGCAGATCCTTCGTGTCTGTGCGGTCGCGTCTGAGCGCCCCCGCGACCGTCATTTCGCCTCGTCGATCGTCTTCTTGTACTCGTCGAGCACGGCCTGGCCACCCTGCGAGAGCCAGGCCTTGCGGAACTCCTTCACCTGCGTGACCGGCTTGCGCCCTGTGACCATGCCGTTCTGGTAGTCGGTGATGACCTGCGTCAGCGCAGCGTCCTTCTTGATCTTGGCCTGGTTGACGATGCCCGCCACGGGGTTGTCCACCGTGTTCGTGACCATGCCCTCCATGCAGGCGAGCACGTTCTCGGCCAGATGCACGGTGTCCGACGGCATGAAGTTGACGGGGTAGCCCGAGATGCCGAGGTTGGTGGCGGAACCATCCTCCTCATGTCCCTCGCGGGCGGCCGAGACGACGTTGAACTCGTCGTCGATGGTGAAGTCGAGCCCCTCGACTCCATAGCGGATCAGTCGCTGCTCCTTGCTGTTGTACGGTGCGCAGAACCAGTCGGCGATGCTCAGCAGCTCGTGCCGGCGCTTCTCGTCCTTCGCCGCAGCGGCGCTGAGCGCGACGATGCCCCAGTAGCCGCTGCTGCGGGAGAAGACCGGGGCCGTGCCGGCGGCGCTCGGGAAGACGAAGTGGGTGACCTTGGCGCCGGGCACCCCGCCGAGCAGCTTGTTGACCTGCCCCTCGGCGCGCCAGTAGTGGCCGGAGAAGCCTGCGACCGACATCGCCTCCTTCCCGAGGCCGAACTGCCGGTTGTCGATGTTGGTGCCGAAGGTGTCCGGGTGGAACACGTCCTTCTTCCACAGATCGGCGACGTAGGCGATGAAGTCGGGGTACTCGTCACGCAGCATGAACGCGGTGAGCTCCCCCTTGCCATCGAGCGAGTAGTCCGCACCGATCCCGAAGGATGCCCGGAACAGCGGCATGCCGCCCTGGTTCAGAGTGTTGTGCACATAGAACCGGCGCCCGGCGGAGTCCCGCTTGAGCTTGGCGAGTTCGGTGAGCATCTTGCCGAAGTTCTCGGTGTCGCCCGGCACCTCGGTGAAGCCGACCTGTGCCATCAGATCGGTGCGGATCACCGGGAACTGGCCCACCAGGCCGTTCGCGCTCGGGACGCCGTAGATGCGGCCGTTCTTGGCCGCGGCCTTCCAGGCGGACGTCTCGATCTTGGCGAGGTTCGGGTACTTCAGGATGCCGTCTCCAGCGAGCACGTCGGAGAGATCGGCGAAGGCGCCGTCCTCGATCGCCTGCGCGACGGTCGGGGTCTCGTCGAGGATGAAGGCGAGATCGGGGACCTTACCGCTCGCGAGGATCGTCGCGGTCTTCTGGTCGTACGACCCGGACGGCACCAGCGTGGGCTTCAGCGTCGCGCCGAGCTCCTTGTTGACCGCCTGCCAGCGGTCATTGCTCTTCAGCGGCGACCCGGGCCCGGACCAGATGATCTCAAGGGCCGTCACGTCGCCGCCGCTCGCGGGCTTCGTCTTGATCGCGTCGATCCAGGTCTGGACGGGCTTGATCACGATTGGGGGCACGCCCTCGACCTTGCTGACCAGCAGCGCATCCGATGCCTCAGGAGCCACGTACTTCGGCGCACGGAAGGCGGTGCCACCGGCCGCGCCACCGCCGCTGGCCGAGCCCGTGCCGCCGCTCGAACAGCCCGCGAGAGCGAACAAGGAGGCGGCTGCGGCGAGGCCGAAGAAGCCGCGCCGGTCCAGCATCACAGGGGAGATTCGGTGATCAACCATGTCGGAACCCATCTCTGTACGTCGTTGTCAGCTGAGGCGGGCACCGCTCTCGGATGACATCGGTCGCCTCGCAGTGAGATTCCAGCCGAGCGGGACGAGGCCCGTCAAGGAGACATCGGATCTCTGAGGACCCCCCTGCGATGATGTTTCAGAACCGGTTCAGAAGGTATGATCACGCGACTCAGCGGCGGCGAACATGGCTCCCACGATGCCGGTCCGGGACTGCCCGCTCAGGCACACCAGATACTCGATGAGAGTGATGCTCGGTTCCAGAAGATCCAGCATGAGGACGCCCGGATCATCGATGAACTCGTGCTCGCCGATGACCGTGCATCCGAACCCCGCAGCGACAGCCGCGACGGCCGCCTCCCGCCCCTCCACGGTCAGAGCCAGCCGCGGCTTCACGCCGATCTCTCGCGCGGCGCGCTCCAGCGTCGCCCGTGTCACGCTCCCCGCCTCGCGCTGGACCAGCGGCTCGGCCAGCAGATCGGCCAGGCGGACGGCGTTGCCGGCGGCGAGCCGATGGTCGTGTCGCACCACAGCGGCCAGGTCCTGCCTGGCCAGCTCCGTGCGATCGAAGCCCTCGCCCTGGGGCGCATCCGCGACCACGACGACATCGGCCCGACCGGCGCGCAATTGGTCCATCGCCGCGCCGCCATTGGCCACGCCCACGTCGAACTCGGCCTCTGGAATCACCTCGCGCACGGCCTGCAGCAGCGGCATGACGCTGACGGGCGTGTCGACGACCAGGCGCACGCGCCGCGTCCCGGCACCGGACGCGCCCTCGAGAAGCCGTTCGGCTGCACGGTGCAGTCCGAGCATCGGTGCCGTGAGCTGTTTCAGCCGCCTGCCCAGCTGCGTCGGCTCCCCCGTCGCCCTGTCGATCAGCTGCACTCCGAAACGTCGTTCGAGTGCGCCGACCTGACCTGAGACAGTCGGCTGACGGACCCCCAGTGCCCGCGCCGCAGGAGTGAATCCTCCCTCGGATGCCACGGCATCGAAGGCGCGCAGTTCTGGGATGGACATATAGCAAACCTATATGCACATCAGTGATGCCTATAGGTGGTCAGACCTGCTCAGGAGAACATCTGATCCAGCACGACAAGGTCGCCGGAGTCGAGCGCCTTCTGGATCTCGTCGATGACGGCGGGATCCGTGAACATCGCCTTCAGCTTTTCGCGCCAGATCGCGCGCATCGTGTCGACCTTGCTCGCGTCAGCAGCCCGGCCCATGGCCTCGATGGCCTCCTGGTACGGGATCTGCTGGAACCCCGCTTCGGCTTCGGCCGGGTTGTAGTACGGCACCCACGGCGCGGACTCCTGGTTGAGACGCAGCACCTGGCCCGGGTGGATCGTGCGGGTGTGATTCATCGTGGCCAGCGCGTCGGCGCCGGAGATGCAGAGCCGTTCGCCGATCGCGGCGGGAGCATCGCCCGCTGCGACGGTGTACGAGACGATCGTGCCGGCGTCATCGCGGCCGACGGTACCGGCGGCGAGCTCGCGCGGGCCGCGGTCGACGGGATTCCCGCTGATGTTGGCACGCGAACCGCCGAGCTGAACCATGGCCTTCGATGCACAGGCATCCGGGTCGGTCTCGGCGGCCGTCGGCGCGGCACTCGGCTTCGGCGCAGCGCTGACCTCGACGATGTACGAAGGCTCCGCCGCGGTGGGCTCCACGGCGGTGCAGCCCACAAGCACCGTCGCGCAGAGAGCCGTGGCAGTGAGGGTCGCGGCGAGCGCGGCGATGCGGGTCGTCATGACGTCAGCCTAGAGCTCGCGCCATGCGGCTCCGCGCTCAGGCCCGCGAGAGTCGCTCCGCCTCCTTGGCGGCGACGATCTTGCGCAGACCCGAGCTGGAGAAGCGGTGGTTGCGGCTGTTGAAGTACAGCTCGATGCCGGCCTCTTCGCAGTACGCGCGACCGGTGAAGTCGCGGTCCTCGTACTCATCGCCGACGATGCGGACGTCGAGCTTGAAGGAGCGCAGGATGTCCTCGAGGTCCTGCTCTGTGGAGTAAGGCACGATCTCGTCGACGTACTCGCAGCCGCGCAGCTGGATGTAGCGCTCGACGACGGTCTGGGTGGGCGCGTTCTTCTCTGGACGGTCCAGCGTCGGGTCCATCTGCAGGCCGCAGATCAGGTAGTCGCACTGGCGCTTGGCCTCGGCGAGCATCATGATGTGCCCGGCGTGCAGCAGATCGAACGTCGAGAACGTGATCCCCACCCGCGGTCCCGGGTTGTAGTCCTGATGCTTCTTCACGGCTTCCTGCCCCATCGCGCCTCCTTGGTCGGCAGTGACCGATTCTACCGGCGGGTGATCAGAGCGCTGTTCTCCGTGCGGTTCACCCGCCCGGAGAACAGCGCCCCGTGATCAGCGCTCCATCGGCCGGAAGCGGACGGTCACCGGCTCAGACGAGTCGGTGTGCGCCAGCTTCTGCGTCACCTTGGCGCTCTGCGGCACGGTCAGCTTGCGGTCCAGCGTGATCGACCAGCTGCCGTCCACGGCGGCGGTGGTCGTGGCATCCGACGGGCGCAGACCGGGGCCGGCGACGGTCACGGAGACCTCAGCACCCGGCGCGCCCACGCCGCTCACGGTGACGCGGTCGCCACCGAGCGATGCGGTGGTCGGCTTCGGAGCGACACCGGCGGCGTCGTCCTGCACGGCGGCGAGGTTCTTCATCCAGGTGAACTTCGTCGGCGTGATGGTGTCGTCGCCCCAGACCTTGCCGTCGCGGTCGACGGCGTAGGCGAAGAAGCCGCCCTTCTGTCCGCCCTTCGGCTGCCACGTCGCGTACTTGTGCGCGAGGTAGGACGGCGCCGTCGCCGCGTCGTAGATGCCCTCGGCATCGCCCCAGTGGGTGCGATCCTGCTCCTCCGGGAACGAGAATCCGGGCAGGAACTGGCACGGCGCGATGTCGTCGGCGAACGTCTCCCAGGTGCTCTGCATCCTGCTCGCGTCCCGGCCGTACGCCTGCAGCAGCACGTACGACACGTTGTCGGACACCGCCTCGAACAGCGGGGTGCTGCCGGTCTGGTTGGTGTCGAAGATGAACAGCTTGTCGCTGCCCGACTTCGGTCCGATGATCTCGCCGAGCGCCTTGAACACGCCGATCGCCCTGGTGAGGTTGTCACCGGTGGGGTACGACTCCACATCGATGTCGATGCCGTCGAGGCCGTACTGCGTGACGTACGTGTCGACCAACTGCTGCGCGTACTCGCGGTAGGCCTCGTCCGTCAGCGGGATGTCGGCCTTGGCGAGCTTGTCGATCCACAGCGTGTAGACCACGCGCGTGCCCCGCGCGTGCAGCGTCGGCACGTACTCGTCGCGCAGCGTCTTCCAGTAGTCGGTGTCGGCCGTCTTGCCCGCGTCGAAGACCATTGCGACGTCGACCTCGGCCGGGAGGTCGGTCATCTTCGTGACATTCGGGTCCGGCAGGTTCGAGTTGGCGTCGTGCGGCACCGTGACATCGCGCCACGTGCGGTAGTACGCCATGACCAGCGGGTCGGCTGTGCACTGAGAGGTGTTCCCGATCTGAGCCGGTGCCTCGTCGGCCATGGCGGCGCTGCCGCCGAAGGCGGCGAGTCCGCTGAGAAGCACTCCGATGCTCAGTGCCGCTGTCGTTCGTCTCATCCTTCATCTCTCCTTCGAGTGGAGGGGTTCCCACGCCCGCTCCTATGAGCCCCGCGCTTCGTCTATTGCGGCGTCCAGCGCCGTGAACTCCGACAGCGACAGCGCACTGCCGCCGTTCCAGGCACGTTCGGCCATGGCGCGCAGCGGCGCACGGATGCCGGCGGCGACCTCTTCCACGGTCTGCGGACCGCCCTTGTCGGACCAGATGGCGAACGAGCATCCGAGCAGCAGGTCCGAATACGGCCGGGTCATCTCCTGACGCACCGTGGCCTGCCCCTCAGGACCCCACAGGCTCGGGAACAGTCCCGGATGCCAGTCCGCCGCCCAGACCTTCTCGGCGGTCGGATACCGGTAGCCGGCGTTCTCTCCGAGCACGTAGTAGAAGAGGTTGTCGTTCACGTTGACGAGGCGGTGCCCGGCGGCGACGGCCTCGGACACCGGGCGCATGCCGGCATGCCAGTTGGTCCACCACGTCAGTACGACGTCGGGGTCGAGGGGCACCTGCGCGCTGCGCAGCATCCCGTCGTTCCAGACCCGCGGCTGCAGGTCGTGCCCGCGCAGGTGCGCAGCGATCTCGTTCACGAAGTCGGTGAGCAGGTCGAAGCCCGTGCCGTCCGCGCCGAAGCGCGCGTGCGCGGCATGCGTCAGCGCGGGATAGTCCTCGATGCGCTCGAAGGCGACGAACTCATCGCCGCCGAGGTTCCACTTCGTGGAGTGCGGGAACACCGGCACCATGTCGTCGATCAGCCGACACGCGAAGTCCACCGCCTCGGGGCGCGTGATGTCGAGGGCGTGATCGGTGCCGATGATCCCGGCCTCGGCCGGGTCTTCGGGGTCGGTCCCCGGCGGGAGCCGCAGATCCGGATGCTGCGCGAGGACCTGCCTCAGGTGACCGGGCATGTCCAGCGACGGCACGACGTCGATGTGCAGGTCCCGGGCGATCTCGACGATCTGCGCCGCCTCGGCCCGGGTGATGTGCTCGGCGGAGACGACCTCGGGGAACGCAGCCGATTCCAGCCGGAACCCCTCGTTCTCGGAGAAGTGCCACTGGAAGACGTTCACGCCGACATCGGCCGCATCCTGCAGCATCCGGATGATCCACTGCGCCGGGTAGAACTTGCGAGCGGCGTCGAGATGGATGCCGCGCTCGGCGACCGCCGGCGCACCGGCGACCCGACCGCGCGGGACGACGCCCTGCGCGCGCAGGTTGTGCAGCACCTGGCGGGTGGCGCGGAACGCGCCCACCTGCGTCGCCGTGCGGATCTCGATGTCGTCGCCGACGGAGATCTCGTAGGCCTCACCGGGGGCGGGCGCTCCCCCCGGAGCGACCGCCGCGCCCGGCGAGGAGTCTTCGGCCGCGCCGAGCAGGACGCGGGCATCCGCGCCCTCCGGAATGCCGAGGGCGGCGAGCTCGCCCCGGAGCCGCTCCGCCTCACGGGCGAACTCGGGGGCCTGAGCGACGACCTGCGCCGAAGCGGGGCGCCAGGCGCCGCCCGCCAGGTCGATCCGCGCGGGCTGCGGCAGGGCGGACCAGATCATCCCTTGACGCTGCCCTCTTCGACGCCCTTGAAGAACTGCTTCTGCAGCACCGCGAACAGGATGATGATCGGCACCAGGGCGATCATCGTGCCGGCGGCGATGACGCGCGGGTTGGCGCCGAAGTTCGAGTTCAGGTAGTCCATACCGACGGTCAGCGTGTAGTTCGCGGGGTCGGACAGCACCACGAGGGGCCAGAGGAACTCGTCCCACGAGCCGATGAAGGCGAACAGGGCCACCACCGAGACCATGCCACGGATGTTCGGCCACACGATGTGCCGCAGCCGCTGGATCGTGTTCGCACCGTCGATCGTGGCGGCGTCGAGCGTGTCGGCCGGGATCATGCGGCAGGCGGCGGCCATCAGCAGCACGTTGATCGCCGCGATCGCGCCGGGCAGGAACACGCCCCACAGGGTGTTCGCCAGGCCGAGGGACTTCACGGTCAGGTACTGGCTGGTCAGTGTGACCTCGCCGGGCAGAAGCAGGGTGGAGAAGAAGATCGCCATCACGATGCCCTTGCCGCGGAACTTCAGGCAGCCGAGGGCGTAGCCGCCAAGGGTCGCGAAGACGACGTTCGTGATCACCGTGCCGACGCCGACCACCAGCGAGTTGCGCGCGTAGTCGAGCACCGGGATCGTGCGGAACACGGCCGCGTAGTGATCCCACGTGGCGGCATCCGGGATGAGCGAGGGCGGGAACGCGTAGATGTCCTCACCGTTGCCCTTGAACGATGTGGAGAGCTGCCACACGAACGGGTACACCATGATGACGAGGATGACGAGCAGCAGCACGTACTTGCCGATCAGACCGCCGAGCGACGGCTTGAGGATGTCGGCCGACCCCTTGGTGCGGTAGGCCTTCTCCTTGACACGCGGCTCGCGCGGCGTGCGGCGCTTCTCGATCGTCGCCTCGGTCTGCTCCACCAGCGCCGCGGTCTCGCGGGATCCCATCAGGCTCATGCCGAAACCTCCTCGGCGCGCTTCGCGGCACGGGCGGCGCGGCGCATGCGCCGGTTCACCGCCATCTCCTTCAGCACGTCACCGTTGTTGGCGATGCCGACCACGAGCAGCGGCACCAGGGTGAGCAGGAACAGCACGATGGAGATCGCCGACGCGTAGCCGATCTGCCCGTTCAGCCCCTTGCCCATGGACTGGATGAGCATGACCATGCTCATGGACTGGCCTCCGGGGCCGCCGGAGCCGTGCGAGAGCACGTAGAGCTCGGTGAACACGCGCACGGCGGCGACGCAGATCAGCACCGAGACCAGCATCATCGGGCCGCGGACGCCGGGCACGGTGACCGACCAGAACCGGCGCCAGGCGCCGGCGCCGTCCATCGCGGCGGCCTCGTGCAGCTCGCGCCCCACGTTCCCGAGTGCCGCGAGGTACACGACCATGTAGTAGCCGAGGCCCTTCCAGACCGTGAGTCCGATGGCGCAGAAGATCAGCAGCCAGCGGTCGGAGAGGAACTCGATCGGCCGATCCGCCAGGCCGAAGAACTTCAGCGCCGAGTTGATGGTGCCGGTGCTGGAGAACAGGAACTCCCACACGATCGCGACGACCACGGCCGAGGCGATGACGGGGAAGTAGAACGTGGTGCGGAAGAAGCCGATCGCCGGGATCTTCCGGTGCACCAGCAGCGCCAGCAGAAGTGGGATGAAGGTCAGCAGCGGCACGCAGACGAGCACGTAGACGAGGGAGGTCGTCAGCGCGTAGCCGAAGCGCTCGTCGGTGCCGATCTTGGCGAAGTTCTCCAGTCCGACGAACTTGACGGGGCGGAGAGGGCGAGCATCGGTGAACGCGAGGAACACCGTGTTCAGGAACGGCCACAGTGCGAACACCAGGACCCAGATCACGCCGGGCAGTACCAGCAGGTACGGCGTGTACCAGCGCTGTCTTCTCATTCCGCTCACCCTCTCCGCGTCACACCGTGTTACTTGGTGACGTTCTGGTTGGCGTAGTCCTGGCCCTTGGTCAGGGCCTCCTTCGCCGAGATGTCACCGCGGACCGCCAGGGCGATCTGCTGCTTCGCGTACGTGTTCATGTCCTCCGTGAAGCCGGGAGCACCCGGGGTGCGCGCGCTGTCCATCTGCTCGGCAGCGAACTTCGTCGCCTGCTCCTGCTCGGGGTTCTGCGCGGTCTCGGCGAACTTCGACGGGTCGGCGTTCGCCTCCTTGGTGCCGGGGAAGAAGCCAGCGGCCAGCTTCACGAACTCGATCTGGTTCGGCGTGTTGGTCACGTACTCGGCGAACGCCAGCGCGGTCGCGGAGTTCTTCGAGCCGGATGCCACGCTGATGCCCTGCAGGAACAGCGGAGCGTCGCCGAAGCCGCCGCTCACCTTGACCTTGGGCAGCAGGGTCGGGGCGTTGACCGCCACGTCCTTGTCGATGTAGTTCGGGCCGGCGGTGGTCCACGCCACCGTGCCCTTGTTGAAGTTGTTGATGTTCGCGTTGGCCGTGCCGGCACCCTGAAGCGCTTCAGGGCTCACGCCGCCCGCCTTGTAGAGCTTGGCGTAGCGGTCGATGATCTTCTCGGCCTCGGGGGTGTCGAAGACGAACTTGCCGTCCTTCTGGAAGGGGTACTCGCCGCCCATGTCGGAGACCATCCACTGCAGCGCCTTGACATCGGGGATGTCGGACATCATCTGCACGCCCTTGGCGGCGAGCTTGTCGGCGTCGTCGAGGGTCGTCTCGAAGTCTGCGGGAGGCGCGGTGATGCCGGCCTTGCCGAGCAGCTCCGTGTTCCAGTAGTTCAGGTTGGTGCCGAGGTACCACGGGAAGCCGAAGGTGCCGTCGAGACCGTCGTAGGTGTAACCCGCGAGACCGCCGTCGACGTAGTCGCCGATGACCTTGGACTCCTTCTTCAGGTCGACCAGCTGGCCGGCCTTGGCGAGCTCCGCCGCGTACTCCGGCGGCAGGTTGACGACGTCGGGCAGCTCGCCGGACTCGGCCTGCTGCAGGATCTTGTCCTCGTAGCCGTCGGCGGGCTGGTCGATCCAGTTGACCTTCACGCCCTTGTGCTCCTTCTCGAACGCCGCGATGACGTCGTTGAAGTACGGGGTGAACTTGTCGTTCTTCAGCGACCACGTCTGGAACGTGATGTTCCCCGTGATCTCGCCGTCCGACGAGCCGCCGCTCTGCGGGGCGCCGCCACCGGTGCAACCGGCGAGGACGACAGCGACCGACGCCGCGACGCCCGCGGCGAGAATCGATCGGATCTTCATGGGCATTCTCCTTCGAAGTGGCCGAGGACCCGCAGCCCTGAGCTCCGGCATCCCTTACTAAACCGCTATAGTACGGTAAGTATCGCATACCGTCTACCGAGGGGACAACGATGACCGCGCACCGCCGCCCGAACTTCGTGTTCGTGCTCACCGACGACCACGCGTCGAACGCGATCGGCGCCTACGGGTCAGTGGTGAACACGACCCCCGGCATCGACGCGATCGCCGAGGCCGGCATGAGGTTCGACCGGGCGCTCGTCGAGAACTCGCTCTGCACTCCGAGTCGTGCCGCCATCCTCACCGGCACCTACAGCCACACCAGCGACGTGACCACGCTCGCGACGCACCTGACGAACGATCACGAGACCTTCGCCACCGCGCTGCAGGCCGCCGGCTACCGCACCGCGATGTTCGGCAAGTGGCACCTCGGCCACGGCGAGGGATACGACCCGGCCGGCTTCGACCACTGGGAGGTGCTGCCCGACCAGGGTGAGTACTTCGATCCCGAGCTGATCACCGCCGAGGGCCGCACACGGCACGAGGGCTACGTCACCGACATCCTCACCGAGCACGCTCTGGCGTGGATGGCCGAGCAGGGCGACGAGCCCTACTGCGTGCTGGTCTGGCACAAGGCGCCGCACCGGTCGTGGCAGTACCACCCCCGGCATGCGGATCTCTTCACCGATCCGATCCCGCTGCCGCAGACGTTCCACGACGACTACGCAGGCCGCGGCACCCCGGCGCACAGCGCCACCATGCGCATCGCCGACCACCTCTACGACATCGACCTCAAGCAGGATCCGCCCACCGAGCTCGCCTACGAGGAGCGCGCGGCGTGGAAGTACCAGCGCTACATGCAGGACTACCTGCGCTGCGTCGCGGCTGTCGACGAGAGCGTGCAGGCCCTGACCTCGTTCGTCACTGAGAGCGGCCACGCCGACGACACGGTCACGATCTACGCCTCCGACCAGGGCTTCTACCTCGGCGAGCACGGCTGGTTCGACAAGCGCTTCATGTACGAGGAGTCGCTGCGGATGCCGCTGGTGCTGAGCTATCCGGCCCGCGTGGCCGCCGGCCGGGCATCCGAGAACCTCGTGTCGAACGTCGACATCGCGCAGACGATCCTCGACTTCGCCGGTGTCGACGCTCCCAGCGGGATGCAGGGCGCGAGCCTCGCGCCGATGCTCACCGGGGACGATCCCGAGCCGGTGCGCGACGCTCACTACTATCGGTTCTACGAGCACGACGACCACATGCATCACGTCTGGGCGCACTACGGAATCCGCACCGATCGCTACAAGCTCATCTACTTCTACGCCGACGGGATGGACCTGCCGAACACCGGCAACCTCACCTTCCCGCCCGAGTGGGAGCTGTTCGACCTCGAGAACGATCCACACGAGCTGAACAGCGTCCACCTCGACCCCGCCTACGCGGACATCCGCCGTGAACTGACTCTGAAGCTGTGGGATCTGCAGCTCGAGCTCGGCGACACCCCGCACCCCCGCCAGCCTGTCCCGGAAGGACGCACCCGATGACCGCCCCTCTTCGCTTCGGCGCCAACTACACGCCGGCCACCGAGTGGATGCACTCCTGGATGTCGCTGGACCTCGACGACGTGCGCCGTGACTTCGCCGGCCTGGCGTCGCTCGGCCTCGACCACGTGCGCATCTTCCCGCTGTGGACGGTGCTGCAGCCGAACCGCACCCTGATCCGCGAGCAGGCCGTCGCCGACGTGCGCGCCGTCGTCGACGTGGCGGCCGAGTTCGGCATGGACGCCAGCGTCGACGTGATCCAGGGGCACCTGTCGAGCTTCGACTTCGTGCCGTCGTGGCTGTTCACCTGGCACGACAAGAACATGTTCACGCACCCCGAGGCGCTCAGCGGTCAGGTCGCGCTGGTCGAGCGTCTCGGCGCCGCCCTGGGCGACGCGGGCAACTTCCTCGGCTTCACGCTCGGCAACGAGGTCAACCAGTTCTCGGCCGAGACCCACCCGCACCAGTGGCCGGTCACCCCCGACGAGGCCGCGAACTGGCTCACGCAGCTGCTCGACGCCGCCGACCGCTCGGCCCCGGGGCAACAGCACGTGCACAGCGAGTACGACGCCGCCTGGTACATGGACGGACACGGCTTCACCCCGGCGCATGCCTCGCGCCTGGGCGCCATGACCACCGTGCACTCCTGGATCTTCAACGGCACCGCGCAGCGGTACGGCGGCCGCTCCGTGGCATCCGACCGGCACGCGGAGTACATGATCGAGCTGTCGCGCGCCTTCGCGACCGATCCGAGCCGGCCCATCTGGCTGCAGGAGGTCGGGGCGCCGTCGAACTGCCTGACGCCCGACGAGACGCCCGGCTTCCTCGAGGCGACCGTGCGCTCCGCCGCCCGCACCGAGAACCTGTGGGGCGTCACCTGGTGGTGCTCGCACGACGTCAGCCGCAGCCTCGCCGACTACCCCGAGCTGGAGTACTCCCTCGGTCTGATCTCCAACGACGGTGCGGTCAAGCCGATCGGCGAGCGCTTCGCCTCGATCATCCCCGAACTGCGCGAGCGGCAGGCCGCCCCCGTGCGCTCACTCGGCATCGTGATCGACGTGGACGACGACGAGACCCCGGTCAGCCGTGCGGCGATGAGCCCCGGCGGCGCCATCTTCCAGGCCTGGGTCGACGCGTGCAGCGACGGCCTCGACCCCGCGTTCATCACGTCGAAGGATGCGGCGGATGCCGGCATCCTGGCGTCCCGCGCGATCACCGAGCTCGTCCGCCCCGACCTGTCGGCCGGCGTGGGCACCTACTCGTCGAACAACACGGTCGTCGGCTGATGTCGCGCCCGAACGTCGTCGTCATCTACGCCGATGACCTGGGCTACGGCGACATCGGATGCTTCGGCTCAGACGACATCCGCACCCCGCACCTGGACCGGCTCGCCGCCCGCGGCATCCGAATGACCGACTGGTACTCGAACTCGCCGGTGTGCTCGCCGTCGCGCGCGGCGCTGCTGACCGGGCGGCATCCGGTGCACGCCGGCGTGCAGGAGATCCTCGGCGGCAAGCGCGGGACACCGGGCCTGCCGGAGCAGCCGACGCTCGCGTCGCGGCTGCAGGACGAGGGCTACCGCACCGGTATCTTCGGCAAGTGGCACCTCGGCGTGGGCGAGGGCTACCGCCCGATGGACCGCGGCTTCTCGCGGCATTTCGGCTTCCTCGCCGGCTGCGTGGACTACTACTCGCACATCTTCTACTGGGGCCAGGGCCTGAACCCGGTGCACGACCTCTGGGACGACGAGCGCGAGGTCTACGACAACGGCCGCTACCTCACCGAGGTCATCGCCGAGAAGGCGGTCGACTTCATCGCGTCCTCGGGTGACGAGCCGTTCTTCTGCTACGTGCCGTTCAACGCGCCGCACTATCCGATGCACGCGCCCGCGGAGTACGTGGATCGGTTTCCGGAGCTGCCCGAGGACCGCCGCATCATGGCCGCGATGATCTCGGCCATGGACGACGGGGTGGGACGGATCCTCGATGCGCTCGACGCCGCGGGCGTGGCCGAGAACACGATCGTGTTCTTCTCGTCGGACAACGGCCCGTCGACCGAGAGCCGCAACTGGCTGAACGGCGAGGAGATCGACTACCAGGGCGGCTCCACCGGCGGTCTGCGCGGCAACAAGGGCTCGCTCTTCGAGGGCGGCATCCGGGTGCCGGCGATCATCTCCTGGCCGGCGGGACTGTCCGCCGGGACGTCCTGGCAGACGCCCGCGGCGATGATGGATCTGCTGCCGACCGTGCTCGAGGCCGCGGAGCTTCCCTCCGCGTCCGGCATCGACGGGGCCAGCGTGCTGGACGAGTTGCGCGGAGCGGATGCCGCCGAGCGCACCCTGTTCTGGGAGTACGGTCCGCAGCTCGCCGCGCGCCGCGGCAGGTTCAAGCTGACGCTCGCCGCACGCGAGCACCTCGGCGGACCGTTCGACCCGGCATCCGTGTTCCTCGCCGACCTCGACGCCGACCCGGCCGAGACGACCGATGTGTCGGCGCAGCATCCGGAGGTCGCGGCGAGCCTGCGCACCGAGCTGATGGCCTGGGCCGAGAGCTTCGGCTGGGACCCGACTCCCTGGTTGCCCGCCGCCTGACGCGCGTCAGCCGCGCGGGCGGGACGTGCTCTCGCGGACGGTGAGCGTCGGGCGCGGGCCGGGCCGGTCGCCCGGGGCATCCGCCGAGTCGAGCCGCTCCAGTAGCAGATCGGCCGACCGCACGCCCAGCTCGAACGTGTCGCGGGTGAGCGAGGTGATCGACGGGTGCACCAGGCCCGTGACCACCGAGTCGTCAAACGACGCCAGCGACAGATCCCCTGGCACGGCGACGCCCATCTCCTGAGCGACCCGAAGGCCGGCGATGCACATCACGTCGTTGTCGAACACGATCGCGGTGGGCCGCTCCGCCCGGCTGAGCAGCCTGCGCGCGGCGGTGGACGCCTGCGCCGGCGAGAAATCGGTGGCGATCGTCTCGCCGCTCACGCCGCGCGACTCCAGTCCCGCCAGCACTGCGGCGCGGATGCGGGTGTGCTGGAACTCCGCCGGGCCCGAGACATAGACGACCTGCTTGTGGCCGAGGCCTGCGAGGTAGTCGAACACGGTGTGGGCGGCATCGTCGTCATCCAGCCAGATCACCGCGGTGTCATCGCTGTCCTCGGCGGGCCTTCCGCTGCCGATCACGACCGCGGGCAGCCGCAGGTCGCTCAGCGCGTCCAGTCGTGGGTCGTCATCCCGCGGGTCCAGCACGATGACCCCGTCCACCTGATTCGCGCTGCTCCAGCGCCGATAGGTGGCGATCTCCTCCTCGATGGTCGGCACGACCACGATCTGCAGGCCGATCCGACGGGTCGCGAGGGACGACTGCACGCCGGCGATCAGTTCTGTGAAGAACGCCTCAGTGCCCAGCGTGCGGGCGGGGCGATTGACCGCGAGGCCGATGACGCCGGCCTTCGCGCCGACCAGTGCACGGGCGGTGGAACTCGGCTGCCAACTGTGCCGATCCGCCACCTCGAGGATGCGGCGGCGAGTCTCCTCGCTGACACCGGGGCGTCCGTTCAGCGCGAAAGACACCGCGCCGGGCGAGACTCCCGCCTCGCGCGCGATGTCCGAGATGGTGACACGCTTGGACCGTGACATAGACTCACCGTACTAGATCGTTTTAGTTGCTCGTCCCCAGCGGCGAGCACACCCACATTCTGGCATCCGAAGGACAGACACCGATGCATGAAGACACCTCCCTCACCGTCGGCCGGGTCAAGCGCGTCCTGACAGAGCGCGTCGTCCCCGCCATCCACTCGAAGCGCGTGCCGCTCGAGATCGCCGCGCACCAGCTGCCGGGTGAACCCATCGCCCCCGCGGACGGCTTCGCCCTCGACTTCGAGCCCTTCACCGCCGGAAGCATGTGGGGCCCGGCCTGGGGCACCACCTGGTTCCGTGTCCGCGGTGAGGTGCCCGCGGAGTGGGCGGGCAGGAAGGTCGAGGCGCTCGTCGACCTCGGCTTCGACGTGAACATGACCGGCTTCCAGTGCGAGGCTCTCGCCTACCGCCCCGACGGCACGCCGATCAAGAGCCTGAACCCGCGCAACCAGTGGCTGCCGGTCGACGCCGAGGCCGGCCAGGCCGTCGAGTTCTACCTCGAGGGTGCATCCAACCCGGTGCTGCTCGACTACCACCCCTTCCTGCCGACGCAGGAGGGCGACATCCAGACCTCCTCGCCCGAGCCGCTGTACCGCGTGCGGCACATGGACCTCGCCGTCTTCGAGTCCGAGGTGTTCGAGCTGTCCCTCGACCTCGACGTGCTCCTCGAGCTGCAGGCCGAGCTGCCCGAGACCAGCCCCCGCCGCATGCGCATCCTGCAGGCCCTCGACAACGCCCTCGACGTGCTCGACCTGCAGCGCATCATCGAGACGGCGCCGGATGCCCGCGCCCAGCTCGCCGAGGTGCTGGCCGCGCCCGCCGAGGCCAGCGCGCACCAGATCGCGGCCATCGGCCACGCGCACATCGACTCCGCCTGGCTGTGGCCGGTGCGCGAGACCGTGCGCAAGGTCGCCCGCACCACCTCGTCGATGACGACGCTCATCGACGAGCAGCCGCAGTTCAAGTACGGCATGTCCAGCGCGCAGCAGTACGCCTGGATGAAGGAGCACCGCCCCGAGGTCTACGCGCGCATCAAGGCCGCCGTCGCCGAGGGCAAGTTCCTGCCGCTGGGCGGGATGTGGGTCGAGTCCGACACCGTCATGCCCACCGGTGAGTCGCTGGTGCGCCAGTTCTCGCACGGCCAGCGCTTCTTCGAGCGCGAGTTCGGCATCCGCTCGAAGGGCGTCTGGCTGCCGGACAGCTTCGGCTACTCCCCCGCACTGCCGCAGCTCATGCGCCGCGCCGGCTTCGAGTGGTTCTTCACGCAGAAGATCTCGTGGAACCAGCGCAACGTCTTCCCCCACCACAGCTTCCTGTGGGAGGGCATCGACGGCTCGCGCATGTTCACGCACTTCCCGTCGATGGACACCTACAACTCGCAGCTGTCCGGCATGGAGGTCGCCAAGGCGTCGCGCCAGTTCAAGGAGAACCGCGTCGCGACCCGGTCGATCGCCCCTGTCGGCTGGGGCGACGGCGGCGGCGGCACGACCCGTGAGATGACCGGAAAGGCGTCGCGTCTTGCCGATCTCGAGGGTTCCGCGAAGGTCGAGTGGAAGCATCCCGACGAGTTCTTCGACGAGGCGAAGGCCGAGCTGACCGACCCCGCCGTCTGGGTCGGCGAGCTGTACCTCGAACTGCACCGCGGCACGCTCACCAGCCAGCACGCCACCAAGGCGCTGCACCGCTGGGCCGAGCAGGCGCTGATCGAGGCCGAGCTGTGGGCGGCGACCGCCAGCGTCCGCAAGGGCGCCGAGTACCCGCACGAGGAGTTCGACCGGCTGTGGCAGATCGTGCTGCTGCACGAGTTCCACGACATCCTGCCCGGCACGTCGATCGCCTGGGTGCACCGCGAGGCCGTCGAGGTGCTCACCAAGGTCGTGGCGGATGCCGAGGAGCTGTCCGCCGCCGCGCGGACGACGCTCGCCGGCGAGGGCGACAGGGTGCTGCGGTTCACGCCGACCTCGGTCGGCGAGGGGCGCTCGCTCGGCGCCGCAGAGGCCGCAGAGGACGGCGAGATGGCCTCGCTCACCGAGCGTCCCGACGGATTCCTGCTCGAGAACGAACTGGTCGCGGTCACCGTCTCGGCCGAGGGTCTCATCACCTCGGCGATCGACAAGGCGACCGGTCGCGAGACGATCCCGGCCGGCAAGCCCGCGAACCTGTTCCAGCTGCACCAGGACTTCCCCAACATGTGGGACGCCTGGGACATCGACCGCTACTACAAGAACCGCGTCGACGACCTGACCCAGGTCACCGACATTTCGGCATCCATCATCGACGGCGCCGCGACCGTGCTCGTGAAGCGCGAGTTCTCCGAGTCGCGGATCATGCAGACGATCATCCTGCGCCCCGGTTCGCGCACGGTGATGCTGCTGAACGACATCGACTGGCACGAGACCGAGAAGCTGCTCAAGCTGGCCTTCCCGCTGGACATCTTCGCCCGCGAGACCGCGGCCGAGACCCAGTTCGGTTTCCAGCGTCGCGTCACCCACGTGAACACCAGCTGGGAGGCCGCGAAGTTCGAGACCTCGATGCACCGCTTCGTGCTCGCGCAGGAGGACGACGGCTTCGGCGCCGCCCTGGTGAACGACTCGATCTACGGCTACGACACCTCCCGCGAGGTCGACGGCGACGACGTGACCACGACGCTGCGGCTGTCGCTGCTGCGCGCGCCCCGCTTCCCCGACCCGGACACCGATCACGGTGCGCACGAGATCGAGGTCGGATTCGTGATCGGAGCGGATGCCGGGATCGCGACCGCCGAGGGCATCGCGCTGAATGCACCGTCCACGCTCGTCCGCGGCGCCGACGAGGTCGCTCCGCTGGTCGGCGTCACGGGTGAGGGGATCATCGTGTCGAGCGTGAAGCTCGCCGACGACCGCTCCGGCGACGTTATCGTGCGCGTGTACGAGGCACTCGGCCGCCGGGCAACCGGTGAGCTGACCGTGGACTTCCCGCACAGCGGCATCCGCGAGGTGTCGCTGATCGAGGACGACCTCGACGATGCGCGCACCGGCGGTGCGCTGTCGCTGCGTCCGTTCGAGGTGCGCACCCTGCGGATCACGCGCGCCTGACGCACGCTCTTAAGAGGGGCGAAGGAACTTCGGTTCTTTCGCCCCTCTTCGTATGAAAGAGCGCATGATCGCCCCTGAGACTGGAATCAAGCCACCCATCCGAGCCCAGGGAGATCCTCATGGACCGCGACGACAGCACCGAACTCTTCGACATCGACGCCCACCAGCACTTCGGCCGTCCATACTGGTTCGACAAGCACCCCTCGCAGGCAGAGGGCGAAGACTTCTGACCGACGCCCGCACGCTTCACGCCCCTTCTGATCGCTGCCGATCGGAGGGGGCGTCGTCGTTTCGGCGTCAGTAGACGACGACGGATGCCGGGTCGCGCCGCGTCGCGAGCACGATCGCGGGCACGCCGAGGAAGGCGGGCGGGAGGACGGCGATCAGTGCGTAGAACGGGCCGATCATCATGAGGAGCACCGTGAGATCCGCCGTCACGAGGAGCCTCTGCAGCACTTGGCCCGCCACCACAGCGGCGAGCGCCCACAGCGGTGCCCAGTTCCACGGGCGCGGAACGATGCGGACGCGACCGATCTGAGTCACGACGATGATCGCCAAGATCAGACTGACCACCTGGCCGGATGTTGCCAGCATCTGCATCGTGGAGAAGTAGCCGCTTTCGTCAGCGGCGGGATAAGGGATGAGCCCCATGCCCCACGGCCAGGCGAGATCCCAGACCGCGAAGGCGATCAGCGCACCGGTGCCCAGCGGGCGACGAGCGGTCACGCTGCCGCCACGCCCGAGGCCGATCGCGAAGATCACCAGCGCGGCAGCGGACAGCAGCGGCGACAGTCGGCCGGGCCAGAATCCCGGCGTACCGACGATCATCGTGACCAGCACGGAGGCCAGCAGCAGAATCCCACCCGTCATCCACGTCCGCCGGCGCTGCACGGCAGCTGCCCCGCTGGAGTCCACGTCGACCATGCCCACACCCTAGCCTCACGCCCCGCTTCGCGGCATCCCGCATCCGGCATCCGCCTCGCAAGCCCGTCGAGACCCCTTCTGCTGCCGAATCCATGTCTGAATCACCGGCAACCAGGCACGGCCTCGACAACCCGACGGGGAACCGTCGTGAGCTCAGGAGGTGATCGACTCCTGGTCGGATGCGGGGGCCGGGGAGGCCGTACGGACGGATGCCGCGCGCAAGCCGAGCACGATGCCGAGCACTCCGAGGAATGCCGTGCCGACACCAGGGATCTCCCACGCGACCCGGACGGCTCCGGCCATACCAGGGAACATCATGGCTCCCACTAACAATGAGATGAACGCGGCGCCCAGCACCCAGGCCGGAGCCCAGTTCCAGGGGCTCGGCAGGGACCGCGCGATCCCGATCAGCAGAGCGGCGAAGACGGTCAAGGAGGACAGCACGAGGTAGTACAGCGGGAAGATACTCTTCCAGGAGTCCTCTTCCGCTTGCGGACTCGCGGGATCCTTCAGCACGAGGCTCGAGACGTACGCCCATGCCAGCGGGCTCGCGACGAGCACCTGCAGCAGCACGACGACGGATGCAAGCATCTTCCGGCCCGTGATGCTGCCGGCGCGTCCGAGTCCGATCACGAGAACGACGACACCGACCGCCCAGAGCAGGTCCTTCACCTGGGCGAACCGGCCGAGTTCGAAGCGCGCCACGAAGCCGACCAGCGCGGCGAGCACCAGCAGGATGCCCCCGGTTACCCACGTGCGACGCCGCACACGGGCATCCCGTCGTCCGGCAGCATCCTCGTCGATCATGCCCCTCACCCTAGCCGCGGCTCCCCGCCGCGGATGGCGGGAGGAACGACGGATGGCGGGAGAAGCGCCGCGCGCTCTCCCGCCATCCGTGTTATCTCCCGCCAGATGTGCGGGTCGCGACTCAGCCGTGCTGCCCGGTGAAGAAGGCCCGGATGTCGCCGGCCAGAAGGTCCGGACGCTCCAGAGCGGCGAAGTGGCCGCCCTCGTCGAACCGGCTCCAGTGCACGATGTTGTCGTTGTCGCGCTCCGCGAAGACGCGGATGGTCTGGAAGTCGTCCTTGAACACCGCGACACCGGTGCGTGCGTGGTTCACCTGCGGCTCTGCCTGAGTCTGCGCGTTGTCGAAGTAGCTGCGGCTCATCCCCGCGGCGGCATTCGCGAACCAGTTCACGCTGACCTCGAGCAGCAGCTTCTCCATCGGCACGAGCGCGGTGCCGTTGCCGAAGGACTCGAACAGCTCGCTGTAGGCGAGCAGTCCGATCGGCGAGTCGCTCAGACCCACAGCGACGGTCTGCGGACGGGAGGCGTTCATCGTGTTGTAGCCGCCCACCGACTGGAACCACTGCATGTGCTCGAGCCCCGCGTAGTCGGCGGGCTCGAGCTTCTCGAACTCGGCAGGGTCACCGGAGGGGAACGAGAACAGCTGCAGCACGTGCAGGCCGAGGAAGCCCTCAGTGTTCAGCAGGCCGAGTTCGCGGGCGACCATCGCGCCGTTGTCGGAGCCGTGCACGCCGTAGCTGTCGTAGCCGAGACCCCGCATCAGCGTGTCATAGGCGCGGGCGACGCGGGCGGTGGTCCAGCCGGCGTCCGTCACCGGCTGCGAGAAGCCGTAGCCCGGAGCATCCGGCACGACGACGTCGAACGCATCCTCGGCGCGACCGCCGTGGGCGACCGGGTCGACCAGCAGATCGATCACGTCGAGGTAGTCGACCGACGACCCGGGGTACGTGTGCGTGAGCAGCAGCGGCGTCGCGCCCTCGTGCGGCGAGCGGACGTGGATGAAGTGGATGTTCTGCCCGTCGATCTCGGCGGTGAAGTGCGAGTGGGCGTTGATGCGCTCCTCGGCGGCGCGCCAGTCGAATGCCCGCCAGGCGGCGAGCGCCTCGCGCAGGTAGTCGTTCGGGGTGCCGGTGGTCCAGTCGTCGGCGGGAGCCGGCTGCGGCAGGCGGGTGCGGGCCAGACGGTCCTGCAGGTCGGCGATCTCGTCGTCGGTGACGGAGACGGTGAAGGGACGGATAGCGAGGGCGGCTGCGTTGTTCATGTCTTCGACGATATGAGCCCATTAGGCTGATCCTGTTCCTAATTGCTGAACTTCTTTCGGATGCCTCATGACCAGCCCCTCCGCCCGCCTGCTCGCCCTGCTCTCGTTGCTGCAGACCGGCTCCGCGCGCACCGGAGCCGAGCTCGCCGACCGGCTGGGCGTGAGCGGACGCACAGTGCGCGCCGACATCGAGCGACTCCGCGAACTCGGCTACCCGGTGGATGCCGCGCGCGGTGCGATCGGCGGTTACCGCCTCGGCGCAGGCGGGTCGCTGCCGCCGCTCCTGCTCGACGACGAGGAGGCCGTCGCCGTCACCGTCGGGCTGCAGGCCGCGGCGGGGATCACCGGGATCCAGGACGTGCGGGCGCGGGCGCTGGCGAAGATCGAGCAGGTGCTTCCCGCGCATCTGCGGCCGATCGTGGACGCGCTCGGATCGACGATCGATCGTGGCCAGGAGAACGTCGGCACGGATGCCCCGGACCCCGAGGTCGATCCGGCCGTGCTGCGCGCAGTCGCGGCCGCCATCCGCGATGTGGAGTGGCTGCGCTTCGACTACGAGGACTCCCCCGTGCTCGTCGAGCCGTACCGGCTGCTGAGCTGGCAGCGCCGCTGGTACCTCGTCGCCCGGGATCCGCAGCAGGGTTCGTGGAGCACGTACCGCGTGGACTGGATGTCGCTGCGGATGCCGACCCGCCGCCCGTTCACCCCGCAGCCTCTCGAGGGCGGCGACTACACCGCCTTCGCGATGCGCACGATTGCCGCGAGCGGCTGGAAGGTGCATGCCCGCCTGCGCATCGACGCCTCGGCGCAGAGCGTGCTCGACCGGATCAACCCGACCGTCGGCGTCGTCGAGCCGATCGACGCCGAGCACTGCGTGCTGGTCACCGGCGCCGACAGCCTCGACACCGTCGCCGCCTACATCGGGATGCTGATGATGGACTTCACCGTCGAGAGCCCGCCCGAGCTGATCCCCCGCCTGCAGCTGCTGTCGGAGAGGTACGCCCGCGCGGTGGCAGGGTCCTGATCAGGCCCGCCCGTACCGCGAGACGATCTCCTCGGTGAGCGGCGGCCAGATGCGCTTGTGCTCGTCGCTGAACGGAACCCCGGACAGGAACGCGGCGGCGAGGTCGCGCGTCCTGTCGATGAACAGGAAGCTGCCCAGCGCCCCGAAGTGCCCCGCGGTCTCGGGCGGGAACGAGTCGGCCAGCCAATGCGGACTCTTCACTCCCTTGAGCTCGAACCCGAGCCCCCACTGGCAGTCGGCGAAGCCGCCGTACCCGGGCACGACGCCGCGCAGGCCGGGATGCGACACCATGAGCGCCAGGTCGCGCAGCGCCGCGGGGATCAGCGTCGGCCGCAGCACCTCGCGCCCGAAGACCAGCAGATCGTGGATCGACGAGCGGGCGCCGGCCGAAGGGCGGCCCGTGACGTCCGTGTCGTCCATGCCGAGGGGAAGGATCACCTCGCGCAGCATCCAGTCCGAGAACGGCATGCCCGCAGCATCCGCCACGTGCGCGCCCAGCGCGTCGATGCCCGCGTTCGAGTAGATGCGCCGCTCCCCGGGTGCGCGCTGCGGCACATCGCCCTCCATCGGCAGGCCGCTGGTGTGATCGAGCAGGTTCAGCACGGTCGCGCCTTCAGGGCCGCCGTGCTCGTCGAGGTCGATCAGCCCGCGCTCGATCGCGACGAACGCGCCCCACGCACTGAGCAGCTTCGACACGGATGCCAGCGGCATCACCAGGTGCGGATCACCCTGCACCGCCAGCGTCTCGGTCGCGTTCGTGACGCCGATCAGGGCCGGATGCGGGAAGCCGTCGGTCGCGGCGAAAGTCGTCGTCTCCACGTGCTCCATCGTCCCATGCGCGCGAGGCCGGGCATCGCGAGAACAGGAGAACGCCCGAGAACAGGAGAACGCCCGAGAACAGGAGCCGTGCGCAGCATCCATCCTGTTCTGACGAGACGTCCTGTTCTCGGGCGCGGCCTGCCCAGCGGGGCACGGTCCTTCGCCCGGATGTCACACATCCGCGCCGGCCGGTGTCTCCATGTCGAAGGCACGAGAACCGTGCCGCTAAGGAGCACGATCATGACGAACCAGACCCGCGTCCCCGCCGTCGAGGTCACCGGAATGTACGGCGGCCTGGTGAAGACCATCGCGCGTCGCAAGCTCGGCCTCGTGCCAGACTCGCTCGGCGTGCTGTGGCAGCACCGGCCGGTGATGATGGACATGATGAAGTTCGGCGGTCGCACCGAGAAGTGGGACGAGCTCGACGACAGCCTCTCGGTTCTGGCGACCATGGCTGCCGCGGCGACCGTCGGCTGCAGCTTCTGCCTCGACCTGCACTACTTCATGGCGCACGACAAGGGCCTCGACGAGGAGAAGGCGCGCGAGGTGCCGATCTGGCGCGAGTCGACGCGGTTCACGCCGCTCGAGCGCCTCGTGATGGAGTACTCCGAGGCGATGAGCCAGACCCCACCGACGGTCACCGACGAGCTCTCCGACGCGCTGCGCGCCGAGATCGGCACGCCCGCGCTGATCGAGCTTGCCGCGAAGGTCGGCTACCTGAACGCGACCGCCCGCTCGAACATCGCACTCGGCATCCACGCCGACGGCTTCGCGGATGCCTGCGGCCTCGCGCCCCTGGCGACGGCGGGCTCGACCGGCGTAGCGTCACAGGCATGATCGAGGATCCGTTCGTCACGCACCGCGGCCTGCTGTTCACCGTCGCGTACGAGATCCTCGGCTCGGCGGCAGATGCCGAGGACGTGCTGCAGGAGTCCTGGCTGCGTTGGGCCGCCGCCGACCGCGACGACGTGCGTGATCCGCGCGCCTATCTGGTGCGCATCGTCACCCGGCAGTCGCTGAACCAGCTGCGCACGGTGTCACGCCGCCGCGAGGAGTACGTCGGTCCATGGCTTCCGGAGCCACTGCTCACGACTTCGGATGTCGCGGACGATGTGGTGCTCGCCGAGAACGTGTCGGTCGCGATGCTGACAGTGCTCGAGACTCTCGGCCCGACCGAGCGCGCGGTGTTCGTGCTGCGCGAGGTGTTCGACGTGCCCTTCGACGAGATCGCCGAAGCGGTGGGCAAGACACCGGCGGCGGTGCGGCAGATCTCGCACCGCGCCCACGACCACGTGGCCGCACGCAGGCCGCGGATCGAGGTCGCGGCGTCTGAGCACGACCGCGTCGTCCGGCGTTTCATCGAAGTCATGAACACCGGCGACGTGCAGGCGCTGATGGACGTGCTGGCGCCGGACGTCGTCTCGGTGACCGACAGCGGCGGGCTGGTGCGCGGGGCCGCGCGGCGTCCGCTGCACGGCGCGGATCGGGTGGTCGCGTTCCTCGCGGGTTCGATCGCGAAGCTGGACGAGGTCTACGACGTCATCCCGATCCAGATCAACGGGATGCTCGCCGCCGGCATCCGGGTCGGTGGGATGCTGCAGGCTGCGGTGAGCTTCGCCGTCGAGGACGGTCGCATCGCGCAGGTCTTTTCGGTGGCGAACCCGCAGAAGCTGGCCGCGCTGGATGCGGAGACTCCGCTGGCGCGCTGAGCGGAGTCAGACGCGCTGCGCCCGCTCGGCCCGACGCTCGCGCCACATCGGTATGCCGAAGGTCAGCAGCAGCGCGAGGACGATCCCGCGCACGATCCAGAGCCCGGGCATCCAGGTGATCACGTACGCTCCGGGCAGCCCGAAGAACGCGGCGATGATGTTGCCGTACGCGAAACGGCCGACACCCTCGGCAGCCACCGACCTCCCGCCGATGAACACCAGTGCCCCCACGGCGAGCCAAGCCAGCGGCCCGATCAGCGCACTCGGTCCCGCCTGCCGCAGAATGATCGACTTCACAGTGACCACCAGGGCGACGATCGGCCCCAGCCAGAAGGCTGCTACCAGGATGCCGGACAGCATGGCCGCCCCGACGAAGACCAGCAGCCACAGCAGCATCCACGGTGACTCAGCGCCGATGAAGTAGTCCGGGTGGCGGAGCACATTCACGAGAAGAGCTCCGAGCACACCCACCGGCATGACGCACAGCGGCCACCACAGCCACCGGCGGTCGCCGCTGAACGCCGACTTCGCTCTCGCACCAGTCATCAGGACGAGGCACAGCACCGCCACGCACAGCGACGGCACGCCGAACATCATCAGGATGACGGATGCTCCGTCGGCATCGCTCGGTTCGACGAGGACCAGCAGCCAGGCCGCGACCACCGACAGCACCGAGGTGAGTACGGCGGGGCGCAGCATCCTCGGTTGCCCGGAGTGCGCCTCGTCGTTCGTTCGCGTCACCCGACAACCCTAGTGCGACGAGGCCCCGTCGCCGAGAACAGGACGACGCCCCAGAACAGGCTCCATCCGCGGCATCCGTCCTGCCACCGCGAGATCTCCTGTTCTCGAACACACGTCGGGACGCGACGACGCCCCGGTCCGCGCGCGGACCGGGGCGTCGTCAAGCGGATGCCGCAGACTCAGGCGCCGCGCAGGCGCTCAGCGAGGTACGCGTGCAGGTTCGCGAGCGGGACGCGCTCCTGGCTCATCGTGTCGCGATCGCGCACGGTCACGGCGTCGTCGTCGAGCGAGTCGAAGTCGACCGTGACGCAGAACGGCGTGCCGACCTCGTCCTGGCGGCGGTAGCGGCGGCCGATCGCGCCGGCGTCGTCGAAGTCGACAGTCCACTGGCCGCGCAGGCCCTCGGCGACCGAGCGCGCCAGCGGGGACAGGCGCTCGTTGCGCGACAGCGGCAGCACGGCGACCTTGACCGGCGCGAGGCGCGGGTCGAGCTTCAGCACGGTGCGGGTGTCGGTGCCGCCCTTCGCGTTCGGCACCTCCTCCTCGACGTACGCGTCGACGAGGAACGCCATCATCGCGCGGGTCAGGCCGAACGACGGCTCGATCACGTACGGCGTGTACCGCTCGCCGGATGCCTGGTCGAAGTAGGTCAGCGATGTGCCGGATGCCTCGCTGTGCGACGACAGGTCGTAGTCGGTGCGGTTGGCGACGCCCATGAGCTCGCCCCACTCCTTGCCCGTGAACCCGAAGCGGTACTCGACGTCGATCGTGCCGGCGGAGTAGTGCGCGCGGTCGTCGGCGGGAACGTCGAACTGACGGATGTTCTCGGGGTTGATGCCCAGATCGATGAACCAGTTCCAGCAGGCCTCGACCCAGTGCTCGAACCACTCCTGCGCCTCTGCCGGCGGCACGAAGTACTCGATCTCCATCTGCTCGAACTCGCGGGTGCGGAAGATGAAGTTACCCGGGGTGATCTCGTTGCGGAACGCCTTGCCGACCTGGCCGATGCCGAACGGCGGCTTCTTGCGCGAAGCGGTGAGCACGTTCGAGAAGTTCACGAAGATGCCCTGCGCGGTCTCGGGGCGCATGTAGTAGAGGCCCGACTCGTCGTCCACGACGCCGAGGTAGGTCTTCACGAGGCCGGAGAACGCCTTCGGCTCGGTGTACTGGCCCTTGTTGCCGCAGTTCGGGCAGGGCACGTCGGCGAGGCCGTTCTCGGCCTTGCGGCCCTTGCGCGCCTCGAAATCCTCGATGAGGTTGTCGGCGCGGAAGCGCTTGTGGCAGCTGAGGCACTCCACCAGCGGGTCGGAGAACGTCGCGACGTGACCGGATGCCTCCCACACGCGCTTGGGCAGGATGATCGACGAGTCCAGCCCGACCATGTCGCCCCGGCCGCGCACGAACGTCTGCCACCACTGGCGGCGGATGTTCTCCTTGAGCTCGGTTCCGAGGGGACCGTAGTCCCAAGCCGAACGCGAACCGCCGTAGATCTCACCCGCTTGGAACACGAACCCGCGGTGGCGGGCTAGGGCGATGACCTTGTCAAGACGGGACTGTTCGGCCACGGTGGCTCCAATGGTCGGATGCGGGAAACTGCCCGTGATCACGGGCTCTCCCAAGTCTATCCGCGCTCCCCTACCGCACGTTCCCCGGACAGCGCTACCTTCGAGTGCATGACAACTGTTCGGGGGGAACGAGCGCGCGGAGACAAGGACACCAGGTTCTTCGGGCAGCCCTGGGAGCTCGCGCACATCTTCGGTGTCGAGATGTGGGAGCGGTTCAGCTTCTACGGCATGCAGGGCATCCTGCTCATCTACATGTACTTCTCGGTCGCCGACGGCGGCCTCGGCATCGACAAGGGCGTCGCCACCGGCATCGTCGGCGCCTACGGCGGCACCGTCTACCTGGCCACGATCCTCGGCGCCTGGCTGGCCGACCGGCTGCTCGGCTCGGAGCGCGTGCTCTACCTCAGCGCCTGGGTGATCATGGCCGGTCACATCGCGCTGGCCGTGCTGCCGAACGTGTGGGGTCTCGGCGTCGGCCTGATCCTCGTCGCGATCGGCTCCGGCGGCCTCAAGGCGAACGCCACCGCGGTCGTCGGCACTCTGTACAGCGAGAAGGACGTTCGGCGGGATGCCGGGTTCTCACTGTTCTACCTCGGCATCAATCTCGGCGCGTTCCTGGGGCCGTTGATCACCGGCATCCTGCAGGACAAGGTCGGCTTCCACTGGGCGTTCGGCGCGGCCGCGATCGGCATGGCGCTGGGCCTCATCCAGTACTCCTTCGGACGCAAGCAGCTGCCCGAATCGGCCAGGGAGGTCGCCAACCCGCTGCCGGCGAACCGGTACGCCCTGTGGATCGGCATCGCCGCTGCGGGAGTGGTGCTGATCGCGGTGCTGGTGCTGAGCGGTGTGATCCGTGCCGACAATCTCGCCGGAGTCGTCATCCTGGTCACCGCCGTGGCCGCCGTCGCGTACTTCTTCGTCATCATCTCGTCGAAGCAGATCGACGGGACGGCCCGCTCGCGGGTGGTCTCATTCATCCCGCTGTTCATCGTGAACGTGGGGTTCTGGTCGCTGTACCAGCAGCAGTTCACGGTGCTGACGATCTACTCCGCCGAGCGCTTGAATCGGAATGTCTTCGGGTTCGAGATGCCGATCCCCTGGGTCAACTCGATCGCGCCGATCTTCGTGATCCTGCTCTCGGGCACCTTCGCCGCGATCTGGACGAAGCTGGGCTCGAAGGCGCCGTCGGCGCCGGTGAAGTTCTCGCTCGGCGCGATGATCATGGGCCTCGCGTTCCTGCTGTTCCTGCCGTGGGCGAACGGAGCGCCGAACTCGACGCCGCTGCTGGCGATCGTGCTGATCCTGTTCGTGTTCACCGTGGCCGAGCTGTTCATCTCTCCTCCTGGGCTCTCCGTGACGACGAAGCTGGCGCCCGAGAAGTTCCACACCCAGATGGTGTCGCTGTACTTCCTCTCGGTCGCTCTCGGCACCGCGATCGCCGGATGGCTCGCCCAGTACTACGACCCCTCGAACGAGGTGCCGTACTTCACGATCCTCGGCACGATCGCGATCGTGATGGGCCTGGCACTGCTGGCGGCCGCGAAGCCGGTGCTGGCGCTGATGAAGGGCGTGCGCTGACATGGACCAGCGCGTGAGCTTCATCACCCTCGCGGTCGCAGACGTCGCGGCATCCCGAGCGTTCTACGTCGACGGGCTGGGCTGGAAGCCGATCTTCGAGACCGACGACGTGCTGATGCTGCCGGTCGCCGACAGGGTGATCCTGTCGCTGTGGAGCGTCGCCGGCTTCACCGCCGAGATCGGGGAGGCTCCGGCATCCGGCGTCGCGCCGATCACACTCGCGCACAACCTCGCCACCGAGGCGGAAGTGGATGCCGTGCTCGCCGAGGCAGCCGCGCTCGGCGCGCGCGTGCAGTCCGCGCAGCGCCGGGAGTGGGGCGGCTACTCCGGCTACTTCGCCGACCCGGACGGCTTCCGGTGGGAGATCGCCGTCAACCCGGGCGACACCGGCGCGTTCGTGCTGCCGGGCTGAGCGTCGAGCGACGGTCAGCGGTTCGGGAAGGCCTCGCCCCCGCCTGCGGCGAGCGCCTCGGCGACGATGCGGATGTGCTCGTCGCCCATCTCCTGCGGCATCTTCGGCAGCATCTCGTCCCAGAAGGCGAGCGCTGCTCCGCGGCCCTGCATCATGCCGGCAGGGCGGGCGAGCGCCCAGAGGTGCAGGTGCGCGGAGCCGTCGTTCCAGCGCGCGAAGTGGCACCGCGCGACACCCGGGATGCTCTTCACCGCCTGTGAGATCCGCTGCATGAGCGGGCCGTAGGCGGCCAGCACGTCGTGCGGCGCGTCTTCGAGCAGCCAGTGCTCACGCGGCGAGATCGCACCGACGAAGGGCAGACCGCCGATGTCCCACCCGGCGCGTACCTGCCAGAGGTCGTCCTGCCAGATGGTGTGCTCGCTGGGCCTGCAGGACGAGCATTCCGCGGGATCGACTTCGCCGCCGCGCGGCTGCTCCGGGATGAGCATGGGCTCGAGCGGCCGCATCGTGATCTGTTCGAAGGCCCAGGGCAGGCCCTCGGTGAGCGGGGTGGCGTCGGCGCGCTCACCGATCGGGAGACGTGCGTGGAACGCGGTGTCGGCCGGATGCTGCGCGAAGGGCTCTGTCATGCCCTCAGGATCGCACGCCGACAGTGATCGACACTTCCACGATCCAGTCCTCCTCCGATGTCCCGCGCACCGCCTGGCGGACCTCAGCGTCGCCGATCCGGATGCCGCGTTCCGCGACCGCATCGAACAGCGCTACGACGGCGGGATGCGTGTAGCCGTCCGGCAGCTCCTCTCCTGCGGTCGGGCTCCACACGGCGACGAGGTCGGTGCGTGCGGAGAGCACGTCGGCCACGGTGTCCGTTCCGTACGATCCTGCGGGCGCTTCGCCCGTTGTCGGCCAGCAGCAGACGAGTTCGACCATCCCCTGCTCTCCAGCGCGGATCGTCGTCCAGAACGGCCCTGTCGGGCCCTGGCCGGCGCGCTGCACTTCTCTGAAGAGGTCGGCGAAGACCGCGTTCGCGTGGTCGTCGGTCAGCTCGTCCGCGGCATCGACCGGCACGCTCAGCACGCGGCCGACATAAGGCTGCGCGGGCAGGGTTCGCTCCTCGACGCGGACGGGCGCGCCCAGTGCGCGCAGTGCCGTCGCGGCAGCCGCCGCGGCGAGATCCTCGCGCTCCCGCTCCTCCCGCACCCGCCACCGATGGGCGTCCAGGGCTTCCAGGGTCTGCCCCGACCGCACGGCTTCGGCGACCTCGGGCAGCGCCACTCCGGCATCCCGCAGCGCACGGATCACCACACCGGCGCGCACCTGTTCCTCGCCGTACCGGCGGTAACCGGTACCGGCGTCGACTTCGGCGGGCGACAGCACGCCCTTTTCGTCGTAGTGCCGCAGCGCCTTCACGCTCAGCCCGGTCAGTCCCGCGAATTCTCCGATTCCCAACATGGTTCCAGCGTCCCGGCTCCTCCTAGGGGAGAGTCAAACGGTCAGTCCTGCATCGCCCAGGCGGGCAGCGCGTCGAGGTAGGGCCGGGGATCCGGAGCATCCGCCGTGCCGTGCAGCACAACGCTGTCGGCACCGGCCTCCGCGAGAGCACCGACGCGGTCGGCGATGCGTGCTTCCAGCGCGTCCAGACCTGGGTCGAGCTCGGTGTAGACGATGATGCGCGGGCGGCCGACGCGGCCGCTGTGCGCTGCGCCTTCGCCGACGATCTCCTTGGCCGCGCGGACGACGGCGGCTTCGTCCCGTTCTTCGGACGCCGAGAGCACGACGCCGTCGCCAAGCTCTCCCGCCAGGCGCAGGGACTTCTCGCCGGTCGCCCCGATCACGATCTCAGGGGGCGAGGCGGGAGGCCAGTCGAGGGCGACACCGCGGAGCTGCACGTACCGCCCCTCGACGTCGACCGTCTCGCCGTCGAGCAGTGCACGCACCGCGGTCAGGTACTCGCGCATCAGCGTGAGAGGCGAGCTCTTCCGCGCACCGACCTGCCCCATCCAGGACTGCACCCCGTGCCCGAATCCTGCGACGAGCCTGCCGGGCGCGAGCCGCTCCAGAGTCGCGACCTCCATCGCCGCGAGGGCCGGGTTGCGCAGCGGCACCGGGAGGAGGCCGATGCCCACCCGCGTGCGCTCCGACCAGGTCAGCGCGGCGGCCGCCGAGGCGATGCCGCCCTCGAGGAAGCAGTCCTCCCACAGCCACAGCTCTGGGACTCCGGCCGCATCCACCGCCTGCACGACCGATCGCAGCTCCTCAGGCGGCGACTGCGGGCGGAAGGTGATACCGACGGTGAGCTGCGAACCGGAGGGATGCGTGCCGATCATGCCGCCAGCCTACGAGCCGGAGGCGCGGCCTCCCACCGTTACACGGCGCGCAGGGCGTCGCGGTCGAGCTGGTCGATCGTGGTGAGTCCGGCGAGGCCGAGCGTGATGTCGAGCTCGGCGAGCACGTTGCGGATCACCTCGCGCACGCCCTGCTCCCCCGCAATGCCCAGTCCGTAGGCGTACGGCCTGCCGAGCGCGACGACGGATGCCCCGAGCGCCAGCGCGATCGCGGCATCCGCCCCGGTCCGCATGCCGGAGTCGAACACGATCGGCGCCTGCCCGCCGACCCGTTCGGCGATCTCGGGCAGCACCGCGAGCGTGGGCACGGAGTGGTCGATCTGGCGCCCGCCGTGGTTCGAGACCCAGACGCCGTCGACTCCGGCATCCAGCGCCCTTGCTGCGTCATCGGGATGCACGACACCCTTCAGGATGATCGGCAGGCTGGTCCATTCGCGTGCCTTGGCGAGATCGTCCCAGGTGAGCGCCGGCGTCGAGAAGACGTCGAGGAACGTCTCGATCGCCGTGCGCGGCAGCGGGGAGCGCAGGTTGTCGCGCAGGTTCTGCGAGCCGGTCAGCGCGGCGCCCTTGCGCGCGATCGTGAGCCCCGCGGCGACGGCCTTCGCGGTGATCTTGACGGACGGGGCAGGGTCGCTCCCTGAGCCCGACGAAGGGTCCGCTCTGTCCCGCACCAGCCCGCGGAACACCGGATCGGATGTGTACTGCGCGATGCCGAGACCGCGCGTGAAGGGCAGGTACCCGAGGTCGAGATCGCGGGTGCGCCAGCCCAGCAGGTGCGTGTCGAGCGTGACCACGATCGCCTCGCAGCCGGATGCCTCGGCGCGGCCGATCAGCGAAGCGTTCAGCTCGTCCGATGCCGACCAGTACAGCTGGAACATCCGTGGCGCTCCCGGCGCCGCCTGCGCGACGCGCTCCATCGGGAACGACGCCTGGTTGCTGAGCGTGTACGGCACGCCGACGGATGCCGCCGCGCGGGCGACCGCGAGGTCGGCCTCGGGATGCGCCATCTCCATCACCCCGAGCGGTGCGAGCACCAGCGGTGTCGGCCGGGTGCGGCCGAGGAACTCCACGGACAGGTCGCGCGCCGACACGTCGCGCAGCGGCCTCGGCCAGACCTGCCAGCGATCGAACTCGGCGCGGTTCGCGGCGACGGTGCGCCCCGATCCCGCTCCGCCCTCGATGTAGGCGAAGGCCTCGGCGCTCAGTGCCGAGCGGGCCGCCTCCTCCAGCGCTTTGACACTCGTGGGCACGGCCGGACGGATGCCGCTGATGCCGGCGCGATAGATGTCGGACTGGGTCCGGCGGGAGATGCCGCGGGCTGCGGCCGGATCGTTCGGGGCGACGCTGACCATGCCCCGACCCTAGCCCTGCGCGCCGATCAGTAGGTGATCGTGCGGCCGTCGGGGTCGCCGGGGCGCATCGGGCGCAGCCGGTCGGGCAGCGGCCAGGGCAGCGTGAAGCGCTCGGTCGGCGGGCGCTGCATGTCGCCGAAGTCGTCGACCTTCACGACGATCCGGCCCGTCTCGACGCCGTCCGAGGGCGTCACCTCGACGAACTTCACACGCAGCGGTGCGGGGCCCTCGCCCTCCAGCATCCAGGCGTCGGCGAGCCAGTGCAGACCGACCTGCTCCAGTGCTTCCTCGGCGGCGAGCCAGTCCAGGCCCTCGCCGGCGGTGCGGCCGAGCACGTCGATCGCGACCCAGTCGTCGCCTGCGGCGCGGATCCATCCGATCAGCTCGCCGTCCTCGCGGCGATGCGCAATCCAGTCTTCGGGAAGCATCCCTCGACCCTAGTGCGTGTACTCCATGAGCTCGACGCCGAGGGTGCGGAACGCATCGTGCGCGCGCAGCCGGTGACTGATCGAGAGGTCGTCGAAGCAGACGATCAGTGCGTAGACCACGCCGGCGCGCGGGCCGCCCAGCACGCCCGCCTCGACGCGCACGCCGCGGTCGCGGCCGGTCTTGTTGATGAACAGCAGTCCGTGCGCGTCCTGGTCGTGCGCGAACGGGTCGAGGCCGGTGGACGCCGCGACCAGGCTGAGGTCGTAGTTGAGGTTCAGCCACTCCGCCACCTGCGCGCTGACGGCCGCGTCGATCACCTCGGAGTTCACCAGCGACGAGAACAGCAGCGCGAGCTCCTGGGTGGTGCCGACCGCCACCTGGGGCGCGTCGTCCGGGCCCCGCTGATCGCGGTAGCGATCCAGCAACGCGGTGCGCGGCATGCCGAGCGATGCGATCCGCGCACGGATCCGCTCGTGTCCGACGCGCTGCAGCAGAGCGTTCACGGCGTTCGGGTCGCCCACGGTCGCGGCGAGCACTGCGAGGTCGACGATCGGCAGCGCGGGGGCCCGAAGGTGCCGCCACAGCCCCGACGACGACACCAGCTCCAGATCGGCGCGGTCGATGATCTCGAGAGGATCGATGGTGCCTGCCTCGATGCCCGCTGCGACCTCGATCAGCAGGGGGACGATGCCCAGCCCCGCGATCGGCATCGTGACGTGGTCGTCACCGCGCAGCACCGGCTGGGAGCTGTCCAGGTCGGCGACGTGCACCGAGACCTGCGCTCCGGCATCCGCCAGCTCCTCCAGGGCGCGCAGGGTCGACGTGAAAGAGCGACGCCCCGCGGCCGCACGACGGGGCACCCGGCGACCACCGCCGCGCGATGAGCGGCGGACCGTCGCCGAGGAGCCTTCGACAGGCTCAGGGACCGGGGCGGAGGAGGAACCCACGCTGATTCCTTCCACGTTAGGGGGGTTGCGGAGGAGATTTCAGGTGCCGAGGGCCGGTCTCCGCGCGACGACGCGCAGGAGTTCGTCCCCAGGCTCCTCGGCTATCGTAACCCCCGCCCGCGGCCCGGACGGACGGGGGTCACGAGACGGTCACCAGATCGTGACGCGCTGGCCTTCCGGCAGGTACAGGCGGTCGCCTTCTGCCACGTCGAATGCATCGTAGAACGCCCCGATGTTGCTGACGATCTGGTTGCACCGGAACTCGTTCGGCGAGTGCGGGTCGATCGTCAGCAGGCGGATGGTCTCGGCGTCGCGGCTCTTCTGCTGCCAGACCTGCGCCCAGCTCAGCAGCAGACGCTGCACGCCGGTGTAGCCGTCGATCTCACCGGCATCCCCGGCGATCTCATACGCCTTCAGCGCGATGCCCAGGCCGCCCAGGTCGCCGATGTTCTCGCCGATGGTGAGGGCGCCGTTGACCTTGTTCTCCTCGCTCAGCCCGACCGGCACGAGTGCGTCGTACTGCGCGATCAGCGCCTTGGTGCGCTCCTCGAAGGCGGCGCGGTCGTCGTCGGTCCACCAGTCGGACAGGCGGCCCTCGTGGTCGTAGCGGCTGCCCTGGTCGTCGAAGCCGTGGCCGATCTCGTGACCGATCACCGCGCCGATGCCACCGTAGTTGGCGGCAGCGTCGCGCCCGGCGTCGAAGAACGGGTACTGCAGGATGGCGGCGGGGAACACGATCTCGTTCATGAGCGGGTTGTAGTAGGCGTTCACCGTCTGCGGCGACATGAACCACTCATCGCGGTCGATCGGCTGGCCGACCTTCCCGATCTGCCGGTCGTGCTCGAAGTGGGTCGCGTTGCGCACACTGCCGATCAGGTCGGCCGCGTCGATCTCGACGGCGTCGTAGTCGCGCCAGGTGACCGGGTGGCCGATCTTCGGACGGAACGTGTCGAGCTTCTGCAGGGCGCGCTCGCGCGTCTCGGGACTCATCCACTCGAGTTCGGTGATGCTCTGACGGTAGGCCTCGATGAGGTTGGCGACGAGGGTGTCCATCGCGGCCTTCGCGGCCGGCGGGAAGTGCCGCTCGACGTAGATCTTGCCGACCGCGTCGCCGAGCGAGCCCTCGACGAGCGAGACGCCACGCTTCCAGCGCTCACGGATGGTGGGCACGCCGGAGAGCTCGGTGCCGTAGAACGAGAAGTTCTCCTGCACGAGGTCGTCGGTGAGGTACGACGCAAGGCCGTGCACGACCTTGGCGGTCAGCCAGGCCTTCCAGTCGTCGACGCGCTCCTCGGCGAGCAGCGAACCGAGGCCCTCGAAGAAGCTGGGCTGGTACGCGACGACCTCTGCGAACGCGTCGGGGTGCGCCACGGCGACGGCGTCGCGCCACGGCGACAGGTCGACGCCGACGAGCTGCTGCAGCTCGTCCCACGTCTTGAGGTTGTAGGTCTTCACCGCGTCACGGGACTCGACGTTGTCCCAGTGGTGGGCGGCGATCTCGTGCTCGAGGGCGAAGGCGCGGTCGGCTGTGGACGCGGCATCCGCGACGCCCGCGAGGGTGAGCAGGCGCTCGAGGTGCGCGCGGTACGCGGCGCGGGTGCCCTCGAAGCTGTCCAGGCGGTAGTAGCTCTCGTCGGGCAGCGACAGCCCGCCCTGGAGCATGAACGGCACGTACCGCTCGGGGTTGCCGGGGTCGGGCTCGACGAAGGCGCCGATCAGCGAGGCGACGCCGTCGCGGTCGAGCTTGCCGACGGTCGCGAGGAACGACGGGATGCTGTCGACCCGGTCGACCTCGGCCAGTGCGGCCTCGAGCGGGGCGAGCCCGACCTCGGCGATGCGCGCCTCGTCCATGAAGCTGCCGTAGAGGTCGCCGACCTTGCGGGCGAGTGTGCCGGGCGCGGCATCCTGCGACTCCTCGATGATCGCGCGCACATCTTTCTCGGCCTGCTCGGCGAGCTGGTGGAACGAGCCCCAGCGCGCCTTGTCGCCGGGGATCTCGGTGCGGTCGAGCCACGCGCCGTTGACGTGGCGGTAGAGGTCGTCCTGGGGGCGGATGCCGTAGCTGAACTCGGACAGGGCGAGGCCGGAGGGCAGAGCGTCAGTCATGCGGTCCAGCCTATGCCGGGTGGGCGACAATCACCCCGCTGCGCAGGCGGCAGTCGTCTCCACGCCGTCGAACCGGTCGGCGGTCCAGGAGAACACGTCGTCCATCGCCGGGGAATCGGCCTCGACCAGCGAGAGGTGGTTGCGCCCGGCGTAGCCACGGAAGTCGATGTACGTCCCCGCCCTGCAGAGGCCCGCCGCAAAGCGGGACTGCATGTCGTAGCCGATCAGGTCGTCGTCGATCCCCTGCCCCAGCAGCACCGGCACCGCGGACTGCGAGGGCGGCAGATTCTGCTTCAGGCGCTTGCCGAGCGGGCCGGTCGCCGGGTCCTTCCGGAAGATCTCGGGATCATCGCTGAGCGCGAGGAGCGAGAGCACCGACACGAGCATGTCGGGCGCGGCCAAGCAGCGCCGCGACATCTCCCGCACCGTGACCTCGGCACCGGGGCGGATGTACTCCCCGAACGTGACATCCGGGTAGACACCGCTGTAGCCGCTCATCACGAACGAGGCGAACACGCTGCCGCCGGCGACGTCGGGCAGGTGCTCCACGAGCGCGGTGAGGTCGCTCGCCGGCGCGAGTGCCACCACGCCGTCCAGCGGAACGTCCGGCGCGTAGTCCGCGTCGATCGCGCCGGTCCAGAGGGCGGCACCCCCGCCCTGCGAGTGTCCCCAGGCGACGGTCTGCTCGGTGAGCTCCGTCCCGTCCAGATCGCGCGCAGCGCGCACCGCGTCGAGCTCTGCGCGGGCGCTGTCCTTGCCGATCAGGTACGGGTGCGGCCCCCGGGTGCCGAGGCCGATGTAGTCGGTGGCGACCATCGTCCAGCCGCGCGAGATCACCTCGGGCAGCACGAACATCGCACCGGAGCCGAACGGATCGGTCGCCAGCGAGGGCGCGCAGGACTCGGCGAAACCGGTGGTTCCGTGGTGCCAGGCGATCACCGGATGCGCCTCGCCGTCATCGGGCGCGACGACGATGCCGCTCGCGACCGCGGCCGATCCGTCTCCGTGGGTGGTCGTGTACAGGATGCGCCAGGCCACGGCGCCGTCGGGGATGCCGCGGGCGAACGCCTCCGCGCGGATCAGTTTGCCCGGTTCGGACGGCACCGTGCGCGGCGCGGCGTAGAACTCGTCGACGACCGGGCTCCCCTCGCGAAGGGTGACGCTCGCGACGAGGGCGCCCGCGGCGAGCGCGACCGCGCACACCGCGCCGATCGTGCGCATCCAGCGGTGCGCGACGGTCTCGGTGCGCGGCTCATCGGACGTCGGCTCACCGGACGTCGGCTCATCGGACGTCGGCTCATCGGATGCCGCGGCGCGGTGCTTCCGCCACAGCGCGATGAGCGTGCCCGCGCCGATCAGCACCAGCGTCGCGCCGAACACGACGGCGACCACGAGCAGTGTGATGTCCGGCCAGACCAGCGCCAGTACGCCGAGGGCGACGGCCGCGGCGCCGAGCAGCACCTCGGAGACGCGGCGGTCGATGGTGAGGTCGCGCTCGGCGAGCGCCTGCACGATCCCGATCGCGCCGCGTGCGATCATCGCGATGCCGACGACCAGCGCGAGCCCGCGCACCGTCAGGCCAGGCAGGATCAGCACGACGACACCCGCGATGGCCAGGGCGATCGCCAGCAGCATCCGCAGTGCAGGGCGACGGATGCCGGGAAGCACGAATTCGAGCACTCCGGCGACGACCAGTCCCGCACCGATGAGGATCGCGAGCACGCCGAGCGAGGTCGTCGGGCGGATGACCAGCACGACTCCGAGCGCGATCGCCGCGACGCTCACGGCGACGGAGACGGGCCAGGGCACGTTCGCGAGCCAGCCTGTGGCGGCGCGTCGGGCGCGGGTCACGATGCCGGCGCGGTCAGCGGGGTCGGGAGTCACGGCGTCAGCCTAATCGGAGGCCGGACCACTGCCGGGTCCGTTTCCCGCCGGAAGCCGGCGCGCGCCGCTGCTGAGCTTGTCCTCGGCGGCCGCGCAGCAGTGCGGCTGCCGAGGACGAACGAGAAGGAACACGACCATGAAGATCGCACTCGTGACCGGCGCCAACAAGGGCATCGGCTTCGCCGCAGCCAGACGGCTCGCACAGGACGGAGCCCACGTGATCATCGCGGCCCGCAGACCCGACGCGGGCGCGGAGGCGGCCCGGCGGCTGTCCGCCGAGGGGCTCGCCGCGAGCAGCGTCGTGATGGACGTCACGGATGCGGCGACGGTGCGTGCTGCGGCATCCGAGATCGGGGAGCGCTTCGGGCATCTGGACGTCCTCGTCAACAACGCCGGCATCCTGCCCGAGGCCGCGGGCGCCGACCAGGCCGAGGTGATCGACCTCGCGCTGTTCCAGCAGACCTACACCACGAACGTGCTGGGACCGGTCGCCGTCGTCGAGGCGTTCCTGCCGCTGATCCGCATGAGCCCCGCCGGGCGGATCGTGAACGTCTCGAGCACGGTGGGCTCACTCGCCCATCAGACCGATCCGGATTCCCCGTGGCACGGGATGGTCGTGCCGGCGTACCAGTCATCGAAGGCCGCGCTCAATGCGATCACGATCGTGCTGGCCAAGGCGCTCGCAGGCACCCGGATCAAGGTCACCTCGGTGTGCCCTGGCTGGGTGCAGACGGATCTGGCACCGGGCAACAGGGAGCAGGCGCCCACCACCCCGCAGGAAGCCGCGGAGGTGATCGCACGCGCCGCCTCGCTCACCGAGGATGCGCCTTCGGGCACCTTCATCGACGTCGACGGGGTCGTTGCCTGGTAGGTCGATGCGGCTCAGCCCGCGACGGGCTCCACCGGCATGAGGACGTTCATGCGGAATCCGTCCCCCGTACGCTCGGCGTAGACGTCGCCGCCGTGCGCGCGGGCGAGGCCCCGCGCGATCGCGAGGCCGAGGCCGGCCCCGGATGCCACGGGGTCGGCCGGGCCCGCGGCCCGCGCCGAGTCCTCGCGCCATCCCACCTCGAACATCCGGTCCAGGTCCTCCACGGCGACGCCCGCGCCGTGGTCGAGGATGCCGAGCACGAGCCGCCCGCCGTCGACCTCGGCCGCGGTGATCAGCACCTCCGTGCCGGTGGGCGCGTGCCGGATGGCGTTGGTGAGCAGGTTGACGACGATGCGTCCCAGCTGGTGCGGGTCGGCCCACAGCACATGCCCCTCGACGCCGCGCTGCACGATCCGCACGTCGTGCGTCTGCGCGGCGACATGCACGTCGGCGACGGCATCCGAGACGATGTCGAGCAGATCGACCTGTTCGGTACGCAGTCGCACCGCACCCGAGGTGAGCTTGGACAGCTCGAACAGGTCGTCCACCATCCGGCTCATCGTCTCGACCTGCGCGCGAACCTCAGCGGCGTACCGCTCAGGATGCGCGGAGGCGCCGTCCTCGATCGCCTCCGAGAGCGCGCGCACCGCCGTCAGCGGGGTGCGCAGATCGTGCGAGATCCAGGCGAAGAAGCGCCGTCGCGCCGAGTCGAGCTGCTCGAGCTCCTCGCGGGCCGCGTGCAGCCGCGCCGAGACGTCCGCGAGCTCTGCGGAGAGTTCGTCGAACTCCCGCATCCCGTGCGTCTCGGGTGCGACGACGGCGTCCTCCCCCACCCGCCGCACCGCGGCCGAGAGCCGCGACAGGCGGTGCCGCGCGATGCGCGCGACCACCCATGCCGCGGCGAGGCTGAACAGCAGCGAGATGCCGATCACCCACACCAGCACGCTGAGGTCGTGCGGCGAGATGTACATCTCGAGCGAGATCGCCAGCACCGACACCGTCATCGACACGGCCGCGACGGATGCCAGCACGAGCAGCTGCACGAGCAGGGTGCTGCGGCGCATGCCGCGCAGCAGGAGCAGCCCGAGGGCGGCGACGACCGCGGTGCACACCAGGCTGGTGCCGGCGATGAGCAGGATGTCGGTCGCGCCGAGCGGCATCATCTCCGGCATCAGTCCGCGCTCCCGGTGACGGAGAACCGGTATCCCGCACCCCACTCCGTGTGCAGGTAGCGCGGCTCGCGCGGATCCTGCTCGATCTTCTCGCGCAGCCGCCGCACGTGCACAGTGACCGTGGAGGCATCGCCGACGGTCCACCCCCACACCTCGCGCAGGATCTCCTCCCGTGGCAGCGTGCGGCCGGGGTTGCCCACCAGGAAGACCAGCAGTTCGTACTCGCGTCCGGTCAGTGCGATCTCCGCACCGCGCACCCGCGCACGGCGCCGAGCGGCGTCGATCTCGAAGTCGCCGGCGGCGAAGGCGGCCTGCGCCGTCGTCGCCTTCGTGCGCCGCACCAGGGCGTCGGCCCGCAGCACCAGCTCGCGCAGCGCGAAGGGCTTCGACACGTAGTCGTCCGCCCCCGACTCGAGTCCCTCGATGCGCTGCTCGACGTCGCCGAGCGCCGTGAGCATCATGATCGGCACGTCGCTGCGCGATCGGATGTCGCGGCACAGCTCGTCGCCGCTGATGCCGGGCAGCATGCGGTCGACGATGACCAGGTCGGGGGTGCGATCCCTCAGCGCGTCTCGTGCGGAGACGCCGTCGCCGTAGGCATCGACCTCGTAGCCGTGCCGGCCCAGATAGTCGTTCACCGCGCCCCGGACCGTCGGGTCGTCCTCGACGACCACGACGCGAGTGGGCTGCTCCATGCCGACAACGCTAATCGCGAGAGGGTCCGACGCCGAGGGTCCTTACGGTTCTGAAAGCTCCGCGCACCGGCATCCGGTTCGTTCCTAGCGTCGTTCACACGCTTCGGATGCGGCATCCCGCCGCCCGGCGGAAGGAGGACATCATGCGCAGGACCCCTGTGATCGCGACCGCGATGCTCGCTCTCGGGCTCGCCCTGGCCGGCTGCAGTCAGGCCGGGACGACCGGTTCGCCCGAGAAGGACAGCAAGCCGATAAGCGGGGAGAGCATGTCTCCGTCGGCGTCGCCCGACGACATGATGATGACGAAGCTCTCGGGCGAGTTCGAGGGGCTGAACGGCAAGACCGTCAGCGGCATGGTCGCCGTGGAGGACGGCAAGGTCGTGCTGTCGGGCTTCTCGTCGGACGAGGGCCCCGACCTGCACGTCTACCTGACGAACGGCACCGACGAGATGGCCGTCGGCGAGGGCAAGCTGGTCGACGCGGTAGCGTTCGACAAGGCCTCGCAGACCTTCATGCTCGACGGTGTCGACACGTCGAAGTACTCGTACGTCGTGATCCACTGCGACAAGGCGAAGGCCGTGTTCGGGGCGGCGAAGCTGTCATGACCCGCAGCGCCGCCCTGGCCGCACCGCTGCTCGGCGGCGCGGCCAGGGTCGCGGTGGGGGTGCTCTGGCTGCTCGAGGGCCTCGAGAAGTACCGCGCCGGGTTCGGCGCGTCCGACATCCTGCTCGTCGCCGACGGCGCAGCGCGCACTCCGCGCACACCGTGGTGGTTCAGTCCATTGGATGCCGGGATGCAGGCGTTCCCTGCGCTGTTCGGGTTCGTGATCCCGGCGCTCGAGGTGGCGCTGGGGCTGCTGCTGATCGCCGGGCTGTTCACGCGGCTCGCCGCGCTGGCGTCGATCGCGACGCTGATGCTCTACTGGAGCTCGGACCAGCTCGTCGATCAGTACCCGGTGATGGTGCTGCTGAGCGCGGTCGTGCTGGCGGTGCCGGGAGCGGGGAGGTACGGAGTGGGGATGCTGCGGAGGCATCGCACGCGCATCGCCGCTCCGCAGAAGTGAAGAGCGGCGATGCGGCGGCGGCTGTCAGACCTCGAGAACCGTGTCGCGAACGGCGGCCGCCTTGCGTCGCCCGGTGATCTTCGTGAACAGCCAGGTGTACAGCTTGATGTACTGACCGACGAAGATCGCGTTGAGGATGGTGCCCTCACGGATGAACTGCGGTGCGCCGAGGAACAGCAGACCGATCGCCGCCGACGTGATCAGCAGGCAGCAGTCGAAGATGGTCTTGAGATTGCCCCACTTGCGTCCGGTCTTCAGATGCAGAGTGTTGACGAACAGGTCGATCGGCATCAGCACGAGGCTCGCGCGGATCATCATGAACAGCCCCAGTGCCAGCAGCGCGTCCGCAAAGAGCAGCAGCGCGAGCTTCGCGACGTAAGGCTCGGGCATCACCCATTCCGTCAGCGACAGGTTCACGTCGAGCAGGAACGCGAGGATCGCCGAGGGGATCAGCGAGAGCAGATTGCGCCATTTGAACCCCTTCGGCATCACGAGGAACGCGAGGATGAGCATCAGGATCTCCAGCGCGAAGTTGAAGGTGCCCTGACTGACCCCCGGGAAGATCAGCGTCATCGTCCGGGTCAGGCTGCTCTGCGGCGAGATGCCGATGCCTGCCCGGATCGCGAGACTCACTCCGAGGGTGAGGATGTAGATGCCAGCGATGTAGGTGATCCAGCGACGGACGAGATTGCCGTTGTCGATGATCCCGACATCCTTGGCGTTGATGTGCCCCATGACAGTGCCTCCTTTGGCTCTGTGTCTGCGTTTGTTCGACGGATTCAGACCATGAATCCGAAGCGGTCCAGCGAGATGAAGAGCGTCAGCAGCTTGTTGACCACCGGTTCGCCCTCGTTGCTGTTCCCCATCTCCTCCAGCGCTGCGTCGATCGATCGGGTTGCTCGCAGTAGCGCTTCCAGGTCCATGTCCGCCATGACGCCGTAAATGTCCAGGGCGAGCGACGCGACTTCCTCGCCGCCGTCTGTCACCAGGCATCCGCCGACCTGCTGGTCGAGACGGAGCAGGTTGTCATGCATCGCGTCGACCTCCGCGCCGACCGAGACATAGTACGGGTACGGGGCGGGCCAGAAGACCGAGACTGCTCCCCGATCGATCTTCACGCCCTTGAAGAGGCCGTTGATGATGTGCCGCTCGCCGTCCGCGTAGCGCTGCACGACCGAGATCCGGTTCAGCGGGTGACCGTCGACCTCGGGCACGACCTTGCCATCGCGATAGGGCACCCAGACTTCGTCGGCGAACTTCAGGTGCCCGCGACCGTACACATCAAACAGCAGGACCTGCGCGCGAGTGCCGTCCTCAGAGATCTCGAGCGGCGTGATCTCGAGCTGCTCGGCATGCAGGCCGTCCAGGCCGGGGCGAGGCTGCTTCACCATGCCCGAGTAATCCAGTCCGTCGAGATCGGCCAGGAGGGACCTGTCCTGAGCGACGAGCTCGCCGCCCTTGAAGACGTAGCGAGGATTGATGCGTGCGAGGCTGTCGGTGAGCACGATGTCCGCGAAGCGTCCCGGCGCCAACGACCCGAGATCCGCGTCCCTGTGGAAGGACTGCGCGGCGTACAGCGTGCCCATCTTGATCGCCTTGATCGGGTCGAGGCCCATCTCGATCGCCAGCGAGATCACCCAGTCGATGTGACCGTGCTTGAGCACCCGATCGACGGAGATGTTGTCGGCGCACAGCTGGAAGTTCTCGGCGGGCCACCGCCGCTTCACGATCGCGCGGAGCATGTCGCGGATGACCTGCGGGCTGCCGACACCGAACTTGATCTGGGTGTGCTGACCGTAGCGGATGCTCTTCGCGATGTCCTCCTCGTTCCATGCATCGTGGTTGTTGTGCGCACCGATCGCGGGCATGTAGTTCAGCAGCATGTCCGGCAGCGCGGTCACGCCCCAGTGGTTGTTGACGTACCCGCCGCTGGCCCGTCCGAGTGCGGAACGCCGGAAATCGTCGTCATCGCCGGTCATGTACGACAGGTGCGCGAGCTCGCCGAGGCCGATGACCGGTTCCATCTGCAGCATCGCCTCGGTGACCTCGACCGAGGCCTTCTTGCCCGGCGCGAACGCGTAGATGCGATACGGCAGCCGCTCGTGGTTCCGGAACAGCCCCTCGGCCGCCTCGATGCCCTCGTCGCCGGCGGCGCTCGCGAAGTCCAGCGTCTCGGCAAAGATCGTCGTCGTGCCGCTGGGGACGATCGCCTCGCCGAATGTCGCTGGGTGCGCGAGCTGCGATTCGAAGTGCAGGTGGGCGTCGATCAGACCGGGGATCGCGTACAGCCCTTGGCCGTCGAAGCGCTCCTTGACCTTGAGAACCTCCTCGTCGGGGTTCAGTGCAATGATCCGGCCGTTGTGCACGAGCAGCGAGCCGGGAAAGACCTCTTCGCTGTGCACGTCGAGGATGTTCAGATCGTGCAGCAGCAGATCGGCCTCACGCTCGCCCTGCAGGATCCCGAAGATCTCGCGAACGTGTCCTTCCTCGGCCCGCACGTCTTCGGCATTCACTACGAGTCCGGTGTGCCCGGTCCTGGTCGCCTGCTGGAACATCATGGTCCTCACTCACTTCTTGGTGCAGCATCTTTGCTTCCTCCATCGAAGCTCTCGGAACCGTTGCCGACAAGCATCCGTTTTCGTACAGACTGTACGAAGATTGAGTACGCTCTTGTTGAGGAGGTCCGATGCTGCACTCGCGGGTGATGGAGTACGTCGACCAGGTCGCACACCTGGGTTCGATCCGCGCGGCCGGTGCGCGACTGCACGTCGCCGCCTCGGCGATCAACAGGCAGATCATCCTGCTGGAGCAGGAGCTGGGCGAGCCTCTCTTCGAACGACTCCCCCGCGGCATGCGCCCGACTCCCGCCGGAACCGTGCTGCTCACACACATCCGCCGCACGCAGCGGAGCTATCGCGAGACCATCGCCGAGATGCACGCCCTGCAGGAATTGCCCAGCGGCGACGTGGCGATCGCCACCGTCACCGGGCTCGCCAGCAGCATCGTGGCTGTGGTCGCCGCACGATTCCGCGCTCGGCATCCCGATGTGCGGGTCACGATTCGCACCATGACCTCGATCCAGACCCTCAACGCGGTCGCCGCCAGCGAGGTCGATCTGGGACTCGGATTCAACATCCCGGCGTCGACGCAGGTGGAGGTGTGCTGGGATCGCGACTCCCGGCTGGGTGCGGTCATCGCGCCCAGACATCCGCTGGCGGGCCTGGCGACTGTTCCGCTCGCGCTGTGCGCGGAGCACCCGCTGATCTTCGCCGACTTCGAGATGGTGATGCACGGCATCATCACCGACGCCTTCGCGCAGGCGGGGATCTCCGTGGAGCCGGCGTTCCGTACGACCTCGATCGAGACCATGCGCCGCCTGGCGGCGCTGGGCAGCGCCATCGCCTTCCTCAGCCGGCACGATATCGCCGACGACGAGGGCGAGGGTCGCCTGACGTTCCGCCCGCTCAGCGGCCCGACGCTCGGTGCGAACGTGCTGTCACTGGTGCGCCCCGAGCGACACGGACACACACCAGCTGGCCGCCTTTTCGCCGACGAGCTGACCCTGGAGCTCGAGCGCGTCGGCAGATGACGCTCAGCGAGAAGCGCGCCGCTCCCGCCAGCTCACGACCTCGGCATCCACGTCCCGCGTCTTCGTCACGACCGGCGGCCCACCCATGAGCTGCCGCCGCGCCTCGATCACGCGCCTGTTGAAGTCCTCGAGGTGCGCGCGCACATCCTCTTCGCGCCGGAATTCGTCGAGCGTCTCCTGCATTCGACGATCCTCGTCGCGCAGCATGATCGCGGGCGGGCCGAGCCCGGTGAGGTTCTCGGCCTCGATCTTGCGACGGATCCACCAGTCCGGATCGTGGTGAGTGCCGAGCCCTTCGATGGGCTTGCCGGCTCCGGGCAGGTTGTCGAACGCGCCCTGCCTGATCGCGACCTGGATCGCCGTCTCGACCTGTTCGGCCATGTTCTGCGCATTCAGCGCAGATCCACGAGCGCCGGATGCCGCAGCATCCGCTTCATCCTTCGGCTCCGTCATCGTGCACCTCCGATACCGCCAGCCTATGTCGCCTGTGCTCCCCTCGCCCGCCGGCGTCGGCGACCGCCAGTAGTCTCTGGAGGGGAAACGCGGGCGAAGGAGCGGTCGGGATGCCGGACGAGCAGTTGCAGGTCTATGCGATCGGAGACGCCTCCGCCGATGGCGTACGCGTGCAGGTCGAGTACCAGCAGTCCCCCAACCTTGCGCTCGCGGCGAGCGGCCTGCCCGTCGTCCGATCGCTGGCCGTGCACAACGAGACGGGACGCACCATCGGCGACATCCGCGTCGAGGGGTCGTTCGCATTCGGGCAGACCGTGCCCGCCGTGTTCGACGCGGTCGTCGGCGGACCTCATCTCCCCGGCGCCGTCGCGCACGTGCCGCTCGGCGAGAGCGCACGGCAGGCGACGGCCGCCGCGTTCCAGCAGGCGGCCGAGGCATCCGCAGGCGCTGTCTCGCTGCGTGTGGCGGTGCAGGATGCCGGATCGGTCGCGCTCGACCTGCCCGTGCACGTGCTCGCGGGCAACGAGTTCCTGAACTGGCCCGATCTGCACGCCGCCGTCGCCGCGTTCGTGCGCCCGAACACGCGCTCACTCACCCCCGTGCTGCGTGCGGCGAGCGACCTGCTGCAGCGTCGCACCGGCTCGGGTGCGCTCGAGGGCTACCAGAGCGGACCACAGCGGGCGGAGCGCATCGCGGGCGCCGTCTACGAGGCGCTCCGCGGCAAGCAGCTCACCTACATCAATCCGCCGGCGTCGTTCGAGCGCACCGGGCAGAAGGTGCGCACGGTCGATCAGGTGCTCGCCGACCGTTTCGGCACCTGCATCGATCTGGCCGTCGTGTACGCGGCGGCCCTCGAGGCATCCGGATTGGCCCCCGTCGTCTTCCTCACCGCCGATCACGCCTTCGCCGGTTACCGTGCCGACGGTTTCGCGGGCGAGACCGCCGTCGTGCGCGATCCGAACCTCATCGTGAATCTGGTGGAATCCGGCGCCGTCGTGCCCGTCGAGCTCACCGGCATCAACCCTGGCTCCGACGTGAAGTACCGCAAGGCTGTGGATGTCGCCCGCCGCTACTTCCGTGACAGCTTCGATCTCGTTCGCACCATGGTCGATGTGCCCGCCGCCCGTGCGGCGGGCGTTCTGCCGCTGCCGTCGCTCGAGTTCGAGCGCCCGACCGGCGTGACGGCCGAGGCGATGGCTGCCGCCCCCGACGACCGCCCGTTCGTCGCGAAGGGCAGCCTGCGAGGGCTCACACTCGACCATGTCGAAGAGCGGGTCACCGGCACGCTCGACACCGACGATCCGGCACCGCCACGGGTGAAGGCGTGGAAGCGCGACCTCATCGACCTCAGCCTGCGCAATCCGCTGCTGAACATGCCGCGCACCGGCAAGACGCTCGACCTCGTCACCCCCGGCGGCCTGCTCGCCCGCATCGACGATGTCATCCACTCGGGCAAGCGGATCATGCTGCTCCCGGCCGACGGCGTCGACGACCTGGCCCGGCAGCGCGGAGTGCGCGTGGCATCCGAGCTCGCGCCCGACGAGGTGACGCGGCAGTTCACGCTCACCCGATCACTGTTCAGCATGGTCGAGCTGGGCGGATTCCCTCGGCGGCTGCGCACGCTGCAGCGCGATGCGAAGACGCTGCAGCAGGAGACCGGCAGCAACTACCTGTACCTGGCGCTCGGCACGTTCATCCACACGAAGCCCGACGGGACCGAGGCGCGTGCGCCGCTGTTCCTGCTTCCCGTGCAGCTGCGCGGTACGCCTCTGCTGGGCTACTCGATCGAGGCGGATGCCGGTGAGTCGGCCGTTCCGAACCCGTGCCTGGTCGAGTGGCTGCGTTCGACGAAGGGGGTGCGATTCCCCGCACTCGAGAACCCTCCTACCGACGAGAACGGCCTCGCGATCACGACCGTGTTCACCGAGCTGCGACGCGAGCTCGCCGAGCAGCGCCTGCCGTTCCGAGTCGACGAGTCGGCGACGCTGGCGATCCTGCGCTTCGCCACGTTCCAGGTGTGGCACGACCTCAACGAGAACTGGCCCCGCCTGACGACATCCCCGATCGTGGATCACCTCGTGTACCGCCCCGGCGAGACGTTCCCCGATCCAGCCGGCGACACCGCTCCCCCGGTAGAGGAGAGCCGGATGCACGTGTCGATCCCGGCGGACGGCTCACAGCTCGGCGCGATCGCCCGTGCGGTCGCCGGGCAGAGCTTCGTGCTCGAGGGTCCCCCGGGCACCGGCAAGTCGCAGACGATCACCAACCTCATCGCCGAACTCATGCGCGCCGGCAAGACCGTGCTGTTCGTCGCCGAGAAGCAGGCCGCGCTCGAGGTGGTCAAGCGCCGCCTCGATGCGATCGGCCTCGGCCGATTCACCATGGAGCTGCACGGTGACAAGCAGTCGATGGGATCGATCCGGGGACAGCTGAAGAACGCGATGGATGCTGCCGCCGCGCCCCTGCCGCCCACCTGGGCCGCCGAGAGCTCTCGGCTCACCGCGACCGTGACCGAACTGGGCGAGTACCCCGCGCGGGTGCACGGCCGGAACGCGCTTGGGCTGTCGCTGTGGCAGGCGTACGAGCAGGCGCAGGCCCTCGGCGACGGCCCCGTGGCCGACTTCCCCCTCGCGGTGCTCACCGGCGAGCGCTCGCTCGACGAACTGTCCCGGACGGTCGCCGACTTCGCGCAGGCGGCCGCCCGGGCCGGTCGAGGCCCCCACGATCCGTGGACGCTCGTCGGGCCGGAGTTCACCGCGGGGATCGATCCCGCATTGCTCGATCGGATGCAGCAGGCGGTGGCAGCAGTCGATGCTCTGGGCACCCCGTTCGCGACGCTCCTGGATGTGCTGCATCCACAGCGTGTGCTGCCGTCCGCCGCATATCTCGTCCGCCGGGCGCAGGCCGGGCAGACGAGTGCGGATGCTGCGCATGCGGCGCGCTCCGCGGGCGAGCTCGACCGGATCTCCGGGCTCCGCGCCCGGCTGGTCGCCTTCGCCGCCTCGCACGGGGCGGAACTGCGGCACGGCGGTGAAGCGCTGTTCACGGCGACGGATCTGGGCACGCTGCAGGCGCAGTCGGCGAAGCTCGACGGATCGTGGTTCCTGCCCGAGCTGCGACGCCGGCCGATCCGCCGCCGGCTCGGCGAACTCACCCAGCCCGAGTGGGCAGCCGGACTCACCGGCGAGCAGGTGACGCTGTTCCTGACGGCAGCCGTCTCGGCCGCCGCAGAGGCGGCCGTGCTTCTGCGCGATGCCGCGGCGCGCACCTCACTCGCGCTCCCGGCGAACTGGGCGCCGTGGCATCAGGACGCGCTGGAACTGTTCGACGCCGCAGCGGCGACGGCGCGCGCGGCAGTCACCATGCCGGATGCCGCGACCGTGATCGCACTGCTCGCGCTCGAGCAGAACCCGGGCGCGTGGCTCATCGAGATCGACACGGTGTGGCGCGCATGGCACACCCTTCTCGCGAGCACCGAGCTGACGCTCGATGCCTGGGCCGGCGACTCCTGGGTGGGAGCCTGGCGCCACTCCCAGGCGACGTGGCTGTCCGATGCGCAGACGACGGGCGCGCTGCGCCCGCAGCGCGCCGCGGAGGTCAGCGCATCGGCGGCATCCCTCGCGGAAGCCGGGCTCGCAGGTTTCGCGAGCGACCTGCTGTCGGGGCGCATCAGTGCCACGGATGCCGCAGCCGCGCTTCTGCGCGGGGCTGCGCAGGCGTCGATCGACGAGCGCACCGCGGCCGGGCGACTCGGCGACTTCGACGGCTCCCGCCAGACCGATCTCGCCCGCAGCTTCGGTGAACTGTCCTCCGGCACCAGGGCGCACGCCGCCGTCGAGCTGGCGAACACGCTTGTGGCCGCACGCCCCTTCGACCCGCAGCGGCTGCGCGGTGAGGTCGCCGAGCTGCGGCGGCAGATCGACCGCAAGCGCGGCGGGCTGTCGTTCCGCGAGATCGCGGGCCGTTACCGCCAGGCGCTGCAATCGATCGCCCCGTGCTTTCTGATGAGCCCCGGTTCGGTCGCCTACTATCTGCCGGCGGACTTCACGTTCGACGTCGTCGTCTTCGACGAGGCATCCCAGATCCGTGTGCCGCAGGCGATCGGCGCGCTCGGGCGCGCGCGATCCGCAGTCATCGCGGGCGACTCGCGGCAGATGCCGCCGACGCGGATCATGGAGGTCACGTCGTCGGTCGAGTCCTCCGCTTCCTCCGACGACGCGGACGCTCCGGTCGTGGAGGATCTCGAGAGCATCCTCGACGAGGCGGTCGAGTCCGGCCTGCCCCGCGAGTGGCTCACGTGGCACTACCGCAGCCACGACGAACGGCTGATCGCGTTCTCGAACCAGTCGTACTACGGAGGGCGGCTCGTCACCCTGCCGTCGCCGCGCCTCACCCGGTCCGATGCGGATGCCGGTCCGTCCGACCTCGGGCTGGAGTGGCGCCGCGTCGACGGTGTGTTCGATCGAGGGCGGACCCGCACCAATCTCGTCGAGGCGCAGGCGATCGTGGCCGAGATCTCGCGCCGGCTCGCCGACCCAGTGACCCGCGACGATTCGATCGGTGTGGTCACCTTCAACATCCAGCAGCGTGATCTCATCCTCGACCTCCTCGAGGACTCCTCCGACCTGCAGATCCGAGCCGCACTCGATCGCCCGGCGGGCGAGGCGATCTTCGTGAAGAACCTCGAGAGCGTGCAGGGCGACGAACGCGATGTCGTGCTGTTCTCGCTCGCGTTCTCGGCCGACCCCGCAACCGGCCGCGTGCCGCTGCAGTTCGGACCGCTCGTGCTCGCCGGAGGCGAGCGCCGGCTCAACGTCGCGATCACCCGTGCACGCAAGCACGTCCTGCTGTTCTCGTCGTTCGCGGCAGCTGACCTCGACCTCTCGCGCAGCTCGGCGCGCGGGCTCGCCGACCTGAAGGCGTACCTCGAGTTCGCCGCGGGCGGGCCCCTTCCTGCCGTCCGGCCGGATGACGAGTCCGCGGCCGCGCCGATGCCCGCCCCTCCGAGAGCCGTGCTCGTCGACCAGCTGCGCGATGAGCTCACCGCCCGCGGGCTGGTCGTCGCCGACACGGTCGGCCTGTCGCGGTTCAAGGTCGACCTCGCCGTGCGCCTCCCCGAGGACGAGACCGGCTGGCGGGTCGCAGTGCTCCTGGACGGGCCCAGCTGGGCGGGGCTCCCGACGGTCGCCGACCGCGATGGATCTCCTGAGCTGCTGCACTCGATCATGCAGTGGCCCGTCGTCGAGCGGGTGTGGCTCCCCGGCTGGCTGAGTGACCGTGCCGGTGCGCTCGACCGGATTGAGCAGACGGCTCGCGCCACCGCACCGTTCGATCCAGGTGCCGCGCACATCGGTGAGACGCCGGATGCCGCGGGGCCGGGAGAGCAGGCTGTGGGGCGCGAGATGGCCGTGCCGGGCACTGCGTCCGGCACGTTCGAGGGCGGGTCGACGGGCGAGACGTCGTCCACTGCGTCCGGCGGAGGATTGTCCGGACCGACCGGCGGCGGGACATCCGGCACAGCCGGCCCTGGGTCGTCGGGCAGGCGCTCGGCCGCACCTGGAACGGTCGGAGCCGGAACAACCGGAGCCGAGACGATCGAGGCCGAGACGGGTGCGCCGGCCGGTGCGGCCGGCGACGGGCCGTCCGGCAGCACCGACCATGGAGCATCCGGTAACGGTGCATCCGATCGTCCCGGCGACGAGTCCTCCGGCGCTGCGGCGAGTCTGTTCCCGCCGTCGGCGACCGCGCCCGCCGCAGCCCCCGGCATTGTCCCGGCGGCGGCATCCGGCTCCGTCGCGCCGGTGGCGTCGTTCGCGACGAGGACCACGCCGGTTGCCCCGGTCGATTTCACCGCGTTCACCGCGGCACCGGTCGGTACCCTGGCGCGCACGGCCATCCTCGACAATCCGCGACTCGCCGCTCCGGCGATCGAGCGGTACGCGGACGAGATCCTCGCCGTCGAAGGACCGACCGAGTCCGAACGTCTGGCACGCCTGATCGGGGCACGATTCGGGTTGAGTCGCGTCGTCGAACGGCGGCGCAACGACATCCTCGGCGCCTTGGAAGGGCGATTCCCGATGACCGAGCATGGAGCGTTCGTCTGGCCCCGTGGCACCCACCCCGACACCTGGATCGATGTCGCCAGGACCGATCCATCGGGTGCACGGACGTTCGCCGAGATCAGCCTGCATGAACTCGTCAACGGCATCGTGGTCCTGCTGCGGCAGGCGTTCAGCATGGACGAGGGCGAGCTCGCGAGCGACACCGTCAAGGCATTCGGATTCGTTCGAGTGACGCCCGCGGTCCGGTCGCGCCTCGACCGTGCGATCGCTCAGGGGATCAGCGCCGGGCGCATCATCCGCGACGGGGAGCGCTACCGGCTGCCGCAGTCCACCTCGCAGGCTGAACCGCCTCGCGACGAATGAACCGCTTGGTCGCGCCTGAACCATCTATCGACGTCGATTACCGGCAGGCGACGGGAAGCGGTTCGCTCGGCGGCTCTGATCGACGTCGACAACCGATGCTGTCGACGGCAAATAGTTTTCGGCGGGAGCGCCGACAGGCGCCCCGGGCAGGCAACCTCGGCGGCGGCCCGCCCCCGCAGAGCGCGGTCAGCCGACGGATGCCTGCAGCAGATTGCTCCAGGGATCTTCGAAGCTCACCGCACGTCCGTCGTCGCGCACGGCGAAGCCGTGGTCGCGCAGTCGCTCGGTCATCGCGCCCAGCGCGTCGGCATCGGGGAGCGTCAGGTCCACCAGGCCGAGGCCGAGTGCCGGCATCCGTCGTCCCGCGCCGCGCGAGTCCCACACGTTCATCGCCATGTGGTGGTGGTACCCCGCCCGCGCTCACGAACAGGGCGCTTGCGCCGAGCGATGCAGTGACGTCGAAGCCCAGAGAGTCGACGTAGAAGCTGCGCGCGCTCGCGACATCCCCCACCGACAGGTGCACGTGACCGACGGATGCCGCATCGCCAGCCGTCGATCCTTCGATGACAGCCTCGGTGAGGTGTTCGTCGAGGTAGGCGTTGGGGTCGAGGTACAGCGTCGCCATCTCGACCTGTCCGTGCGTCCACGACCATTCGGTGCGAGCGCGATCCCAGTAGAGCTCGACGCCGTTGCCCTCCGGATCGGTGAAGTAGAAGGCCTGGCTGACCAGGTGATCCGCGCTGCCGGTGAACGTGCCGGGTGCGTGCCGGGCCACCGAATACAGCGCGGCTGCGAGGGCTGCCTGCGATTCGAACAGGATCGCCGTGTGGTACAGCCCTGCAGAGCCGGATGCCGCGTGCCGCAGCCCCGGCTCATGCCGCAGCACGACGATCGGAACCCCCGCCCGACCGAGCGTCACCGTGTCGCCCTCGGCCGCGAGCACCTGCAGCGTGACGACGTCGCGGTAGTACCGCGTCATCGCGTCGAGATCGCCGACGAGCAGGGTCACCGCGCCCATGTGCGTCGTGGCGGCGAGGCGATCGGCGGGCGTGGTCATGCTGGGTTCAACGGCGGATACCGGGGCGGCATTCCGCCGACGCGATGTCGGATGCCGACCATAGAGTCGCCTCGAGGGGGAACCATGGCGGAGTCGCGTCGACATCACACGCTGGGCAAGAGCGCCGTACTCATGGGCATGCTGACGCTGGTCGCGCTGCTCACTCTAATGACGGTGACCACGGTTGCCGGAGACGTGGTCAGCATCCCCCCGCGCGGCACGGGCGCCGCCTGGCTGCGCTGGGCGTTCGCCTCCGAGCCATGGTGGTTCGCGCTGGCGCTCGGCATGGTGTTCGTCGGCGTGCAGCTGCTCACCTCGCCGCGCCTGCACGGCGGAGGCGCCGGCGAACAGGCGGTGCGCAACTGGATCGCAGGCATCACGGTGGTGATCGCCGCCGCTACCGGCGCCGCCTGGCTGCTCGCCGCGGGAATCGGTGTCGGCTGGGCATTCGTGGTGCGGCCGCTGACGCAGCTGCCGATCGCGGCAGTCGTGTTCACCGGACTCGCGACCGCACTCGTCGTCGCCGGCGGAGTACTGGCCGGCCGGTACTACCTTCTGCGCGACCCGCTCGAGCGACTGACCGGCGAGCTCCACGACCTCGAGCTCGAAGTCGCGTTCCGCGCCAGGGACTTCACCGGCATCACGCGCACACACCCGTGGGCGATCGGCTCTGTCGGACTGGTCACCCCCGCTGTGGCGATCGCGGCTCTGGCGTGGCTCGTGGATGTCACCGTGCCGTCGTTCCCCGGCTCGACTGCGGCCCTGACTCTGGCCCTCTTCGTCGTCTCGCTCACACTGCTCATCGATGTGCCCGGCTACGCGAAAGCGCAGCGGGGAATGGTGGCTGGCCTCGCGTGGCTCGCGCACGTCCTGTCGACCCTGGGCATTGTGCTGCTGGCCGGTGCGGCGCTGGTGGTGCCGTTCCGCGCCGCACCGGATTGGTACGCGGACGTCGCCCTCCTCGTCCTGCTGTTCCTGGTGTTCCTGGTCGCGACGTGGCTGGGGCGTGCGATCCAGCGCGGGGCGGAGCGTCACGGATTCCAGCATCGGATGCTGGCATGGACCTTTCCATTCACCATGCTGGTCCTGTCGTCTCGCGGCGCCGAGAACCGACAGGCCGCCAAACGGCGTGAACTGGGTGACGCAGTCGAGGACATCTCCGCGGATGCTGCCGACATCGCCCGCATCCGCGCCTGGCTGCTTAGCTGAAATATTCGTTGTTAGATTCCTGCTATTCTCTTGTCTTTAGTAGTTTTATTCTATAGTGTGGAGGCATGGCCACCCACCTGACCCAGCTTCTCGAGACCGTCACCGGCCTCGAGAACGCGTGGGCGGATGCTGAGGATGCCAGCGAGATGACACGCGACCAACTGATTCGCACAAGCGAAGAGCTCACGCTGGTCCGGCGCCAGGTGGATGCCCTGCTCGCCGAGGTCGCGGCGGAGATCGCGCACGAGTCTCGAGCCGAACTCGGTCCGGATGGCCTCGCGAAGCAGCACGGGTACCGCAGCACCACACAGCTGATCGCGGCATCGACCCGCGGCACCACCGGTGAAGCAGCTCAGCTGGTGAAGGTCGGCGAGGCGATCGCGCCGCGCTCCAACCTGCTCGGCGAGAAGCTGCCGGCGAAGTATCCGTTCCTGCAGCAGGGCGTCGTCTCCGGCGAGCTGAGTATGACCGCCGCCGCGCAGATCATCGCGCTCCTCGACCGGGTGCGCATCAAGATCGGTGCCGAACGGACTGCCGAGGCGGAGCAGCTGCTCGCGGGCCAGGCAGCGGGGCAGTCGCTCGACAACGTGCGCAGGATGATCGCGCATGCCGAGGCCCACCTCGACCCGGACGGCATCGAGCCCTCCGAAGAGGAGCGCCGGGCCCAGCGGTCGGCGACGATGTTCGAGCGCGACGGCAGCCTGCATCTGCACCTCGTCACTCCCGTCGAAGAGGGCGCTCCGATCCGCGCCGCCGTGCAGGGCTACGTCTCGGGGCAGTTCGCCGCGCGCAAGAACGCCGTCGACCCTGACGGGCCGGACGCCGACCACCGCACGGTTCAGATGATGCAGGCCGACGCGTTCACCCTGTTCTGCGAGCACATGCTCTCCTGCGCTCACACCGACGTGCCGCTGCACGGCGCGACGGTCGTCGTGCGCATCGACCTGGAAGACCTAACCTCCGGAACCGGTCACGGCGCGATCGACGGCACCGACGCCGCGATCAGCGTCAGTGCGGTGCGGCGGATGGCCGCCGGCGGCGGAGTCATCCCCTGCGTGCTCGGCTCGGGCGGCGAGATCCTCGACTGGGGCCGAGAGAGGCGCCTCTTCACCAGGGCGCAGAAGCTCGCCCTGGTCGAGCGAGACGGCGGATGCGCGATGTGCGACCTTCCACCGGGCATGGCCAAGGTCCATCATCTGCGATGGTGGAAACGCGACGCCGGTCCGACCGACCTAGACAACGGCATCCTGCTCTGCGAGAGCTGCCACCACCGCATCCACGACAACGGCTGGGAGATCCGCATCGACGGCGCCGGTCGCGCCGCCCGAGTGTGGTTCGTACCACCACCGCATATCGACCCGTACCGCACGCCCCGCCTCGGCGGCAGAGCACGGTACGCGATCGCGGCCTGACGAGACTCCCTCGACTGCTGCGCGAGCGGCAACTCCGATTCCGTTGTATCTCGCCGGTCTCCCTGGGCGAGCGGCTCCGCGACCTGCCGCGTCCCAGGTGAGCGGTGAGCTCGGCTCCGCGACTCCCGACTCGCGGTCCCCCGACTCCCGGGCTCCCGAGCTCCCAACTCCTCACGCCTGAGCGCACCGAAGCACGCGACCTGCACTCGAATAGGCTCATACTCGTGCCCACCCAGCCCCTGAACCGCGAGATCCTGCGGCTCGCCGTCCCCGCGCTCGGGGCGCTGGTCGCGGAACCGCTGTTCCTCATCGTCGACGCGGCGCTGGTCGGGCATCTCGGCACCGTGCCCCTCGCCGGGCTCGGCATCGCCAGCGCTGTGCTGCAGACCATCGTCGGCCTGATGGTGTTCCTCGCGTACTCCACCACCCCCGCCGTCGCTCGGCGCTTCGGCGCCGGCAAGCCTGGTGATGCGGTCTCGGCAGGCATCGACGGCATGTGGCTCGCCCTCGGCCTCGGCGCGGTTCTCGCCGTCGTCGGCGCGCTCGCCTCACCCTGGCTGGTGTCCCTGTTCGGAGCATCCGAGGCCGTGGCATCCGAGGCTCGCGTCTACCTCTCCATCTCGATGTGGGGCCTGCCTGCGATGCTCATCGTGTTCGCCGCCACCGGCCTGCTGCGCGGCATGCAGAACACGGTCACCCCGCTCTGGATCGCCGGCCTCGGCTTCGCCGCGAACGCCCTGCTGAACTGGCTCTTCATCTACGGTCTGCACTGGGGCATCGCCGGCTCCGCCTTCGGCACCGTGCTCGCCCAGTGGGGCATGGTCGGCGCCTACGCCTTCGTCGTGCAGCGCCTGGCCCGCCGGCACGGCGCCTCCCTGCGTGCGCAGCGCGACGGCATCCGCGGCACGGCCCGCTCCGGCGGCTGGCTGTTCCTGCGCACGGTCAGCCTTCGTGTCGCGCTGCTCGCCACCGTCGGCGTCGCCACCGGCATCGGCACCGACGAGCTCGCCGGCTGGCAGATCGTGTTCACCATGTTCTCCACCGCGGCCTTCGCCCTCGACGCCCTCGCCATCGCCGCTCAGGCGCTGATCGGCAAGTCCCTCGGCGCAGGCGACGACGCCGAGGTGCACCACGTGCTTCGCCGCACCGTCGCCTGGGGCGCGTGGTTCGGCGTCATCGTCGGAGCAATCGTGGCCGCGCTGTCCGGCGTGCTCGGCCTGCTGTTCACCGGCGATCCCACCATCGCCGCGCTCATCCAGCCCGCCCTCATCGTGCTCGCCATCGCCCAGCCGATCGCCGGCGTCGTGTTCGTGCTCGACGGCGTGCTGATGGGCGCCAACGATGCGAAGTACCTCGCGATCGTCGGCGCCCTCAACCTGGTGCCCTTCCTGCCCGCCCTCTGGATCATCGCCGCGACCGGCGTCTCCGGCACTGCGGGCCTGGTCTGGCTCGCAGTCGCCTTCTTCGGCGTCTACCTGCTCGCCCGCCTGGGCACGCTCGGCTGGCGGGTCAGGACGGATGCCTGGATGCGGATGCCCGCCTGACCACGCCCTCTGCGCAGCCGCCGTCTCTGCGGACCCCTCCCTGAAGCGGGATCCGCGCTCCTGTGCGATCGGGATGTTCGGCGCGGTCGCGATCGTGCTCGGAACGGTCATCCCGACGCTGAGCGTCCAGGCGCTCCGGGCGCGCCACGCGTTCGGCATCCACCGCAACTCGACCGATTGCGCTCACGCCTCCCGGGCCTCCCGCAGCTCGAGCTCGTGCAGCGCGGGCGACGGGAACGCGGCATCCGCCGCCTTCTCGGCCGCCTCGACCCGGTCATCCGCGCGGTGCATCGCGTACCCCCAGGCAGCCAGGCCCAGAGCAGGACCCCACAGCCAGAACGGGAAGACCACGAAGAACTCGATCTGCGCGCCGGCGCCGACCCGCGCGTAACGCCCCTCCAGCACGGAGGCGAGGAAGTCCGCACCGCCGGCGATGAACAGCACGGCCACGGTCATCGCGGCGATCACGGGCAGGCCGACCGGTACGACCCGTCCGCCGATCCCCGCGAACCAGCGCGGGAACCGCTCACCGAACGGAAGCACCAGCCCGAGTGTGAGCACCCCGGCCATCAGCATCCCGAACCCGAGCGAGAGCCCGATGACCATCACGTCCGGAGCGGCCGCCAGCACGTCGGCGCCGGGGCCGAACAGTGGCCACGGAGTGAGCCACGTCGCCCGCACCACCGCATACGGCGCGGCGCAGGACGCGGCGACCACGGTGATCGCGACGCGGTGCGCGAGCACCCACCGGGCGACCGCGCCGCGGCCGGAGGGACCCGCACTCCCGTCGCCGATCGCGCTGAGCACGATGCCGGCGGCGAGCACCAGGTAGGCGGCGGTGACCGCGATCTGAGGCACCTGCTCCATCAGGCTCGCGAGCACGTCCGGCAGCAGCGGCTCCCCGCCCAGGCGGACCGTCGCGAACACGAGGATCCCCACGATCACCGCCGCCACCGGAAGCCCGATGAGCGGCCGCCTGATCGCCAGGAGCACCGCCCCGACGATGACCAGACACATCGCCGTCATGGCGAAGGCGTACCCGGCGACCGGGATGGCGTTGCCGGGTGCAAGCAGCAGCGCGACGACGGTCACCGCCACGGCGACGACCCCGATCGGCGCGGAGCTCTGGCGCCCGCGCGTCCGGGCGAGCAGCGCCAGCGACACGACGACGCCGACCGTACCGACCAGCAGGCCGATCAGGCCGGCCGCGAACGGATCCACGACCCGGTCGAGCAGGCTCTGCGGCAGACCGCCGTACCAGTCGGCGAACACCGGAACCGTCAGCCGGAGCATCGAGATGGCCGCGATCGCCGCGGCGCAGAAGGCTGCCAACAGGGGCAGTGTCGTTCTCGTCCGAATATCCATACCCCGACGCTAGAAATGCCGAGCATGCGCCCGCGTCGCCCGCAGGGGCGATCTTCCTCACCCCCGCGGGTGACCTGTCCCCGGCCGCAGGATGCCGTTCTCGTACGCCCAGATGACGACGTGCAGCCGGTCGGGCAGACCGAGCTTGGCAAGCACCGACTTCACATGCGTCTTCACCGTGTTCGGCGACACGAAGAGCCTCTGCGCGATCGCGTCGTTGCCGGCGCCGGACGCCAGCAGCCGCAGCACATCCTGCTCCCGTGGGCTCAGCGCGGCGAGCGCCTCCTCCGCGCCCCCGGTCGTCACGCCCTCACGCACGAATCCCACCATGGCCGCGATCGCCGCGTCACCCATCGCTGCCTCACCCTCGGCCACCGCGACCACCGCATCGGCGACGGCCTGCGGGGTGGCGTCCTTGGTGAGGAACCCGCTCGCGCCGGCGCGGATCGCGCCGAACACGTACTCGTCGAGGTCGAAAGTCGTCAGTACGAGCACGCGGGTGTCGGGGCGGATGCGGCGGACCTCGGCCGTCGCGGCGATGCCATCCGTCCCCGGCATCCGCACGTCCATCAGCACGACATCCACCGCCCGCGCGTGCACGAACGAGATCGCCTCGTCACCGGAGCCGACCGACCCGACGATGTCGATCCTCTCGTCGCGGGCCAGCATCAGGGCGAGCGCCTCGCGCAGCAGCTCCTGATCGTCGGCGAGCAGCACCCGCACCGTCATCCGTCCTCCTCCACCGGCAGCACGGCGCACAGCCGCCAGCCCCTCTCGGTCCGTCCCGTCTCGAGTGTGCCGCCGACCAGGCGCACACGCTCGGCGAGCCCGGCGAGCCCCGTTCCCGTTCCGAGTCCCGATCCGGATGCTCCGGAGCCGCCGTCATCATCGATCGTGACCCTCAACTGCGATCCCCAGTCCAACCGCACCCGCACCGCGCGCGGCGGAGCCGTGTGTCGGATCGCGTTGGTCAGCCCCTCGCGCACGACCGGCATCAGTGCCAGCAGCACAGGGGCGGAGAGCGCACGGCGCCGACCGTGCTCACCGAAGTCGATGCGGGTCTCGGGGCTGCGGGCACCCGCGATGATGTCGTCGAGCGCGTCAAGCCCCTCGGCGGGCTGCAGCGGTGCGTCGTCCCGCACGATCCCCCGCATGCCGCGCAGCGCGCCGCGGCCGCTCTCGAGCACCACGTCGAGGGCGCGTTCACTCACGTCGGGCTGCTCACGCAGGAATCCACGGGCCACCTCGGCCTGCGCGATCATGACCGTCAGCGAGTGCGCGACCACGTCGTGCAGCTCGACGCTGATCCGCGTCCGCTCGTCCGCGAGCGCCTCACGCAACCGTGCCTCCTCCTGCTCGGCCGCCTGCGCACGACGCAGGCGCTGCAGCAGTCCGAACGCCCAGGCCGCGGCGTTCGCAGCGACGAGGCCGAGGAAGGCACCGAGCTTCCAGATCGGATCGATCAGCTCCGGAGCCGTGACTGCCACGAACGCCGATCCGACGACGGCGACGGCGATCGCGAGCAACGCGTACCGCCGCTCGCTCCGCACAGCGACCTGATGCACGCACACCAGGTAGGCGAGTGCCGACGGATACAGCGCCGTCGTCACGCCGACCGCGACGGGGAACAGCGCGAGCAGCAGCATGATCAGGCTGGCCGCGATGAACGCCCCGATCGGATGCCGCGACGCCAGGAACGACACGACGTGCAACGCGACGAACATCGCGCCCGCCGCGAGCGCGTAGGGCAGGGCGAGTGCCGTCGGCTGCTGGACCAGCGCCACCAGTGACGCCGGCAGCAGGATCAGCGTGAGCAGCCCGGGGACGAGAAGGTCGAGCCGGAGGGACGCGCGCGGCATGTCCCCCATGCTGGCATGCGCACAGAGGGGGCGCATCACCCCGGCGGGTGAGTGGTGCGGAGGTGGAGAACGTCTTCGCCACAGGCCTCTTCGGCATGATCACGCTCATGTCAACGATGTTCGTGCGCATTGTTCGGACCGAGATCGGCTCGCTGCGCTCCGAGATGCAGTCGGAGTTCCGGGGTATGCACCAGCGCATCGACCGGCTCGACTCGGACGTCAACGCCCTCATGAAGCACACCTTCGGCATCCAGCGCGACTGATGTGGGGGCGGGAAGACCGCAAGGAATCTGACACGATATCGGACTGGGCGACCGCCCCCTGGCCTGGTGATTCAGGCCACGTGCAGCACTGGCTGCGTGCACTGATACCCGCAGATCTCGCGGGCTCCGATCTCGACCGTCTCCGCATCGACGTCCAGCTCGACGGCGACGACATCGCCGACCTGCTCGTGGACGCGACAGGGGTCGACATCCGCCTCTCCGACGAGGCCTTCGCCCCCGACACAGACCCGGCGCCCGCGCACCCCGACGCCACCGAGACTCCCGCCCCCGAGCCGATCTCCTCGACGGAGGGAATCGCCCGCAGCATCCGGTTCCTCGCCTCCCCGGCTCATCTCGAGGGGTATCCGTTCGTCGTCGACGTGCAGGTGCACGATGCGCCGCTCCGGTGGGTGCGTTACGCCGCCCCGCTCGAGGAGGGCCGTCCCGAGACGGTCGTCTCGGTCGACGAGTCGGTGCACGGCCTCAGCCAGGCGACCGGTTCGATCGAGCTGCGGATGCGCACGGTCGACCTCGGCCCGCTGGTGCAGACCCTGGTGAGCAGGGCACTGGCCGCCGAGGGCATGAAGCTGCGCAGGCTGAAGGTCGACGTCGCGGCCCACGGCGAGAAGGTGACGATCTCCGCGTCGGGTGCCATCCGCTGGAGGATCCTGGGTGCGTCGGCGCATGCCAGGGTGAGCCTGCGCGTGACTCCGAACGGCGTGATCACCGTCCAGAAGATCCGCCTGGGCAGCCGAAACCCGCTCATCGCCATGGCGCTGCGCCTGAAGAGCGTCCGCGATTCCGTCCGCGAGGCCGAAGGAACCTCGACCGACCTGGGCGCAGAACTGGCACGCGACGCGGGCGGACCCGCGTTCCACGACCTGTGCGTGCGAGTCGATCAGCAGATCCGGATCACCGGCCGTCTGGGCTGACCGTCCGGCCTCCCTCACTCCACAACCGCGCGTCTCGACGAGTCGTCCACAGACAGGCGCATGCCCCGAGTCACGCCTCAGTCGCCCTGGCATCGCCGTTCAGAACAAGTCATGATGAAAGGGTGTTGACCATGACCGAACCGCAGGTGTGGACCTTGATCGGTGTCTTCGCCGCAGGTCTCTTCGGCATGATCACACTGATCTCCACGATGTTCGTGCGCATCCTCCGCACCGAGATCCAGGGCGTGCATCATCGCCTCGATCGTCTCGACGCCGACGTGAACGCCCTGATGCGACACACCTTCGGCATCCAGCGCGACTGATCGATCCTGATCAGCCTGCGTGGCGCCGGCACCACTCGTACATCACGACGGCCGCGGCGGCGCTCGCGTTGATCGAGCGCGTCGAGCCGTACTGGGTGATCTCGATGTGACCGGATGCCGCGGCGAGCGCCTCCTCCGACAGCCCTGGCCCCTCCTGGCCGAACAGCAGCACGCACCGCTCGGGCAGGTCGGCCCTGTCCACGGGCACGGCCTCGCCGACGTTGTCGACGGCGATGATCGGGATGCCGGCATCCACCGCCCATGCAGCGAAGTCCGCCACATCCGGGTGATGCACGACGTGCTGGTACCTGTCGGTGACCATCGCGCCGCGCCGGTTCCACCGGCGGCGGCCGATGATGTGCACGGTGTCGGCGAGGAACGCGTTGGCGCTGCGCACGATCGACCCGATGTTCATGTCGTGCTGCCAGTTCTCGATGGCGACGTGGAACGGATGCCGCTGGGCGTCGAGGTCGGCGACGATCGCCTCCATCGTCCAGTACCGGTACCTGTCGATCACGTTGCGGGTGTCACCGAGCTCGAGCAGCTCAGGGTCGTACTGCTCACCCTCCGGCCACTCACCCTGCCAGGGCCCCACGCCGTAGCCGGGCTGGGTCACTGATCCGGTCGACTCGTCGCTCACGTTCCCACGGTACCGTCGCCACTCTCAGGCTAATATTTAGGCGTGCCTAAAAATCTTGCGACCAGGACGAGCGGAGCGTGGCTGCTCGGCCCCGCCCTGGTTGCCGGAGTCGCCTATCTGGACCCCGGCAACGTCGCCAGCAACATGACCGCCGGCGCGAAGTACGGCTACCTGCTCGTATGGGTGGTCGTCGTCGCGAACGTGATGGCCTGGCTCATCCAGTACCTCTCCGCCAAGCTCGGCGTCGTCACTGGACGCAGCCTGCCGGAGATCCTCGGGCATCGGATGCAGCGACCCTGGGCCCGCCGGGCCTACTGGCTGCAGGCCGAACTGGTGGCGATGGCCACCGACATCGCCGAGGTGATCGGCGGCGCCGTAGCCCTGCAGCTGCTGTTCGACGTTCCGCTGCTGCTCGGCGGCATCATCACCGGTGCCGTCTCGATGGTGCTCCTCGCCGTGCAGGCCCGCCGCGGGCCGCGGCACTTCGAGTTCGTCATCATCGGGCTGATGGCCGTGATCACCATCGGCTTCATGGCCGGCCTCTTCCTCGGCCCGCCCTCAGCCACCGGCATCCTGTCGGGTCTCGTCCCGCGATTCACGGATGCCGGATCGGTGCTGCTCGCGGCATCCATCCTCGGCGCGACGATCATGCCGCACGCGATCTACGCGCACTCCGCGCTGGCGCGCGATCGGTTCGGGCGCCCTTCGACAGGCTCAGGGACCGACGACGACTCCGATGCCGGACCCTCCGTACCCCGCCTGCTCACTGCGACCCGCTGGGACGTGAGCATCGCGATGGCGATCGCCGGCACCGTCAACCTCGCGATCCTGCTGCTCGCCGCCGCGAACCTCGCCGGCGTCGCCGGCACCGACTCTCTCGAGGGCGCACACTCGGCGCTCGCCGAGAACCTCGGCCCGATCATCGCGACGCTGTTCGCCGTCGGTCTGCTCGCCTCCGGTCTCGCCTCGACCTCGGTCGGCGCCTACGCCGGCGCCGAGATCATGCACGGACTGCTTCGAGTACGACTACCGCTGCTCGCCCGCCGTCTGATCACGCTGATCCCGGCCCTGCTGATTCTCGGGCTGGGGGTCGATCCGACCCTCGCACTGGTGCTCAGCCAGGTCGCGCTCTCGTTCGGCATCCCGTTCGCGCTCATCCCGCTGGTCGCGCTCACCGCGAAGCGCAGCATCCTCGGGGAGTACGCGAACCGCCGCGCGACCACCCTGCTCGGCGTCGTGTGCGCGGTGCTGCTGATCGCACTCAACGCGACGCTGCTGGTGCTGCTCGCGACCGGGGCATGAGCGCGCCGGTCATCCGACGACCGCACCCGGTCCCCGGGTCGCGCACGAGACAGCACAGGGCCCCGGGATCGGCACGGAAACGACGACCCCGGGGCGGTCTCTGCGGTCAGCCGGAGAACGCCTCCGTCCACTGCGACCTCGCGCCGTCGGCGATCCGGTACCAGGCGTCCGGCACGGCCACGACGGTGACCTCGCCGGTGACCCGGACCTTGCGGTTCGCGGCATCCGCCTTCTCGCCATCGACGTAGTACGTCACGCCGTCGGTCCTGGGCAACTGGATCTCGTCATGCGCAGTGCCAGGTCGGTCCTTGACCACCGGCGCGGCCGGGGTGACCGGCGCGGTCAGCACCGGCACCTTCGCCCAGTCGATGTCGCTGGCCAGGTAGAACGACGTGTACGCCGGCTGGTTGTACACCGTCTGCTGGCGCGCGGTCTCGGTGCGGTACTGCACATCCTGCATCAGCGTCGTGAGCTTGTGCGTGGTCTTCTCGGTGGTCGTGTAGAACCGCAGCGCGCTCGAGTCCGCAGTGCGCACCAGCAGTTCCTCGCGCCAGTCGCCGAAGACGTCCGCCACCAGCGACGGGTTGCCCTTGGTGCCGTTGTTCGTGAGCGTGCCGTCGGCGGTGAGCAGGTTGCCACGCGTCCAGTCGTCGATCGTCGGCGTCTGGGTGCCGCTGCCGTTCACGATCTGGGTGGTGAGGTCACCGGCCCAGCGGATGGACATGTTCGTTCCCGGCGTCGCCGCCGAGAGGATCTCGCCCTTCGCGCTGATCAGGCCGCTGGCGTCGGTGCCGCCGGGCATGCTCGCCCACATCTCGATGCCGGGCACATCGGGACGCACGTCGCCGATCATCGCGCGGCCGGTGTCCTTGCCCGAGTAGGCGCCGAACAGCACCTCGCCGGTCGCCGCATCGCGCAGCGCCGAGCCGTAGGGAGCGTAGGTGCCGCCCTCGTGTGCGGTCCAGATCTCCTTGCCCGGGCGGCTCGGATCGATGTCGGCCACGTGCATGGCGTCGCCGTGTCCGAGGCGCACGTCGGCGCCCGGGTCGGCGCTGCCTGCCGGCAGGACATCGTGCGAGCTGTACAGCAGGCTGCCGTCGTCGTCGAGCGTCGCCGACCCGTAGATCAGTTCCGAGCGGCCGTCGTCGTCGATGTCGGCGAGAGTCAGCGAGTGGTCGCCCTGCGTCGTGATCCCGCCGTACACCGGGTCGGTGCCGTCGCGACCGTGCGGCCCGTCGTTGAACGGGTTCGTCATCGGCACCTGTCCGCTGTCGACCTGCCAGCGCTGGCGGAGCTTCTTGCCGTCCCAGTCGAGTGCGGTCACGGTCGTGCGCGTGTAGTAGCCGCGGGCGAAGACGGCGGACGGATGCTGGCCGTCGAAGTAGCCCACCCCGGACAGGAAGCGGTCGACCCGGTTGCCGGGCTCGATGCGCGACATCGCGTAGTCGCCCCAGAGCAGGCCGTCGTCGCCGCGCGCCGTCGGGTAGTCGATCGTCTGCAGCTCTTTGCCGGTGGCGCTGTCGAAGACCGTGAGGTACTCGGGTCCGTCGACGATGAAGCCCTCGAACTCGCGCAGCCTGTTGTTGCCGCTGCGGCTCGGCGCGTACACGTCGATGAATGTGTCGGCGAGCTCCTCGGCGCTCGCGCGGGTGAGCGGGTACTGATGCGTGACGGGCATCCCCCACGCTTCTTCGAGCGTCGCCGGCCACTGACCGGAGACGACCTCGGGGCGTGAGCTCCAGCCGAGGAACATCTCGACCAGGTGGTCCTCGTAGTCGGCGGCGCTGAGCCGGTAGTCGTCGGTGTTCGCGTAGCCCGCCTTCAGGTCGGACTTCGGCATGGTGATGTACTTCTCGCGCTTCACCGAGCCGTCGGCCCTGTACTGGATCGACTTCGTGCCCGGCGCGGTCTTCAGCATCGTCTCGGCGCGGCCGTCGCCGTCGAAGTCGTAGACGAGGAACTGCGTGTAGTGCGCACCGGCGCGGATGTTCACGCCCAGGTCGAGCCGGTTCAGGAGCGTGCCGTCGAGCTCGTAGGTGTCGAGATAGACGCTTCCGGTGTAGCCGCGCTGCGAGACGTCCTTGGAGTTCGACGGGTCCCACTTGACGACGTACTCGTACTGCCCGTCACCGTCGACATCGCCGACCGAGACGTCATTGGCCGAATAGGTGTACGCCTCGCCCGCCGGCGTGACGCCGTCGGCCGGCTTCTGCAGCGGCAGGTCGTAGTGGCCCTGCGCCCAGGCGGTCACAGGAGCGGATGCCGCGAGCTCGACTCCGTTCACGACGGGCGCCACGGTGTACTTCGACTCGGCTGTGCCGCCGGCGTCGGAGTAGTTCGTGCTGTCGGTGACGACGGCGATCCGCTCGCCGTCGCGGTACACGGCGAAGTCGGCTCCGGCCAGGCCGGTGTCGGTCGCACCGGTGGTCTCAGAAGCGAGCAGGCGCCAGCTGAGGAACACGCCCTGGTCGGTCGACACGGCGACGAGGCCGCGGTCGAGATGCTCGAGCTGGGGAGTGCTCAGTGCGGGCTTGTGGTTCGCAGCGGGCTGTGCGGGTGGCGCGGCGGAGGCGGGCTGTGCGCCGCCGCCGAGCAGGCATCCGGCGGCGATCACCGCCAGGGCGCTGCGGAACGGATGGGATCTCGGGTTCATCATCGAATCTCCTCTGGGCTGGGGCCCCGTTGGATAGCGCTTTCCGTGCTCGCCCGAAGTTACTCGCAGAGGATGCCGGGGTCAAGAGTTTTGACACGATTCATTCCAACGTTGCACAGAACTGTGCGCAGCGGCGTCCCCCGAGTCCGCGCGCGTGGTCAGCGCGCGACGGTCACCGCAGCGTCCCCTGTGACGTCCAACGTCAGCAGACCGGATGCCGGTTCCCACGACCGCACCTCTGCACCGGTCACCGTCGGCTGCGAGGTGAAAGCCGCCGGCGGCAGGTACACGACCGCCGTCCCGCCGTCACGCACCTCGAACTTGACGCCTTCGGCCGACGAGGTCCACGACACCAGACCGTCGACCTCGCGCGGATAGGGCCGGTCCAGCCAGCCGATCAGATTGCGCGGCGTGCCGTCCGACTCGTACGGACCCCAGCTGCCGTCGTCTCGAGACCAGTACACGACACCCATGCCCGCGGCATCCGCCGTCTCGTAGACGAGCTTGACGTAGTCGCCTGCCCCCTCGCCGGTGGTGTCAAGGCCGAACTCGCCGAGGATCACCGGCACGGCTCCGCGCCCCTGGCCGAGCACCTCGGCGGTGCGCAGCACGTTCGATCGCCACTGTGCGACGGTGCCCTGCACGAGTCCCTTCGAGGCGCCGGCGAAGCCGTCGCCGAGGTCCATCGGCAGCGGATACAGGTGCGGGCAGAACGCCACGCGCGCGTCGCCCTCGCGCGGGTCGTCGATGGCGCCGAGCGCGCTGGGCAGCCCCCAGTTGAATCCGAAGGCCTGCGGCTCGACGCACACCCAGGTGTCCTGGTCGGCCTCGCGGATGGCATCCGTGGTGCGCTGGTACAACTCCGTCAGCGGGCCGGACTCGAAAGCCACGCCCTGCAGCGTGCCGCCGTAGGGCTCGTTCATCAGGTCGTAGGCGACCACCGCATCGTTGTCGGCGAAGCGCTCGGCGACGGCGCGCCACGCGTCGGCATAGTGCTCGGCGAGTTCCGAATGCTTCCCGGTGGTGTTCCAGAACTGGTCGAACGCGCGGATCGTGCCGGGCTCGAGGTACACCAGCTCCCACATGTCCCCTGTGTTCACCGGCAGGCCGTCGGTGAACGTGGCCCACGCGGGGGCGCCGTTGCCCGAGTCGCCGCTCGGCGTGATCGCCGAGCCCCACAGGTCCTGGTGCATGTCGAGCATGACGCTGTACCCGCGGTCGGCGTACCACTGCACGCGCTCCTCGACGCCGTCGAGGTAGCCCTGGTCGATGACGCCCTTCTCGGGCTCGACCGCCCGCCACGAGATGAGGAAGCGCACGAAGTTCGTGCCCATGTCGGACTGCTCCCGCGCGAGATCACCCTCGGTGAACAGCGGGAACCCGTCGGGCGTGCTCTTCGCGCTGGATGCCGTGCTGAATCCATGCGCGACGATGCTGCGGCCCTCGGAGTCGGTGATGAACCGCGTGGAGGCCTCAGGCGCCACGCGGAGGGATGCCGCGACAGCACCGCCCGCGACGAGGAGCACGAGCGCTCCGGCCAGCGCCCACCGACTCGGATTCCGCATCCCGTGTCTCCTTCCGGCCTCGTCGCCTCCTCGCACGGTAGCGTGTGCACCATGGCACCGGAGCCCGACACTCAGTCCCACCCGCGAATCGACCGGGTCTCGTGGGTCGTGCTGGTCTCGCTGCTCGTGCTGGCGGTGCTCGCCGGCATCTGGCATGTGTCCGGCTGGGCGGCCACCTGGGTCTCGGCTCTGCTCTTCCCACCGGCCGCGGGTCTGCCGGCGCTGTGGCCGCCGCTGCGCCTGTGGCCGCTCGGCGAGACGACGGTCGCGGTGTGGCTGATCGACCTGGCGGGCGTCGCCGTCATGCTGCTCGCCGCGTGGGTGCAGCTGCGCGCGGCCGCGCGGAAGCATCCGCGTCCCGGGCGCCGGCGCGCCTTCGGCCGCGGCGTGTGGACCACGGTCCTCGCCTTCGTCGCGGGCAACGTCGCGCGCGGCGTCGCGCAGAGCTTCCTGCTGCACTCCGATCTGGGCACCTACGCGGGCCAGCTGATCGCCAACGTGCTGGTCTCGGCGCTGACCGGTCTGCTCGCCGGCCTCGTCGTGGGGCTGATCGCGATGCTGTTCGCGGGCCCGAAGCCGGTCGAGCCCCTCGCGCCCGCCGAGACGGACGCCCTGTCTCACGCCTGAGCCGGGACGGACGCACCCCGGCCCGCCGGTAGGCTTGTCGGGTGTCCGCCACCCAGAACCGAGACGACTCCGACGCACGCCGCGCGGTGCGCATCTGCACCTGGATCTCGCTCGGCACAGCGGCACTCGGGGTGCTGCTGCTGTTCTTCCCGAAGCTGGTGCCCGTCGGCGACCCGTGGGTGCAGCTCGCCCTCGGCGTCCTGACGCTGATCTTCGCGTTCCGCGCCCGCGCGATCGGCATGCGCGGTGTGAACCACTACGACGGCCGTCTCTCGCTGTTGGCCGCGCTGGGCGGCTTCGCGATCTGCTTCTTCGCCGGACAGTACGCGTTCGGCGTCATCATGTCTCTCGCGAGCTGATCATGGCCTCCCCCGCCGCGGACGACTACTTGAAGACGGTCTACTCGCACACCGAGTGGCAGGACGCCCCGATCACGCCGTCGCAGCTCGCGGCGAAGCTCGGGATCGCGCCGTCCAGCGTCACCGAGATGGTCAAGAAGCTGGCATCCGCGGGCCTCGTCTCGCACGTCCCCTACGGCGCCGTGAAGCTGACGGATGCCGGTGAGCGGCGCGCCCTCGAGATGCTGCGCCGGCACCGACTGATCGAGACGTGGCTCGTGCGCGAGTTCGGTTACACCTGGGACGAGGTGCACGACGAGGCCGAGGTGCTGGAGCACACCATCAGCGACCGCCTGCTGGAGGGCATCGACGAGCGGCTGGGCCGCCCGCGGTTCGACCCGCACGGCGATGCGATCCCTGATGCTGCGGGACAGGTCGTCCGCGAGCCGTTCGTGCTGCTGGCGGATGCCCCGCCCGGCCATTCCGGCCGCGTACTGCGGGTGGACGACCGCGACCCGGAGCTGCTCCGCGCCCTGGAAGCGCTCGGCATCGATGTGGCATCCGAACTCCTCGTGACCGCCGCCGGTGTCGAGCGCGACGGCCGCGCAGTCCTGCTGCCCGACGGCTCCGACGGCGTGATCTGGCTCAGCGCGTGACGGCTGTCCGCGCGGCTGAATAGGCTGTCCGCATGGGAACGCGCTTCTTCAATGCCGGCTCTGTGCTGCTGGCGTTCGATGTCCACGGTGAAGGGCCGGTCGTGATCGTCGCGCACGGACTGACGATGAGCCGCGCCGCCGACCGCGAGCAGGGGCTCACGCCGTGGGAGCGGCTCGCGAAGCAGGGGTTCCAGGTCATCTCCTACGACGCCCGCGGCCACGGCGAGACCGCCGGGCGGGCCGAGCCCGACGATTACCGCTGGGACAACCTCGCGACCGACCTGCTCGCCCTCGCCGATGCCATCTCGCCGGATGCGCCGGTGCACGCGATCGGCTCGTCGATGGGCACCGCGACGATTCTGCACGCACTGGTGCGCCGCCCGGAGCGGTTCCGCTCGGTCGCCCTCACCGCCCCGCCGACCGCCTGGGAGACCAGGCAGCTTCAGCAGCGCGCCTACGCGGCGACCGCCGCGGCCGCCGAGACGATGACGCTCGACGACTTCGTCGCCGCATCCGCCGCCGCACCGGTGCCGGAGATCTTCGCCGAGCGGTGGAACCCCGGTCCGCCCAGCATCGACATGGCAGTGCTGCCGTCGGTGTTCCGCGGCGCAGGCGCAAGCGACCTGCCGGACGCAGCCGACATCGCCCGCATCGAGACCCCGACGCTGATCCTGCCGTGGGCGACCGATCCCGGGCATCCGCTCTCCACGGCGGAGCGGCTCGCCGAGCTGATGCCGCACACCGAGCTCGAGGTCGCCGAGGACATCCCGACCATCAAGGCCTGGCCGGACCGCGTCGCGGAGTTCTTCCGGGAGCACCCCTGATGGGTGCGCTCGACGACGGCGAGCGGATCAGGGCGGCGGATGCCGCGGACTGGCGCGACTGGCTCGAGGAGCACCACACCCGCACCGACGGTGTGTGGCTGCTGGGCGTGCGCGGCACGGATGCCGTCGGTGTCGGCTACGAGGACTCCGTGCGGCAGGCGCTGTGCTTCGGCTGGATCGACGGCCCGGTGCGAGTCTTCGACGGGGTGAACGCACAGTGGTTCTCGCCCCGGCGACGAGGCAGCATGTGGGCGGCGACGAACAAAGCTCGCATCGCCGATCTCGAGGCCGCGGGGCAGCTGGCGCCCGCGGGCATCCGAGTGATCGAGGCAGCCAAGAGCGACGGCTCGTGGACGATCCTGGAGGGCCCCGAGGCGGGCATCGAACCGCCGGAGCTCACCGCCGCGCTCGACGCCGCGCCCGCGGCGCGCGCCGGCTGGGACTCGTTCCCGGCATCCGCGCGCAAGATGGGACTCACGCAGATCGCGATGGCCAAGCGCGCCGAGACCCGCGCGAATCGAATCGCGAAGATCGTGGCGGATGCCGCGGAAGGGAAACGACCATGAACCAGCAGGATCTGCTGTTCCTGGTGATGATCGGCATCGGGCTCTCCGCGGCCACCGTCTTCGCCGTGCAGCTGCTGCGCCGACCGAAGCACGACGACAAGGGCACCTGGTACGAGGGCCCCTGGGACGACGACGACAAGCCCCGCGGCCCGCAGAACCCCGATCGCTGACACCGGCGCTCCCGGGCTGGACAACGTTTTCCCGATCCCCTAGGTTGATCTGGAACCGCCCCCCGTCGACGCCTGGAGCTCCATGATCACCGCCGCACCGAGCGCTCTCGCTCCGGTCATCGACCGCCGCATCTACGGCCAGTTCGCCGAGCACCTCGGCCGCGGCATCTACGAGGGCCTGTGGGTCGGACCCGACTCCCCGATCCCGAACCGGAACGGCCTGCGGATCGACGCGATCGACGCGCTGCGGGCGATCAAGGTGCCGGTCGTGCGCTGGCCGGGCGGATGCTTCGCCGACGAGTACCACTGGCTGAAGGGCGTCGGCGAGCAGCGCGGCGCGATGGTCAACACGCACTGGGGCGGGGTCGTCGACCCGAACGAGTTCGGCACCCACGAGTACTTCGAGCTGCTGAACCAGCTCGACGCCGAGGCCTACATCAACGGCAATGTCGGCAGCGGCGCGGTGGCCGAGATGCAGGACTGGATCGAGTACATGACGCTCGACAGCCACACCGAGATGGCCGAGCTGCGCAAGCGGCACGGCCGCGATCAGCCCTGGAAGGTGCAGTTCTTCGGCGTCGGCAACGAGAGCTGGGGCTGCGGCGGCAACATGACCTCGCTGCACTACGCGAACCTGTACCGGCAGTACCAGACCTACGTGCGCGACTACGGCGACAACCGCATCACCAAGGTCGCCTGCGGCGCGAACGCCGACGACTACGAGTGGACCGACGTGGTGATGGCGCGCGCCGCCGACCACATGGACGCGCTGAGCCTGCACTACTACACCCTGCCCACCGGCGAGTGGGACGTGAAGGGCGCCGCAATAGGCTTCGGCGACGCGGAGTGGCACGAGACCATCCGCCGCACTCTCATGATGGACACCCTGCTGACCCGTCACGGCCAGTTGATGGACAAGCACGATCCGGCGAGACGAGTCGGCCTGTACGTCGACGAATGGGGCACCTGGTACGACGTCGAGCAGGGCACCGACCCCGGCTTCCTGTACCAGCAGAACACCATGCGCGATGCGATGGTCGCCGCGCTCAACTTCCACGTCTTCCACCGGCACGCCGACCGCGTGCGCATGACGAACATCGCGCAGATGGTCAACGTGCTGCAGGCGATGCTGCTCACCGACGGTGAGCGGATGCTGCGCACCCCGACCTATCACGCGTTCGCGATGTACACCGCTCACCACGATGCGACATCGGTGCCCGCGCGAGGCGTCCTGCCCGCGCACACGGATGTCACGCTCTCGCGCCGCGACGGTGCATACACGGCGAGCGCCGTGAACTACGGACTCGACCGGCCGGCCGAGGTCGAGATCGTACTGCCGGGCGCGGTGGGTGCGCTGCTGCGCAGCGACATCCTCACCGCGGAGCGGGCCGACGCGCACAACACGTTCGAGACGCCGGATGCCGTGACGGTGACCCCGTTCGAGGGCGTGCAGGTGCGCGGCGACCGGATCACGCTGACCCTGCCGCCGCGAAGCATCGTCACCGTGCGGGCACGCGTCGCGGACTGAGAGCCGGCCGCCTCGGCAAGGGCTACCGCAGCACGAACGCCGCGGCGCCGATCAGCGGGCCCTCGTCGCCCAGTGCCGAGCGCACCACGCGAGTGCGGCGGGAGTAGTCGTGCGCGGCGTGCGCCGTGAGCGCGTGCTGCACCAGGTCGACGTAGTCGTGCGAGACGCGCGAGAACCCGCCGCCGATCGCCACGACGTCCAGGTCGATCAGCGTCGCGGCATCCGCCAGCGCCTCGCCGACCGCCTTCGCCGAGCGCTCGATCGCGGCCCGCGCGACGGCGTCGCCGGCCGCGGCGTCCCGCGCGAGGTCCTCGCCGACCTCTCCCGTCCAGCCCTGCGTCTGCGCCCAGGCGACGGATGCCGGTCCCGAGGCGATCTCCTCGAGCGTCAGCCCTCCCTCGCGGCGCACCTGGCCCAGGTGCCCGGCGTTTCCGGTGGCGCCGGGCGCGTAGACGCCGTTCAGCACGAAGCCGCCGCCGACTCCGGTCGACACGACGATCGACAGCGAGGCCTTCGCCCCCTCCGTCGCGCCGAGCCACGACTCGGCGAGCGCGAGCGCGCCTCCGTCATGTCCGAGCACCGTGTGCACCTCGCGGCGGAGCACCGAGGTAGCGGCATCCCGCACCGCATCCGCGACGCGGAACCCGCGCGCGAACGGCATGTTGACCGGCTTGATGACGCCCGCGCCCCTGTCGATCGGGCCGGCGCTGCCGATGCCCGCGCCGACGAGCTCGTCGTCGGTGGGCAGCGCGGCCAGCGCCACGGCCACGGCGTCACCGATCGCAGCGCGCAGCGCCTCGGCATCCGCATCCCGCCCCGTCGGGCGGCGCACGCGGCTCGCCGCGATCGGCGCCCCGTCCTCGCGCACCAGGGCGGCCTCCAGCTTCGTGCCGCCGATGTCGACGGCGAGTGCGACCCGCGTCACGACTTGACCGAACCGCTCATGAGACCTCCGATGAAGTATTTGCCCAGCAGGATGTAGACGACCAGCGTCGGGATCGAGGCGATCAGTGCCCCGGCCATCGATGCGCCGTAGTTCGAGAGCTGCGCGCCCTGCGACAGGTTCACCAGCGACAGCGACACCGGTCCCTGGTTCGCGTCGGACAGGAACAGTGCGAACAGGTAGTCGTTCCAGGCCGAGGTGAACTGCCAGATGATCGTCACCACGAACCCGGGCAGCGACAGCGGCAGGATGATGCGCCAGTACGAGCTGAGCATGCCGGCGCCGTCCACGCGGGACGCCTCCATGAGCTCCTCGGGCACGCCCTCGTAGTAGTTGCGGAAGATCAGCGTGCAGATCGGCAGACCGTAGATGACGTGCACGATCAGCAGGGTGGCGATGTTGCTCGGCATGCCCAGCGACGTCTTCATCTGCACCAGCGGCACCATGATCGCCTGGTACGGGATGAACATGCCGAACAGGATCAGCGTGAACACGATGTTCGCGTAGGGGAACTTCCACCGCGACAGCACGAAGCCGTTCATCGAGCCGAGCATGGCGGAGATGATCGCGGCGGGGATCGCCAGCAGGAAGGTGCGACCGAGCGGGGCGGCGAGCGCCTCCCAGGCGGTGCTCCAGTTGTCGAAGCCGGTCGCGCCTGAGGCATCCGCCTGCCAGGGCCAGATCGACGGCCACGCCCACGAGCTGACCGCGCTCACGTCGGATGGCGGCTTCAGGCTCGTCACGACCAGCACGTAGACGGGCATCAGCACGATGACCACGAACAGCAGCAGCAGCACGTACTTGACGGTGCGGCTCATCCGCGCCCGGCCCTTGTGGGCGGTGGGGGCGCTTGCCGGCGCCGTGGTGCGGCGCTCGATTCCGGTTGCGACGCTCACTTGCGCGCCCTCCTCTCGGCGCGGGCCGTGGAGATCAGGTACGGCACGATGAAGATGCAGACCAGCAGCAGCAGGATGGTGGCGATCGCCGATGCCTTGCCGTACTCACCGCCGGTGAGTGCGGTCCACATGTACGTCGCGGGCACCTCGGTGATGTAGACCGGGCCGGTGATGGCCATGATCAGGTCGAAGACCTTCAGCGACATGTGCGCGACGATCACGAGGGCCGACAGCGCGACCGGGCTGAGCTGCGGGAAGACGACGTGCCGGTAGAGCTTCCACTCGCTGGCGCCGTCCATGCGGGCGGCCTCGCGGAGCTCTTCGGGGATGCCGCGGAAGCCCGACAGGAACAGCGCCATCACGTAGCCGGACAGCTGCCAGATCGCCGGCATGGCCATCGCGGCCATGCCCCACAGCGGCTGGTTGTACCAGTCGTTCTGCATGCCGCCGAGACCCATCGACAGCAGCAGGCGGTTCAGACCGGATGCCCGGTCGTCGACCGCAGAGCCGAGCAGCCAGCGCCAGACGACACCGGACGCCACGAATGAGACCGCCATCGGGAACAGGTAGATCGACCGGAACGCGCCTTCGGCGGTGACGCCCTTGTCGAGCATCCAGGCCCACAGGAACCCGAACAGCATCGTGCCGGACATGAACACGACCGTGAAGATGCCGAGGTTGGCCAGCGAGTGCAGGAAGCGCGGCTCGGTGAGCAGGTCGACGAAGTTCTGCAGCCCGACGAACTCCGAGGCGCTCAGCGCCGAGTCTTTCGTCATGGCGGTGGAGAAGTTCACGCCGATGAGCACGTAGACGAAGATGCCCAGCAGCACGATCGTCGGCGAGATCAGCAGCAGCGGGGGTCCCCAGTTGCGGATGCCTTTGCGCATCGGAGTGCTCCTCACGAGGAGGTGCGCGGGGCGGCGCTGTCGCGCCGCCCCGCGCACGGAACGGTGATTACTGGCCGAGGCCCTTGGTCTGCGCCTGGACGAGAGCGTCCTGCAGGGTCTTGCCGTCCTTGGTGGAGACGAACTGACCGATGGCGGAGGTGATGTCGTTCAGCCACGACACCTTCACCGCGGCGCCGTGAGCCAGCGAGCTGACGACGGTGTCCTTGGCGAACGAGGCCATCGCGCCCTGCTGGTACTCCGGGTAGTCCTTCGGGTCGGCGTCGGTGCGCGCGGGGATCGAGCCCTTCGCGAGGTTGAACGCCTTCTGACCATCGGCCGAGCTGATCGTCTTCAGCCAGTTCTTCGCGCCGCCGGCGTGCGGTGCGCCCACCGGAAGGGTGAACGAGTCGGCGAGGAAGTCGAACATGCCGTCCGTGCCGGGCGTCGGCCAGGTGGTGTAGTCGGTGCCGTAGGTCTTGCCCTTGGCGTCGAACTCCGCCAGGGCCCAGTCGCCCATCACGTTGTAGGCGGCGGTGCCGTCGATGACCATGTCGGTGGCGACCGGCCAGTCCTGACCGGTGCCGTCGGTGTTCGCGTAGCTCAGCAGCTCGGTGTACTTGTCGATCGCGTCGGTGACCTTCGGGTCGTCGAACTTGGTCTTGCCGTCCCACAGGCCCTGGTAGCCGTCTGCGCCCAGGGTGGAGAGCAGCACGTTCTCGAACAGCTGCACCTGGGTCCAGTCGGTCGCCACCGACAGCGGCGTCTGCACGCCGGCCGCCTTGAGCTTCTTCATGTCGGCGAGCCAGGCGTCGAGATCCGCCGGGGCGGTCTTCGGGTCGATGCCCGCCTTGGTGAGCAGCTCGTTGTTGACCCACACGACGTTCGCGCGGTGGATGTTGCTGGGCACCGAGTAGATCTTGCCGTCGACGGTCAGACGGTCGATCAGCGTCGACGGGAAGACGTCGTTCAGGCCGTTGTCCTTGTAGAACGAGCTCAGGTCCTCGATCTTCTTCGCCTCGATGTAGTCGGTGAGCTCGGCACCGGCGTGCGCCTGGAACGAGTCCGGCGGGTTGTTCGCCTTCAGACGCGAGGCGAGAGCGTTCTTCGCGTTCGAGCCCGCGCCACCGGCGACGGCGGCGTTGACGAACTTGGTGTCGGGGTACTGCTCGTTGAACACCTTGACCAGGGCGTCGAGACCGGTCTTCTCCGAACCGGAAGCCCACCAGGTGAACACCTCGACCTGGCTGGCGTCGTCAGAGCCCTTGCTGCCTGTGTCGTCGGTGCTGCCGGAGCACCCGGCGAGCGCCAGGGCGGCGACGGCAAGACCCGCGACTGCGGCGAGTGCTTTGCGCATGTGATCCTCCATTGGATGAGTACAGCCCGCGTTCCGCCGGCCCGTCTGCCATGAAATATGAAAACGTTGCCAAACGCAACCCGGGTGCGGTCACAACCCGGTAACACCGGGCAGGACACCCTGGCTCAGGATGCGGTCGGCGGAGTCTCGCCGGAGCCGCGCTCGACCAGACGGGTGCCCAGCACGATGCGCCGCTCCGGGCCGGCGAGACCCGCGATGCGGTCGAACAGGAGATCGGCCGCGGCCTCGCCGATCGCCCACGGATCCTGCGCGATGGTCGTCACCGGCGGCGTCATCAGCTCGGCGAGCTCGAAGTCGTCGAAGCCCACCAGCGCAGGATGATCGTCCAGCAGCCGCAGCGCCTTCAGCACCGCCTTGGTCGTGCGGCTGTTGGTCGTGAACAGCGCAGTCGGCGGATCGTCGAGGGAGGCGAGTTCGCGCAGCGCCTCGACGCAGACGTCCACATCGTCGTCCACCGCGACGATGAGTTCGGGCCTCGGCGGCAGCCCGGCATCCTTGATCCCCTGCCGGAAGCCGGTCTGCCGGCGCTCCGACGTGAACCGACCCGAGGTGTGCGCGAGGCAGGCGATGCTGCGGTGCCCTGCCTGCACCAGGTGGGCGACAGCCTCGGCCGCACCGCGCTCGTTGTCGACCACGATCAGGTCGGCCTGCAGGTGCTGCGGGGGCCGGTCGACGAACACGATCGGGGTGCCGGCGGCGAGCTCGGCGGTGAGGAACGAGACCTCGGCCTCCTCGTGGGCGACGACGATCAGCCCGTCCAGGCGGCGGCTGAGGATGCGGCGCAGCACGCGTTCTCCTTCGGCCGGGTCGTCTCCGGCGGATGCCACGAGCACGAGCAGGTCGCGCTCCTGGGCCCGCCGCTCGATGGCTCCCACGAGCTCGGAGTAGAACGGATCGGAGATACGGGTGACCACCGCACCGATGGTGCGGGCTGAGCCGGTGCGCAGGGTGTGCGCGAAGTCGTTGCGGCTGAAGCCGAGTTCGGCGATGGCGCGCTCGACGGCGCGGGTCTTGGCGCGGCTGACGCCGACCTTGCCGGAGACCACGCGGGAGACCGTGGAGAGCCCGACGCCGGCGCGCGCGGCGACATCCTTCATGGTGGGGCGTCCACCCCGCCCGTCGCTCATTCCGCTCATCATCCGCCTCGCTGAGAAGGGTGGCATGAAAACGTTGCCGAGTCCAGAATCGGCAACGCGGCACCCGCCTCAGCGGGCGGATGAACAGTGCTTACTGGGGGGCGAGACCCAGATCGTCGAGGTCGAAGGCGGCGAGCCACTGCAGGCCCTCGGCCTCGATCGCGGCCTGCGCGCCGGTCTTGCGGTCGACGATCACTGCGACGGCGACGACCTCCGCGCCCTCGCGGCGCAGCACCTCGACGGCCTTCAGCGCGGACTGGCCCGTGGTCGAGGTGTCCTCGAGCACGACGACGCGCTTGCCCTTGATGTCGGCGCCCTCGATCTGGCGGCCGCGGCCGTGGTCCTTGGGCTCCTTGCGCACGACGAATGCATCCAGCGGGCGATCGGCAGACGCGACCGAGGCGTGCATGACCGAGTTCGCGATCGGGTCGGCACCGAGCGTCAGTCCGCCGACCGCGACGACCTCGGTGTCCTTGATGAGGTCGAGCATGATGCGCCCGATGGCCGGAGCGGCCCGGTGGTCGAGCGTCAGCTTGCGCATGTCGACGTAGTAGGTGGCCTTCTTGCCACTGGAGAGCGTGAAGTCGCCGTGGAACACCGCCTCTCCCTTGATCAGATCGAGCAGGGTCTGGCGGTCTGCGGCGAGGTCGGTCACGGCAACCAGTCTATTCGCCGCACCCGACGGCGCAGTCGCGCAGCCCTCAGGCCGATCCACCGGCTCAGGCGCAGCTGCACGAACAGGGTGATCGTTCCGGCGATGAAGAGTCCGGCGAGGTTCAGGACGAGCTGCAGGATGCTGCTGCCCGCCTCCGGCCACGCCCCGACGGCCAGGGCCAGCGAGAGAGCACCCACCGCGGGCACGGTCGTCACTGAGATGAAGACACCCACGAGCGCGGAGGACTTCGCGGTGGTGACCGACAGCACCCCCGCGACGCCGGCGAGCAGCGCGATCACGAACGACCAGATGTCGGGCGAGATGATGAAGTCGGTGAGCGGCCCCGAGGTCGCGTCCTCATAGCTGAACCCGCCGAACGCGTACACCACGGCCCAGAGGCCCCAGGCGATCAGCGCACACAGCGCGAAGCCGCCGAACAGCGTGCCGATCGCCGGCAGGATGATCCCCTTCCGGCGCCGCACGAGCGCCAGGCAGATCGCCGCGAGTGGCGCGAACTCCGGTCCGACGACCATCGCACCGATGATGAGGATCGGCTGATCCTGCAGTCGGCCGACGCTCGCGATCAGCGTGGCCAGCAGCAGGAACACCAGGAAGGTGCCCGACATCCGAGAGTTCTGCCGCGACGTGGCATCCGCCTGCATCCAGAGCACACCGTCGTCCGGATTGCCGGGGACGGTCCGCTCCGCCTCATCGGCCTCAGCGGAGACGACGAGAAGCGGATCGGTCACGACGATCGCCCCCTCGTCGGCCACGCCGGCGTTGCGCATCATCCGCATCACGCTGTTGGCGTTCTCCTTGGTCATCTCGAACAGCAGGAGATCGCCCTTGCCGTCCATCGCCGCGGCGGGCAGCACCACGAGATCGCACACGGTCGGGTCGTCGCGGAGGTGGTCCTGGATGCGCCGGGAGATGCCGGCGGCCGCAGTCACTCGGACGGAGAGCATGCGCCCATTGTCGTGGAAGACCGGCAAGCGCGCTGGCCCTCATCTGCGCGGGCGCCTATCGTGGCATCCGAGGAGGTCGTCCATGTTCTCTTACGACCCGTATGCCCTGCTCGCCGAGCTGCGCCCCGTGGCGCCGCTCGCGCTGACCAGCCCCGACTTCGAGGCCGGCGGGCCGGTGCCCGCGTGGGCCTGGTCGTCCAGCAGGGGCGGTGAGGACCGGCATCCGACGCTGGAGTGGTCGCAGCCGCCGGCCGGCACGAAGAGCATCGCGATCTCGTGCTTCGATCCGGATGCCCCGACCGGATCGGGCTTCTGGCACTGGGCGGTCGGCAACCTGCCCGCCGACCTGCGCTCCCTGGCCGCCGGCGACGGGGATGCCGCGTCGCTGCCCGCCGGCGCAGTCGTACTGCCGAACGAGGCGCGACTCCAGCGCTACATCGGCGCCGCTCCTCCGCCCGGAACCGGCGTGCACCGCTACTTCTTCGTGGTGGATGCGCTGGACGTCGACGAGATCGACCTGGACGGCGACGAAACACCCGCGTACCTGGGCTTCAACCGTCACTTCCACTGCCTCGCCCGCGGTGTGCTGGTCGGCACGGCCGACCCGGCCGACCGCTGACGCGACCGACCGGTGAGCCCCCTCGGGGCGGCGTTCGGCGTGCCCGCGACTGGCGCTGGACATTTCTCGATATCAAGACATATACTTCCATCATGCGATACTTCGGTTTCGCGATGTGAATTCTTGTTGGTCGAGAAGTGAGGAGACATCGTTGTCCACACACCGTCAGATCGCCACGATCACCTATGAGACGGCCGCCCGCGCGGTCGCCATCGCCATGGAGGTCGGCGCAGAACACGGCGTGCGTGTCGTCGCCGCCGTCGCCGACCCGTCCATGACGCTGATCGCGTACGGCATGGCAGATGATGCCACACCGCACAGCGCCGAGACCAGCCGGCGGAAGGCCGCGACCGCGGCATCCACCCGGCGTCGCACGGCGCAGATCCCGGATGCGCTCTCGACCACTCTGCCGCTCGGAACCGGCGGCGCGCTCACCACGATCGACGGCGGCGTGCCGATCTACTTCGGCGACCAGCACGTCGGCGGCCTCGGCATCGCCGGCGGCCCGCCCGCCGTGGATGCCGCGATCGGCGCCGAGACCCTCACGCGCCTCGGCGCCCGTACAGAAGGAATGGAAATATGACCTCGCACCTCAGCCGCGCAGACCTCTCGGTCGCCGCGCCGATCGTCGAGTTCGCTGAGGCTTCGCTCGCCGACTCCGGTCGCGACGTCGACGCGTTCTGGGCCGGAGCGAGTGCGATCGTGCACGACCTCGTCCCCCGCAACGCCGAGCTGCTCGCCAAGCGCGCTGAGCTGCAGGAGCGCATCGACGCGTTCCACAAGGCGAACCCGGGCATGCCCGACAAGGACGCCTACCGTACGCTGCTGAATGAGATCGGCTATCTGGTTCCGGTCCCCTCCGATGTCACGATCACCACCGAGAACGTCGACCCCGAGATCGCCACCATGGCCGGCCCTCAGCTGGTCGTGCCGCTGCTGAACGCCCGCTTCGCGATCAACGCCGCGAACGCCCGCTGGGGTTCGCTCTACGACGCTCTGTACGGCACCGACGCCATCGACCAGACCGGTGAGCTGGCCCCCGGCAAGGAGTTCAACTTCACCCGTGCCGCCGCCGTCGTCACCCGCGGCCGCCGGTTCCTCGACGAGATCGCCCCGCTGACCGAGGGATCGCACACGGATGCCACCGGCTACCGCATCGACGCGGAGGGCCTGCTCGCGCAGACCGCCGCCGGCGACCGCCGCCTCGCGACGCCCACCGCGTTCGTCGGCTACACCGGCGAGGCGGATGCCCCCACCGGCATCCTTCTCGTGCACAACGGCCTGCACGCCGAGATCGTCATCGATCGCTCGGGCCGGATCGGCGCGACGGATGCCGCGGGCGTGCAGGACATCATCCTGGAGTCCGCGATCACGACGATCCTCGACCTCGAGGACTCGGTCGCCGCCGTGGACGGCGAGGACAAGGCGCTCGGCTACAGCAACTGGCGCGGATTCATGGACGGCAGCATCGCCGAGTCCGTGACCAAGAACGGACGCACCTTCACCCGCGTGCCGGCGGCCGACCGCACCTACCGGACCGCCGACGGCGGCGAGATCACTCTTCCCGGCCGTGCCGTGCTGTTCATCCGCAACGTCGGACACCTGATGCGCACCCCCGCCGTGCTCGACCGCAACGGCGACGAGGTCTTCGAGGGCATCGTCGACGCGATCATGACCGCGCTCGGCTCCCTGCCCGAGCTCGAGGGCCCGAACAGGGGCACCAACTCGCGCACCGGCTCGATGTACATCGTCAAGCCCAAGATGCACGGCCCGGAGGAGGTCGCGTTCGCGGCCGAGCTGTTCGGTCGTGTCGAGGAGCTGCTCGGCCTGCCTGCGCGCACGATGAAGGTCGGCATCATGGACGAGGAGCGCCGCACCTCGGCGAACCTCGCCGCGTCGATCGCCGCCGCGTCCGACCGCGTCGTGTTCATCAACACGGGCTTCCTGGACCGCACCGGCGACGAGATCCACACCTCGCTGCACGCAGGCCCCTTCCTCCCGAAGGCCGCGATCAAGCAGCAGCCGTTCATGAAGGCCTACGAGGACCGCAACGTGGCGATCGGCCTGGCATCCGGCCTGGACGGCCGCGCGCAGATCGGCAAGGGCATGTGGGCGGAGCCCGACCTCATGCACGACATGCTCGAGAAGAAGATCGCGCACCCGCAGTCCGGGGCCTCCACCGCGTGGGTGCCGTCGCCGACGGCCGGCACGCTGCACGCGCTGCACTACCACCAGGTCGACCCGTTCGCGGTGCGCGCGACTCTGCCGCCGGTCGGCGAGGAGGCGCTGGACGCTCTGCTGGTTCCGCCGCTCGCCGGCGAGGGCGACCTGACCGACGAGGTCGTCGCCACCGAGATCGACAACAACGTTCAGTCGATCCTCGGCTACGTGGTGCGCTGGGTCGACCAGGGCATCGGCGTCTCGAAGGTGCCGGACATCCATGACGTGGGCCTGATGGAGGATCGCGCCACGCTGCGCATCTCCAGCCAGCTGCTGGCCAACTGGCTGACCCACGGCGTGATCACCGAGGAGCAGATCGACGACAGCCTGCGCCGCCTCGCTGTCGTGGTCGACGAGCAGAACGCCGGGGACGCGAACTACGAGAAGCTGGCCTTCGCCGAGGGCGACGAGCCCGGCATCGCGTTCCAGGCGGCCCGCCGCCTGATCGTCGAGGGCGCAGCGCAGCCCAGCGGCTACACCGAGCCGCTGCTGCACGGCCTGCGCCGCGAGAAGAAGGCCGAGCAGGCCTGACGGACAGTCATGAGTGAGGGGGCGGATGCTGCGGCATCCGCCCCCTTCGTCACTCTGGTGCGCTTGCTCGTCAGACCGGTCTCGCCGTCTTCCTTCGCCGCTTCTGCACCTCCGGAACGACCAAGGCCGGCACCGCACGAAGCATGAACTTGTCGAAGTCCGGAACCGTGAACGCCGCGTAACCGTGCTCAGGTGTGTAGAGCAATCCCATGTCGATCAGCTCGGCCCGAGTAGGGCCCAGTTGCGTGGATTCGCGTCCCATGACACGCGCGACATCCGCCGCCTTCTGCGCATCAGGGCCGAGCTCCGCCATCGCGCGCATGTACGCGGTCTGCAACGGAGTTGCACGGTCGAGTCGCACCCGGAAGAACGAACTGTCGAGTTTCGCTTCGTAACCTTCCCGCGCGTTCTCCACATCGGCGCGCGTAATCGGAGACTGCTCCGCGATCTCCCAGACCTGGTATCCGAGCTCCTGGATGAAGTATGGGTACCCCTGGGTGATCTGGATCGCAAGCGCGACGGCGTCAGCCTCATACTCAACGTCCTCCCCCACGGCCGGTTCAGTGAGCGCCTCGCCCGCGTCATCCTCGTCCAGGGAATCGATCTTCGGAAACTGGAAGAGCCGCTCGGCATATGACTTGGCATCCCCGGCCAATTCAGCGATCTGCGGTAATCCTGCCCCGACGAAGGTAACAGGCAGCTTGCGTTGAACGGTCTTGTGCACCGCCTGGATGAGAGCTTCGAGCTGTCTCGGGCTAAGAAACTGCACCTCATCGATGAGAATGGCAACACCGCGCTCCCGCTCTTGTGCGATCTCACCGATCGCGACAAGCACGTCGGTCAGGTCCAGACTCAGATCACCGTGATCGGCAAGCCCTTCTTCTGGCTCGACATCCCAGGCCAGGGACCACGTGCCCTGCTGATCGACGGACAGGGCGAATGATGCGACCACCGCGGCGGCTCGCCGAGCACGATCCGTCCACTTCGCTCGAGGCGACAACCGTAGGAGCGCACCCTTGAGCAGCGACGCCATCGTCTGCCGGAAGCGCGTGTCGTCGTGCTTGCTCGCCTCGATCTCGATCACCTCCCAGTGTTCGCGCCTGGCGATGTCGCCGAACTCGTTCAGGAGCACCGTCTTACCTACCCCACGCAAGCCGGTGATGATCATCGATTGGTGTGTACGCCCGCGGGCCAATCGACGGAGTAGTGTCTCAAACGCCTTGGTCTGCTCCTGCCGCCCTACGATGATGTCTGGCGATGCACCGGCGTTCGGCGTGTACGGGTTGGAGACGCTGTCCATGTCCACTCCCTCGGTTTACAAGTGTTATACACCTTTATCAAGTTCTAATAAAGCAGACTAAACGGTAAAACCGCCCCACGCATTACCTACCGCATCGCGGCCAGGCCCTCGCCCCGCAGTTGCATCCGTCCCCCAGCGCAGCGAACATGGCGGAATCACGGATGGGAGCCTGAAACGGACACTCAACCAACACCCGATGCCCTCGAAGAGATTGACGATGCACTCGCACACGACGACACTCGCCTAGGCGACGTGTTTCGGGGCAAGCGCGACGGACTGACGAACTCCCAGATTGCCGGCTCCAAGACCCATGGCTGGGTCACCAATTACACCGGATACATCCAGAGCATCCGCGCGGGTAAGGTCCCTGATGGTGCGACCCGAAGGAACAGCACCCGCGGCGCAGTCAAGTCATTCCGCGATCGGAATCGCGCGTGGTTCGGCCAAGAGGCCATGGCATGGCTCGACCGCGTGGTCTGCGCACTCTCCCCTGTTGGAGAGTCTCGACCCGAGAGGAACGACCGCGAGTGGGTCGACCGGGGAGGCCAGCACTTCGATACTCTCCAGCTAGATGCCGAAGTCGCCCGGCTTCTGGATGCACGACGGCTGCCTACGGATCGAACTCGGCTCGACACACTCCGTCGCATCCTGTCCTCATGAGACCCGGTCCGAGCTGTGTCCGCCCCCACCGATAGCCTGGAACCATGCGTCTGGCCACCTGGAACATCAACTCGATCCGCACGCGCGTGGGCCGCGCCGTCGACTTCGCCGTGCGCGAGGACATCGACGTGCTCGCCCTGCAGGAGATCAAGTGCAAGCCCGAGCAGTTCCCCTACGGGCCCTTCGAAGACGCCGGCTACCACGTCGAGGCGCACGGCCTGAACCAGTGGAACGGCGTCGCGATCGTCAGCCGTGAACCGATCACCGACGTCGAGACGCACTTCGCCGGCATGCCAGGCTTCGCGAAGGGACACGAGGGGCCGGATGCCCCGCTCGAGGCCCGCGCGCTCGGCGCGACCGTCGGCGGCGTGCGGGTGTGGAGCCTGTACGTGCCCAACGGCCGCTCGCTCGATGACCCGCACCTGGCCTACAAGCTGCACTGGCTGAAGGCGCTGCGCGACGCGACCGCTGCGGAGACTGCGGCGAACCCGTCGCTCCCCCTCGCCCTGGTCGGAGACTTCAACATCATCCCGTTCGACAAGGACAACGGCGACCCCGACATCGTGATCGGCCGCTCCACGCACGTCTCCCCCGAGGAGCGCGAGGCGTTCTTCGCGCTCGAGTCGGCCGGCGTCAGCGACGTGGTGCGTCCGCTGATCCCGGAGGGCTTCACCTACTGGGACTACCAGCGCCTGAAGTTCCCCCGCAATGAGGGCGTGCGCATCGACTTCATCCTCGGTTCGAAGCCGCTCGCCGACGCTGTGACCGGCGCGGAGATCCACCGCAACGAGCGCAAGGGCGAGCAGCCCAGCGATCACGTGCCTGTGGTCGTCGATCTCGACCTCGGTGGCGCCGAGGACGACGACGACATGCCGATGATCTTCGCCTGACCCTCGTCAGGCTCAGGGACCGATGTTCAAACTGATCGCGACCGACCTCGACGGCACCCTGCTGAACGAGCAGAGCGTCGTCTCGGCACGCACCCGCGCCGCGCTGGATGCCGCCCGCGCGGCCGGCATCCGCACGGTGCCGGTGACCGCACGACAGCCGATCGGACTGCGGATGATCGCCGCCGGCGCGGGCTTCGACGACTGGGCGCTCTGCGGGAACGGCGCCTACGGCGTGCACCTGACCACCGGCGAGCACCTCTTCGCCGAGGAGATCCCAGCGGCCGTGCAGCAGCAGCTGGCCGAGGCTCTGGGCGCGGTGATCCCCGACCTCGTCTACGCGAGTGTGCGCGACGCCGGCGAGAGCTTCGTCGCCCAGCACGGCTACGCCGAGCTCGCCAGCCTCAGTGACCACAAACGCGACCCCGCGACGATGGGCGGCGTGCCGCTCGAGTCCGTGCTCGGCGCGCCCAGCCTGAAGCTCGTGATCCGGCATCCGTCTGTGCCGATCCCGGAGATCTTCGCCGCCCTGCAGAGCCTCGGCCTGACCGGCTTCGAGGCCACCCTGTCAGGGGCGCCGTTCGTCGAGGTGATGGCCGAGGGCGTCACGAAGGCCACCGGCGTCGCACAGCTGTGCACGCGCCTCGGCATCGACCGCTCCGAGGTGCTCGCCTTCGGCGACGCGCTCAACGACCTCGAGCTGCTGCGCTGGGCCGGCCGCGGAGTCGCCATGGCGAACGCCGAGCCGGCCGTGCGGGATGCCGCCGACGAGCACGCCCCCTCGAACGCCGACGACGGCGTCGCCGTCGTGATCGAGCGGATGCTGGCGGGCTGAGCACCTCTGACACGCAGAAGCGCCGCTCCGCACGGAGCGGCGCTTCTCGGCTGTCGGCGTGTCAGCCGACGGGCACCTTCGGTTTCTTGCCGGCGTATGCCGGCTCGAGGATCACGGAGCTCGCCTCGGCGGTGACATGCCCCGCGAGGGTGCCGGTCACGGCGACACTGATGCGCGCTCCGCGCAGCCGGCCAGTCACGTGCAGGCTGTCGCTCTGCGCGCCGGGGATCGGTGAGCCGTCTGCGAACCACTGGTATTGCAGCTCGACGCCCGACGGACCCCACTCGCCCGGCTGCGCCACGAGCACCTTGCCCATGCGGGGCTCGCCCTCGATGGTCGGCGTGCCCGCGACGACTGCCGGGGTGGCGCACTCACGCTGGAGGTTCAGGTCGATGCCCGTGAGTGTCTCGGCGGCTCCGAGGGTGAAGGTCTTCGCGCCGGCGAGCGACGTGCCGCCGCCGTAGAAGCTCTCGCAGTATCCGTCCGCCTTCACGCCGAGCGTGTAGGTGCCCGCAGGGAGCCAGCCGCCCGACTCTTCGGCGGGTATCTGACTGATCGAGTACTCACCTGTGGTGGTCGTGACGGTGCGGATCGCCTGCCACTCGTCGCCGCTGCGACGGTAGGCGGTGATCTCCGCCGTCACGGGCTCGCCGTCGTCGGACGCGGACAGCGTGCCTCGGATGTCCCCGCCGCGCTCGAGCGAGAAGTCGATGCCCTCGATAGTGCCGTCGGCCGAGACCGTGACCGCCGTGGCGTCCTCCGGTGCGAACGCCGAGTCGTAGTACTCCGTCACGAAGTGGCCACCGAACTGGGCAAAGCCACTTGCCCTGAGCGTGTAGGTTCCCGGGGCGACGTACAGCGAGTAGGACCCGTCCTCGCTCACAGAGGCCACGCCTGCGAACTCGTCACCGTCCCACGCCTCGATGTACGCCTCCGCTATCGGGGCATCCGTCGTGACTGTCCCCGAGATCACGCCGGCCGACGCCAGCTGCACATCGATCCCCCCACGGTTCTCGCCCGCGGCGACGGTGATCGGCGTCGCCTGCGACCAGTCGCGGGTGTCCTGCCAGTACTCGTCGATCAGCAGCCGATCCTGGGGAACGATCCACGCGGTGTGCGTCCCGGGGTTCACGCGGACCTCGAACCGCCCTTCGGCGTCGGTGTCGACGACCTCGCCCGCGATGTTGACCTGCGCGGCGACCGGGCTGCCATCGCTCTCCCTCGTGACGGTCCCGCTGATCGTCGCCTTCGCCTCGAGCGACGCATCGACGGACGCGGTCTCCGCTCCGGCCTCGATGACAAGGTGCTGCGCCTCGCCGATCTCGTGCACGCCGTTCCAGTACTCCCCGGCCAGCTCGCCGTCGTCCGAACCGGAGAATGCGACGGTGTACTCGCCCGGGAAGATCCCGACGATCCGGTACGCGCCGTTCTCGTCCGTCATCGCGGAGGCGGAACCGAGACCGGAGACGGTGCTGACGCTGACGTTCACCCCGGCGACAGGTGTCCCGTCGCTCTCTCGGGTGACGGTCCCGGAGACCACACCGCCCTGGACCAGAGATGCGTCGATGCCGGTGGTGGTGTCCGTGCCCGCGACGGTCACCAGCGTGGCATCCTCGGACACCCCGACGCCGTCGTAGTATTCCTGCGCCAGCCCCGTCTCACCGGGGAATGCCGACGCACCGTTGAAGCTCACGGAGTAGTCCCCCGGCAGAAGTCCCGAGACGGTGTACACACCGTCGGCATCAGTGCTGGCGAATGCGAAGCCGGCGCCGGTCTGGTTGGACACCTGCACGATCACGTCGAGGAGGGGCGACCCGTCCGCCTCGCGCGTCACGCGCCCCGAGATGGCGCCGCCCTTCTCGAGCGACGCGTCGATCCCGGTGACGGACGCGGCGGCAGCCACCGGCACCCACTGCGCCTCCCAGCTCTCGTGCACCCCGTCGTAGTACTCGCCCACGAGCGGCGCCGGCGCTCCGGCGAACTCGACCTTGTAGTCACCGGGGGTCAGCCCCTCGAGTGTGTAGCTGCCGTCCGCCCCGGACGTCGCGTAGCCGGAACTGCTGCCGTCATCGGTCCAGGCCGAGACGGAGACGCCCTCGACAGGCGAACCATCCACATCACTCGTCACGACCCCGGAGATCGACCCCGGAGCCGGATCGTCCTCTGCAGATGCGCCTACGGCTCCCGTCATTACCACCGCGAGTGCCGCAGCACCCGCCACCAACGCGCGCCAGCGCGCGCGTGAAAGCGATCGAACCATCGCCGTCCTTCCGGCGGACGGCGTCCTCGCCACCCGCGCAACCAAATGTCATGCTGCGCCGGTTGCGCATTGTGATGAACATATCCGCTCGAATGGATCTGCACCTAGTACAGAAGGCAACGAATCGCTCCCGATCACCCGCCGCGGGTGATCTACTCCCCCATGACCCCCGTGCGCACCTCCCCCGGCAGGGGCGCGTAGCGCAGCAGCACCGCTCCGCCGTCGCCGGCCTCGGCGCTCAGCAGCTGCATGTTCCCGGGGGCCGCTCCGTCGGGGAACACCTTCTTGCCCTGCCCGAGCACCACCGGGTACACCCACAGCTGCAACTCGTCGTAGAGCTTCTCCGCGAGCAGCGTCTGCACGAAGTCGACACTGCCGATCACGTGCACGTCCTGGTGCTTCTCGCGCATCGCAGCGATCTCGGATGCCAGATCGTCCCCGACCCGCGAGGATCCCTGCCAGTCCAGCTCGATCCCGGCATCCCGCGAGGCGACGTACTTCGGCACCCGGTCGAACAGCTGCCCGATGAAGCCCTCCGGTCCGGTGGTGTGGTGGGGCCAATAGCCGGCGAAGATGTCGTAGGTGCGCCGGCCGAGCAGCAGCGCGTCGAGGGTCTCCATCCCCGCACTCACACTGCGCATGACGGCCTCGCTCGGATAACCGGCCTGCCAGCCGCCGAAGACGAAGCCGTCAGAGGGATCCTCCTCGGGCCCGCCCGGCGCCTGGGCGACGCCGTCGAGGGTGGTGAACAGGTCGATGATGATGCGTCCGGTCATGAGAGAACTCCCATCGGTATCGGTGCGATGTGGAAAGCGGATGCGAAGCGATCCAGCATCCGCTCGTCGCCACGCACCACGGCGACGAGGTCTTGAGCGACCGCCTCGGTGGCGGTCACCTCTCCTGCGATCAGGCGGCGGATGCCGGGACCTGCGACGATCACCGCATCCGCTTCGCCGTCGGGGAGCCGGCCACTCACGGGAGGTGCCGGCGGAGCGAGCTGCGCGACGCGCAGTTCGCCGCCTTCGACCTGCACACGCAGCGAGACGTCGCCCACGTGCAGTTCGATGTCGAGGTCGTCGGCGCCGTCCGCGAGAGACGTGCGCAACGCCATGGTGAGCGAATCGGGGGTGACCACGTCGCCCTCGTCGGGATCGCCCATGGCCTGGAACCCCCAGCGTCCGAGGGCGAGCATGATCGGCTCGAGCGCCCTGCCGTAGAGCGTCAGCTCGTATACCAGTCCGCAGTTCAGCAGCGGCACGCGCCGCACCACCCCTCCCTCCTGCAGCTCCTTGAGCCGGGTGGACAGGATGTTGGTGGGGATGCGCGGCAGTCCCTGCTTCAGGTCGGTGTAACGCCGGGGGCCGACGAGCAGATCGCGGATGATGAGCATCGCCCACCGCTCCCCGACCAGTTCGACGGCCGTCGTGACTCCGCAGTACTGGCCGTAGCTGCGCGCCGCCATGTCAGGCCGACGCGTCGCCCTGGGCCGCCATGTACGCCTCCGGCCCCTGCTCGACGGCGGCGGGCTCCATGAACAGGAAGCCGAGCGAGTTGCCGTCGGGGTCGTCGAGGTCGCGCGAGTACATGAAGCCGTAGTCCTGAGCGGGCTTGGGCTCGACGCCGCCGGCGGCGAGGCCCTTGGCGATGATCGCGTCGACGTCCTCGCGGGAGTCCTGGGAGAAGGCGGTCGAGACCTGCAGGACCGCGTTGGGATCGGCGATCGGCTTCTCGGTGAAGGTCGAGAAGTAGTCGCGGGTGACGAGCATGAAGTAGATGTCGTCGCTCCACACGACGCAGGCGGCGTTGTCGTCGGTGAACTCGGGGCTGATGGTGCAGCCCAGCGCCGTGTAGAACGCCTTGGCGCGCTCGAGGTCGGTGGTGGGCAGGTTGACGAAGACCTTGGTCATGATGACTCCTCTGTCGATGACGGTCTGGATCTCTGCGGTTGCTGAGCCCGTCGAAGCTAGCTTGCAAAAAACAACCGAACTTGTCAATAGCAAGTGAGAATCAGTGCGTCCGGCGCAGCCCGACCGCCGCGAGCACGCCGGCGCCCGCGGTCAGCGCCGCGACGACTGCCAGACCGACCCCGGGAACGGATGCCGCGCCAACAGCCCCGGCGACCAGCGGCCCGCCCGCATCGCCGAGCTCGCGACCGAGCTCGGCACTGCCCATCGTCCGTCCCATCCGGTCGGCGGGCGTCGACGCGGCCAGGTGCGAGAACGCGACCGGTGTCGCCGTTCCGACGCCCGCCCCCACCAGCAGAGCGGATGCCACGAGTCCAGCGATCGCGAGCCACGATCCGGATACCGCGAATGCGACGCCCGCGGCGAGCGCGATGCCCGCCGCGATCAGCGCCAGTCCCGAGACGGCGCCGGCGCGCACCGGCATCCGTCCCCTGTCGTGCCGGGCGCCGCCCCACGGCTGCGCGACGCTCGACACCACGGCGAGCACGGTCACCAGCGCCATGCTGCCGATCGTGCCGATGCCGATCTGCCGGCCGAGCAGCGGCAGGAAGCCGACCGCGACGGCGAGAGCACCGGTGGTCGCGGCGAGCACGAGGGTCGGCAGCAGGAATCCGGGAGCGGTGAGCTCCCGGCCGAGATCGGCCAGCGTGACCCGCTTGCGCGGCAGCACCGGCACCTTCGGCACGGCGAGCAGCACCCATGCGGCCGCCGCCACCCCGAACACGGCGAGCGCCCAGAACAGTGCAGGCAGGCCCGACCAGATGACCAGCACCGCGCCGATCAGCGGGCCGAGCGCGTAGCCGAGACTCTTCCACGAGCCGTACCGGCCGAAGTAGGTGCCGCGACTCGAATCGTCGGAGAGCCGCGCGACCGCGGCCGAGGACGCCGGCGAGAACGCGGATGCCGCAGCCCCCTGCCCGAACCTCGCGATGACCAGCCCGAGGGTTCCGGGCACCAGCGCACCGAGCACCGAGAACGCGGCGAAGGCGAGCAGGCCGCCGACGATCACCGGTCGCACGCCGATCCGGTCGCTGAGCGCGCCGAACACCGGCTTGAGCAGCACTTCGGCGAGGTCGTAGAGCGCGAGCGTGAACCCGAAGGCCAGCAGCGTCCAGCCGATGTCCTCGCTCTCGGCGCCGAGCGCCGCGGCGATGCCGTGCGCACCGAAGGCCGTGGTGAAGCCGGCGAGATACAGGGGTGCGAGCCGCGGTCTGGTCACGCTCGATTCTCGCACCCGGCATCCGCCTCGCGGGGGATGCCGGGAGGGCCGCCGCCGCCTAGCGTGGAAGGCATGTTCACCCGAACCCCGTCCGAGCGCGACCGGCGCGGCGACCTGCTGCTCGCGGGCGTGCTGTTCGTCGGCGGCATCCTCAGCGCTGCGCTCAGTTCGATCGCCGGGATCTACGGCGACGCGCAGGCCGAGCCGTGGACCGCCCTGCCCTACGTGCTGATCGTCACCGGGCCGCTCGCCCTGCGCCGCAGGTATCCGGCGACGGTCGCGATCGTCGTCTCGCTCGCGTACTTCGTCGCCGTCACCCTGCGCATCCCCGAGATGTACGTCGGCAACATCGCGATGTTCATCGCCCTGTACACGGTGGGCGCCTGGATGAACGACCGTCGCCGCGCGATGTACGTGCGCGCCGGGATCATCCTCGGCATGTTCGTCTGGCTGATCATCGTGATGTACCGCGATGCGATCGAGCAGGCCGACAAGGCGGATGTCGCAGCCGGGCTGTTCTCGCCCTACGTGGCGATGATGATGCTGAACCTGCTCGTGAACGTGCTGTACTTCGGCGGGGCGTACTACTTCGGCGAGCGCTCCTGGCACGCCGCGCAGGAGCGCGACACGCTCGCCCGACGCACTGCCGAGCTCGAGGCCGAGCGCGAGGTGTCGGCCGCGCAGGCGGTCGCGCTGGACCGGGTGCGGATCGCCCGCGAGCTGCACGACGTGGTCGCGCACCACGTGTCGGTGATGGGCGTGCAGGCCGGCGCCGCGCGCCTGGTCGTCGACCAGGATCCGGAGCAGGCGAAGCGTCTGCTCGGGAGCATCGAAGAGGCGTCCCGCGCGGCGATCGGCGACTTCCGGCAGCTGCTCGAGACGCTGCGCGCGCCCGGCGGCGAGACCGACGAGCCCGCCTCGACTCACACGCTGGATGACATCGCTCAGCTCGCCTCGTCGGCGGCGGATGCCGGGCTTCCGACCGCGTACACGGTCGTCGGCGCCCCGGTCCCGGTGCCGGGCGTCGTCTCGGTGAACCTGTACCGCATCGCGCAGGAGGCGCTCACGAACGCCCGCCGGCACGCCGGGATCGGCGCGACCGCCGACGTGCGGGTGCGGTACGAGCCGGATGCCGTGGAGCTGGAAGTCGTCAACACCGGGCGCGCGATCACCGCGCTGCGGCCCGGGCTCGGCCAGCTCGGCATGCGGGAGCGCGCGCACGCCTCGGGCGGCACGATCGAGCTCGCCCCTCGCCCGCAGGGCGGTTTCCGGGTGCGGGTGACCGTGCCGCTTCGCGTCTTGGAGGAGGTGGCCCGATGATCAGGGTGCTTCTGGTCGACGACCACGCGATGCTGCGTGCGGGGTTCCGGACGATCCTCGGCACGCAGCCCGACATCGAGGTGGTCGGTGAGGCATCCAGCGGTGCGGAGGCCGTGGCCGCGGCATCCGCTCTGCAGCCCGACGTGATCACGATGGACGTGCAGATGCCCGACATGGACGGCCTCGAGGCGACACGGCGGATCGTGGCCGACCCTGCCGTGGCATCCGCCGTCGTGATCGTGACGACCTTCGACCGCGACGACTACCTCTTCGACGCGCTGGACGCCGGGGCGAGCGGCTTCCTGCTGAAGAACGCCGGACCCGAGGAGCTGCTCACTGCCGTGCGCGCCCTGGCCGCCGGCGACGGGATGCTGGCACCCGAGGTGACCCGCAGGGTGCTGACACGGTTCTCGTCGCCGCCCTCCCCCCGGGTCCTGAGCGAGGAGCGCCGCGACGAGCGCCGTACTGCGCGAGCGGTTGACACGAGCATCCTCGCCGAGCCGCTCACGGATCGTGAGGCCGAGGTGCTGGCACTGATGGCGGATGCCCGCAGCAACGGCGAGATCGCGACGGAGCTGTACATCGGCGAGGCGACCGTGAAGACGCACGTCTCCCGCGTCCTGCAGAAGCTCGGCGCGCGCGACCGTGTGCAGGCGGTCGTGCTGGCGCACCGGCACGGGCTGGCGTAGACCGGCGCGCCGACCGCGGGCCGGCCGCCGAGTTCGGCCAGACTCGGGCCATGAGAAGGCTCTCGCTCAGCCTGACCGGCATCGTCGCCGCGTGGCTGCTCATCGATCTGTGGCGCCTCTGGACGCCCTCCCTCATCACGCTCTTCGGCCGTGCGGCCGAGACACCGCCGGAGATCATGGGCGCGTACGCGCTGCTGGTCATGGCGCTGCCGCTCGTCGTCGTCGCGTTCGTGCGCCGTGCCGCACCCGTGCTCGCGGCCTGGATGCTGGTCGCCGCCTTCGCGGTGCGGCTACTGCTGCGCATGAACCCAGACGGCGGAGACATCCAGCTGTACGGCAGCTCGGTCGGCGTGGTGCTCGCGGTGTCGGCACTGTGCCTTGCGGCCGGGTCGCTGGGCCGCACCTTCGTGCCGAGCGTCTTCCTCGGCCTGCTGCTCAGTGCGGCGACGCACGCCATGCTCGGCGGCTTCGGCGCGGTCTGGCGGTCGGATGCCTGGGACGTGTCGCTCCTGGTGATCCAGGCCGTGCTGCTCGTGTTCGCAGTGCGCACCGCCGACGCGGCTCCGCGCGAGCCGGTCTCGTCGCGCACCGCCCTGCTGCTGCTCCCGACCCTGTTGCTGGTGCTTCTGGCCCTCGGCGACATCGGCCGCGCCTCGACGGTCGCGACCGTCTGGGGCCCGGTCTTCGCGGTGCTGGGCTGCGGCGCCGCGGCCGTGGTGGCGCTGCTGCCCGCACCGCGCAGGCGACCGTGGATCTCCGCCGTGCTGTTCGCCTCATCGATCGCCCTGTCCCTGCTGGGCGAGATCACCTGGAACGGCTTCGCCGGGGTGCTTCCGCCGTGGACGCTCGTCGCGTTCCTGGTCGGCCCCGCGGCGGCCGCGCGGCTGCTGCTGCACGCCGGTCCCGGTCGCTCGCCGCGCGGCACCGCGCTCGCCGCCGGACTCGGCTCGGTGCTGTGGACCGTGCTCTTCTTCGCCTACTACGCCGGGTACGACCTGGGCTATCGCGCGGATGTCGCGCTGGTCGCGGCATCCGTCCTGATCGCGGGATGGACGCTCGCATACCGACCTGGCGGCCCGGTCTCGGTCGCCCAGGTGCAGGCCAGCGAAAGGCGTATGGACGACTCCGGCGGACCGGCGGTCGCCGGTGTCGCGATCGGTGCGGTCGCTGCGGCCGTGATCGCACTGGTGGGGCCGTTCGTCACGGTGCCGGCATCCGCGACGGCAGCGCGGGGCGACGACCTCACCGTCGCCGCGTACAACCTGCGCATGGGCTACGGCATCGACGGCCGGTTCGACCCGGTCGCGGTCTCCGCGCAGATCCGCGAAACGGGCGCGCAGGTGGTGCTGCTCAGCGAGGTCGACCGGGGCTGGCTGCTCAACGGCGGGCAGGACGAGCTCGCCATCCTCGCCAGGATGCTGGGCATGCGGGCGGTCTTCGGCCCCGCTGCCGATCCGGTCTGGGGCGACGCGATCCTGACCAGCCTGCCGGTGAGCGGCGCTGGATCGGAGAAGTACCCGATGTTCGACGCACTGACCGGTGCGGGCATCACGATGGCGACCGTCGATTGGAACGGCACCCCGGTGCGCGTGCTCGCCACACACCTGCAGCCAGACGGCAACGAGACGAACGCCACCGTGCGCGCCGCGCAGGTCTTCGCCGATCAACTCGGCGCAGGCGACGGCCCTGCTGTCGGCGGCGGCGACCTGAACACGACGCCGGGCTCGGATGCTTGGGACACTCTGCTCTCCACCGGTGCCGAGGATGCGCTCGCCGGCATCCGCCCGGCACGCACCTCTCCGGCGGATGCGCCGAAGGAGGAGATCGACCACCTGCTGGTGTCCGGCCTCACCGTGGTGGACGCGGAGGTGGTGCCCTCGCAGCTGTCCGACCACCTGATGGTCGTCACGACCCTGCGCTGACTCCCCCGCACGACGGATGCCCCGGAGCCGTGCGGCTCCGGGGCATCCGGGCGTGACGCGATGATCAGGCGGCGACGTGCGCGCGTGCGGCCTCGACGCGGAAGATCAGCAGGTCGAAGGCGGCGACGAACGCGCTCAGGAACTCGCGGGTGCTCTCGACGGTGACGGTGCCGTCCTCGGCGATCAGGCCCGGAGTGATCTGGATGAAGCCCTCGGGCTGGCCCATGGTGACGGCGTTGTAGTGGCCGAGGATCGCGCGCAGGTGCTGCTGCGCTGCCGCGGTGGCGATGCCGCCGCCGGAGCCGCCGATGACGGCGACCGGCTTGCCGTCGAAGGAGGCCTGACCATACGGACGGGCCGACCAGTCCAGGGCGTTCTTCAGCACGCCGGGAATCGAGCGGCTGTACTCCGGCGTGACGATGATCACGCCGTCAACGTCGGCGATGGCCTGCTTGAAGTCGCGGGCGACCTGAGGGAAGTCCGCGTCGTGGTCGGGCGAGTAGAACGGCAGGTCCTTGATCGGGATCTCCACGAGCTCGGCGCCCGCCGGGGCCAGCTTCGCCAGCGCGGTGGCCAGCTGGCGGTTGATCGAGGTGGACGAGATGCTGCCGACGATGTAGCCGATCTTGTGAGTCACGAGGGTGTCCCTTTCTGGTCTGACGGGGGTTGCAACGCGGCACCCGGGCGGTGCATTCCCGTGAATGGAAATCTCCTGAGCTCCCCCGCACGGCGGATGTCGCACGCTCCCCCCACAGGGGGATGCTGGACAGCATCCGGCATCAATAGCGTGGGGGCATGCGAACAGGAACGCTCCACCTCGAGGGCATCACCAAGAGCTACGGCTCGCGGCGCGTGCTCGACAATGTCGGCTTCGACGTCACCCCCGGACGCCTCACCGGCTTCGTCGGCGGCAACGGTGCAGGCAAGACCACGACCATGCGCATCATCCTCGGCGTGCTCGCAGCCGACGGCGGCACGGTCTCGCTGGGCGGAGCGCCGGTCGGCACCGCCGACCGGCGCCGCTTCGGCTACATGCCCGAGGAGCGCGGGCTGTACCCCAAGATGAAGGTGCTCGAGCAGGTCGTCTACCTCGCCCGGCTGCACGGCTTCGAGAAGGCGGATGCCACGGCCCGAGCCACCGCGCTGCTGACCGAGCTCGGTCTGGGCGAGCGCCTCGACGACCTGATCGAATCGCTCTCGCTGGGCAACCAGCAGCGCGCGCAGATCGCCGCAGCTCTGGTGCACGACCCCGAGGTGCTCATCCTCGACGAGCCGTTCTCGGGCCTCGACCCGATCGCCGTCGATGTGGTCGCGGGCGTGCTGCAGAGCCGCGCCGCGCAGGGCGCCGCGATCCTGTTCTCGTCGCACCAGCTCGACGTCGTCGAGCGGCTCTGCGACGATCTGGTCATCATCGCCGGCGGCACGATCCGCGCGGCCGGCTCCCGCGACGAGCTGCGCGCGGCGCACTCGGCCCCGCGCTACGAGCTCGCGTCATCGGGGGATGCCGGATGGCTGCGCGCCGAGCCCGGCGTAACGGTCGTCGACTTCGAAGGCGGCGAGGCCGTCTTCGACGTCGACAGCCCCGAGACCGCGCAGCGCGTGCTGCGCAGCGCCGTCGAGCGCGGCCCGGTCTCGAGCTTCACCCCGCAGCATCCGTCTCTCGCCCAGATCTTCAAGGAGGTCATCCAGTGATCCCCACGGCCCCCGCCCCCGCGTCCACGTCGTCCGCCGTCTGGCTCGTCGCCGAGCGCGAGATCGCGTCGAAGCTGCGCAGCAAGGCGTTCCTGATCTCCACCGGCATCCTGCTGCTGATCGCGCTCGCCGGCGTGCTGATCGGCGGATTCGCCAGCAAGACGTCGGCGCCGGACGAGATCGCCGCGACTTCTCAGACCTCGGCCGTGGTCTCGGCGCTGCCGAACGTGAAAGTCGTCGAGGTGTCGGACCGCGCCGAGGCCGAGAAGCTGGTCAAGAGCGAGAAGGTCAGCGCTGCGATCGTGCCCGGTGAGGACGACGGCTTCGGGTTCGTGATCCTCGCCAAGAAGGATGCCCCGCAGTCGCTCGTCGCGAGCCTGTCGAAGGCGCCGCAGGTCGTCATCCTCGAACCCGCCGACACGAATCCGCTCGTGCGCTATCTGGTGGCGATCGGGTTCGGCGTGATCTTCCTGATGGCGGCGTCGACGTTCGGGGCCACGATCGCGCAGAGCGTCGTCGAGGAGAAGCAGACCCGCGTGGTCGAGCTGCTGATCTCGGCCATCCCGACCCGTGCCCTGCTGGCCGGCAAGGTGATCGGCAACACCGTGCTCGCGATGGCGCAGATCATCCTGCTCGCCGCGATCGCCGTGATCGGCCTGATCGTCACCGGGCAGAACCAGGTGCTCAGCGGGATCGGCGCCCCGATCCTCTGGTTCGCGGTGTTCTTCCTGTTCGGATTCATCCTGCTCGCCGCGCTGTACGCGGCGGCCGCCTCGATGGTCTCCCGTCAGGAGGACATCGGCTCGACGACCATGCCGCTGATGATGCTGATCATGGCGCCGTACTTCCTGGTGATCTTCTTCAACGACAACCCGGTCGTGATGACGGTCATGTCGTACGTCCCGTTCTCGGCACCCGTCGCGATGCCGGTGCGGCTGTTCGTCGGTGAGGCGCAGTGGTGGGAGCCGCTGATCTCGCTGGTGATCCTGATCGCGACCTGCATCGGCGCGATCCTCGTCGGCGCGAAGATCTACGAGAACTCGCTGCTGCGGATGGGGGCGAGGGTCAAGCTCGGCGAGGCGCTGCGGGGCTGACGTTCCGAGCCCGCGGGCTTCTGCCCGCGGGCTCGGAATATCCATGCAGGCGCATGAGTTACAGTGTGCTGAGCGCGGACAACGGGGTACTGCGAGACACCCCGTACCCCTGAAGGACCCGATGAGCACCGCCACCGCCACCCGCACCGCCGACACCGAGCACCCCGTCCTGGACGTGCTCGCCGACCGCTGGAGCCCGCGCGCCTTCGACGCCGAGACCGCGATCGACGAGGCGAAGCTGGCATCCGCTCTCGAGGCAGCCCGCTGGACGCCGTCGGCCAACAACACGCAGCCGTGGCGCTTCATCGTGGCCCGCCGCGGAACCGCACTGCACGAGCAGATCCACAGCGCGCTGATGGGCTTCAACCAGGCCTGGGCAGGCAACGCCGCTGTGCTGGTCGTCGCCGTCGCCGAGACCGCTGACGAGCAGGGCACCCCGCTCACCCACGCCGTGTACGACCTCGGCCAGGCCGTCGCCCACCTTTCGGTGCAGGCCCACCACGACGGCCTCGTCGTGCACCAGATGAGCGGCTTCGTCGCCGAGCAGATCCGCGAGATCACCGGCCTCGACGAGCGCTTCGCACCGACCACCGTCCTCGCCCTCGGCGAGCTCGGCGACGCGGGCGTCCTGCCCGAGCCGCTGCAGGAGCGCGAGGTCGCCCCGCGCGTGCGCCGCCCGATCGACGAGACGGTGCTGCTCAGCGCCTGACCCCCGGTTCCGAGACCCCTCCCGGTCGGCGCCCCTCCGCGCCGACGTCCGTGGAGGGGTCTCGGCATTTCCGGGCGCGGTGAAGGCCGCCGCGCGAGACCCCGAGTTCCGCGCGAGACCCACCGCAGGAACATGGGTCTCGCACGGAACTCGGGGGATCAGCCAGAAACTCGCGGAGGACTCGGGGGATGACCCAGAACTCGGCGACTCCGCCGGACGTTCCCCCCGGCCGGCGCACCCCGCGTACCCTGCTGTGATGAGCAGCACGCGGAGGATCAAGACCGTCGAGCAGTCGATCGCCGAGACGCATGACGAGAAGCGCTCACTGAAACGGGCGCTGAACACCTGGGACCTCGCGGTCATGGGCGTCGCCGTCGCGGTCGGAGCGGGCATCTTCTCGGTCGGCGCCGAGGCGTCCGCCCACCACGCGGGCCCCGCGGTCATCGTGTCCTTCATCATCGCCGCCGTCGTGTGCGGGCTGGCGATCCTCTGCTACGCCGAGTTCGCCTCCTCGATCCCGGTCGCCGGCTCCGCGTACACCTTCACGTACTCCACGCTCGGTGAGTTCCTTGCCTGGATCATCGGGTGGGACCTCATCCTCGAGATGCTCATGGCAGCCGCCGTGATCGCGAAGTACTGGGGCGTCTACCTCGGCAACACGGTCTCCCTGTTCAACCTGGACATCCCGATGACCATCCCGATCGGCTCGCTGCAGTTCGAGTGGGGCCCTGTGGTGATCGTCGCGATCTTCACGCTGCTGCTCGCCCTCGGCACCCGCCTTTCCAGCCGCGTGAACGCCGTGTTCACCGCGATCAAGGTCGCGATCGTGCTGTTCGTGATCGTCGTCGGACTGTTCTTCATCAACCCGACCAACTTCACCCCCTTCGTGCCGCCGGCGCAGCCCGGGCCCGCCGCCGACAGCGCCTGGACGCAGTCGTTCTTCTCGCTGCTCACCGGCGCCTCGCCGCAGGTGTACGGCGTCTTCGGCATCCTCTCCGGCGCCGCGCTGGTGTTCTTCGCCTTCATCGGCTTCGACGTCGTCGCGACCAGCGCCGAGGAGGCCAAGGATCCGAAGCGCACCGTGCCCCGCGGCATCCTGCTCGGCCTCGGCATCGTGACCGTGCTCTACGTGCTGGTCGCGATCACGATCACCGGCATGGTGTCGTACACCGAGCTCGCCAAGCTCGAGGAGCCGTCGCTGGCGAGCGCCTTCGAGATCGTCGGCGCGACCTGGGCGGCGAAGGTCATCTCGATCGGCAGCCTGGTCGGCCTGACCACGGTCGTCATGGTGCTGCTGCTGGGGCTCGCGCGCATCGTGTTCGCGATGAGCCGCGACGGCCTGCTGCCCCGGTCGCTGAGCGTCACCGACGCGAAGCGCGGCACGCCGATCCGCATCCAGCTGATCGTCGGCGTGATCATCGCGATCATCGCCGGCTTCACCAACGTGCAGGTGCTCGGCGACATGATCAACATCGGCACCCTGTCGGCGTTCGTCCTGGTCAGCGTCGGCGTCCCGATCCTGCGGAAGTCCCGCCCCGACCTGCAGCGTCCGTTCACCGTGCCGCTGTCGCCGTGGCTGCCGTGGATCTCGGCGATCGCCTGCTTCTGGCTGATGCTGAACCTGTCGACCGAGACCTGGCTGCGGTTCGTGATCTGGCTGCTGATCGGCTTCGTGATCTACTTCGGCTACTCGCGCAGGCATTCGCTGCTCGGACAGCAGCTCGAAGCGGATGCCGCGGCGGGCGCCCGCACCATCCGGGATCAGCGGTTCTGACTCGCAGCCGCGCGAGTTCTCCGTGAGACCCCGAGTTCTGCACGAGACCCGCTGCAGGGTCATGGGCCTCGTGCAGAAGTCGGGAAGTCGCGTGGGCCTCGCCGGGATGTCGCGCGGGCCTCGCCGGGATGTCGCGCGGGCCTCGCCGGGATGTCGCGCGGGCCTCACCGGGATGTCGCGCGGGCCTCACCGGGATGTCGCGCGGGCCTCACCGCCCGCGCTGCGCGGCCGCGGCGAGCGCGTCGGCGGCGCGCACGAGCGCGAGGTGCGAGAACGCCTGCGGGGTATTGCCGACCTGGCGGACCCCCACCGGGTCGTACTCCTCTGACAGCATGCCGACGTCGTTGCGGAACGAGCACAGCCGATCCATCAGCGCCCGCGCCTCCGTCAGCCGTGCAGTCGCCGCGTACTGCTCGACGAGCCAGAACGAGCAGGCCAGGAACGGATGCTCCGCACCTGCGAGCCCGTCCACACCGGACGTCGTGCGGTACCGCAGCAGCAGCCCGTCGTGCATGAGTGTCTTCTCGATGCGGTCGACCGTGGCCAGCATCCGCGGGTCGTCGGCCGCGCAGTAGCCGACCTGCGGGATGAGCAGCAGCGAGGCATCCACCTCATCCGTGTCGGCGTGCTGCACGAAGGCGCCGCCGCGCACCCCGTGCGCGTCGATCTCCTCGCGTAGCCGGTCGCGCGCAGCACGCCAGCGGTCCTCGTGCCCCGGCAGGCCGAAATCCTCCACCGCACGGATGCCGCGGTCGAAGGCCGCCCACATCATCACGCGGGAGTGCGTGAACATGCGCGGTTCGCCGCGGATCTCCCAGAGCCCGTTGTCCGGTCGGTCCAGCTGGGTCTCGGCGTGCTTGAGCAGCGCCCGCTCGACCGCCCAGGAGCGGTGCGACTCGGCGAGCCCCGCCCGCCGGGCAGCGCCGAGGGTCACCATCACCTCGCCGACGACGTCGGCCTGGTACTGACCGGATGCCCCGTTGCCGACACGCACCGGAGCGGATGCCGCGTAGCCGGGCAGCGAGGGCAGGGTGTACTCGGCGAGCTCGCGCTCCCCCGCCAGCCCGTACATGATCTGCGCGTCGGCGGGGTCGCCTGCGACCGCCCGCACCAGCCAGTCCCGCCAGTGCCAGGCCGCATCGGTCATCCCATGGTCCAGCAGCGCCTCGAGGGTGAGGGCCGCGTCACGCAGCCAGACGTAGCGGTAGTCCCAGTTGCGCTCCCCGCCGAAGTCCTCGGGCAGCGAGGTGGTGACCGCGGCGGCGATGCCGCCGGTGTCACGGTTGGTGAGGGCGCGCAGGATCAGCAGCGAGCGCCGCACCGCAGCATCGTCGGGGCCGTCGTGTGCGATCCCGGCGGCCCACTGCTGCCACCAGTCCCGGGTGCGCAGGTCGGCGACGGACAGGTCGAGACCGTCGGGCGCCGGCAGGAAGGACGGATGCCAGGTGAGCGTGAGCGGCACGCGTTCCCCCGACGTGACCGAGACGGTGCCCGTGTGCAGGTGTCCGTGCGCGTGCAGCGCAGCACCCCGCATCACCACGGCATCCGGCCCTGCGACGGCGGTCAGCTCCGGGGCATCCGCCGTGCCGCTCTGGTGCACCCAGGGCAGCGCGCGGGCGTAGTCGAACCGCATCCGCAGCTCCTGCGCGAACTCCACCCGGCCGGACACGCCGACGATCTCGCGCACGATGTCGGTGCGCCCCGGGCGGTCGCCGGCCACCGGCATCCAGTCCCGCACCTCGGCGACGCCGTCGTCGGTCTCCCACCGGGTGACGAGCGTGAACGTGTCGCCGTCGTAGCGCCGCGTGGCCGCGGCATCCGGGTCGGTGGGGCGCAGCGACCAGCATCCGTGCTCCGCGTCGCCGAGCAGCGCCCCGAAGACGGATGCGGCGTCCAGCCGCGGTGGGCAGAACCAGTCGATGCTGCCCTCGCGCGAGACCAGTGCCGCCGTGCGGCAGTCGCTCAGCAGCGCGTATTCCTCGATCGGCACGCTCATCCTCGCAGTCTGGCATCCTCGCGGCCTATCGTGAAGGCATGTCACGCGACACCACGCTGCTCATCCTCGGCGCCTCCGGCGACCTCACCTCGCGGCTGCTGCTGCCCGCGATCGGCCAGCTGCTGCGCCGCGAGCCGAGCAGAAAGCTCACACTGCACGGCGCCGGTTCCGATGACTGGAGCGCGAAGCGCTGGCAGGAGGCCGTGCAGACGGCGTTCGCGTCATCAGATGCCGCGGATCAGGTCGCCCGTATCGCCGGGACGACGTACACGATGGCGGATGTCACGGATCGAGACGCCCTCGCCGGGCTGGTCGAGGGCGTCGAGGGGCCACTGGTGATCTACTTCGCCCTGCCGCCGGCCGTCGCCGTGGCCGCCTGCGAGGTGCTGCGCGACGTGAAACTGCCCGAGAACACGGTGCTGGCGCTGGAGAAGCCGTTCGGCAGCGACCAGAAGAGCGCCAGGGAGCTGAACGACCTGCTGCAGCAGCTGGTGCCCGAGAAACGGATCTTCCGGGTGGACCACTTCCTCGGCCGGTCGACGCTGCTGAACGTGATCGGCGTGCGGTTCGCGAACCGGCTGGTGGAGCCGGTGTGGTCGGCCGATCACGTGCAGTCGGTCCTCATCCGCTACGACGAGTCGCTCGCCCTGGAGAACCGCGCGCGGTACTACGACAGGGCCGGCGCGATGATCGACATGATCCAGAGCCACCTGCTGCAGGTGCTCGCGATCCTCGCGATGGAGCAGCCCGCCGACCTCGACGAGATCGATCTGCGCGACGCGATGGCCGCCGCGCTGCGCGCCACGGTCGTCTGGGACGACAATCCGGTGCGCTCCTCCCGCCGCGGCCGGTACACCGCCGGGACGATCGGCGACAAGGAGCACCGCCGCGACGTGCCGTCCTACGTCGACGAGGAGGGCGTCGACCCCGATCTCGACACCGAGACCCTCGCCGAGATCACCTGCGAGGTGCGCACCGCGCGCTGGGCGGGCGTGCCGTTCACGCTGCGCAGCGGCAAGGCACTGGCCGACCGCCATGCCGAGATCGTCGTGACGTTCCGGCCTGTGCGGCACATTCCGGAGGGACTGACCGGCAAGCCGGATGACGGCGGCGTGCTGCGCTTCGTGCTCGGCCCGGACCGGATCGACCTCGAGCTGAACGTCAACGGCGGCGACGACCCGTTCGCGCTGCGCCGCGACGTGCTCTCCACCAAGCTCGGCAAGGGCACCCTGCTGGCGTACACCGAGGTCATCAGCGACATCCTCGACGGCGACGTCGCGCTGTCGGTGCGGGCGGATGCCGCAGAGCAGTGCTGGCGCATCATCCAGCCGGTGCGGGATGCCTGGAACCGCGGGGATGTCCCGATCGAGGACTACCCGGCCGGCTCGACGGGGCCTGCGGACTGGGCGACGTCGAAGCGCTGAGAGACGAAGGGACGAAGGGCGTCCTTCGTCTCGTCGCTGGCGCTCCTCGCTCAGGAGCCGAAGCCTTCCCACACCCTGAGCGAGCGGCCCTCCACCCCGCACCCTGAGCGAGCGAAACGAGACGAAGGGACGAAGGGCGTCCTTCGTCTCGTCGCTGGCGCTCCTCGCTCAGGAGCCGGGGCAGGAGCCGGAGCCGGAGCCGGAGCCGGACGCGGGAGCGCTGAACAGCGCGACGATCTCGTCCTCGCGCAGGTCGTCGAGCGCAGCATCCAGTCGGCCGTCGGCGGCGAACCGGCTGACGCCGTGCAGGGTGCTCCAGAGCAGCTCGGCGCGAACCGCGCGCTCGCGCGGCATCTCACCGCCGACGGCGCGCTCGAACATCGCGAATCCCTGCCGAAGGATCTCCGGCGTCTCGTCAGATGCGAACACGACGCCTGTGCGCGCCATGGTCATCGCGTAGTAGACGGCGGGATGGTCCGCCGCGAACCTGAGGTAAGCGGCGACGAGAGCCGCCAGCCCTTCACCGTCGGCGCTGATCGCGGCGAGGAGATCGGCGTACCCGTCGATGACGACGCGTTCGACGATCTCGTCCCGGCCACGCGGGAAGTGCCGGTACAGGATGGGCTGGCTGAATCCGATCGCGTCGGCGAGGCGGCGCACGGTGACGGCGGGCCACCCCTCCTGCTCCGCGATCTCGCGCGCCGCAGCGACGATTCGCAGTTCGCGCTCGCGGATCCGCTCGATGTCTTGCGCTGCTCGGGGCATGCAGCTACATTAGCACCGCTAACACTTAGCATTGCTAACACCTGGACCATGGAGGAATCATGACCGCCATCATCGCCATCACCGGAGCACTCGCCGTGCTCGGCCTCGCCGTGATCTTCGGCGCGGACGTCGTCGGCGTCCTCGTCCAGCGCTCCGTCTACGCAGACCTGGACGACCGCGCCATGGTGCAGGTCGTGGGGCGCGGCCACTTCTACGCCGACCGGCGGATGCCGGCCGTCGGCATCCCCGCCACCGTCCTCACCGCGCTCACGGCGGCAGCCGCGTTCCTCTGGGGCACGACGCTCTCCGGCATCCTCTCTGCGGTGGGACTCGTCCTGCTGGTCACCTGGCTGCTCGTCTACGCGCGCATCGCGAAGCCGATCAACACGGCACTGACCGCGGCCGCTCTCGCCGACGAGGTTCCGGACGACGCCCGCGCGCTGCAGGCGCGGTGGGAGTCGGTCCTCCCGCTGCGGGTCGCACTGAACGGCGTCACCATCACCCTGCTGGCGGCGACGCTCGCGCTGATCTGAACCCGCGCGTGCCGCGTTCTGCATGAGACCCCGAGTTCGGCACGAGACCCACGTCAGAAACGTGGGTCTCGTGCCGAGCTCGGGGTCTCGCCGAGATCTCGCGCCGCCGTCAGTGCTCGGGCCTGGCGAGTTCCACCTCGTTGCCTTCGCGGTCGACGATCTTGCCGTCGATGATCGAGTCGCCGTCCTCGAACGCCTCGAGATACGCGATCGGGATGCTGCGCGTCGGCGCCGCGACGAACGCGTTCTTCCGCTGCACGCTTCCGAGGTGGTTGAACAGCAGGTTCAGCAGGATGGCCGTCACCGCGGCCGAGCTGATGCCGGAGTGGAAGATCGTCACGAACCAGTCCGGCATCTGGTGGTAGATCGTCGGGATCGCGATCGGCAGCATCCCCACGGCGAGCGACGTCGCGACGATGACGAGGTTCATATTGTTCTTGTACTCGACCTTCGCGAGGGTGCGGATACCGGATGCCGCGACCGAACCGAACAGCACCAGGCCGGCGCCGCCGAGGACCGGCGAGGGGATCGCACCGACGACCCGTCCGAGCACCGGCAGCAGACCGAGCACGACCAGCACGCCACCGCCGGCTGTGACCACGAAGCGGCTCTTCACGCCGGTGATCGCGACCAGACCGACGTTCTGCGCGAACGCGGACTGGGTGAAGGTGCCGAAGATCGGCGAGACGGCGCTGGAGAGCATGTCGGCGCGCAGGCCTGCGGCGATGCGCTTGGAGTCGACCTTGGTGCCGACGATCTCACTGACGGCGAGGATGTCCGCCGTGGTCTCGGTCAGGGTCACCAGGATCACGATGAACATCGAGATGATCGCCGCGACCTCGAAGGTGGGCATACCGAATCCGAAGACCTGGGGGAAGGCGAAGATCGGGCCCTCCCCGACCGAGCTGAAGTCGGCCTTTCCCATGATGACCGCGACGATCGTGCCGAGCACGATCGAGAGCAGAATCGCCAGGCGCGAGATCGCACCCACGGGGATCTTGCTGAGAACCAGCACGATGACGAGGGTGATGCCGGCGAGCAGCAGGTTGTCGGCGGATGCCCCCTTCGCCGCGTCCTCGCCGGCCCCGACGATCCAGCCTGCCGCGACCGGCAGCAGCGTGAGGCCGATCGTCGTGATCACGGTGCCGGTCACCACCGGCGGGAAGAACCGGATGACGGTGGCGAAGACCGGTGCGATCAGCAGGCCGATCACCGAAGCGGCGATCACGGACCCGAACACCGCCGGCAGGCCGCCTCCGCTCGTGACGATGGCGCCCATCGTCGCGACACCGGAGAACGAGACGCCCTGCACGAGCGGCAGCTGGGAGCCGAAGAACGGCACGCCGACCGTCTGCAGGATCGTCGCGAGCCCGCCCATGAACAGGCAGGCGGCGATGAGCACGCCGATCTCGCCCTGACTGAGCCCCGCCATCTGGCCGATGATCAGCGGCGGGGCGATGATGCCGCCGTACATGGTCAGCACGTGCTGGATGCCGTATCCGAGGGTGGCGCCGAACGGCAGGCGCTCGTCCTCCGGCCTCGACGCGACCTTCTTCTCTCTCTGTGACATTGTTCGACCTCTTCGTCGTTGTGGGTGGGGTTCGGGCGGTTCAGGAATGGCGGGCGAGCAGCGCGCGCGCCGCCTCGCTGTGGTGGGAGATCAGCTGCGGCACGTCGAGCCCGACGATCTGGCCGTCGAGCACGCGCCAGGTGCCGCCGACCATCACGCGGTCGGCGCGCTCCGCGCCGCACAGCAGCAGCGCGGCGACCGGGTCGTGGCTGCCCGAGAAGCGCAGCTCGTCGAGTGTGAACATGGCCAGGTCGGCCTGCCTGCCCGGGGCGAGCACGCCGATGTCGCTGCGTCCGAGGGCGCGCGCCGAGCCGGCCGTGGCCCAGTCCAGCGCGCGCTCCGGCGTCACGGATGCCGCGCCGTAGCGCAGCCGCTGCAGGTAGAGCGCCTGGCGCACCTCCTGGATCATGTTCGATCCGTCGTTCGAGGCCGAGCCGTCGACGCCGAGGCCGACGGGCGCGCCGGCCTCCTCCAGCTCGACCGCGCGGGCGATGCCGGATGCGAGGCGCATGTTCGATGTCGCGCAGTGCGACACGGCCGTGCCGGCGGCGCCCAGTCGCGCGATCTCGTCGTCGTCGAAGTGGATCCCGTGCGCGAGCCAGGTGCGATCGCCGAGCCAGCCCACGCTCTCCAGGTAGTCGACCGTGCGCAGACCGAACATCTCGCGGCAGAAGTCCTCCTCGTCGAGGGTCTCTGCGAGGTGGGTGTGCAGGCGCACATCGTGCCGGGCGGCGAGGTCGGCGGTGTCGCGCATGACGCCGGTGGTCACCGAGAACGGCGAGCAGGGCGCGAGGGCGATCTGCACCTGCGCGCCCTCGCCGCGCTCGTGGTAGGCGCCGATGAGCCGCTCGCTGTCGGCGAGGATCGTGTCGGCGTCCTGCACGGTGCTCTGCGGGGGCAGGCCGCCGTCCCTCTCGCCGAGCGACATCGATCCGCGCGTCAGCGTGGCCCGCATCCCGAGGCTGCGCACGACCTCGACCTGCACGTCGATGCCCTCCTCCAGCCCGTTCGGGAACAGGTAGTGGTGGTCGGCGGCGGTGGTGCAGCCGGAGAGCAGCAGCTCGGCGAGCGCGGCGGTGGTCGCGAGCTCGAGATCGCGCGGGGTCAGCCCGGCCCAGACCCCGTAGAGACCCTTGAGCCAGGGGAAGAGCTCGGCGCTGACGACCGGCCGCCAGGCCCTGGTGAGGGTCTGGTAGAAGTGGTGGTGCGTGTTGATCAGGCCGGGGATGATCACGTGCCGCGAGGCGTCGAAGACGTCGTCGACCGGCTGCGCCGGCTCGGCTCCGAGCGGAACGCTCTCGAGCACGCGGTCGCCCGCGATGACGATGCCTCCACGGGCATCTGCGGCGTCGCCGGTGTGGATCCCGAGCGGGTTCTTCAGCCAGGTGGTGTGCAGTGGGGCGGGCATTCAGTGGCTCCATCGTCGGATCGGCGGGGCCGCTGCGCGGCTCCGTGGTGAGCCAGCTCAGTTCGCCTGTCTGCTGATCCAGGGCCTTCGGCGTCGAAGGCATATCCGATGATGACCGATACCGGCTCGCAGGTCAAGACTTTTCCGGATGTCGGATGCAGATTCTCACTATGCGGATGCAACGGGCGCGGCGTACGCAGCGAGGAAGACGTCGAGTGCGGCGTCGACGTGGGCCGCGATGTCGAGGTTCTCGTTGGCAGCCTCGTCACCGAGCAGCATCGCCCGGTTCACCGGATCACCCATGACCAGCCAGTTCAGCTGAACCGCGGCGCGGTCGGGATCATCGACGGCGAGCGCGCCGATGCCCTCGAGGTCGGCGATCAGCCCCGCGAGCGATCGCATCGCGCGCTGTGCACCGTGCTCGTAGAGTTCGCGCGCCAGATCGGGGAACTGCGACAGCAGCCCGATCACCAGCCGACGCAGCGCCAGCAGATTCGGCGCGAGCACGGTCGCCAGCTGCTCGCGCAGCACCGGGGCCAGCACGGCGCGGGCGTCGTCGCCCGGCGCCACGACGGGCGGCTCGCTGAGCACGCGTTCGCTGGCTCCGCGCGTCTGCGACCGGACGAGCTCGAGGAACAGCGCCTCCTTGCTGCCGAAGTGCCCGTAGAGCGTCTGCTTCGCGACACCGGAGTCGCGGGAGATCGCGTCCATGGTCACCGCGTCGTACCCGTGCGCGAGGAAAGCCGCCTGTGCCGCATCGAGGATCGCCTCGCGCTTGGCGACCGAGCTCGGGCGCAGCTTCCGCTCACCTCTTGACGTCTTCATACCGATGAGTCTAGTTTAGAGAAATCATACCGTCCAGTCTTGAAAGTGAGCGAACATGAGCACCCTGACCACCCAGCGCGGCGACGGCATCGTCTACGACGACCTCGGCCCCGAAAGCGCACCGACCGTGCTGTTCATCACCGGCGCGGGTCCGACGCGCGCAGACCCGATCACACTCGCCACCGCAGAGGCGCTGGCCGCACGCGGCATCCGCTCGTTCTTCGCAGACCGCCTCGGACGCGGCGAGAGCACGTCGGAGGGGGAGGTGACACTGGATGCGCAGCTGTCGGCGATCGCCGAGCTCGCCGCGGTCGCGCAGGCGCCGGTCATCCTCGTCGGGCACTCCTCGGGCTGCGCCATCGGGATGCTCGCGGCACCGCGCGTGCCGACGATCGCCGGGCTCGTGCTCTGGGAGGCACCGCTGGGCCTGTTCCCCGAGGGCGCCCCCGCCTGGTGGAGCGGAGTGCGATCGTCGATCGACGACGGCGACCTCGAGGGGGCCGTGGCCGGCTACATGGTCGGCATGCCGCCGGAGTGGCTGGAGGAGCTCAAGTCCTCACCCGCGTACCCGCAGCTCGTGCTCGGCTGGGTGCCCGACGGCGAGGCGCTCGCCCTGGTCGAGCAGCGCGGGAACACTGACGTCCTCGCCGGAGTGACGGCCCCGGTGCTCGCGCTGACGGGCACCGAGACCTACCCCGGGATGCAGGAGACGGCGGACGGGATCGCCGCCGCGGCCGCACACGGCAGCGCCGAACAGCTGCGCGGATCCGAGCACTCCTGGAACCCGGAGGCGATGGCAGAGCGCCTCACGCAACTGGTGCACGAGGCGCTCTGAGCGCGGTCAGGCCGCGGCGCTGGTGAGCACCAGGCCCGATCCGTCGGCCGCGACATCCACCCGCACGGTGTCGCCGTCGTGCACGTTGCCCGACAGCAGCGCGGTTGCGAGGCGGTTCTGCACCTCGGTCTGGATGAGGCGACGCAGCGGCCGCGCTCCGAACACCGGGTCGTAGCCGCGCTCGGCCAGCCACGACCGGGCATCCGGCGTGACGGCGAGCGAGAGCCGGCGCTCGTGCAGCCGCTTCTGCAGCTGATCGACCGACAGCGACACGATCTGCGCGAGGTCGTCCTCGCTGAGCGCCTGGAACATCACGATGTCGTCGAGACGGTTCAGGAACTCGGGGCGGAACGACTGCCGTACCAGCGCCATCACCTGCTCGCGCTTCTGCTCGACCGACAGCGTCGGCTCGATCAGGATCGGCGAGCCGATGTTGCTCGTCAGGATCAGGATGACGTTCGAGAAGTCGACCGTGCGGCCCTGGCCGTCGGTGAGTCGGCCGTCGTCGAGCACCTGCAGCAGCACGTCGAACACCTCGGGGTGCGCCTTCTCGACCTCGTCGAGCAGCACCACGCTGTACGGGCGCCGTCGCACGGCCTCAGTGAGCTGGCCGCCCTGCTCGTATCCGACGTACCCGGGAGGGGCGCCGACCAGTCGCGAGACAGAGTGCTTCTCGCCGTACTCCGACATGTCGATGCGCACCATGGCGTGCTCGTCGTCGAAGAGGAACTCGGCGAGGGCCTTCGCCAGCTCGGTCTTGCCGACGCCGGTGGGGCCGAGGAACAGGAACGATCCGGTGGGGCGTCCGGGGTCGCTGATGCCGGCGCGCGAGCGCCGCACGGCATCGGACACCGCGCGAACGGCATCCTTCTGCCCGATCAGCCGCCTGCCCAGCTCATTCTCGAGGTGCAGCAGCTTCTCGCTCTCGCCCTGCATGAGACGGCCGACCGGGATGCCGGTCCACGCGGCGATCACGCCGGCGATGTCCTCGTCGGTGACCTGCTCGTTGACCATGCGCCCCTCGCTCGACACCGCACGCTCGGCCGCCTCGGCTTCGGCGATGTCGCGCTCCAGGCGCTTGATGGTCTCGTACTCGAGCTTGGACGCCTTCGTGTAGTCGGCGTTGCGCATGGCGAGGTCGCGCTGGGTGACAGCGTCGTCGAGCTGCTTCTTCAACTCGCCCACGCGGTTCAGGCCCTGGCGCTCCCGCGACCAGCGCTCCTGCAGCACGGCGAGCTCCTTCTCGAGATCGCGGAGCTGCTCGCGCAGGGTGGCCAGACGCTCCTTCGAGGCGTCGTCCTTCTCCTTCTTCAGGGCCAGCTCCTCGAGCTTCATGCGGTCGACCTGGCGCTTGAGCTCGTCGATCTCGACCGGCGAGGAGTCGATCTCCATCTTCAGCCGCGACATGGCCTCGTCGATGAGATCGATGGCCTTGTCTGGCAGTTGCCGGCTGGGCAGATAGCGGTTCGAGAGTGCCGCTGCGGCGACGAGCGCGCTGTCGGCGATCGTCACTCCGTGGTGCGCCTCGTACCGGCCCTTCAGCCCGCGCAGGATCGCGATCGTGTCCTCGACGGACGGCTCGCCGACGTACACCTGCTGGAAGCGCCGCTCCAGAGCGGCATCCTTCTCGATGAACTCGCGGTACTCGTTGAGCGTGGTGGCGCCGATCATGCGCAGCTCGCCGCGGGCGAGCATCGGCTTGAGCATGTTGGATGCCGCGACCGACCCCTCGCCGCCGCCGGCGCCCATCAGCACGTGCAGCTCGTCGATGAAGGTGATGACCTTGCCGTCGGACTCGGTGATCTCCTTGAGCACGCTCTTCAGGCGCTCCTCGAACTGGCCGCGGTACATCGCACCGGCGACGAGGGCGGAGATGTCGAGGCTGATCAGCTCCTTGTCCTTGAGCGATTCGGCAACGTCGCCCGCGACGATGCGCTGGGCGAGGCCCTCAACGACGGCGGTCTTGCCGACGCCGGGCTCACCGATGAGCACGGGGTTGTTCTTGGTGCGGCGGGTGAGCACCTGGCTCACGCGACGGATCTCACCGTCGCGGCCGATCACCGGATCTAGCTTGCCCTGACGGGCACGGTCGGTGAGGTTGATTCCGAACTGCTCGAGGGCGCTCTGCTGCTCTTCCTGCTGCTGGCTGGGGTTGGTCATTCGTTCCTCCTGAGGAGACTCCTTATTCAAAGTTGAGTTAAGACGACTCAAGTTTAACATCTTGACCACCCGCGCGCCAGAGCTTACGATGTTCATTGGTCAGAATTGGCCTTCCACATCCTGGAACTCGAAGAAGAGAGGGAGCGTCATGCCGCACATCGATGCCTGCACCCCCTCCTCCGAGCGCCCCTTCGCATGGGGCAACTGGTACGCACACGGCGCCTGAGACGCCCCGGAATCCACCGCGATTCCGAGGCCTCCACCCTGCGCCGAAGCGGCGTAGACTCACCGCATCCGCGCGCGCCGTCTGATCAGCCCGCCGGAGCGGGAACCTCGGGATCTCCAGATGGCACGTCAGGACGTGCCGCCAGAGCGCTTCGGCGCAGAACCTGAGGAGACACAGGATGACTGACATCGCTGTCACCGTTCCCGCCGTGAAGGTGAACGGGCAGAGCCGCCCCCTCGACGGGGTCGCGACTCATGCGACGGCACTGGACTGGCTGCGTGAGACGGGCCTGTCCGGAAGCAAGGAGGGCTGCGCCGAGGGCGAGTGCGGCGCGTGCGCGATGCTGCTCGCGACGCCGGATGCCGCCGGCGGCACCTCCTGGACGCCGGTGAACGCCTGCCTGGTGCCGGTGTACGCACTGGACGGGCAGGAGATCGTCACCGCCGAGGGACTCGGCACGGTCGAGGATCTGCACCCCGTGCAGGAGAAGCTCGCCGAGGCGGGCGGATCGCAGTGCGGCTACTGCACGCCCGGTTTCGCCTGCTCGATGGCCGGCGAGTACTACCGCGCCGACAGGAACGGCGTCGATCGCGCCGTGCCGCTGGCGGATGCCGCTGACGACGGATGCCCGGTCCACGACGACCCCGAGCACGGCCCGAACGGCTTCGACCTGCACGCCCTGAGCGGAAACCTCTGCCGCTGCACCGGCTACCGCCCGATCCGGGATGCCGCGTACACGCTGGGCTTCCCCGAGGCGGATGATCCGCTGCAGCAGCGCCTGACGGAGCCGGCCCCCGCCCCGGTCGCGACCGACGCGGTCGTCGACGGCGCCCGCTTCCTGCGGCCAGCCGACCTCGCCGAGGCCCTGCAGGTCCTGCGCGACGAGCCCACCGCTCTGATCGTCGCCGGTTCCACGGACTGGGGCGTCGAGGTGAACATCCGCGGCAGCCGCGCTCCGTTCGTCGTCGCGATCGACCAGCTCGACGAGTTGCGCGGCCTGACCGAGACCGACGAGTACGTCGAGATCGGCGCGGCCCTGCCGCTGTCCGAGGTGGAGCGCCGGCTGGACGGCCGCATCCCGCTGCTCGCCCAGCTGTTCCCGCAGTTCGCCTCGCGCCTGATCCGCAACCGCGGCACCTTCGGCGGCAACCTCGGCACCGGATCGCCGATCGGCGACACCCCGCCGGCACTGCTCGCCCTGGGCGCGCGCCTCGTGCTGGCTTCCGTCGACGGCGAGCGCGAAGTCGATCTCGCGGAGTACTTCACGGGTTACCGCCAGTCGGTGCGCGCGAAGGACGAGCTGATCACCGCGGTGCGCATCCCGCTGCCACTGGCCACGACCACCGCTTTCCACAAGATCGCCAAGCGCCGCTTCGACGACATCTCGTCGGTCGCGATCGCCTTCGCGTTCGACATCGACGGCGGCGTCGTCACCGCCGCACGGATCGGGCTCGGCGGCGTCGCCGCCACCCCGCTGCGCGCACGCGCGACCGAGGAGGCCCTGATCGGCCGCCCGTGGGACATCGCCACCGTCAAGGCCGCATCCGCGATCCTTCAGGGCGAGGGCACCCCGATGTCCGACCACCGCGCCAGCAGCGACTACCGGTCGCACATGCTGGGCACCGCCCTTCTGAAGTTCTACAGCCAGACCATCATCCAGTCGAAGGAGGTGTCGGCATGAGCGCTCTCGCCGACCGCCCCGAGAACCCCGTCGTCGGAACCCGCGCACCGCACGAGAGCGCGGTGCTGCACGTGACCGGCGCGGCCATGTACACCGACGACGTCGCCGCGCACACGTATGGCACCCTGACCGCGTGGCCCGTGCAGTCCACGAACGCGCACGCCAAGGTCACCGTCGACGTCTCCCCCGCGTATGACGTGCCCGGTGTCGTCCGCGTGCTCACCGCCGCCGACGTGCCCGGTGTGAACGACGCCGGCATCAAGCACGACGAACCGCTGTTCCCCTCCGAGGCGATGTTCTACGGTCACGCCCTGGTGTGGGTCCTCGGCGAGACCCAGGAGGCCGCCCGGCTCGGCGCCGCCGCGGTGAAGGTCGACTACGAGCCGCTCCCCTCGCTGATCACCGTGCAGGACGCGGTCGACGCGGGCTCGTTCCAGGGCATCGCGCGAACCGTGGAGCGCGGCGACGCGGCATCCGCTCTCGCCGGCTCCTCGCGAGTCTTCGAGGGCGTCACCGAGTTCGGCGGACAGGAGCACTTCTACCTCGAGACGCACGCGTCCTTCGCGATCGTCGACACCGAGGGGCAGTACTTCGTGCAGTGCTCGACGCAGCACCCCACCGAGACCCAGGAGATCGTCGCGCACGTGCTCGGCATCTCCTCGAACCAGGTCACCGTGCAGCAGCTGCGCATGGGCGGCGGATTCGGCGGCAAGGAGATGCAGCCGCACGGCTTCGCCGCGATCGCCGCGCTGGGTGCCAAGCTCACCGGCCGCCCGGTGCGACTGCGGCTGAATCGCACGCAGGACATCACGATGACCGGCAAACGGCACCCGTTCCACATCAGCTGGAAGGTGGGCTTCGACGACGCCGGCTACCTACAGGCGCTGGATGCCGTGCTCACCGCCGACGGCGGCTGGAGCATCGACCTCTCCGAGCCCGTGCTCGGCCGCGCACTGTGCCACCTGGACAACGCGTACTGGATCCCGAACGTGCACGCGCACGGCCGCATCGCGAAGACGAACAAGACCTCGAACACCGCGTTCCGCGGCTTCGGCGGCCCGCAGGGCGTCTTCCTCATCGAGGACATCCTGGGCCGGGTCGCGCCCGCGCTCGGCATCGACCCGCTCGAACTGCGCCAGCGCAACTTCTACCGCCCGGGTCAGTCCACGCCGTACGGCCAGCTCGTGAAGGACGCCGATCGCCTGCCCGCCATCTGGAACCAGCTGCGCGACGAGAGCTTCCTCGACGCCCGCCGGGCGAAGGTCGCCGAGTTCAACCGCACTCACACCGACGTCAAGCGCGCGATCGCGATGACGCCGATCAAGTTCGGCATCTCGTTCAACTTCGCGGCGTTCAACCAGGCCGGCGCCCTCGTGCACGTCTACAAGGACGGCTCGGTCCTGATCAACCACGGCGGCACCGAGATGGGCCAGGGCCTGCACACGAAGATGCTGCAGGTCGCGGCGACGGCGCTCGGGCTCGAACTGCACCAGGTGCGGCTCGCCCCGACCCGCACCGACAAGGTGCCGAACACCTCGGCCACCGCGGCGTCCTCCGGCGCCGACCTCAACGGCGGTGCGGTGAAGAACGCCTGCGACCAGATCCGTGAGCGCATGGCGAAGGTGGCCGGCCGGCTGCTGAACGTCGACGAGCGCGACGTCCGCTTCTCGGGCGGGTACGTGACCGGGCTCGGCAACCGCGACCAGCGGCTCACGTTCGCGGAGGTCGCGAACGCGGCCTACCTGCAGCGCGTGCAGCTGTTCGCCGCGGGCTACTACCGCACCGAGGGCCTGCACTGGAACCCCGACATCATGCAGGGCTCGCCCTTCAAGTACTTCGCGTACGGCTGCGCCGCGACCGAGGTCGAGGTCGACGGCTTCACCGGCGCCTACACGGTGCGCCGCGTCGACATCGTCCACGACGTGGGCGACTCGCTCTCGCCGATGCTGGACATCGGGCAGGTCGAGGGCGCCTATGTGCAGGGCCTGGGCTGGCTGACCCTCGAGGAGCTGCGCTGGGACACCAGCGACGGCCCGAACCGCGGTCGCCTGCAGACCCAGTCCGCCTCGACCTACAAGCTGCCCAGCTTCTCGGAGATGCCGCCGGAGTTCCACGTCCGCCTGTTCGAGAACGCCCGTGAGGACGGCGCCGTCTACGGCTCGAAGGCCGTGGGCGAGCCGCCGTTCATGCTCGCGTTCAGCGCACGCGAGGCGCTCCGCGAGGCCGTCGGGGCCTTCGGTCCCGTCGGTCACATGGTCGAGCTGGGTTCGCCGGCCACCCCCGAGGCGGTGTTCTGGGCGGTCGAGGCCGCCCGTGCGGCCGCGGATGAGAGCGCGCCGGAGCGAGAACTCGTTCCGGCAACCGCCTGAGGAAGACCATGGACTGGCTGGACGCCCTCCGCGACCTGCGTGACTCCCGCACCCCCGCGGTGATCGTCACGCTCGCCATGGTGCGCGGGCACGCGCCCCGCAACGGCGGCGCGAAGATGGTCGTCTCGCCGGAACGGATGTTCGGCACGATCGGCGGCGGGAACCTCGAGGCGACCGCCGCCGATCGTGCGCGCGCCATGCTGGCCTCGGGCTCGGCCGAGCCCGAGCTGCTCACGCTCACGCTCAGCGACCGCGCGACGACCGAGTACGGCGTGCAGTGCTGCGGAGGAGAGGTCACCATCATGCTGGAACCCGTCCGAGTCGTGCCCTCCGTCGCCGTGTTCGGCCTCGGGCACGTCGGCGTCGAGCTCGCCCGCATCCTGTCGCGACACGAGATCGACCTGCATCTGGTCGACTCCCGGGCGGAGATGCTGGATGCCGCGCGCCTCGAGCCCGTGCGCTCGGGTGCCGTCGCCCGCGTACAGGTGCACCACTCCCCCGTGCCGGAGGCGGCCCTGGCCGAGATCCCGGCCGGGGCGCACGTGCTGGTGATGACGCACGACCATGTCGAGGACCTCGCGATCGTCGATCAGGCGCTGCGCTCGGACGCCCCGGCGTCGATCGGCCTGATCGGGTCTGCGTCGAAGTGGGCCAGATTCCGTAAGAAGCTCGGCGAGGCCGGGCACTCCCCTTCCGACCTGGAACGGGTCACCACCCCGATCGGCATTCCTGAGGTCTCCGGAAAGCAGCCGGCGGTGATCGCCGTGAGCGTCGCGGCGAGAATTCTTCAATTGATCGAGGAGGCCGCGCCCGCGGCATCCGCCTGAATTGTCTTCGGGCATTTCCCACAGCGAATTCCGCTGCGGGATATTCGCGTTTCCTTTAGGCGCGCAATTGGCCCGATGAATGAAAGAAGACCCGGCCCCTTTCGGGGCCGGGTCTTCTTTTCTGCGACTACGGGATCTCAGTTGCCCAGCATCGCCTCGATGGGACCGCGGACGAAGTACAGCGCGAAGCCCGCCGCGACCACCCACATCAGCCAGTGCACCTTGCGGGCACGTCCTGAGAACGCGTTGATCAGCGCCCAGGAGATGAAGCCGATGCCGATGCCGTTCGCGATCGAGTAGGTCAGCGGCATCGTCACGATCGTCAGGAACGCCGGCAGAGCGACCGCGAACTTGTCGAACTTGATCTCGCGGATCTGCGCCATCATCATCGCGCCGACCACGACCAGCGCAGCGGAGCCGACCTCGATCGGCACCACCAGCGTCAGCGGCGTGAGGAACATCGACAGCAGGAACAGCACACCCACCACCAGCGAGGCGACGCCCGAGCGTGCACCCTCACCGATGCCCGAGGCGCTGTCGACGTAGACCGTGTTCGACGAGGTCGAGGTCATGCCGCCGGCGACGGCGCCGAAGCCCTCGACGACGAACGCCGAGCGCAGGCGCGGGAACGTGCCGTCCTTGTAGGCGAGACCGGCGTTCTTGGCCAGGCCCGTCATGGTGCCCATCGCGTCGAAGAAGTTCGAGAACACCAGGGTGAACACGAGCATCGTCGCAGACAGCACGCCCACGCGGCCGAAGGAGCCGAACAGGTCGAACTGGCCGATCAGACCGAAGTCGGGGATCGTCACCCACGAGCTGGGCAGCTCGGGGATCGTCATGTGCCAGCCGTTCGGGTCCTTGAACGAAGGACCGAGCTTCAGCACAGACTGGGCGATCAGCGCCACGACGGTGGTGACGACGATGCCGATCAGGATGCCGCCGGGCACCTTGCGCGCGACGAGGATGCCGATCAGCACCAGCCCGAGCAGGAAGATCAGCGTCGGCACGGAGGTGATCGACCCATCCACGCCGAGCTGAACGGGCGGTCCGGCCTGCGTGCGGTTCACGAAGCCGGAGTCGACGAAACCGATGAAGGCGATGAACAGGCCGATTCCGACCGTGATCGCGGCCTTCAGCGCCTGCGGCACGGCCTTGAAGATCGCGGTCCGGATGCCGGTGGCACCGAAGATCACGATCAGGATGCCGTTGATCACGACCAGGCCCATGGCCTCCTGCCAGGTGACCTGTCCTACGACGGACACGGCCAGGAAGGAGTTGATGCCGAGGCCTGCCGCGATCGCGAACGGCAGCCGCGCGACGACGCCGAACAGGATCGTCATGACGCCGGCGGTGAGGCCGGTGGCGGCGCCGATCTGTGCAGCATCCAGGGCGTTCCCGGCGACGTCGTCGACGCCGCCGAGGATCAGCGGGTTCAGGATCACGATGTAGGCCATCGTCACGAAGGTGACGATGCCGCCGCGGATCTCACGGCCCAGTGTGGAGCCTCGGCGGGTGATCTCGAAGAAGCGGTCGAACGCGCTCTTCGGCTGGGCGTCGACCGTGGTGGTGGCCCCTGTGGACAGGGGCGGCAGCTCCTCTTCGCTGCGGGTGAAGAGCCCCGTCGCGTCGTTGCCGGCAACGGCATTCGACGACGTGTCGGGGGCGGATGGGCGTGTGGAAGCAGGGCGTTCAGAAGACATCATCGGCTCCGGGTTGTCAGTACGTTTCGGTCACGCGTCAGTACTCGACGCGGTGGTGAGGTCGCGCGTCAGTACTCGACGCGGGTGGTGGTGAGCTTCCACTCGGTGAAGGGCGCGACGCGCTCCGCCGGCGGCAGCGGCTCCTGGGCGACGGGCAGGATCTCGCGATCGGCCGCATCACCCTCGAAGTAGCGGTAGAACACGGCGTCGTCGAAGCCGCCGTCAGCGGCGTCGTCACGACTGGCCGCGAAGTACACCCGGTCCAGCCGCGCCCACAGCGATGTCGCGAGGCACATCGGGCAGGGCTCGCAGCTCGTGTAGAGCGTGGCGCCGGTGAGGTCGAACGTGCCGAGGCCCTGGCAGGCGTTCCGTATCGCGGTGACCTCGGCGTGTGCGGACGGATCGAGGTTCGCGGTGACCCGGTTGACGCCCTCGAAGACCTGCCCGTCAGCAGAGACGACGATCGCCCCGAACGGGCCGCCTTCGTTGCGGACGTTGTCGACGGCTATGCGAACCGCCTCGGCGAGGTACTCCGCCGGCGTGTGCCGAGTCGCGGAATCGGATATAGCGGTGCTGTGCACGGAAAGCTCCCTTGCTGTCGTCGCAGTGATACGGCTTATCGGGTCGGGCCCGGATCGGGTCGTTCCACGAGATATACGTCGAACCGCTAGGTTGTGCTTCTTGCCGGGCACAATTCGTGAGCGCCGCGGCTTGATGAGCATAACAACCGTTTCTCACTTCGTCCAGCGAATTCGAAAGTCATTTACCGCATCGCGGTATTTCATTTTGTACTTCCGCATCTGCGGCGCTACAGTCGCTCCCATGACGCATTTTCGGATCGCTGAGGCGGCCACCCTGCTCGGAGTCAGCGATGACACCGTCCGACGCTGGGTGCGCGACGGACTGCTCACCGTCTCGCACGACGAAGCCGGGCGCCAGGTCGTGCCGGGCGACGAGCTCGCCGCCCACGCGCAATGGCTCGCCAGCGCGGCGAACGAGGACGGCGACCGGCGGCTCAGCGCCCGCAACCGGTTCGTCGGGCTCGTCACGCGGGTCGAGATCGAGGGCCTGATGGCCCAGGTCGAGCTGCAGTGCGGGCCGTTCCGTGTCGTGTCGCTGATGTCGGCCGAGGCCGCGCGCGACTTGCGTCTGGAGGTCGGAGATCGCGGAGTCGCGATCGTCAAGGCCACCACCGTCATCATCGAAGCAACCAACAAGGAGACCCACCCGTGAACATCCGCCGCACCGGCATCCTCGCCGCCGCCGTGACCGCCGTCCTGCTGCTGGCGGGCTGCTCCGGCTCGCCCGCGGCCGAGCCCACGGCCACACAGACGGAGGACTCCCTCTCCGGCGACCTGACGGTCTACGCCGCGGCATCCCTCTCGGGCGCCTTCGACGAGCTCGCGAAGGAGTTCACCGCCGCGCATCCAGGCGTGACGGTCAAGCCGATCAACTACGACGGATCGTCCGTGCTCGCCACCCAGCTGATCGGCGGGGCGCCCGCCGACGTGTTCGCCTCGGCCGACGAGAAGAACATGGCGAAGGTCACGGATGCCGGGCTCGCGGCTGACCCGGTGGACTTCGCCGCGAACGTCATGCAGATCGTGACAGCGCCGGGCAACCCGAAGGGGATCACCGATCTGGCGTCGCTGACGGCGAAGGACCTCACGGTCGTGCTGTGCGCACCCGAGGTGCCCTGCGGCACGGCCTCCCAGACCTTGCTGAAGAACGCCGGCGTGACGCTCACGCCGGCCAGCGAGGAGCAGAACGTCACCGCCGTGCTCACCAAGGTCAAGAGCGGCGAGGCGGATGCCGGCCTCGTGTACGTGACCGACGTCAAGGCCGCAGGCGACGCCGTCACCGGCGTCGACATCGAAGGCGCGGATGCCGCGACGAACGTGTATCCGATCGTCGCCCTGAAGGACGCGCCGAACGCCGATGCGGGCGCCGCGTTCGTGGCGTTCGTCACCGGCGACAAGGGCCGCGCGGTGCTTGCGGAGTTCGGGTTCCAGGCGCCGTGAGTCAGGCGTCCGGCACCCGATTGCCGGCCTGGCTGATCGCTCCGGCGGCGCTGGGCACGGCGCTGCTGGTGCTGCCGTTCGTCGCCCTGCTGGCGCGACTGGACTGGGCCGGAGTGCCGGCCGCGATCACCTCGGATGCCGCGCTGCAGGCGCTCGGCCTGTCACTCGGCACGGCGGCGATCGCGACCGCGCTCTGCCTGCTGCTCGGCGTACCGCTGGCGATGCTCATCGCCCGCGCGCCGGGCTGGCTGGCCGCGGTGCTGCGCACCCTGACCACGCTGCCGCTGGTGCTTCCGCCTCTGGTCGGCGGCATCGCGCTGCTGGCCCTGCTCGGGCGGCAGAGCGTGCTCGGCGACCTGCTCGCCGAGGTCGGCATCCGCGTTCCGTTCACGACTGCGGCCGTGGTGATCGCGCAGACGTTCGTCGCGATGCCGTTCCTTGTGATCTCGGTCGAGGGGTCGCTGCGCACCGGCGGCACGGCGCACGAGCTGGTCGCCGCGACGCTCGGCGCCCGGCCCTTCACGGTGTTCCGCCGGGTCACGCTGCCACTGGTCGCGCCCGGTCTCATCGCCGGCACCGTGCTCTGCTTCGCGCGAGCGCTCGGCGAGTTCGGCGCGACGGCGCTGTTCGCCGGCAACGCCGCGGGGGTCACGCGCACGATGCCGCTCGCGATCTACACCGCGTTCAACGGCGCCGGCGTCGGCGAGGACACCGCGATCGCCCTCTCGCTGATGCTGATCCTCGTCGCGATCGCGGTGCTCGTGCTGATGCGCGGCTGGCGAGCGGATGCGGTGCGATGAGCGCGTCAGTATGCCGGGACGATTCCCGTTCAGGTCGCCGATCGTCAGCCTTCGGCCGTCGGACTGCGGCTTCATCCCCCACGTTCCGGTCGCAGTTCGTCACGTTCTGCGGCGCGAACGGGACCGACTGCGACCAGGGCGGCACGGTGCGGCGGGATCCGGAACCGACTGCGACCCGAGTGCGACGAGGTGCGCGATGACCCTCTCTGCCGACTTCCGCGCGCACGCCGGCGCGTTCCACGTGGACATGGCGCTGGATGCCGCGCCCGGCGAGGTGCTCGCCGTGCTCGGGCCCAACGGCTCGGGCAAGTCCACGCTGCTCGCCGCCCTGGCCGGGCACCTGCCGATCGACGACGGGCGCATCGCGCTCGACGGGCGTGAGCTCGACGGCTCGGGGGCCGGAGGACGGGCCGCAGGCGTGCCCCCGGCTCAGCGCCGCATCGGGCTGCTCGGCCAGAGGCCACTGCTCTTCCCGCATCTGTCCGCCCTCGAGAACGTCGCGTTCGGTCCGCGCGCGCAGGGGGTGCCGCGCGCTCAGGCGCGGGCGGATGCGGGAGGCTGGCTCGACCGGGTGGGCCTCGGCGAACTCGCCGGTCACCGACCTGCGCAGCTGTCCGGCGGCCAGCAGCAGCGTGTCGCCCTGGCCAGGGCGCTGGCGGCACGGCCCGCCGCGCTGCTGCTGGACGAGCCGTTCGCCGCGCTCGATGTGGAGACCGCCGCGCAGGCGCGACGCCTGATCGGCGAGCAGCGCGACGGCGCCGGCATCCCGCTGGTGCTGGTGACGCACGATCCGCTCGATGCCGTCGTGCTCGCGGCGCGGACGGCGATCGTGCATGACGGCCGGATCGTGCAGCAGGGGCCGACCGCCGAGGTCCTCGGGCACCCGATATCGACGTTCGTCGCTGCGCTGGCGGGAGTGAACCTGGTGTCGGGCGTCGGTGCGGCGGACGGAACCGTGCGCAGTGCCCCGGAGGGCGGCACCGCGGACGAGTCCGCCCAGGTATCTGCCGCGACCGAATCCACCGGGTCGGCATCCGAACTCTCGGCGCCCCCCGGCGCGGATCTCGTGTGGCAAGGCGCCGGCGAAGCCGTGCCGGTCGGTGCTGCGGCGACTGTCGCGTTCGCGCCGGGATCGGTGCGGATCCAGCGCTCCGACACCGCAGCGACGACCGCCGCGAACACCTGGGAAGGCACGGTCGCAACGCTGGAGCCGCTGCCCGGCGGCATGCGGCTGCGCTCCACGGAGCAGCCCGGCATCGCCGTGGACTGCCCGTCGACCGTGGCCGTCGCCGCCGGGGTCGCCCCCGGCGTGCGGCTGCGCTTCACCGTGCATCCCGACGATGTCTCGGTGCGCCGGTCCTGACTCGTGCAGCGCCCCGCTCAGGTCGCGCTGAGTCCCGGAATCCGGGCATCAGAACGGGACGAGCTGCGCTCTGAACGATCGCAGCGCGGCCAGAGCGAGACGAACTGCGACCCGAGCGCCGCGGAGCGCGCCGCTCGGCCCCGTCCGGCCACGCTGGCCGGGTGTCGCCTCGTTCCGCCCGGGTCGCACCTGGTCCCAGATTCCGGGCATCAGAACGGGACGAGCTGCAACCTGGGCAGCTGCGAGACGGCCCAACCCACGCGAACTGCGACCTGAGCACACGCAGCCAGCGGCCGGTGACGATCCGGCTTCCGCGGCATCCGGCACTCGGAAACCGGTGCTACCGTTGCGATCCGTAAGGGGATGACCGATGACGATCACGCACATCGATGGGCCTAACGGCGCCGAGAGGCTGCCGTCCACCGGCATGCCCATCGCGCTGACCGACCGGTTCAGCCGGCCGCTGCGCGACCTGCGGATCTCGGTCACCGATCGCTGCAACTTCCGCTGCGTGTACTGCATGCCCAAAGAGGTATTCGGTCGCGACTATGCATTCCTCGATCGGAATGAACTGCTCTCCTTCGAAGAGATCACTCGCATCGCGCGGGTCGCGGCGGCCCACGGGGTGCACAAGATCCGCCTCACCGGCGGCGAGCCGCTATTGCGCCGGGGCATCGAGGAACTCATTGCTCAGCTCGCCGAGCTGCGCACTCCGGAGGGCGAAAAGCTCGACATCGCGCTGACCACCAACGGATCGGCCTTGGCCGTGAAGGCCGCGGCGTTGAGGGATGCCGGTCTCACCCGCGTCACCGTGTCGGTGGACTCCCTCGACGACGCTCTGTTCCAGAAGATGAACGACGTCCGCTTCCCGGTCAGCCGTGTGCTGGACGGGATCGATGCCGCTCACGAGGCGGGTCTCGGCCCGATCCGTCTGAACATGGTCGTCAAGCGGGGACTCAACGACGGCGAGATCATCGACATGGCGCGCCGGTTCAAGGGCACGCCCTACACGCTGCGATTCATCGAGTACATGGACGTGGGGAACACCAACGGCTGGTCTCTCGACGAGGTGGTGCCGTCGTCCGAGGTGGTGGCACGCATCAATGAGGTCTTCCCGCTCGAGCCGCTCGGTGAGGCCGTGCACGGCGAGACGGCGAAGCGCTGGCGGTACGCCGACGGATCGGGCGAGATCGGCCTGATCTCCAGCGTGACGAACGCGTTCTGCGGCACCTGCAACCGGGCGCGCATCTCCACCGAGGGCAGGCTTTTCACCTGCCTGTTCGCCTCGGAGGGCCACGACCTGCGCGCGCTGCTGCGCGGCGGGGCATCCGATGACGAGCTGTCGGCGGCGATGGCGTCCATCTGGGGCGGTCGCGAGGACCGCTACTCCGAGATCCGCTCCAGCCTCACGCCAGAGCTGCGCGAGCAGCGCAAGCGCATCGAGATGAGCTACATCGGCGGCTGACGCCGAGCTGATCAGGCCGATTCGCCGAAGAAGGCCAGGCCGTCACTGATGAGCAGCACGCCGATCAGCAGCAGGATCACCGCCAGCACGAGCGTCAGGTTCGTCGTCAGCCAGTCGCGCACGGCTGTGAGCACGTCACCTGCGCCTTCGCCGAGCACGACGAAGGCCACCAGGGGTGCCACGGCGGTCAGCGTTGCGATCAGCGCGAACACCGCTGCCGCGCCGAATGCGCCGGGGATGCCATCGATCGTGGCTCCGATGCTCAGGCCGGCGCCGATCGCGATCGCGAGGTCCTTCGGATTCGTCACCGTCACGAGCAGGCCGAGGCCGAAGGCACGCGCCGGCTGGGCCCGGGTGATCGACTCCAGCATGGCGGGCAGCGCGGCCTTCCCGCCGCGCGGGCGACGGGACCAGCTCACGAAGGCCGCGATGACGAGCCCGGAACCCAGGAGCAATTGGAGGACGGCGCCCCAGACCCCGCCTCCGGAGAGATCCGCGAGGTACTCGGCGGCGACCCCTGCCAGCCCCACCGCGACCAGCAGGCTGAGCAGGCGCCCCAGGACCAGCATGATTCCGCCTCGGAGTCCCGAGGGCGCCATCAGCGCCAGGATCACCGCCATGATCGGAAGCGGGCTGAGCGCGAGCACGAACGCCATCGGCAGGAGTTCGGCGAGCGCTTCGATCACGCCGTCATCCTGTCACAGAGCCGCGCGGCGGGTCAGAGCCCGACCCACTCCGATACGCCGTCGTCGTAGTGCTGGCGCTTCCAGATCGGCACCTCGCGCTTGATGATCTCGACCAGGCGCTCGCAGGCATCGAAGGCCTCGGCACGGTGCGGGGCGGATGCCGCGGCGAACAGCGCCACATCGCCGATGCGCAGGTCTCCGACGCGGTGCGAAGCGGCCACCGCGAAGCCGGTCTCCTCGCGGATCCGCTCGACGCACGCCTCGAGGAAACGCGCGGCATCCGGGTGCGCACGGTAGTCGAGCGAGCGCACCGGCTTGCCGCCGTCATGGTCGCGCACCACACCGCAGAACATCACCACGGCGCCGCTCGCGTCGGCCTCGACGGCCCGCCGGATCGCCGCCTCTTCGAGGGGCGTCTCGGAGATCAGGTCGAAAGTCACAGTTCCTCCTGCGCGCTGGATACGGTGTCGCCGCCGACGCCGGCGAAGGCCTGGATGCCGCCGGCGAGATAGACGACGTCGTCGAAGCCGTTCTCGATGAGGATGCGGGCGGCGCTGCGCGACCGCGGGTCCTTCTCGCAGTAGACCACGAGCGTCTCGTCGCCGGCATCCGGCAGCGACCCGCTGCGCAGGTCGCCGATCGGAAGCAGGATGCTGCCGTCGATGCGGCGCGCGTCGGCCTCGTGCTGCTCGCGCACGTCGAGCAGGCGCAGCGGTTCGCCGGCGCGCATCCGCCGCAGCAAGTCGGCTGCGGCGACCGGCACGAGGTCGTCGTCAGCGCCGACGCCGCAGAACAGGTCGTAGTCGATCAGCTCAGTGACCTCGGGCGTCTCGTCGGAGATGCCGTAGGGGATCTCGCGGGTGCGTGCGGTGAGTGCGTCGTAGACGAGCACGCGGCCGATCAGCGGTTCGCCGATGCCGGTGATGAGCTTGATCGCCTCGGTGGCGAGGAACGAGCCGATCGCCGGGCAGAGCGTGGGCAGCACTCCGCCGAGCTCGCAGGAGAGCGCGTCATCTGCGGGTGGCGGCGCCGGGAACAGGTCGCGCCAGGTGGGGCCGTGGCCGTGCCACGAGATGCCGACCTGACCGTGGAAGCGCAGGATCGCGCCCCACACCAGCGGGATGCCGGCCAGCACGGCGGCGTCGTTGGCGAGGTACCTGGTCGGGAAGTTGTCGCTGCCGTCGATCAGCAGGTCGTAGCCGGCGAGGATCTCGGGCAGATTCGCACTGATCACGCGCACCGGATGCCGGTTCACCCGACATCCGGGGTCGATCGCGGCGACCGTCTCCGCGAGCGAGTCCACCTTGGACCGGCCGATGTCGGCGACGCCGTGGCTGAGCTGACGGTGCAGGTTGGACAGCTCGACGTCGTCGTCGTCGATGATGCCGATCGTGCCGACGCCGGCCGCAGCGAGCGACGGGACCACGGCGCTTCCGAGCCCGCCGGCGCCGAGCACCAGGACGCGAGCGTTCCGAAGCCGGCGCTGCGCGCTCTCGCCGAATCCGGGCAGCATGAGCTGACGGCTGTACCGGGAGACCCGGTCTGGGTCCAGCGCCGGACCCGGCTCGACGAGCGGAGACATGGTTCCGAGTCTACGCGCCCGCTGTCCACCTGGCGGATATTCACTTCCACTTCGCGGATGCTGGATTCCGCATCGCGGGTACGATGGAGGCATGGCGATGGTGACAGTGCGGTACTTCGCGGCGGCGGCAGATGCCGCGGGCCGGGAGCAGGAGCAGCTCGACTTCGACGCCGGCGCGACCGTGGGCGCGCTGCGCGACGCACTGCAGGAGCGCTACGGCGCGGCGATGGAGAAGGTGCTGCGCTCCGGATCCTTCCTCGTCGACGGCGTCGTTCGCCGCGACCCGGCATCGCCGATCTCGGCGAACGTCGACGTGCTGCCGCCGTTCGCGGGCGGATGACCGTGCGCACCCACCTCGAGCACGCCGCCGCGGCGGCGGAGCTGCTCGAGCCGCTCGTCGAACGGCTGAACTCCGAGACGGCGGCGCTCACGGATGCTCTCGGCCTGGTGCTCGCCGAGGACGTGACCTCCCCGATCTCCCTCCCCCGCTTCGCGAACTCGCAGATGGACGGCTATGCCGTGCGTGCAGCCGACCTCGCCGCGGCATCCGCCGACGCGCCCGTGCGCCTTCCGGTCGGCCCCACCAGCGCGGCGGGCGACCCGGTCGGGACCCTCGCGCCCGGTACGGCCTCCCCCGTCATGACCGGAGCCGCCGTGCCGGCGGGCGCGGATGCCGTCGTCCCCATCGAGCAGAGCGATCCGCCGCGGTTCGTCGGCATCGGTGGAGGCACGCACGACGCCCCAGCCGGCACGACCGTGGCGTTCCACGCCCCCGTCGAGCCCGGCACGTTCGTGCGGGCCGTCGGCACCGACATCCGGGAGGGCGCGCTGCTGCTGCCCGCCGGCACCAGGCTCGGACCGGCGCAGCTCGGCTCGCTCGCGGCGGCCGGTGTGCCGCTCGTGCGCGTCCGGAACCCGATCCGCGTGCTCGTGCTCTCCACCGGCCACGAGCTGCGGATGCCGGGCATCCGGCTCGATCCGGTGGCCGACAGCGGCGCGATCTACGACTCGAACTCGGTGATGATGGCCGCGGCCGTCACGGCGGCCGGAGCCGTGGCCATGACCGCATCGGCGCCGGACGACGCCGCGGCCGTGGTCGCGGTGCTGGAGCAGCATCCGGATGTCGACCTGGTCGTGACGACCGGCGGTGTCAGCGCCGGTGCCTTCGAGGTGGTGCGCGACACGCTGGAGCCACTCGGCGTGGAGTTCGGTCCCGTCGCGATGCAGCCGGGCGGCCCGCAGGGCCTCGGCACTGCGGTGCTGCCGAGCGGGCAACGGTTGCCGGTGCTGGCGTTCCCGGGCAATCCGGTGTCCGCACTGATCTCATTCGAGCTCTTCCTGCGTCCTCTGCTGCGCGAGCTCGCCGGGTGGCCGGCGCAGCGGCGCACCGAGCGCGCGGCGCTCGCGCATCCGGTCACCTCGCCACCCGCGAAGCATCAGGTGCGGCGCGGCACGGTGCGTGCGGACGGTAGCGTCGAAGTCGGCGCCCCGAGCTCCCACCTGCTGCACGCGTACGCCACGGCGAACGCGCTCGTGCACCTTCCGGTGGGGGTGGACTCCCTGCCCGCCGGCGCCGAGGTCGACATCTGGAGGATCGATGACTGAGCCCGCGAACGCCGAGCCGAAGCTCACCCACCTGCGCGCCGACGGCTCGGCGCACATGGTCGACGTGACCGAGAAGGCCGTCACCCGGCGCGAGGCGAAGGCGCAGGCCGTGCTCATCACCACTCCCGAGGTGGTCGCGGCGATCGCCGACGGAACGCTCCCCAAGGGCGAGGCGCTCGGCACGGCCCGGCTGGCCGGCATCATGGGCGCGAAGCAGACCTCGAGCCTCATCCCGCTGTGCCACCCGCTGCCGCTGACGAAGCTCGCCGTCGATCTCGAGCCCGGCGAGGATCGGGTTCGCATCGTCGCGACCGCGGTCACGAACGGCGTGACGGGTGTGGAGATGGAGGCGCTCACCGCCGCGAGCATCGCCGCGCTGACCCTCTACGACATGATCAAGGCCGTCGACAACCGGGCCGTGATCACCGACATCCAGGTGCTCGCGAAGTCCGGCGGCAAGAGCGGCGACTGGTCCCGCGAACCCGGCGGTCGTTGACGCCTCACCCCACGTGGTCGTTGAGCGAGCGAGGAACGAGCGAGACGAAACGCTCTCAGCGCTTCCGCGGACCTTACTCTGAGCGCATCGCAGCACGCCTCGCCACCGCGGCGATCCACACGCCACCCGCGACCAGGACCACCGCGATCCCCACGACGACCGCGATATCGCGGCCGTGGCCCAGCGACATCGCGACAACGCCCCCGACGATCGCGATCCCGCCAGTCAGACTCGCCGGCAGCACCGCAGCCCGATGCCCGCGCGCCCACGCCTCGTCGCTGGCCAACGTCGCGGTCGTCCGGATTCCGAGCCACCCGTTCCGTCGGAGGATGCGCCGAGCCGGAAGCACGACCGACAGGATCACGACCACAGCGACGACCACCTCGAGAAGAACCATCACCTGGATGATCTCAGAATGTCCGACGCCTCGCCTACCGTCCGAGCATGAGCGGATTCACGTACATCCTGAGATGCGCCGACGGCAGCTATTACGTCGGGAGCACGATCGATCTGAATTGGCGACTCGAGCAGCACGCCGCGGGCCTGGGCAGCGCATACACACGACGGCGACTCCCGGTCGAGCTGGCCTGGTCCGAAGAGTTCGGCGACATCTCTGAGGCTTTCGCCTGGGAGAAGCGCATCCAGGGCTGGAGTCGTGCAAAGCGAGAGGCATTCATGGCGGGCGGCCTCGATGCGGTTGTCGGATGGAGCAAGCGGCAGAGAGCTGCTGGTGCCCAGCCGGCTGAGTAACGAGGCACGTCACGACCTTTCGTCTCGCTCCTTCGTCGCTCGCTCAACGACCGCGAGGTTCCGAGGCACGTCACGACGTTTCGTCTCGCTCGTACCTCGCTCGCTCAACGACCGAGGTGGGCACGCCCGGTGGTCGTTGAGCGAGCGAAGCGAGACGAAACGCACCAAGACTCCCGAAGAACGTCACGACGTTTCGTCTCGCTCCTTCGTCGCTCGCTCAACGACCGGCGATGGCGGAGAGAGACGCGTGGGGCACGACGGGAGGCGGACGCCGTTGTCCCCGCCCCGCCGAGTCTGCGGTCAGAGGATGTCGCGGGCGACAGTGCGCCCGACGTCCACCAGGAGGGTCTTGGCGTTCGCGATGCTCTTCTCGACATCGGGTTCGATCTCGGACAGGGCGTACACGCGCTCGAAGCCGGCGGATGCCACGGCCGCGGCATCCAGCGTCGACCGACCGCACACGGCGATGACGGGCACGCCCGCCGCGCGGGCGACGGCGGCGACGCCGAGCGGCGTCTTGCCGCCGAGACTCTGGTCGTCGAGGCTGCCCTCGCCGGTGATGACGAGGTCGGCGCCGACGACGCGGTCGGCGAGGCCGGTGAGTCGCTGCACCACCTCGACGCCGGGCTCGCGACGGGCGCCGAGCACCGCGAGGGCGGCATAGCCGACGCCGCCGGCGGCTCCGGCCCCCGCGTCGGCAGTCGAAGGCCGCACTCTCGGCTGAGCTTCCAGCAGAGAGGCGAAGTGCGCGAGTGCGGTATCAAGCTCAACGACATCCGCAGCGGATGCCCCCTTCTGCGGGCCGAACACGGCGGCTGCGCCGCGCTCACCGAGCAGCGGGTTGTCCACGTCGCTGGCCAGGACGATCTCCGCCTCGGCGAGACGCGGGTCCAGTCCCGACACGTCGACGGTCGCGAGCGACGCGAGCGCGGCTCCCCCACCGGGAAGCTCCTCCCCCGAGGCATCCTTCAGCGAGACGCCGAGCGCCTGCAGCATTCCGGCTCCGCCGTCGGTGTTGGCGCTGCCGCCGATGCCGAGCACGACCTGTGTGCAGCCGCGGTCCAGTGCGGCGCGGATCAGGTCTCCGGTGCCCCGGCTGGTGGCCTTCCGGGCGGCGCGCACGCCGCCCGGAAGGGCGTCCAGCCCGCTCGCGGCGGCCATCTCGATGATGGCCTGCGAGCCGCTGACCGCGAACCGCGCGGTGACCGGATCCCCCACCGGGCCCGTCACCTCCGCGGCATCCGCCGTGAATCCGGCGGCGAGGGCGGCGTCGACCGTCCCCTCGCCGCCGTCGGCGACCGGCACCGACGCGATCACGGCATCCGCACGGACCGACAGGATCCCTTCTCCGAGACTGGCGGCGACTTCAGCGCCGGTCGCGGAGCCCTTGAACTTGTCGGAGGCGATGAGAATGCGCATGATCAGCGTCGGCAGAACTCAGTCGAGCAGCGCGTAGATCGCCTCAGGGGCGTCCTGCGGAGTCGTCGCCAGGTCCTCGAACTCGTTCATGGTGTCGAGGTCGGCACCCATCGCGATGTTGGTGACGCGCTCGAGGATGACCTCGACGACCACCGGCACCTGGAACTCGTCACGCAGACGCGTCGCCTCGGCGAAGCCCGCGGCGAGGTCCTCGGGACGCTCGACGCGCAGGGCCTTGCAGCCCAGCCCCTCGGCGACCTTGACGTGGTCCACGCCGTAACCGGTGGCGATCGACGACGAGTCCTGCGGGGTGTTGACGTTGTCGAACGCCAGCGACACCTCATAGTCCATCTCGAAGCCGCGCTGCGACTGACGGATCAGGCCCAGGTAGCTGTTGTTCACCACGACGTGGATGTACGGCAGCTTGTGCTGCGCACCCACGGCGAGCTCCTCGATCATGAACTGGAAGTCGTAGTCGCCCGAGAGCGCGACGACCTGCTCGCCCGGCTTGCCACGGACCACGCCGAGGGCGGCAGGGCCGGTCCAGCCCAGCGGGCCGGCCTGACCGGCGTTGATCCACTTGCGCGGGCCGTAGACGTGCAGCAGCTGCGCGCCGGCGATCTGCGACAGGCCGATCGTGGTGACGAAGGTGGTGTCGCGGTCGAACGCCGAGAGCATCTCCTGGTAGACGCGGTGCGGCTTCATCGGCACGTTGTCGAAGTTGGTCTTGCGCTGCAGGCGCGCCTTGCGGTCGCGGCACTCCTGCGCCCAGCCGTTGTAGTCGGGCAGCTCGGCGACGCGGTCGCGGGCAGCCTCGAGCAGGGCGTCGATGAACGCGCCGGCGTCGGAGACCACACCGTAGTCGGGCGCGAAGACGCGGCCGATCTGGGTGGGCTCGATGTCGACGTGCACGAAGGTGCGGCCCTTGCGGTAGGTGTCCAGGCCGCCGGTGTGGCGGTTGGCCCAGCGGTTGCCGATGCCCAGCACGAAGTCGCTCTCCAGGAAGCTCGCGTTGCCGTAGCGCTGCGAGGTCTGGATGCCGACCAGGCCCGCGGCCAGCGGGTGGTCGTCGGGCAGGACGCCCCAGCCCATCAGGGTCGGGAACACGGGCACGCCGAGGGTCTCGGCAAGCTCGACGAGCTTGTCGGATGCTCCGGAGTTGACGATGCCGCCACCGGCGATGATCGCCGGGTGCTTGGCGGACACGAGCATGTCGAGCACCTTCTCGGCCTGCGCCTTGGAGGCGACGGGCTTGGCCACCGGCAGCGGCTCGTAGGTGTCGATGTCGAACTCGATCTCGGTCATCTGCACATCGAAAGGCAGGTCGATCAGCACCGGGCCAGGGCGGCCGGAGCGCATGATCTGGAACGCCGACTGGAACACGCCGGGAACCTGAGCGCCCTCGAGGACCGTCTTGGCGAACTTCGTCACAGGCTTCGCGATCGACGCGATGTCGACGGCCTGGAAGTCCTCCTTGTCGAGCTTCGCCACCGGCGCCTGGCCGGTGATGCACAGCATCGGGATGGAGTCGGCGATCGCGGCGTAGAGGCCGGTGATCATGTCGGTGCCGGCGGGGCCGGAGGTGCCGAGGCAGACGCCGATGCGGCCGTCGCCGGTGCGGCTGTAGCCGTCGGCCATGTGCGAGGCGCCCTCGACGTGACGGGCCAGGGTGTGCCGGATGCCGCCGTTGGCGCGCATCGCGGAGTACAGCGGGTTGATGGCGGCGCCGGGCAGGCCGAAGGCCTCGTCGGCGCCCTCCTTGATCAGAATCTGGACGATGGCGTCCACTGCGCGCATGCGGGTCATGATTTCAGTCCTTAGAAAGTGTGGTGGGGATCGCTTAGTCGCGACCGGAGAGCTCGGCGGTGAGCTTGAACAGACCGGAGTGGTCGAGGCCGCCGTCGCCGCGGGCGACGAGCGAGGTGACCAGCTGCGCGACGGCCGAGCCGAGCGGAACGGAGATGCCGGCCTGTCGTGCGGCGGCGGTGACGATGCCCAGGTCCTTGTTGTGCAGGGCCAGGCGGAATCCGGGGGTGAAGTCGCGGTCGAGGATCTTCTGGCCCTTCTGGTCCAGAACCTTCGAACCGGCCAGTCCTCCGCCGAGCACCTTGAGCGCGGCATCCGTGTCGACGCCGTAGGACTCGAGGAAGAGGATGGCCTCGCTCAGCGCCTGGATGTTGACGGCGACGATGAGCTGGTTGGCGGCCTTGACGGTCTGGCCGGCGCCAGCGGGGCCGACGTGCACGATGGTCTTGCCGACCGCGTTCAGCACGGGCTCCGCCTTGGCGAAGTCCTCCGGCGAGCCGCCGGTCATGATCGAGAGGACGCCGTCGATGGCACCCTGCTCGCCGCCCGAGACGGGAGCGTCGACGGCGCCGAAGCCGGCGGCGACGGCCTCGGCTGCGAGCTCCTTGGCGACATCGGGGCGGATCGAGGAGTTGTCGATCCACAGTGCACCGGCCTTGGCGTTGGCGAACACGCCTTCCGGGCCCTGCACGACGCCCGCGACATCCGGGGAGTCCGGGACCATCGTGATGACGACGTCGGCGTCCTTCACGGCGTCGGCGATGCTGGTGGCGCCCTTGCCGCCAGCGGCGACGAGCTTGTCGATCGCCTCCTGGCTGCGGTTGAAGCCGGTCACGTCGTAGCCGGCGGTGACGAGGTTCTTGGCCATCGGCAGGCCCATGATGCCGAGGCCGATGAATGCGATGTTGGTCATGTCTTCGCTCCTTCGCGGGAATTCTTGAGTCGGGATGCCTGGTGGGATCAGGCCTGTGCGGCCGCTGCGGTCCAGGCGAACGGGTGGGCCTGCGTGGCCTTGTACTCCAGGCCGATGACGCCCTGGTAGCCGCCGGCCTGTGCGTCGGCGATCCACTGCGCGATCGGCAGGTCACCGGTGCCGGGCTCGCCGCGGCCCGGAGCATCCGCGATCTGGATGTGACCGAATTCGGCGGCGTGACCTGCGATCACTGCGGCGACGTCGTCGCCATTGACGGCCAGGTGGTAGAAGTCGGCGAGCAGCTTGACGTTGTCGACGCCCTGCTCGTTCTTGACGCGCTCGATGATCGCCAGCGCGTCGGCGGCGGTCTTCAGCGGGTAGGCGTCGGCGCCGGAGACCGGCTCGAGCAGCACGATGCCGCCCAGCTCGGCGACAGCGCGACCGGCGATGGCGAGGTTCTCGACGGCGAGGTCGTCCTGCTCCTGCTCGGAGACGCCCTCCTGGCGGAGGCCGTACAGGGCGTTGAAGGCCTTGGTTCCGGTGCGCTCGCCGATCGCGACGACGACGTCGACGTTGGCGCGGAACTCGTCCTCGCGGCCGACCCAGGAGACCAGGCCGCGGTCTCCGGCGGGCATGTCGCCCGCGAAGAAGTTCAGGCCGGTCAGCTGCACGCCGGCATCCTGGATCGCGGTGACGAAGGCGTCGACCTCGGACACCGCGGGGACGGCAGAGGCGAACGGCCACCAGAACTCGACGGCGTCGAAGCCGGCGGCCTTGACGGCGGCCGGACGCTCGTTCACCGGCAGGTCGGTCAGCAGAATCGAAGCGTTGACGGTGTAGCTCATGGGATCGTCCTTGATTTCAAATCGTGGAAGTTTTCTTCCTGTGTGTGAAATCGTACGCGCGCAGGGTGGGTGATGTCAACACCGGCTGCGTGCGAGCCGGGTTCACCCAAGTTCCACAATACGAATATTAAGTTCTCTATTGTGAAATCTGACGATTCGGGGTTACAGTGCTGACGCGCCCTGAACAGGAGCGTCCAGACTCAACTCGATGACGAGCAAGAGAGGTCTCCGCATCATCATGTCTTCCATCAGTTCCCCCGACCCCGCCAAGATCCCCAAGACCGGGCTGATCATCCCGAGCCCGAAGAAGATCGGCAAGGTGCGCTGGGGAATCGCCTTCATCCTCTTCTTCGCCGTGCTGGTCAACTACATCGATCGCAGTTCGATGTCGGTCGCCGAGCACGAGATGCGACTCGAGTTCGGCATGACGGCCGGCCAGATGGGCATCATCCTCGGCTGCTTCGGCTGGTCCTACGCCCTGATGCAGATCCCGATGGGCATGCTGCTCGACAAGATCGGCATCAAGTGGGTCATGCGAACCGCGACGGTGCTGTGGGCGGTGTCCTGCTTCCTCACCGCCATGATCAGCGGAATGGGGCTGCTGCTCGTCGCCCGCCTGATCCTCGGGTTCGCCGAGGCGCCAATCTTCCCCGGCGCGATGAAGGTCACCAGCTACTGGTTCCCCCGAACAGAACGAGGTATGGCGACCGTCATCTTCGACAGCGGCCAGCGCCTGTCGAACGTGATCGGCTTCCCGATCGTCGGCGCGGCAGTCGCCATGTTCGGATGGCGCGGCGCGTTCGTCACCATCGGCGTGCTCAGCCTCATCTGCACTGTGCTCTTCTTCATCCGCTACCGCGACCCGAAGGAGATGAACCGCGAGGGCAAGCTGAGCGATGCCGAGCTGAAGCACATCCTCGACGGCGGCGCTCAGCACGAGGACGCCCCGAAGCCGAACCCGCTCGCCAACCTCGGCTACATCCTCCGTCAGCGCAAGGTGTGGGGCATGTCGCTGGGTCTGGGCTGCGCCGGTTACGTGCAGTGGATGCTGCTCACCTGGCTGCCCGGCTTCCTGCAGGCCGAGATGGACATGGATGTCGCCTCATCCGGCCTGTACACGGCCATCCCCTGGCTGGTCGCCGTGGTCGTCCAGTACCTGCTGCCCGGTTTCTTCCTGGATCGTCTGATCAAGAACGGCAAGTCCAGCACTCTCGTGCGGCGGGTGTTCATCATCGGCGGTATGCTGCTCGCGACCACGATCGTCGGCACGGCGTTCACGCACAGTCTGTTCTGGTCGCTCGTCTGGATCACCCTCGGGATCACCGGCATCACGATCGCGTTCAGCGTGACGAACTCCCTCCCCGCCCTGATCGCTCCGGAGGGCGCTGTCGGCGCGACCGGCGCGGTCATGAACACCGTGAACAACCTGATCGGCACGACCGCACCGATCGTCACCGGCTTCGTCGTCCAGTTCACCGGCAGCTTCGCGATGGCGTTCGTCATCGCCGCGGTGATGCTCGTGGTCGGCATCATCTTCTACACCGTGGTGCTCGGCCGGATCGAGCAGATCCCCACCGCCGAGGAGAAGGCCGCCGCCGCAGCTCCCGCCTGAGGCACATCCGAAGCGGGGCCTGCCGTCCGGCGGGCCCCGCTTCGCTGTGCGTCTGGCATCCGCCCGTTACGGATGCAGGCAGGAAGGACGGATGCCGGCGGATTCGGGTTTCATCCTGCCCACAGGCGTCCGAGTCGCCTGCATCCGCACCTCGAACACAGGACAACGTGCGAGAACAGGACGGATGCCCGGGATCTGTCCTGTTCTCGCGAGACGTCCTGTTCTCGCGGACCGGCCGAGCGGCCGAGCGGCCCTGGAAACACGAACGCCGCCCACCAGCACGGCGGACGGCGTTCACGAGGACTGAACTCAGGTCAGCTTGATCTGGCGGTTCATGTCCTTGTACAGCAGGTAGCGGAAGTTGCCGGGGCCGCCGGCGTAGCAGGCCTGCGGGCAGAACGCGCGGAGCAGCATGTAGTCGCCGGCCTCGACCTCGACCCAGTCGTCGTTGAGGCGGTAGACGGCCTTGCCCTCGAGCACGAACAGGCCGTGCTCCATGACGTGCGTCTCGGCGAACGGAATGGAGCCGCCCGGCTTGAAGGTGACGATGTTCACCTGCATGTCGTGCGCCATGTCGCTCGAGTCCGCGAAGCGGGTAGTCAGCCACGCGTCGGTGCCGACCATGGGGGTCGGCTCGATGTCCTGGTCACGGGTCACGAAGGATGCCGGGGCGTCGACCCCGTCGATCCACTCGTAGGCCTTGCGGATCCAGTGGAAGCTGGTGATCTCGTCGCCCTCGTTCTTGAGCGACCAGTTCGCACCCGGCGCGAGGAAGGCGTAGCCGCCCTCCTCGAGCACGTGCTCCTCACCCTCCAGGGTCAGGTTCAGGCGACCGGTGGTGACGAACACCACGCCCTCGACGCCGGCCTCGACCTCGGGCTTGGCCGCCTCGCCGCCCGGGGCGATCTCGACGATCAGCTGCGAGAAGGTCATCGCGGAGCTCGGCGTGGGCTTGGCGATGATCCAGGCGCGGGTGTTCGTGAATCCGGGCAGGTTGCTGGTGACGATGTCGCGCAGCACGCCCTTCGGGATGACCGTGTAGGCCAGCTTGACGATGGCGCGGTCGGTGAGCAGGTCGGTCTGCGGGGGCAGGCCGCCGGCGGGGGTGTAATAGCTCATGCGTTCTCCTTGGCTGCGAGCTTCGGGTGAGCGAGGCGGACGAGCTCGGCGGGTTCAGCACCCGTCGCGGACCGCACCTCGTCTTCGGTGATCGCGCCGCATTCGGCGCCGCGCACCACGAACCGCGCGAGAGCGCGGGCGGTGGCAGGTTCATCCATGATCGTCGCATCGCTGCCGTGCAGGTAGTTGTCCAGGCGCTTCGCGGCGGCGGCGAAGCCCTCGCGGTAGAACGCGTAGGTCGCCAGGTAGCGAGTGGGCAGCTGTGCGGCGTGCAGATCCCAGCCCTGGTAGTAGCCGCGCTCGAGCGAGCGCCGCACCAGGCGGGCGTGCAGCTTCCAGGCATCCTCCGCGTTCTCGCCGACGGGGATGACGTTGGTCGATCCGTCGGAGAGACGCACGCCGGTCTCGGCGACCGCGACCTGCATGACCTGCTTGGCGTAGTCGGCGGCCGGGTGCTCCATGGACTGGTAAGCCGCGGCGATCTGCAGCGAGGCGCTGTAGTCGTAGGTGCCGTAGTGCAGGGCGGTGACGCGGCCGTCCGCCCGGTGCAGCAGGGTCGCGACCGGCACCGAGCCGTCCGCGGCGACGATGAGCTGCGGGGTCTCCATCTGCACCTCGAAGCGCAGGCGACCGGCGGGAAGGCCGAGTCGCTCCTCGAAGATCTCGCAGAGCGAGACCATCGCCTCGACCTGCTCGATCGTCGTGACCTTCGGCAGAGTCAGCACAAGACCGTCCGGCAGGCCGCCGTTACGGACCAGCGTGGTCAGGAACAGGTCGAGAGTGCGGATGCCGCGGCGCCGGGTCGGCGCCTCGAAGCACTTGAACCGGATGCCGATGAACGGCGGCGCGACACCGGCGGCGACCGCCTGCGAGACCCGCTCGGCGGCGAGGACCGCGTCGGCGTCCTCCTCGTCATCGGGGCGCGCGCCGTAGCCGTCCTCGAAGTCGAGGCGCAGGTCCTCGACCGGCTCGTTCTCGAGCTTGGCCTCGACCAGTGGCGCCAGCTCGCCCGCGAGGTGGCCGAGACCGACGGCCTCGGCCAGTGCGGCGACGCCGCCGAACGCGGATGCCGCAGCCGCGGCATCCGTTCCGAGCTGCGCGGTGAGCTCCGGGGTGAAGCGGTCGGCCGGCACGTACAGCGTGTGCACGGGCTGACGCGATCCGTCATCGCCGGGGTACTCGGTCGCGAGCAGGGTGTCGGTGCCGCTGAGCGCGGTGTCGACGCCTGCGAGGTCCTGCTCGCCGAGGGTTCCGTTGACGGTCAAATCATTCACTCCTTGCCGGCCTTGACGACGCGCACGATCGCCTCGGCGACGGCGCCCGCCACCTCGGGGTCGAACACGCTGGGGATGATGAAGCTGGCGTTGCGCTCCTCATCGTCGACGCGGCTCGCGATCGCCTCGGCGGCTGCGACCAGCATAGGCGGCGTGATGTCGGACACGCCCGCGTCGAGCAGACCGCGGAAGAAGCCGGGGAACGCCAGCACGTTGTTGATCTGGTTCGGGAAGTCGCTGCGGCCGGTGGCCACGACGGCTGCGTGCTTGGAGGCGATGACCGGGTCGACCTCGGGGGTCGGGTTGGCCATGGCGAACACGATCGCGTCGTCCGCCATCGCGGCGATGTCGGCCTCGTCGAGCACGTTCGGGGCGCTGACGCCGATGAACACGTCGGCGCCGACGACGGCCTCCTTCAGGGTGCCCTTGAAGTTGCGCGGGTTGGTGGTGGCGGCGAGCTCGATGCGGTGTGCGTCGGTGTACTCGTCGTCGCGGTTGATCGCGCCGCTGCGGCCGCACGCGACGATGTCGACCGCGCCCTGCGCGAGCAGCAGCTGGGCGATGGCGTTACCGGCCGCGCCGACGCCGGAGAGGACGATGCGGACGTCCTCGATCTTCTTGTCGACCACCTTCAGCGCGTTGTGCAGCGCGGCCAGCGTGACGATCGCGGTGCCGTGCTGGTCGTCGTGGAAGACGGGGATGTCGAGCTCGTCGCGCAGACGGGCCTCGATCTCGAAGCACCGCGGGGCGGCGATGTCCTCGAGGTTCACGCCGCCGTAGACCGGGGCGATCGCCTTGACGATCTTGATGATCTCCTCGGTGTCCTGGGTGTCCAGGCAGACCGGCCAGGCGTCGACGTTCGCGAACTGCTTGAACAGGGCGGCCTTGCCCTCCATGACGGGCAGGGCGGCCTCGGGGCCGATGTTGCCCAGGCCCAGCACGGCCGAGCCGTCGGTGACCACGGCGATGGTGTTGCGCTTGACGGTGAGCTTGCGCGCCTTGCTCTTGTCCTCGGCGATCGCCATGCAGACACGGGCGACGCCAGGGGTGTACGCGCGGGAGAGATCGTCGCGGTTGCGCAGCGGGACGCTGGGAACGACCTCGAGCTTGCCGCCGAGGTGCATCAGGAAGGTGCGGTCGCTGACCTGGCGCACGTGCACGCCCTCGAGCGCCTGGACCGCGTCGCGGATGCTCTCCGCGTGGGACTCGTCGATGGTGTTGCAGGTCAGGTCGACGACGATCGTCGTCGGGTGCGACTCGACGACGTCGAGTGCGGTGATGACAGCACCCGCGGCAGCGGCGGTCGCCGCGAGCTCGCTGGTCACGCTGAAGTTGGACGGTGCGTCGATGCGCAGGGTGATCGAGTTGCCAGGACCCGGGTTCGCCATGATGCCTCCCCTTCGAGGGCTGTTGTTTTTCGTATCGTGGAGACTATTATCTACTTAGCGAAAGTTTTATGCAAGTGGTATACCGAATCGCTCGCGAATTTCCGGCATAGACCTTTCGCATGATGGAATTACAGAACAGAAGATGAGGGAGTGACCATGGCCGATGCGATGAAGCCCGCCAAGAGCTCGACGTCCGGAGTCCAGTCCGTCGAGCGCGTCTTCGAGTTGCTCGAGCTGATAACGGATGCCGGCGGCGACGTCACCCTGAGCGAGCTCTCGGCCTCGACCGACCTGCCCCTCCCCACCATCCACCGTCTGCTGCGCACACTCGTGGCGCTCGGCTACGCCCGCCAGCTGCCCAACCGGCGCTATGCGCTCGGCCCGCGGCTGATCCGCATCGGAGAGGGAGCCGCCCGCCAGTTCGGCGCTCTGGCACGCCCGCAGCTGAAGAGCCTGGTGGACCAGCTCGGCGAGAGTGCCAACATGGCCGTGCTCGACGGCGACATGGTGGTCTACGTGGCACAGGTGCAGTCCCAGCACTCGATGCGCATGTTCACCGAAGTGGGGCGCCGCGCCAACGTGCACGACACCGGCGTGGGCAAGGCGATCCTCGCGCAGCTGCCGAACGACACGGTGCGCGGCATCGTCGGACGCACCGGCATGTCGACACCCACCGAGTTCAGCATCGGCACGGTCGAGGACCTGATCGCAGAGCTCGACCGCATCCGCGAGCGAGGCTACTCGATCGACGAGCAGGAGCAGGAGATCGGGGTGCGCTGCTACGCGATGGCGGTGCCGGATGCTCCGACGCTGACCGCCGTGTCGGTGTCCGGCCCGATCTCGCGCGTCACCGAGGAGTTCGCCTCTCGCGCCATCCCGCTGCTGCGCTCGGCCGCGGAGGCGATCTCGGCGGATCTCGCGGCCTGACGCCAAATCGTACCCAGAAGGCCCCCGGAGCGATCCGGGGGCCTTCTGCGTATCCGGCTTCTCCCCCGCGGGTCGTTGTGCGCCCTTCGTCACTTCGTCTCGCTGCGCTGCGCTCATCGCTGCGCTCCTCGCTCAGGACCCGGATGCGGTCCGGCTCCTGAGCGCCCTTCGTCTCGCTCCGCTCGCTCAGGATCCGCGTCGTAGCGAGACGAAGGGCGCTCGCTCAACGACCGGGAGGGACCGGAGGGTCATGTTCCGTCGGGACCCCGCAGCCGGCCGAGTGAGCGCGCGACCGACTCAGGGCTCTCCTCTGCGCCTCTGCGCAGCCACTCGAAGAGCACGTTGAGGTGCCCGCCGGCGTTGAACGCGAGCGCGTACTCGTCACGGGCCAGTTGGGCGTAGCGTCGGCTGCCGCTGCCTGCCCGCACCTCCGCGATGTGTGCGCTGTACCCCTCCACGAGCAGGTACTGCATCCCGTCGCGCTGCAGCGCACGCAGGAGCGGCAGATGCCGCCGCCAGAAGCCCAGGTGCACGCGGACGATCTCCGCGGTCGGCAGTTCGACGACCGGGCGCACATCATCGATGTACTCGGCCGCCAGCATCCGCAGGTGCTCCGCGAGCAGATCCTCCTTCGCCGTGAAGTGGCGGTAGAAGGTGCGGCGGGCGACCTGCGCGCGGTCGGCGATCTCACCGACGGTGATCTCGCGGAACGGCCGTCGGACGAGCAGCTCGACCAGCGCGTCAGCGAGCAGTCGCCGCGATCGAAGAGCGTTCGGATGCGTCGCCGCCATGTTCTGCCTCATTCCGTGCGCCTCTGCGACACTTCTCGCGCACGCACTGGCCCACAGGCGCGGCGACTCCTAACGTCTCAGTGTCACATATGTGACACTTCTTCGTTCCTCGGAGTCCGACATGATCGACAAGCTCATCCGCACCCTTCTGCGCGGCTACGGCCGCCTCCTGCCCGGAGGCACGCGCAACTCACGCCCCGTCGAGGGCAACGCGAGCACCATGCGCATCGGCGAGAAGCTCTGGTGGGCGCACAAGTTCTTCGTGCGTCCCGTCGAACAGGCACAGCGCGGCACCGACATCGAGCGGCGATTCGCCCGGATGCGGCTCGGCTTCGAGCCTCCAACGGACTTCACTCCCGAGCTGACCGGGGTACTCGCATCCGGAGGTGACCTGCTCTCCGCCGAGCAGGTGCGCCCGGACAACACGACGCACCTCTTCGACGACGTCGCGGACTTCGCGTTCGAGGCCGACCTCACGATCGCGAATCTGGAGACGCCCGTGGCGCCTTCCCGCTCCTTGGGGGCCCCACCGCGAAGCATCCTCTCCGCTCCCCCGCTGAACTCGTCTGTCGGGATGCTGCGCGTCTTCACCGGCATCGGGTCGCGCTACGGCTTCTTCTCCACCGCGAACAACCACTGCCTGGACCAGGGCATCGAGGGGCTGCGCGAGACTCTGGACGTGCTCGACGCCGAGGGCATCGGGCATGTCGGCACCGCCCGCACCCCGTCCGAGCAGGACGACATCCCCGTCGTCGACATGAACGGCATCCGGGTCGCGGTCCTGTCGTACACGTTCTCCGTCAATGGCCGCCCGTTCCCGCCGGAGCAGGCGTACTCGGCGAACTACGTGCGCCTCAACCTGGAGAATCCCGATCTCGGACTGATCGAGAAGCACGTCACGATCGCGCGATCGCGCGGCGCGGATGCCATCGTCGCGTGCGCGCACTGGAGCCTTGAGTTCGAGTCCTTCCCCATCCAGCACGTGATCGACAACGGACACCGCATCGCCGATCTCGGCGTCGACGTGATCCTCGGCAACCATCCGCACGTCGTGCAGCCGATGGAGCGGTACCGGTTCACCGACCCCGCCACCGACCTCGAGAAGGACGCCCTGATCGTCTACGCGCAGGGCGACACCGTGTCGTATCTGCCCGCGGTTCCGAACTCGATGCTCGGGATGCTCGTGCGCGTGCAGCTGACCCGCGGAGTGCAGAACGGCATCCGGACGACCCGCGTCACCGGCGTCGAGCATCGCTTCATCACCACAGCGGCGGTGTTCGACGGCGACACCTGTACCGACTTCCGCGTCCTGGATCTGGATGCCGAGCTCGATCGACCCACGGCGACACCGGGCACCCCGACGCGAGCCGAGTTGCAGCGCCTGCGCGCACTCGCGGATCGGCTCGCACCACGCGAATGACGTGAACCCGCCGCCGGGTCGCGACGTTCAGAGATGGAAAACGCCGCTCCCCGCTGCGCAGAGCCGCGTTTTCCATCTCTGAGTGGCGCGTCAGACACTCACTCCGCGTCGGAGCCGCTGCTGCCGGCGTTCACGTCGAGCAGACGGTACTTCTCGGCGGCCTGCGCCGGCACGGCGGCATCCACCTCGCCGCGCTTGGCGAGCAGCTGCAGGGTGCGCACGACGACCGACGGGCCGTCGATCTTGAAGTACCGACGGGCGGCGGCCCGTGTGTCCGAGAAGCCGAAGCCGTCGGCGCCGAGCGTCGCCCAGTCGTTCGGCACGAACTGTCGCACCGAGTCGGCCCAGTCCTTCGCGTAGTCGCTGACCGCGACGATCGGGCCGTGCGCGTCGGCCAGCTGCTGCTGGATGAACGGCACGCGCGAGCCCTTCCCGAGGAACTCGTCCTCCTCGGCGGCGACCGCATCACGGCGCAGCTCGGTCCACGAGGTGACCGACCAGATGTCCGCGTCCACGCCCCAGTCGTCGCGCAGCAGCTGCTGCGCCTCCTGCGCCCAGGTCACGCCGATTCCGGATGCCAGCAGGTGCGCCTTCGGCGCTGCCACGGGAGCGATCCGGTGGATGCCACCGAGGATGCCCGGCACGTCGACGCCCTCGGGCTCGGCAGGCTGAACGATCGGCTCGTTGTAGACCATGATGTTGTAGATGTGATTACGGTCGGTGGAGTCCGGCCCGTACATCCGCTCGATGCCCGCGCGCACGATGTGCCCGATCTCGTAGCCGAATGCCGGGTCGTAGGTGACCACGGCGGCGTTCGTCGCCGCGAGCAGCGGCGAGTGCCCGTCGGCGTGCTGCAGGCCCTCGCCGGTCAGCGTGGTGCGCCCGGCGGTGGCCGAGATGAGGAATCCTCGCGTCATCTGATCGGCGGCCGCCCACAGCGAGTCGCCGGTGCGCTGGAAGCCGAACATCGAGTAGAACACGTACACCGGGATGAGCGGCACGCCGTGCGTGGCGTAGCTGGTGCCGGCGGCGGTGAACGCCGCGATCGAGCCGGCCTCGTTGATGCCGATGTGCAGGATCTGCCCGGCCTCGGACTCCTTGTACGAGAGCACGATGTCACGGTCGACGGCGAGGTAGTTCTGGCCGTTCGGGTTGTAGATCTTCGCGGTCGGGAAGAACGCGTCCATGCCGAAGGTGCGCGCCTCGTCGGGGATGATCGGCACGATGCGCTTGCCGAACTCCTTGTCGCGCATGAGGTCCTTCAGCACGCGCACGAAGGCCATCGTGGTGGCCGCCTGCTGCTTGCCGGAACCGCGCGCCGCGACCTCGTAGGCCTTCGGATCGGGCAGCGCGATCTCGCCGGATGCCTCTGGACGGCGCTCGGGCAGATACCCGCCGAGGGCGCGGCGCCGCTCCTGCATGTACTGGATCTCCGGAGCATCCTGACCCGGGTGATAGTACGGCGGCAGGTAGGGGTTGTCCTCGAGCTGCGCGTCGGTGATAGGCACCCGCAGGTGGTCGCGGAAGTCCTTCAGGTCCTGCAGGGTGAGCTTCTTCATCTGGTGCGTCGCGTTGCGCGCCTCGAAGTGCGGACCAAGGCCGTAGCCCTTCACCGTCTTCACCAGGATGACGGTGGGCTTGCCGTTGCGCTGCATCGACTGCTGGTAGGCCGCGAAGACCTTGTGGTAGTCGTGGCCGCCGCGCTTGAGGCCCCAGATCTCGTCGTCACTGAGGTCGTCGACGAGGGCCTTCGCACGCGGGTCGCGACCGAAGAAGTTCTCCCGGATGAACCCGCCCGACTCGGCCTTGTAGGTCTGGTAGTCGCCGTCGCGGGTGGTGTTCATGATGTCGAGCAGGGCGCCCTCGGTGTCGCGCTCGAGCAGGTCGTCCCACTGGCGACCCCAGACCACCTTGATGACGTTCCATCCGGCGCCGCGGAAGAAGCCCTCGAGCTCCTGGATGATCTTGCCGTTGCCGCGGACCGGGCCGTCCAGGCGCTGCAGGTTGCAGTTCACGACGAAGGTGAGGTTGTCGAGGCCGTCGTTGGCGGCGAGCTGCAGCAGGCCACGGCTCTCCGGCTCGTCCATCTCGCCGTCGCCGAGGAACGCCCAGACGTGCTGGTCAGAGGTGTCCTTCAGACCGCGGTTGTGCAGGTAGCGGTTGTTCTGCGCCTGGTAGATCGCGTTCATCGGGCCGATGCCCATCGACACGGTCGGGAACTCCCAGAACTCCGGCATGAGGCGCGGATGCGGGTACGAGCTCAGTGCGTGGCCCTCACGGGACTTCTCCTGGCGGAAGCCGTCGAGGTCCTCCTCGGTGAGGCGTCCCTCCATGAACGCGCGGGCGTACATGCCCGGCGAGGCGTGCCCCTGGAAGAACACCTGGTCGCCGCCGCCCGGGTGGTCCTTGGCGCGGAAGAAGTGGTTGAAGCCGACCTCATAGAGGGTCGCGGCGCCCGCGTAGGTGGAGATGTGCCCGCCGACGCCGATGCCGGGGCGCTGCGCGCGGTGCACCAGCACGGCCGCGTTCCACCGCATCCAGGCGCGGTAGCGCCGCTCCAGCTCTTCATCGCCGGGGTACTCCGGCTCGGCGGATGCCGGGATGGTGTTGACGTAGTCGGTGGTCGCGCTCGGCTCCGAGGCGATGCCGGCACGGTCGACCAGTTCACGGACGATGTACTCGCCCCGGTCCGAGCCGCGCTGCGCGATCAGCGCATCGAGCGACTCGAGCCATTCGGCGGTCTCTTCGGGGTCGTGGTCCGTGGTGTCGGAGCCGAGTGCGCCGGTGCTGCGATCTGCATACATGGTCGGCCTTTCTTGTTAGATGTAGGGGGCTGCCGGGTTGCGGCAGACGGTCGAGTTCAGGAGGTCAGAGAGTGGACGGACGCATCGCCGTGGTGACGGGAGCGGGTTCGGGGATCGGCCGGGCGACCGCGCATGCTCTGCACGACGCCGGATTCCGAGTGGCCCTGATCGGGCGCCGCGAGGCGGCGCTGCGGGAGACGGCACAGGACAGGGACCGGATGCTGGTGCTGCCGGCCGACGTGACGTCGGAGGCCGACGTGGATGCCGCGTTCGCGGCCGTCGTGGCCGAGTGGGGCCGTGTGGACGTGCTGTTCAACAACGCCGGGACGTTCGGCCCCGCGGCATCCGCTGCCGACGTGGAGGCGGATGCCTGGCGCGCGACGCTCGAGGTGAACGTGACCGGCGCCCTGCTCTGCGCGCGCGCCGCGATGCGGGCCATGCGCGCGCAGCAACCGCGCGGTGGCCGCATCATCAACAACGGATCGATCGCCGCGCACGTGCCGCGCCCGCAGTCCGTGGCCTACGCGGTGAGCAAGCACGCCATCAGCGGCCTGACGAAGTCGATCGACCTGGACGGGCGCGTCGACTCCATCTCGTGCGGCCAGATCGACATCGGCAACGCGGCCACGAGCATCATGACCGAGATCGGTGTGGGCTCCGGGGCGCTGCAGCCGGACGGCTCTCGTCTGGTGGAGCCGACCTTCGACGTTGCCGATGCGGCCAGGGCCGTGGTGTTCATGGCCCAGCTGCCGCCCGAGGCGAACATCGGAGAGTTGGTGGTGACCGCGGCCGGGATGCCGTTCGGCGGTCGCGGCTGATCCGCGGAGCGGGGAGCCGTTCATCTGCGGACCTCCTCGTCCGGCTCTTCAGTGTCCTTCATGTCATTGACTTTCACGATATGAAAGAAAGCTTTCATCATACGCAAGCTAGTGTGCGCCTAGAACGGCGCGCTTGTCAAGACGAAAACGGGGCCCGCCGGGGCTTTTCGGCCCCTGCGAACCCCGCGTCCGTCAGCGTCGTGCGTCAGTGGTGCGACAGGTCGACGTCGTCGTCCTGCACCGGCACGTCCTTGCCGTCGGCGTCGACGAGCCTGCCGCCCTGAACGCGGTCGCCCTCCTTCAGCACGCGGATGACGTCGGTCTTGACGGACCGCACCGGAGCCGCGCCGAAGACCGACGGATTCTCGGAGTTGCCCTTGGTCCAGACGTTGAAGATCAGGTTCAGCAGGATGGCCATCACGGCGGCCGAGCTGATGCCCGAGTTGAAGATGACCTGGAACCAGCTCGGGAAGTTCGAGTAGATACCGGGGACCACCTCGGGCAGCACGCCGACCGAGATCGAGGCGGCCACGATGATCAGGTTCATGTTGCCCTCGTACTTGACCTTCGCCAGCGTGCGGATGCCGGAAGCGGTGACCGTTCCGAACAGCACGATGCCTGCTCCGCCGAGGACGGCGGTGGGCATCGCGGCGACGATGCGGCCGAGCACCGGGAACAGACCGAGGACGATCAGCACCCCACCGCCGGCAGCGACCGCGTAGCGGCTCTTGATCTTGGTCACGGCGACCAGGCCGACGTTCTGGGCGAACGCGCTCTGGGTGAACGAGTTGAAGATCGGGGCGACGGCGGTCGAGACCATGTCGGCGCGCAGGCCCGCAGCGATGCGCTTGCGGTCGACCTTGGAGCCGGTGATCTCGGCGACGGCCAGGATGTCGGCGGTGGTCTCGGTGAGGATCACGAGCACCACGATCGTCATCGAGAGGATCGCGGCGAAGTTGAACGTCGGCACACCGAACGCGAACGGCGTCGGGAATGCGAACACCGGGCCCTCGAGCACCTTCGAGAAGTCGGCGCGGCCGATGATGACGGCGAAGATCGTGCCTACGATCATCGCGATGAGGATCGACAGACGCGAGATGAAGGCGTTGCCGACCTTGCTCAGCAGCATGATCACGGCGAGCGTGAAGGCGGCGATGCCGACGTTGACCGGGTCGGCCCAGCCAGGGGCCTCCGGGTTCTGGCCGGTGATCCACTTGCCGGCCACCGGCATCAGCGACAGACCGATCGTGGTGATCACGACACCGGTGACCACCGCGGGGAAGAACCGCACGATCTGCGCGAAGAACGGCGCGATCGCCAGACCGATCAGACCGGCGATGATCACCGCTCCGAAGATGTCGGTGAGACCGGTCTCCTTGTTGCCGTTCACGATCGCGAGCATGGTCGCGACACCGGCGAAGGAGACGCCCTGCACCAGCGGCAGCTGCGAGCCGAACAGCGGCGGCACGTTCTTGCCGAACTTCAGGCCGAGGGTCTGCAGCAGGGTGGCGAGACCGCCGACGAAGAGGCAGGCGGCGATCAGCACGCCGATCATCTGCGGGTCGACACCTGCAGCACTGCCGATGATGAGCGGCGGGGCGATGATGCCGCCGTACATGGTCAGCACGTGCTGGAGCCCGTAGGTGAACGCCGAGCCGATGCTCAGCGCCTCGTCCTCCGGACGGGTGGATTCTGTCTTAGTCTTGCTCTTCGCTGAGCTGCGTGCAGCAGTCATTGGTGGACCTCCTCGTCCGGTGACCCGCTATTCGGGGTGGGCATGCGTGTCGGGGGCATGGGAAGTAGAGGGTGAGCCCGCCCCCGCGGGCTCACCCTGTGCTGTCCGGCGTGCGCCGGGTCAGCTGCGCCGGCTCAGCAGAAGCCGGCGATGCCGTCCCACGACCAGTGGTCGGTGTCCGCGCCCTCGCGGAGGAACGACGCCTCGATCAGGCCGTAGGGACGATCGGCGGCGAAGAACACCTCGTTGGGGTTCTCCAGACCGAACGGCGACAGGTCCACGACGAAGTGGTGGCTGTTCGGAGTCGAGAAGCGGATCTCGTCGATCTCGGGGTGCGCCTCGAGCACGGCCTCGGCCATCTCCTTCAGCGTGTGCTGCAGGGCGTACGAGTAGTTCTTCGAGAACCCGGCGAGCAGCAGCCGGCGGACGTCCGCGAAGACCTCGTTGAAGTCGATGTCGGTGCGGTTGTAGCGCCACTTCGCCGTCACCGAGGTGGCGAGGATGCGGTCCTCAGTCTCGGCGAGGGTGGTGTACTTGTCCTTCGGGTAGCCCACGAAGCCGCTCTGGGTGGACTTGAGGACCTTGAGGTCCGTCAGGCCGGCGATGACGACCGTGTCGTCGCCGTCGATCTGCACCACGGAGGTGCGGGTCTCGGTGCCACCCCGGACGAAGGAGTGGTCGTGCGGACCGTTCTCGCCCTCGATGCGCTGCCAGGTGTACTGCTCGGCCTCCCAGCGGCCGCCGGTGATCCAGTCGAACTCACCGGTGAAGTGCCGGCCGAGACGCACGAGGAACTCCTCCGGGCTGCCGACGCCGTCCTTGGCGAAGGCGTACACGGTGTTCTTCTGCGTGTCGGTGGCGACGACGTGCTCGTTGTTGCCGTCGAAGTGCGCGCTGTCGAGATCGCCGCGCAGCTGCGAGGTGACGTTGAGGTCCTCGATCTCGTGGCGGTCGGTGTCGCGCGTGATGCGGACGACGCGGACCTCGGCCTTGCCGTACTGGTTCTTGCCCAGAATGATGTTGGTCATTTTCGTACTCAGCTTCCTCGGTAAGTGGAATAGGCGAACGGGCTCAGCAGGAGCGGCACGTGGTAGTGCTCCTGTGCGGCGTCGACCGAGAAGGTCAGCGCCACCTCCGGGAAGAAGGTGTCCGTTTCGATGCCGGCGAAGTAGGCCGCGGTGTCGAACCGGAGGCGGTAGGCACCGCTCTCCAGCCGCTCCGGGCCGAGCGCTTTCACCCGCCCGTCAGCATCGGTGAGGCCCGTACCGATCTCAGACCATCCGTCGCCGACTCGGGCCTCGAGTACGACGGCGACGCCGGACGCCGGGCGCCCGATCGATGTGTCCAGGATGTGGGTGGTCACGTGAGAGACGCTCATGCGCGTGCTCCTTCAGTCTCGATGGCTGCCGCCAGGCGCAGCGCCGCGATCTCGCGCAGCTGCTGGTCGATGACGGCGAGCTCCTGCTCGGGGGTGTTGCCGAGCCGCGTCTGCAGCAGGGCGAGGATGTCGTCTGCCGAGCGCCCTGCGGCGCGCACCAGGTAGACCCGGTCGAACTTCGCCTCGTAGGCGCGGTTGCCCTCGGCGAGCGCAGCGGCGGCGGATGCGTCCACGCCGGCCTGCTCACTGCGAGAGTGCGCCGCCTCGGCGGTCGCACCCTTCGGCTGCTCCCCGATGCGGGGGTGGTGCGCCAGTGCTCCGTCGATCTCCGCCTCGGAGAGCGGGGCGGCCACGACGGTGGCGGCTGCGGTGATCTCGTCGACCGACCCGTAGGGCCGGGAATCGACGATCGCATCGATCCAGCGGGCGACATCGAGCGCCGGCTTCACGATGGTGACGGCTTCTTCACGCGGGAGAGCGTTGAACTCCTCGAGCGACATCTTCGTACCTCAAGCCATGCTGGCATCCGGGGTGTAAGGCTATACGGGAATCTTCGAGAAGATCCGATTCCGTATCCCGGAACTGTTCTTTCAGCATGTGTAATTAGTATGCAGAAGGCGGGAGGGGTTTGTCAACCCCTCCCGCCAACGATATTCCGCGACGCGAGAATTCAGACGCCGAGCTCCTCGCGCAGACGCGCCACGTGGCCGGTCGCCTCCACACCGTACTCGGCGCGCTGCACGACGCCCTCGCCGTCCAGCACGAAGGTCGAGCGGATGACGCCGTCGAAGGTGCGGTCGCCCACGGTCTTCTCGCCCCACACGCCCCAGGCGCGCGCCACGGATGCGTCGGTGTCGGCGAGCAGCGGGAAGGTCAGCCCCTCGGCATCCGAGAACGACTTGATGTCGGCGACCTCGTCGGGCGAGACGCCCACGACGGCGTAACCGGCGGCGGCGAGCGACGACAGGTTGTCGCGGAAGTCACAGGCCTCAGTGGTGCAGCCCGGGGTCGCGGCCTTCGGGTAGAAGTACACGACGACGTTCTTGCCGTGGTAGTCCGAGAGCGAGGTCGTGACGCCGTCGGCGTCGGACAGGGTGAATGCGGGGGCGGCGTCGCCCGCGGTGAGTTGGGTCATATCTGACTCCTTCTTGTGGGTGACGGTGGTCAGCGGCCGTTCGGCGTCACACCGAAGGCCTCTGCGAGCTGCATGATCTTGCGGGCTCGGCCCAGTCGCGGCAGGTCGCTGCCGTCGCGCACGATGCGGCCGCGGGCATCGAAGTCCTCGAGGAACTCGTAGGCCCACTCGACGTCGGTGCGCGTGGGGCTGATGACCTCGTTGACGACGGGCGTCTGGTCGGTCTGCAGGCAGAGTTTTCCTGTCATGCCCATCGACACGGTGATGGCGGACTGCTCGCGCAGGATCGGGTGACTGGAGCCGACGGTGGGGCCGTCGATCGGGCCGGGCAGGCCGCCGGCGCGACTGGAGATGACCAGGCGGGCGCGCGGGTAGGCCATCGCCTCGCGGTCGGCCGACATGCCGGTGTCGCGGCGGAAGTCGCCGCTGCCGAAGGCCAGGCGGAAGGCGCCCTTGGCGCGGGCGATCTCGGTGGCGTTCTCGATGCCGATCGCGGATTCCACGAGGGCGACGACGGGGACCCGCGCGCCGAGGCGGTTGAAGGTGTCCTCCACCTGACTGCCGAACTCGGTCTTGGCGAGCATCACGCCCTTCAGCCCCGCCGCCGAGCGCAGACCTTCGAGGTCGGCGCTCCAGTGGTCGCTGGTGGCGTCGTTGATGCGCACCCAGGCGCTATTGCCCTCGGTGTTCAGCCACTGGATGACGTCCTCGCGGGCCTCGTCCTTGTGACTGGCGTCGACGGCGTCCTCGATGTCGAGCACGACGGCGTCGGCATGGGACGCTGCGGCATCATCGAAGGTCTCGGGGCGCGTCGCCGCGACGAGCAGCCAGGAACGGGCCAGCTCGGGCGCGATCTCGCGCGTGGTCGTGGCGGGCAGCGGAGCATTCATTTGAGATTCCATTTCATGGAAGTAGATTTCTACAGTACGAAAAGTTTAGCGCGGCGCTTCGGGGCGCGCCAGCGGGCAACTGTACCCGCTCACTCTGCACGGTGGACGAGCACCGCATCCCAGATCGCATCGGCGACCTCGCGCTTGGAGCCGGCGCGCTCGGCGACGACCTCACCGCCGTCGCCGATGATCTCGACCGCGTTGTCGGCGAGCTCGAACCCGTGTGCGGCATCCGCACGATTCACCGCGAGCAGGTCGACGCCCTTGCGCTCCCTCTTGCGCCGGGCGCGCTCGCGGCGCTGTTCGGGGTCGGCGAGCGTCTCGGCCGCGAACGCGACGATCGTCTGCTCGCCGGGGCGGTTCGCGGCGAGACCTGCGACCACATCCTCGTTCTCGACGAGGTCGATGCGCGTGAGCAGACCGTCCTCCTTGGTCAGCTTCTCGGTCGCGGCCACGGCCGGCCGATAGTCCGCGACAGCGGCAGCCATCACGATCACGTCCGCGTCCTGAGCGACCGCGCGCATCGCGTCGGCCAGCTCGGCGGCGGTCTCGACGTTCTCGACGCGGATGCCGGGATGCCGGGCATCCACCAGCACGTCCTGCTCGACGTTCGCCGCGACCAGCACCACGTCGGCGCCGCGCGCGGCGGCGGATGCCGCGAGCGCGACGCCCTGCCGGCCGCTGGAGCGGTTGCCGAGGTAGCGCACCGGGTCGATCGGCTCTCGGGTGCCGCCGGCCGACACGGCCACGGTCAGCCCGGTCAGGTCCTGCGGTGCGAGCGCCGCGTGCGCGGCATCCAGGATCTGCTCGGGCTCGGACATCCGGCCGGGGCCGGAGTCACCACCGGCCAGTTCTCCCTCGGCGGGGCCGACGATGATCACGCCGCGCTCGCGCAGCGTGCGGATGTTCGCCTGGGTGGCCGGATGCCGCCACATCTCGGCATGCATCGCCGGGGCGATCACCACCGGCGCCTCGGTGGCGAGCAGCGTGGTGCCGAGCAGGTCGTCGGCGATGCCTGCGGCCATCCTCGCGATCGTGTTGGCGGTGGCCGGCGCGATCACGACCAGATCCGCGTTCTGCCCGAGGGCGACGTGCCGCACGCGGGCGACGTCCTCGTGCACGCTCGTGGTCACGGGGTTGCGGCTGAGGGACTCCCAGGTGGGCAGCCCGACGAAGCGCAGCGCGTCCTCGGTGGGGACGACGGTGACGTCGTGGCCCCCCTTGGTCAGCAGCCGGACCAGGTGCACGGCCTTGTAGGCGGCGATCCCGCCCGTGACCCCGACGACGATGTTCACGCCCTCAAGTCTGCCTCAGTTCCGCTCCGCTCACCCTGCTCCGGTTCCACTCATTGCGGGTCCGGCTGGCGAACACCCGCAACGGTTGGGACCGGAGCCGCAGACAGACACGCTCCCCGCGGCTCCGGTCCCGCTCGATGCGGGTCAGCGGCTGCCCGAGTCAGCCGCGGCGCGGCGAGACGCCCGGGGTGGCATCCCTCAGCGCGGTGAGCAGCGCATCGAACGCGGGCTTCCGCGTGAAGGACTCGTCCGAGATCGTCGCCCAGCCCTCACCGGGGAACACCCCGGGCACCCAGGAGTGCGCGTCAGTGAAGCCCCAGACCGTGAACGACGAGCACGCCTTCACGTTCAGACACGCCTGGAGCAGAGCGCGGTAGCGCTCACTCTGAGTGGCGACCTGCTCGGCGGTCGGACCACTCTGCCCCGCAGGCACAGGGATGCGCACGTCCGCCTCGGTGATGGCGACCTTCAGGCCGAGCGCGGCGAAGCGCTCCATGTTCGCCTGCAGAGAGGTGTCGAAGCCGTACTGCAGGCTCAGGTGCGCCTGTGCGCCGAATCCACCCAGGGGCGCGCCGCGGTCCAGCAATTGCTGTGCAAGGTCGTAGTACGCGTCGGTCTTCTCGTTGATGCCCTCGGCGTTGTAGTCGTTCAGGAACAGCACCGCGGCAGGGTCTGCCTCATGCGCCCAGGTGAACGCGTCCGCGAGGAGACCGACCGGGTCATCGGCGCACGCCTTGAGGAAGGGGTTGCTGTCGGTGCGCAAGGACACGCCACCGGCATCCCAGGTGTCCTTGAAGATCTCGTTGGCGACATCCCACTCGTAGACCTTGCCCTTGAAGTGGCCGACGACGGTGCGGATGTGGTCCTCCAGCACGTCCTTCGCCTGCTCACAGGTCCAGGTCTTCGCCGCCTCGGTGACCCAGGCAGGGTTCTGGCTGTGCCAGACCAGGGTGTGGCCGCGCACCTTCTGGTGATTCGCCTCGGCGAAGGCGACCAGGGCGTCGGCCGAGGCGAAGTCATAGACGCCGGGGGCAGGATGCACGGCATCCCACTTCATGTCATTCTCGGGCGTCAGCGACGAGAACTGCCGGCTCAGAATGTCCTGGAACTCGGTCGGGGCCGCCGGGTCGTAGTCGGTCAGCATCTTCTCGCCCCAGGCGGCGCTGCCGATCGCGAGATCGACCGGCGTCTGGTTGCGCAGTGCATCCTTGTCGGACCTGCTGAACGAGGGCGGAGCCGCGTTCGCGGCGGTGACGCCGCACAACGGCAGCACCAGGGCTGCGGCGGCCGTGGCCACCAGCAGCGATCGGGTCGATCGGCGCATGGGTGAATCTCCTGACATCGTCGTCGGACACAGACGTCACGGGAGTGACGCATATGTTTCTGTTTGCAACAAAAACATAGGAGCATGCCGAGACGATAAGCAAGAGTTTCGGAATGTTTCGTTCCCCTCAGGCCGCCGGCTCCTCGACGCAGCTGAACGTCGCCCGGTAGGCGGTGGGGCTGGTGCCGACGATGCGGGCGAAGTTCTGCCGCAGCACTGCCGCCGAGCCGAACCCGCACTCCGCCGCGATCTGATCGATGCCTTCGTCGGTGCGCTCGAGCATCCGCTGCGCCTGGATGACCCGCTGCCTCGTGAGCCAGACCGCCGGGGTGACGCCGTGCTCGGCCTTGAACCGCCGGGCGAAGGTGCGCGGCGACATGTGCGCGTGCGCGGAGAGCCGCTCCACCGAGAGATCCTCGTCGAGGTGCTCGACCGCCCAGCTCACCAGACTCGAGAGAGAGGCCTCGGCGACGACGGGGATCGGCCGGTCGATGAACTGCGCCTGCCCACCGTCGCGCTGCGGCGGCACGACCATGCGGCGGGCGATCCGATTGGTGAGCTCGGCGCCCAGCTCGATGCGCAGCAGCGACAGGCAGGCGTCGATGCCGGCTGCGGTGCCCGCGCTGGTGATGATGCGGCCGTCGTGGACGAACAGCACGTCGGGGTCGACGGTGACGGCGGGATACCGCTCGGCCAGCACGTCCGAGTACATCCAGTGCGTGGTCGCGCGGCGCCCGTCGAGCACCCCGGCCTCGGCGAGTGCGAACACGCCGCTGCACTCGCTGAGGATCCACGCGCCGCGTTCACCCGCGTCGCGGATCACGTCGAGGATGCGGGGATCGACGGAGCCCCACTGCTCCTTGGGGAACGGGCACAGCACGAGCACGTCGGCCTCGCGTGCGAAGGAGAGGTCGCCCACTCCCCCGACCGTGAACCCCAGTTTCGACGGCACCTCGCCTGCGTCGGCCGCGACCACACGGAAGTCGAAGTTCGGCACGCCGTCGTCGGAGCGGTCGAGGCCGAACACCTCGCAGGCGATGCCGAATTCGAAAGGGGCGAACCCTGGCTGGATGATGCACGCGACGGTCTTCATCGACACTCGATTCAGGTTGGCAGTTTTCCTGCGATTGCTGTCCATCATGCCACTCGTGGCGCTTTTCCGCCAGACGTAGCGTTACTGCCATGTTCATCGTGATCCTTCTCAGCGCAGTGGCCCTGTGGGGTCTCATCTCCACCGTCGTCGAGCTCTGTCGCGACGGCTACCGGGCGGTCCCGACCGACTGGTCCCGAGTCGCGCACGATCGGCGTTGAACGCCCTTCGTCTCGTCGCTGGCGCTCCTCGCTCAGGACCCGGAACAGATCGTCTGTCGCTGGCGCTCCTCGCTCAGGACCCGGAACAGATCGTCTGTCGCTGGCGCTCCTCGCTCAGGACCCGGGAGCACGACACCCGTCACGGATCCTGAGCGAGCGCAGCGAGACGAAGGACGTCAGGACCCGGGTGGTCGGGCCGGCCATAGACTGGCCGCGTGTGCACCGTCGTCATCGAGACCGAACCGGGCGCCGCCCGACTGCTCGCCGTTCGCGATGAGGACCCGCAGCGCGACTGGGACGATCTCGGCGCCTGGTGGCCCGACCGCTACCCCGGTGTGATCGGCATCCGCGACCGCCGAGCGGGCGGCGCGTGGCTCGCAGTCGACCCGGCATCCCGTCGACTCGCCGTGCTGCTCAACCGGGCCGACGTGCTCGACCTGCCCGCCGATCAGGCGCTCTCGCGCGGCTCGCTGGCACTGGAGTCGGTCGCGGGCCGCTCTCCGCAGGGCTCGCCGCGCATGCACGGCTTCAACCTGCTCGAGGTCACGCCCGAGGGCTCTCGCGTGCTCAGTTGGGACGGCGCCTCGCTGCGCGAGACGCCAGTCGCCCCCGGCGTGCACATGATCGCGCACGACGACCTCGACGACCCGGGCACCGCGCGGATCGCCGCCTGGCTTCCGCGATTCACGGCAGCCGCTCCGGATGCCTGGCTCGCGCTGCTCCAGGAGACCGCCGCCCTCGACCCCGACGACGATCGCGCGATCATCCGCGACAACACGACGCACGGCTATCCGACTCTGTCACTGCTGTACGCGACGGCCGAGGTCGGCGCCGACGGCGCGACCGTCACCTCGCACGTGCTGCAGCGCCCCGGCCACTGGGACTGATGCCATCAGGCCCCCGCCCCCTAGGCTCGGGGCCATGAGCCAGCCGCAGAACCCACAGGACGTGCCCGCCCCACGGCAGGAGTCCCCGCAGCAGGAGCCCGCGATCCCGACCCCGCCGCCCGGTTACTCCGGCTACGCCGGGTACCCGGTCCAGCCTGCACAGGCCTCTGCGCAGCCGTCGACGGGCAGTCCGCTCGGACGCACTGCCCTCATCGTCGCGCTCATCGGGATGGCCCTTGCGGTGATCTTCTCGATCATCCAGCCGTTCCTGTTCACCACCCCGCAGGGCCGCACAGTGGCGACGATGCTCGGCGCGCTCCGCGGGATCCTTTCGCTGGGCCTGTTCGGCACGGCCCTCGCGCTCGGCATCGTGGCACTGCGCCAGAATGCGCCGAAAGGCACCGCGGGCATCGCCACTGGCATCGCCATCTCGGGGCTCTTCGGAGTGATCGTGGGCTGGGCGAGCTCTCTGCTGTACGCGGTCATCCCTTATTGAGGTGCGGGGCCGGCAACCGCGGCATCCACGGTTGAGAACACTCGGCCGTCTGCCTTGGCCCTCTGGAACCGCGAACCGCGACGACTGAAGAACGCTCAGTGCACGGGGCCGCGCATCGCCTCGTCGAGGGTCCCGTACACGCGCCCCTCCTTCTCGAGCCCCTCGAACCAGCCGCCGCGCCGCGCGACGACAGCGGCCGAGTCCGGCACCGACGCGAGACGCAGCTCGATGCCGCGCGCCTTCAGCTCGTGGTCCAGATCCGTGAGGGTGTCGAGCACGGTGACCGAGACCACACGCATCTGCGCTGTCTCCAGCACCAGCGCCTTCAGCCCGGGCACCGCGTCCGCGGCATCCAGTATCGAGGTCTCGTAGTTCAGGGCGTTCGCGGTGTAGACCGCGCCGATCAGGTGCACCGGCAGCACACCGTCACGCGCCTCACCCACGTTCAGACGCACCCGGTTCAGCTCGCGGAAGACGACGACGAAGGTGCCGATCACCCCCACGGCCACGGCCAGCAGCAGGCCGGCGGTGAGGCCGATGAACGCGGTCACCGCCGCTACCCAGAAGTCGGGACGGTTCAACCGCCACAGCCGGGCGAGCCCGACCACGTCGATCAGGCCGACGACGGCGACGAACACGAGAGCGGCGAGCGTCGCCTGCGGCATGAGGCTGAGCACCGGACCGAGGAACAGTGCGACCAGCACGGCGAGCCCGACCGTCACCATTCCGGCGACCTGTGATTTTGCGCCCGCGTTCTTGTTCACCGCGCTCTGCGAGAAGCCGCCCGCGGCGGGCAGCACCTGGAAGAAGGAGCCGATCGTGTTGGCGGCGCCGGTCGCGAAGAGTTCGCGGTTGCTGTCGATCTGCGTCTCGCCCGCCTCACGGATGCCGCGGGCCACCGCACTCGACTCCAGGAACGCCATCACTGCGATCGCGAACGCCCCCGGCAGCATCCCCTGGATGTGCGCGAACGAAGGGAACTGGAAGGCGGGGAACCCGGTCGGCACCGGCGCGATCAGCGCGACGCCCGCATCCTTCATTCCCGTGAACGCCATGAGCAGGATGCCGGCGGCCACCACCAGCAGCGGGCCGGGGACGCGCGGAAGGAAGCGCTTGAGCAGGACGAGCCCGGCGATCGACCCGATCGACAGCAGCAGGGTGGGCACGTTCATGCCGGGAACGGCCTCGATGACACCGAGGATCGATCGGATGAAGCCGTGCCCCGAGTATTCGCTGTCGACGCCGAGCAGCTTCGGCAGCTGGCCGACCGCGACGGTCGCGCCGACGCCGACCTGCACGCCCAGGATCGTCGGCTTGGAGATGTAGTCCACCGTGCTGCCCAGGCGCAGCAGCCTGGCCAGCACCAGGATCACGCCGACGATGAGGGTCAGCGCCATCAGGTCGGGAACCGGGTTGTCGGAGTTCGCGGCGACGCCGGCCGAGACCAGCGTGGTGGCGGTCAGCGTCGCGATGGTCGACGTCGTCGACACGCTCATCGCGCGCGATCCACCGAGCAGCGCGTAGACGAGCATCGGCACCATGCAGGTGTACAGACCGATCTGCACCGGCATGTTCGCGATGGTCGCGTAGGCCATCGCCTGCGGCACGACGACCGCGCCGGCGGACAGCCCTGCCACGATGTCGGCGCCGAGCCAGGCCGGCTTGTACCCGTGCAGTGTGGGGGCAAGCCAGCCGCGCGCGGGCGCGGATGCGATGGCGCTCATTCCGGATCCGTCGCGGGGAAGATCTGCGACCAGTCGTCGGAGACGCTGATCACGGTGACGTCGTCCGCGGCGAGCGCCAGCTCGGCGCCCTTGTCGTAAGGGGTGTCGCCGCGGTCCGCATCGTCGTGGTGCACGAGCAGCGCGAGCCCGCGGCGGCCCGTGCCGTCGCCGACGGCGAACTGCAGCATCGGCAGATCTCCGTTGGCGTTGCCTGCGGCGAGCAGCGGACGGCGGCCGGTCCTGCTCCAGATGCGCACCGGCTTGATCGCCCCGTCGTCGAGGAAGTCCAGGTTGGCGGAGTACTTCACGGCCCTGGCATCCGCGTCGTAGGTGAGGCCGTAGGCCGAGCCGATCACGCGCTCGGGCGGAATGCCGTAGTACTCCTCGGTGACGCTGCGCATGAAGTCACGCTCGCCGGCGGAGGCGATGTAGCAGGTGAAGCCGTTCGCCTCGAGGTAGCGGAGCAGTTCGCGCATCGGCTCGTAGACCGCACCAGAGAACGGCGTGCCGAGCGTGGGGTGCTTCGCGGTGCGGAAGAACTCGGCGACGGATGCCGCATATTCGTCGACCGTCAGGCCGTCGGTGAGCCCGACCAGGGCGCCGAGCAGCACCTTCAGATCACTGTCGTCGCCACCGTAGTGCTTCTCGACCGCGTCTCCGATCCAGCCGAGGTCGCCGGTGGCGACCGCCTTGTACGGCTGCTTCTCGGCGAGCGAGGGGTCGGCCTTCAGCTCGCCCGCCCACTGACCGATGATGTAGTCGAGCTGGATGATCACGGGCTTCTCGGACCACAGCGTGCCGTCGTTGTCGAAGACCGCGATGCGCTCCTCGACAGGCACGGCATCCGCCCCGGTCGTGACCGACTCGACGAAGTCGACGATCGTCTTGCGGGTGGCGGTGTCGCGCCACGAGGGCAGATCGGTCATGGTGGCTCCTCCGATGTCGATGAGGTCAGGTTACTGAACCGTGCCGCTTCCCGGGGGAGGTTCATCGCCCTGGCGGGTGAGCAGTTCGCGCAGCGCGGCGATCTCGTCGCGCAGCGCGTGCACGTCGGCCTTGGTCGCCGCATCCGCGTCGTCCTCATCATCGGCGGTTGCGCCGCGCTCGACGACCCACGAGGCCAGCGTCGCGGTGATGATGCCGGCCAGCGCCACGCCCCCGAACATCAGGATCACACCGACGGCCCGGCCGACGACGGTCACTGGGGTGAGGTCACCGAACCCGGTGGTGGTGGCGGTGACGCACGACCACCACAGTGCGTCTCCGAAGCTGACGATCGTGGCACCCGGCGCGTTGCGCTCGACGTCGAGCACCTGCAGCGAGGCGATGAGGATGAGGATGGCCGCCGCGGCGATGCCGTAGACGAGGATGCGGGTGCGCAACGCTGCGGCTCGCGTGCGGCGCATGCCGGGCAGGCGCGTGAACACGCGCCCCAGCCGTGCGAGCCGCAGCACCGGGATGATCGTGATGGCGAGGTCGGCGAGATGGGTGCGGAACCAGAGCCACTTCTGCGGAGCCAGCGAGAAGCGCACCACGTAGTCAGCGACGAACAGCACCCAGGTGACGATGATCACCACGTTCGCGATCACCTCGATGACGCCGTCCGCCTCGGTGATCACCCGCCACGAGTACGCGAGCAGGAACGCGATCGAAGCGACCAGCAGCGTCGGTCCGGTGCGCTTCCGCCAGGTCTGCTCGTCCACATCCTGAATCATGCCAGCGCCCGGCATCCGCTGCGAGCATTACGGTGGGAGCCATGGCGGACGATTCGCGCGAGACGGTACTGATCCCCGGCGGCACCTTCCGGATGGGCTCCACGGAGTTCTATCCGGACGAGCAGCCCGTGCACGAGCGTCGGGTGGAGTCGTTCCGCATCGACAGGTACGCGGTCACGAACGCCGACTACGCCCGCTTCGTCGACGACACCGGCTATGTGACCGTCGCCGAGCGGCCGATGGACCCGGCGCTGTATCCCGGCGTCGCCGAGGAGGACCTCGCGCCGGGCGCGATGGTCTTCACGCCGACTCCCGGCCCGACCGACCTGCGCGACTGGCGCAACTGGTGGCGCTGGGAGCCGGGCGCGCACTGGCGCGCGCCGTTCGGCCCCGCTTCGAGCATCGACGACCGGATGGACCACCCGGTCGTGCACGTCGCGTTCGAGGATGCCACGGCCTACGCCGAGTGGGCCGGCCGGCGCCTGCCCACCGAGGCCGAGCACGAGTACGCCGCCCGCGGCGGCGTCGACGGCTCCCGCTTCGCCTGGGGAGAGGACCCGTATCCGGGCGGACGCGCGCTGGCGAACTCCTGGCTGGGGCGGTTCCCGTACGACAGCCGCGGTGTCGGCGGCACCGCCCCGGTCGGCTCGTACCCCGAGAACGGCTACGGCCTGTTCGACATGATCGGCAACACCTGGGAGTGGACCACCGACTTCTACGCCCCCCGGCACATCGTGCCGACCGACAAGCCGGTGGATGCCGGCAAGCGGGCCAACCTGCTCGCTGCGGCGAGCTCCCGCGAGGGCGAGCAGATCCCCCGCCGGGTGCTCAAGGGCGGGTCGTTCCTGTGCTCGCCGGACTACTGCCTGCGCTTCCGGCCGGCGGCGCGCTCGCCGCAGGCCGAGGACACCGGGATGTCGCACGTCGGCTTCCGGCTGGCTGCGGACGCCTGACACCACCTGAGGAGAGATGATGACGCGCCCTTACCTGGACAAGACCTCGCCCGACGTCTGGAAGGCGGCGTCGGCGCTGTCGGCGTCGATCGCCGACCATGCGGCGAGCGCCGGGCTCACGCCCGCCGAGACCGAGTACATCAAGGTGCGCGCGTCGCAGCTGAACGGTTGCCCGTTCTGCCTCGACCTGCACTCCAGGGAGGCCCGTGCCGCCGGCATCACCCAGCAGAAGCTCGACCTGCTGCCGGCCTGGCGTGACGCCGAGCTGTACACGGATCGCGAGGCGGCGATGCTCGCGATCGCCGAGGCAGCGACCCGGATGCCGCTCAGCGAGAACTCCGCGGCGGATCTGGCCGCCGCCCGCGGGCTGCTCGGCGACGAGGCCTTCGCCGCCGCGGAGTGGGTCGCGGTGACGATCAACCTGTTCAACCGGATCTCCATCCTCAGCGAGCATCCGGTGAGACCGCGCGATGCGGAGGGGAAACTGGTGAAGTGAGCGACCTCGAGAAGGACCCGCAGGTCGAGGTGCTCGAGCCGGGGCAGCCCTGCACCGGCGTCGAGGTGCTGGAGCCCCGCGAGGTTCCGCTCGGCGGCCCGCGGGCGATGACCGTGTACCGCACGCTCCCGCAGAAGCAGCGGTCGCTGGTAGGCGCCTGGTGTTTCCTCGACCACTACGGGCCTGATGACGTCGCGGTCTCCGGGGGCATGGAGGTGCCGCGGCATCCGCACACCGGACTGGCGACCGTGAGCTGGCTGTTCACCGGCGAGATCGACCACCTGGACTCCGGCGGCAATGCGGCCGCCGTGAGGCCGGGCGAGCTGAACCTGATGATCGCGGGCAGCGGCATCACCCACTCCGAGATCAGCACTCCCGAGACGCGCACGCTGCACGGAGTGCAGCTCTGGTACGCGCTGCCGGAGCGCACCCGGTTCTCGCAGAACCACTTCGACCACTACGCGCCGGAGCCCGTGAGCATGCCGGGGATGACCGCACGGGTGTTCATCGGCTCGCTGCTGGGCTCGACCTCGCCGGTCGACACACGCACGCCCGACCTGCTCGGCGCGGAGCTGGTCCTCGAACCGGGTGCGTCGGTGACGCTGACGGTGCGCACCGACTTCGAGCACGCGCTGCTCGCCGAGACCGGGGGCTTCGAGGTGAACGGCACCGCGGTCGCGCACCGTGAGCTGGGGTACGTGCCGACCGGGGCGGACACCATGCATGTGACGGCGGGCGCCGATGGCGCCCGCATCATCCTGCTCGGCGGCGTGCCGCTGGGCGAGCAAATCGTGATGTGGTGGAACTTCGTCGGCCGCAGTCACGACGAGATCGTCGAGTTCCGGCGCCGGTACCAGGCCGAGCTCGGTTTCGAGCCGGCGGATGCCGCGGATGCCGGCAAACCGGCACTGTTCGGTGAGTTCCCGCCAGGGCAGCGAGCGCCGCTGCCTGCCCCGCCCATGCCCACCATCCGGCTGCGGCCGCGCCAGTGACCAGGAGACGAACATGACGAACGAGCGCTACATCGTGCAGGACCGCCCGGAGGAGTCGCGCTACGTGCTGCTGGACACCGGCGAGGACGGCACCGGCTCCAAGGAGATCGGCGAGGAGTCCTATGTCGACGTCGCGGCTGAAGGCGGGAACCAGCGTGTGCTGTTCCACACCGGCGTCTCGGAGGAGTACGGCGGCAAGGGCCTGGCCTCGGTGCTGGTGCGCGCCGCCGTCGACGACGTGGTCGCCTCGGGCGCCGCGATCGTGCCGGTCTGCCCCTACGTGGTGGCCTGGCTTCCGAAGCATCCGGAGTACGCCGAGCACGTCGTGCAGCCGACGCCGGTGCACAAGCAGGCGATCCGCGACCAGCTGAAGGGTTGATGCACGGTGGGCCGGGGCCATCGGCCCCGGCCCACCGTCGCCCGTCAGATCGCGAGGACGAGCTTGCCGCGCACGTGCCCGGCGGCCGAGCGATCCTGCGCCTCGGCGATGCGCTCGAGCGGCAGCACGTCCTCGATGGGAACGAGGATGTCGCCCGCGGCGACGCCGTCGATCACCCGCTGCAGGGCGCTGTCGTAGCCATCCTCCATGCCGGTGATGATGATGCCGCCGCGCTCGGCGACCTCGGGATCGAGGAGCGTGACGATGGCGCCACCTTCGGTCACGAGCTCGGAGAAGGCGTCGTACTTGCCGGCGGTGACCAGGTCGAATGCAGCGTCGATCGCGCGTCCGTCGGCAGCCTCGCGCACAGCGCCCTGCCAGTCGCCGGAGTAGTCCACCGGGATCACGCCGCGCTCGCGCAGCCCATCGTGGTTCTTCGGCGACGCAGTGCCGATGACGGTCGCGCCGGCGGCGACCGCGAGCTGCGTGAGGAACGTTCCCACTCCCCCGGCGGCGCCGTCGACGAGGATCACCGAGCCTTCGCCGACACCGGCCTCGCCGAGCGCGCGGACCGCGGTCGATCCGCCGACCCCGATGGTCGACGCGACCGCGTCGCTGACGCCGTCCGGGATCCGCACGAGGGCGGCGGCGTACGTGACGATGTACTCCGCGGCCGCGCCGTTCGGGGACAGTCCGGCGACGCGGTCACCGACGGACAGGGTGTCGGCTCCCTCACCCACGGCGTCCACGATCCCCGCGACATCCATGCCCGCGACCGCGGGCTCCTCGAGCGGTGCACCGCCGGAGAGGAGGCCCGCGCGCATCTTCGAGTCGACAGGGTTCACGCTCGAGCGCGTGACGCGCACGCGCACCATGCCCGGCCCCGGCTGGGGAGTCTCGATGTCCTCGATCTCGAGGACGCTGCTGTCGCCGTACCGGCGGTAGATGGCTGCACGGGGCATGGCCGATCCTTTCGGGAAGATTCAGGGGGTCTCGGCAATATACGTCACTTTGACACGTTGTGCCATTTCTGCCCTCTTCCTTCCCGACGCGCCGCCCGATATGTTCAGGGCAAGGGAGAACAGACGGCCGGAGTGAGGGAGCATCATGGCGCGGGAATTCCAGGGGAAGATCGCACTCGACGTACGGGATTCGGTGGGCGATTGGGACGCTTTCCTGCCCGACAAGGCGCCGCAGGGAGCGCCGAACGTGCTCGTGGTGCTGTACGACGACACCGGCATGGCGGCATGGTCTCCGTACGGCGGCCGCATCAGCATGCCGACGATGGATCGTCTGGCGAAGGACGGTCTGACCTACACCCAGTGGCACACCACAGCACTGTGCTCACCGACCCGCTCGACGTTCCTCACCGGACGCAATCACCACCTGAACGGCTTCGCGACGATCTCTGAGTCGTCCACCGGATTCCCCGGCTACAACTCGCACATCCCCGACTCGAACGCGACGATGGCGAACGTGCTGCGGGATGCCGGCTGGTCGACGTTCTGGGTCGGCAAGAACCACAACGTGCCGATCGACGAGTGGACCGCCGGCGCCTCGAAGAAGCACTGGCCGCTCGCGCAGGGTTACGACCGGTTCTACGGCTTCGTCGGCGGCGAGACCAACAACTGGTTCCCGTCGCTCGCCGAGGACAACCACTACATCGACCAGCCCTATCTGCCCGAGGACGGCTACCACCTGTCGAAGGATCTCGCCGACCAGGCCCTGAAGATGATCCGCGACGTCAAGCAGACCGAGCCGGAGAAGCCCTGGTACCTGTGGTTCTGCCCCGGGGCGAACCACGCGCCGCACCACGCGCCCGAGGAGTACATCGCCAAATACAAGGGCATGTTCGACGACGGTTACGAGGCGTACCGCGAGTGGGTCCTGGACCGGATGAAGGAGAAGGGCATCGTCCCCGCCGACACCGACCTGACCCCGCTGAACCCGATGCCGGAAGGCACGTACTCGCAGACGGACGAGGTGCTCCCCTGGGACTCGCTGTCCGACGAGGAGAAGGCGATGTTCAGCCGCATGGCCGAGGTCTACGCGGGCTTCAGCGAGTACACCGACAGCCAGGTCGGCCGCATCATCGACTACCTCGAGGAATCGGGGCAGCTCAACAACACCCTCGTCATCTACTGCGCCGACAACGGGGCATCCGGCGAGGGCAGCCCCTACGGCTCTGTCAATGAGGGCAAGATCTTCGGCGGGTATCCCGACGACCTGCAGCAGAACCTTTCGATGGTCGACCAGCTGGGCTCGCCCGACACATACAACCACTACCCGACCGGGTGGGCGGCCGCGTTCTCGACGCCGTACAAGATGTTCAAGCGCTACACCTACCAGGGCGGTGTCGCCGACCCGATGGTGATCCACTGGCCGGCGGGCTTCTCCGCTAAGGGCGAGATCCGCCACCAGTACCACCACTCGGTCGATGTGGTCCCGACCATCCTCGAGGCCTGTGGGGTGCCGTTCCCCGAGACCTACAACGGCGTCGAGCAGACTCCGCTGTCCGGCGTCTCGATGGTGCCGTCGTTCGCCGCGGAGCCGGATGGGCCGACCAACAAGAAGACCCAGTACTTCGAGATGTTCGGTCAGCGCGGCATCTGGCACGAGGGCTGGAAGGCCGTCAGTGTGCACGGCCCGGTCAGCGGCAAGGGCGACTTCCCGAATGACGTATGGGAGCTCTATCACACCGACATCGACCGTGCCGAGGCGCACGACCTCGCCTCCGAGCACCCCGACAAACTCGAGGAGCTCAAGGCGCTGTGGCTCGAGGAGGCGAAGGCCAACCTGGTGCTGCCGCTGAACGACCTGCAGATCATCGGCAACCCGAAGGACTACGAGACCTTCATCCACATGGAGTTCCACCAGCCCGCGCCGCCGTCGGGGCAGTTCATCTATTACCCGGGGACGAGCGAGATTCCGGAGCGATCGGCAGCCAACGTGCACGGTGTCTCTTACAAGATCGCCGCCGAGGTGGAGTTCACCCCGGACACCGAGGGCGTGATCTTCGCGCACGGCTCACGGTTCGGCGGTCACGCGCTCGTGGTCAAGGACGGCCAGATCCACTACGTGTACAACTTCCTCGGCATCCCGCCGGAGGACCACATCAGCGGCCCTGCGCCCACGTCCGGTCGGCACATCATCGGCGTGGACTTCGTGAAGGAGGGCATCGGCGAGTACCGCGAGGGCAAGGGACCGGTCAGCCTGTACGTCGACGATCAGAAGGTCGACGAGAAGCAGATCCGCACCGTGCTCGGACATTTCTCGCTGTGCGGCGAAGGCCTGACGATCGGCCGCGACAGCGCCGATCCGGTCTCGTCGCTGTACGGCTACGGATTCGACTTCACCGGCGGCGATATCGCCAAGGTCGTCTTCGACATCGCCGACGACGCGTACATCGACCTCGAGGCGCACCTCGCCGCAGCGATGGCGCGCGACTGAATCATCATCCGATCCGGGCGAGGGGGTGCCGTCGGGCATCCCCTCGCCGTTAGCTTTGAAGTGCCGGATGCTCGCCGATGGCATCCGCGGTGGAAGGGAGCACCATGACCAAGGAATTCCAGGGGAAGATCGCGCTCGACGTGCGCGATTCGGTGGCCGACTGGGCGCCGTACGAGCCCGTGAAGGCGGCTGAGGGGTCGCCCAACATCCTCGTCATCCTCTACGACGACACCGGCATGGCGTCATGGTCGCCGTACGGCGGTCGCATCAACATGCCCACCCTCGACCGCCTCGCTGCCAACGGCCTCACCTATACGCAGTGGCACACCACCGCGCTGTGCTCACCGACCCGCTCGACCTTCCTCACCGGCCGTAACCACCACGTCAACGGCATGGGCAACATCATGGAGGGCACGAACGGCTTCCCGGGCCTCTCCGGTCACATCCCCGAGTCGTGCGCCACGATCGGTCAGGTGCTGCAGAAGAACGGGTACTCCACGTTCTGGGTCGGCAAGAACCACAACGTGCCCGAGGAGGACATCTCCACCGGCGGCAGCAAGGAGCAGTGGCCGCTCGCGCAGGGCTTCGACCGCTTCTACGGCTTCCTCGGCGGCGAGACGAACAACTGGTACCCCGATCTCGTCGAGGACAACCACTTCATCGAGCCCCCGTACACGCCGGAGGAGGGTTACCACCTCTCCAAGGACCTCGCCGACCAGACCATCCGCCTGATCCGCGACCAGAACGCGTCGAACCCCTCCAAGCCCTGGTACACCTGGTTCTGCCCCGGCGCGAACCACGCGCCGCACCACGCGCCCAAGGACTACATCGACAAGTACAAGGGCCAGTTCGACGACGGCTACGACGCCTATCGCGAGTGGGTGCTCGGCCGCATGATCGAACGCGGCATCCTGCCCGCCGACACCGCACTGACGCCGATCAACCCGATGCCGGAGGACCAGGCCAACGAGGCCGACTACGTCAAGCCGTGGGACACGCTGTCGGATGACGAGAAGCGACTGTTCGCGCGCATGGCCGAGGTGTTCGCCGGCTTCAGCGAGTACACCGACGTGCAGATCGGCCGCATCATCGACTACCTGGAGGACTCCGGGCAGCTCGACAACACGCTGATCTTCTACTGCGCCGACAACGGGGCATCCGGTGAGGGCTCACCCGACGGTTCGGTCAACGAGAACAAGTTCTTCAACGGGTTCCCCGACGACCTGAAGGAGAACCTCGACAAGATCGGCGTGCTGGGCGGCCCCGAGACGTACAACCACTACCCCACCGGGTGGGCGACGGCGTTCTCGACCCCGTTCCAGATGTTCAAGCGCTACTCGCAGTTCTCGGGCGGCACCTGCGACCCGATGATCATCCACTGGCCGGCCGGCATCAAGGCCAAGGGCGAGATCCGGCACCAGTACCACCACTCCACCGACATCGTGGCGACCGTGCTGGACGTCATCGGCATCGACATGCCGGACGTGTTCCGCGGCGTCGAGCAGCGTCCGCTGGACGGCGTCTCGATGAAGTACTCCTTCGACGCGGCGCCCGACGGGCAGACCGAGAAGAAGGTGCAGTACTACGCGATGCTCGGAACCCGAGGCATCTGGAAGGACGGCTGGAAGGCCGCCGCCATCCACGCGCCGCTCACCGGCCACGGCAGGTTCGACGAGGATCGCTGGGAGCTCTACCACGTGGCCGAGGACCGCTCGGAGTCGAGGGACCTCGCCGCCGAGCACCCGGAGAAGCTGCAGGAGCTCATCGACGCCTGGTTCGTGGAGGCCGAAAAGAACAACGTGCTGCCGCTCGACGACCGGTCTGCCCGCGACCAGCTCACCATCGAGCGCCCGCAGGCCGAGCCGCCGCGCACCCGGTACATCTACTATCCCGACACCACGGCCGTCGCCGAGAGCGTCGCGGTGAACGTCCGAGGCAGGTCGTACAAGATCATCGCCGACGTCGTGCTGGAGGAGGGCGCCGAGGGCGTGCTGTTCGCTCACGGCTCCCGGTTCGGCGGTCACTCGCTGTTCATCAAGGACAACAAGCTGAACTACGTGTACAACTTCCTCGGCATCCCGCCGGAGCAGACGTTCACGTCGGGCGAGCTGACGCCCGGCAAGCATGCGCTGGGCGTGGAGTTCGTGCGCGAGAGCGCTGGCGAGCACGGGGAGTCGATCGGCACCGCGACGCTCTACGTCGACGACCAGGCCGTCGCTTCGGGTCCGATGCGTGCGCAGGTCGGCAAGTTCACGCTGGCCGGCGACGGACTGTGCATCGGCTACGACAGCGGCGACGCGGTCAGCGGACAGTACTCCGACGGCTTCCCGTTCACGGGTGGCAAGCTGCTCGGCGTCGGCATCGACGTCAGCGAGGAGCAGTACCTCGATCTCGAGCTCGAGGCACTCGCCGCACTCGCCCGCGAGTAACCGCGAGGTGCCGCCGAAAGGGGCGGGAGGACTTCAGTCCTCCCGCCCCTTTCGCGTCACTTGCCCGCACCCATTCCCACGGCTCCTGAGCGAGGAGCGCCAGCGACGAGACGAAGGACGCCCTCCGCCTTCCGATGCTTACCCGGCAGAGGGCCGTGCGAGCCGGCCAGCGGAGCTGTCAGGCCGGCAGCGGCTCGTCGCGGTAGAGCGCCTCGAACGTGTCGAGGGTGCGGTTGATGTCGTGCACCGCGACGCCGTCGAGCGATGCGCGCTGCATCCGCTCGTATTCGGCGGGCGAGGCCGTCAGCACGCGGGTGATCTTCTCGGCGAGATCGTCGACGTTCCCCGGCTCGAACAGGTAACCGTTCTCGCCGTCGTGCACCAGGTGCGGCAGCGCGACGGCATCCGCACCGACCACCGGCAGCGCCGAGGCCATCGCCTCCATCGTGACGATCGACTGCAGCTCGGCGATCGACGCGATCACGAAGACGGATGCCCGGGAGTAGAGGTCACGCAGCTCCTCGTCGGTGACCCGGCCGTGGAAGGTGACCCGATCCGCCAGCCCGAGCTGCGCGGCGAGGTGCTCCAGGTTCTTGCGCTGGTCGCCGCCGCCTGCGATGTCGAAATGCACGTCCAGCGCGGGGTCGAGCTTGGTCATGGCCCTCAGCACGACGTCGACCTGCTTCTCACCGGTGAGCCGGCCCACGAACAGCAGCCGGTTCTTCTCGCGCGGGGCGATGATCGGCGTGTAGTTGCGCCGATCGATGCCGCACGAGACCGGCACGACGCCACTGACGTCGATGGTCTTCTCGAGGAAGTCCGCCGCCTTGCGCGTGGGCGTCGTAACGGCGCGCGCCATGTGCAGCGTGCGCTCGGCGTCATCCCACGCCAGCTTCAGGATCGGCGCGTTCACGAATTCGGGCATCGCCGTGTGGTCGAGGATGTTCTCGGCCATGACGTGGTTGGTCGCCACGATCGGGATGCCCCGCTGACGCGCGATGCGCGCCAGCCCGCGGCCGATGATGATATGCGACTGGATGTGCACCACGTCGGGCTGCACCTCGCTGAGCACCTTGCGGGCGTAGTGCTTCGCACGCCACGGCCAGACGAAGCGCAGCCAGTCGTGCGGCAGCCAGCGCACCGACGGCAGCCGGTGCATGGTCAAGGGCTGGCCCTCGATGACCTCGGTGTGGGTCTCGGAGCGGCGGTACTTCGTGTTCGGCGCGACGACGTGCACGTCGTGGCCGCGCTCGACCAGCCCGGCGGCGAGGCGCTCGGCGAAGCGGGCGGCCCCGTTGATGTCGGGGTAGAACGTGTCGCAGCCGATGAGGATGGTCAGCGGGCGGGCTTCGGATGTCACGGAGTACTGCTCCCAGTGGCCGGAGAATGCCCGGTCGGGCGCAGGCAACTCTACCCGAGCGCCCTGTGATGGCATCGGAGCCCGCACCGAGCGGCATCCTCTACCCTCTTGTCATGCGCCTCGTATCCTCTGCCGATCCCGACCTCTGGATCCCCGTCACCGGCTCGCTGGGCTGGAAGGGACGGCGGCATCGCAAGGCCGCCATCCGGATGCTGCTGGGGCAGGCCGGTTCGGCCATGGGCGGCGAGGCTCGCCGCGGCTCGGCGTTCGGCTCCTGGCTGGCCAGCCAGGCCGCGCCGTTCGCGATGCGCAAGGCCGACGGGCGCGTACTGGCGTGGACGTGGAAGGCCGATCCGGACCTCGTGGTCGCGATCGCGACCACCCAGGAGCTCACGCCGCAGCTGCGCACGGCACGGGCGATGATGCCGATGGAGTACGACGACACCGTGAGCTTCGCCACCCCGCTGGGCGTGGGCGAGAAGCTGATGATGGCGCTGCCGCAGACCCCGGGCACTCCCCCGTTCGCGACCTACACCTGGGACACCGGCACGCACCTGATCACGCTGAACGCCGTCTGCGGCGACCGTGAACGGTTCGGCACTCTCGAGGGTGCGCTCGACGACCTCGCCCGCAGCCTGCGCATCGCCGATGATGTGGCCGGCGGCGAGTCGCAGGTGCTGCGACTGCCGCCGGCCTGACGCCCTCGATCTGCGGCGCTGTCTCCGGCGCTCAGTTCACCCGGCGAAGAGCGGAGTGCCGGTGTCCTGTGCGGCGGCAGCGAGTCGCTTGTCCCTTGTCCAGAGCAGAGCCCCCGCCGTGACGCGCACGGCGCCCAGCAGATGCGCGTCCACGGCGCTCAGCCCCCTCCCCCACAGACGGTGATGTTCGACGAGCAGCCGGACCTCGTCTTGGTTCAAGGCCGGAAACCGTCGAAGGCTGCCGAGAAGGTTCAGCACCGCACCCCGATGCGCCATCGTTCCCAGTGCCAGCTCCTCGATCACGAGGTCGTGCACTGCCGCCTGGTCATCCTCCAGGAGAGCGACGAGACCCGCCTCCGGTCGATGCAGGTGATCGATCCAGATGGATGTGTCGACGAGGATCATGCCGCGCGATCACGATGCCGGGGTGCCGCCGTCGCTTCGGGATCGGTTCCGCCGAGCGCAGCCAGCCTGCGCCCGACCTCCACACGGATCAGCGACTCGAGCCCCGACCGAAGCAGCGCACCGCGCTCGGTGATACCCGTCAGCTCCGCAGCCCGCTCCAGCAGGGCATCGTCGATGGTCACCGTGGTGCGCATGGCAGAACCTCATCTCAGATCGCATCAGATGATGCTGTTTGTGATGCTACGCGAACCGCGCCGTCGGGTCCAGGGCGGCGTCAGGCCACTCGATCCATGAGCTCGTACTCCGCCAGCACGACGCCCGAGTCGAAGGCCGTCGTCGCGGTGCGGGCGAGCGACCGCGGCGCGAAGCCGCGTTCGCCGAACAGCGGGATGCCGCTGCCGAGGATCACGGGGTTGACCTTCAGCACGAGGCGGTCGATCTCGTCGGCGAGCGCCGCGGCGAGCGCGCCGCCGCCGCACAGCCAGATGCCCTTGCCCGGCTCGGCTTTCAGCTCGCGGATCATCTCGACCGGGTCGCGGTCGGTGAACTCCACGCCCTCGACGGGTTCGGGTGTGCGGCTGGTGAAGACGACCTGACGCAGGTGACTGTAGGGGGTGGACAGCGTGGGCAATCCGATCGCGTAGGTGTTCCAGCCCATCAGCACGGTGTCGAACAGCTCACCGTCGGTGGGGATGCCGAGGGCCTCGCTGATCTGGGTGGGGATGGTCTGGTTGAAGCGCTCGTTGATCGCGTCCCGATGATCGCCCTCCGCGAGGAAGAAGTCGAACTCGCCCTCGGGGCCGGCGATGAATCCGTCGATGCTGACGGCGACGTAGTAGGTGAGTTCACGCATCTTGTTCTCCATTCACGACAGGTGCAGTGGTTAGAGACTACAACAGGTGCAGTGGTTGCGCTAGGGTCAATCCATGGCCAAGAACGAGGCACGACGTAATGCCCTCGCCGACGCCGGCATCGCGGTGCTGGCGAGCGAGGGATCGCGGGGCCTGACGCACCGCGCCATCGACGAGCGGGCCGGGGTGCCCGTGGGCACCACGTCGAACTACTTCCGTAGCCGCGACGCCCTGATCGCCGGACTGTTCGAGCGCATCGGCGCACGCTTGGGCCCGACATCCGAGGATCTGGCCGTCCGCGCCGCCGAGAAGCCGAGCCGAGCACTGTTCGCGGACTACATGCGCGACATCGTGCGCCGTCTGTCGACCGAACGCGAGGTGACTCTCGCCCTGTTCGAGCTGCGCCTCGAGTCCGCCCGCCGCCCGGAGCTGGCCGAGACGATGGCCGCCTGGCAGCGGTCGGGCTTCGAGGGCGACATCGCGTTCAACCAGGCCGCGGGCCTGCCCGGTGGTCGCCGGGAGATCGCGCTGTTCCACTACGCGCTCGACGGGCTGCTGCTCGATCGCCTCACGTCGCCGATCGATCCGGACACCCCGACCGACGACATCGTCGACGCCCTGGTCGCGGGCCTGCTCCCCGAGCATCCCTGACGTGCAGGGATGGTTTTCGGCGCCCTGACGTCCGGGGAACGCCGAAAGCCATCCCTCGCCGTCGCGGGACTCAGGCGCTCGCGCGCCCGACCGTGGTGTCGCCGGAGAGCCAGCGCAGCCAGCGCTGCTGCGGGTCACCCTCGAGCACCAGGGCGCGCAGCAGCAGGGTGAGCGGGATGCAGAGGATCGCCCCGAGCGGGCCGATGATGAACGTCCAGAACGCGACCGACACGAAGCTCAGCGTGAGGCTGAGGCTGACGGCGTCGCTGACGAACTTCGGCTGCACCAGCACCTGAAGCGTGACGTTCACGACGATGTAGATCGCGATGACGGCGAGCATGAGCGGCCAGCCCCCGACCACCAGCGCCAGGATCGCCGGCGGGATCAGGCCGATCACGAAGCCGATGTTCGGGATGAAGTTGGTCACGAACGCGAGGATGGCCCACACGATCGGCGCGGGCACGCCGACCGCCCAGAGTGCCAGGCCGTCGATGATCGCGACCACCAGTCCGAAGGACGCGTTGATCACGTAGTAGCGCCGCACATTGCTGCTGTAGTCGGTGAAGCGGCGCATCGCAGGCCCTGCCTCCGGCCCGAACAGCGACTCGGCGCGACCGTACCGTGAGGCGTCGAAGGCCATGAACAGGATGTACGCGAACACGAAGAACAGCGCGGTGAGCACGCTCACCGTGCTGCCTGCGAGCGACGTGACGAAACCGAGGATCGCCTCCGGCTTGATGAGCTCGGTTCCCGTGGCCGGGTCGAGCCCGAGCGACGACAGCTGCGCCGACAGCGAGCTCCAGGTGTCCATCAGCTCATCGGAGTAGCTGCCCACCATCCGCACGAACTGCGCGCCGGCGTAGCCGAGCAGCAGCGCCATCACGATCAGCACCACCCAGCCGAGCAGGATCACCGCGGTCGTCGCCAGCCAGCGCGGCCATCCCGCACGCTCGAGCGGATGCCGCAGCGGATGGCAGATGATCACGAGCACCGCGCCCAGCGCGAGCGGCCCGATCAGCTCTCGCGCGGCGTGCATGCCTGCCAGCGCGATCACGGCCGCGGCGAGGCCGATGAGCACTCGCAGCGTGGGCGAGAGACCGGCGGGTGCCGGCTGCGAGGTGCTCATGCTCCCGCCGCAGCAGCGGCCCGGTCGAACGCGGCGGCCTGCGCTGCATCATCCGCCCCGGCATCCGATTCGACCGCCGCCGCAGCGCGGATGAACAGGATGATCCAGGAGAAGACCAGGATGCCGGCGACCAGCTCGACCGCCGTGAGCGTGTAGTAGTGCGTGGCGAACAGGATGCCGACCACGACGACGATCGCGACGAAGAGGTAGCCGAGCAGCAGGAAGCCGCGCGGCATCCGCGGAATCCACCAGCGCAGGCCGATCACGATCGCCGTGAACGCCACGGCCATGCCGGTGGCGACGCTGTTGTGCACGAGGAAGAACTCGTCGACCGGGAACACCCCGACACAGCCGAGGAAGACGCCGACGATCACGAGAAGGGTGCGCACCCAGCGGATGCCGGGGGCGTTGCGGATCGACGGCGATTTCGTGGCGTACCGCACCAGGATCGTGACCATGAAGCCGGCGACGATGAGGGTGAGGTTGAACGCCATCGCAGAGAGGTCGTCGGTCATGCCGAGGGCGCTGAGGTTCTCCTCCCACCACTTCGGGTCGCTCGCGGTGAGCATGCTCGCCATCACGCCGAAGATGAGGAACACTGCCAGCACGGTGGCCAGCAGCGAGAGGTCCATGTGGGTGGCCGAGAAGAACACGACATAGGCGGTGACGGCCGCGGCCGCGCCGGAGAGGATCAGCAGCGGGAGTGCGAACACGGTCGCGCCGATGAACCCCTTCTCCAGGATGTCGGCGAGCAGCGTCCAGCCCAGCAGGGCGATCACCGCGTGCGCGAAGGCCAGGGCAGCGACATCCGTCACCTCGAGGAAGGTGACTTTCTCGCCGCGCTCGCGGATGACGTAGCGCCCCGCGATGAACGCGAGCACCGCGACCACGGCCGAGGCGATCGCCGCGTACTGTCCGATCGAGCCCGGGCCCGAGATCGGGGCGTCCTCGAACCCGAACACCGGGAGCGCGACGAGCGCGGTGAGGATGAACGCGACGGCGCCGACACCGAGCGACAGCGACTCCAGAGCGGTGGCACTGCGGCCGGGACGTTCGGCGTGCAGCGCTGCGGGGGATGATGTCATGCGCTGAGGATATCGTCACGATGACGCCGATCGACGGGCGCCTCGCCCGCGGCGGGCGTGCTGGTGCGCCGGCCGCGCGGAGCGGCATGATGAGCACATGACAGACACCTGGGTGGCCCCGCCGTCGCGTGCCGAACAGCTCGAGCGGGGCCGACGGGTGCGCCGCGAGCGGCCCCGGTCGGAGCTGGCCGGCCGGGCGACCGGCGAACGCGACCCGCTCGGCATCCTCGCGGCGCAGAACGCGACGCGCGTGCCCGACCTCGTGCCGCTGCGTCGCGAGCGCATGGCGGCCAGCGCGTTCGCGTTCTTCCGCGGCACGGCCGCGCTGATGGCCGCCGATCTCGCTGACGCTCCGCACAGCGGCATCCTGGTCGCCTCATGCGGCGACGCGCACGTGTCGAACTTCGGCTTCTACGCCTCGCCTGAGCGCTCACTCGTGTTCGATCTGAACGACTTCGACGAGGCGGCGGCAGCCCCGTGGGAGTGGGACGTGAAGCGCCTGGTGACCAGCGTCGTGATCGGCGGGCGGGCGGCCGGGCGTTCGGAGATCGCCACCGAGGAGGCGGCACGGGCGGCGATCACCTCCTATGTGCGCGGCCTGCGCCGCGGTACGAAGCTCAGCCCGACCGAGCGGTACTTCTCGCACTTCACCGTGGCCGCGTCGATGGCCGTGCTCGATGACGCGTCGCGCCAGGCCATCCGCCGGTCGGTGAAGCAGGCCGAGCGGCGCACGGGCGAGCGCGCCGTGCGCCGCCTCACGACGCCGGATGCCGACGGCCGCCTGCGCTTCGTGCACGAGCCGCCGGCGATGGGACCCGTGGGCGAGGAGACCCGCGATCTCGTGGACGGTCTTGTGACTGAGTTCCGGCGCACCACCAGCCCGGATGTCGCGCAGCTGTTCGAGCACTACCGGGTGGCGGACATCGCCCGACGCGTGGTGGGCGTGGGCAGCGTCGGCACCCGCTGCTACCTGGTGCTGCTGCAGGACGGCGACGGCAACTCGCTGCTCATGCAGCCCAAGGAGGCGGGCCGGAGCGTGCTCGAGGAGTACGGTCGCATCCCGCAGCCGGAAGGCTTGCGGGAGCGGGTCGCGACGTTCGGCGAGGGCGCCCGAGTGGTGACGATGCAGAAGGTCCTGCAGGGTCTGTCGGATCCGTTCCTCGGGCACCTGCGCAGTCGTGGCTCCGATTACTACGTGCGGCAGTTCCACGACATGAAGGGCGGCGTCGAGGTCGAGCAGCTCGACGATGCGCCCTATGCGACGTACGCGCAGGCGTGCGCGGCCACGCTCGCCCGCGCGCACAGCCAGTCGGTGGCATCCACAGCGGCGGTGGGATACATCGGCGACGGCGAACGGATCACCGAGGCGCTGCTGGCCTGGTCGTACGCCTACGCCGATGCATCCCTCGCCGACTACGAGGCGTTCCGCGCGATCACACCGTGACGTCGCCGACCAGGTGCACCCGCATGCCCATGCCGGCGAACATCGCCGCCTTCGCGATGAGCGCCCTGTCGGCGGTCTCGGCGTCGGGCGCGTAGACGACCTGGGCGTGGTTGGCCTTGTGCCGCGCCATGAACTGGTCGCGGCTCTGGCCGTGCAGCACGACGTTCGCGATCGGCCACTCCGGGTTCGTGGCGTCCTTGCGGCGCTGCGTCTCCTCGGCGGGCAGCTCGACGACCGTGCCGCGGAACACGTCAGCGTTGAGCACGCCCTCTGAGATGTAGACGCGCGAGATCACGACCTCGCCGGGCTTGGAGACGCCGTTGATCGTGGCGCCGCCCGCCGGGAAGAACACGTGCCCCTGCCGCCAGCCCTCGGCGTTCTGCCATCCACCCAGGTGCGAGGCCGGCACCGAGCCGGAGATCTCGTAGACCCAGACGAACTCACCGTCGTACTCCTCGCCCCAGCGCACGTCGTGCAGGGTGTTGTCGGGCACCAGACCCATCGCCCGCCACACCCGGTCGGTGACGAGCGCGTCGACCGCGACGCCCTCGTCGGCCTCGTTGAAGTGCGGGAACGCGCGCCCCTCGTGCAGGATGCGGGATCCGTCGCGGCTGGTCACCGGAGGACGCTCGGTGGAGTTCAGGATGCCCTCCGCGAGGTCGGACGCCGGGACGAGGTCCTTCAGGCCCTGCTGGTACTGGATGCCGACGGCGTCGAGCCCGAAGTCGTCGGCGATGCGGAGGGCGGCGATGTACATCTTCATCTGCCACTGCACCTGCTCGCGGGTGAGCTCGGTGGCGGCGTCCTCGCCGTAGGTGAAGGTCATGCCGTGCTCGATGAGCCAGTCGTAGGCGGCATCCGCCTCGTCCTCGGTGACGCGCAGCATCTCGGCGTACAGGGCCGACTGCGACAGACGCTCCTTGTAGATGCCGGTGCCGTTGAGCAGCTCGTCGTCGAAGATCGCGTTGTACATGCCCATGCAGCCCTCGTCGAAGACGCCGATGATGGCCTTCTCGTCGCGCAGCTGCGCGGCGAGCGCCTCGCCGAGCTGCTTCTCGGGGCTGTCCGGCAGGGCGGGCAGGTCGCGCACGTGCGAGGCGTCGTGCGTGATGCGGCCGGTCTCGGTCCACTCCCGGATGCCGGCGAGGAACCACTCGTCGGTGAAGTCGACCGACCAGATCGTGGCGTAGTCCTTGCCCATCTTGGTGAGGCCCGCGTTCAGCCCGAGCAGCCCGACCAGGCCCGGCCAGTCCGGAGCGAAGTTCGCGGTGGTGAGGATCGGGCCCTGGTGCGTGCGGAGCCCGGCGAGCACGTGGTGCGAGTACTGCCAGTTCGCGATCGCGACGATCAGCGGAGCATCCACGGGGATGTTCTTGAACACCTCCATGCCCATGCGCTGACTGGAGATGTAGCCGTGCCCGGTCTCGGGGTCGATGCCGAACGGCCGGATGACGCTCCACCCGAGCCCCTCGAAGGCCTTCGTGACCGCCGCCTCGGTGGCCGCCTGCACCGGCCAGCCGGCGACGTTCGCCGACTCGCGCAGGTCACCCGAGGTGATGATGTACGCCGTCTTCGGCGCGGATGCCGGGCGGGATGCCGGGGCGGGGAGGGTGTAGCTCATGGGGTTCTCCTTGTGTCAGTACATGTGCCGCTGCTGGGCGGCGAGTTCGTGCACGACGTCCTTCGTGCCGGCGTAGAGGCGCAGGTAGCGGTCGAAGAGCGCGTCGTAGGTCTCGCGCAGCGCCGCATCCGGCTCGATGCGGTCGATCACCGGGTTCCAGTCCGTGATCAGCGGCACGTCGCCGTCGGCGGTGGCCATTGCCGCGAGGAACGCGGCACCGTAGCTGGCACCGATCGTGGTCTGCGGCACCTCCTGCACCAGACCCGTGACATCCGAGACGATCTGCAGCCAGAGACGGCCCTGCGTGCCGCCGCCGACGGCGACGATGCGGCGGATGTCCGCGCCCGCTGCGCGCATCGTCTCGACGTTGTGCCGCACGCCGAGCGCGGTGGCCTCCAGCGCCGCGCGGTACAGATCTCCGCGACCGTGCTCCAGGGTGAGCCCGGCGATCACGCCGCGGGCATCTGGGTCCTGGATCGGGGTGCGCTCCCCGGCGAAGTACGGCAGCATCAGCAGGCCGCGCGCACCGGAGCCGGATGCCTCGGCCTCGGCCAGCAGCTGGGGGTAGTCAGCGGCGGTGAGGTCTTTCAGCCAGGCGGTGAGAGCGCCCGAGGTGGACAGCCCGCCGGCGAGGTTGCGGGTGCCGGCGAAGGCGCCCGCGGTGGTCCACATCGACGGGGTGCGCAGCGTGTGCTCCCCCGTCGCGACGAGGAACATCGTCGTGCCGTACATGAGCATGAGGTCGCCGACCTCGTGCGCACCGACGCTGACCGCCTCGGTCCAGGCGTCGACGGTTCCGGCGATCACAGGGGTTCCGACGGGGATGCCGGTGAGCTCGGCGGCCTGCTCGGTGACGGTGCCGGCGATGTCACCGGCCCATGCCAGCGGCGGCTGCTCGACGCCGTCGGCGTAGCGCTGCCACCACGGCTGGTACCAGTTCCCGCTCTCGATGTCGTAGAGCGGAGATGTCTGGCTGGCCGACTGGTGGTCGAGCACGTAGGCACCGGTGAGCCTCCTGGCCAGCCAGGAGGCGGGCATGAAGAACCTCTTCGCGCGGGCGAAGGCCTCGGGCTCCTCGTCGGCGATCCAGGCGATCTTCGCTCCGGCCGCCTGCGAGGTGAGAGTCGATCCGCCGACGCGGGCGATCTCCTCTTCGCCGAGCTCCTCGGTCATGCGGGTGATCTGCGCCGTTGCGCGGGTGTCGACGCCGTAGAGGATCGCCGGACGCACCGGCTCGTCGTTCTCATCGGCGAGCAGCACGCACGGCCCCATGCCGCTGACCCCGACGCCCGCGATCTCGGCATCCGGTCGGGCGGCGAGCAGCTCGCTGGCGATCTGGACGAACTCTTCCCACCAGATGCGGCCGTCCATCTCGACCCATCCGGTGCGCGGGCGGTCGACATCGTGCGTCCTCGTCGCGGTCGCGAGGATGACGCCGTCGGGGCCCGTGAGCACTCCCTTGGTGCTCGATGTGCCGACGTCCACACCCAGGGTGCAGCGCATGTGTCCTCCTCGACGGAATGTCACGCTCAGAGTATGCGAAATCGATTTCATACCGCAACCCGAGAAGCGTTCCGGAGCGACGCGTCTCAGCGCGTAGCCGCCTGCAGGTCGTTGCGCAGCACCACCGTGCGTGCCGGCTGCTCGTCACCGCGGATGCGCTCGAGCAGCATCCGTGCGGCCGTCACGCCCATGTGGCGTGCGGGCAGACGCACGACGGTCACAGCGCTCGGCGACAGGGTGGTGAAGGGCAGTGAGCCGACCACGGCCACGCCGATCCGCGGCGGCGTGAGGTCGTGCTCGGTGAGCACCTGGATCGCGCCGACGCCGATGAGGTTGTTGCCGGCGACCACGGCATCGGGCGGTTCGGGCAGCGCCAGAAGCTCCTCCATCACGGCACGGCCGCCGTCGACCCGGAACGACGAGAAGCGCAGCAGGTCCTCGGGAACGGCGACACCGGCGTTCCGATGCGCGAGCCGCCACCCCTCAGCGCGATCCGCGGAGGTCTCGATGTTCTCCGGCCCGCCGATGTATGCGACGCGGCGATGCGTCTCGAGCAGGTGCGCGGTGGCCTGGCGTCCGGCGTCACGGTTCGCCATGACCACGCCGTCGATGTCGTAGCCGGTGCTGCGGTCGACCGCGACCACGGGGCGCCCCGTGGCGAGGATCGCGTCGAGGCTGGTGTGATCTGACGCGGCGGCCAGGATCACGCCCGACATGTTCTCCGCCATCGCGATGCGGAGATAGGTCGACTCCTTCTCGATCTGCGCATCGGAGTTGCACAGCACCACCGAGTAGCCGGCCTCGCTCGCGACATCCTCCACGCCGCGGGCCATCTCGGTGAAATAGGGGTTCTCGATGTCGGGGATGACGAGGGCGATGACCTCGGAGCTCTGCCTGCGCAGCGTGCGGGCAGCGCGGTTCGGGGTGAAGTTCAACTGCTTGGCAGCGCTGCGCACCGCGGTGACCTTCGCGTCGGACACCCCCGCGCCGTTGAACACGCGCGAGACCGTCGCCGGGGACACCCCGGCGAGCTGCGCGACGTCGTAGATCGTGGACACGGCTCCCCCATGACTTGTACTGCCAGGACAGACTATCGTCCTGAAATCGATTGCAACAGAGCGCGCGAATCGATACTGTGACGGAACACCCACCGTCGAACCGAGGATGTGCACGGATGCCCGACCTGAACTCGATCTCCGCTCTGCGCCAGGTGCAGACCCGCTCGATCTCCCCGGAGAACTTCGACGGCGCCGTCGGAGGCGGCGGGCGGGCCACCGAGGGGACCGGCGCCGACTGTGCACGCGACCTCGGTCCGGGCTGGAAGATCTCCCCCAGCGTCGACATCAAGGCCGGCGAGACCTTCGAACTGGCATCCATCGCGGGCGCTGGCAAGATCACGCACATCTGGATCACCACGCACACCGACAACTGGCGCACCCTCATCCTGCGCGCGTTCTGGGACGGCGCCGACGAGCCGGCCGTCGAAGTGCCCTACGGCGACTTCTTCTGCAACGGCTGGGGCGTGTTCGCGCAGGTGAACTCGCAAGCGATCGCCGCGAACCCGCACGGCGGCTTCAACTCGTACTGGCCGATGCCGTTCCGCGACGGCGCACGACTGACCATCGAGAACACCTCGGCCGTCGACGTGCGCGTCTACTACCAGGTCACCTATGAGACCGGCGGCGACTACTCGAACGAGGGGTACTTCCATGCGCAGTGGCGCCGGTCGAACCCTCTGGAGGAGCTGACGCCGCACGTGATCCTCGAGGGCATCGAGGGTCAGGGGCAGTACGTCGGCACCTACATCGCCTGGGGTGTGAACTCCAATGGCTGGTGGGGCGAGGGCGAGATCAAGTTCTACCTCGACGACGATGACGCGTACCCGACGATCTGCGGCACCGGCACGGAGGACTACTTCGGCGGCGCCTGGAACTTCGACATCCCGGATCAGGGGTACACAGCGTTCTCGACTCCCTACCTCGGGATGCCCCAGGTGATCCGCCCGGACGGGCTGTACGTCAGTCAGCAGCGCTTCGGCATGTACCGCTGGCACCTGCAGGACCCGATCCACTTCGCCACCGGCATCCCGAAGGTGGACATCCAGGCGCTCGGCTGGCGCAGTGGGTGGCGCTACCTGCCACTGCGCGACGACATCGCCTCGACCGCGATGTTCTACCTCGACCGCCCGACCGCCCGGCGGCCGAAGACCCCGAGCGCAGACGACATGGAGGTGCACCTAGGGACGGCCCCGGTCCCCGACATCGGTGCCACGCCTCCGCGGGAGCCGCAGTCATGACGCACGCGACCTACCCCTCGCTCGCCGGCCGGCTCGTCGTCGTCACCGGCGGCGGGCGCGGCATCGGCCTCGAGACCGTGCGCCGATTCCTTGCCCAGGGATGCCGGGTGGCGGTGCTCGACCTCGCGATGACGGAGGAGGTCAACGCCGAGTTCGTCGAGGTTGACGTCACGGATGCCTCGGCAGTGGCGTCCGTCGCATCCGACATCGCCTCGCGGCTCGGCGTCCCCGACGTGGTGCTGAACGCCGCCGGGATCGTGCGCTCGGCGGCTGCGGAGGACATGTCGGCGGACGACTGGCGGCGGGTGGTCGACATCGACCTGAACGGCACCTTCTACGTCTGCCAGGCGTTCGGGCGGCTGATGCTCGATGCCGGCCGCGGCTCGATCGTGAACATCGCGTCGATGAGCGGCTCGATCAGCAACTTCCCGCAGAAGCAGTCGAGCTACAACGCCGCGAAGGCGGGTGTGGTGCACCTCACCCGGACGCTGGCCGGCGAGTGGGCCGACCGCGGCGTGCGGGTGAACTCCGTGTCGCCCGGATACATCGCGACCGACCTCACCGCGGCTCTGCTCGACCGCGAGCCCGAGCTGGGCGAGACCTGGCGCGAGCGCACCCCGATGGGTCGGCTCGGCACGCCGGACGAGGTCGCGTCCGTGATCCTGTTCCTGGCGTCCGACGAGTCGAGCTTCATGACCGGGTCCGACGTCATCGCCGACGGCGGATACACGGTCTGGTGAGCCCCGCGTCCCGTCAGGATCGCCGGACCACCAGATCGCACTCGCCCTCGACGACGTGCACCACGGCGTCGTCGTCGCTCACCTCGACCCATCCGTAGCCGGCACCGCTGATCCACGGCCAGCGCCCGGGCTCGCGCACCGTCAGCACGCCGCGGGTGTGGTCCACGTGCACGCCGGAGCGCGCCTGGGCGAGGGTCCAGCCGGCCATCGCCCTGGCGTAGTGGTCGCCGCACTCGATCTCGTTGTACGGGTTGCGCCGCGAGCCGTCATGGCGGTCCCAGAGGCCCTTGAGCACTGCTGCGCCCTCCTCCTCCAGCCCCTCGAACCAGCAGTGCGCGGCGACCTGCCATTCGATGCCGGTCCACACCTCGTCGGCATAGCGGGTCGGCACCTCCGGACGTCCGCCCTCGGGCCACGAGCACATCAGCAGGCCGACGTCGCTCGCCGAATCGGCGTACACGCGGTAGGGATGCGTGAAGTCGGCGAAGCCGTGCCGCAGGTTGGTCGCGACCACGTGCCGCAGCGCGCTGCGTACGTGCTCGGCGGGGAGGATGTGACCGAGCCCGAGCTGATGCGCCCACCACTGCCCGATCACCTGGTCGCTGAGCACGCCGGTGCGCCACTGGAAGTCGGTGGGGTCCCCGTCGTCCAGCACCTGGATGTAGTGCGTGCCGTCGAACAGCAGCTCATCGTAGCGACGGCTTCCCTCCTCGAATCTGGCGCGCGCATCCGCGGCGGCGTCGTCGTCACTCGCGAGCAGCGCGAGTTCCTCGTAGGCTCTCAGCGCCGCCAGCCACAGCGTGCCCATGAACGGGTTCACCCCGGCAAGGTCGATGTCGTGGGTGCTGGGCTGGATGCCGCGGAGCACGCCGTCGTCATCGGGGTCCCACTTCGCACAGATGTGCGTGTAGAGACGGGTGAGGCCCGGCCAGCGCGAGGCCAGCCATTCCTCCCCCGCACCGCGCTGCATGTCGCGCAGCGACTTCAGGATCGTCGCGAGCATGCCGTCCAGCGCAGGCTCCTCCGGCCCGCCGATCAGCTCGTCGCCCATCTGATGCAGGTAGGTGGGCACCCGGAGGCGATGCGGGATGGCCCCCGCAGCGTTCTGCATGATGTCGAACTCGGTGTCGCGCATGTCACGCTCAAGGGTCGGCCAGAGTCCGGCGAGCGCGGCCTCGTACTGCCACACGTGCGTGCAGTTCAACGGGCACGATCCCCCGAACTGCCCCGACCACATGGTGGTGGATGCACCGAGTGACCCCTCGTAGCCGTAGAACCGCCCGTCGGCGCCGATGAAACAGGTCGGACTGCGCACATAGGCGGCCTGCGCCGCGAGCCGGTCGGTCTCGTCGTCGGTGAAGCTGGAGTCCGTCAGCACCGACGTCCACGCCTCGGTGCGCGACACGAGCCCGTCCCATTCACGCTCCACCGTGTCCTGCACGTCGATCGCATCGGCGAAACGCAGGCCGTAGGCGTTACCGAGGTGGAAGCGGCTCGCACCCCACTCCGGATGCGCCTGGCCGAACTGCTCGACGTCGACCATCCGGTTGGGGAAGTGCCACGACATCGAGAACCGGATCCGGCGGGACTGCCCCGGCTCCAGCCAGAACGGCACGCCGACCACGCCGAGCCAGCTCCGCCCTTCCGGGCTCGCACCCGAACCGGCCTTCGGGGCGTTCAGCTGCGGATCGCCGAGGGTCGGGGCCGTCGCCAGCCGGGAGACTCCGTTGTTCATCGCCCGTGATTCGAGGAACGCCCGCAGGTGCTCGAGGCCGGCGCAGCGCGCCACGACGGCGGCACTCTCGTCGTCGGCGGCGAGCACCAGCTGCCCGGCGTGCTGGTCCGCCTCGTCGAGCGACGGATTGTCCATCACGACGCGCGCCCAGCCCCCGCCGCGCCGGAGCCTGTTGACGTTGCCGCCGAGGCCCGGAGTGACATCGGTGATCGGCGTGATGCCGTCCCACCCCGCGGCGTTGAGCAGAGAGCCGGCCAGCGTGCCGTGCATCGCGATGTCGCCGTTGTTCGTCAGCGTGAACTCGAACATGCCGGTGGGGATGCCGCTCACCTCCACGTCGCCCGGCACCATCGGGTTCAGAGTCCGCATCGTGATCCTCAGCGGATGCCGCTCATCGGTCAGCTCGACCTCTGCGATCGGATATGTGCCGCTGAACCGCGCCGAGGAGAAGGTGTCGAATCTCCCCGCCGCATCCTGCATCCACTCCGGCACCTCGCCGTCGGTCGTCAGCGACGCCGCAGGGTCGGCGACCGGGGCGCCCTGCACCATGGCGATGCTGTCCAGCGGCGGCTCGACCCTGCTCAGTCGCAGCCAGAATCCGGTGCCTGGCAGCGCGCCTCGGTGGTTCGGCATTCCGGCGAGCTGCCACTGCCGCAGGGATCCGTCGGCGTTCACCGCGAAGCCCCCGGTTCCGATGCCGCCGATGGGCATCGCGAGGGCGGGGGCATCGGTGTGGGCGAGCGACTGTCGCAGGATCGGCGTCATTCTTCTTCTCCTGGGCTGGTTCTGGTGCGGGGACGGAGCACGGCGAGAGCGGGGAGATCCACGCCGGCGGACACGACGGTCGTCCAGGCTGCGCCGACCATGAGCACGACGAGCACGGGGCCGGCGAGGACGAGGAGACCGGCGAACCAGCTCAGGCCGAGCCAGACCACGGCGGCTGTGCACGCCAGAGCGGCGAGAGCCCCCAGGGGGCGGCGGACGACGGCGATGAACGACAGCGCGGCGACACTGCGCAGCGCCGCGTCTGCGCGGATCGCGGCGAGCGGGACGGCCACCACCCCGACCGCGGCGCACACCGCGGCTGCCACCACCGCGGCCACCGCGAGCACCTGCAGCGGCCAGGCCATCGATGTGTCGGCGAGCCCGGCGACGATCGTGCTCCACGCGGCGAGCGCGGCCGGGGCGACGCATCCGATCGCTGCCGCCAGCAGGCGACGCCGGTGCGATACGGCCGTCTGCTCGTCGAAGAGCTGCCGGTGCACGGCGTCGACCGCCCAGGCGAGGAACGGCGAGGCGAGCAGTGCCCCGACGGGCGGCGCGAGAACAGGCGTCCAGGCGGTGATCCAGAGCGCGACGACGACGGCGAGCGTGATTCCGGCGCCGCACGCCGCAAGCCACGGCAGCGCCCGCCAAGCCGCACCGGGCAGCCGAAGCAGGACGGCGTCCCCGGTGCGCGCGGGTGCGATCACCGCCGTCATCCCTTCAGCCCCGTCGAGGCGACGCTCTCCACGATCTGACGCTGGAACGCGAGGAAGACGACCAGCAGCGGCAGCACCACCATCGTGATCGCCGCGAAGACGACCACGGCCGGAGCTGCGCCGAAGCCGTTCTGCAGCGTCACGAGCCCGAGCGGCAGCGTCATGTTCTCGGGACTGGAGAGGAAGATCAGCGGTCCGAAGTATCCGTTCCAGGAGGCTTCGAAACCGAGGATCGCGAGCGCCGCGATGGCGGGGCCCGACAGCGGGATCAGCATCCGGAACAGGATCCAGAAGTGGCCTGCTCCATCGATCCTCGCGGCCTCGTCCAACTCGCGCGGGATCGTCTTGAAGTACTGCGAGAGGAAGAAGATCTGGAAGACGTTGATCAGGGCCGGAAGCCAGAGCGAGGCGAGGGTGTCGACCAGGCCGGCCTGCCGCATCATGATGAAGATCGGGATGATCACCAGCTGACCGGGCACCATCAGCGCCGACAGCATCAGCACCAGCAGCGCGTGGCTGCCCCGGAACGAGATGCGCGCGAAGGCGTACGCGGCGAGCACGGAGAACAGCAGCGAGCCGGCGGTGGAGATGGCGGCGAGCAGCAGCGAGTTGCCGAACTGCTGGAAGAAGGGCATGTACTCGAACACGTCCGCGAAGTTCTGCAGCGTGAACGGGATGGGCAGCCACTTCGGCGGGCTGGTGAACGCGTCCTCCGGTTCGGTGAGGCTCTGCACGAACAGCCAGACCAACGGGGCGAGCATGAAGACCCCGAAGAGCACCAGGAACACGTCGACGACGATCGACCACGGGCCTCGGTGCCGACGGCGACGACGGCGATCAAGACGGCTGAGCGCGTCGGCGTTCTTGCCGAGCACGACGGCTTCGGTCGCGGTCATGACTCGAACACCCACTTCCGGCGTCCGACGAACTGGATCACCGTCACGCCCATGATGATCACGAACACGAGCAGCGCGACGGCGGCCGCATAGCCCATGTCGAAGGCCTGGAAGCCCTTCTCGTAGAGGTACATGATGATCGTCATCGTGGAGTCCTGCGGGCCGCCCTTGGTGATGATCTGGATCGGGTCGAAGATCTGGAACGCCCCGATGAACGTGATGATGGTCGCGAAGAACATCGTCGGCGACATCAGCGGAAGGGTCACGTTCCAGAAGATCTGCCAGGAGGATGCGCCGTCGGTCCTGGCCGCCTCGATGAGCTCGGCCGGAACCGTCTGCAGCCCCGCCAGCATGATGATGAACGTGAAGCCGAGGGTGTGCCAGAGGTCGATGAAGATGATCGCCGGCAGCGCCCAGGCCGGGTCGGCGAAGAAGTTCGGCAGTTCGATCCCGACCATGGACAGGTACTGCGCGACGAATCCGAAGGTCGGGTCGAGCACGTACTTCCACAGCAGCGCGACGGCCGCCCACGAGATCAGGAACGGGAAGAACACGGCGACGCGGGCGAAATAGCTCAGTGCCCTGCTCATCACGTTGTTGACGGCGAGGGCGAGCAGAAGCCCGAACACGAGGTGGGTGACGATCGATGCGAACGCGAAGAGGAACGTGTTCAGCAGCACCTTGGGCAGCAGGTCGTCCGAGAAGAGATCGGCGAAGTTCTGCATCCCCACGAATTCGGGCGGCGTGAGCAGATCCCACTTCATGAACGCGAGCACGATCGCGAACACGAACGGTCCTGCGACGAAGACGAGGAACAGGAGGACGGCCGGGCTGACGAACAGCCAGCCGGCCGCCTCGGTGCGGCGCCTCTGGGCGAGTGCCCCGGGACGCCGCACCTCGAGCGCGGTATTACTCACCGACCAGCTTCTCCAGCTTCGTCTGCGCCGCATCCAGGGTCTTCTGCGCGGCACCCTGCCCGGCGATGATCGTGCCCCACGCCTCTTCGATCGTCTTCTGCGCCTCCGCGCCCTGGTCGATCGACGGGATCGGCGTGGCGAACTCCATCGCCTCGCTCAGGCGCACCGTGCCCTCAGGCGCGTTGTCGGTGAACGCCGCCGAGTTCGCGACCGACGTGCGGGCGGGCACGATCGTGCCGCCGATCTGAGCGAAGTAGGTTCCCGCCTCCTTCGACATGAGGAACTTGATGAACGTCCAGGCGGCATCCTTGTTCTGGCTGTTCTTGGTGATGTTCCAGGCATCCCAGCCGACCGGGGAGCCGTTGCCGACCTTGGTGGGCCAGTTCACGAACACCGTGTCGTCGACCATCTTCAGGTCTCGGATGCCGAGCACCGGCCAGCGTCCGCCGTTGAGCGACGCGAGCTTGCCCTGCTTGAACGCCGTGTTCGCATCGAACTGCCCGCCGGGCTTCGGCGCCAGGCCGAGGTCGACGAGGCTCTTGGCGAACTCGGCCGACTCCACAGCGGCCGCGGTGTTGTAGGTGGGCTTGCTCCAGTCGTCGTTGAAAGTGCTCGCGCCGTTGGTGGTCAGCCACGGCATCACGTCGGTGAAGTAGCCGGATCCTGCGCCGGTGAGGTAGGCGCCGGTCTTCTCCTTGATCGTCTTGCCGGCCTGCAGGTACTCATCCCAGGTCCAGTTGCCGTTCTCTGGGATCGGCACGCCCGCCTTCTCGAAGACGCTCTTGTTCAGGTACATGCCCATGGTGTTGAACCCACCGGGGATGAAGACGGTCTCGCCCTTGGGGCCGGAGGCGAACTCCTTGTTGAACTTCACCAGGTTCGGGCTGATGTCGCTCCAGTAGTCGTCGACCTCCTTCTGGTCCTTCTTGATGAACGGGGCGAGATCCTCGAGGATGCCCTTCGACGCGAACAGCCGCTGCCCCTCGGTCGCGACCTGGATGATGTCGATCTTCTGTCCACCGGCCAGGCGGGTGGCGACGGTCGTCGAGAACGTCGCCCAGTTGCCGCTGGGGATGCCGACGGCCTTCAGCTTGATGTCGGGGTGCTCCTTGTTGAACTCGGCGAACAGCGCGTTGAACGCCTTCTGCTGGTTCGCGTCGCCCATGTAGACGAAGTTCAGCTCGCCGCTCTCGGCGTCGCCGTTGCCACCTCCTCCCCCGCCTCCGGAGGTGCACCCGGTGACCATGATCCCGACGGTCGCCGCTGCCATCGCAGCGAGTGCGATCCGCTTCAGTGACTTTCGCATTCGTCCTCCTCAGGACCTCGGCTCTCCCTCGAGCCGTTGCTGTGTGTTCGGCAGATGCCGTTGTTCGGTCGCGCGGACGGACCCCATCGACCGGGTAATCGACACGTTAGACGAAATCGATTTCACGCACAAGGGTCCGGATCAGTCCTTGCGATCGAGATCCGCTGAGAACCAGAAGACGTTGTACGGATCCCAGAGCGACAGGGTGAAGTACACCGTCCGCCCGTCGGACGAGACGTAGCGCGAGTTGAGGTACGGCGAGTACAGCCCGGGATACGCGGAGCCGGGGACGAGCTCGATCGGATCACCCCACGGCCCCCACGGCGTCACCCCCTCGCGGATGTAGGCGCTGCCGGCATCCGAGTAGGTCATGATCCAGCGCTCGAGGTATGTCGACCACATCACGGAGAGTTCGCCGATCGTGCCGTCCACGACGGTCTGAGCGGCATCCATGTCGGCGCTCCACCGCGCCTTCCCACCGTCGACGCCGGCGAAGTACTCGTACGACTCCTGGCGCTCCACGGCCTTCTCGGTCGCGGGCACGCGCATCAGGCGCACGGCGCCGAATCGTCCGGACGGGATCGCCCAGAGGTACACGTACTCGACGCCGTCGTCCACCGCGTGCGCGGCGGCGAACTGCACGAAGCCGGAATCGCCGGGCCACTCGACGCCGTCGACCGGCGTCCAGGATGCGCCGCCGTCAGTGGATCTCACCAGGGCGGAGCGATTCGCGTCCCACTCGCCTGCGTCGCCCCAGTGCTTCACCGACATGTAAGAGACGTACATGGTGTCGCCGATCGCGAAGCCGTAGGTGGGGATCTTGGTGACCTCGCCTCCGGCGTCGTTGCCGTCGTGATCGCCCTCGATGAGCGGAGCCGCCATGCCGATGCCGTCGGCGAGCCAGCCGCCGAAGGTGATCCCGTCCGAGGGGTCGTCGTCAGTGGTCCACGCGGACGCGTTCGATCGCCACATCCCGCCCTGCCCCCCGGTCGACGCGGGGTCCCGCTCGCCGAACGTGTCGCCGAAGAAGAAGAACGTCTTGTCGCCGACATCGACCATGGAGCCGAGATCGGTCCCTGCGACACCGACCGAGACGGTGTCGTTGATCGCGTCGGGTCCGGTGAGCTGCGCGATCTCTTTCAGATGCGAGACGCCGGCGAGCACGAACGGCTTGTCCTGGTCAGGGTCGACGGCGACCGGCCCAGCCGGCGAGCACGCCGCCAGACCGACGGCCGATGCCGCCATGATCGCCATCGCGGTGCGGCGGAAGCGCCTGCGTGTACGCATGATCCTCCTCGATCGGAGGCCACTTTAGCGAAATCGATTTCAATTGACCAGGCCCGCGTTTGCCACTCCGACGCTTCCGGACTACCGTGGGCTGGTGCGCTCCCGTGCGCACTCTCATGCCATCGCCCACCGCATCATGCGGCCGGCGAGCGAGGAACCAGGAAGCGAGGTGGTGCCCCATGTCCAGTGACAGTCACAGTCGCAGACGCGTCTCACCCATCCGCTTCCGCTCCGCACCGCTGATCAGCCCGAACTGATCGCCGCGGTGGGGCGGCTTTCTCTGCGAAGGCACAACCATGACCCCCACGCAGCTTCAGAACGTGGCCGAGGCCGCCGACACGATCGGCCAGCTCCTCTCCCAGAACGACCTCGCCGGCGCATCCGCCGTGCTGACCCCGCTCGCGGTTCCCGAGGTCGTCGAACTCGTCGATCGGCTCAGCATCGAGGACGCCGCGATCGTCTACCGCCTGCTCGCCAAGAGCAGGGCGCTCGAGGTGTTCGAGGCGCTCTCACCCGGCACCCAGGGCGACCTGGTTCAGGCGCTGCGCAACGCCGAGGTGACGACCCTGTTCGCCGAGATGGACCCGGACGACCGGGTCTGGCTGCTCGACGAACTGCCGGCATCCGTCGCCCCGCGACTGCTGCGCGGACTGACCCGACAGGAGCGCGACCTCACCTCGGGCATGCTCGGCTACCCGCAGGACTCGATCGGGCGCCGGATGAGTCCGGAGTTCGTCACGACGCATCCGCAGCTCACGGTCGCCGAGACCATGGCGCGCGTGCGCGGCGCGCTGGAGTCGGCCGAGACGATCTACACGCTGCCGGTGACCGACCACGGCCGTCGGGTGGTCGGCGTGGTCAGCCTGCGCGACCTCATGGGCGCGGCCGATGACGCGCTGATCAGTGACCTCATGAACCGCGACGTGCACATCGCCGTCGTCTCGGAGGACGCCGAGACCGCGGCCCGCCGCACCACCGACTACGGCCTGCTCGCGCTGCCCGTCGTCGACGGCGAGGACCGGCTGATCGGCATCCTCACGATCGACGACGCCGCCCGCATCCTCAAGCAGGAGGAGAGCGAGGATGCCGCACGGCAGGGCGGTGTGGAGCCGCTGCGCCGGTCGTACCTGTCCACGCCGATCAGCAGGCTGGTGCGCTCCCGCGTGGTGTGGCTGCTGGTGCTCGCGGTCGGCGCGACTCTGACCGTGCAGGTGCTCGACACCTTCGAGGCGACGCTGGCGCAGATGACGGTGCTCGCGCTGTTCGTGCCGCTGCTGATCGGCACCGGCGGCAACACCGGCAACCAGGCGGCGACCACCGTGACGCGATCGCTCGCTCTCGGCGAGGTCGCGCCGCGCGACGTGCTGAAGGTGCTCTCCCGCGAGGTGCGCACCGGGTTCTGCCTCGGGCTGCTGCTCGGGCTGCTCGGCTTCGCGATCGCGGGCCTCGTCTACGAGTGGCACGTCGGCCTGGTGATCGGACTCACCCTGGTGGCGGTCTGCACGGTCGCGGCATCCGTCGGCGGCATGATGCCGCTCGCGGCGCGGGCGATCCGGGTCGACCCGGCCGTGTTCTCGAACCCGTTCATCACGACGTTCGTCGACGCCACCGGCCTCGTGATCTACTTCCTGATCGCGAAGGCCGTGCTGGGGCTCTGAGGCTCAGTCCTCGGGGCCCTCGGACGGCAGGTGCGGGCTCCACAGCATGACCTCGGTGGAGCGGCGGATGCGGCGACCGGACGGCACGGTCACGACCTGGCCGCTGGTGGCGGCGGCGAACACCCGGACGCCGGGGCGGCTGCGCCGCTCGGCATCCAGCGCCTGCTCCAGCTCGCGCACGCGGTGGCGCAGCGCGCGCACCTCGTCCTCCAGGTCGAGCAGGCGCGCGATCGCGGGCAGGCTCATGCCGTCGGCGGAGAGCCGTGCGACCTCGCGGAGCTGCACGATATCGCGCTGCGAGTAGCGGCGCGAGCCGCCTCGGGTGCGGCCGGGCACGACCAGGCCGATGCGGTCGTACTGCCGCAGGGTCTGGGGATGCATGCCGGAGAGCTCGGCCGCGACAGCTATCGCGTAGACCGGAGCATCCTCGTCGGCATCCATCCCCATCACCTTCATGCCCGCGCCTTCGCCATCATCTCGGCGCGCGGGTTCTCCTTCGGCTCGGCGGCCTGGAAGGCCTCCAGAGCAGCCTTCGCGGCCTCGTCGAGGTGCGACGGAACCGCCACCTGCAGCTCGGCGAGCAGGTCGCCGGTGCCCTTCTTCGTGGTGATGCCGCGGCCCTTGACACGCAGCACCCGCCCCGAGGGCGTGCCGGGGGCGACCCGCAGCTTGACGTTCTCGCCGTCCAGCGTGGGCACCTCGATGGTCGCGCCGAGCGCGGCCTCGGTGAACGTCACCGGCACGGTCAGACGCAGGTTCAGCCCGTCACGAGTGAAAACCGGATGCGGGCGCACCGTGATCTGCACCACGATGTCACCGCTCTCGCCGCCATCCGGCGACGGGCGGCCGCGGCCGCGCAGCCGGATCTTCTGCCCGTCGGCGACACCGGCGGGGATCTTCACCTTGAACGGCTTCCCGTCCTCGGACTGCAGCGAGATGGTCTCGCCCTTGGCCGCGGTGACGAAGTCGAGCGTGGTGCGCGCGGTCACGTCGGCGCCGCGCTGCGGGCCTCCGAAGCCGCGGAACCCGCCGGACGTCTGGCCGAACCGACCGGAGCCGAACGATCCGCCGCCGCCTCCGCCCTGATTGAACATCGCGAAGATGTCGTCGAAGTCGGCCTGCTGACCTCGGCCCTGTCCGAACCGGCTGAACACATCGTCGAAGCCGCCGGCCCCGCCGGCGCCGGGCGCGGTGAAGCGCGCGCCCGACCCCATGGCACGGATCTCGTCGTACTCCTTGCGCTGCTCGGCGTCGCTGAGCACCGAGTACGCCTCGCTGATCTCCTTGAACGTCGCCTCGGCCTTCGCGTCACCCGGGTTGGAGTCCGGGTGGTACTTGCGCGCCAGCTTGCGGTACGTCTTCTTGAGGTCGGCGTCCGTGACGTCCTTCTTGACGCCCAGCGTCTTGTAGAAGTCCTTGTCGAACCAGTCCTGACTAGCCATCGATCACCTACTCCACAGGTACGGCGACCACGACCTTCGCCGGGCGCAGTTCGACTTCGCCCAGCCGGTACCCGACCTCGACGACCTCGAGGATCGTCGACGTGGTGGCGCCAGGGGTGGGCTGCTGGAAGATCGCCTCGTGCTGCTGCGGGTCGAACTCCTCGCCGGCGGTGCCGTAGGCGACCACGCCGAGCCGCTCGACGACGGTACGGAGCTTCTCCGCGATCGCGAAGAACGGCGAACCCTCACCGAGGTCACCATGCTGCTCGGCGCGCGCCAGGTCGTCCAGCACGGGCAGCAGGCCCTTGGCGGCCTCGCCCTTCGCGCGCTGGATCTCGATGTGGCGCTGCTCCTCGGTGCGGCGACGGTAGTTCGCGTACTCCGCCTGCAGGCGCTTGAGGTCCACGAGCAGGGCGTTCTCGGCGTCTTCCAGAGCGTGATCCTCCGCAGCCGCCTCGGCGGTCTGCTCGGCGTTCAGGATGTCGTCGATCGTCAGCTCGTCGGCGTTCTCCGCCGGATCCGGCGCGGGGCCGGATGCCGCAGCATCCGACCCCTCGCCGAGACCCTCGGCGGGAACGTTCTCGTCGTTCTCGTCGAAGTTCTTGTCGGTCATCGTTACTTCTTCTCGTCCTCGTCGTCCACGACCTCGGCGTCGATGACATCCTCGTCGGAGGAGGTGTCACCGGCGGGCGCGTCGCCCTCGGGCGCTGCGCCGGCCGCGGCATCCGCCTGGCCCTGCGCGTAGATCGCCTCTCCGAGCTTGGACTGCGACTGGTTCAGCTTGTCGAACGCGGTCTTCACGGCCTCGTCGTCCTCGCCTGCCAGCGCGGCCTTCAGCGCGTCGACGTCGGCCTGGACCTCGGTCTTCACGTCTTCGGGCAGCTTGTCCTCGTTGTCCTTGATCAGCTTCTCGATCGAGTACGACAGGGTCTCGGCCTGGTTGCGGGTCTCGGCGGACTCACGACGCTTCTTGTCCTCAGCGGCGTGCTCCTCGGCCTCGCGCACCATGCGCTCGATGTCGTCCTTCGACAGCGACGAGCCGCCCGAGATGACGATCGACTTCTCGGTGCCGGTGCCCTTGTCCTTGGCGGACACGTGCACGATGCCGTTGGCGTCGATGTCGAAGGTGACCTCGATCTGCGGGATGCCGCGCGGAGCCGGCGCGATGCCGGTCAGCTCGAAGGTGCCCAGCGGCTTGTTGTCGCGGGTGAACTCGCGCTCGCCCTGGAAGACCTGGATCGCCACGGACGGCTGGTTGTCGTCAGCGGTGGTGAAGGTCTCGCTGCGCTTGGTCGGGATCGCGGTGTTGCGGTCGATGAGCTTGGTCATCATGCCGCCCTTGGTCTCGATGCCGAGGCTCAGCGGGGTGACGTCGATCAGCAGGACGTCCTTGCGCTCGCCCTTCAGGACACCGGCCTGCAGAGCGGCGCCGACGGCGACGACCTCGTCCGGGTTGACGCCCTTGTTGGCGTCCTTTCCGGTCTCGGCCTTGACCAGGTCGGCCACGGCCGGCATGCGGGTCGAACCACCGACCAGCACGATGTGGTCGATGTCGGAGACCTTGATGTTCGCCTCGCGGATGACGTCCTCGAACGGCTTCTTGGTGCGGTCGAGCAGGTCCTTGGTGAGGTCCTCGAACTTGGCGCGCGTGACCGTCTCGGAGAGCGAGACGGGCCCGCTGTCGGTGAGCGACAGGTACGGCAGGTTGACGCTGGTGCTGGTCGAGGAGGAGAGCTCCTTCTTGGCCTGCTCAGCGGCCTCCTTCAGGCGCTGCAGAGCGATCTTGTCGCCCGAGACGTCGACGCCGGTGGTCTCCTTGAACTGCTTGATCAGGTAGTCGACCAGGCGCTGGTCCCAGTCGTCGCCGCCGAGGCGGTTGTCACCGGCGGTCGCACGGACCTGGATGGTGGAGAAGTCGTCGTCCTTGCCCACCTCGAGCAGGGAGACGTCGAAGGTTCCGCCACCGAGGTCGAAGACGAGGATGAGCTCGTCCTCCTTGCCCTTGTCGAGGCCGTAGGCCAGGGCGGCCGCGGTGGGCTCGTTGATGATGCGCAGGACGTTGAGGCCCGAGATCTCGCCGGCCTCCTTGGTGGCCTGACGCTCGGCGTCGTTGAAGTACGCCGGGACGGTGATGACCGCGTCGGTCACGGTGTCGCCCAGGTACGACTCGGCGTCGCGCTTGAGCTTCTGGAGGATGCGGGAGGAGATCTCCTGCGGGGTCCACTTCTTGCCGTCGATCTCGGTGGTCCAGTCGGTGCCCATGTGGCGCTTGACCGAAGAGATCGTGCGGTCGACGTTGGTGACGGCCTGGCGCTTCGCGGTCTCGCCGACGAGCACCTCCCCGTCCTTGGTGAACGCGACCACCGAGGGGGTGGTGCGGAAACCCTCGGCGTTGGCGATGACCTTGGGCTCGCCGCCCTCGAGGACGCTGACGACGGAGTTGGTGGTTCCGAGGTCGATACCGACAGCACGTGCCATGTGTTTTCTCCTTGTGGTTGTTGTCTGGGAAGTCTGCTGCGACCCAGAAACATGAGTCGCGATGACTCAAGTGTACGCCGGGGCTCGGATGGTGTCAATTCAAAGTTGATAGGAGATCACTCAACTTCGAAACTGCCCTCTGATCGCCGCAAATGTGCCACGATCGACGCATGAGCGTGCGCGTGAACGTCGACAACTTCGCCCTGGCCGAGACCCATCGGATGATGCATGACCTGCAGCGCGACGCGGGCGGGGTGAACAGGTTCCTGCACAACCGGCTCCCCGCCGACATCGACAAGCAGACCGTGATCCGGCTGAACCGCGACACCCTGTACAGCTTCGCCGTCGTCGACATCAGCGCCGGCGCCACACTGACGCTCCCGGAGCACGGCGACCGCTACCTCTCGGCGATGATCGTGAACGAGCACCACTACATCAACGAGATCTTCCACGATGCCGGCGAGCACGAGCTCACCGTGCAGCAGTTCGACACCCCGTACGTCGTCGTCGCGGTGCGCACCCTGGTCGACCCCGCCGATGCCGCCGACCTGGCGACGGTCTCGGCCCTGCAGGATCAGATCCGGCTCACGAGCGCCTCGGCCGTCCCTTTCGAATACCCCGACTACGACGCCACGAGCCTCGACGAGACGCGTGACGCACTGCTGGCTCTCGCGCGCAACCTCGCCGCGTTCGATCGCACGTTCGGCACGCGCGACGAAGTCGACCCGGTGCGTCACCTCATCGGCACAGCCGCGGGGTGGGGCGGCCTGCCCTCCTCCGAGGCGAGCTACATCGGCGTCGACCCGCGCCTGCCTGTGGGCCAGTACGAGCTCACGGTCGGCGACGTCCCGGTCGACGGATTCTGGTCGCTCTCGGTCTACAACGCGGGCGGGTTCTTCGAGAAGAACGACCGCGACGCCTACACGATCAACAACATCACCGGCGTCCGCGGCGACGACGGCACGATCACGGTGCGCTTCGGCGACTACCCGGAGGGCACCCCGAACGCACTGCCGATCACCGACGGCTGGAATTACCTCGTCCGGCTGTACCGTCCGCGCCCGGAGATCGCCGACGGCAGCTGGAGCTTCCCGACGCTGACCGCCTGAGCGCCCCACCCCGACGACGGGAGCGAGGTCACGCCCTTCGAAGCACGGCTTCCAGCAGCCGTACCAGCGCCGCCGGCATCCGCGCGATCGGGACGACATCGATGACGTCGGCAGCGAACCGCGACTTACGGCCGGATGCCGTGCCGGCGAACCGGTGCAGCTGTTCCTCGATGCTGCGCACCCGCTGCGCGGGCTGCCGCTGGAACACCCGGAACCGTCCGAGTTCGCCTCGCGTCGCGAGGGTCTCGAGCACCAGCTCGGATCCGGCGGCACGGATCACCTCCTCCTCGAGGTCGCGCTCGCAGCCGAAGAAGCCTGCGCGCGCGAGGTCATCGCCCTGCAGCATCCCGAGGTCGCGCAGGACTCGCGCGACGTATTGGCGCTCCGCGCCGTCGTACAGTCCCAGCACCCGAGCATCCGTGCCCTGCATCGGGATCAGGAAGTTGCGCAGGTTGGTGATGCCGCCCAGTTCGACGAGCGCCTCACCCGCCACCTCCACCGCAAGGCGGCGCGCCACGACCTCGAACGCGAGGCGGTCGCTCCTGCCCTCGAACAGCACGACCGTCCGCGAACCCTCGGCAGTGACGGACATGGGTCGACCCTACGCGCAGCCTCGAAGCGAGTACGCCCCACCCATAGACTCGTCCGATGACCGAACAGAACAGGGCATACCACGGTGCCGCCGGTCAGGTGTTCGCGGCGCGGGCCGATGCCCCGGGCCTGAACTCGCTGCACGAGCGGCCGGCGGTCGTTTCGCTGATCGGTGACGCGAGCGGGCAGGATGTCGCCGACCTCGGCTGCGGTGCGGGTCATCTCGCCGCGATCCTCAGCTCGGCGGGCGCGCGAGTCACCGGCGTCGAGGGCAGCGAGGTGCTCGCTGGGATCGCACGGGAAGCGGCGCCGGCCGCCACGATCGTGCATCACGACCTCGACGCGCCACTCGATTTCCTGGCGGATGCCTCGCAGGACGGCGTGGTCTGCGCACTGGTCATCCACCACCTCAGCGACCGCCCGCACTTCCTGGCCGAGATCCGCCGCATCCTGCGGCCGGGCGGGTGGCTTGTGCTGTCGTCCACGCATCCGACAGCCGACTGGCGCTACTTCGGCGGTTCCTACTTCGACGAGCGCTGGGTGACGCGCTCGTTCGGCGAGGCGACCATGGAGTATCAGCTCATGACGATGAGCACCCTGCTCAACGAGATCGCGGATGTCGGGTTCGTCCTCGAGCGGCTCGTCGAGCCGCAACCGGCCGAGGCGCTGCGCGCTCTCGATGCGGAGAAGTACGAGCAGCTGGCCTCCGCGCCGATCTTCGTGGCGCTTCGCGCTCGCGTCGGGGACTGACGCCCGCCGCCCAGTCACTCCAGGACAGGACAACACGCGAGAACAGGACGAATGCGCAGCATCCGTCCTGTTCTCGGTCGTTCTCCTGTACTCGCGGCGCTCACGACGGTGCCCCGCGGATCCGAAGGAACCCGCGGGGCACTCATCGAGTGCCTCTCAGCTGCCGAACACCTGCAGCTCGGCGAGGTTGAGCGGCTTGGAGTCGGAATCGAGCTGGATGCGCACGTAGCGCCCCTTCGCCCCGACGTCGATCACGCTCGGGCGGCCGGCGCGGTCCGCGAAGAACGTCGCCCACACGCCGGGCGTACCGGCGGTCACGGTCGGGTCCTCCGAGGTGAACGGCGTGTCGGAGACGAAGATGTACACGCCTTCGACTCGTTCCTGACAGCAGTCCACGCGGTTCCACAGCGCGACGGCGTCGACATCCTTCGATGCACCGAGGTCCACCTGCAGCCACGGCTGCGGGTCACCGGTCGCCGCGGTGTGCGAGAAGTTGCCGATGTTGCCGTCAACAGCCAGACGCGCCGGGTAGGTCGTGCCGCTCGATGAGACGTAGGTCGACGACTGGGTCGCTTCCTTGCCCTGCGAGATGTTGGGCTTACTGACGTAGACCCGGTTCTCGGATGCCAATTCGCCATCGCCGTCCGCGCTCGTGTAGGCGCCGCGCACGGTGAAGGCCTGCTCCTCGATCGCCTTGGCCGAGCCGATCGTCGGCACCACGGTCCACGACACGTTCACCGCTCCGCCGCCTGCCACCTCAGTGAATTCGACGGGCGTGGTCGCCGACACCGTCCAGCCCTCAGGTGCCTCCAGTGAGACCTTGAGGGTGTCGAGCGGGGCATCCGGGGACGCATTCGTGATCTTCGCGGTGATCTTCTCGGTCGCGCCGTTGTCGAACGGTGCGCCGACGCTGGTCACGCCGAAGGCGAGACGCGGCATCTGGAAGACCTCACCGGGAGGCGTCGCTCCCGCAGCCGCGGCCACGACCACGGCCTCCGCAGGCAGCCACGTGAGTGACTCGTGGTCGTCGTGCTGGGTGCTGCCGGTGCCCGACATCTTGCGGTAGGCCGCCGAAGCCCAGTTGTCGTGGGACACGTTCTTGATGCCGTAACTGGCCCAGTTCGACAGCCAGGTGCGCGGAGCCTCCACCCCGGTGATGACGTTGCCCGACACCTCGATGTACGAGCTCTGCTCGTCGAGGTAGATGCTGTTGTTCGTCGTCTTGTGGATGTAGTTGCCGCTGATCGTGGTGCCCGGCTGCGGCGCTTGGGTGTAGATGGAGCCGCCGTCGGCCTGCTCAGACCACGGCATCAGCGCTTCGACGATGCGGTTGCCGTCGATGTGGTTGTCGCGGCTGAACGGCTTGCGCACCTCGGCTTGGTTCCAGCCCCAGCCGAGCGAGATCCCCGAGTACGGCAGGTACTCGATGGTGTTGTGCGAGATCGAGGTCTCAGCCTCGTAGCCACCCCAGATCGCGACCGCATCCGTGTACTCCAGCCCAGGGTGCAGGATCGTGTTCCGCTCGTAGGTGTTGCCGCGCGATTCCAGCTCGGCGGCGGGGTTCGATTCGGTGTCACCCGTGTAGATGGCGCCGCTGGAGAGGTCTTCGAAACGGTTGCCGGTGATCGAGACGCCCTGGCTGCCCTGCTCCACGACTGCGCCCGCGCCGCCGAGGTGCTGGAAGGACCCGCCGTCGATCACGACATCGCGGCCCGTGCGCACCAGCACCGCGGATGCCGGCTTGGTGTAGTACCGGCCGGCGTGGTCGACCGGGCCGGTCTCGCCGGTCAGCGTCAGGCCGGCCTGCATGCTCGCGTACCCCTCGTCGCCGGATGGCTGAGTGTAAGCGGCGTGCTCGAAGCCGATGCCCTTGAAGCGGACGTCGTGCACAGGGGCATCAGTCGTGCCGTCGATCTTCAGCAGAGTCTCGGTGCGCGGAGTGACGAACGACGTCTTGCGCGGGTCTTCACCCTCGCGCGCCTTGTACGTCACGGTCTTCTTCGCCGAGTCCCAGGCGAATTCGCCCGGCTGATCGACCAGCTCGGACGCGCCGGTGAAGAACGAGACGCCCGAGTAACGCGACGAGTCCACAGTGGTGGTGTCCCAGGCCGGGCCGGTCCGATTCGTACCGGACGAGCTGTTCTTCCAACACGGCTGGGACATGACCAGCGTGTCGCCCGCGACGTGATCGACACCGCAGCGGAGGTTGCGCCAGCGGATCTTGACCGATGCCTCGAGGTCGACGGCGTCGGACCAGGCGAGCATCTCGGCGACGCCGGGGCCGGTGATGCCCTCCTTGGTGACCACGCAGTCCTTCGCCGAGCAGGCGTCGCCCTGCGCCCGAGTCAGCCTCGTGCCGTCGGCGAACAGCTGGCGCACTTCGCCGTCGTCCCGCGCCGCTCCCTGCCAGAGTCCGGCAGCCGCATCGATCAGCTTCCAATCAGTGACGGGCACACCCCCGTCGAGGACGGGGTGCGCGCCGGGAGCCGCACGCCACACCACCGGCGCATCCGCTCTTCCGCTGTCGCGCGCGTCGAGCACGAGAGGCTCGGAGCGCGGGTACCGGCCGTCGGCGAGCTCGATCACGACGGCACGCGTGGCCCCCGTCGCGATGTGCTCACGCGCCTTGATCTTCGCAGAGTCCAGGGCGCAGGGCTTGTCGATCCGGCACGCGCCGGCCGCCCCGTCCGGTGCGACGTAGAGCACCTTCGGACCGGAGTCCGCCATCGCTGGTGCGAGCGGCGCGAGCGTGAGTGCTGTGAGGACGGCGCCGGCGGCCGCGGCTGCCCGCCAGCCTTTCCTGGTCCGCGAGCGGCCGTCGGGGTCGGCGGCGCGGCTGTGCAACATCATTGTCGCCATGGGGAGATTGCCCTTCAAAGATCGGATGTCTGGGGATGCGGCCACCGTATCCGATCAGTGAACAGTAAGGCAATGGATGCAATGAGACTCACCCGAAGGTTGAAAGGTAGTACCTCTGGAGGCGAGACTCGATCTCAACCCTTGCCGGGAAGCTGCGGGGGACCCACCATCAGCAGCACGGCGAAGATCGCCGCGACGACCACGAGGATCAGCACGGCCAGCACCCACGGCCGGTGCAGGAACCAGCGCATGGTGCGGTCGTACCAGGTGCGGTCGCGCGGGTCGTCGGTCTCCTCCAGACGCCACTCGCCCTTCAGCCGGCCGGTGCGGTGCAGCCAGATCTCGGCGGGGATCGTCGCATAGGGCACGATCGCGCTGGCGATCGCGGTGATCGCGACGCCGGCGTGCCAGCGCTGGTGGAAGGCGAGCAGCACGGCGGTCGCCCCATAAGAGAGGAACACGAAGCCGTGGATGCCGCCGGCCACGGTGACCAGCACCGGCGGAGCCCCGACGGCGCGGGCGATCAGGGCACTGATGAGCAGGGTCCAGGTGATCGCCTCGGCGATCGCGAGCACGCGGAACAGGCGCGCGGGAGCAGTGAACACGGGTCTCCTCGGGTCGGGTCCCCTCCAGGTTAGGCAGGATCGTTACCAAAAACCTCTCCTGGGCATCGATCTTTCGATCGATGCGGCAATAGAATCAGCGCGGTGCTCATGCACCACTCCGTACCCGAGGAGACGCGTCGCTCGTGAGCATCGCACTCGACGAGCAACGATCGCTCGCCCGCCATCGCCGTGCCGTCGGCTACCTCATGGTGTCACTGGGCATGTTCGCGTCGCTGTGGATCAGCACGCAGATCCAGCCCGCCCCCTGGATGCATCTGCCGATGCTGTTCGCTCATCTGGCATCCGTCATCGCCGGACTCGGCGCGACCGTGATGCTCGACGTGAAGGCCCTGCGCTGGGTGATGGGCACCCAGCAGCTCAACGAGCTGTGGGTGTTCGAGAAGTCGGTCACGCCGCTGGCGTGGGCCGGCATCGTCGGGCTGCTGTTCACCGGCGCGTTCCTGCAACCGACCCTGGATTCGCCGCTGACCGTCCTGAAGATGGCCGCGGTCTTCGTCGCCGCCATGAACGGCGTCGCGCTGGGCAGGCTCACCGACGAACTGCACAGGATGCCGCCGGACACCCGCTTCGCGGCGACGCCGACCCGCCTGAAGCTGTGGTGCCTGTCCAGCGCGTCCACCTCGCAGGTCGCCTGGTGGACGGCGGTGATCATCGGCATGCTGAACACGTCCGGCGCCTGAACCGCGACGGTATACCAGATTCGCCGCCATCAGCCCTGTTTCCCGGCCCGCGCGCCGACCTATAATCGAGCCGACCGCCCCCGCCGTCACCCGAAGGCTGCAGTGGGTCGTGAGCCCGATCCCCCGACCGGAATTCTCTCGCCATGCCCGAAACCCCCCTTCCGCCGCGCCGCTCGACGCACATCGAGTTCGACCCGACGACAGGTGACGTCGCTCTGCCCGCGAAGCCGATCACGCACGAGCCGCAGTTGCGCCCGCGCCCACGCCCGCAACTGCCGGCATCGGGCCCGCTGCCCCGCTCGGCCGCGGTCGGGGCGGCTGCCCGCTCCCCCGAAGCGGATGCTCCGGCATCCGGCCTGCGCACCAGGCCTGCGTCCGGCGTTCCCACGCTCCCCCTCGCACTCGTCGACATCGAAGGAGACGGCGCGACCCCGCCGAACGGCACGGCGGATGCCCCGCCTGCGAAGCGCCGTCGCACTGTGCTGATCGCGATGGTGGCCGTCATCACGGTGCTGCTCGGCTCGCTGGCCGCTGTAACCGCCGGCATCGCATCGTCGATGAACGACAAGGCGGCCGAGGCCGCCGTCCCGCCGGCGGCGGCCCTGAAGGAGCCGGTGCCGATCGAGTTCCCGAAGGACACGCCCGCGGCTGCGGCCGGTGCCGGCCCGTGCACAACGGTGAGCGTGCTCTCGTCGTTCGAGAACGCCGAGATGGTCGAGAAGCTCGCCCAGGCCTACAACAAGGCGCCGCGCGACATCGAGGGCTCATGCGTGACGGTCACGACGTCGAAGTCGAAGTCCGGCACGGCCGCCGAGGACGCCGCCGCCTCGTTCTCCCGCTTCGCCGCTGACAGGCGTCCCACCGTGTGGCTGCCCGACTCGTCGATGTGGCTCGCGGAGGCAGGAGACGCCGCCCCCGTGGGCGAGCGCACTCTGGTCGCCTTCTCGGACGTGGTCCCCGCCATGCCGCACTCCCTCGCCGACGCGATCGGATGGTCCGACAAGGCTCCGACCTGGGAGCAGATCTTCAAGGCCGCGGGCGACCCCGACGTGTGGGCGGATGCCGGCCACCCGGAGTGGGGCTCGTTCAAGCTCGGCAAGACCAGCCCGCTCGTGGCGACCTCCGGCGCAGCCGTCATGCTCGCGTCATACGGTGTGGCCGCCGACGACGTGGGCGAGGTGACCACCGAGGACATCGCCGACCCGAAGGTGCGCCGCAAGGTGCACGACCAGGAACTGGCGACCAGTCACTACATGGCCACGCCCGAGCACTTCCTGTGGCACGCGCGTCAGGCCGAGGCGAAGGGCTCCTCCGCCGACTACCTGTCAGCGGTCATCGTCGACGAGAAGTCGATCTGGGACTACAACAGGGGCATCATCAGCCGCGACGGCGTCACGCGCTCCGTCGACAAGCCGCCCGTCGATCCGCTGGTTCCGATCTACCCGGCCGACGGCGCCTACTCGGCCGACAACCCGGCCATCCCTCTCACCGGAGACTGGGTCGACGCGAAGGAGCAGGCCGCGGCCGCAGACTTCATCCGCTTCACCGGCACCGAAGAGGGGCAGCTGGTCGTGCGCGAGGCCGGCTACCGGGATCTGAACCGCGAGCTCGACGACCACGTGGCGCAGATCGCGCAGCTCGACAAGGCGGGGTCCAAGGTCCAGCTGTCCACCACCGCCGACGTCCTGCTCGCCGCCCAGGAGGCGTTCCCCGAAGTGCGCAAGCGCGCGAACGTGCTGTTCCTGCTCGACGTCTCGGGGTCGATGGACGAGCCGGTCTCCGCGAGCGACACCCGGCTGACGCTGGCGAAGAAGGCCGTGAACGCCGCGCTCGATCACTTCACCGAAGGCGACGATGTGGGCCTCGCCGCGTTCGCGCAGGACCCGGACGGCAAGCTCGTTCCCGGCCAGCTCGCGCCGGTCGCCGACATCCGCCAGACGAAGAAGAAGTTCGTCAGTGAGCTGAACAGCATCACCTCGATGGGCGACACCCCGCTGTACGAGGCGGTCGACACGTTCGCGAAGAAGCAGGCCGCGTCATGGGCGAACGATCACATCAATGCGATCGTGCTGCTCAGCGACGGCGAGAACGACACCAACCACGACACGACCACGGCCGCGCAGATGCTGAAGACGCTCGAGGGCCTGCATCATGACAACACCCCGGTGCTCGTCTTCACGCTCGCCTACGGCGCGGACGCGGACGTGAAGGCACTGAAGGACATCTCCGGCGCGACCGGCGCGCACTACTACGACGCGACGGATCCGACGCAGTTGAAAGAGGTCCTCGGCGACCTCGTCACCAGCTTCTGAACCGGACGCTCAGATCGGCGGATGCCGGTGCTCAGGCGCGTTCGCACGCCGGTCACCGGCATCCGGTAGCGTGACGCGCATGACCGCTGACGTTCCGCCGCCCACCGCCAACACCGGCGCCCTCGCGGCGTTCGGCGCCACGTTCGCCGAGAGCGGCGACGAGACGCCGATCCCCCGCAAGCGGGTGCTCTCTTGGGCGATCTGGGACTGGGCGACGCAGCCGTTCAACTCGGTGCTGCTGACGTTCGTGTTCGTGTCGCTGTACCTGACCGGGCCCAGCTTCCTGCCGCCCGAGATCGCAGCTCTGCCCGAGACCGATCCGGTGCGCGAGAAGGCGGTCGCCGACCTCACCAGCGGCTACGGGTGGGCGACGACCGCCGCCGGCATCCTGATCCTTCTTCTGGCACCCGTGCTGGGGCAGGCGGCCGACCGCAGCGGATCGAAGAAGAAGTGGCTGTTCGCATCGACGATGCTGCTCGCGCTGGCGCAGTTCGCGCTCTTCTTCACCTTCGCCGACCCGACGTTCTTCTGGTACGGCGCGATCGTCATCTCGCTGGGCGCGGTGATCTCCGAGATCGCCGGCGTCAACTACAACGCGATGCTGGTGAGCGTCTCGACGCCGAAGACCGTCGGCCGGGTCAGCGGACTGGGCTGGGGCCTCGGGTACATCGGCGGCATCGTCGCACTGACGATCATCGTGGTGTTCACGACCTTCGACTGGTTCGGCATGGACACCTCGAACGGGCTGGCCTACCGCCTGATCGCGGTGGGCTGCGGTGTATGGACGATCGCGTTCTCTATCCCGCTGTTCCGCAACGTTCCGGAGCCGCCGGCGACGAAGGGCCTGAAGAAGGTGGGGTTCTTCGCCAGTTACGGCGAGCTGATCCGCGACATCGCGCGGCTGTACCGCACGCACCGTCCCACATTCTGGTTCCTGGTCGCGAGCGCGGTGTACCGTGACGGTCTGGCCGGCGTGTTCGCCTTCGGCGGCATCCTCGGCGCTGTCGTGTTCCACCTCTCCTCCAATGAGGTCATCATCTTCGCGATCGCCGCGAATGTGGTCGCCGGCATCTCCACGATGATCGCCGGGCGGTTCGACGACCGCTTCGGCGCGAAGGCCGTGATCGTCACCGCGCTGTCGGCGCTGCTCGCCATGGCGGTGGCGCTGTTCCTGCTGCACGACCAGGGCAAGATCGTGTTCTGGATCGCCGGTCTGCTGCTGTCCTGCTGCGTCGGCCCCGCGCAGGCGGCGTCGCGGTCGCTACTCGCCCGGGTCACGCCGACCGGTCTGCAAGGCGAGATCTTCGGCCTGTACGCGACGACCGGCCGGGTGGCCAGCTTCCTGTCGCCGATGATGTGGGCGATGTTCATCACCGCCTTCGGCGCGACCTACTGGGGCGTCCTGGGGCTCGCGATCGTGCTGGCGGTGGGGCTCGTCCTGCTACTGCTGGTGCGGCTGCCGAAGCACGAGCGGCTCTGACCGAAGATGTGACGGGTCCAGGAATACCCGTCCCCGGCCCGCGGTTCGCCCCTTCATGAGCCTGATCGCGATGACGCCGCCGCGCGTGAGCGTCCCCGCTCCGGGTGGCGACGACCCCGGCGCGGCGCTCGAGATGCTGCTCGACGCCGTCGAGGTGCGCATCCGGGAGCAGGTCCGCTATCGACTCGACGGGGACACGCTCGTGCTCGGCCCGGCCGCCCTCGCCTTCGCGTACGTGCTCGCCGGCGAGGTGCAGATCCGCTCGGCCGGCAGGCCGGTGCAGATCCTCACCGCCGGCGATGTGCTGCTGGTGAGCGGGCGCCACGACACGGCGATCGTCGCAGAGGACGCGGCATCCGTCCTGGTCTCCGAACTCGATTTCGCCGACGAGGCCGCGCACATCGCTGCGCTGCTGCCCGAGCTCGCCTGGATCGCCGACTTCGCGACCCGCGAGCCGGCGGCGGCCGCGCTCGCCCAGGTGATGGGCATCGACTCGGCCGAGATCTGCGCGAACCGGAGCGGCGATCGCGTCATCTGCCGGATGATGGCGAAGACCGTGCTCGCGTCGGTGATCCGCGCCTGGGTCGCCATCGGCTGCGCGCCCGCGGGGTGGCCGGCCGCGGCATCCGACCCCTTCCTCGACCGCGTCGTCGACGCGATCAACGCCGAGCCGGGCCGGGACTGGACGGTCGAGACCCTCGCCGCCGTCGGCGCGATGTCGCGCTCGGTGTTCGCCGAGCGGTTCCGCGAGGCCTACGGCCTCTCGCCCGCCGGCTACGTCACCTCGGTTCGGATGCGCTCCGCACAGGAGCTGCTCTCACGCGGACTCGGGGTGAGCGCGGTGTCGCGCGAGCTCGGGTACGCCTCGGATGAGGGCTTCAGCCGCGCGTTCCGCCGTCACGTCGGCGCCACTCCGTCGGCCTGGCGCGCGCAGCGCCGGCTCGCGACGGCCTGAGCCCACATCCGCCCACCGCCGCTAGGCTGCCCCTGGCGCGCCCGCGTCCGCCCGGTAGTGTGTGAAACGTCACAGTTGACACCGAGAGGAAACACAGCAGTCTCCTACGGAAGGTTTCATCAATGAAGACGAAGTTCCTTGCCCTGCTCGGGTCGGCGGCGGTTGTCGCGCCACTGGCCCTGGGCGCCGCAGGCAGCCCGGCGAATGCTGCCACCGATCAGAATCCACCCGTCGTCTTGAAGGACGGGACCACCCAGCCGGTGTACGACTACGCCGGCGCGATCCGCGAGACGGTCTGGGTGGATGCACCCGACCTGGACGGTGACGGGCAGCGCGAACGCGTGGCGGCCGACATCGTCCGGCCGAAGGAACTGGACGGCAGCGCCAAGGTGCCGGTGGTCATGGACGCCAGTCCGTACTACCTCAGCAGCGGGCGCGGCAACGAGGGCGAGCACAAGGAGTACGACGCGAACGGCGTCGTCGAGAAGATGCCGCTCTACTACGACAACTACTTCGTGCCGCGCGGCTACGCGTTCGTCGCGGTGGACATGGCCGGAACCGCCCGCTCGACAGGATGCGTCGACGAGGGCGGCGTCTCCGACGTCGAGTCGGTCAAAGCGGTCATCGAATGGCTGAACGGGAACGCCACCGGCTACGACGCCGACGGCGATCCGGTGAGCGCCGATTGGAGCAACGGCAAGACCGGCATGATCGGCAAGTCCTACGACGGCACGCTGGCCAACGGCGTCGCCGCGACCGGAGTGGAAGGTCTGAAGACCATCGTCCCGATCAGCGCGATCAGCTCCTGGTACGACTACAACCGGTGGCAGGGCGCGGTGAAGTCCAACAACTACGCCGGCTACCTGTCCAGCGCCGTCGCCGCGAACCGCACCGTCCCCACCGACTGCAGCGCGAAGCTGAACTGGATGAACGCGAACGACGGCGACGAGTCCGGGGCGTATACCGACTTCTGGGCCGAGCGCGACTACCGCAGCGGATCGCACTACGACGTGCGCAACGTCACGGCGAGCGTGTTCCTGGTGCACGGTCTGCAGGACAACAACGTCAAGACCATGAACGCCTCGAAGTGGTGGGCGGATCTGGAGCAGACCGGCGTCAAGCGCAAGATGTGGCTGACGCGTCTCGGCCACGTCGACCCGTTCGACTCCGAGCGGGCGCTCTGGGTCAAGACGCTGAACCGCTGGTTCGACTCCGAACTGATGGGCATCGACAACGGCATCGACCGTGAACCGGCCGTCAGCGTCGAGGTCGGCCCGAACCGGTGGGAGCAGTCCAAGGTCTGGCCGATCGCCTCGGCTCGCAGCATGCAGCTGCGCCTGCAGGGCGACGGCACGATGGCGCTCGGCAAGCCCGGCACCGGAACCGCGAGCTACATCAACACCGGGCGCGTCTCGGAGTCTGCCGCGGTCTCACTGGCGAACAACCCCAACCGGCTCCTGTGGACCACCGGCACCACGAAGCACGAGCTGCGGATCTCGGGCACCCCGACCGTCGACATCACCGTCAACCACTCCGCACCGGTCGGACAGGTGTCGGTGATGCTGGTGGACTACGGCACGATGGATCGCGTCTCGGCGAGCGGCGACGGGGCGATGAACCTCGGCACCGAGTCGTGCTGGGGTGCGGAGACCGCGACCGACGACGCCTGCTACGTCGACGTGGCCAAGCGCGTGCAGACCAGCGATCTGCAGGTGCTGGCCCGAGGCTGGATGCGACTGGACGGCGCCGGTGATCACAAGGGCACCGTCGAACTGGCCGCCAACGACGTCGTGGTCCCGGCCGGGCACCAGCTCGGCCTGGTCATCACGGGCAGCAACAACGGCGTGATCATGCCCGACACCGCCCGCAACCCGTACACGATCGACCTCGCCCCGACGAGGCTCAACCTGCCGGTCTCCGGCCCGATGAGCGGGTTCGGCCCCGGGAAGCTGAAGGTCGAGGACACCGAGAACCTGGTGGACGGCACCCTGCCGACCGCACAGGAGCTGCTGCGGGGTCTGGAGGACTGACAGCACGGCGATGCCCCTCCTCGGAACTCTCCGAGGAGGGGCATCGGCTGTTCAGCCCCGCGCCCCCGCCCGGTTCGACATGCCGAACAGCACCGCACCGATCGCCAGCAGCACGGCCCCCAGGACGTAGACCGGCACGATGCCGAGTCCGTCGACGAGCAGCCCGCCCAGCCCCGCGGCGATCATGATCGCCGCCTGGAAGCCGACCACCACGATGCTGCCGCCGGCCTCCAGCCGATCCGGCATCCGGTGCCCCACCCAGGTGTTCACGATCAGCAGCCACGACGCGAAGAAGAAGCCCCACACGAACGCCGCGACACCGACCAGCACCGGTGAACCGGATACCGCGATCACGGCCAGCGTGCCGAATGCGATCACCAGCGGGGAGACGACCGCGAACACGCGATAGGTGCGGTCGATGATCATGCCGATCACGATGTTGCCGACCAGCCCACCCGCGCCGAAAAGCGCGAGCAGCACGATGATCGCCGACGGATCGATCGGATGCCCCGCATCCGTCACCCGCTCCAGCGCGAGCCGGATGTAAGTGAACGCCAGGAAGTGGCCGAGCACGACCAGCACGTGGCCGGCGACGCCGAGCCCGATGCCGGGCAGACGCAGCGTGCCGAGCAGCGTCGACAGCGAGGCCGAGTTCTCCGCAGGCACGCTCGGCAGCAGCATCCGCAGCGCGAGGGCCAGCAACGCGGTGGCGACCGCGGCGAAGCCGAACACCGCACGCCAGTCCAGCACCTCGCTGAGCATCACGCCGATCGGAACGCCCGCCACGGTCGCGAGCGACGTGCCCGCCGACGTGAACATCACCGCCTTGCCGAGCCGCTCCGGCCCGGCGATCTTCGCGGCCACGGTGATCGACATCGCCCAGAAGCCCGAGAGCGCGGCGCCCAGCAGCACGCGACCCGCCAGAAGGAGCGGCAGACTCGGCGCGATCGCGACGATCGCGTTCGACACGGTGGCTCCGACGGCCATCCACACCAGCAGCGCCCGCCGGTTCAGCCGCGGCAGCACCAGGCCGATCGTCGGCGCGACGATCAGTCCCGCCAGCGCCGTCACGGCGACCATCTGCCCGGCCTGACCGGGCGTCACGCCGATGTCGGCGGCGATCTCGGTGAGCACTCCGCCGGGCAGGAACTCCGCCGTCACCAGCAGGAAGCTCATCGCCATCATGGCGATGAGGGCGCCGTAGCGCAGCCTGGGCAGAGCGGGAGTCGTCACGGGGACGGGCGCGGTCGTGGTCATGTATCAAGCATCCCGTCTGCCGGGTGCGGCCGCCCGACCGTGCGTCCGGCGCATCCGACCGATCGTCCGGACCCGGGATCCCAGCCCGACGTGTGCCCCCGGGCATGCGCAACTTCGGAGTGCGTGGGCGACGCACCGCGTGAACCTGCGGATGCGCGGCGCGGCGGCCGCCGCATCCGCAGTCGGGCCCGCGGCGCGCGGTGTTCCTGCAGCGCCGCCGTCACTCCCAGTTGTCGGCGAGCTTGCCCAGCAGACGTGCGAGCTCGGCGCGCTCGTCCTCGGTCAGCGCGGCGAGCGCCTTGTCGAGGCGGTCGCGGCGCTGCCCGCGCACGCCGCCCAGCATCCGCCGGCCGTCGTCGGTCAGCACGATCCGGGTGCGGCGCGCGTCGTCGGGGTCGGCCTCGCGCCGCACCCAGCCGTTCTCGACGCCCTGCTGCACCAGCCGCGATGCGCGCGGCTGGTCGACGCCGATCGCCTCCGCCAGGTCGCTCACGCCCAGCGGACCGGATGCCGCGGCGAGCGCCTCCAGCATCCGCAGCCTGGCCGGGAAGTCGCGCATGCCGGGTCCGCCCCAACCGCCGTGGCGACCCCAGGGCCCCGCTCCATGCGGCCCGGAATGCCCGTGCATCCCGCCGCCGCGTCCGTGCGGACCGCCGTGACCCTCGTGACCGTGCCCCTCGTGCGCCCTGGCGGGACCGCGTCCGCGCAGGCGGGAGAGGGCGTCCGCGATGAGGTCGGCGGGATCGGGCGTCGGGCTGGTCATGCATCCGATTTTACATGCGACTTGACATGCACTCGCATTGCATGTCACAATGCATGTACATGCAATATGACAAGTAAGGACTTCCCATGAATAACTCTGAGAACAACACCACCCGTCCGTTCGGCTTCTGGATCACGGCGATCGACCGCCTGATGGCCGACCGCTTCGCCACCGCCTTCGAGAACGAGGGCCTCACCCGCCGCGACTGGCGACTGCTGAACCTCGTCGCCGACGGCGGCGATCCCCAGGCCCCGAAGATCCGCCGGCTCGCCGAGCGCGGCTGGGTCACCCGAACCTCCGGCACCTGGCAGCTCACCGACTCCGGTCGCGCCGCCAAGGAGCGCCTGGGCGCCGTCGTCGACGGCATCCGCGCGCAGGTCGCCGAGGTCGTCACCCCCGAGGACTTCGCCGTGATGACGGCGTCGCTCGAGAACATCGCCCGCGCCTTCGGCTACGAGGAGGGCACGCCGCTCCCCCGTCGCCACCGCGGAGAGCACCGCGGACACCGCCACGGCGGCGAACACCGCGAGCACCGCTTCGGCCCGCACGGCCGCGGACACGGCCACTATGAGCGCCGCGTCTCCGAGGGCGCCCCGTTCGAGGGCGGCCACCGCGGACACGGCCACTGGGGCCCCGGACGCGCGCACTGGGGTCACACCCCGCAGGTGCAGCACATCCACATCCACACCCACTGAGCCGTGACGCGCTCAGACGAGAGGGCCTCGATCACTTCGGTGATCGAGGCCCTCTTCGCGTCTGCGCTCAGCGCGCCGCCCGCGAGCACGCACCACAAGGATGCTTCTCGCGGGCCCCAGGCCCACGAACCGCCGAAATCCATCCCCGGTCGAGCGCGCCGAGTCACGCCGGCCGCGAGCGCAGACCGGAGGGATGCCTTTCGCGGGCCCCAGGCCCACGAACCACCGAAACCCATCCCCAGGCGAGCGCGCCGAGCCACGCCCGCCCCGAGCACGCACCCCAGGGATGCTTCTCGCGGGTTCCAGCCCCACGAACCACCGAAACCCATCCCCGGTCGAACGCGCCGAGCCACGCCGGCCCGAGCACGCGCCACAGGGATGCTTCTCGCGGGTTCCACGCCCACAAACCACCGAAACCATCCCCACGCCACGCCGTGCTCGCGGACCGCCCACGAGCACGCGCCACAGGGATGCTTCTCGCGGGTTCCAGGCCCACAAACCACCGAAACCCATCCCCGGTCGAACGCGCCAAGTCACGCCCGCCCCGTGCACGCACCCCAGGGATGCCTCTCGCGGGTTCCAGGCCCACGAACCACCGAAACCCATCCCCGGTCGAACGCGCCGAGCCACGCCGGCCGCGCGCACGCACCACAAGGATGCTTCTCGCGGGCCCCAGGCCCACGAACCACCGAAACCCATCCCCGGTCGAACGCGCCGAGCCACGCCGGCCGCGCGCGCAGACCGGAGGGATGCCTTTCACGGGCCCCAGGCCCACGAACCACCGAAACCCATCCCCGGTCGAACGCGCCGAGCCACGCCGGCCGCGGGCACGCACCCCAGGGATGCCTTTCGCAGGCCCCAGGCCCATGAACCGCCGAAACCCATCCCCGGTCGGAGCGCGCCGAGCCACGCCGGCCCGAGCACGCGCCCCAGGGATGCTTCTCGCGGGCCCCGGGCCCACGAACCGCCGAAGCCCATCCCCGGTCGAATGCGCCGAGCCACGCCGGCCGCGAGCACGCGCCGCAAGGATGCCTTTCGCGGCTTCCAGGCCCACGAACCACCGAAACCCATCCCTGGCGTGACCGGGCGGGCCGGACGGGACGCCCCGAGGGTGCGCGTCAGTTCCCGGTCGCCCCCGCGTCGGTCACACCGACGTCGGTCCGGTGGAAGTTCTGGAACGAGCGCGACGCCGTGGGTCCGCGCTGCCCCTGATAGTGGTTGCCGTAGGCGCCCGACCCGTACGGGTTCTCGGCCGGTGAGCTGAGCCGGAAGAAGCACAACTGCCCGATCTTCATGCCCGGCCACAGCTTGATCGGCAGCGTTGCGACGTTCGCCAGTTCAAGGGTCACGTGCCCGGTGAACCCGGGGTCGATGAACCCTGCGGTCGAGTGCGTGATGAGCCCGAGGCGCCCCAGCGAGGACTTGCCCTCCAGCCGCGCGGCGATGTCGTCGGGCAGCGTGACCTGCTCGAAGGTCGCGCCGAGTGCGAACTCCCCGGGATGCAGCACGAACGGCTCGTCCGGCTCGACCTCGATCAGCCTGGTCAGCTCGGGCTGATCCTCGGCGGGATCGATGAACGGGTACTTGTGGTTGTCGAACAGCCGGAAGTAGCGGTCCAGCCGGACGTCGACGCTCGACGGCTGCACCATCCCGGGATCCAGCGGATCGAGTCCGACGCGGCCGGATGCCAGTTCTGTCCTGATGTCGCGATCGCTGAGAAGCACGAATTCAGCGTACCCGGCGTCACCGCGCTGTTACCCGGGCTCGCACGCGTGGCCGAGCGCTGGCCCGGCCGTTGCCCTGCTGTGGATCGCCCGTTGACCCGGCCTCAATAGCTTCGTTCTCAAGAGCTTTCCCACTTCCAGAAACGGATGCCACGCATGAACGAGAACATCGCTGAGACCCCCGCCACCACCACCTCGCGCAAGAGGCTGATCGTGCCACTGGCCGGCCTGCTGGTCGCCGCCGCCGTCGCCGTCGGATCGGGGGCGGACTTCATCTCCAACTCGGTCAACACCGCGAACGCGTACAGCACCGGCACCCTCGCGCAGTCCAACTCCAAGGCCGGCAGCGCCATCTTCAACGCATCGAACCTGAAGCCGGGAGACACGCTGAACGGCAAGGTCACCATCACCAACTCGGGCAGCCTGCCCGCGAAGTTCGCTCTCACCGAGGACGCCGTCAACGGGTTCGCCACCAAGTCGAACCTCGGTCTGACCATCACCAGGGCCGGCACCTCCACCCCGGTCTGGTCGGGCACCTTCGGCGACCTGACCGCCGCCGGCCCGCTCGACCTCGGCACCTACGCGGCCGGTGAGAGCCACGACTACACCTTCAGCATCACGCTCGCCCAGTCGGCGACCAACGCCGAGCAGGGCAAGAGCGCGACCGCCACTTACTCGTGGAACGCGACGCAGACCGCCGCGACCACGACCGAGCAGTGAGTCTCCCTCCGATTCACTGAACAAGCCGGCCACCCGAGGGCCGGGGAAGGAACGAGCATGAGCGCCAAGAAGACGACCCGCACGATCGGTAGCGCCCTCATCGCTAGCGCAACTGCGATCGCCCTGGGGTTCGTGGCGCTCATGCTCGTTCCGGGACTGCTCGGCATGGACCGGTACGTGATCACGGGCGGATCGATGTCCGGCACCTTCGAGAGGGGAGCGCTCGTCATCGAGCGTCAGGTGCCGGTCAGCGATCTGCGGAAGGGAGACGTGATCACGTACCTGCCGCCGAAAGACTCCGGCGTCACCGAGCTGGTGACGCACCGGATCGTCGAGATCAGCGAGAAGCCGGATGCCGCAGGCGGCCGCGTGTTCCGCACAAAGGGCGACGCGAACGCGAGCGCCGACCCGTGGACCTTCACGCTCGCCGCGTCTGCGCAGCCGCGCGTCGAGGGCTGGATCCCGGCGGTCGGCTGGGTGTTCATCGCACTCTCGCTGCCTGGCATCCGGATGCTGGCGATCGGCGTGCCTGCCGCGGTGATCGCCCTGCTGTACCTGCGCGATCTGCTGCGCGGACTGAGACTGTGGCCGCGTCGAGCAGCCGCTGTTGCCCAGCTGTAACCCTCGCATCCGTAGCGTCGGAGGAGAACCCGGAAGGACCACCATGATCGGCACGACCCTGAGGACGGCGACACTCGCCGCGCTCGCGATCGCGCTCATCGCGTTCTCCGCGCTGAACGGCCCGCAGTTCTCCACCGCCGCATACATCTCGTCGAGCACGAATGCTCCGAGCACCGCGACGGCTGCCGCCGACTGGACGCCGCCGACGGTCGGCGTGCAGGAACCGGTCACGGCGCTCAAGGGCGTCGTGACCCTCACCGCCACCGCAGCCGACGGCGAGACAGGCGTGAAGAGCGTCGCTCTCTCGGTGCAGGCAGCAGGCGCCGGGACCTGGACACCGCTGTGCACCGCGAGCACCGCGCCGTACAGCTGCAGCTGGAACACCTCCGCGGTGCCCGACGGCGCCTACGACGTGCGCGCGATCGCCACCGACAACGCAGGCTACTCCACGACCTCGGCGTCGGTGCGGGTCGCCGTGAGCAACAACTTCGGCGTCACGCTCTCCGACCCGGGCGACGCCGTGCGCGGCACCGTCGCGCTGAGCGCCACGCTGCAGAACGCCGGACTCGGCGTGTACACCGTTCGCATCGAGTACGCCGCGGCCGGCAGCGGCAACTGGCGATCGCTCTGCCTGAACCTGCTCGCGCCGCCGTACGGCTGCAACTGGAGCACCACGAGCCTCGCGAACGGCTTCTACGACCTGCGCGCCGTCGCCACGCAGACACTCACCACGGCGATCTCCCCGATCATCACCGATGTGCTGGTCGACAACACCGCACCGGCCGTGAGCATGGTCGACCCCGGCGCTCCGCTGAGCGGGACGGTCACGATCGCGGCGTCCGCGTCGGATGCCGACTCGGGCGTGGCATCCGTCGCCCTGCAGTACGGGATCGGCGGAGTCTGGACCACGATCTGCACCGCGACGGATGCCCCGTACTCGTGCCGCTTCAAGACCACCTCACTCACCGGCGGCAACTATGGCTTCCGCGCGATCGCGACGGACGCCGCGGGCAACACCACCACCTCGGCCGCCATCACCCGCCTGGTCGACAACACCATCTCCTCGGTCTCGCTCGAGGACCCCGGCGCCTACCTGTCCGGCACCAGCCAGCTCTCGGCGTCCGCCGACTCGACCGCCGGCGTCACCTCCGTGACCATGCAGTACGCGCCGTCCGGCACCACCGCGTGGGTCACCACCTGCACCACGACCACCGCGCCGTACACCTGCACGTGGGACACCACCTCGGTGCCCGACGGACTGTACGACCTGCGCGTGATCCTCGTCGACGGCTCGGGCAAGCAGACCGTGTCGACCGTGACCGGCCGCCGCGTCGACAACACCCCGGTGCGCGGACTCGACGTGCAGACGGCGAACGGCGGGGCCGTCGCAGGACGAGCGGATGCCGGTGACACGATCACCCTCACGTACAGCAAGCAGATGTCCACCGGCAGCATCGCCGCCGGCTGGAACGGCGGAAGCCTGGCGGTGACCGTGAGGCTGCGCGACGGAGCGCTGGCTGGCGGCAGTGGCACCGCCGACCAGATCGACGTGCTCATCGGCAGTGCGTCCGTCCGCGTCGGGGCCGTCAACCTGCGGGGCGACTACATCAAGTCGGGCAAGACGGCGACGTTCCCCGCCACGATGACCGCCACCACAGCGACAGTCGGCGGGGCATCCGTCACCGTCATCCGGATCACGCTGGGCACCGTGACCGGCGGCGGAGGAACGCTACGCACCGCGACCACGGCGGCGAACATGGTCTGGTCGCCGTCCGCGACGGCGACCGACCTCGCGGGCACCGCCTGCTCGACCGCCCCGGTCACCGAGACCGGACCTTCGGACAGGGAGTTCTGATGTCTGGTATCCCATTTCCGGAGGATGACGATAGCCTCGACCTCGTGGGACGACGCATCCTGGTCGTGGAGGACGACGACGGCATCGCGCTTCCCCTGCTGCGGACGCTCGACCGGGAGGGATACGAGGTCGAGCGGGTCGCCGAGGGCGGTGCGGCGCTGGAGCGAGCCGATTCGGATGTCGATCTGATCGTCCTCGACCTCGGCCTTCCCGACATGGACGGCCTCGACGTGTGCCGTCGCCTGCGCGAGCAGGACTTCACCGGCGGCATCGTCATCCTCACCGCCCGCGACGGAGAGCTCGACCGCGTCGTCGGCCTCGACGTCGGCGCCGACGACTACATCGCCAAGCCGTTCGCCCTGGCCGAGCTGCTCGCCCGGCTTCGCGCGCTGCTGCGCCGCGCGGGGGCTGCCGCACCGGCATCCGCTCCGCGCGAACCAGCGGATGCCGGGTCGCCGCTGACCGTCGACACCGCGGCCCGCCGCGCACTCGCCGGCGGGCGCGAGCTGCCGCTGAGCACCAAGGAGTTCGACCTGCTGGCGCAGCTGGACTCGCGTCGCGGAACCGTGGTGACGCGCGAGCACCTCATGGACGAGGTGTGGGACGAGAACTGGTTCGGGTCGACGAAGACGCTCGACGTGACGATGGCACGGCTGCGGCAGAAGCTCGACGAGGCCGGAGCGCAGGTGCGCATCACCACGCTGCGCGGAGTCGGATTCCGGCTCGATGAGGGAACGGCCGATGCGTGACCGACTGGTCATCGTCTTCATCGCCCTCGCCGTGGGCATCGTCGCGCTGTACGGCGTGCCGCGCGCGCTGATGATCCCCGACCTCGTGCACACCACCGAGACGCAGCGGGTGCAGCGGGCCGCCGAACTGTTCTCCGCGCTGATCGCCGAGCACGAGCGCACCGCCCCGGTCACCGAGGACTTCCTCGCACCGCTCCTGCAGGACCAGGAGCGGATCTCGTACACCGCCGCGGACGGGACGGTCGTGGATGCCGGCATCCCGGCGCGCTCCGACGACATCGCCGCGACCGTGGACGTGACCGGCGACGGCGAGGTCACCTTCGCTCGCTCGGATGAGCTGATCGCGTCGCGAGTGCAGACCGCCCTGCAGCCCGTGATCTGGTTCGGGCTGCTCACCATCGCGGTGGCGGCCGTGGCGGCCGTGCTCCTCGCCCGACGGATGTCCCGCCCCTTCGTGCAGCTCGCCGAGACCGCGAAGGCGATCGGCAAGGGTCCGCTCAGCGGCGAGCCGCAGGATCTCAGCATCCCCGAGGCGCGGGCCATCGACGCTGCCCTGCGCGAGAGCGCGACGACCCTCCAGACGAGGATCCGACGAGAGCACGAGTTCGCGGCCAACGCCTCGCATCAGCTGCGCACCCCGATCACCGCAGTACGGCTCGAGCTGGAGGACCTGTCGCTGTGGCCGCAGACGCCGCCCGCAGTACGGGAGCAGCTCGACCATGCTGTGAAGGAGATCGACCGGCTCGCCGACGCGATCACGCAACTGCTCGAGATGGCGCGCGGCGATTCACCCGGGGCAGGGACGAGCGAGCCGCTCGAAGGGGTCATCCGCGCGGCGGTCGAGCGCTGGAGCGCACCGGCCGAGGATGCGGGGCGCAGCATCCGTCTCTCGGGGATCGAGGCCGCACTCGGCGACGCACCCTCGGCGGCATCGCAGATCCTCGACGTGCTACTGCACAACGCGATCACGCACGGCCACGGCGACATCACCGTCAGCGGCACCCGGCGCGCGGAGTACGTCACCGTGCAGGTGGCCGATGAGGGACCGCGGCCCAGCGGCAACGTCGTCTTCCAGCGTCGACCCGAGCAGCGCAGCGCCACCTCCGGCGAGGGCATCGGCCTCGCGCTGTCGGCGGAGCTCGCCGAGTCGCTGGGCGGCCACCTGCTGCTGGACAGCTCGCCCACCACGACCTTCTCGCTGATGCTGCCCGCCTCCGCGCCTACCCCCTGATCCTGAGCGGACTCCCGACCCCCGGGGCCCTGAGCGCGTTCCCCGCCCCGGACCATGAGCACCCACCCCGCCCCCGGGGCCTTGCACCCACCCCGCCCCGGACTCTGAGCGAGCTCCCCGGCCCGAACCCTGAGCGCCCACCCCGCCCCCGGGGCCCTGAGCTGACTCCTCACCCCGGACGCTGAGAGCACTTCCCGCCCCCGGTCCTGAGCGCCCTCCCCACCCGGGCCCTGAGTGCTCTCCCCCACCCCGGGGCCCTGAGTGCTCTCCCCCACCCCGGGGCCCTGAGCTGACTCCCCACCCCGGACTCTGAGAGCACTCCCCACCCCGGACTCTGAGAGCACTCCCCGTCCCCGGACTCTGAGAGCACTCCCCGTCGCGGGTCCTGAGCGAGCGAAGCGAGACGAAGGGCGCTCGCCCAGGATCCGCGATACAAGCGAGACGAAGGACGCCCCGCACTGCCAGGATGATCCTGACAGCAACCGCTTCCCGAAGGAGCCTTCAATGACGACATTCACCGCCTGGAAGTTCGAGACCGTCGACGGCGCAGAGACCGCGAGCGGCATCCTCCGTGAGGCCGCAGGCGAGGGCCTGATCAAGATCGAGGACTACGCGGTCATCGAGTGGACCACCGGGGAGGACCGCCCCAAGGTCAAGTACGAGCACCGTGACGACTGGCGGGCCAGCGGATGGGGCGCGCTGCTGGGTGCGCTCGTGGGGGTGCTGTTCTTCCTGCCGCTGATCGGCGCCGCCGCGGGTGCCGCGATCGCGCTGCTCGTGAAGAAGATGGATGCCGTCGGCATCACCAAGGAGCAGCTCGACCGCATCGGCAAGGAGGTCACCCCCGGCACGTCCGCGCTGTTCGTCGTGAACACCGAGACCGACCGCGATCGCCTCGCCGAGCACTTCCACGGCCTGAACGGCACGCTCATCGCGAGCAACCTCGTCGGCGTCGACGAGGACACGGTCCGCCAGGCGTTCGAGGGCTGAGACGACGGGCCTCCGCGCCGCGCGCCCGGCCGGGCCGCGTGCCCCGGCCGCCGCGCGGCGTGCGGCGTGCGGCGCCGGGCGGCCCGGTCGCCCGGCAGCACGGCCACCGCGCGGCAGCATCTCGGAGATCTGCAGAACCGCGAATGCGCAGCGCGGCATCCCTCCGAAACACTGCAGAACTCCGAGAAGCGGATGCCAGGACATCCCGCGCCGCAGCGCACCAGCTCCCGCCACGTTGCGGCAGCATCTCGGAGATCTGCAGAACCGCGGATGCCCGCGGCGGCATCCCTCCGGAATGCGGCATCCTTCCGAGATTCCGCAGAACTCCGAGGTGCGGCACTCGCCGCGGCGTCAGACCAGCCCGCACCGGTGCGCGATGATCACGGCCTGGATGCGGTCACGGGCATCGAGCTTCGCGAGCACGCGTCCGACGTGCGTCTTCACGGTCGACTCGCTGAGGAAGAGCTGCTCCGCGATCTCGGCGTTGGTGAGTCCCTGCGCCATCGCGAGGAACACCTCCCGCTCGCGGTCGGTCAGCGCAGCCGTCGGGTCGGGGCCGGATGCCGCCGGTGCCGGCTGCGCTGACAGCTGATCGAGGAAAGCGCGCGTCGCCCGCGGTGCCAGCACCGCATCTCCCCGGTGCACCGCGCGCACGGCGGCGATCAGCTCCACGCGCTGGGCGTCCTTGAGCAGGAAGCCGCTCGCGCCGGCGCGGATCGCACCGAACGCGTACTCGTCCAGATCGAAGGTGGTCAGCACCAGCACCCGGATGCCGGGGTGCTCGCGCACGATGGTCTCCGTGGCCGCGATGCCGTCCATGCCCGGCATCCGCACGTCCATCAACACGACGTCGGGCGAGAGCGCGTCGGCCTGTCGCACGGCGACGGCGCCGTCGCCGGCCTCACCGACGACCTCGATGTCGCCCTCGGCCTCGAGCACCATGCGGAAGCCGATGCGGATGAGCGCCTGGTCGTCGACGAGCAGCACGCGGATGGGCTCGGTCATGCATCGCTCCCTGAGCTCGACGAGGGGCCCTGGAAGAGGCGTTCCAGGCTGAGCGCCCCGGTGTCGGACTCGGCCCCCGAGCTCGTCGGACGGTGGGGCAGCTCTGCCCGCAGCGCCCATCTGCCTCCGCCGACGGCGCCGGAGCGGAACGACCCGCCCAGGTGCGCGGCGCGCTCGGCGAGGCCGCGCAGGCCGAAGCCCGGGGCATCCGTGCCGGTCGTGGCGCCGTCGTTGACGATCTCGATCACGACCGGGTCGGCGGTGTAGTCCAGGCGCACGTCGATCGCGGTCGCGTGCGGGGCGTGCCGCATCGCGTTGGTGAGCCCCTCCTGCACGATCCGGCCGACGGCGAAAGCGACGGCCGGGGGCACGTCCGGGGCGCCCCTGGTGACGAGAGACACGGTGAACCCTGCGCTGCGCGCGGCGGCGACCGGCTCGGCGGGATCGATCGGAGCGGCGGGTTCGAGCGGCGCGTCGCCGGCGCGCAGCACGCCCAGCATCGAGCGCATCTCGGCGAGTGCGCTGCGGGCGGTGTCGGCGGCGGCGAGCGAGGCATCCCTCGCCCGATCCGGGTCGCCGGTCGCAGCGGCGCCCTCCGAGAGGGCGACGACGACGGTGAGCGAATGCGAGACTATGTCGTGCATCTCGCGGGCGATGCGCTCGCGCTCGCCCGCCGCCGCGAGCTGCGCATGCTGGTCGCGCTCGACCAGCAGCTGCCGGGAGCGGTCGATCACCGCCTCGATGTACCGTTTGCGGTTGCCGACGTTCACGCCGATCAGGGCGCCGATCAGGCCGAGCACGGCCTCGCTGAGGATGGCGTTGATCGCCGTGCCCCACGGAACGACGCCGGTGATCGCGAGCGGCATCGTCAGCACGATGAGGATGCCGAACCCGATGCCCAGCGCCGTCCAGCACGCGCGGGCGGAGCGGTACACGGCGAGCGCGTACGTCGACACCAGCAGCAGCGGACCGCCGACCGGGTACTGCGCGAACAGGTAGATCGACGCGACCAGCATCGAGACGACGAACAGGGCGTACGGCCATCTCCGCCGCCACACCACCAGCACGCAGGCGGTGAGTGCGATCCCCTGCGCGATCACCACACCGACGACCGTCGCTCTGCCGGGTCCGCTGAACGTCGCCGCCGGCGAGATCGAGAGGATCAGGCAGAGGACCGCGATGAGGATGTCGGCGAAGAGCGGATGCCGCGCCCAGAACCGCCGGATCACGCCGGGGGTGCGCGGCAGCCGCAGCTCCTCGTCCCGAGGGAGGGAGGAGCTGCGGCTGTCGGAGGTCACGCTGACTATTCTGCTCTCAGCACGCTCAGGCGTCGCGGTTGCGCAGCACGGCCCAGGCACCGAGCATGCCTGCGACGACCCATCCGGCGAGCGTCACGGAGGCGACCTGCCAGGTCAGACCCCAGTCGTCCTGCGGCAGGATCACGTTCTGCGCTGCGGCGGACGGCAGGTAGTTCGCGAGATCGAGGATCCAGCGCCAGCCGTCACCCGCCATGCCGAACATGCTCACCACGACCGGCAGCACGAACAGCAGGCCGACCGTCGCGGCGATCGCACCGGCGCCGTTGCGGATGATGAACCCGAAGGCGACGCCGATCAGGGCGAACACGGCCATGGTCACCGAGGCGACCAGCACGGGAACGATCGATCCCTTGAAGTCGCCCCAGTCGATGCCGAGGTCCTTGCCGGCGAGGATCGGAGTCACGATCGCGGCGGTGACGGCGAAGATCACCAGCGACGCGACGAACATGAAGACGGCCAGCACGGTCGCCTTCGCGGCGAGCACGCCGCCGCGGATCGGGTTCGCGGTGAGGGTGGAGCGGATCATGCCGGTGGAGTACTCGCCGGTCACCGCGATCGCACCGAGGATGCCTGCCAGCAGCATCGTGAACTGGATCGGCGAGACCACGGCCTGGATGCCGGGGAAGCCGCTGTCACCGGGGACGGAGGCAGCGATCAGCGTGCCGATTCCGACGGTGAGCACGGCGGTGATCGCGATCGACCACCAGGTGGAGCGCACCGTGGCGAGCTTGATCCACTCGCTGCGAAGTGCGTGCCCGAAGTTCAGCCGGTAGTCCGAGGTCTCGGTGTGCGTGCGCCGGGCCGGCGCGGTCTGGACGCTCATGCGATGTCCTTGCTCTTGTACTCGACGGAGTCGCCGGTGAGGGCCATGTAGGCCTCTTCGAGCGAGCCGCTGGTCGGGGTGAGTTCGTGCAGCGGGATGCGGTGCTCGGCGGCGAGATCGCCGATGCGGGATGCCGGAACGCCGACGACGTCGAACGTCTCGGGTCCGGTGCTGACGATCTCGGTGGCGGGGCCCGCGACGACGGCCGCGAGATCGGCGGCGCGCGGGGTGCGCACGCGCACGGTGGTGCTGGTCCAGGCGCGGACGAGCTCATCCAGCGGAGCATCCGCCAGCACCTTGCCGCGGCCGAGCACGATGACGTGGTCGGCGGTCTGCGCCATCTCGCTCATGAGGTGGCTGGAGAGCAGCACGGTGCGTCCCTCGGATGCCGCGTGGCGGACGAACTGACGCACCCAGCGCACGCCCTCGGGGTCGAGACCGTTGACCGGCTCGTCGAGGATGAGGGTGTGCGGGTCGCCGAGGAGCGCGGCGGCCAGGCCGAGGCGCTGCCCCATGCCGAGCGAGAACTTGCCGGCGCGCTTGTTCGCGACTGAGCCGATGCCGGCGATGTCGATGACCTCGTCGACGCGCGACGACGGGATGCCGTGGGTGGCGGCCATCGCGCGCAGGTGGTTGCGAGCGGTGCGGCCGGTGTGCACGGCCTTGGCGTCGAGCAGCACGCCCACCTCGGTGAGCGGTGCGGGCAGCCGGCGGTACTCCTGACCGCTGACGGTGACGCGCCCCGACGTCGGCTTGTCCAGCCCGACGATCATGCGCATCGTGGTCGACTTGCCGGCGCCGTTCGGTCCGAGGAACCCGGTGACCATACCGGGCCGCACGGTGAACGACACGTCGTCGACGGCCTTCTTGTCTCCGAACCTCTTGCCGAGGCCTTCTGCTGTGATCATGTCTTCGACGCTATTCGCGGCAGTGGGCCCCGCGCGTCCGCCTGCTGGATGATCCTGCGGCGGACGGGTGGTACCTGGGTGCCACTCCCCTGGTCGTGGAGCGAGCGCGGCTTCCCGGTGCTCGAGCGAGGGCAGCGAGACGAAACGCCGCCGCCCGAACCTTATGGTTGTGGAATGACCGACGTCAACGATGGTTCGGCTCCCATCGGCTCACTCTCCGGCATCGATCTGGATCCCCGACTGGAATCGGCATATCGCACGATCGTCGCAATCGGGCCGACGGATTCCGCCACGCTCCCCACGCGACTGGACGGGAGCGCCGCGATGGCGCAGACCCTGATCGCCGACCTCGCCGCCGCACGGCTCATCGACATCCACGCAGACGGCCGGGTCGAGGCCGTCTCGCCGGCGCTGGCGTTCGGGAGCGAACTCGCTCGGCGCGAGCAGCAGATCCGCGAGGCCCGAGCCGCACTCGACAGCCTCAGCGACCAGTACCGCTCGGCTCGGGAGCAGACGGCATCGGACGGCATCGAGATCGTGCGAGGCCGGGACGAGATCGGCTCCTGGCTCACCCACCTGCTGCTCTCCGGCCGGGAGCAGTTCCGGCTGTTCGCGAAGCCGCCGTTCGCCGTGTTCGGGCTCGCCGAGACGGACACCGAACGGGAGATCGCCGGCCGCAGGCTGCGCGAGCGCGTGATCATCGAGCGGACCGTGCTCGACGAGCCCGCCGCCGAGAAGGACCTGCTCGCATCCCTGGACCGGGGACAGGAGATCCGGATGATGCAGTCGCTGCCGGCGAAGCTGCTGATCGTCGACGATGCGGCGGCGATCGTGCAGCTTGACGACGGCGGGATGGAGCACTCCGCGATCGCCGTGGTGCGCCCCGGCGGGCTGCTGGACTGCCTGACGTTCAGCTTCGAGAGTCTGTGGCGTTCGGCGATGCAGCTTCGGGAGGGTCCGGGCGGCACGGTCGATTCGTCGCTCGCCTCCCCGAACGACCTCGCAGATCCTGCGGACCGTGAGGTGCTGGCACTGCTGCTCGCCGGACACACGGATGCCGCTGTCGCGTCGCGGTTGGGAATCGGTCTGCGGACGGTGCAGCGGCGGGTGCGGCATCTGATGGATCTCGCCGGCACCGACTCGCGGGTGCTGCTCGGCTGGCACGCGCGCGACCGCGGCTGGCTGTAGCGCCCGCGCACGCGGAGTCCCGCCGGACCCTTGACGAGTCCGGCGGGACGCGTGTCACTCGGTGAGCGCGGCAGGGATGCCGAGCATCACCGTGCTTGACGGCGCCTGGCCGGGCCCGCCCTCGCCGTAGACCATCAGCTGGCCACGGTTGTTGATGTCGAAACTGTAGGTGGGGACGAAGTAGCTCCCCTTCTCCACCGGCACCATGCCGGAGACGTCCCACAGCCGGCCCTGCGGATCCCACAGCGCGGAGACCGCGTAGTCGGGGTCCAGCTCCACGGTGCCGAGGATCCAGCCGTCGTCGGAGATCTTCTCCGCCGTCGCGTTGTACCCGTAGTCGGCGAGACGCTTCATCCCGCCGTTCCGGGTCCACACGAAAGCGTCGTCACCGCTGGTGCCGACCACCGCGCCGGTCGCGTTGACATCGTTCGCCTGCGCCGAGTACTGACCCGGCAGCGTGCCGAGGTCGCGGATCGCCCCGGTCGCGGCGTCCCACGTCACCGCGTGCGCATCCCACTCCGTGGTGAGCGAGTTGCCCACGATCGTGCCGGCGTCGTTGATCGCGCGAGGCTGATCACCGGCCAGGTTGTCCGACAGGTGCTCCAACTTGCGGAACCCGCCTTCTGCGGTGCGCACGAATCCGTCACTGTAGTTGTGGTACTTGCCGTCGGACTCCTTGATGGTCGCCTCCGAGAAACCCGCGACGACGCCGTTGCCGTTGATGCCCGTCGCGTAACCCGCCGAGTACGCACGCCAGTCCGGATTTCCGATCACGGTCAGCGCGCCGTCAGCGGCCCAGGTGGCGGGGACATTGTGCAGTGCGCTGTCGGTCGCGATGCCCGAGGCCTCCCTCTTCTGGTTCATCGCCATCGCTGCCCCGTACTTGCTGTCGTCGAGGCTCAGGTTCACGAACCCGTCCTCCGCCGTCCAGGTCGTCGGAGTCATCCGGGCGTTGTACTGCCGGTCACCCGCAACCATTCCGTCGTCGGTCAGGGCCGCGCCGACGAAGGGCGGCGCCCACTTCACGACGTCGAGCTGCGGCACCTCGACCTTGGCGATGTCGACGTCGACCGCCCCGATGAACGTGCCGTGCTCATTGGCGACCCGCATCCTGGCGACCATGGGATCGCCGGTCAACTGCCGCGCGGCGACGGTGAGGTCACCGGCGACCGGCATGGTCGCCCCGGACGCCAGGTCGAACGTCGCATCCGACGCGCCCGTGATCGTGCCCTGCCCCACCGAGTACATCTCCTGGTGGTAGTCGAAGGTGACACCACCCTCGGGCACCGCCATTCCAGTCACCACGATGTAGTACGTGCCGGGCTTCGGGTTGTCGACGATGATGCGCTCGGCCCCGTTCCCGCTCGTGGTCCCCTGTCCGATCGGCCGACCGTTGAAGTACACGTAGAAGTCCAGGTCGGCAGGCGTCCGCGGGGTCAGCATGGCGTCCAGGCGGGTCGTGCCGCGGGGCACGAACAGCTGGTTGGCCGTGAGCTGCCCCTGGGTGACGGTCGAGAACAGGTTGCGCACGGTGCCGACCTCACCCGCCGCGACGTGTGCCGTGACAGGCCCGTAGACGTTCTTCCCGGTCGCGGCGAGATCGGTCGGCGCGTTCATCGTGACCGCGTCGAGCGTCGTCCTCTTCGGGTCGAAGGTCATGCCCTGCAGCGAGACCGCGGCCTTGTAGGTGTTGGCATCCGTTCCCGAGGTGCGCCTGGCCTCGATGACGAACTCCCACACGCCGGCCTTCGGCCGGTACACCGCGCGGGCGTTCGGGTCGCACTTGGCCGGATCCGCATAGTTCGTGTAGCAGTGGTTGCTCGCGTTCGAGTCCGCCGGGATCCCGTCGGGATCGATCGGAAGCACTCGAACCTGGCTGTTCGCGGCCACCCCGTCCAGAGTCAGCTGCAGTGCCTCTACGCCCTCGGGCACCGGTACCAGCAGCGACGTCGAACCCGCCCGCGGGAGGGTGCCGGATGTGGTCGCCGAGAAGCCGGGTGCCTTCAGGGGCTGGGTCGCCAGCACCGTGACGTTCACGAACTGGTCGATGCCAACCGTCGCGGGATCGTCGATCGTCATGATCGCACTGTGCACGCCCGGCTTCGCGGCCTTGGCGGTGACGGTGACATCGGCCGCATCGTCACGCTTCAGCGGCAGTGACGAGCGGGCCTTGAACGTGCCGTCGTTGCCGATCCAGCCGATCTTGTGGGCGACGCTGCGTGTGCTGCCGTCGGTTCGTTCGACCGACACCGTGTAGCTCTTGGAGGTACCCACGACCTGTCCGCCGCCGCCCGGCAGGCAGCGGTTGTAGATGCCGTCGCCGGTTCCGGGCTTCGGAAGCGCATCCGAGAGCGAAGTGCACACCGGCGCACTGATCTTCAGAGTGTTCACCGACACCTTCTTGGCCAGCTGCCGCCAGGCTCCGGCGGTGTCGATGATGCCGGTGCCCTGCGCCGCTGCGGGAACTCCGGCGATCGGCTTCGCCGTGCCGGTGAGTGCCGTCTTGATCGCGGCCGGGTCGGCCTGGATGGAGCGAGCCTTGGCCGCCGAGAGCAGCAGAGCCGTCGCGCCTGTGACCTGCGGCGCCGCCATCGAGGTGCCGTTGAGCATGCCGTACCCGACGGGGAGCGCGTAGCCGGCCTCGGGAACCGCCTGCCCGTCGAGCCACATCGGGATCGACGAGACGGCCGCGCCCGGTGCAGACACCTGCGGTGCGAAGCTGCCGTCTTCGGCGGGCCCGCGCGAGGAGAAGCCGAAGATGTTCTGCTTCGCCGAGACCAGGGAACCGTAGTCGGCCCACCAGGTGCGGGCGCTGACGGATGCGGCGACCGAGATCGCCTTGTTCGCCACCGACGGCGAACTCACGGTATTGGTGCCGAGGCCATCGTTGCCCGCGGCCACGATGATCTGCACGCCGGAACCCTCGATGAGCGTGTCATACAGCATCGCGATCACATCGGAGCCGTCGTTGAGCGCGGGCAGCCCTCCGATCGACAGGTTCACGACATCCACGTTGCGGTTCATGACCAGGTCGATCATGCCCTCGGTGAGCGCTGCTGTGGTGCATCCGCCACCCCAGGTGCAGGCGCGGGACGAGACGATCTGGGCTCCGGGAGCCGCCCCGCGCATCTCGCCGCCCAGCATCGAGGTGCCCGCGATGATGCCGGCGACATGCGTGCCGTGCGAGGCACTGGCCAATCCGATGTTCACGTAGTCCGCGGTCTTTCCGACGTTGCTGCCACCGAGCGCGGACAGGTCGACGTCGTCGCGGTACTCCACGACGAACGGGATGCGCTCGTTCGTCGCGGTGTTCGGGTCGTCCGTGCCGAGGTGGCCGACCTGCTGGTCGACCGCGTAGGGAGCGATCTCACCCTCGTCAGTGAAGTCCTGGTCGTTGTCGGAATCGACCCAGATCTTGTGGGTGGTCGGTTCGTAGAGCACACCCCAGCGGGTGGTGTTCCTGCCGTCGCGATCGAGGTCGCCGCCGAAGTCGCTGCCGCTGGTGGCCATCTCGTAGAAGTAGCCGAACTCGAAGTCGCCGGCGGGAGCGGTCCACGTCATGCCGGCGGAGGTGAAGGAGGGGCCGCTCTTCTTCAGCGACATCTGCACCCAGGTGCCGTCTCCATCCGTGACCGGGTCGGTCGCGGTGACCCAGTCGACGATCTTCGGCTTCCCGTCACTGGTCTTCTGCAGCGCGGGATGGTCGATGTCCACTCCGGTGTCGAGCACGCCCACCACGGTGCCACGACCGTCCCAACTCGGATGCTGGTCGGTGAAGGTCGTCGCGCCGGTCTCGCCGATCGGGAGGTAGGGGTTGTCGGCCGGTGTGCGGCCGCCGGGTGCGGCGGGTGCGGCGGCGCGGGGTGCGGCCTTCGCCGACTCGCCGGGGGTTCCATAGCCCGGGCTCGGCACCTTGTAGGTGCGGTCGAGGTCGATCGCCCTCACGGCGGAGAGGCCGGCGAGCGTGCTCACCTCGTCGGTGGGGACGGTCGCGCGCACGTAGCCGAGCTTGTCCGTGACCGCTCCGACGTGGCCGCCGGCCTTCTGCACCGCTCCGATCACGTCGTCGGTCGCGCCCTTCTTGGCGACCATCAGCACGGTGACCGTCTTCTTCTCGGCGGCCTGCGCCTGCTGCAGCATCCGTGTGTCCGCCGCGCCCAGCTTCTCGGTGGCGACGGCGGAAGAGCCGGTCGAGTCGATCGGTGTGAAGCCGTCCTTCTGCGCCTTCTCGTACAGGTCGGCGGCGTCCTTCGTGCCGGCGTCCTTCGTGCCGGCGCCCGTCTTGCCTGCGCCGAGTGCGCCGGGTGCCGGGATGCCGTGATGGCCGGCCGCGAACGGTCCGTCCGGGTCGACCGGCGCCGGTGCTGCGGATGCCCCCATCGGGGTCACCACCATGGCCGTGGCGACGAGCGCCGCGCATGCGGCGCCCATCAGTCTTCTGCGTGTACTCATCGTGCTCCTCGGGGAGGGGGCCAGGAACGGAGTCGACGTCGACGTCGCGGTTGGGGGGCCGCGAGCTACCGGTGATCCTGACGGGGAACCGTGTCTGAATCTGGCAGTGCGACGACGACGCGGTCAATCGAACAGGCGGGCGGGATGACGACATGACGCAAAGCCGCCCGCCGCGCAGCCGCGCCTCGTTCGGCGGAACGGATGCCGCACTCAGGTTTGTTATGCTGGCCAGGCACCATCTCGGGGCTGTAGTTCAATGGCAGAACTTCTGCTTCCCAAGCAGACAGCGCGGGTTCGATTCCCGTCAGCCCCTCCACTGTGAGTTCCTCCGCACGATGCGACCCCATGCGCTCGCTCGGCCAGTCGGCCATTCTTGGATGATGGCCGAAGTCTGGGGCAGATCATGAGGCAGTCGTCGATCTCACGCAGAAGCCTACTGGCCTTGTCCGGCATGGGTCTGCTCAGCGTCGGTATAGCCGGGTGCGCTGCGAGTCCGTCAGGCGATCGCACACCCGCCGATCGTGAACAGGGCTCGACGCGCCGATTGGGAGCGGAGTGGGAAAGCCACGAGCTGACGATCATGTCCTGGCCGACGGCGCTGATCTGGGGAGAGGATCTGCCCTACGTGCGGGATGACATCGCCCGATTGGCGCGCACGATCGCACAGTTCGAGCCCGTCGTCCTGATGACGTCTCCCGACGATGAAGCCGCCGCGCAGCGAGCCGTCGGTTCGGGTGTGGAGGTCCTCACCATCCCAGTGGACGATCTCTGGGCTCGGGACACGGCGCCTGTCTTCGTGGAACACGCCAAGGGCCTCCAGGGCGTGGACTTCAACTTCAATGGCTGGGGCGACAAACAGGAGCACCCGAACGACGGCCACGTGGCTGCGAACCTGCTCGAGGAGCTCGAGATCCCCCGACTTCGTGCCGATCTCATCGCCGAGGGCGGGTCGATCGAGACCGACGGTCGTGGCACGCTGCTGATCACCGAGAGTTCGATCGTCAACGACAACCGCAATCCCGGGCTGTCTCGCGACGAGATCGAGCGGCGCCTGATGGATCTGCTCGGGATGACGGAGGTGATCTGGTTCGACGGCGTGTACGGCGAGGACATCACCGACGCGCACATCGACTCGCTGGTGCGCTTCGTCTCCCCTGGCAGAGTCCTGCTGGATGTCCCCGGCCCCGGAGCGCCGGACGACGTGTGGAAGCAGTCGAGCGACCAGGCGCGCACGGTACTGGACGACGCCGTGGACGCCGACGGCAAGGCCATCGAGGTCACGGAACTCCCTCAGCCCGATTTCTCCCGCATCCGCGGGAAGGGGGACGACTTCCTCGCGTCGTACGTGAACTTCTACATCGGCAACGGGGCCGTCTTCGTCCCGGAGTTCGGCGACCGGCGCTCCGACAAGCGGGCCCAGGGGATCCTGCAGGACGAGTTCCCCGACCGGGAGATCGTGCCCGTGCGGATCGACACCATCGCCTCCGGAGGCGGCGGCATCCATTGCGCGACCCACGACCTGCCGGGGACGCCTGAGCAGAGCTGATCCCGGCAGGACTGCGGATAGCCCTCCCTCCGTCGCGGGCGGGTCAGGAGGTCACCCGGGTGCGCTCGCCGGGAACGTCACCGTCGCCTCGAGACCTCCCCCGTCTCGGGGCCGGAGCCGGAGGGTCGCCCGGTGCCGTTCGACGATCGCGGCGACGATGGACAGTCCGAGTCCGCGGCCGGCGGCCGATGCCCTGCTGGTTCGCCCGTCTCCGCGGACGAACGGTTCGCTGAGCCGTTGCACGGTCTCCTCCGAGAGGACGTCCCCGGTATTGGTGACGCGGAGCTCCGTCGAGCGATCATCGTTCGTGCCGGTGGCGATCCGGAGGCGCCCGCCAGAGGTGTTGTGGCGGATGCCGTTCTGGAGCAGGTTCAGCACCAGCTGGCGCAGCAGGGCGGGATCGCCGTGGATCGGCGCCGTCGTCAGCGCCGCATCGATCACGACATCCGCCGTTTCCGCCTCGCGCGACACGTCGCGCAGGGCGTCTTCGACGATGACCTGCAGGTCCACGTCATCCATCCGCGCGGCGGTGGCCTCGATCTCGGACAGGTCGAGCAGCGCTTCGACCGTCTCGATGCTGCGCTCGTTGACCGCACGCAGGCGGGTCAGCAGGTCTCGTTCCGCCGCCCCGGCCGAGGCGAGCGCCACATCCAGCATCGCTCGGGAGGTGGCCAATGGCGTGCGCAGCTCATGCGACGCGTTCGCCGCGAATCGCCGGTACGAGTCGAACGACTGCTCCAGCTCTTCGAGCATCTCGTCGAAGGTCGCGGCCAGATCGGTGATCTCGTCCCGGGGTCCGTCGAGCGAGATCCGATGGTCGAGGTCTCCGCGGGCGGCTCTGCGCGCGGCCGCACCGACATCCTGCAGCGGCCGAAGCATGTGCCCGGCCACCAGCCACCCCGCCCAGGTTCCGCCCACGGCGAGGAGGATGAGCACTCCCGCGGACACCACCAGCAGCAGTTTCTGGACGTCGCTGAGGGAGCTGACGACCAGCGCCTCGGTCGTCTGAGCGGGGAATCCGGTGCTGGGCGCGCTCGGGGTGCTGCTGACGCCGGAGTCCGGTGGGAGCGCGGGGGTGAGAGGGGCGGCGAACTGGTAGGTCGGCAGGATTCCCAGGAACACGAAGACGATCGCGAGCATGATCAGACCGGCACCGGTGAGCAGCGCCGCGTAGGTCACCGCGAGGCGCGTCCGGACCGTGAACCGGTAGCGCCGCAGGCGCAGCCTCGGTGGCGAGGCCTTCTCACTCGTCGATGACATAGCCGACCCCCGGAACGGTTCGGATCACCCAGGGCTCCCCGAGCTTGCGGCGCAGGGTCGAGATGGTGACCTTCACGGTGTTGGTGAACGGGTTCGCATTCTCATCCCAGGCCTTCTCCAGCAGCGTCTCCGCGCTGACGACCCCGCCCTCCGCACGCAGGAGCACCTCGAGCACGGCGAACTCCTTCCGGCTGAGCGCGACGTGTCGCCCCGACCGCGAGACCTCGCGCCGGAACGGGTCGAGCGCGATCCCGGCCCGCTCCAACTGCGGCGGCAGCGCGGTGAACCGTCGGCGGGACAGCGCACGCAACCGGGCGATCAGTTCCGGGAACTCGAACGGCTTCGGGAGATAGTCGTCTGCCCCGAGTTCGAAGCCGTCAACCTTGTCCCGCAGGCGCCGGGCGGCGGTGAGCATGAGGATCGCTGGACGGGAGTCGCGCGCGGTGAGGATGCGGCACACGTCGTCACCGTGCGTACCCGGGATGTCCCGGTCGAGCAGGATCACGTCGTACTCATTCACGTCCGCGGCGAAGAGGGCGCCATCCCCATCGGCGACCACGTCGGCGGCGATCGCCTCCAGCGCCAGGCCGGCGCGGATGGCCTCGGCGAGGTACGCCTCGTCCTCGACGACAAGCACTCGCATGCGCCCCTCCTGTCTCGATGTGTGCCATTCAAGCATCCGGCAGGTTAAGGAAACGTCAGGTGCAGTCTTTACCGGCTCGTAACCGCTGGTCGCGTGAACTGGCCGTCGCCTCACGAACAGGGGCGACAGAAAGGACCAGACATGACCATCATCAGCACCAAGCGCCATGGTGTCGCCGCCGCCCTCCTCGCGGCGGTGGCATTGACCGTCGCCCTCGCCGGCTGTTCCGCCTCGCCCGGTTCCGACGATCGTGGGAGTTCAGGATCCAGCACCGGTGCGAATGGGGACCTCAAGAGCGGCGATGAGGCTGCAGCGTACGCGGAATGGAGCGACAAGTTCAACGCCTGCATGAAGGACAAGGGCTTCGACATGTCCACGCCCGGCGAGAGCAATTCCCAAGCGGACGCGGAGGCGATGACCAAGGCGGCGGATGGCTGCTACAAGAAGGTCGGCGAGCCGCCCGCAGACCCCAACGTCCCCTCGAACGATGAGCTCAATGAGCAGATGCTGGCGTTCGCGAAGTGCATGCGCGATGCCGGCTACGACTACCCCGACCCCAAGATCGATCCCAATGGCGGGGTCGCGATGGGCCAGGCCATGCCGGCGGACTGGGACCCCGCCGACATCGACGCGTGCAGCAAGAAGGCCGGCATGGGGATGACCGGTGCGAGCGGAGGCGAGAACTGATGCGGCGCGAGACGCAGGATTCCGCCGATCCGATCGTGGAGACGACCGAATCTGCAGCCCTCTCGGACGGGACGGCTGGGCTCACGGCCCGCCGTTCCCGCCGCAAGCCGCTGCTGATCGGGGTGGCCGCGGTCGCCCTGGTCGGGGTGGCTGCAGGGATCGGATACCTCACCTGGCCGGCCGCGTCGGCGGAGGGCAAGAAGGAGGTGAGCGTGGACTACGCCGACGTCGTACGCGGCGACCTCACCGAGATGATGCGGGCCGGCGGCAAGCTGGGGTTCGGTGGGGCACACGATCTGGGCACCAGCCTCGGCGGCACCATCACCTCCTTGCCGAAGATCGGCAGCGTCATCGGCGCCGGCGGACAGCTCTTCCGGGTCGACGACACGGCGGTGCTCCTGTTCCGTGGAAGCCTGCCCATGTGGCGGTCCTTCCAGAGCGGCATGACCGACGGGGTCGACGTGCTGCAGCTCGAACAGAACCTCAAGAGCCTCGGATTCTTCGGCAGGGAACCAGACCGGGAGTTCGGCTGGAGCACCGCCGATGCGATCAAGAAGTGGCAGAAGTCCCTCGGCCTCGAGCGGACCGGCAGCATCGAGATGGGCCGCATCGTCTTCTCGACCGCTGACGTGCGCGTAGCCGCCCACAAGGCCGCCGTCGGCGCCCCGGCCGGCGCCTCGGTGCTCGGAGTCACCGGTACGAGCAAGCAGATCTCCGCGGAGGTCGACCCCGACCTCCGCGCTGTCGCGACCGTCGGCTCGACCGTCCGGATCGTGCTGCCCAACGGTGAGGAGACGACGGGAAAGATCACCAGCATCGGCACTCCGACCGAGCAGGACGATCAGACGAGCGGTGAGAAGAAGCTCAAGCTGCCCCTGACGATCGTCCTGGATGACCCCAAGGCCGCGGACGGTCTCGACGACGTCACCGTGAACGTGATCATCACCCGGGTGAAGGCCGAAGACGCCCTCCAGGTTCCTGTGCTCGCCCTGCTCGCCCGCCCCGGCGGCGCGAACGCCGTCGAAGTCCAGCGGGGCAAGAAGAACAAGGTCGTCGAGGTCACGCTCGGGGTCTTCGCCGACGGCATGGTCCAGATCACCGACGGCGACCTCGAGGAGGGCGACAAGGTGGTGGTGGGCCAGTGAGCGAGCCGATCATCGAACTGCGCGGGGTCACCAGAACCTACGGCAGCCCGCCCACCGTCGCACTGGCCGGCGTCGACCTGCACGTCGCTCGTGGCGAGATGCTCGCCATCGTCGGCCCCAGCGGGTCGGGCAAGTCCACGATGCTGAACCTCATGGGCACGCTCGACCGGGCGAGCTCCGGGGAGATCCTCATCGCCGGTGAGGACACGACCGCGATGAACGACGCCGCCCTCTCGGCGCTGCGTGCGCACACCATCGGTTTCGTCTTCCAGCAGTTCCACCTCTCCGACGGCATCAGCGCTATCGAGAACGTCGCGACCGGTCTCCTCTACACCGGGGTGCCGCCCGCGGAGCGTCGGCGGCGCGCCGCCACCGCTCTGGAACGCGTCGGGCTCGGGCACCGTCTCCAGCACCGTCCACGGCAGATGTCCGGCGGCGAACGACAGCGCGTCGCGATCGCGCGGGCTGTCGTCGGCGAACCGCCGCTGCTGCTCGCCGACGAACCCACCGGCAGCCTCGACACCCGCTCCGGCGCAGCCGTCGTCGAGATCCTGCACGAACTCAACCGCGCCGGAACCACCGTCGTCGTCATCACCCACGACGTCGAACTCGCCGCACGGCTGCCCCGGCGCGTCGCGATCCGGGACGGGCACATCGAACGCGACGAATCCGACCAGACACGAGAGGCAGCATGATGACGACGAGAAGACGATCACGACTCCGTTTCGGCGACCTCCTCGGGCTGGGCAGCCATGGGCTCAAGGCCCACCCCACCAGAGCGGCACTCTCCGCCCTCGGAATCGCCATCGGCATCGCAGCGATGGTCGCCGTCATCGGGATCTCGACCTCGAGCGAGGCCCTCGTCCGCGAACGGCTCGCCTCCCTCGGCACCAACATGCTCACGGCCACCGCGGGCACCGACTTCCTCGGAAAGGACGCGAAGCTCCCCGCCGATGCTGTGGAGCGGATCCGCCGCATCGACGGCGTCGAGACCGCGACCTGGATCGCGACCATGGACAAGGTCAATGTGTATCGCAACGCCGAGATCGACCCCGGAGCGACCGGCGGACTCACCGTCGTCGTCGGCGAGGACTCCCTCCTCAAGGGCACGAACTCCACGCTCATCCGCGGTTCATGGCTCAACCACGCGACACAGCGCTACCCCGCCACCGTCCTCGGATTCCGGGCCGCACAGAAGCTCGGCATCCGCGACGTCGGCTCCAGCGTCTGGATCGGTGGCAACTCGTTCACCGTGGTCGGAATACTCGACCGATCACCCCTGGCCCCCGAACTCGACTCCGCCGCGATCATCGGCGCCGGAATCTCCAAGGAGCTCTTCGGCTTCGACGGCTCCCCGACCACGATCTACGAGCGCTCGGATGACGCACGCGTGGACCAGGTGCGTGACCTGCTCGCCGGAGCCATCAACCCCGAGTCACCGAACGAGGTCAAGGTCAGCCGCCCATCGGATGCACTGGCCGCGAAGAACACCTTCGACCAGGCCTTCACCGGGCTTCTCGTCGGCGTCGGCTCGATCGCCCTGCTCGTCGGAGGGATCGGAGTGGCGAACACCATGGTCATCTCCGTCCTGGAACGACGCCGCGAGATCGGCATGCGCCGCTCGCTCGGTGCGACGCGCGGACACATTCGATCTCAGTTCCTGATCGAGGCCGTCCTGCTCGCCGCCTACGGCGGCATCGCGGGAACCGTGCTCGGCTGGCTCATCACCGCTGTGGTCGCTCGCGGCAACGGCTGGCTCGTGGTCATACCGCCTCAGGTACTGGCCGCAGGCGTCGGCGTGACAGTGCTCGTCGGGGCCGCCGCAGGCGTGCTGCCTGCAGTGCGCGCATCCCGCACCTCACCGACAACGGCGCTGTCCGCATGAGCGGGACCCGCGATTCCCTCCGCACGGGGCAACTAAGACGCTCGGTTCGGAAGGGGGTGGTCGTCGACCGACCGATCGACCCCGCTGCGGTCTCTCTGCCGCCCACGCAGTCCTTCGACCTCACCGAATACCTCGAGGCGCTCGGCGACTCCTCCTCCACGTGAGACGGGTGCGACCTGCTGACGTCCTGGAGTCGTCGAGCTCCGTCAGCCCGTGTCGGCGCCTTGCCTCGTACCCGGCCACCTGCGAGGGTGCCTCGAACCACGTCTGGTTCGCTCGAACAGCCGCTCGGCCTCATCGTCCACGGGCCCCCGCGCTACACGCGTGTCGGACCTTCGCCCCGGTCCCCCACGTGATCAGCGCGTCGAAGGCGCCATCCGGCAGGGCCCGCTTCGCGAACACCAGAGGCTTCACGACCGAATCCGATCCTCGCCGACGGACCCCCGCCGATGACGATCGGGTCGTAGTCGACCGCGCCGGTCGCTGCGCCGGTCAAGCGCCCTGCTTCTTCAGCTTGACGCTCAGCACGACGGCCGAGATCAGGAAGAAGAGCGCGCCGATGCCGGCGTATCCGAATGCCCCGGAGAGCATGCCGCTGCCCTGGACCCCTTGGACGAGGAAGGCCGATCCGGCGAGCACCGAGATGCCTCCGGAGAGCATCTGGGCGACCTGGCCGCCGTTGCCGCGGTTGCGGATCGCGGCGATCAGCTGCGGCGCACCGGCGACGATCGCCCACACGCCCCAGACCGCGAGCGCCGCGGGAATCGCGATCTGCGAGGCGATGCCGAGGGCGATCGCGACGGCGACGCTGAACACGACGTTGACCCATTCGACGGCCTTGGATCGCTGCTTGTCGGGATCGGCTCGCAGCTGCCACAGCACGGCTCCCGCGTCGAAGAGCGGGTAGATGACCAGCAGGGCGGTCAGCAGAGCGCTCGGCTCCGTCGCCTTCGCGAACATCGCGAACATGACCCCCACCCAGATGAGGGCGAACACGGTTCTGACGAGGTACAGAGTGCGCAGCGACCGCGCATAGGACGACGCGTCGGTGACGGACAGCGTTGCGGACATGGGATTTCTCCTTCTGGAACGGGATGCGAAAGTAGAGTTACTAGTTCGTCTACTTACGCAAGGTAGACTACTTGGTACACCTGCGCAAGCAGCGGCGACGGATTCAGGAGATCTAGTGCAGCAGCAAGCCCCCACGGCCGGCCGAAGCAGGTCGGGTCCCGCGACGCGCGAACGCATCCTTCGCGCGGCGAACGAGTTGTTCTATGCGGAAGGGATCCGCGCCACGAGCGCGGACCACATCATCGCGCAGGTCGGCATCACGAAGGTCACCTTCTACCGCCACTTCCCCACGAAGAGCGACCTCGTCGTCGCATACCTGCAGCAGCAGGCCGCGGCAGAGCGTGCGTGGTTCGAGTCACTGCACAGCCCCGGCGACGCAGCAGGCACGCTGCGCGCGATCGCCACGGGAATCGGCACGGCGAGCTGCAGTCCCGGATTCCGAGGCTGCGCGTTCATCAACGCCGCCGCGGAGTTCTCCGATCCGGCCGATCCCGTGCGCGCCGTCGTCGCCGAGCACCGGCAGTGGATGCTGGACGAATTCGCCGCCATCGCGGCCGAGGCCGAGGCGCCCGACGCAGAGACCACCGCGCGTCAGCTCATGATCCTGCGCGACGGGGCGATGGTGAACGGCTATCTCGGCGAACCGGACTCCGTCACGGCCTCGCTCTCCGGCGCCTTCGACTCGGTGATCACGGCCGCGAGCACCTGACACGACGAGAGCCCACTCCCACTCGAGTATCCGCCCCCAGGGGGACGCGCAGGGCGTGATCGGAGACGATACTGGCACCATGCGTCGAAGCAGAGGAACGACCGATCGCCGCTGGGCCGCCTTCGCGGGCGGAGTCCTCGCCGCCAACAGCACGCCTCATCTGGTGACCGCCGCGAGGATGGGCCATCTGCTGACCCCGCTCGCCGGCCCCGACTCCGGACCGGCTGCGAATCTCTGCTGGGGTGCGATGAACCTCACCGCCGCGTCGGCGCTGGTGGCTGTCGCCAGGCGGTCACCCCGGCGGATTCTCGCGCCGTTCGCGCTCGGCTGCGCGGTCTTCGCCGCGTGGGCGCTTCTCTACGAGAGGGTCATCGCTCCCCGGGCCGCCGCGTCATCCGCATCCGACGTCAGCTCTTGACGCCCGTCCCTCGCTTGATGAGCCGGTCGAAGGCGCGGTCGGGCAGAATCCGCTTTGCGAACACGAGCGGCTTCGCCCCGAAACCGATCCGGTACCGCGTCCTCGGGCGCCGCGCGGTGGCGGCCTTGACGATTGCCCTCGCCACGACATCGGGTGACGAGGTCATCCGCGCGTTCGGGAGCGAGCTGCTTCCGAGCGTCTTCGCGACCGCCTCGGCCTGACTCCGGTACGCCCCGCCGCCCGACGTCTCGAGCACCTTCTCGGCCGCGATCGCGCCCCATTCAGTGCGGATCGACCCGGGCTGGATCACCACGACGTCGATGCCGAACGGCGCGAGTTCCATGCGCATCGCGTCGCTGATGGCCTCCACGGCGTACTTGCTGGCGTGGTACCAGGATCCGAGCGGAGTGGTGAAGTTCCCGCCCATCGAGCTGACGTTCATGATCGTCCCGCTGCGCTGCGCGCGCATCTGCGGCAGCACCAGTTGCGCCATGCGCGCGAGCCCGAGCACGTTCACGTCGAGCTGCGCCTGCGCCTCGGTCAGCGGCACGTCCTCCAGCGCGCCGTAGGACCCGTATCCGGCGTTGTTCACGAGCACGTCAATCCGGCCCTGCTCAGCGATGATCTTCTCCACGGCGGCCCTGGCGGATGCGTCGTCGGTGACGTCGAGCGCGATCGTACGGACCCCCGTGGCCTGCAGCTCGGACATGCGATCGACGCGCCGCGCGGCCGCGTACACCGTGAACCCGACCTCGCGCAGACTCCGCGCCGCCGCCTCCCCGATACCTGACGAAGCACCGGTGACCAGTGCGACCTTCGACGACATGTCGTTCTCTCCGTTCTGAGCCCACCCCGGTTCCATCGGGCGTGCACTCCACCGTACGTCCGCCCGCCTAGAAGAAGGCGAGACCAGCGAGGTAGCTCACGCCCATCGTGCCGAGGCCCACGACGAGCGAGCGCGCCAACATCCTTCGTGCCGAGAGTCGGCCGACGCCTGCGGCGACCAGCGACGTCAGCACCAAGGACAGGACCACCGCCGTGATGATCGCGGCCTCCTCGATGGCCACCGGCGCGACGAACGTGATCGTGAGCGGGATCGCCGACCCGATCATGAACGCGATCATCGTCTTCAGCCCCGCGAGCAGCGGCGCCGCACGGGGCATCAGCTCCTCAATCCCGTGCTCGGCGTCCAGCTGCGCGCCGACGGCGTCGTGCGCGCTCAGCTGATCGGCGACCTGTTCGGCGAGTTCGTGCGACAGCCCCTGCTCCTCCCAGTGCGCGGCGAGCACCGCGCGCTCGCGCCGCGGATCCCTCTCCACCTGGCGCCGCTCCTCCGCGGCGATCCGCTGCTCCTCCTCGCGCTCCGAGGCGGTCTCTGCCCACTTGGCCCCACCGGCGCTCAGACCGCCGGCGATCAGCGTGGCCACCGCCGCGAAGAGCAGCAGCCGATCGCCGGCACCCGCCCCCGCAAAACCCTGCAGGAGTCCCGCCGTCGAGATGATGCCGTCGTTCGCGTCGTTCGCCCACGACGCGTCGCGCACCGAGCTCTGCACCCGCCGCCACCAGGATGCGGCCATGCCGGCACCTCCTCCCACCCGCCATCCTGCCAATCGGACGCCGTCTTCGACAGGCTTTGCGTTTCGGTTAAATTCCCGGAATCTTGAACCCTTCCTGTGGTGAAAGTTCGCGTTCTCTGCCACCTAGAGTCGTGGCATGGCCGCCACCGCTGCCGCGCCCACCCACCCGGTGCGCTCGGCGTACTTCGTCTCCGACAGCACGGGCATCACCGCCGAGACCCTCGGCAACGCCCTGCTGGCGAACTTCCCCGGGTTCGTGTTCCGCAAGCACACGATCCCGTTCGTCGACACGGTGGATGCCGCGACCAACGTCGCCAGGCAGATCGCGACCGACGACGCGTCAGGGCTCGAGCCGATCGTGTTCACCACGGCGAAGAACGCCGGAGTCCGCGCGGTGGTCACCGCCGTCCCGGCCACGCACATCGACCTGCTCAGCGGGCACCTCGGCGAGCTCGAGCAGGCTCTCGGCACCACCGCATCCGAGCAGCTCGGCCAGTTCCACATGCTGGGCGACACCACCGAGTACTTCGCCCGCATGCGCGCGGTCGAGTACGCCATCGAGCACGACGACGGGCAGAGCGCCCGCGCCCTCGATCTGGCCGACGTGATCATCGTCGCCCCGAGCCGCTGCGGCAAGACCCCGACGACCATGTACCTGGCCCTGCAGTACGGTCTGCTCGTCGCCAACTACCCGCTCACCGACGACGACTTCCCCACCGAGGACCTCCCACCGCTGATCGCGAAGTACTCCGCGCGCTGCTTCGGCCTCACGACCACTCCGCTGCGCCTCAGCCAGGTGCGCCACGAGCGCCGTCCCGACTCCCGGTACTCCAGCCTCGCGCAGTGCACCACCGAGCTGCGCCGTGCCGAGAAGCTCTACGCCCGCAACAGCATCCCCTTCCTGAACTCCTCGACGAAGAGCGTCGAGGAGATGTCCGCCGTCATCCTGCAGACCCTCGGCCTCCGCCGCTGACCACCCCTTCAGACGAAAGAGCACCTCATGACCAACATCCTCTGGTTCGATGAGATCGGCATGACCGACCTGCCCCAGGTGGGCGGCAAGAACGCCTCCCTCGGCGAGATGATCTCGAATCTCTCCGAACTCGGCGTCCGCGTTCCCGGCGGCTTCGCCACCACCGCCGACGCGTACCGCCGCTTCCTCGAGCACGGCGACCTGCGCGGCCGCATCCGCGACGCGATCGCCGGACTCGATGTCGAGGACGTCACCCGTCTCGCGCTGGTCGGCACCGAGATCCGCACCTGGATCGCCGAGCACCCGCTGCCGGCCGACCTCGAGTCCGACATCCGCACCGCCTACGACCGCCTTGTGGCGACGGATGCCGAGCCCGACACCGTCACCTGGGCGGTGCGCTCCTCGGCCACGGCGGAGGACCTGCCGGACGCCTCGTTCGCCGGCCAGCAGGAGACGTTCCTCAACGTCGGCGGCATCGACAACATCATCGCCGCCATCCGCAGCGTCTACGCCTCGCTCTACAACGACCGCGCGATCGCCTACCGCGTGCACCAGGACTTCGAGCACGACGAGGTCGCCCTCTCTGCCGGCGTACAGCGCATGGTGCGCTCCGACGTCGGGGCCTCCGGCGTCATGTTCACCATCGACACCGAGTCGGGCTTTGACCAGGCCGTGTTCGTGACCAGCTCCTACGGACTCGGCGAGGCCGTGGTGCAGGGCGCCGTGAACCCGGACGAGTTCTACGTCTCGAAGCCCGCGCTGCGCGCCGGACGCCCCGCGATCCTCAAGCGCGCGGTCGGCGAGAAGGCCATCGCCATGCGCTACACCGCGTCCAAGGAGGCGGGCGCGAGCACGGCCTTCGTCGATGTGCCGGCCGATCAGCGTGTGCTGTTCTCGATCACGGATGCCGAGCTCACCGAGCTCGCGCAGCACGCGCTGATCATCGAGGAGCACTACGGCCGTCCGATGGACATCGAGTGGGGCAAGGACGGCGTGGACGGCCAGCTGTACATCCTGCAGGCCCGCCCCGAGACCGTCGTGTCGCGGGCGTCCGCCAACGTCATCCACCGGTTCCGCCTGCAGGAGAGGGGCCCGGTCGCGGCCGAGGGCCGCGCGATCGGACAGCGCATCGGCGCCGGCCCGGTGCGCATCCTGCGGGATGCCACGCAGATGAGCGAATTCCAGACCGGCGACGTCCTCGTCGCGGACATGACCGACCCCGACTGGGAGCCGATCATGAAGCGGGCATCCGCCATCGTCACGAACCGCGGCGGCCGCACCTGCCACGCCGCGATCATCGCCCGCGAACTCGGCATCCCCGCCGTCGTCGGCACCGGCGACGCGACGCGCGCGCTGAGCGACGGCCAGCCGGTCACCGTCTCCTGCGCCGAGGGCGACACCGGCTTCGTCTACGAGGGCATCCTCGCCTTCGGCGAGGAGGAGACAGAGCTTGATCGGATGCCGGAATCGCCGGTGAAGATCATGATGAACGTCGGCACGCCCGACCAGGCGTTCTCGTTCTCACGCCTGCCGAACCGCGGCGTGGGCCTCGCGCGGCTGGAGTTCATCATCAACCGCCAGATCGGCATCCACCCGCGCGCGCTGCTCGAGCGCGACACCCTGCCCGACGACCTGAGGCGCCAGGTGGACGCCCGGATCGCCGCGTACCCGTCGCCGCGGGACTACTTCGTGCAGCGCGTGGTCGAGGGCGTGTCGATGCTCGCCGCCGCCTTCGCGCCGGAACCGGTGATCGTGCGGATGAGCGACTTCAAGTCGAACGAGTACGCCAACCTGCTCGGCGGCGAGCGCTACGAGCCGCACGAGGAGAACCCGATGATCGGGTACCGCGGTGCGTCACGGTACGTCTCGCCCGACTTCCGCGAGTGTTTCGAGATGGAGTGCGAGGCGCTGAAGTTCGTTCGTGACGAGATGGGGCTGACCAACGTGCAGGTGATGGTGCCGTTCGTGCGCACGGTCGCCGAGGGGCAGGCGGTCGTCGAGCTGCTCGCCGAGAACGGGCTGCGCCGCGGGGAGAACGGCCTGAGGGTCGTGATGATGTGCGAGGTGCCCACCAACGCGCTGCTCGCCGACGAGTACCTCGAGCACTTCGACGGCTTCTCGATCGGCTCGAACGACATGACCCAGCTGACGCTCGGCCTCGACCGGGACAGCGCACTCGTCGCCGACACCTTCGACGAGCGCGACCCCGCCGTGCTCAAGCTGCTGTCGATGGCCATCGAGGCGTGCCGCCGCCACGGCAAGTACGTCGGCATCTGCGGTCAGGGCCCGAGCGACCACCCCGAGCTCGCGGAGTGGCTGGTCGGCCAGGGCATCGAGTCGGTGTCGCTGAACCCGGACACGGTCGTGGAGACCTGGCTGCGGTTGGCGAAGCTGGAGCCCGCAGGAGCCTGAGGGCTGGCATCCTCCTGCCGGGGAGCCTTGTGGCATCACCCGGCAGGAGGAAGTCGTCGTCCCGCGGCTCAGCCGCGGGCGGCCTCACCCGGTCCGGCGTACACGCCACGGTTGGGCATGCCGCCGGGCATCACCACGCCCCACGGGTCGCGCTCACCGCCGCTGATCTTCGCTCCGCTGCGCAGAGCGGGTGACCGCTTCAGCAGCCTGTAGCCGTCGAGGTCGTCGACGCCGGTCGCCGTGCCCGGTGCGACGAGCATCGGGTCGGACGTCAGGGCGCGGGCATCCGGGATCACCGACGACGAGGGCGCGTCGGGGCCGTAGTAGACGTTGCTGTCGTAGGTCCACCCTGGCTTCGCGGTGTATCCGCCGGTTCCGAGGTTGTAGAAGATGTTGTTGCTCAGCGTCACGTCGTTGCGACCGCCCTGCGCGTCGAGGATGCCTGTGCTCATCCCGGGCGCGACGGAGAAGACGTTGTTGTGAATCTTCATGTTGTAGAGGTTCGCCCCGCCGCAGATCGTGAACAGCTTGTACCGGTCGTTCTGGCTGACGTTGTACCGGAAGGTTCCGTCGTAGACGCCGCCCGCCCTGCCGTCGGCGCAGAGCAGCAGCGCGCCGCCGTCGTTGTCGTGGCTGAAGTTGTACTGGTAGACGATGCCCCGCGAGGCGTGGTCGAAGTCGAAGGCGTTGCCGTCGCGCGTGGAGTGGCCGCCGGAGACCTCGTTCCGCTGGTAGAGCGTGCCGTCGCCGTCCCAGGTCCACATGCCGACGTTGTAGCCCGTCGAGGTCTCGTTGAATCCCGCGAGGGTGTTGCGCTCGACGAGCGCGTCCTTCGTCATGTGCGGCACGATGCCGTCGCCGCCGATGTGCGCGAGCTCGTTGCCGCGGATCACGACGTTCGTGAACGGGGTGAACGGCGTGAGCGCGCTCTCGCCGTACCCGATGCCGTCGCCGAGCTCCGGGCGGTTCTTCCAGTCGCTCCAGGTGATGATGCCCGAACGGGACACGTTCTCGATGACGTTGTCCTCGATCGTGACCTTGTCGAAGCGGGTGCGCTGGTGCGCGGCATCCGGCGCCGGGTGGTTCTGGTCGTCGAGCCCGGCGATCTTCACGCTGACCTGGATGCCGGCGCTGCCGCCGCCGTCCTTCTTGTCCTCGCCGTTCACGTCGTGAATGTAGAGGTCGTGCAGGCGGATGCCGGACAGCGTCGAGACCTTCGCGAGATCCGTCCGCGCTCCGACGCCGACGTCCTCACCCTCCACGTGCACACCACGCCGGGGAGTCGTCGCCGGCGCGGCACCGTGATTGGTGATCTCGAGACCGCCGATGTCCCAGTACTGCTGGTTGTACAGGTGCACGACGCTCTCGACTCGCCCCTCACCCTGGAGGAGCGGCTTCTCGCCGGTGCCGTAGCTGCCGACGACGATCGGCGATCCCGCCCTTCCGGACCCCTTGGGCGACAGCGCTCCTGTCCACGTCTCCCCGGAGCGGAACAGGATCTCATCGCCGGGTGCGAAGGTCTCCTGATTGACCCGGTCGAGTGACGCCCAGGCCGCTCCGGGCGACGTGCCGCTGTTGCTGTCGTCTCCCGCTGCGGCATCGACGTAGTGCACGTCGGTCCCTTCCGCCTGCGCGGCGCCCGGGGCGACGACGAGTCCGACGACGACAGCCGCTCCGACGAGCAGACCCCCGGCTCTCACGGTGTGCTTCATGTGTTCCGGCTCCTTGAACTGTTCCGAGAGCGTTCCAGCCACGTCCCCAGACCGAGTCGGTCACTCCGTTGTGCATGAATCTGACGAATTGAAGCAGTAAGAATCAGAATCCGTCGTCCTGCGATGTTAGCGCTCACATCACGGAGCGTCAACGCTCGCCTGCCGTGCGCTTGACCCTCACGCGGCGTGAGGCAGCACGCTGATGGGCATGAGCGATTTCTTCAACACCCTCGAGTTCGGACCGCTGCCCGCCGCGGGCTCCGAGGTCATCACCCCCGGGACAGCGGAGAGGCGAGCGACAATGAGGCACATGACTGAGCCGCACTCCGCCGAGCAGACCGTCGGCGAACTCGCGCGCGAGCTCGGCATCACCGTGCGCACACTGCACCACTGGGACGAGATCGGCCTTGCATCGCCGTCGGGACGCTCGGCCGCGGGCTATCGGCTGTACACCGGCGCCGACGCCGATCGGGTGCGACGGGTCGTCGCTTACCGAGAGATCGGCCTCGGGCTGGACGCCATCCGCGCAGTGCTCGACGACGCCACCACCGAGATCACCGCGACGCTGCGCGAGCAGCGCGCCCAGCTGGCCGAGCGCGTCGAGGAGCTGCTGCGACTGGATGACCGGCTGGCGGCGATGGCGGCCGCCCACGAGCGGGGCATCCCGCTCTCGGCCGACGAGCAGCGCGAGATCATCGGCGAGGACTGGGATCCGGATGCTGCGCGGATCGCGCAGGCGCAGTGGGGCGGCACGGTGCAATGGGCGCAGTTCGCCGAGCGGGCCGCCACCCGCACGCGTGCCGAGTGGCAGGAGCTCTCGGCAGCGATGTCGAGGCTGCAGCTCGACCTCGGCGATGCGCTCGCCCGCGGCGTGCAGCCCGGCAGCGATGAGGCCGACGCCCTGGTCGACCGGCACCGCGAGACGTTCTCGAACTTCTTCCCGCTCACCCGCGAGATGCAGGTCTGCCTGGGGCGGATGTTCGAGCAGGATGCCGGATTCGCTGCGCACTACGACGGTTTCGGCGAGGGCCTCTCGCGCTGGTTCCGGCAGATCATCGACGCATCGGCACGGAAGCACGACATCGACCCCGACGCCGCGATCTGGCAGTAGAGCCTCAGAGGAACGCCGCACCGGGGACGGCGGGGAATCCGCGCAGCCGGGCGTAGTCGTCCAGCGCGCGCAGCGCGGCCCAGGCGACCACGGCGCTGGACCGCGGACGCTCCGTCGACGGTGCGTTCTCGACGACCGCGCGCACCTCGCCGAGATCGCCGGCGGCGTGGATCTCATGCCGGGTCGGATCGGCCGCAGGGTCGGCGACGATCCGTGCGGTGGCGAAGTCCCAGGCATCCGCGGCGAGCGCGAGTGCGGCGGCGACGTTGGCGGATGCCGGAAACCTCTGCGCCACCTCGCCGGCGAGCCCGTCGGCGAGCACGATCTCGGTGTCACTGGCGCGCAGCGCGGCCTGCAGCTCTTCGGGCATCCAGGGCTGGACGAGCGTCGCCGGCCTTTTGCGGCTCTCGATCGAGACGGTCCGCAGCGGACCGGCCGCGCGCAGCGCCCTGACCTGATCGAGCCCACCGATCGCGCCGGTGCAAACGATGAGCCTGCCCCGCGCCGCGGACGGCCGGTCGAGCACCGCCGCGCGCAGCGCGGGATCGGCGAGCGCCCCGACCGAGAGCAGGATCACGTCGGTTCCGCCCGCGAGCAGCCCTGGCACGCGCTCGCGCACCGCCTGCTGCGTCGCGGCTTCCACGATCACGTCGACGTCGGCCGACCCGGGCAGCACGTCCTCGCGGCCGAAGGTGCCGACCACCCGATAGGGGCGCGTCCGCTCGACCGCGGTGCGGAGCACACCGTTGATGTGTCCGGCGCCGAGGAACCCGACCCGCAGCATCGTCATCCCTCTGCCGTCTCGACGGCCGCGACGAGGTCGGCGAGCGACTCCGGATGCGCCAGGCGCAGCCCCGCGAGCTCATCGGGCTGGAACCACCGCAGGTCGTCGTGCTCGTCCGGCTCCGTGTTCGCGGGCTCGCCGTCCCAGGCCGTGGCGAGGAAGGCGAACATGTCGAGGCCAGGATGGTCGACGGTCATCGGAATGGGTCTCGGATCGCGGATGCGCACGCCGAGCTCCTCGAGGCACTCGCGCACGACGGCCTCGTCGGGCCGCTCGCCGGGTTCGACGTGCCCGCCGGGAAGCGCCCAGCGATCGGGGTGGGCTTCGCGCCGCGGATGCCGGCGCACCAGCAGCATCCGCCCGTCGCGCACCAGCGCCGCTGCCGCGATCGCCGTTCTGGACGTCATGGCCGGAGACTATCCCGATCCGCCTTCTGAGTCATGCCGGAACCTCCGGCATGACCAGGAACCCACGCTCCCCCGGGCGGATCTCCAGGTGCTCCACCGCGAGGATCCGTGCGCCGGCCGCCGCCGCGAAACCGGACCCGAAGTCCGCCATCAACCGGTGGTGCGCCCAGGTGAACACCGGACGGGCGACCGGCGACAGCCGGCGCATCCACGGTTTCGTCGTCTCGACGAGCCACGCGAACCAGATGCCCGCCTCCTCGTCGGATGCCGCGCCGACGGCAGCCCGGCCGCGGCCGGCGAGGTCGCCGCGCACCGCGGCATCCACGGATCGCATCCGGTCGAGCGCCGTGATCTCGATCTCGTAGGTCAGCCGGTAGCCGAGCGACGTGCGGATCGTGTGCCGATGCACCGACCCGACCTCCGCGGCACCGTCCGGACCGGCGACGATCTCGACGCGCTCGAGCTCCGGCCACCAGCGTGCCCACTCGGCGACATCGCTGAGCACGTCCCAGACGCGGACCGGATCGCCTGCCACGCGGAACGTGGTCACGAAGTGGTACGTCGCGCCCATGCGCTCCGACCGTACTCCCCCGCACGCCGTCGCGCGAGAGCGGAAGTCACTGACCCGCGGCCGCGACCTCTTCCGGGCTGCGCTGCACGCAGAACTCGTTCCCGTCGACGTCGCTCATGGTGACGTACCCACTGCCGTTCTCGCGCCGGCGGTCGGCGACGACGGTGGCGCCGAGCTCCTGCAGCCGCTCGACCTCGGCGTCGCGGGTGGTGTCGACGGGGTTCAGGTCGAAGTGGATGCGCGGCGCGAACGCCTTGCCCTCGTCGACGGGCTGGAACTCGAAGCGCACGGCGATCGGACCGGTGAGGTACACCGTCACCGGGTCACCCGGGTTGTTCGGGTTGTCCGGGTCCTCCTGCAACGCGAGCAGCTGCTTCCAGAAAGCGCCGAGCGACTCGTGGTCACGGGCGGTGATGTTGATGGCGTCGATACGCGAGACCATGGAACTCCTTTGTCAACGGACCCCGGCCGGACGGCGCGGAGGCACCCGGCCGACGCTACCGGCAGCGCGCCTCGCCACGCCAGGCCCGATCCCGACGAGGCTCTACCGGCGCACTCGGTAGCGAAGGTGGGTCTCGCTCGCGTATGCGGAGGTCTCGAGGCGCTCGAGCTCGATCCGCTGTCCCAGACCTTCGAACAGGGAGATGCCGCTGCCGAGCAGCACCGGGGCAATGTCCAGATGGAGCTCATCGACGAGCCCGAGTCGCAGACACTGGCGCGAGATGCTGCCGCCGAGCAGGCTGACCCAGCCCTCACCGGCGACCCGCGAGGCTTGCGCCACGGCGTCCTCGATGTCGTCGACGACGAAGGTGTAGGTGGTTCCGCCATGGTGGATCGGCTCTTGCTCGCTGTGGGTCATCAGGTAGACCGGCACCTTCAGCATGCCGCCATACGGGATCTCCCCGTCCTCGATCGTCCGGGTCCTGTTCGCGCCCCCGACGACCGCTCCGATGCGGTTCATGACCCGCTCAACGACGGCATCGTCCTCGGGAGCAGAAGGCCTGCCGAACATCCAGTCGACTCCGCCGTCCGGATCTGCGAGGTACCCGTCGAGGGTGATGGTGGCATGGACGATCACGGTGGCCATTGCTGCTCCTTCCTCAGATATGAGTCGTTTGACTCACCTCTACACCGTAACCGTCAATCAAGAGGTAAGTCAATGCACCCACCTCTATGCGATACTGGTGACATGACACGCGGCGATTCCGCATACCATCGCGCGATGGCCGAGGCGAACCGCGCTTCGCTGCTCGCCGCCGGCGCCCGCCTGTTCCTGGAGAACGGCTACGACCGCACATCGCTCGCACAGATCGCTCAGGAGGCGGGCGTATCGAAGGCGACGCTCTTCAAACAGTTCCCGACCAAGGCAGAGCTGTTCGAGGCGACCGTGCTCGCAGCAGGCGCGGCGCCCGACCTGGTTCCCATCGACGTGCCCGCGGACGACTTCCGCGCCGGCCTCGCGGCGCTCGGGCGGGCCTACGGCGAGCTTCTGCTCCGGCCCGAGATGACCGCGCTGATGCGCACGGTGATAGCTGAGTCGCCCCGGTTCCCCGAGCTGCGCAAGCGCACCTTCGACTTCGGGACGCTGCCGGTGCTCATGGCGCTGGCACGCTTCCTTCGCGATGCGCACGCGGCAGGGGTCGCGGAGATCGACGATCCCGACACCGCATCCGCCCAGTTCCTCGGGATGATCGCGTCGTCGATCTTCTGGCCCCGCCTCGTCCACGGCACGTGGTCATTGACCGACGATGAGCGAGAGAAGGCCATCGAGGAAGCCGCTCGAACCATCGCGGCCCGCTACGGCGCGTCCTGACGGACAAACCGGAAGTGACCCGGCGACGAGGTCCTTCGCGGTGCCAGACTGAACCCATGTCCTACGTCGTCGATTTCGTGAACGTGTCCACCGTGGGCCTGGAGTCCTCGCCCGTCGCCGACGCTCTCGCCGGCCTGCGCGCCAACGAGGCGCGCTACTTCCACAACAAGTACGACATCGCCTTCACCACGATGCCGGCCTCCGAGGGAGCAGAGATCCTCGACCTCGTCACCCGTGTGCTCGCCGAGGAGCGCGGCATCGTCATCGCCTCCCCCGCGCTCGAAGTGGCCGAGCCGCCGGTTCCCGGCATCCGCTGGTCCTACGTGTTCTACGAGTCCGGGCTTGCGATCAACCTGCTCTACGAGCTGGCCGAGGGCGGCAAGCGGGCCGTGGGCTTCAAGCTCTCCGACGGGATGGACGTCCCCGACGAGCTGAGCGACTTCAAGTTCGCCCGTCAGAAGTCCAAGCTGGCCGGCACCATCCGCGGCTCGTACTTCGTGGTCAAGGGCGAGTACTGAGCTGATCCGCGCCAAGCCGGTGTTCAGGCCGCGCACAGGCACCGGGTCGAACCTCGCCCCGTCTCAGTGCGTGGTCGTGATGCCGACCGCGTCGTGCACGATCACCGCGGCGACGCGGGCGCCCGCACCGGCCGCGACCATGAGCTGCTGCGGGCCGGGTGAGGCGATGTCGCCCGCGGCGTACACGCCGGCACGTGACGTGCGCCCCGAGCGGTCCACGACCAGGTGCCCCTCGTCGTCCGCATCCGGTGCGAGTCCCCGCAGATATCCGAGCTCGGCATCCCAGCGCGGCTGCACGAAGCCGCCGTCGATCGCATACTCGGCACCGCCTTCGAGACGGATGCCGGTGATCCAGCCCTTCTCGCCGCTCAGCTCCAGGATCGGGGCGCGCTCCACGGCGATCCCCTGCGCGAGCAGCTCGGCCTCCTCGTCCGGCCGGATCGCGTCGGACCCGTGCGTGAACACGGTGAGCGCGTCGGTCCAGCGCGAGATCAGCCGGGCACGGGCGGCCAGGTCGGCACTCTCGCCGATCAGCGCCAGCCTGCGGTCGCGCAGGTCCCACGCGTCGCAGGCGACGCAGCTGAACAGGCTCACCCCGTAGAAGCCGCGCAGGTTCGGCACGTCGGGCAGGGTCTCACGCAGACCGGATGCCAGCAGCACGGCCCGCGCGGTCACTGTCTCCTCCGGGGAACGACGGCCCAGAGACGCCGAGAATCCGGCATCCGATTCCTCGATGCCGAACACCCGCTGCCGGGTGCGCACCTCGACGTTCGGGTAGCCGGCGAGCTCCTCACGGGCGATGCGGCGCAGCTCGTGCGGCGGCACGCCGTCGCGCGTGAGGAAGCCGTGCGAGACGAGCGTGGCCGCGTTGCGCGGGCGGTCGGCGTCGACCAGCAGCACCCGCATCAGCGCACGGCCCAGGTTGAGCGCGGCGGAGAGACCGGCCGGGCCGCCGCCGACGATCAGCACGTCGTAGGGCTCGTCAGTCATGGCCTTCTCCCTGCGACGGGAGCGCTGCGATGACCGGGTGGTCGAAGTCGTACACGCCCGCACCCGCGGCGCCGCCGGGCGATCCGATCTCGTCGAAGAACTCGACGTTCGCCTTGTAGTAGTCCTGCCATTCGTCGGGCAGGTCGTCCTCGTAGTAGATCGCCTCGACCGGGCAGACGGGCTCGCAGGCGCCGCAGTCCACGCACTCGTCCGGGTGGATGTACAGCGAACGCTCGCCCTCGTAGATGCAGTCCACCGGACACTCGTCGACGCAGGCCCTGTCCTTGACGTCGACGCAGGGCAGGGCGATCACGTAGGTCATCGGACGAGTGCCCCGTCGCGCGAGACGGCGACCTGCTCCTCGCGCGGCACGACCTTGACCCGCTCACGGGCGTGCTGGTGGGTCTCGCCGAGGTGGCGCTCGTGTGCATCCAGCGCCACCCAGCCGTCCCAGGTGGTGTACTCGGTGTCCCGCTCGTCGAGCAGGTCGAGGATGTCGGTGTCGACCTCGATCGCCGTGAGCGCGCCCCCCTCAGCGTCGGCCACGATATTCGTGATCGTCTCCAGGGCGTCCGACTTGGTCGCGCCGATCAGGCCCACCGGGCCGCGCTTGATCCAGCCGGTCGCGTACAGCCCTGGCTCGCCGTCGACGCGTCCGGCGTCGTTCGGCACCACGCCGCGTCGCTCATCGAAGGGCGCACCCCCGACGCGCGTGCCGTAGTAGCCGACCGCGCGGTAGACCGCCTGCACGTCGTAGTCGCGGAACTCGCCGGTGCCCACGAGCTGCCCGTCCTCGATGCGGGTGCGCTCGAATCGGATCCCCTCGACGCGGCCGTCACCGGTGATCTCCACCGGGCGCTGCCAGAAGTGCAGGTGCAGCCGGCGACTCGCCTGCCCGACCTCGCGGTCGCGCCATCCGTTCAGCGTGCGCAGCATGACCTTCAACTGGTTGTTCGGCGCGGATGCCGCGTCCACACCGTCGAAGTCCTCGTCGTGCAGCACGATGTCGACGTCGCGCACCTCGCCGAGCTCGCGCAGCTCGATGGGCGTGAACTTGATGTCGGCCGGCCCACGGCGCCCGAACACGTGCACGTCCGTGATCGCGGACGACTCCAGGCCGGCGAGCACGTTGTCCGGCACGTCGGTGCTGCGCTGGTCCTCGCCGTGTTTGGCGAGCACGCGCGCCACGTCGAGTGCGACATTGCCGTTGCCGATGACGGCCGCAGATGCGGCATCCAGTGGCCAGGTGCGCGCGACATCCGGATGCCCGTCGAACCAGGCGACGAAGTCGGCGGCGCCGTAGGAGCCGGGCAGGTCGACGCCGGGCACGTCCAGCTCGGCGTCTCGGATCGCACCGGTGGCGAGGATGACGGCGTGGTACCGCTCGCGCAGCTCGTCGAGGCCGAGATCCTTGCCGACCTCGACGTTGCCGATGAAGCGGATGGTGCGGCGCTCCCCGGACGCGGAGCCTGACGAAGTGTCCGGGAACGCATCGAGCATGTCGTGCAGCGACGTGACGATGCCCTTGATGCGCGGATGGTCGGGGGCGACGCCGTACCGGATCAGGCCGTAGGGCGCGGGCAGAGACTCGAACAGGTCGATCTCGACGCTGCCGCCGCGCTCGGAGACGGCTTTCGCGAGCAGGTTGCCGGCGTAGATGCCGGCCGGGCCCGATCCGACGATCGCGACACGAAGGTGCAGAGGAGAGGTCATGGTGGTTCTTTCGTACTCAGAGTGAAGAGAGGGTGAGCAGCGCGTCGGTCCAGGGCGGGGCTGCGGCGACGGCATCCGGGCTCAGGCGCACGACGTCGCCGACGACGACGACCGCGGGCGAGCGCACCTCCCGCGCGGCGGCGAGGTGGGCGATGGTTCCGAGCGTGCCGATCGTCACATGCTGGCCCTCGCCATAGCCGTCCTCGACGATCGCGACAGGGCAGTCCGCCCCGCGCTCGCCGGCGGCGAGCACGTGCGCCGAGTGCCCGAGAGTGTTGACACCCATCAGCAGGATGACCGTGTGGTCGGCTCCGCCGGGCAGGTGCTGGATCTGGTCGTGCGCGCTGACGACGGTGAAGGATGCGGCGACCCCGCGATGCGTGACCGGGATGCCGGCGGCGGCCGGCACCGAGATCGCGCTGGTGACCCCGGCGACGACATCGACCGGGATGCCGGCGGCCTCGCAATGCAGCTGCTCCTCACGCCCGCGACCGAGCACGAACGGGTCACCGCCCTTGAGGCGCACGACGTTCCGTCCGGCCTGGGCCTCCTGCACGAGCAGGGCGTTGATGCCGTCCTGCGGCACCCTGTGGTGGCCGGGCAGCTTTCCGACATCGATCACGTCGGCGGTGAGCTCGAACCCCTCGGCGGCGAGCTGCTCCAGCACCGCGCGGGCGCCGAGACGGTCGGCGACGATGACATCGGCCTGCTGCAGCGCGCGCAGTCCGCGCAGGGTGAGCAGCCCGGCATCACCGGGTCCTGCTCCGACGAGGGTGACGCGTCCGGTCACTTGGCACCTCCCAGGATGAGGCCCCTGCTGCGCAGCATCCGCCGCTCGAGGGGGCCGAAGATCACGAGTTCGATGATGATTCCGATCGCGAGGATCAGCAGGATCGTGCCGAGCACCGACGCCAGGTCGACGAGCTCGCGGGACTGCTGCAGCATCGAGCCGAGCCCGAAGCCGATCGATCCGCCGGTGGCGATGATCTCGGCGGCCATCAGCGATCGCCACGAGAAGGCCCAGCCCTGTTTGAGACCGGCGACGTACCCGGGCAGGGATGCCGGCAGCACCACCTCGGTGGCGAGCTGCCAGCGGCTGGCGCCGAGCACCGTGCCGACCCGGCGCAGCTGCGGCGGTACCTGGTCGACGCCCGAGAGCAGACCGTTCACGATCGAGGGGATGGCGCCCATCAGGATCACGAAGTACACGGTGGCGTCGGAGAGCGCGAACCAGATGATGGCCGCCGGCACCCAGGCCACCGAGGGCAGCACCTGCAGACCCGAGATCAGCGGGCCCGCCGCGCGGCGGAGCACCTTGACCTCGGCGAGCAGCATGCCGAGCGCCGTGCCGATGACGATCGCGATGAGGAAGCCGATCACGCCGCGCTCGAGACTGGTAGCCAGGGCCTCCTGCAGGCGGCCGGACGCCCACGCGTCGCCGAGCGCCGCCACGACCTGCACCGGACTGGGTGCCTTGTCGGGCCGCGGATTCGCAAGTGTGACGTACAGCTGCCAGGCCGCGAGCAGCACCAGCAGCAGGATGATCGGGGGCAGCGCCTTGGCGAGCACCTCGCGCACCGGGGACCGGCGCTGCACCTCATCGGACTGCAGGCGATCGAGGCCGGCGGAAAGCGTGGACAGCTCGTCCGGGGCGCCCTTCGTCACTTCGTCTCGCTCCGCTCGCTCAGTACGGCGCTCCTCGCTCCGCTCGTCGCTCAGGGTCCGACCCTCCGCACCCTGAGCGAGCGAAGCGCCCTTCGTCTCGCTCCGCTCGCTCAGGACCCGACGCGTCTCAACATCACGAGGCATTGCGGGCGATCTCCTTCCGCAGCTCGGCGGTGATCTCGGTGGCCAGCGCCGCCACCTCGGGCGACTCGATGCGGCGCCCGGTGGTGTTGCGGATGCGCCACTCCCCCGCGATACGGCCCGGCCTGCTGGAGAGCAGGATGACCCGCTGCCCCAGCCGGGCCGCCTCGCGCACGTTGTGGGTGACGAAGACGATCGTCCGCCCGGTGGCGCGCCAGACCCGCTCCAGCTCCTCATGCAGCAGGTCACGGGTGATGGCGTCCAGCGCGGCGAAGGGCTCGTCCATCAGCAGCACCGAACGGTCCTGCGCCAGGGCGCGGGCGAGCGCCACGCGCTGCCGCATCCCGCCGGAGAGCTCATGCGGACGCTTGTCGGCCGCCTCGGTGAGATTCACCGTGCCGAGCAGCCGCTCGGCCTCCTCGCGCCGCTCCCTGCGCGGCAGGCCGCGCAGCCGCAGCGCGAGCTCGACGTTCCTGCGAGCGGTGAGCCACGGCATCAGCGCGGACTCCTGGAACATGACGGCCGCACCGCCGTCGGGCGTGACGATCTCGCCCGCAGTCGCGGGTTCGAGCCCGGCGATGAGATTCAGCAGCGTCGACTTGCCGCAACCGGACGCCCCGAGCAGGCAGACGAATTCGCCGGGGGCGATGTCCAGCGAGATGTCGTCGAGCACCACCGGACCTGCGCCGTACCGCTTGGTGACGTGCGAGACGCGCACCGAGGGGGCGACGACGGGAGCGGGCGCCGCCAGCGGCGTCACGCCGTCGAAGCTCGGCGTCAGCCGGCCCGCGGGTGCGGCGGACCGCGCCTGATCCCGCGCCGCTTCCTCGGTGAGCGCGCCCATCAGTCCTCTCCGAGTCCCGCTGACGACACCGGGTCCTGGCCGTCCTTCTTCAGTTGCGCGTTCAGCGCCCGCAGGTCGAACAGCCCGTCGATCGAGCCCTTCTTCTGCGTGCCGGCGGCCAGCCCGTTGCTGACGAGCTTCTCGAAGGTCTCCGCGTGCGGATCGACGGTGAACGTCACGTTCTGCAGAGCGCGGGCCAGCACCGCGTCGGAGAGGCCCTTGCCGGTGGCATCCTCCAGCGCGCCGTTGATCACGGCCGGCGCCTTGTCTGCGTTGTCGTCGAGCCACTGCACCGAGGCGATGTGCCCGGCGAGCAGCTCGTCGACGGCTTCCGGATGCTCCTTCGCGAAGTCCTTGCGCACCAGCAGCACCGTGGTCGGGAAGTTCCCGTCCTTCCAGAGGTCCTTCTCGTCGACGAGCACCTTCGCGCCGGCGTCCACCACGAGGCGTGACACCCAGGGCTCGGGCAGCCAGGCGCCGTCGACCTTGCCGTCCTGGAACAGGGTCAGGGTCTGCGCGTTCTCGGTGGGCGTGATGTTCACGTCGCCGCCGCCCGAGACCGAGGTCTTCAGGCCCTCGTCCGCCAGCCAGCTGCGCAGCGCGACGTCCTGCGTGTTGCCGAGCTGCGGCGTCGCGAGGGTCTTGCCCTTCAGGTCCGAGACGTCCGCGATCTTGTCGTTCACGACCAGGGCCGCACCGCCGGACGTCGCACCGGCGATGATGTTCGCCGACTGCCCGCCCGACTGGATGAACGTGTTGATCGCCGGGTTCGGGCCGATGTAGGCGGCGTCGATCGCTCCGGACGAGAGCGCCTCGACCGCGGCTGGTCCGGCGTTGAAGACCTCGGTCTTCAACTTCGTGTCACCCAGGGCGTCCTGCAGGATGCCCTCCGAGACGCCGACGAGCGCGGGTGCGTGGGTCACGTTGGCGAAGTATCCCAGGCGCAGCTCGTCGAGGTCGTCCTTGCCTGCGCCCTGATCGGCGGATGCCGCGGCGCAGCCCGCGAGCATCATGGCGGCCAGTCCCAGGGCGGTCAGAGCGGTGGTCTTGCGAGCATTCTTCACGGTTTTCGCCTCCTCGGCATAGGTGTTGCGGGGTGGATGGTCAGACGGTCCCTGAGCGCCCTTCGTCTCGCTTCGCTCGCTCAGGAACCGCGGTTTCAAGGGGCGACGACGGTCGCGGCGGCCAGCGTCGCCCCGTCGCCCGGATGGATGAGCACGAGCGAGCCGCCCGCGCGATCGGTCGTGTACGGCTCGAGCGGCAGGTCCGCCGCGAAGCGCAGGCGCACCCGTCCGATCTCGTTCACGGCCAGCACGGATGCCGGTTCGTGGTCCAGCGTCTCCAGGTCACGGCGGTCGAGCACCTCGGCGATCAGCGCCTGCACGGTCGCGGTGCCGTGCTTGGCGAGCACCTTCGCGCCGGCGATGACCTCGCGCTGGTCCAGCTGGAACAGTTCGACGACGGCCTCACGCTGCCCGTCCGGCGCAGTGCCGGCCGCGGTGATCACGGAGCCGCGCGCGGCATCCAGCTCGTGCGCCAGCGTGAGGGTCACGGACTGCGGCGCAGCCGCGGCATCCGCCCTCTCGCCGGCGACGAAGACGCCGGTGACCGTCGTGAGGTGCCCGCCGGGGAACACCTCGACGCGATCGCCGACCGCCACCCGACCCGACGAGATGCGCCCCGCGAAACCGCGGAAGTCACGGTACCGCTCGGGATTCTCGATCTCGGGCGACAGCCCGCCCTGTGGGCGCAGCACCAGCTGAACCGGCAGGCGAAGATCGGATGCCACGGCGTCGGCCTCATCGGCGCTGGGCAGCGTCTCGAGCAGCTGGATCAGCGTGTCGCCGTTGTACCAGGGCGTGCGCTCGGAGCGGTCCACGATGTTGTCGCCCTCGAGCGCCGAGACGGGCAGTACGTGGATGCCGCGCAGGCCGAGCTGCTCGGCGACGCGTTCTGCCTCGAGCTCGATCTCGAGGAAGCGGTCCTCGTCGAAGTCGATCAGGTCGATCTTGTTCACCGCGATGATCACGTGCGGCACGCGCAACAGCGACACGACGGCGAGGTGCCGGCGGGTCTGCTCCACGACGCCCTTGCGCGCGTCGACCAGCACGATCACCGCGTCGGCGGTCGCGGCACCGGTGACCATGTTGCGCGTGTACTGCACGTGGCCCGGGCAGTCGGCGAGGATGAAGCTGCGCCGGTCGGTCGCGAAGTAGCGGTACGCGACGTCGATCGTGATGCCCTGCTCGCGCTCGGCACGCAGTCCGTCGGTGAGCAGCGCGAAATCGAAGTCGCCGTGCGCGAACCCGCGCTGCCTGCTGGTCGCCTGCACCTGCTCGAGCTGGTCGGCGAGGATCGCCTTCGCGTCGTGCAGCAGCCTGCCGACCAGGGTCGACTTGCCGTCGTCGACCGAACCCGCGGTCGCGAACCGGAACAGGGTTGCACGCCCTTCGTCTCGTCGCTGCGCTCCTCGCTCAGGGTCCGCAAACACGCCGGTTCCTGAGCGCCCTTCGTCTCGCTCCGCTCGCTCAGGATCCGCTACGCGAGACGAAGGACGTTCGCTTTCAGTGTCGACAGTCATCAGAAGTACCCGTCCTTCTTGCGATCCTCCATGGCGGCCTCGCTGATGCGGTCGTCCGCTCTGGTCGCACCGCGCTCGGTGATGGTGGAGCGCGCGACCTCGGCGACCACGGATGCCGCATCCGCGGCATCCGACTCCACGGCGCCCGTGCAGCTCATGTCGCCGACGGTGCGGTACCGCACCACGCGACGCTCGACCTGCTCGTCGGGCCGCGGCTGCGAGACCTCGCCGACCGCGCGCCACATGCCGTCGCGGCGGAACACGTCGCGCTCGTGCGCGAAGTACAGCGGCGGGAGTGCGATGTTCTCGCGCTCCAGGTAGCGCCACACGTCGAGCTCGGTCCAGTTCGAGATCGGGAACGCACGGACGTGCTGCCCTGGCAGGTGACGGCCGTTGTACAGGCTCCACAGCTCGGGGCGCTGGTTGCGCGGATCCCACTGCCCGAACTCGTCGCGCAGCGAGATGATGCGCTCCTTGGCTCGGGCCTTGTCCTCGTCGCGGCGGGCACCGCCGAACACGGCGTCGTGCCGGCCGAGGGCGATCGCGTCCAACAGGGGCTGCGTCTGCAGCGGGTTGCGGGTGCCGTCAGGGCGCTCGGCCAGGCGGCCATCGTCGATGTAGTCCTGCACCCTGGCGACCTCGAGCGTGAGACCGAGCCGGCGGACCGTCTCGTCGCGGAACGCGATCACCTCGGGGAAGTTGTGCCCGGTGTCGACGTGCAGCACAGGGAACGGCACCCGGCCAGGAGCGAACGCCTTCGCCGCCAGGTGCAGCACGAGCACGGAGTCCTTGCCGCCGGAGAACAGCAGCACGGGCCGCTCGAACTCGGCGACGACCTCGCGGATGATGTGGATCGCCTCGGCCTCGAGCAGGTCGAGAGCGGAGAGTCCTGACACGGAAGGCGTTTCGTCTCGCTTCGCTCGCTCAACGACCGGGGAGGAGTCGATGGTGCTCATAGGTGCAGCCCGCATTCCGTCTTGGCCAGTCCGGCCCAGCGGCCGGATCGGGGGTCCTCGCCGGCGGCGACCGGCTTCGTGCACGGCGCGCAGCCGATCGACGGGTAGCCGTTCGCGACGAGGGGGTTCACCGGCACGGAGTGCTCGGTGGCATAGTCGATGAGATCGTCGAAGCTCCAGCTCGCGACCGGGTTGACCTTGATCAGGCCGTTGCGCTCGTCCCAGACGATCAACGGAGTGTCGGTGCGGGTCGGAGCCTCGTCGCGGCGCACGCCCGTGAACCACACCTCGTAGTCGCCGAGCGCCCGCTGCAGCGGCTCGACCTTGCGGCGAGCGCAGCACAGGGCGGGGTCTCGGGCGAACAGATCCTTGCCGTACGCGGCATCCTGCTCGCGCACGCTCTGCTCAGGCTTCACGTCGACGATGTTCACGTCCAGGTCGCGCGCGACCTCGTCGCGGGTGAACCTCGTCTCGAGGAAGTGGTAGCCGGTGTCGAGGAACAGCACGTCGACGCCGGGCAGATCCTGCGAGACGAGGTGCGGCAGCGCGGCATCCGCCATCGAGCAGGCGACGGCGACCTGGGAGACGGCGAAGTTCTCCGCGATCCAGGCGACCACTTCCGCGGGGCTCGCCTCGCCCTGCTCCCTGCTGCGCAGCTCGCGTGCGCCGCGCTCGGCGAGCGCGCGCAGCGCCTCGGCCGAGCGGCGCGCGGGCCTGATCGTCACGGGAGTGCTCATTGCAGTGCCTCCTCGTCCGCGCGGTGCGCCCAGTTCGCGAACGTCTCGTCGGCACCGTCGCGGTCGGCGAGATACCGGCGGATGACGCGCTCCGCGTAGTCGGCGATGCCGTCGGCGGGCACCTTGAGTCCGCGGACGGTCCGGCCGAGGCCGGCCTCACCGCGTCCGACTCCGGCGAGCCCGCCGCCGAGGTGCACCTGGTATCCGGGAACCTGCGCGCCGTCGATGGTCACGAGCTGTCCCTTCAGACCGATGTCGGCCACCTGGATGCGGGCGCACGAGTTCGGGCATCCGTTCACGTGCAGGGTGATGGGGCGCCCGATCTCGGGCTCGAGGGAGCCGAGGCGCTCCTCGAGCTGCTGGATGGCCTGCGCGGCGTTGACCTTCGTCTCGACGATCGCGAGCTTGCAGTACTCGATGCCGGTGCACGCGATCGTGCCGCGGCGGAACAGGCTCGGCCGCGACGACAGGCCGATCGCGTCGAGACCCGAGACCAGACCGTCGACCTCGCCCTCGGGCACGTCCAGCACCAGCAGCTTCTGGTGGGGCGTGGTGCGGATGCGGTGCGAGCCGTGCACCTCGGCCAGATCGGCCAGTGCGGTCAGCGTCGTGCCGGACACCCGGCCCACCAGCGGAGCGGCGCCGACGTAGAAGCGGCCGTCCTTCTGCCGGTGGACGCCCACGTGGTCACCGATCGTGGTGGGCGTGGGGGCCGCGGGGCCGTCCGGCAGCGGAGCATCCAGATACTCGGTCTCGAGCACCTCGCGGAACTTCTCGACGCCCCAGTCGGCGAGGAGGAACTTCAAGCGGGCCTTGTTGCGCAGCCGGCGGTAGCCGTAGTCGCGGAAGATCTGCGTGACGCCGTGCCACACCTCGCCGACCCGCTCGGGCGCCACGAAAGCGCCGAGTCGCTCGCCCAGCCGCGGCACCGCAGCGAGCGCGCCGCCCACCCAGATGTCGTAGCCGATGCCGAGCTCGGGGTGCTCGACGGCGACGAACGCGCAGTCGTTGATCTCGTGCACGACGTCCTGGCTGGGGTGCCCCGTGATGGCGGTCTTGTACTTGCGCGGCAGGTTCGCGAGGGTCGGGTCTCCGATGAAGCGATCCGCGATCTCACGGATCTGCGGGGTCGGGTCGATGATCTCGTCAGCGGCGATGCCGGCCACGGGCGACCCGAGGATGACGCGCGGCACGTCGCCGCAGGCCTCGGTGGTGCTCAGGCCGACGGCCTCCAGCCGGCGCCAGATCTCGGGGACGTCCTCGACCTGCACCCAGTGCAGCTGCACGTTCTGCCGGTCGGTGAGGTCGGCGCTGTCGCGGGCGAACTCGGTGGAGATCCCGCCGATCACGCGCAGCTGCTCGGTGGTCAGCTGTCCGCCGTCGATCCGGACCCGCAGCATGAAGTACTCGTCCTCGAGCTCGTGCGGCTCGAGCTGGGCGGTGCGCCCGCCGTCGATGCCCGGCTTGCGCTGCGTGTACAGGCCCCACCAGCGGAACCTGCCGTGCAGGTCGGTGGGATCGATCGAGGCGAAGCCGCCCTTGGCGTAGACCTGCTCGATGCGCTCACGGACGTTCAGCCCGCCGTCGGCCAGCTTGAACTCCTCGTTGGCGTTCAGTGGCTCCGTGCCGTCGACCGCCCACTGGCCGTGCGGCTTGGACGGTGCCCTCGAGGTGCGCGTCCGCGCCCCGCGGACGGGTGCTTGCTGCTCAACGGTCATGGTTCGCTCTCCTACACGATGCGTCGGGAGGCATCGCCACGAGAGGACACTAGATCGCTGGATCGCGCAGGGGAACTGCCGAATGACTTATGGCGTCAAGGCCTGTCACGCCCCGTCATGCTTCGAAAGAAAAGCGGTTCAGAGGCGATCTCGTGTTATTCGTGCGCGCGATCAAGCTGTGCGGCAGCGGCACTGAAGCGCTCCAGCACGAGCTCCACGAGCTCGGCGGGCGGTTCGGAGCCGTCCAGCAGCGGCTTCGAGATCGGATGCCCGGCGGCGCGCCTCCGAGTGAGGTCGTTGAAGTACCCGTGCGCGAGCAGATACGTCGACACCACCGCATCCGGATGCTGCGCGAGCAGAGCCCCCAGTTCGGGTTCGCGCGCCGCGAGATAGCCGATGCGCACCGGACGCCCGAGACGTTCCGCGAGCTGCTCGGCCATGCCCTCCGCATCGACGGCGGAGCGGTCGTCGCGCGAGCCCGCGACCGCGATCACGACCTCGTCGCCGGCCGGCAGCCGGCGGGCCAGCACCCCGGCGAGACGCGGGTCGGGCCCGAGGGGGTCGGCGACCACGGCATCCGCTCGTCCTTCGACGATCCCGTGCAGGTCGTGGAACACGTGGAAGCCGCTGGAGAGCAGCAGCGGCACGACGACGACCGGTCCGTTGATCGCGGCGAGCGCCGCGGCCGCATCCGGGTCCTGCACGTCGACGAACGCCTCATGCACCGCGAGGTGCGGCGCGGCGGCACGCACTGCGGCGACGAGCGCCCGCACGTCCGCGGCCCCCCGCGCGTCGGAGGTGCCGTGAGAGACGGCCAGCAGCGCGGGATCCATTCCCACAGATTAGTGCGATCGTCGCGGCTCCACGCGTCCGGGCGGAACTCTCACGCACGGGAGGACACATCCAACACGATCCTCCTCCCCAGCGCGTGAACTCCGCCCCAGCGAATGCCTCCTCGGCCGCCGCTCGACGGGCGCCCCTGACCGTCAGGCGTCTCTGCGACCGACCGCCACCTCGATCAGGTCGCGGCTGGTCGGCGACAGGTCACGCGCGCCGCCGCGCCACAGCGCCGTGATCGGGCGCTGCAGCGGGGCATCCGCCAAGGACACCTCGACCAGACGGCCGAGACGGATGTCGTCGGCGGTCGCCAGACGCGAGAGCACAGCCGGGCCCAGCCCCTCGGCGACCGCGGAGCGGACCGCCGCCGTGGTGGACAGCACCGCGATCGGCGCGGCCGGGTCTCGGTACAGCCGCGACCGCACTTCGTCCTCCCACGCCTGCCGGGTGCCGCTGCCCGTCTCGCGGGCGACCAGAGGAGTGTCGGCGACAGCGTCGAGCGTCACGCGCCGCTTCGCCCACGGATGCTGCGGCGCGACGACCAGCGCCAGTCCGTCCGTGCCCACCGTTGTGTGCGAGAGCCCTGCGGGGATGACGGACGACTCGATCAACCCGAGCTCGGCGCGTCCCTCGCGCACCAGCTGCTCGACCTCGGCGCTGTTGGCGGTGAGCAGGCGCACGGCGGTCGGCACCCGTCCGGCACGCACCTGCCGCTCCCGCAGCGCGACCAGCCAGCGCGGGATCATGTGTGCGGCGACGGTCTGGCTCGCCGCCACGGTCAGCTCTCGGCGGCGCTCATCGCGCATCGTCTCGGCTCCGGCGCGGAACCGCTCTGCGGCGGCGAGCACCTCGCCTGCCCAGGATGCGACGGTCTCGCCCTCCGGGGTCGGAACGACGCCCTGCGGCGTGCGCAGGAACAGCTCCATGCCGAGCATCCGCTCGACGCTGCGCAGTCGGGCCGACGCCGACTGCTGCGAGATGCCGCACTCGCGCGCTGCGGCGGAGATCGAGCCGAGTCGCGCGGCCGCGGCGAGCAGCTCGAGCGCGTCGAGGTCGGGAACGTCTCGCATCCGGCCATGCTACAACCCCAGCCTGTACCCCTATCGGCGCGCGCCGTCTACCGCCCACGCCCCGCGACAGGAACGCTGGAATCATGCTCTTCTCTCCCCCGCAGACCCTGCCGCTGCGGCTCACCCGCCGCGGCGCCGAGGTGCTCCCCGGCGTGCTCGTCACGGCCGGGATCGCGGTGATCTCCACCGGCATCGGTCGGCTCGTGCCCGTGCTCGGCTCCGCCGTGCCGGCGATCATCATCGGCGTTCTGCTCTCCCTGCTGCGCGGGCGGATGCTGCCGGAGCGGGCGGACGCCCGCATCCGGCCCGGCGTCGAGTACTCCGGCAAGTTCCTGCTGCAGCTGGCCGTCGTGCTGCTGGGCGTGCAGCTGTCGATCGGCAGCATCGTGCAGGTCGGACTCGAGTCGCTGCCCATCATGCTGACGACTCTCGCCGTCTGCCTGCTCGGCGCGTGGTGGATCGGCAAGGCGATGCGGGTGGAGAGCAGGCTGCGCACCCTCATCGGCGTGGGCACCGGCATCTGCGGAGCATCCGCCATCGCCGCCGTCTCGCCGGTGATCGGCGCGGCCAGCGCCGAGATCGCCTACGCCGTCTCGACGATCTTCCTGTTCAACATCCTCGCCGTCGTCCTGTTCCCGCTGCTCGGGCACGCGCTGAACATGGACCCGCACACCTTCGGCCTGCTGGCCGGCACGGCGATCAACGACACCAGCTCGGTGGTCGCCGCTGCGAGCGTGTTCAGCACCGCCGCACTCGGCTTCGCCGTCGTCGTCAAGCTGGTGCGCACACTGATGATCATCCCGATCAGCATCGGCCTGTCAGTGATCGAGGCCCGGAAGGATGCCGCGGGGCAGCGCCTCACCGCGCGCCGCATCGCGAAGCTCGTGCCGTGGTTCCTGATCGGCTTCGTGATCGTGGCGGTGGTGAATTCGCTCGGCGTCATCCCCGAGGGACCACGGGACTTCCTCGTGCAGGCCAGCATCTTCCTCATCGCGATGGCATTGGCCGGCATCGGCCTGTCCACCGACATCCCGGCCCTGCGTCGTGCGGGCTGGCGCCCGCTCGCCCTCGGTGCGATCCTGTGGGCGCTGGTCACATTGACGTCGCTCGCGACGATCGCGGTGACCGGGGCGCTGGGCTGGTGACGGCTACAGCCACTCGTTCTTCTTGAACACGGCGTACAGGCCGACGCCGAGCGCCAGCATCATCCCGATCGCCATCGGATAGCCGAACGCCCAGTGCAGCTCGGGCATCCGGTCGAAGTTCATGCCGTAGATGCCCGCGACCAGCGTCGGCGCGAACAGGATCGCCGCCCATCCGGAGATCTTCTTCATCTGTTCGCCCTGACGGATGCTCTCCTCGGTCATCAGCCGCATCTCCTCGTTCTGGCGGCGGGCGACGATGGTGGACTCGACCGTGAGCGCATTGTCCAGCACGCTGCGGAATGTGCTCACCCGATCGGCAATGCGCAGCGCGTGGTCCTGAGCATCGCGCAGATAGCGCTGCAGCTCCTCATCGACCGCGTACTTCTCGCCGCCGCGCAGCAGCGCGTCGATCATGCCGGTGAGCGGCTGCGTCGCCTTCTGCACGTCGATCACCTCGCGGGCCAGCTCGTAGATCCGCTGCGTGGCATCCGCGTCCTCGACGAAGAGCTGCGCCTCGATCTCGTCGATGTCGTTCTCGAGGCCCAGCATGACCGGCGTGTACTCGTCGATCACCTCATCGAGGATGGCGTACAGCACCGCCTCGGGGCCGAGAGCGAGCAGGGCGGGCTGCGACTCCATGCGATTCCGCACCCGGTGCAGATCGGGTGCCTCGGCATGGCGCACTGTGACGACGAAGTCGGGCCCCACGAAGATGTGCACCTCGCCGAACTCGACTTCTTCCTCGGCGTCCATGTAGCGCGCGGGGCGCAGCACCACGAACAGCACGTCCCCGTACCGCTCGATCTTGGGCCGCTGGTGCCCACGCAGCGCGTCCTCGACCGCCAGCTCATGCAGTCCGAACTCGTCGGCGACTGCCCGCAGCTCCTCGGCAGCGGGGCGGTAGAGGCCGATCCAGCCCATGCCGCCGCATTCCCGCATCCGCACGAACGTCTCGTCCAGGCTGCGCGGGTTCTCGGTGCGCACGCCGGCGACGTAGATGCCGTTGTCGACGATGGCCATGACCGCACCTCCCGCTCGGGTCGAGCCTAACCCGAGCGGCGCGAGCTCACTTCTTGGGCGGCGCCACGCACACGACCGCCGACTTGGCGATCTCGTTCTTGTACTGCTCCGCGGTGAAGGGCAGGGCGAACTCCGGGGCCTTCTGCCCCTTCGCGGCCGGTGCCTTCGAACCGAGCGCAGCCAGCTGCCATGCCAGGTCACGGGCGATCACGCTGCCCGAGGTGGAGTTGTTCAGCGTGACCGCGACCGTGAATCCGGTCTTCGGGTCGGAGTAGGCGGCGGTGGCGTAGCCCGGCGTCCAGCCGTGCTGACCGATCATCGAGCCGACGACATAGGCACCGCCGGTGGCCTGGAACCAGGAGGCGCCGTCAGCGCTCACCTTGAGCGGGGCGTCGAAGCGCTTCTTCTCGACCTTCTCGCCGCGAAGTCCCTGCTGGGCCTCCGCCTGCGCGTACCGGCCCAGGTCCTCGATCGTCGAGGTGGCACCGGAGTCGGTGAAACCGGCGCTCGACGACATCTTCGTGATGTTGACGGGCGCGGTGCAGTCGTACCCGCCCTGCACGGCCGGCAGGTAACTGCCGGTCAGCGCGGGCGACGGCTTCGGCTCGGCCGACGTGCTCGACGGGAGCTGGGTGTTCTCCAGCGCGAGCGGCTCCGTCACGTACTGCTCGATCAGCGAGCGGGCATCCAGACCGGAAGCGCGCTCGAGCGCGAGACCGAGCAGCAGGTACGCGGTGTCGGAGTCCCGGTACCCGGTGTGCGGCTCGGTGCGCGCCTGGCCGAGACCGTAGCTCGCGAGCTGCAGCGGCTGCCACTGGCGGTCGGGGGTGTTCAGCCAAGCCGCCTTGGCGGCAGCCTCGGACGAACCGATGCCCGCCGTGCCGTTGCACAGGTCGAGCAGGGTGACGTCCTTCAGGTCGGCGACGCCGGAGACGTACTTCGGCACCTTCGCGTCGAGCTTGATGTCGCCGGCGTCGGCCATGCCGTACAGCACGTCGCAGGTCATCATGCGGGTGACGTCCGCGACGCGGAACGACATGTCGGTCGTCACCTTGGTGTCGCTGCCGGCGCCCTGCGTGCCGAAGGCCTCCACCCAGGTGCCGCTCCACGGGGCCCAGACGCCGACGATCGCGCCGGAGGCACCGGCGGCCTTCATCGCGTCCTGCACGGCGTTCTGCATCTGGTCGGTGGTCGCCTTCGGCAGGTGCGCGTCGACCTGCTCGGGTGGGGTGTAGCTGAAGGTCGACTCGCCGACGGAGCATCCCGTGAGGAGCAGAGCGAGTGCCGCGGACGCGCCGATGACAGCGCGCAGACGGCGCGACGAACGATGCTGCATGGATGCCTCTCCCGTGACTATGCCCCTGATTCTAGGATGACGATGCTGGGAGCGCGCCCTGCCGCGCCTCCCATGCCTCGCGCATGAATCGCGTGACGTCCGGATCGACGCGGATGTCGCTGGGCCGCAGGGGCCGGCTCAGGTACAGCCCGTCCAGCGAGGTCAGGCGGCTGAGAGCGACGTAGGTCTGTCCAGGGGCGAACGCCCCTGACCCGAGATCGATCACCGCGCGGTCGTAGGTCTTGCCCTGCGACTTGTGGATCGTCACCGCCCATGCCAGCCGCAGCGGGAACTGCGTGAACTCGGCCACGACCTCCCGGCTGAGGGTCTTGGTGCCCGGGTTGTAGGCGTAGCGGAACCTCTCCCAGACGGCCGGCTCGACGTCGACCTCCTCGCCGTCCAGCTCGACCCGCACCGATCCGCCCAGGATGCGGGTGACGGTGCCGATCGACCCGTTCACCCAGCGCGGCGGCTCGCCCTGCATCGCGGTGTCGTTGCGCAGGAACATCACCTGCGCGCCGACCTTGAGCTTCAGCTCGAGCTCGGCCGGATAGTTCCCCTCACCGCGGCCGAAGTCGCCGTTGACTTCGGCTGCGGCGGTCTGCTCCCTCCCCGAGAGCGCCTGCAGATGGCGGGTGTTGATCCGCGTGACGATGTCGTTGCGAGTGGCGAGCGTGATGATCGGCACCTCACCGGGCTCCGGCTCGGGGGCCGGGCGCGCACCCTGCCCGTTCAGCACACCTGCGATCTCCGCCGTGACCCGTCCGTACCGCACGGCGTTCAGCATCTGCTTGAACCCGTCGTCGGACTGCCGGTGGATGTGCACCAACTCTCGCACGTGCAGCTTCGCGCCGTGCGCGCCGATGTCCAGCATCCCGCCCTCGTCGGCCTGGCCGCCGGTCCACACCTTCGCGTCGAAGAACCAGAACGAGCGGTAGTGGTCCTGGATGTAGCGCAGCTCATCGCCACGCGGCGGCACGGGCGCGAGCTGGTACGGGTCGCCGAACATCACGACCTGGACGCCGCCGAACGGCTCGCCACGGCGACCCCTGGCCTGCCGCAGGGAGCGGTCGATCGCATCCATCAGGTCGGCGTTCACCATCGACACCTCGTCGATCACGAGGGTCTCGATCGCGTTCAGGATGCGCCGGGTGCCATCGTTCTGCTCGATGTCGCCGTCGGCGATCAGACCGATCGGCAGCCGGAACAGCGAGTGGATCGTCTGGCCCTCGACGTTCAGCGCGGCCACACCCGTCGGCGCGCAGATCGCGATCTGCTTCTTCGTGTTCCAGGCGAAATGCTGCAGCAGCGTCGACTTGCCGGTGCCGGCGCGACCGGTGATGAACACGTGGTCTGAGGAGTCCTCGATCAGCCGGAACAGCTCGGACTGTTCCTCGGAGAGCGGCGGCAGAGACACGCCACCATGTTAAGACGGATGCCGGGGGCGACGCTCGCGCTCGGCTTCGTCCCAGCGGCCCGCTCTTAGACTGACGCCATGGTGCAGCCGGAGGAGGGCGCGCCGCGGCGTGCGCGCCTCGGCGTCGATCTGACGATCCTGGCCCTCGTGGGAGTGCTGCTGATCGCCGCGCTCGGAGCCGGCGGTGTCTCGCTGTACCAGCAGTTCTACAGCCCCTCGGCGTTCGCCTCACGCTACCTCGAAATGCTGTCCTCCGGTCGCGCGGCCGATGCGCTGCGTGTGCCAGGCGTCGCCGTCGACCGCAGCGCTCTCGAGGCCGCGGGCATCGACGGCAACGCGTCCGAGGCGCTGCTGCGAGGTGCCGCGCTCGCACCGCTCACCGACATCCATCTCGAGACCGAGCAGGACGGCGACGTGTACCACGTCACCGCCGACTACAAGGCCGCGGGTCATGAGGGCACCACGGTGTTCGACATCGTCCAGGACGGCTGGGTTGGGGTGACTCCGAACTGGCGGTTCGCGAAGAGCCCGCTCGCCGAGGTCGAACTCGTCGTGCGCGGCGCCGACACCTTCGCCGTGAACGGCTTCGAGCTCGACCGGCGCCAGGTGGCGATCACCGGCGCCGAGGCCACACCGCTCGAGCCGCTGCACCTGCTGGTGTTCACGCCCGGGGTGTACTCGGTGACGGTCGACACCCCGATCGCCTCCTCCCCCGGCGTCAGCGTGCTCGCCGACGCCCCGCTCACCCACACCCCGGTCGACCTGCAGACGCAGCCGACGAAGGAGTTCCGCGACGTCGTTCAGCAGCGCGTCGAGCAGTTCCTCACGAAATGCACGTCGCAGAAGGTGCTGCAGCCGACCGCCTGCCCGTTCGGGCTCGAGGTGCGCAACAGGCTCGCACCCGACTCGCTGCCGAAGTGGTCGATCACCACCCAGCCGAAGGTCAGCGTCAGACCGGACGGCGCCTATTGGCAGATCGAGCCGTCCGACGCGGTTGCACACATCGAGGTCGACATCCAGTCGCTGTTCGACGGCTCCATCGAGCACGTGTCCGAGGACGTGCCGTTCTCCGTCGACGGGACGATAACGATCCTCTCCGACGGCTCCGCGTCGATCCGGGTCGGCTCTCCTGGCGGCGGCCAGGACCCCGACTGACGCCTGCTCAGAACCCGGCGCGTTCCCGTTCGGCCTCTCGGCGGTCGCGCTCGGCGAGTGCCGCGAGCTTCGCGTTGTACTCCTCCAGTTCGGCGTCACCGCTGCGATCCGCCTGACGGTCCTGGCGTCGCTGCATCCGCTCATCCGACCGCGACCACTGGATCGCGACCGTGATCGCGACGATCAGCGTCGGGATCTCGCCGATCGACCAGGCGATGCCGCCGCCGACGTACTGGTCCTCGAGCGGAGTCGCACCCCAGGTGCGGCCCATCGAGCCGAACCACTCGGCGACGATCAGCCCCGTCTGCATCATGATCGCGATGCCGAAGAACGCATGCATCGCCATCACGGCGATCAGCGTGATCAGCCGGCCCGCGTAGGGCAGCCGGTAGGGCACCGGATCGATGCCGATCAGCGACATCACGAACAGGTAGCCGGTGAGCAGGAAGTGGATGACCATCCACTCATGTCCGAGATGGTCGTACATCGACCAGCGCACCAGATCGGTGAAGTAGAACGCCCACAGCGACAGCACGAACAGTCCGGCCGCCACGAACGGATGCGTGATCACACGCGCGAACGGCGAGTGCACCGCCCACATGATCCACTCGCGTCCGCCGCGGGTGCCGTCGTCACGCTTGCGGATCGTGCGCAGGGCGAGCGTGACGGGCGCGCCAGAGACCAGCAGCAGCGGTATCGCCATGCTCAGCAGCATGTGACCGAGCATGTGCACGCTGAACAGGTACTCCTGGTAGGCGTTCACCGCACCGCTGGTGACCCAGACCAGCATGAGCATGCCGAGCACCCAGAAGATCGTGCGGTGGATCGGCCAGCGGTCACCGCGCTTGCGCAGTCGGATGACGCCCCAGATGTAGAACACGAGGCCGAAGCCGGCCACGACCAGCCACAGGATGTCGATGTCCCAGGCCGTGATCCAGCGGATCGGCGTCAGCTCGGGCGGCAACGGTGAGTCGGTCAGACGCTCCGCGGGCGTACGATCGATGGCCGCCTCCTCGCCCACGGGCGGGGGTGTGCGGGCCAGGGCCGCCGCAGCGCCGGATGCCAGGCCGATCAGGGCGAGCTCGCAGAGAAGCAGCATCCAGAACGTGCGCCGCGGCTTCTCCCCTTCGAGATGCGGGATCAGCCGCGTGCGGTACCCCGCGCCGAGCAGGCCGAGCGTGCCGAGCAGCACGGCCTTGGTGATCACGATCAGGCCGTACGGGCTGAGCAGCTCGTCCCAGGTGCCGATCGCGACCACGGAGCGGGCGATGCCCGAGACCGCGACCACGATGTAGGCGGCGAGGGCGATGGACGAATAGCGGCGCACCAAGGTGGCCAGGCCCGACACCCGCCCGCGCAGCACGATCAGCAGCAGCAGTCCGCCGATCCAGGCGGCCGCGCCGACGGTGTGCAGCAGGATCGCGTTGACGGCGATGTTGTGGCCGGCGACGTCGCCGGAGTGGCCCTGCGTGGCGTTGGGCAGGAATGATGCCGCAGCCAGGATCGCCGTGAAGAACACGGCCGTCCACCCGCGCGCGGCGAAGGCGATCACGGTCACGGCCGCGCCCATCAGCACCGTGACGAGCCAGGCCTGCCCGAGCGGCAGCTCGATGAGGAAACGGCCGAGCTGCTCACCGAACTGCGGGCCCAGGCTGAGCTTGGCGTTGAAGGCGGCGAGGAAGGTGAAGAACGCTCCGAAGGCCGACGCGATCGTGAAGATCGCCGCGCCCACGGATGCCGTGTCGACGGCGAGCTCGAAGTTCTTGGTACCCGACTTCAGCGCGAACAGAGCGAGCACCAGGGGCCCCAGCATCGCCGCGGCGGCGAGGTTCGCGATCATCTTGCTGGCGGGCAGCGCCCAGCGCACGAGCGCGCCGGGATCGGCGAAGACCAGCTCGGCTGCACCGCCGCCGAGGACGAGGGCGACCACCAGCGCCGCGGAGGCGGCGAGAACCAGGGTCGCGATGCCCGCGAGGCGGTAGGAGTTCACCCCTCCAGCCTAAGTTGTCCCCGCATCCCCGGATGCCGCCGGTACAGCGGCTGCACCCTGTCACGCCTGCGGGCAGGACGACCGGATGCAGGCGAGGATGGCCCGATTCGGCCCACCGACGTCGTCTCTGCCTGCAGGCATGACGCCCGTCTGGGCAGACCGGGCAGGGATGCACGAAGGCCGCCGTCCCGGAGGACGGCGGCCTTGCGACGCAGCGGTCTTACTTGACGGCGGCCTTCAGCTTGGAGCCGGCGGTCACCTTGACGCGCTTGCCGGCCGGGATCTTGATCTCGGCGCCGGTCTGCGGGTTGCGGCCGGTGCGGGCAGCGGTCGCCACCTGCTCGAACGCGATCCAGCCCGGGATCGAGACCTTGCTGCCCTTGGCGACGGCGTCGGAGACCGAAGCGAACAGCGCGTCGAGGACACCGGAGACGGTGGCCTGGCTCTGGCCGGTTGCGGAAGCGATGCTCGCGACGAGCTCGGTCTTGGTGATGGACTTGTCAGCCATGTCATCCTCCAGCGACGAGATCCGTCGCATTCGTTGGTGTGCGGAAGGCGGCTGCCCCCCGGTTGGTCGGTACGACCGTGACGACAGTACCAACCGGACGTGTGTTTTCCGCGTCATTTCGCGGGTTTCGGGTGATTTTCGTGGTGTGTCGCGCCTCATTCGTCACATCTGTCACACGCGCACGCCCCGCAGATGCCGGCCTCGCACACCTGGGAGGACTTCGCACACGCAGGAGGAAGGGCTGCGGCGTCCGCTCCTCCGCGGCGGGTGTTCTCCTCCCCGGCGTGCGCACGGCGGGGAGGAGAACGCACCTCATACGGCGAGATGCAGCCCTTGCGCAACGGCGGCCATGATCATCGCCTGAACCTCCGGCCAGCGATTGACGACCTGGTCGTAGCCCACCCGGATCACGTGATAGCCGTTCAGCTTCAGCAGTGCGTCGAACTCGATGTCCTTGGTGCGCTGCTCGCCGACATGGTGACCGCCATCGATCTGAATGATCAGCCGGTCGCCGATCAGCAGGTCGACCGGTTTCCCGAGGATCCACGCCTGCTGGACCATCGGCAGGTTCATCCAGCGCAGCCGCCTCGGCAGGAACGTCTCAAGCCCGGAATCGGCGAACGGCCGTGCCTCTTCGAGTACGGCACGCGCCGACGCAGGCAGTGGCAGTCTCGACAACTCGGATGCCGTCGCGCGGTCCTTGTTCATCGCCGATTCCCACACGGCCATCGCATCCTCCGGCGTCAGGCAGGATGCCGCGATGACCAGCGCATTCACCAGGCTGTCCTCGCACGCGTCCGGGTCGCGCGGCACGATCGGGCGGTTCCAGTGCACCACGGCGTTGCCCGCCCGCACGTGCCCGGAATGCGGCGGTGCCGCCACATGCACCGTCGAGGCATCGCGCACCCAGAGACCTTCTCGTGCGAGGACAGTCACGCAGCTCAGCACGACGCCGGCGCGAACCGCCTTGAGCTTCATGCGATCTGCACCCTTGGATGCCACCCATCCGGGACGGATGGTCCTGATCAGTCCGGTCTCCTTCGCGCGACGAAGCTGATAGTCACTCAGGCCGGTCTCGCGGAGCGCGGTCAGCGAGGAGATACCGCCGCGTGACCTCAGTTCGGTCTCAACGTCCATGCCTTCGACGATGTCCCACCCCTGGGCAGCCACCTCTCCGGAATTCCACGGCAGGTGGACAACTCGCGTGGAACTCCGGCTGTGTAGGACGAGTTCCCCACCCGCTGCGAGAGCTTGCCGCCGTCCGCTCCTCCGCAACGCGCGCACACGCGGGAGGACTTCACACGCCAGGGAGGACGGGATGCGGCATCCGCCCCTCCGCGGTGTGCGTTCTCCTCCCGGGCGTGCGCGGCATGGCCGCACGGCAGCGCGCAGGCCTCCGGCGCGTTCACCCCACTGCACGTGCGGGGGACTTCGCACATCGGGGAGGACTTCGCCCGCCGGGGAGGATGGGACGCGGCATCCGACCCTTCGCGGCGTGCGTTCTCCTCCCGGGCGTGCGCGGCATGGCCGCACGGCAGCGCGCAGGCCACTGGCGCGTTCACCCCACTGCACGCGCGGGGACTTCGCACATCGGGGAGGACTTCGCACCCCAGGGAGGTTGGGATGCGGCATCCGACCCTCCGCGGTGTGCGTTCTCCTCCGCGGCGTGCGCAGGGACGGGAGGGCGCATCACCGGCCAAATGCTTCCGGACATGCGAAAGGGGCGAGGATCCGAAGATCCTCGCCCCTTCACAAGCTGATGCTTACCAGCTCGACTTGGTCACGCCGGGCAGCTCGCCACGGTGTGCCATGTCACGGAAGCGGACACGCGAGATGCCGAACTTCGTGAGGACACCGCGGGGGCGGCCGTCGATGACGTCGCGCGAGCGCACGCGCACCGGCGAGGCGTTGCGCGGCAGCTTCTGCAGGCCGACGCGGGCGGCCTCACGCTGCTCGTCGGTGGAGTTCGGCGAGACGAGCGCCTTCTTCAGCTCGGCGCGACGCTCGGCGTACCGATCGACGATCACCTTGCGCTGCTCGTTCTTGGCGATCTTGCTCTTCTTAGCCATGGATCAACGCTCCTCTCGGAATTCGACGTGCTTGCGGACCACCGGGTCGTACTTCTTCAGCACGAGGCGGTCGGGGGTGTTGCGGCGGTTCTTCTTGGTCACGTAGGTGTACCCCGTGCCCGCAGTCGAACGCAGCTTGATGATCGGACGGACGTCCTGTGCCTTCTTGGCCATTAGAGCTTCACACCCTTCGCCTGGAGGTCCGCGACGACCTTCTCGATGCCGCGGACGTCGATCACCTTGATGCCCTTGGCGGACACGTTCAGCGTGACCTTACGGCCGAGCGACGGAACGAAGTAGGTCTTCTTCTGCACGTTCGGGTCGAAGCGACGCTTCGTCCGGCGGTGCGAGTGCGAGACGTTGTGACCGAAGCCGGGAACAGCACCGGTCACCTGGCACACTGCTGCCATGTTGTGACTCCTTCTATACCGTGAGGCCGGACGGCCTCACCCAAGATCCCTTGTCTGCGTGCCGGTCGGCGACCAGCACACGAACTGCGCGCAGGAGAGCGCGCAGACAAAGAGCAATCCTAGCACGGCCCCGATCACTTCTCGGAACCGGCCACCATGCCCTTGATGAAGTAGCGCTGCAGCACCAGGTAGACGACCAGCACCGGCAGCACCGAGATGAGGGATGCCGCGGCCGCGGCGCCCAGGTCGCTGGACGATGTCGCGAAGAACGAGCCGATCGCCGGCGCGATCGTGCGCATCTCGGGACTGCGCATCAGGAAGACGCTCAGCGCGTACTCGTTCCACACCGCGACGCCGGTGAGGATGACCACTGTCGCGGTCACCGGCTTCAGCATCGGGAACACGATGCGGAACAGCACCTGCACCGCGTTCGCGCCGTCGACCGACGCGGCCTCCTCGATCGAGATCGGCAGTCCGCGCATGAACGCCGTGTAGAGGAAGATCGCCAGCGGCAGCTGCATGGCGGTCATCACGAGGATGGTGCCCCAGTAGGTGTTGACGCCCTTCATCTGCACGAGCATCGAGTACAGCGGCACCAGGATCGACAGCGGCGGCACCATGATCAGTCCGATGATGCCGGCCAGCACCAGCCTGTTGCCGACCGTGGCGCGGCGTGCGAGCGGATAGGCGGCGAGCGCGCCGATCACGCACACGAGAACCGTCGAGACCACGGTGACCAGCGCGCTGTTGCCGATCGCGCGCAGGATGTGGCCCTGCTGCACGGCGGTGGCGAAGTTCTGCAGGTACCAGTCACCGAACGGGAAGATCCACTGCGAGGACAGGTCGCTCTTCGCCTTCAGCGAGGTGGTGACGGTGATGTAGAACGGCAGCAGCTGCAGCAGCACGGCCAGCAGCAGGCCGAGACCGATCGCGAGCCTCGCCCCGAGCGACATTCCACCGCGCGACAGCCGCCGGTTCACAGCTGCTCCAGCCGGCGGCGGTTCAGCACGGTGTTCAGCACCAGGGTGAACAGGGCGATCAGCACGAACAGCGCGACGCCCATGGCCGACGCGTAGCCTGCGCTCTGATTGTCGAAGTACATCTTGGCGATCAGCGTCGACACCGAGTTGGTCGAGTAGCCGGGGCCGCCGCCGGTGAGCACCTGGATCACGTCGAACAGCTTCAGCCCGCCGATCAGGTTCAGCACGATGCTGGTCGCGAACGCGGGCTGCAGCATCGGCACCGTGACATGCCGGAAGGACTGCCAGGCGGATGCCCCGTCGAGCGTGGCCGCCTCGAAGTACATCGTGGGGATCGACTGGAGCCCGGCCAGGTAGATCACCATCGAGATGCCGACGAACTGCAGCGAGTTGACGATGACGATGAGCATGACGGCGCGGCCGGGATCGGCCAGCCAGGCCGTGCGCTCCCCGCCCAGCGCGATGACGAGGTCGTTCAGCCCGCCCGAGTTGTAGGAGAGGAACAGGTAGTACATCGTGCCCATGACCACCGGCGACACCAGCACGGGCAGGTAGATGATGGCGCGCGCGACGTTGCGGCCGCGGATGGCCCGGTCCAGAGCGAGCGCCAGGCCGAGGCCGATGATCTGCTGCAGCAGCGTCGAACCGACGCCGTAGATGACGGTGTTCCACAGTGCGGTGCGGAAGTTCTCGTCCTGGAACAGCCGCAGGTAGTTCGCCGCACCCACGAAGGAGCGGTCGGGCGTGTAGCCGTCCCAGTCGGTCAGCGACAGGATGACCCCGTTGACGAGCGGCCAGAGCATGAAGACGCCGAGCAGCGCGACGGCGGGCAGATACAACAGGTTGAGCCCGCGCCCCGCGAAGCGGGGAGTCCCCCCGGCTCCCCGCTTGCGTCTACGCACCGTCAGTGAGGCGGTGGCAGTCATTTCTGCAGCGAGTCGTAGCTCGACTTCATCTGCTTGGTGGCGTCAGCCGGCTTCATCTGCCCGGTGATCACACCGTCGGTGGTGGTGACCATGGTGTCCCAGATGCCATTGGGCAGGTACACCCGGTCGAAGTAGGGCATCAGCGGGTAGTCGCCGGGCTTCACGAACGTCTCGTAGCTCTCGGTCAGGATGCCGAGGTCGCTGGTCGCGTCCGTGAGACCCGGGATGCCGCCGATCGAGCTGGCGAGCTTCGACTCGTTCTCGGGCTCTGCCAGGAAGGCGATGTAGTCCAGCGCATCCTGCTTGTGCGCGCCATCCTTGGCGACCCCGTAGGCCCTCCCCTCACCACCGACCAGGAAGGGCTTACCCTCCTTGGACGGGATCGGCATGTAGCCGATGTTCGCCTTCGGGTTGAAGCCGAGGGCGGTCGCCGCCAAGTAGTTCTGCACGAAGACGAAGCCCGTCTTGCCCTCGGCGAGCGCGCGGCCGAGATCGTCGGTCGTGGCGGCCGAGTAGTCGGGGTTGAAGTAGCCCGCCTTCTGCCAGGTCGCCACGTTGTCGAGGATGTCCGTGTACCCGGCCTCATCGAAGGTGCCGTCCTTGAAGCCGTCGAACTGCGCCTTCGTGAAGTCCCCGGATCCGATGAAGTCGGTGATGTTGCCGGCGAACCAGCTGTCCTTGCCCGACGACGAGATCGGCGTGATCCCGGCATCCTTCAGCGTCTTCAGTGCGGCGTCGAAGTCGTCCCAGCTCTTCAGCGATGCCGGGTCGATGCTGTTGGCCTTAAGGACATCGCGGTTGTACATGACGCCCGCGACGTCGGTGTCGATCGGCATGGCGAAGAATTGACCCTTGTCGTTCTTCATCGCCGGCGCGAGCGCCTCGTTGAAGTTCTTCGCCCACGGCTGCTTGTCGAGAGGCTCGAGGAACTTGCTGTAGCGAAGCAGCGACCATCCGTGCGTGGCCCAGATGTCGGGCACGTCGCCGGAGGCGAGGCGCACCTTCATGTCGGCCTCGTAGGTGTCGGTGGACGGCACCAGCTCGATCTTCACGTTCGGATGCTCGGACTCGAACTTCTTCGTGATCTCGGTCAGAACCTTCAGCGACGGATCCGTCGCACCGAAGTTGGTCTGCATCTCGAGCTTCGCGGTGCCGCCGGAATCACCGAAATCGCCTGATCCGGAGCATCCGGTGAGCGCAAGGGCGATGGCGGCGAGAGCCGCGACGCCCGCAAGGGTGGACTTCATCGTTCTTCCTCACTGATCGGATGCCGGTCAGGTTACCCGCGTAGACCTGAGAAGCGCAAGAGGTAGATAGTCTTCGTTATTCCGCGGAATCCCGCGTCTCCGATTCAGTTGACACGCGTAGAACTGCAGTGTCACACTCGGTGCATGTCGTTCTCTCTGGGCATCGTCGGTGCTGGCCAGTTCTCCGGTCAGTTCGCCACGCTCTTCCATCACCACCCCGATGTCTCAGCCGTGTACGTCACCGACCTGCTCGCCGAGCGCTCCGATGAGCTCGTGCGCACCGCCGGCTTCGCCGGAACCTTCGCCGATTTCGACGAGATGCTCGCCTCGCCCGTCGACGCGGTCGCCATCTTCACCCAGCGCTGGACGCACGGCCCGCTCGTCGTCAAGGCGCTGCGCGCCGGCAAGCACGTGTACTCCGCCGTGCCGATGGCCATCTCGGCCGAGGAGATCGCCGAGATCATCGACACCGTGCGCGAGACGGGTCTGACCTACATGATGGGCGAGACCAGCTACTACAACCCCGCGACGGTGTTCGCCCGCAAGAAGCTCGCCGCCGGCGAGTTCGGCCGGCTGTTCTACGGCGAGGGCGACTACGTGCACGACATGGACCTCGGCTTCTACGAGGCCTATCAGTACTCCGGCGGAGAGAACTGGAAGGCCACCGCCAGCTACCCGCCGCTGCTGTACCCCACGCACTCCATCGGCGGGGTGCTCGGCGCCTGGCCCACCCACGCCACGGCGGTCACGGCGGTCGGCGTCGTGGACGACCGCGGTGACGGGGTGTTCGACAGGGCCGTGAGCCAGTTCGACAACGACTTCTCCAACGCGACCGCGCTGTTCGAGCTCGCCGCGGGCGGGTCGATGCGCATCAACGAGTTCCGCCGCGTCGGCTACCCATCGCACCTGCGCGAGTCCCGATTCCGCTGGTTCGGCACCGAGGGCTCCTTCGAGCAGCTCGCGCTGACCACCGTGTGGCAGAACAGGGAGGGCGTGGAGGACATCTCCGCGCAGATCGACACCCACGCATCCCTCTCCCCCGACGACCCATCGCTGGCGCACGTCGCGCCGGCGCTGCGCGACGCATTCGTGTCGGGCTACGCCGCCGTGCACGACCGCGAGCGCATCCCCGCCGAGATCCGCTCGCTGCACAACGGGCACGAGGGCAGCCACCACTTCCTGGTGGACGACTTCGTCCGCGCGGTCGTCGACCGGACGCTGCCGCCGGTGAATGCCTGGCAGGCCGCACGGTTCACACTTCCCGGCGTGATCGCGCACGAGTCCGCCCGCCGTGGCGGCGAGCGACTGATCATTCCCGACCTGGGCGATGCGCCCGGAGCATCCGATGTCTGATGAGCACACCACCCGCGCACGGACGGTGACGCGCGCGGACGTGGCCCGCTACGCCGGCGTCAGCACGGCCGTGGTCAGCTACGTGCTCAACGACGGACCGAAGCCCGTCGCGCCCCTCACCAAGGAGCGCGTGCAGGACGCGGTGAGGGTGCTCGGCTACCGGCCGAACGCCGCCGCCCGCGCGCTGTCGAAGGGCTCGTCCGACATGTTCGGCATGCTCGTGGTCGACAGTCGCAACCCGTTCTTCGCGCAGCTATGCCACTCGCTCGGACAGGCCGCCGCGCAGCAGGGCCGGTCGCTGCTGATCGTGAACACCGATCGTGAGCACACCTCCGCGGCCGACCAGATCCACGACCTCACCGCACGCCAGATCGGCGGTCTCATCATCGCCGATCTGCTCACCGCCGCCGAGCAGGCTCTGGTCGAGAACCTCGGCATCCCGGTGGTGCTGATCAACCAGTACCAGGGCGCGGTCGGCGTGCCCGCCCTCGGCGCGGACTTCCGCGACGGGGCACGAAAGGCAGTCGAGCACCTCATCGGGCACGACTACCGCAGCATCGCGTTCATCGGCAGCGCGAGCATCTTCGACGACCGTGAGCGCGGCTGGGGAGACGCGCTCACGGCGGCCGGTCTTCCGCTGGGGGCCCGGATCCACGCGCCGTTCTCCTATGAGGGCGGATATCAGGCGGGGATCGCACTGGCGGATGCCGCGGAACGGCCACGCGCCGCTTTCGCGGCATCCGACCAGGTCGCTGTGGGTCTCATGGCCGCACTGCACTCGCGCGGACTGCGCGTGCCCGAGGACGTCGCCGTCGCCAGCTTCGACGGCACAGCCGAGGCGGAGTACACCTGGCCACCGCTGACCACGGCCGCACAGCCGATGGCCGAGATGGCACAGGAGGCGATCCGCCTGCTGCATGCGGGAGATGCGGAGCCCGGATACCGGGCGTTCACGACCACGCTGGTCGTGCGCCGCTCCTGCGGCTGCGATTAGACGGATCCTGAGCAAGCGCCCCGCCCTCGGCTCCTGAGCGAGCGAAGCGAGCGTCGTACTGAGCGAGCGAAGCGAGACGAAGCGAGCGAAGCGAGACGAAGTGACGAAGGGCGTCCCTCAGCGCGCCTCGTGCGCCTCCGCCGCACCGCGGCCCCAGCGGAACGGCGACACGGTGCGGTCGCCGGGGATCCAGAAGCGCCACGGGTAGGCATCCGTGCCGGCGAGCCCGGCGACGCCGACGCGCGGCCCTGCCGCGATCTCGGCAAGCCGCTCGCCGAGCAGCAGCGCGGCGGTCGCGCCGTGCTGCGGGATGCCGGTGATCGCATCGATCCCGTCGTGCAGCCCATGCCGCAGACCGACCACCTGCCCCAACCGGCCCGGCCCGCGCGCCAGGTCGCGGCCGGTGCGACCGGAGCGCACAGCGGCGACATCCGCACCTTCGACGATCTCGCCGGCACGCAGCAGCACACCGCCCGCCTCGCCCGCGGGGCCGCACACCACGTTGACGCAGGAGTGGATGCCGTGGCTGAGATACACGTAGAGGTGCCCCGGTTCACCCCACATCGAGGCGTTGCGGGCGGTCGGTCCCATCCGGGCGTGCGAACCGGGGTCCGGAACGGCCCCCGTGCCCTTGCCGTGGTACGCCTCGACCTCGGTGATGCGCAGTCGCACCTGACCGCCGTCGACGACGGTGATCAGCTCGGCGCCGAGCAGCCCGGGCGCGACATCGGCCGGGAGTCCGGCGAGGTCGGCACGGGTCGCCGGGCGCAGCACACTCACGGCTGAGGCGCGCTCTTGCACCAGGACACGTCGAAGCCGGACAGCGTCACCAGCTGCTTGCCGCTGCGCAGGTCGAGCAGCGTCGTGTGCAGCGTCTTCGGCAGCGGCAGCAGCATCTCGTCGTAGAGGTTGTTCGCGATGTCGGGCGCGACAGTGACGGCGGCGTACTGCCCGCTCGGCGACGCGCACATCTGCATGATCGAGGCGTCCTCACCGACCTCGAAGATCGGCTTCGCCTTGCCGTCCGGATCGACGCGGATGACGGCCTGCCCGGTCGCCACCCCCGCATCGTCGCTCTGCACGACGTGCTGCAGGGTGCCACCGGGGAACGGCACGATCTCGGAGGGCGTGCCGTAGTCGGGATCGGTCGCGGGCAGCGGCTGCTCCGCGCCGTCCTTCAACGAGAGCTCGACGAATGCGCCCTCGGTGCGCTCGATGATCGCCGCGTCGTGGGTGGTGCCGAGCAGCTCGGCCACAAGGCCGAAGTCCTGCGACGGGGAGTCGCCCGCCCGATCCTCGAGCGTCAAGGCGTTCGAGAAGTCCACGAACAGTGCCTTGGAGGAGTCCGGCACGAACTCCCAGTCCGAGACACCCACGTCCTTGCCGTCGACCTGCACGATCGAAGGTCCGCTGGAGCCGTCGAGCGGCTGGGTGACCAGCACACTGGCCCGCCCGCTGGTCTCGGTGAGGTCGGCGTCGGAGTACGTGTAGCCGACCAGCCCGCCGCGATCGGAGACCTGCAGGCTGGTGATGTAGCCGTCGCCGGGGATCTTGAGATCGCGCTGCTTGTCGCCCTTGCGGTCCATGACGATCAGGCGGGAACCGCCCTTCTCCTCGACCACGACGACGAGGTTGTCGGGGGTGGCGCGGAAGTCCACGATCTTCGGGCTGGCGAACACCGGCACGCCGTTCTCGCCCGAGAGGTCGGAGGTGAAGATCTTGTCGTCCTTCTTCGCGTTCCGCTGCAGGATGAAGATCTGCGACTCGGGCGTGGTGAAGGTCGTGGTCAGGTCGCCCGTCGGGCTGCCGCCCTTCGTCGCGGCATCCTTGACCGTGACTGTGAACTTCGTCTTGTCGTCGAGCGCGTCGGTGAACCGGACGCCGAGGCTGCTGCCGTCCGTCTTCACGGTGAACGGCACGGCCGGTTCGACCGACACCTGCGAGGCGTCGATCTCGCCCAGGTCGTGATTCGTGTCGAAGGTGAGCGTCGCACCGGGCGATTGGATGGCGCGGGACGGATCGAAGTCGACGCCGAGCACGCGCAGCGACTGCGAGAACACGAACGCGAACACTCCGCCGGCGATCAGCAGCACGGCGACGACCGCGGCGAGCACGATGTAGAGCCTGCGTCGGCGCTTGTACGCCGACCCGTCGGAATCCGGTTCGGCGGACGGCTCCCACGGCACCGGGTCGAGGCGCGAGACCGGGGACGTCGGCGTGGGGACGGGCGGAACCGCCTCCGACTGGGATGCCGACGACCGGCGCGGGCCCGGTGCCGGGGAGCGACGCGGGCCTCGAGCGGTCTCGGCGGCGGCTTCCTCGGCTGCCGCGGCAGCAGCAGCGGCAGCGGCGAAGACGGCGGCTCGTTGCGGGTCGGTCTCCGAGGCGGCGTCGGGCTCCTGATCCATGACCTCGGGGCGGATGGGCTCGCCGCCCATGCCACGGCGTCGCACGATCGCCGGGATGCGGGGCTCGCGCTCGGGCTCGCTCTCGACGGGCGCCGGCGCGACCGGCTCATCGTCTTCGGGGTCCGGACCCATGATCTCGGGACGGATGGGCGTCCGGCTCGCGCGCTCGGATGCGCTCAGGGCAGAGAGGCCGGAGACGGGTGCCGCGGCGCCGGTCGAAGGGCCTCCGGTCACGGGGGCATCGGTCACAGGGGCACTGACCGCGGGTACGCCGGTCACAGGCGCACCCGCTGCGGGTCCGCCTGTCGCGGACGCATCGGCCATGGGCGCCTCGGTCGCCTGAGTGCCGGTCGCAGGCGCTCCGGCCACAGGCGCTCCGGCCACGGGTGCTCCGGCCACGGGTGCTCCAGCCACAGGGGCATCCGTCGCGGGCATGCCAGTCCCAGGCGCTCCCGGCGCGGGTGCCGAAGGCACCGACTGCTCAGCGGGAGGCACCGCAGGCAGCCCGTCATCCGCAGCTTCCGCCGGCTGCCCGGCGGCATCCTTCGCCGCGGCCTCCGCGGCCTCGCGCTGGGCGCGCAGCTGCGCGCGGGTCAGAGGGGCGTCGCCGTTGCCGCTCATGCGACGGGCTCCGTGCGCTGGGGCATCCGGGCCGTCACGCGCGCGCGTCCTGACGGGCGGCGCAGTCGGCGCAGAGGCCGAAGATGTCGACGACGTGCTCGGCGTCGCGGAAGCCGTTCTGCGCAGCGGTGCGCTGCGCCCACTGCTCGACGTCCTTGGCCTCGATCTCGACGGTGAGGCCGCAGGAGCGGCAGATCAGATGGTGGTGGTGGCCCTGGGTGGTGCAGGCGCGATACAGCGCCTCGCCCTCGGGGCTCTGCAGCGAGTCGGCCTCACCGGATGCCGCGAGGCCCGCGAGCGCGCGGTAGACCGTCGCGAGTCCGATGCCGGTGTTGGCCTCGCGGAGCGCCGCGTGCAGGCTCTGTGCGCTCACGAAGCCCTGCGTGTCGCCGAGCGCGTCGCGCACTCGTTCCCGCTGCCAGGTGTTCCGCTGAGCCATGCTCCGAGTCTAGGCCGCGTGGGTGTGCGATGCCTGGGCTGCGGCGCCGTCTGATCTGCGCGCCAGGCGGGCCGGCGCGGTGCCGAGTGAACCCTTTGCGTACGAGCGCACCAGTTGTCGACGTCGATACCTGGTTCCGTCGACGGGACGAGGTTCGGTCGAAGGCGAAGGGTTCGCCCTGGGCCACATCCGGTTCCCCGGTGCCACCCCCGCGCCTCACACGCGGATGCCGGCGATGATCGCGTCGACAGCGGATGCCGCGAGGCGGCGCTGCTCGGAGGGCAGCGTCGCGGCGAGCGGTCCGTGCAGGCACAGCTCGGCGAAGCCGTGCACGGTCGCCCAGCACGACCAGGCTGCAGCGGGTGCGGCATCCGCCGGCAGCGCGCCCTGTGCGACGAGGTCGCCGAGCGCGGCGGCGAGCGCGCGGAACGCGGGCGTGGTCGCGATGTCCTCCGGCCCGAGGGCACGCCCGCCGAAGAACGCGACCGAGAACCAGCCCGGCTCCTGCAGGGCGAAGTCGATGTACGCGAGGCCGATCGTGCGCAGCCGCGCAGCGGGATCGGATGTCGCGCCGGCGGCCATCGATGCCGCGACCTGCTCGAGGATCTCCGTCGCGACGGCCTCGCGCAGCGCGGCGAGGTTCGGGTAGTGCCGATAGGCGGCGTTCGGCGAGACGCCGATGCGGCGGGTGACCTCGCGGATCGAGAGCGCGCCGATGCCGCCCTCTCGGGTGGCGTCGAGGCCTGCGTCGACGAGAGCTGCTGCGAGGTCGCCGTGATGATAGGCCACGCTCTTGCCCTCCCGCCGTTCGATGTGTACGGTGTGAACATATCAGATGTGGACGCCGTGAACATAGGAGTGATCATGACCGCGCTTCCCCCTGTCGTCGACGAGCAGACCTGGCGAGACGCACTCGCCGACCTGCGTGTGCGCGAGAAGGCCGCCACGCGCGAGCTCGACGCGATCGCCGCCGCACGCCGACGAATGCCCGCCGTGAAGATGCCGGAGTACCACTTGACCGCCGAGGACGGATCGACTGTCACTCTCGCCGACATGTTCGACGGCCACAGCCAGCTCGTCGTCTACAACCACATGTGGACGGACGGGGCGACCTGGCAGTGTCCCGGATGCACCGGCGGAACCGCGCAGTTCGCCCGGCCAGACATCGTCGAGCCGCTCGACGTCCGCTTCGTCGCGGTCACGAACGGGCCGATGGACGAGATCCTCGCCTACAAGAAGCGGGTCGGCAATCAGATGACCTGGTTCTCGTCGGCGGGCAGTCCGTTCGGCGCCGATGTGGACGCGGGCCCCGGCGAGGGCTTCGCCTACAACGTGTTCCTGCGCGACGGCGACGACGTCTACCGCACCTGGCACACCACCGGCCGCGGCGCCGAGCAGTTCATGCTCACCTTCGCGATCGCCGACGTGCTGCCCTACGGCCGCCAGGAGGAGTGGCAGGACGTGCCCGACGGATGGCCGCAGCACGCGACCTATGAGGGCTGGCCCTCGTCGAAGGACATCGCGGAGCGCTACGGCGACCCGACCGCGTGAGCGCGGGGCGACAGGTCAGGCCGTGCGGCGCACCCGTCCGCGGATGCGCTGCGCGGCCCAGCATCCGAGGTAGATGAGGAACGAGATCGTCGTGATGTAGGGGCTCACCGGCAGGGTGCCGGCGAGCGCCAGCAGGATGCCGCCGACGGCGGCGACGAACCCGAACAGCGCGGCCAGCAGCGGCACCGCGACCGGACCCGCGCTCACGCGCATCGCGGCGGCGGCCGGGGTGACCAGCAGCGCCATCACCAGCAGCGCGCCGATGATGTGCACCGCGACCGCCACGATCAGCCCGAGCAGCACCATGAACAGCAGGCCCACGAGGCGGGTGGGCACGCCACGCGCCGCCGCTGACACCGGGTCGAGCGAGTCGAAGCGCAGCGGCCGCCACATCAGCAGCAGTCCCGCGAGCACCACGACGCCGATCCCGATCAGCCAGCCCAGATCTGGACTCGAGACCGCGACGATCTGCCCGGTGAGCAGTGTGAACCGGTTGGCGCTGCGACCGTCGTAGAGCGAAAGGAAGAGGATGCCGAGGCCGAGGCCGAACGGCATCAGCACGCCGACCAGGGAGTTGCGCTCCCGCGCCCTCGTGCCGAGCAGTCCGATCACTATCGCGGCGACGAGCGCCCCGCCGATGGACCCGGCCACCACGCTGCCGCCGAACAGCAGAGCGGCGGCGGCACCGGCGAAGGACAGCTCGCTGATGCCATGCACCGCGAACGCGAGATCGCGCTGCATCACGAAGACGCCGATGAGTCCGCCGACCAGGCCGAGGACAGCACCGGCGATGATCGAGTTGGACAGCAGGGCGACCAGCTCGCCGTAGTCCTGGAACGAGAAGACGTCGCTCCAGTCGAGCGCGAGCGGGATCATGCGAAGCCTCCCGGCACGTCGCCGATCTCGTGCTCATGGTCGTGTTCGTGCTCGTGCCGCGTCTCGGCATCCGGGGCCCCGACGACCACGAGGCGGTTGCCCGCACGCAGCACGAAGACGGCGGTGCCGTACAGGTCGGTGAGCACGTCGCTGCGCAGCACCTCCTGCGGGCGACCGAGCACGAAGCGACCGGAGGCGATGTAGAGGATCCGGTCGACTTTGCCGAGCAGCGGATTGATGTCATGCGTGACCAGCAGCACCGCGGCGCCCTTCTCCTTGCGCTGCCGGTGGATGATGTCGATCACGGCACTCTGGTTGGCGAGGTCGAGGTTCGACAGCGGCTCGTCACAGAGCAGCAGTGCCGGGTCGTCGGCGAGCGCCTGGCCGACCCGGAGCCGCTGCTGCTCGCCGCCGGAGAGCAGACCGACGGGGCGGTCGGCGAACTCGGTCGCACCCACCGCGGCGAGCAGCTCGTCGACGCGCTCGCGATCGCCGCGGTGCGGCAGCGGCAGCCCGAATCGCGTACCGTGCACGCCGAGCGCGACCAGGTCGCGCGCACGCATCGACGTGTCGGCGGGGAACGGATGCTGCTGAGGGATGTACCCCACGCGCTTGTTGCCGGTGTGGATCGGCGAGCCCTCGAAGCGGATGTCGCCCGCCGAGAGCGACTGCAGGCCCAGGATGGCGCGCAGCAGGGTGGTCTTGCCCGAACCGGACGGCCCGAGCACGGCGATGAGCTCGCCGGGGTGCACGTCGAGGTCGAGACCGGACCACAGCTCGCGGTCCGCGCGGCGCAGTGCCGCGCCGGAGATCTGCAGGACGGGATCGCTCACGCGGTCAGCGCCTCGCTGAGTGACTGGACGGCGGCGCGCATCCACTCAGAGTACGACTGATCCGGCTCGAGCAGCTCACTGAAGCGGATGACGGGGATGCCGGCATCCTTCGCCGCCTTCTCGAGCCGCACCGTCTCGGCGCCCTCGGTCTGCACGGTGCTGAGCACCGCGTCGACCTTGCCGTCATCGATGAGGCGCACCGCGGCGAGCAGCGTCGCGGGCGGGACGTCGTTGCCCTCCTCCACGGCCGCGGCGAACCCGTCGGGGGTGACGTCGTCGAGCCCGGCGGATGCGGCGAGCAGTCCGGGAAGCGGCTCGGTGATGAGCACGGGAGTACCCTCGAGCTTCTCGTGCAGCACGTCGATCTCTTTCTCGACACCCTCGAGGTCGGCGATCAGGGCATCTGCGTTCTTCGCGTACTCCGCAGCGCCCGCCTTGTCGATGCGGGACAGGTCCTTCTCGATCTGCTCCACGACGTGGATCATCGTGTGCACGTCGAACCACACGTGCTCGTTGACGCCCTCGAGATGGCTGTGTCCGTGGCCATCGTGCGCATCGGCGTGCCCGTCGTCATCCTCGGCCTGACCGGAGAAGTCGAAGGCGGTCACGACCGGAGCATCCGCGTCGCCGCGCAGGTCATCCATGAACGCGTCGTATCCCCCGCCGTTCTCGATCAGCAGGTCGGCGCGGCTGACGTAGAGCATGTCGCGAGCGCTGGCCTCGTAGGAGTGCGGGTCTTTCGCCACGGAGTCGATCAGGCTGCGCACCGCGACGCGGTCACCGCCGACGGTCGCCGCGATGTCTCCATAGACGTTGGTCGATGCGACGACCTGCACGCGTCCGTCGTCGGATGCCGCAGGTGCCGAGCATCCGCTCAGCGCGAGTGCGCCGATGGTCGCCGCCGCCAGAATCGCCCATGCCGTCTTCCTCATGACAACGACACTACTGGAGATGAGAATCATTCTCAAAAGCGGGGGCGGAACAGCGCCCTTCGTCTCGTCGCTGGCGCTCCTCGCTCAGGAGCCGGAGACTCGGAGTCCCCGGGCCCTGAGCGAGCGGAGCATCCCCGGGCCCTGAGCGAGCGGAGCATCCCCGGGCCCTGAGCGAGCGGAGCGAGCGCCGTGCTGAGCGAGCGGAGCGAGACGAAGTGACGAAGGGCGTCCCTCAGCTGCCGTTCGGCGCCACCCAGACCGTGGTCTCAGCCGGCAGGATGCCCGGCGTCGTCGGCCCACTGGCCAGCACGGCCTCACCCTCGAACGGGTACGACTCGGTGCCGAAGTTCGTCACCACCTGCCAGCCGTTCGGGCGCGTGAAGTGCAGCACGTCGGCGCGGCCGGTCTCGACCCACTCCAGCTCCTCGCCGGTCTGCAGCTCGTGCCGCACCCGCAGTGCCTCGCGGTACAGGTTCAGTGTCGACGCGGGATCCGCCGCCTCGGCATCCACCGCGTGGGCCGCGAACCAGTCCGGCTGCGGCAGGTGCGCGCCATCCTCACCGAACCCGAACGACGACCCGGCCACCGTCCACGGCAGCGGCACACGGCATCCATCTCTCCCGAGCCCGTCGAACTCGCCGCCGCGGAAGAACGCCGGGTCCTGCCGCTGGTCCGGTCCGATCGACGCGACCTCGTGCAGGCCGAGCTCCTCGCCCTGGTACAGGTACGTGCTGCCGGGCAGGCCGAGCAGCAGCAGGGTGGCCGCGCGGGCACGCCGCAGTCCGCCGTCACGGTCGAGTGTCTCCTCGGGCCCGCCGGCCGCCACCCACTCGGCCCCCTGCTTGACCCGACGGCCGTCGAGCGGAGCCAGTCCGTACCGGGTGGCGTGCCTGGTGACGTCGTGGTTCGAGAGCACCCAGGTCGTCGACGATCCGGTCGCCTTCGCCTGCGCGAGGTTGTCCGAGATGATCGTCCGGAACTGCGCGGCATCGAAGTCGGCCACGAGCAGATCGAAGTTGAACGCCTGCCCGAGCCCTTCCGCCGACGCGTACTTCGCACGGCGCTCCGGGGTCTCGACCCAGGCCTCGGCGACGGCCGTGCGCGGCGGGTCGTACGAGTTGAACACCTGCCGCCACTCGGCGTACACCTCGTGCACGTCGTCACGGTCGAACAGCGGATGGTTGCCGTCCCGCGGGATCGCCTCCAGCTCGGCCGTCTGCGGCAGGGGCTCGGTGAGATCCTTCGTCAGCATGTGTGCGACGTCGATGCGGAAGCCGTCCACGCCCCGGTCCGACCAGAACCGCAGGGTCTTCACGAAGTCGGCCCGCACCTCGGGGTTCGCCCAGTTCAGGTCGGGCTGCTCGACGGCGAAGTGATGGAAGTACCACTGCCCGTCATCCACCCGCTCCCACGCTCCCCCGCCGAACGTCGACTGCCAGTCGGTGGGCGGCAGCTCACCGGCATCCCCCGTCCCCTCCCGGAAGATGTACCGTTCTCTCGCCGCCGAGCCCCGGCCCGCGACGAGCGCCTCCTGGAACCAGGCGTGCAGGTTCGAGGTGTGGTTGGGGACGATGTCGACGACGACCTTGATCCCCCGCAGGTGCAGCGCGGCGACCATGGCATCGAAGTCCGCGAGCGTGCCCAGCCGCGGATCGACATCGCGGTAGTCCGCCACGTCGTACCCTCCGTCGGCGAGCGCCGACGGATAGAACGGGCTCAGCCACACCGCGTCGATCCCGAGATCGGCGAGGTAGTCGACGCGCGACAGGATGCCGGGGATGTCGCCGATCCCGTCGCCGTTCGCGTCGGCGAAGCTGCGCGGGTAGATCTGGTAGACGGCGGCCTGACGCCACCAGGCCGCCGCATCCGTCGTGCGGGTCTGGGTGAGGATCGCATCAGTCATGAGTGGGTGATTCTCCTTCTTTCGGGGATCGGTTCGGGGCCTCAGCCCTTGACGGCGCCCTGGGTGACGCCCTCCATCACCCAGCGCTGGGTGAACAGGTAGGCGACGATGGCCGGGGCCATGGCCATCAGGTACGACGCGAAGGACACGTTGTAGTTGTTGCTGAACTGGGTCTGGAACAGGTTCTGCCGCACCGGCAGAGTCTGCAGCGCGGGATCGGAGATGATCAGCGACGGCATCATGAAGTCGTTCCAGGCGTACAGGAAGGCGAAGATGCCGACCGTGGCGCTCATCGGTCCCAGCAGCGGGAAGATGATCCGCCAGAACGTCTGCCAGGTGCTGGCGCCGTCGATGCGTGCGCTCTCCTCGAGCTCGAGTGGGATCGACCGCAGGAACGCCGTGAACAGCAGCACGCTGAAGCTGAGCTGGAACATGGTCGCGAGGATGATCACGCCGAAGGGGTTGTCCAGTCCGACGCGGCCGGTCAGCTGGATCTGCGGCAGCGCCACGACGGGGAACGGGATGAACATCGCCGCGAGCAGGTAGAAGAACGAGTACCGGAACAGCCGGCGATCCCAGTTGCGCACGATGGCGTAGGAGGCGAAGGCGGCGAGGATGATCGTCGCCACCACGGTTCCGGCGGTGACGAGCAGGGAGATCCCCGCGCCGACCGGGAACTTCGTGAGGTTCCATGCCTGCACGAAGCCGTCGAGCGAGAACGGTGCCGGCAGCGAGAACGCGTTGCCGTCGACCGCCTGATTCGTGGTCTTGAACGCCATCGAGACGGTGACGTACAGCGGGAGCAGCACCGTGACGGCGCACAGGATCAGGATGACGGTGCCCGACCAGTTCACCCGCTCCATCCGGATGCGGGGAGCACGGCCCGCCCGGCCGGTCCTGCCCTCGCGGGCGGCCTCGGCCTCGATCGCGATGAGTGTCTGCGTTGACATCAGAGTGCGTTCCTTCCGCGGGTCAGCGAGAGCTGAAGCAGGGAGATGAGGATGGCGACGACGAAGAAGATCGTCGCGTTGGCCATCTGGTAGGCGTAGTCGCCGCCGTTGAAGCCCGCGATGATCGTCATCGCGATGCTGCGGGTGGAGGTGCCAGGCCCGCCGTTGGTGAGGCCGACGATGATGTCGTAGGCGTTCAGGAAGCCCTTGAACCCGAGGATCACGTTGATCACCACGTATCCGGCGACCAGCGGCACGGTGATGCGGGTGAGCTGCTGCGTCTTGGACGCCCCGTCGATCGCCGCCGCCTCGTACACCTCACCGGGCACCGACAGCAGGCCCGCGATGTAGATGAGCAGCGTGCCGGGGATCGCCTGCCACGCGGTCACGGCGACGATCGCCGTCCAGGCGAGGTCGGGGTTCGCGAGCAGGCTGGTCGACAGCCACGGAATGCCCAGCGCGGAGCCCGCGGCCGGGATCGAGTTCGAGAACAGGAAGTTGAAGACGTAGGCGATGATGATGCCCGAGATCACCATCGGGATCACGAAGACCGTGCGCAGCCCGGCCTTGAACCGGATGCGGGAGGTGAGCCCGACCGCGAGCAGGAAGGCGATGACGTTCACGACGATCACGGTCGCGATCGAGAAGCCGAAGGTGAACAGGTAGCTCTGCAGGATGGCCGGATCGCTGAACAATGCGACGTAGTTCGTGAGGCCGTTGAAGCTCCACTCGCCGATGCCGATCGAGTCGGTGAAGCTGAAGAAGATGCCGATGACTCCCGGCACCGTGATCGCGAGCGTGAACAGCAGCAGGCTCGGCAGCAGGAACAAGTAGTAGATCGGCTCGACCCGGCGGTGGCTCCGGCGCGCCGTGCGGTCGCCGGCGGTGACGATGGTGGACGTGGTGGTCATTTCGCGGACTCCTTCGTCTCGCCCTTCAGCACCGGGGCGCGGAACGCCACGCGCGCCCAGTCCGCATCCATCGTCGCGAGGACGGATGCCGGGTCCGCGCCGAGCGCCATGGCCTGCGCGTAGTTGAAGACCGGGATGGTCTTGGGCACCAGCACGGACGGGCCCTGGTAGATGCGCCCGCCGTCGACGAACGGGATCATCCCCTCGATGCGGGGATCGTCGGGCGCCGGAGCATCCTTGGTCGGGGTGAACCCGAGCTGCGAGGCGTTGTACCCCTCGATGTTCTCGGGCTGGTAGAGGTACTCGAGGAAGTCGCGGGCGGCCTCCTTGTGCCGCGACCCCTCCGGGATCAGCGCGGCGAGGTCGAGGTTCACGCGCACCGCGAGATCGTCCTCGTCATCGGTCATCGGCAGCGGGAAGGTGCCGAGCTCGAGATCGGGCGCGGTCTTGGCGATCTCGCTGAACGCCCACGGACCCTGCAGATACATCGCCGCCTTGCCCTGGGCGAAGGCGAGGTTGCCGTCGTTGTAGCCGCGGCTCGCGGCATCCTTGTTGATGTACGCCTTCAGCAGGTGCTGCATCTTGTCCATCGGCTCTGCGAAATCCTTCGAGAACGATGTCTCGGAGTCGGGGCCGACGTCGGTGCCCTCGGCCTTCATCGCGTCGAAGAAGTCGATCACGTCGAGCGATCCGCCGACCGTGTAGTCGAACCAGCCCTGGCCGACGGTCCAGTCATCCTTCAGCGTCGCCTCGAACGGGGTGATTCCGGCCTGCTTCAGCTTCTCGCAGGCCGCGAGCAGCTCCTCCCAGGTCTGGGGCACTTCAACGCCGTTGTCGGCGAAGATCTGCTTGTTGTAGATCACCGAGGCGGCCATGACCGAGTACGGCAGGGCGCTGGTGCGGCCGGCGCAGACGCCGTACTGGTCGAGCAGCGGCTGGTAGTCGTCCTTGATCTCGGATGCCGCGGCGGTGTCGCCCAGGTCGCTGAGGGCGCACCGCTCGACGAAGCGGGAGATCTCCATGTTGTAGTTGGCGAGCATGATGTCGGGCGGGTTGCCGCGGACGAAGCTGGCTGACACCACGTCCACGCCCGAGGTGTCGATCTCGACGCGCACCTTGTCTTGCGAGGCGTTGTACTTTCCGACGAGGTCGGTCATGTACTCGATCGCCTCACGCTTGCTGAACGTGAAGCGGATGGTCTCGCGGCCGTCGGCCGAGCAGCCGGCGAGCAGGGCCCCGCCCAGGACCATCACCGCCCCCGCGGCGACCATGCGCCGCATCCGTGTCAATCGTCGAGACACCGTCGTCCTTCCGTCGCGCTAGATTCCTTGATTAAATCTAGTCACCAAATCAACTGAGCTAGACGGTACCCTCTGAGAGGGAGGAGGGTCAAGACCCATGACGATTTCCGCTGCCGGGCGTGCGAGCGTCGGAGCCGTGCTCGACTTCGCCTGGAGCGCCGGTGCGTTCACCGCCACCGATGCGATGAACGCGACCGCACTGACCCGGTCGACCGTGATCGAGGCGATCGACACGCTCGCCGGGATCGGCATCCTCCGCGAGCTCCCGAATGCGCGCACCGCCGGCGAGTACCGTGGCGGACGTCCGGCGCGACGATTCGAGATCGCCGACGACCTCGGCGTCGTGATCGGCATCGATTCTGGGCTCTCGCATCTGGCGGTCACGGTTGCCGACCCCTTCGACGCTGTGCTCGCGCATCGGCGCATCGAGGTGCCCCGCACCGCATCGGCGGGCGCACGACGCCGCACGCTGACCGGGCTGCTCGATGACGCGCTGCAGGATGCCGGAGCCGATCGCTCCGCAGTGCTGGCCGTGTGCGCAGGGGTCGCGGCGCCCGTTGACCGCAACGGCATGTCGCCGCCCCACCCGGAGGGCTTCTGGGCGCGCACCAACCCCGAACTCGCCGACCTGCTCGCCGACTGGGCACCGATCGTGGACGTCAAGAACGACGCCTCGCTCGCCGCCGCTGCCGAAGGAGCGGGCGGCGCCGCGGCCGGATGCCAGGACTACGTCGCCCTGCTCGCCGGCGAGCGCTTCGGGGCCGGCGTGGTCGTCGACGGTCATCTGCTGCACGGAGCGCACGGCGGCGTGGGCGAGGGCGTCGTGTTCGACCACGTCGTCGGCGTCGGAACGGCTTACGGGCTCCGTTATGCGATCGAGCGGGAGGTGCGCGGCGCGGTCGCCGCCGGTGACCTCGATCGGTCCGGCGCCGTCGGAGTGCTCGCCGATGGCAAGGACATCGATCCGCGTACGGTGCTCGAACTCGCGGCATCCGGAGATGCGGATGCCGTGCTGATCGCCGATCGGGTCGGCGAGACCGTCGCCATCATCATCGGCGTGCTCGGCAGCACCTTCGACCCGTCGCGGGTCATCGTGTGCGGCGCGATCGCCGACAGCATCGAGCCAGTTCTGGCGGCCGCTCGGCGCACACTGCCGTCACAGCTGCACCTGCCCGCGCCCGAGCTGATCGCCTCGACGCTCGGCGCGGATGTGGTCTCACTCGGCGCGGTCGCCACGGCCCGGGATGCCGCGCGCACCCGCGCGGTGCCGGCGCTCGCGCAGGCGCGGTTGCAGGGCTGACACGCCCACAAGGTCTCCGTCTGCAGATGGCGACGCGGACCACGCATGCTCTCGTCGCTCGGATGCGCAGTCTGCGAGTCTGCGAGCCCGCATGCGGGACGTCCGGCGCGGGCGCTGTCGCCAAGCCGACGCACTGGGACTTCATCAGTCGGCGAGCTTCTCTACTTCGAAGTTGGAACGTTGACGCCAGTGAAGATGCGGACTCTGCCCGAGGCCGGGAGCGTCGGCATACCTATCGCTTCCGCTGCCGATTCGCCATCGAGGTGCAACCCACCATCGAGCTCCGCGATGACGCCGCTTGTCCCCGACTTCGGCACCCAGGCGACCCAATACGAGAGCACAGATGCCCCGGGCGCTGCGCCGCCACCGATTACCCCTGCGTTCTTCAGCGAGCGTCGCCCCCCTCCACGAGTACGAGAAGGGCTTCTGATGAAAAGATCGCGCACGGCACGCCGACATGCACGCTGTAGGGGGCTACCGTTGCCCCGCGGCCGGACGCGTACGCCGCTTACGTGGTCGGTCGGTCTCCTGCTCGCGTCACATCGAGTGCCTTGTGGAACATCCTGTGCACATGGAAACTCTCACATCGGTCAACGGTTGACTGTGCGTCGACGAGTAGGGGATCGTCGCCGACAAACAGCGGCGCTGCGCTAGTCCCCACTGCACATCCGACCAGCCCAATGCGATACAAGAGCGCGAGCAGCGGCTGGTACAAATCGAACCAACTGTGCTCCGCGCTCGAGTCCCACATCGCCCTGGAGAGCTCGGTCATCCACCTCACGCCAGAGAATTCCGGAGAGGTCATCAAGAGCATGCAGTCGTCGAGACGTGTCTGGAACTCCATCTTGCTCATGCGTGCCGGCGCACCCTTGAACTTCATTACGACTTCATCGATGCCCGGGTATGTCGGCTTCCACTCATCCCGCAGCGCGAGAAGACGATTCGCTGAGTACTGCCGTTCCGCGGCGTGGATATCGTCCCAGGCGATCCGGTGTTTCCCTGCGGCGGTCGCGAAACACTGATTCGCATATGCGATTGCATCCCGAGGGCGCAACAGGGTCCGCTGAAGTATGTATCGGATCGGGTTCCCTCGAGTGTTGTTTGGTTGGGGCGTCAGATCCCGGAACGCCTTGGCATCGAGGGATGAACCGGCGGAAGCAACTCGCACGCGCTCGTTGAGTATGTCTTCGAGGAGGGGCTCCGTCCATCGCATCTCCAGGATCAGAGCTCGAAACTTTTCCTCTTGACCGCCGCTCGCCCCGAAGTCCAACTCCTGGAAAATGTTAGATCGCAGCGCCACTACTATCTTGAGGTTGCTCACGCGCTGCATGTCGAGAACGGTTCTGAACAGACACCGAATCAGATCGTTAGAGAGACGTTCGTCAACCCAATCACGGTCAAGATCATCAACAACGATGTACGTGAAGTTTGCCTCATCCAGAATCTCATCGTTCAGCACGGCTAGCATCTGATTGAGTTTCGCGAGCTGCGTCTCGTTCACGATGCGCTGGTAGCGGTCCGCCATCTCAGCGCGAGACTCAGTCATCTGCTCGGTGGTATCAGAAGCCACGAACTTCCCTCCGAAACCGGCAGCCGCCGCACTCAGGCCGCCCTCGACGCCGAGACGCTCTGTGAAGCGGTCGGTGATCTCGCGAACTCGCTCATCCGTGTCACACCAAAATTTGCCTTCGAACTCTTCGAGGTAGTCAAGTGCGGCCTGCTTACCTGGTTGACGAATGAGGCGGTCACGGAGAGTTGCCATGAAGCGCTGCTTAGTCTCAGGCGAGTTGACACCGTAGCGATGCCGGATGATCTCGACAAGGAGTACGTGCTTCCACAGAGCTATCCAGAAGAGGTCGAGCTTAACGTTCAGTGAGTCCATGAACCGAATCACTTGAAGGTCCGTAATGTATGGCAGAGACAGGTCCTCAGGCGAGATCCGAATAACGCGGTCCGCTTCGACCTCCTCGAGATGCTGCAGCGCTGCTGACTTCCCCGATCCTGTCCTTCCAATCAGGAAGCATCGCGGATCGCGACGATTCGCGATCACGCTGTAAAGGCCGGATTCGACAAACGCTCCCTCAGATAGCGGGTCAGCTTCCGCCTGTTCCCCGCCGAGTGTGAACCCCGCCCCGATGCGTGCCTTCGTCGCCATCAGCTGTCCCTCCCCAAGTTCGAGCGACCGCAACGTCGCGCACAGCGATCTTACGAGAACAGGGAATCGGAATCGCCAACGGGGCGAGCCATTCCAGCGCAATCGACGGCAGCATGAACATCACTTTCGTCAGTGATGTGCAGATGGGCTACCCGCCCAGAGCTATCCCGGCATCGCGCGGCTGACTGGACGGAACGATCCCCGTGGACGCCTTCAGATTCATAGCCGAGTGGCGAGCGGCTTCACCAGCGGGGTCGGCAGAAGGTCCATCCAGCGACGTCGACGAAAAGCATGGCTCGACCCGCTTTACGTTGCATACGATCCATCTCACCCCGTCCGAACCGAAGTTCGCTGTCAGCAGGGGATCAACTACGCCGAATCGGATCGAATTCGTCAAAGTGTTCCAACTCGATTGCACGAAGATGACCTTCCGCGAAGTCTCACGTCAGTCGACGAGCAGCGCGGGCTCCTCGAGGATCGCGGCGACGTCGGCGATGAAGCGGCTCATGCCGTCGCCGTCGATCACGCGGTGATCGAACGAGCCGGCGACCGTGGTGACCCAGCGCGGTCTCACCTCGCCGTCGACCACCCAGGGCTTCTGCGCGATCGTGCCCATGGCGACGATGCCGGCCTCACCCGGGTTGATGATCGGGGTGCCGGCATCCATCCCGAACACGCCGATGTTCGTGATCGTGAACGTGCCGCCCTGCTGGTCGGCCGGAGCGGTCTTGCCCTCTCGTGCAGTGAGCGTGAGGCGGTTCAGCGCACGGGCGAGATCCTTCATGCCGAGCGTCTGGGCGTCCTTGATGTTCGGCACGATCAGGCCGCGCGGCGTCGCGGCCGCGATGCCGAGGTTCACGTAGTGCCGCACCGCGATCTCGGCGCCATCGGCCGTGTCGACCCAGGCGGCGTTGACCATCGGAGTGCGGCGCAGCGCCCAGATCACGGCGCGCGCCATGATCAGCAGCGGCGACACCTTGATGTCGGCGAAGTCGGGCGACGCCTTCAGCCGCTTGACGAGATCCATCGTGCGGGTGGCATCGATCTCCTTCCACACGGTGACGTGCGGGGCCGAGTACGCGCTCTGCACCATGGCGTTGGCGCTCGCCTTGCGCACGCCCTTCACCGGGATGGCCTCGGTGCGTCCTTCGTCTCGCTGCGCTCGCTCAGGCACCGGATTCAGCCCACGGGCCAGGCCCACACGTCCTTCGTCTCGCTGCGCTCGCTCAGGAACCGGAAGCACCTCCTCGCGCACGTCGCCCCACTCCGGCGTCTCGATGTTGCGGAAGACGCTGGCCTGCGAGGCGTGCTTCATGACGTCGTCGCGGGTCACCTCACCGTCGGCGCCGGTCGGCGTCACGGATGTCAGCTCCACACCGAGATCACGGGCGAGCTTGCGGATCGGAGGCTTCGCGATCACGCCGACCGAGGAGCGCACCGGGCGCTCGGCCGGCTTGCGGCGCCGCGAAGTCGCCCCGCCACCGGTGCCGTAGCCGACCAGCACTGCGCCGCCGCCCTCGGCGGCCGGCCCTTCGTCTCGCTTCGCTCGCTCAGGATCCGAGGAACTCGCAGGCGCAGCATCCGATGAAGCGGACTCGGTGACGAAGGTGATGATCGGGGTGCCGACGTCGATCGTCTTCCCCTCCTCGACGAGAACCTCGCCGACCACGCCGGCGTGCGGCGAGGGCAGTTCGACGAGCGACTTCGCCGTCTCGATCTCGCAGATGACGTCGTTGACCGCGACGGTGTCTCCGGGGGCGACCTTCCAACTGACGATCTCGGCCTCGGTGAGGCCTTCGCCGACGTCGGGGAGGGTGAAGGTCTGAGTGCTCATGTGTTGATCCTTACTCGTTCGCGGTCGTTGAGCGAGCGTCCTTCGTCTCGCTTCGTTCGCTCAGGAACCGGACAGGGAAATCAGTAGGCGAGGGAGCGGTCGACGGCTTCGAGGACGCGGTCGGCGTCGGGCAGGTAGGCGCCCTCGAGCTTGGCGGGCGGGAACGGGGTGTCGAAGCCCGAGACGCGCAGCACCGGCGCCTCGAGGGCGTAGAACGCGCGCTCCATCACGGTCGCGGCGATCTCGCTGCCCAGGCTGGTGTGCTGCGGAGCCTCCTGCGCGTAGACCATCCGCCCGGTGGAGCGCACCGAGTCGAGGATGGGACCGTAGTCCACCGGCGACAGGGAGCGCACGTCGATGACCTCGCAGCTGGTGCCCTCGGCCTCGGCGAGCGCCGCGGCCTGCAGCAGGGTGGTGACCATCGCGCCGTGGCCGACGAGGGTGACATCGGTGCCGCGCCGCACGACGCGGGTCGCGTGCAGAGGTGCGGCCGAGGCATCCAGCTCGACCTCGCCCTTCTGCCAGTACTTGCTCTTCGGCTCGAAGAAGATCACCGGGTCGTTCGAGGCGATCGCCTCCTGGATCATCCAGTACGCGTCGTTCGGCGTCGACGGGCTGACCACGCGCAGGCCGGGGGTGTGCGCGAAGTACGCCTCCGGGCTCTCCTGGTGGTGCTCGATCGCACCAATGTGCCCGCCGTAGGGGATGCGGATGACGACCGGCAGCGACAGCGCGCCCTCGTGCCGGTTGGTCAGCTTCGCCAGCTGCGTGGTGATCTGGTCGAACGCGGGGAACACGAAGCCGTCGAACTGGATCTCGCAGACCGGGCGGAACCCGGCCATGGCCAGACCGATCGCCGAGCCGACGATGCCGGACTCGGCGAGCGGGGTGTCCAGCACACGGCGGTCCCCGAACTCGGCCTGCAGATGCTCCGTGACTCGGAACACGCCGCCGAGCGGGCCGATGTCCTCACCCATCAGCAGCACGCGCGGGTCGTCCTGCATGGCCTTGCGCAGCCCGGCGTTGAGCGCCTTCGCGAGGGGCATGGTCTCGATGGTCACTGTGCGTCTCCCTCGAAGGATGCCTCGTAGTCGGCGAGCCACTTCTCCTGCTCCGCCATGAGCGGATGCGGCTCGCTGTACACGTGCCGGAAGATGGCGTCGGGTCCGGGCTCGGGCAGGGTCACGCTGCGCGAGCGCAGGTCCTCCGCAGCATCCGCGGCCTCGGCGTCGACGTCGGCGAACAGAGCCTCCGATGCACCCCTTCCGAGAAGGTAGTTCCGCATGCGCGCGATCGGGTCACGCAGCGCCCACTGCTGCTCTTCGTCGGAACCGCGATACTTCGTGGGGTCGTCGCTCGTGGTGTGCGCGCCCATCCGGTAAGTGACCGCCTCGATCGCGCGGGGGCCGCCACCGGCACGCGCCTCGTCGAGCTGCATCCGCGAGGCGGCGTAGCTGGCGAGCACGTCGTTGCCGTCCACGCGCACCGAGGGGATGCCGTAGCCGGCGCTGCGGCCGACCAGCGGCACCTTCGACTGCGTGGCGACCGGCACCGAGATGGCCCAGTGGTTGTTCTGCAGGAAGAACAGGACGGGCGCGTCGTAGCTGGCCGCGAAGACCATCGCCTCGTGCACGTCGCCCTGGCTGGATGCTCCGTCGCCGTAGTAGACGACGACGGCCTCGTCGTGTTCCGGATCGCCGGTGCCGCACCTGCCGTCGAAGGCGAGGCCCATGCCGAAGCCCGCGGCGTGCAGGGTCTGCGAGCCGAGCACCAGGGTGTACAGCCGGGTGTTGCCGTTCTTCGGATCGGTCGGGTCCCAGCCGCCGTGCGAGACGCCGCGCATGAGCTTGATGATGTCGACCGGGTCGACGCCGCGGATGCGGGCGACGACGTGCTCGCGGTATGAGGGGAAGATCGTGTCCTGCGCGCGGGCAGCGTAGGCCGAGCCCACCTGCGCGGCCTCCTGCCCGCGGCTCGGCGGCCACAGGGCCAGCTGGCCCTGACGCTGCAGGTTGGTGGCCTGGGTGTCGATCGCACGGATGACGACCATGTCGCGGTAGAACTGCTCGAGCTCGGCGTCGGACAGCGCCTCGATCAGGGGCAGATACTGCTGCGCGGCATCCGTCGGAGCGAACCGTCCGTCGGCGTCGAGGACGCGGACGAGGGGGGTCTCAGAAGAGGTCACCCGCTCCACGGTACCCGCGCCCGCATGCCCGGTCACGCATAGTTCGGGGGCCCTAGTACTTGCTCGGAATCCGAAGAATCCGGGCGTTGACGCCCTTCGTCTCGCTTCGCGGATCCTGAGCGAGGAGCGCAGCGACGAGACGAAGGGCGCTCAGGACCCGGGAGTGAGCACGGTTCAGGCGCGGACGGCGGCGGCGACCTCGAGCACGCGCGGGAGCGACTGCTCCTCGCCGACCGAGATGCGGATGCCGTCGCCCGAGAACGGGCGCACGATCAGACCGGCCTCGACGAAGGCCGCCGCGATCTCGTCGGTGCGCTCCTTGGTGCGCAGCCACACGAAGTTCGACTGCGAGTCGGGAACCTTCCAGCCCAGTTCGCGGAGACCTTCGACCAGGCGCTCGCGCCGCTCGACGATCACGGCGACACGCGCCATCAGCTCGTCCTCGGCATCCAGGCTGGCGATCGCCGCGTTCTCCGCGGCGCTGGTCACCGACAGCGGGATGCCGGTGGTGCGAGCGGCATCGAGCACCCGCGGATGCCCGATGGCATAGCCCACGCGGAGCCCTGCCAGCCCGTAGGCCTTGGAGAAGGTGCGCAGCACGACGACGTTCGGATGCGTCTCGAAGACACGCTCCTTCAGGCCGTCGACGGCCTCGGGGTCGGTGACGAACTCGGCGTAGGCCTCGTCGAGGATCACCAGCACGTCCTGCGGGACCCGCTCGAGGAAGGCGGCGAACTCGGCGCCGGTGACGATCGGGCCGGTCGGGTTGTTCGGGGTGCACACGATCACGACACGCGTGCGATCGGTGATCGCGTCGGCCATCGCGTCGAGGTCGTGCCGCGCACCGGGCGCGAGCGGGACCTGCACGCCGGTGGCGCCCGCGACCAGGGGCAGGCTCGGATAGGCCTCGAAGGAGCGCCAGGCGTAGACGACCTCGTCGCCCACGCTCGAGGTGCCGAGCACGAGTTGGTGCAGGATCGACACCGAGCCGGCGGCGACGTGCACCGCGTCGGGCTCGACGCCCCACTTCTCCCCCAGTCGGGCGCGCAGCGCACCGGCCGTGGCGTCCGGATAGCGGTTGATCGGTGTCGTGTGCTGCAGCGCCTCGACGACCGACGGCAGCGGCTCGAACGGGTTCTCGTTGCTGGACAGCTTGAACGCATCGGCGCCCGCCTGCTTGCCCTGGCGATACGGCGGCAGCGCCGCGATCTCGGGACGGATGCGGGGCAGGATCGGCTCAGTCACGGTACGAGTCTAAGAGGCCGGGCGGATGCTCGAGTGATACCATTTTGGTATGGCCATGACGGTGCGGATCCCTCCGGAGCTTGACGCGCAACTGAGCGAGCTCGCCGAGCGACGCCACACGTCCAAGCACGCGCTGCTGATCGAAGCCGCCGACCGATTCGTCCGCGAGGAGGTCACGACCGAGGAGGCCGTGAGCATCGCGCTCGGCGTCGCGGATCGCTACTCGGAGCTGATGACGAAGCTCGAAGACGCATGATCCGGTACGTCGAGCTTCCCCAGGCGATGGGCATCCTCGACGCTCTCGGCCTGCACGTGCGCGACATCGGGTTGCTCGCTTCGGCTCTCGCGCGCCCCTCGAGCTCGATGTTCGGTGTCGAGGCCTACCCCGAGATCGAGGTCAAGGCCGCGGCGCTGATGTCATCGCTGGCGCAGAACCATCCGCTGTTCGACGGCAACAAACGGTTCTCATGGATCCTGACGCTCACCTTCTTCGAGCTCAACGGGATCGTCATCGACATGCAGACCGACGAGGCTTTCGACCTCGTACTGGATGTCGCGCAGAGCAGGCTGGAGCTCCCCGAGATCGCGGCGCGTTTCGCCGCGCGCGTGCGGCGCTGATGCCGGTCGGACAGTTGTCGCACTTATTGCGACAACTCGTCGTACCCGACTTCGGATGCCATGTACGACTCGCCGCAGCATGCGCGCGGATGCCGGCGAGTCGCCGGGCCGGTCCGAAGTCGGGCACGGGGCGCGCTCGACCCTCTCGGGCAACCGTCGCAGTCTCTGGGACAGTTGCCGTCAGCGGCCGTAGGCCGTCGCGAGGCGCTCCAGGGCTGCGGTGATCGCGTGTGACGGGGCGGCGAGGTTCATCCGCTCGAAGCCCTCGCCCTCGGGACCGAACACGGCGCCCTCGTCGAAGAACACCAGCGCCTCCTGCTCATTGATGCGCTTGAGCTCGTCGGCGTCGTGCCCGTAGGCGCGGAAGTCCATCCACTGCAGGTATGTGCCTTCGAGGTCGAACACCACGACCTCCGGCATCCGCTCGGCGAGGAACGTGCGCACCAGCGCATGGTTCGAGGCCACCAGCTCGATGAGCTGCTCCAGCCACGCCTCGGCCTCGGTGTAGGCGAGGCGGCAGGCCTCGAAGCCGAGTGCGTTCAGCGTGAAGAAGCCGGTGCGGGTGCGCTCGTCGTTGTACGCCTCGCGCAGCGCAGGGTCGCTGATGACGATGTTGCTGGTCTGCATGCCGGCCAGGTTGAAGGTCTTGCTCGGCGCGGTGCACACGACCGTGCGGGCGGCGATCTCGGGGCTGAGCTCGGAGAACACGGTGTGCGTGCTGCCGGGCAGCACGAGGTCGAAGTGGATCTCGTCGCTGATCACGATGAGGTCGTTCTCTAGTGCGATGCGGGCGACGGCCTCGAGCTCGTCGCGCTCCCAGACCCGGCCGGTGGGGTTGTGCGGGCTGCAGAACAGCAGCACCTTGTTGCGCGGGTCCTTCGCCTTCGCCTCGAGGTCTTCGAGGTCGAGGCGCCAGCGTCCGTCGCGCAGCACCAGCGGGTTGCCGGTCACCTCGCGTCCGTTGGAGCGGATGCCGCGGTAGAAGGGGTAGTACGCCGGGGTCTGCACGATCACGCCGTCGCCCTGTTCGGTGAACGCGCGGATGGCAGTGAAGAACGCGGGCACGATGCCCGGCGCGAGCGAGATGTGCTCACGGTCGACGGTCCATCCGTGACGGCGCTGGAACCAGCCGGTGACCGCATCCCAGTAGTCGTCGGTGGCGATCGTGTAACCGAGCACGGCGGTGCGCAGGTGCTCGAGCAGGCCCTCGGTGATCTCGGGGGCCATCGGCAGATCGAGGTCGGCGACCGAGAACGGCGAGATGCCCGCCGGGATGTCGGGGTTCGCCTCGCGCATCTCCTCCCACTTGGCGGCACCGGTGCCGGTGCGGTCGATAACCGTCTCGAAGTCGTAGGCCATGGATCGAGTCTTCCACGTCCGCCAGAGGTGCCCGGCGCCGCCGACTCTTGGAGCAACACGCGTCGCTGATGCGCTGCGACGGTTCGAGTGTCAGACTCGGTGCATGCGATTCCTCGTCCGCGTCGTCGTCAACGCCTTCGCCATCTGGGTCGTCACCCTCATGCCGGTGCTCGAGGTCAGCGTGCGGCCATTCCCGCCGGGCCGCGACCTGCAGATGATCATCACCCTGCTCGGCATCGCGCTGATCTTCGCACTTGTGAACACGATCATCGGCACGGTGATCAAGATCATCGCGTTCCCGCTCTACATCCTCACGCTCGGCCTGATCGGCCTGGTCATCAACGGCTTCCTGCTGTGGCTGACCGCCTGGATCACGCATTTCTTCGGCTGGGGCCTCGAGGTGAACTCGTTCTGGTGGGGCATCGTCGCGGCGATCGTGATCTCGCTGATCAACTGGATCTTCTCGATCATCCTCCGCCCGCAGCACAAGGACTCCGCACACCGCTGAGTCATTCCTCGTCGACGATCTCGGCGCGGAACAGGAACGTCTCCACATCGGTCGCATCCTCGTACGCGCGCCAGTTCTCGTAGAGCGCGGCCACCTTCGGGTCACGGGAATCGTCGACCATGCCCGCGGTGTCGAGGTACCGCTCGAACAGGTGCGGTTCGATGATGCGCAAGTCATCGAGGCTCGGGGCCGAGGCATCCCTCCCCCCGGCATCCCGGCGGGCGATGAAGCTGTCGTCAGAACCCGTGGTCCCCGCCGAGCCGTTGCCGCTCAGCCCGTTGCCGACGGGGTCGTCGCCGTGCCGCAGCTGCACGATCTGGGTGCTGTCGTCGAGTGTCGGTTCGACCGGACCGCCTGCCGACACGAAGGTGCGCACGTCGTACTCGCCGCTCATCGCGATGTCCGCCCCCGTGAATCCGCCCTGCGAGTAGGTCACGAGATCGAGGGTGTCGCCCGGTTGCACGCCGGCCTGCCGCATCGCCTCGTGCACGGCGACATCGGACGCCCCCTGCGTGCGCGTCAGGTACATGTCGAGGTTGGACTGCATGTTCCACGGGTCGTCGCCGAGGGCGGCCTGAGTGCCGTCGACGTACAGCCGGAACCGGCGCGACCCGTCGCGCAACGCGTACCTCTCGATGCGCACCTGCGCCTTGGAATCCGCCGGCACGCGTTGGAGTGCGGCTTGCACCGTGGTGGGCGCCGCCGTCGCCGCGGTGACAGGAACCTGCTTGACGGTCACGTTCGGCGGGTCGGCCTTCGGCAGCAATCGCTCACCCGGCACCATGACTCCGCGGCCGAGGTCGTTCGCTGTGCCGATGAGCTTGCGCTGCAGGAAGGGGAAGGCCAGCCGCAACCCGCCGGCGATCGTCCCGAGAGGCATGAGGAGCGACTCCGCCAGGAGCCCCAGTGGCGCGTGATCGCCGAGCAGTGCCACCTCCAACGGCATTGCGGTGCCGTCGTAGCGATCGTCCTGCCACTGTGCCAGCAGATAGGCGGCCATCGTCGCCACCCGTGGATCGGATGCGGCGAGCGCGTCGATCCGCTCCTGCAGTGCATCGGCGCGATCGGGGAAATTGATCTGCAGCGCCCGCTGTCGCGCCTGCAGATCGGCGTATTCGAATGCGTCGGCCATCAACCCGGTGCCCTCCGCGCTGCGGCGCAGCAGTTCGGAGGCATCGTCGAGCTCCCCGCCGACGGCATCCAGTCCGCCGAAGTCGGCCCGTGCGGGCAGGGTCGAGCCGCCGATCGCGTGCCTGGCGCGCCCCACACCGTCGGATGCCCGCTCGACCATCGCCACCACCACGCGCATCTGCCGTGCCGCGTCGCGCATCGCGTCGGAGTCCACCTCGATGGCTCCACCCGAACGGATCTCGACGGTGTCATCACCGGGTGGATCCCCCTTCGCCGCGCTCACCACGGCTGCACCCGGTCGAGCATCTGTCGCTGCTGGACGACGACTCGGCCCGCGCTGCGCACACGGGAGAGCAGCGCGACGAGCCTGCCGTTGAGCTGCTCTCCCGCCTTGACCTGCCAGTGCGTGGCGTCGATGAGCGCGTCAAGGGCGATGCCGGCGTCGGAGAGTGCGTCGGATGCCTCGTCGAGCGCAGTCGAGGCCACCGCGCGGGCCCAGAGGTCTCTTGCGTAAGGTGCGTCCAGTGCGGCGAAGGTGATCATGCGCACCAGGATGCTCGGGTCCCGGCATCCGCTCCTTCGCGGGATCCGTGATCCGCGCGAACCTGTGCAGAACTGGGGATGAACTGTGCCTGTGGGATGCGGGTCGACGCGTGCGGAGAGCAGAATGGGACGATGACCGACCCGGAGCCCTTCCGCGTCATCTTCGTGTGCACGGGCAACATCTGCCGCTCGCCGATGGCCGAGGTCGTCCTGCGCGCCCTCGCCGAGGAGCACGGTCTGAGCTCCCGCCTGGTGTCCCGCAGCGCGGGCACCGGCGACTGGCACCTCGGTGAGCGCGCCGACGCGCGCACCCTGGACGCGCTGGGGCGCTACGGCTACGACGGGTCGCTGCACCGCGCGAAGCAGTTCTCCGCGGCATCCTGGCGCGAGAACGACCTCGTGATCGCGCTCGACCGCACGCACGAGCGCATCCTGCGCGAGTGGGCGAGCACCGATGACGACGAGGGCAAGGTCACGCTGCTGCGCTCCTTCGACCCGCACGCGTCCAGCATGGACGTGCCCGATCCGTACTACGCCGGACCCGAGATGTTCGATTCAGTGCTGGATATGATTGAGATCGCGACCCGCGGCCTGTTCCGACAGCTCGAACCGGCGCTGCGACTTCCGCGCGCGCGGGCCTGAAAACCGGAGGTACTCCCCTGTCCACGCAGCTTCCCGCCCAGCCGCTCAGCCCGCTCGACGGACGGTACCGCGCCGCCACGACCGGCCTCGCCGACTACCTGTCCGAGGCGGGCCTGAACCGCGCCCGCGTCGAGGTCGAGGTGGAGTGGATCATCGCCCTCACCGATCGCTCGATCTTCGGCACCTCGCCGCTGGCCGATGCGCAGAAGGAGCAGCTGCGCGCGCTCTACCTGGACTTCGGCCAGGAGGAGATCGACTGGCTCGCCGCCAAGGAGGCCGTCACCCGCCACGACGTCAAGGCGGTCGAGTACCTCGTGCGCGACCGTCTGTCGACGCTGGGCCTGGACACGATCGCCGAGCTCACGCACTTCGCGTGCACCAGCGAGGACGTCAACTCCGCCTCGTACGCGCTCACCGTCAAGCGCGCGGTCGAAGAGGTCTGGCTGCCGGCCCTCGACTCCGTGATCGCCAAGTTGCGCGGGCTGGCCGTCGAGCACGCGGATGCTCCGATGCTGTCGCACACCCACGGTCAGCCGGCCACGCCGTCGACCATGGGCAAGGAGCTCGCCGTCTTCGCGTGGCGCCTGGAGCGCGTGCGCGCCCAGATCGCGGCATCCGACTACCTGGCGAAGTTCTCCGGCGCGACCGGCACCTGGTCGGCGCACCTCTCGGCCGAGCCGGACGTCGACTGGCCGACCGTCGCCCGCGAGTACATCGAGGGCATGGGCATCGGCTTCAACGTGCTGACCACCCAGATCGAGTCGCACGACTGGCAGGTCGAGCTGTACGACCGCATCCGTCACGCCGGCGGCATCCTGCACAACCTCGCCACCGACATGTGGACCTACATCTCGATGGGCTACTTCGCGCAGATCCCGGTCGCGGGCGCGACCGGCTCGTCGACCATGCCGCACAAGATCAACCCGATCCGGTTCGAGAACGCCGAAGCGAACCTCGAGCTCTCTGCCGCGCTGCTCGGCTCGCTCTCGCAGACGCTCGTCACCAGCCGGATGCAGCGCGACCTGACCGACTCGACCACGCAGCGCAACATCGGCGTCGCGCTCGGGCACTCGCTGCTCGCGCTGGACAACCTGCGCCGCGGCCTGAACGAGGTCTCGCTCTCGCGCGACGTGCTGCTGGCCGACCTCGACGGCAACTGGGAGGTGCTGGCCGAGGCGATCCAGACCGTGATCCGCGCCGAGGTCGTCGCAGGACGCTCCACCATCGCCGACCCGTACGCGCTGCTCAAGGAGCTCACCCGCGGGCACCGCGTCGGGGCATCCGATCTGGCGGCGTTCGTCGAGGCACTCGAGATCGGGGATGCTGCCAAGCAGCGCCTGCTGGCGCTGACCCCGGCGACCTACACGGGGCTCGCCGAGCAGCTCGCGAAGTGAACGCCCTGACCGCCGCCGACGTGGCGGGGGCACAGCTGCCGCAGCGGCGGGTGGGCGCCCGATACGCCATCGACGAGGTGAACGCCTTCATCGAGGAGGTGTCCGCTGCGCTGTCGAACGTGGAGCGCCGCAGGCCGGCCGGCCTGCACTCGGACGACATCGTGCACAAGGAGTTCACGCGCGTCCCCCTGCTCGGCCTCGGCTACGACGCGGATGCCGTCGACGACATGCTCGATCGCGCGGTCGTGCAGTTGCGGGTCTCCGAGCCGAAGAACCAACTGCAGGTGGAGCAGGAGCAGCGCGAAGAGGCACAACTGCGCGGAATGCTCGATGACATCCAGCGCAGGTACGGCAAGAACGGTAACCGATGAAGGCCGTGCGCAGTTCGGATGTCGCCGCGGTGCAGCTGCCGCACACTCTGTTCGCCACAGCGAACGCCCCGGTCTACGCGGTCGAGGGGGTCGACGAGCTGCTCGAGGAGTGCCAGGCGGCTCTGGAGTCGTGGGAGCGCGGTGAGGAGGCATCGTTGCGGGCGAAGGACGTCGTCGTCCGCGAGATCCCGCGCACGCGCACGTTCCTCCCGGGCTACGACGCGAAGACCGTGGACGACTTCTTCGACGGTGTCGCAGCGCAGTTGGCGGAGTACGAGCGCCACTTCTGACGACCACCGTCGTCGCTTTTCGTCACATTCCGGGGAGGCCCACCTCGGCCTCTACGTTGGTTAGGTAACCCTAACCAACCGGAGGAACACATGACGGACGTGACCATCACCCCCACGGATGCGGTGCTTGCATCGCCACGCACAGAAGGCTCCAGCGCCCAGGTGCCTGGCATCCTGCTGGGCGCGCTCCGCATCGCACTCGGCTGGCAGCTTCTCTGGTCGGGGCTGGACAAGGTCTTCGGCCTCGGCCTCGGCACCGAACCGGGCAAGGCCGTGATCAACGGATTCTCACCGACCCGCGGATATCTGGAATTCGGCCTCGATCCCGCCGGTTTCGCGTTCAGCGCGCTGCACCCGATCGCCGGCCATCCGATCGTCGACGCGCTCTTCCTGCTCGGAACCGTCGGTGCCGGCCTCGCCCTTCTTCTCGGCGTCGGCGTGCGCATCGCGGGCCTCGGTGCCGCGGCGTTCATGCTTCTGCTGTGGGTCTCGGCGTTCCCACTGGCCAACAACCCGTTCCTGGACGAGCACCTCTTCGCCGTCGCGGCCGCACTGCTGCTCGCGTTCTCGCCGTCCGGCGATCACCTGGGCCTCGGCCGCCTGTGGCGCTCCACCGCGTTGGTGAAGCGCTTCGGCTGGCTCGCCTGATCGGCGTCGCCGGATGCCGCGGGGGGCGGCGTCCGGCGACGAGTTCGCGAGTCTGAGAGCGCGGACTCGTCGCCGCGCCGGGATCGCGTGGCGCCGCGCAGCGAGCCGCGGCGCGAGACACGATCGGCAGCATCCGCCACGGACTGCAGCGCATGTCGGCATGATCCCGCTCACGCTGCACCTCCCGGTGTGCGCTACTGAGATCTGCACAACGCGGGCAAGGGACAGCAGCGCCGGGCGCTCGGGGTGCACCGAACCGCCGAGCGGGCAGAGAAGGGCAGCGCGGGCCGAGGATCTCTGTCAGCTCAGCGGCCCGTCGGCATCGGCCGCGACAGGCTCCCCGTCGGCGGTCATCGCTCCGTCGCGCGGCATGAACACCGCCACGATCAAGGTCAGCACTGCGACGGCTGCCGCGGCGATGAAGACACCGGTCGACGCGGAGACGATCGTGGCGGGATCCTGGGGACCCGCGCCCTGCGAGATGACCGCGTTCGAGATCGCGCCGAAGACCGCGACGCCGACGGCGCTGCCCGCTGAGCGGGCGAAGGCGTTCATGCCGGTGACGGCGCCGCGCTCTCCCCAGCCCACCGACGCCTGCGCGGCGATCAGCGTGGGCGCCGCGCTCCAGCCGAGGCCGAAGCCGAGCACGAATGCGATGGCGGCCACCGAGAACGGGTTCGGCCAGCGCGCCACGAAGGCGAGCGCGATCGCGGCGACCGAGGCGATCGACAGCCCGATCACCGCCGTTCGGCGGAATCCGATCCGCAGGTACAGTCGCCCCACGTTCGCGGCGGCGATCGGCCAGCCGAGGGTGAGGGCGGCGACCGCCAGTCCCGACAGCAGCGGCGCGATGCCGATCGCCCCCTCCAGGTACGCCGGGGCGAAACTCGTCACGCCGATCATCAGCGCGCCGATGCCGAGCGAGACCAAGGTGGTCGTGAGGATCAGCCGCCGCGAGAACAGTGCGAAGTCGATGATCGGCTCGGCGGCGCGGCGCTCGACGAGAGCGAAGGCGATCAAGGCGATGGCACCGAGACCGAAGCACAGCAGGCTCGGGGCGGAGAACCACGCCCACGCGTTCCCGCCCTCGAGCAGCCCGAGGATGATGCCGGTCAGGCCGACCGTCAGCAGTATCGCCCCTGCGAAGTCGATGCGGTGCCGGCGCTTCTCGGTCTGCTCGTGGTAGCGGCGCAGCAGCATCCATCCGGCGAAGGCGCACAGCGGGATGTTCACGAAGAAGATCCACCGCCAGGCATCCAGCTGGGCGAACAGGCCACCCAGCGCCGGGCCGACCACGGATGACACCGCCCACACGCTGGCGATGTAGCCCTGCACCTTCGCGCGCTCGGCCACCGTGTAGATGTCGCCGACGATCGTCATCGACATCGGGGCGACCGCTCCGGCGCCGAGGCCCTGCACGACGCGGAACACGATCAGCGCGGTCATGCTCCACGCGAACCCGCAGAGCACCGAACCGAGCAGGAACAACCCGATGCCGATCATGATGATCGGCTTGCGGCCTATCGTGTCGGCGAACCTCGAGTAGATCGGCACGCTCACCGCCTGGGCGAGCAGATAGACCGAGAACAGCCACGGGAACTGCTGGTAGCTGCCGAGATCGCGCACGATGCTGGGCACCGCGGTGGCGAGGATCGTCGCGTCGATCGCGATGAGTCCGGTGGACAGCATCAGGGCACCGAGGACTGGCCCTCGCTCGGAACGGAGGCCGACCGCGGCGCGGTCCGAAGAGACTGTCACCATGGTGACAAGTCCTGGACAGGTGCGGCTATTCCCGCACCTGTCCAGGTCACGACTGGATACCTCTTCATCGTCCGGCTCGACGGATGCGAGATGCTGGATGCCGGGAGGTCGGCCATGAGGGGCATCCGCTGCGCAGCCACAGGGCTGGTGCTCGGCACGCTCGTGCTCACGGGGTGCGTGGCCATCAGCGGGCCGCCGGACACCGGGACGTCGGAGACCACCCCGACGAAGACACTCGCCACCGACCTGGAGGCACCCTGGTCAGTGGTGCGCCTCGACGACGGCGGGGCACTGATCTCGCAGCGCGACGACGGGAGGATCATTGAGCTGACGCCGTCGGGGTCGACGCGCGTCGTCGGCACGGTGCCCGACGTCGTCTCCGGCGGGGAGGCCGGGCTGAACGGGCTGGCCGTGCACGACGGGATGCTGTACGCCTATCACGCCACCGCCGACGACAACCGCGTAGTGCGGATGCCGCTCATCGGTGACCCCGGTTCACGGGCCCTCGGCGAACCCGAGACCGTGATCGACGGCATCCCGAAAGCGGGGAACCATGACGGCGGGCGCATCGCGTTCGGCCCGGACGGCATGCTGTACATCGGCACAGGAGACGCCGGGCAGCGCGAACGGGCGCAGAACCAGGACTACCTCGGCGGCAAGATCCTGCGGGTCACGCCCGACGGCGATCCCGCGCCGGGCAACCCCTTCGGCACAGCCGTCTACTCCCTCGGTCATCGCAACGTGCAGGGACTCGCCTGGGACTCCGACGGCACGATGTGGGCGAGCGAGTTCGGCCAGGACACCTGGGACGAGCTGAACCGCATCGAGGCGGGCGGCAACTACGGCTGGCCGCTGCACGAGGGCATTGCGCGTGCGAAAGGGTTCGTCGACCCGGTCGTGCAGTGGAAGCCCGAGGAGGCGAGCCCCAGCGGGATCGCCGTGGTAGGCGACGTGGTGCTGATCGCAGGGCTGCGTGGCGAACGGCTCTGGGTGGTGCAGACGTCCTCGCCCGATGGCAGCTGGCCGATGTACACCGGCAGCTTCGGACGCCTACGAGACGTCATCCCCGGCCCTGATGGCACCTTCTGGGTGCTGACGAACAACACCGACGGAAGAGGCTCTCCTCGCGACGGTGACGACAGGCTGTTGCAGCTGGGGTTCCCGGAGGGCTGACGCCCACCTGCTCAGGTCTCACTCGCTGCGGGTGTTCCCCCGCAGCACCCGCATCCGTTGCGACCGGAGCACAAGAAGCGTCAGGCCGTAGGGGCGTCCGGCTTCGCTGCTTCCGGCTTCGAGGGATCCGCCTCGGTGCCGTCGGCGTTCAGGAGAGGACCGGATGCCGGCTGGTCCGGCGTCTCGGGGTCGTACAGCACAGGGGTGTCGTGGCGCTTGACGACATCGGCCGGGTCGACCGCGAGCATGAGAAGCGCGATGCCGAGCAGCGTCACGATGAACGCGCCTCCGGCGACGACCAGGCCCAGCTCGACCGGCGGCATCCCCTGGTAGGTGCCCTTCGCGATCGCGCGGTTCACGCGATCGGTGAACGCGCCGGTGGAGACCATCGTGACGATCCCGGCGAAGATGCCGGCGGTGAGCGCGATACCCACCAGCTGCATCGGCTTCAGGATCTCGCGACGGGTCGGCTTGGGGTCGGTCATGACACTCCTCCACGATCGGCCTCGGTGACGGAGGCCGGGGTCTCGGCGTCGGCGGGGCGCGGGGTCAGCCCGGCGATGCCGAGCAGCACCGCGACGATGGCGGCGTAGCCGCCGAACAGTCCGACGCCGATGATGATGCCGGTGAGCTGGAACGTTCCGGCTTCGGCGATGGTGTAGCTCTGCAGGAACCCGGCGGGGATGATCAGCAGCAGGATGCCGAGCAGGATGCCCAGTCCGCCGGTGATGATCTGGTCGCGGGCGCCGTCATATCCCTTGAGCCGGAAACCGGCTCCGAGCTCGAAGGCACCGGTGATCAGCGCCCAGGAGATGACGAGGGCGAAGAAGGTGTCGTCGGTGCGGATCGACGGGATGCCGGCGACCATGCCGGCGATGAAGTCGAAGGCGCCGACGGTGAGGACCCACCAGCGCCTGCCCTCGGGGTAGACCAGCCAGGCGGACAATGCCAGCACCAGCGCGGAGGCGATCGCGAAGCCCGAGAAGATCGAGAGCCCGACCTGTGCGGAGTGGTCGTTGGAGAAGGTCACCATGAGCGCAGCGATGGCCGCGAGCGCGGCACGGAACAGCTGCAGGTGACGCACTCCGAACGTGCGCGTAGGGGCAGGCATGACAGTCCTCCGAGAATCCGTATCAGTCTACGCCGCGGACCCTATGGGGTTGCCCGGGCATACGGGCGCTCTCGCGGTGGGCACGTCCCGTCGCAATCGAGCACAGTCCCAGGCCCGAACACTGTGCCGGATCGCGACCGGAACCGGGTTGCGGGCTTCTGCTCAGAGCGGAAAGTCTGGAGCAGGCGACGACCCTCGTCGTACCGTGAGGCATGGCCGAGATCGTCCCGTTCCCCCAGCCCCGCGCCCCGCGCGAACCGGAGCCGCTCTGGCGGCAGCTCGTAGGCGCGGAGCTGCGCCGACGACGGCACGAGCGCGGCGACACTCTCACCGAGACGGCGGATGCCGCGGGCATCTCACCGCAGTACCTCTCCGAGATCGAGCGCGGCATGAAAGACCCGTCCAGCGAGATGATGGCCGCCGTGGCCGGCGCACTCGACCTCAGCCTGCTCGACCTGACGAGCGCCGTGGCCGAGGGGCTCGCCCCGGCTGCAGCGCCGGCCCGTCAGGCCCCGAGCGCCTACGCCCTCGCGGCCTGACGCCCGGCACATCTGCAGGCACGAAGAACGCCTGCAGGCACGGATGCCGCGGATGCGCCGACATCCGTGAATCCCTGCCTGCAGGTGGAACGGGCAGCCAGACGTTATCGCGGGCCGAGCACCTGATCGATCAGGCCGTACTCGACGGCGGCATCCGCGGTGAGCACGCGGTCGCGGTCCGTGTCTGCCCGCAACTCCACAACCGTGCGGCCGGTGTGCTGGGCGAGCACGTTCTCCATCTCGCTGCGCACCCGCACCACCTCGTCGGCGGCGAGGATCAGGTCGGGCACCGCGCCGCGGCTCTGCCCGGCGGGCTGGTGCAGCACCATCCGCGCGTGCGGCAGCGCCGACCGCATGCCGGGAGCTCCGGCGGCGAGCAGGATCGCGCCGGGGCCGATCGCCTGCCCGACGCAGGTCGTCGAGACCCGCGGTCGGATGTGCTGCATGGTGTCGTAGATGGCCAGTGCCGCACTGGGGTCGCCGCCTGCGCAGTTGATCGTGAACTGCACGTCCGTGTCGGGTGAGGCCGAGTCCAGGTGCAGCAGCTGCGCGATGATCGTGTTCGCGACGCCCGCGTCGATCTCGGTGCCGAGGTAGACGATCCGCTCCGCGAGCAGGTTCGAGTAGACGTCCATGATCCGGTCGCCGCGCGGGTTCTGCGAGATCACGTTGGGGATCGTGTAGCCGCTCATGCCGCCACCTCCGCTCCGAGTCCGATCCGCGATCGCTTGCGCGGATACACGTCGCCGAGGGATGCCACGACGCTGTCGATGAACCCGTAGTCGAGCGCCTCGTCGACGGTGTACCAGTGGTCGTGCAGCGAGTCCTCGAACACCTTCTCCACCGGCTGACCTGTGTCGCCTGCGATGATGCCCAGCACGGTGTCGCGCATGTGCCGCAGATCGCCGGCCTGCACCTCGATCTCGACCGCCGATCCGCCGATGCCTGCCGAGCCCTGGTGCAGCAGGATGCGGGCGTGCGGCAGCGCCCTGCGCTTGCCCTTCGTGCCCGCCGACAGCAGGAACTGCCCGGCGCTGCAGGCCAGCCCGAGGGCGACGGTCGAGACGTCGTTGGGGATGGTGCGCATGATGTCGCGGATCGCGAGCATCGACGGCACCGAGCCGCCCGGCGAGTGGATCCACAGGGCGATGTCTGTCACAGGATCCTCCGCGGCGAGCGCGAGGAGCTGGGTCATCATCAGCGCGCCGTTGTCGTCGTCGAGCACGCCGTCGAGCACCAGGACGCGCTCGTGGTACAGCGCGCGACGGGCATCCGGCCCGAACTGCGGTACTGCTTTCTCATCGGTCATGCGTTCAGGATGCGTCGCCGCCGACCCCGCACGCACGGAGATCCGCTGTGGGCGGCTCTGCCCACAGCGGATCCCCTCGGCGTGCGGTTAGGCCGCGGCGAGGGCCCGCCTGTGGCTGACGCGATGGCCGATCCAGAATCCGATCGCGATGAGCCCGAGCAGGGCGATCACCAGCATCCAGGGCAGCATCGACGGCGCTGCACCCGCCGTCGCCGAGGCGAGCGTGCCGGAGCCGACGGCGATCTTTCCGTTGCCCTCGGCGAGGGCGGTGGCGCCGATCTTCAGCTTGTCGCCGCCGGTGGCGAGCTGCTGGGTGCCGTCGGAGAGGGCGGTGGCGCCGTCCGACAGGGTGCCCAGGCCGGTCGACAGATCGGATGCTCCGGACTGCAGCGTCGCGGTGCCCTCGGCCAGTGCGGTCGCGCCCTCGTTCAGGTCAGCGGCACCGCTGTCGAGACGGATCGTGCCTGCGTGCAGATCGGATGCGCCCTCCGACAGCGTTCCCAGACCACCGGCGAGCTTCGTCGAACCGGCGTTCAGCTTCGCGGTGCCGGCCTGGAGCTCGGCGGCCCCTCCGAAGAGCTTTGTCGCTCCTGCAGACACCTTTGCAGTTCCCGCCGCGAGTTCCGGCGCCTTGGCAGCGAGCTCGGTTGAGCCTGCCGCCAGCTCCGAGCTACCGTCCGCCAACTTCTGCATGCCGACGACGAAGGCCGGCGCACCGGTCTCGACGTTGACAAGAGTGGTCGTACCGGGCCATTTGAGCTGCGCGTCGCCGTTGACCAGGACAGCCGCGCCTGCCGCCACGGACTGTGCCCCCGCAGCCGCTTCGATCGTGCCCTGAGCTAGCTTCGGTGCCGCCGCCGCCGCACCTGCAATGCCGTCCACCTGCTGGTCGAGACCGACCGCGAGCGCCTTGAGCCCCTGCAGCTGCTCGTTGGTGGGATCAGCCGCAGCGAGCTGCGTGAGTGCGTCGGCGAGCTTCTGCGAGTTGACCGGGGCTCCCGCAGCCGCTCCGCCAATGGCAGTGCCGTTGTCCGCAAGCGCCTTCAGCTGCGGCGTGACCGCAGTCGAGATTCGCGAACTGAGGGCTTCGGCACCCGCCTTGACTTGTCCGGCGATCTGATGAGCACCGCCGACCCCGGCTGCGAGGGTCACCGACTTTCCTGCGAGCTCCTGCGCGCCAGCGTCCACCTGCTGCGCACCCAGCGCGAGCTTGGCAGCGCCGTCGGAGAGGTCACGCGCACCGGTCGCCGTGAGACCTGCCCCTCCGGACAACTCCGACGATCCGGCCACGAGCTTTCCTGCACCGGCATCCGCCCGCTCCGTGCCCGACTTCAAGTCCTGCGCGCCGGCGAGGAGCTGCTGCGCACCGGCGTCCACCTTGCTCGCGCCGGCGACGGCGCTCGAGGTGCCCGCGGCAAGCGTGCCGGTTCCCTCGGACAGCGTGGTCGCACCCGCCGCGGCCTTCGTCGCGCCGGCGGCGAGCTTCGATGCGCCCGCCTCCGCCGAGTCGGCGCCTGCCGCGAGGTCGCCGGCTCCGGATGCCAGATCACCGGTGCCGCCCGCGAGCGTGGTCGCTCCGGCGGCGAGCTCCGTCGATCCGTCCTTGGCGGTGGTGGTGCCACCGGCGAGCTCGGCGGCGCCGGCCGCGATCTTGGAGGTGGTGAGGAAGAACAGGATCACCATCGCGGCCAGCAGGATGCTGAGCACGATCACGGCGATGCGCATGCCCAGTCCGTGGGCATGGGCATGGGGCTGTGCACTCGTCATTGAGAACTCCTGGAGGGGTAGGGGCATCGTTGCCTCGGGCGATCGTATGGGCGGCTCCCGCACCTGTCCCGGAGTTTTGCCGCGCGGAACCAAGTTCCAGAGGATGTGAACTTCAGTTCCTTGTAGACACACCACAATTGCTGTTGACCGTCAGTCAACAAGGATTTCGGGAGCAAGATGGAACTCGACGAAGGAGTCCCGAATGAGCACACGCCCCGCCACCTCAGCAACCGCCGCCGTCCGCGAGATGCGCGACTTCCTGTTCGCGCACGGAACCGACTACGACGGAGCGCGCGCCGGGTTCCGCTGGCCGGAGCCGGCGGAGTTCAACTTCGCTCTGGAGTGGTTCGACGTGGTGGCTGCGGAGAACCCCGATCGCCCGGCCGTGCAGATCGTCTCGGCCGACCTCAGCAGCGCGAGCTGGACCTACGGCGAGCTCTCCCGCCGCTCGGACCAGGTCGCCAACTGGCTGCGCAGCACCGGCATCCGTCGCGGCGACCACATCATCGTGATGCTGGGCAACACGATCGAACTGTGGGAGACGATGCTCGCCATCACGAAGGTCGGCGCGGTCGCCATCCCCACATCCACCCTGCTCAGCGCCGACGATCTCGCCTACCGGGCCGCCCACGGCCGCGCCCGCGCCGTGGTCACCACCGGCGACCTCGAGGCACGTCTCTCCGGCATCCCGGACGACATCCTGCGGATCGGCGTCGGCGACGCCGTGCCGGTTGGCTGGCGCGCATTCTCGGACTCGCACGACGCGCAGCAGGACTATGAGCCGGATGCCGCGACACCGGCATCCGACACCTGCCTGCTGTACTTCACGTCGGGGACCACGAACCGCCCGAAGCTCGTGCAGCACACGCATGCCTCGTACCCGATCGGCCATCTGTCGACGATGTGGTGGCTGGGCGTGCGGCCGGACGACGTGCACCTGAACATCTCCTCCCCCGGCTGGGCGAAGCACGCCTGGTCGAACTTCTACTCGCCCTTCCTCGCCGAGGCGACCGTGTTCGTGTTCAACTACGACCGGTTCGACGCGGACACCCTCATGCGGGTCATGGACACGCACCAGGTCAGCTCGTTCTGCGCCCCGCCCACGGTGTGGCGGATGCTGATTCAGGCCGACCTCTCGCGTCTGACCCACCCGCCGCGCGAGCTGGTCGGCGCGGGCGAACCGCTCAACCCCGAAGTGATCAGCCGGGTGCGCGAGGCGTGGGGCGGCACGATCCGTGACGGTTACGGCCAGACCGAGATGACCTGCTGCGTCGGCAACTCCCCCGGACAGATCGTGAAGGACGGCTCGATGGGACGCCCGACGCCGGGCTACCCGGTGGTTCTCGTCGACCCGGCGACCGGCGAGCTCGCCGAGCGCGAGGGCGAGATCTGCCTCGACCTGTCGCAGGCGCCGCTCGGCCTGATGACCGGCTACTACGAGGACCCGGAGAAGACCGCCGAGTCGCGAGAGGGCGGCTATCACCACACCGGCGACATCGCCGTGCGCGACGACGACGGCTACCTCACCTACATCGGCCGCGCCGACGACGTGTTCAAGGCGTCCGACTACAAGGTCTCGCCCTTCGAGCTGGAGTCGGTTCTGCTCGAGCACGAGGACGTCGTCGAGGCGGCCGTGGTGCCGAGCCCCGATCTGACCCGCCTTGCGGTGCCGAAGGCCTACGTCTGCCTGACCACCGCTGCGGCCCAGGACGAGACGGCCGCGGCATCCGCGATCTTCGCGTACTCGCGCGAACGGCTGTCGTCGCATCTGTGGGTGCGCATCATCGAGTTCGTGCCGGAGCTGCCGAAGACGATCTCGGGCAAGATCCGTCGCGTCGAGCTGCGCGCCCGCGAGGCGGAGCGGGTCGCCGCCGGCGACCCCGCCGGCCAGCATCACGACCGCGACCACCGCTGACGGGGCGGCGCGGGCTGGGCCGGGGTGGGCCCAGCGGCCCGGCCCACAGCCACGGCCACGCGCTCCCGTCGCAAACCAGCACAGTCCCCACCCCGAACACCGTGCCGAATCACGACCGGAGCGCACACGACCACGACCGGCCCCCGCTCCCGTCGCGAACGAGCACAGTCCCGACTGCGAACACCGTGCCGGATCGCGACCGGAACGCGGGGATGCCGGGCGTCAGAATGGACACGATGAACAACCGCCTGCGCTTCCTGCGGCTGCGCCCTCAGGAGATCGCCCTGCTCGCCATCACGGCGGTGTGGGGCGGCACGTTCCTGCTCGTGCACTGGGCGGTGGAGCACACCGGGCCGTGGTTCTTCGTCGGCATCCGTTTCCTCGTCGCCGGCGCGATCAGCCTCGTGATCTTCTGGCGCTCGCTGCGCGGCATCCGCTGGGTCGATGTCGGTGCCGGCGTCGCGATCGGGGTGATGATCTACGGCGGCTACGGTCTGCAGACCTTCGGCCTGCAGACGATCGAGTCGAGCACCTCCGCGTTCATCACCGCGCTGTACGTGCCGCTCGTGCCGCTGCTGCAGTGGGCAGTCTTCCGCAACAGGCCGCCGGCGATGGCGTTCGTCGGGGCGGGCCTCGCCTTCGTCGGACTGCTGCTCATCGCCGGACCCGACGCGTTCGCGCTCACGCTGGGCGCAGGCGAGATCGCCACGATGATCAGCACCCTGCCGATCGCCGGCGAGATCATCCTGATCAGCCTGTTCGCGAACCGCATCGACCTTGGCCGCATCACCGTGGTCCAGCTGCTCACCGCGGGGCTGCTGGGACTTGCGACCATGCCGGTCGTCGGCGAGGCGCTGCCCTCGTTCTCGTGGATCTGGCTGGGCGCGGCGCTCGGCCTCGGCGCGGCGAGCTGCATCATCCAGCTGACGATGAACTGGGCGCAGAAGAAGGTCTCCCCCACCCGGGCCACGATCATCTACGCCGGCGAGCCGGTGTGGGCGGCCGTGATCGGGCGGATCGCCGGCGAACGACTGCCCGTGACCGCGCTGATCGGCGGCGCACTGGTCGTGCTGGGCACGCTCGCCAGCGAGATCAGGATCGTCCGGCGACGAGCCCGTTCCTGACCGGACTCAGGACGCGACGGCGGGAACCGTCGCCGTCTGCACGCCGACGGGGCGGGCCTTCGCGGCCGACGTCCCCGCCTCGGCCTCGACCGTCTCGGCGACCGGCATCCGCGTCGGGGTGGCGAGCATCACGGCGTGGATGATCCCGCCGAGCACCAGCGCGACCGCCAGGGCGACGAGCGACACGATCAACGGCGTCCACGCGCTGCTGAAGGATGCCGCTGTGCTGAGCAGCGCCCCGACCATCCAGACGCCGACGGCGCCACCGAAGAATCCCGCCGCACCTGCGGCGAGCGCGATACCTGCGACCACTGCGCAGATCACGGCCAGAACGGCTCCGATGATTCCGATCGGCATGAAGAACGATGCCAGAGTGTTGGAAACGGCCAACGACGACATAACACGACCCCCCGTGTCTTCGGACGCACCCCCGTGCGCCTCTGATGCAAGCGTACGCACTTCGCCTCGCATCCGGCATCCTCCTTCAGAACGATTCGATATCAGTCCGGAGAACGATGCGTGACGGCTCAGTTGCCGGTGCGCGCCTTCCGTCGCTTCTGCTTCGACACGACCACGGGGATGGATCCGGTGACCACCAGGTCGACCGCGTTCGCCGCCTCGTGCGGGCCGACGACCGCCATCGCCGAGGTCTCGGTGGCGAACTCGGGGTTGACCGGCAGCGCCTTCAGGCGGCGGTGCGCGCTGATGTACGCCGGCACCAGGATCACGACGGCCCCGAGCCATGCCAACGGATCGCTGAGCGCGACACCGATGAAGCCCCACAGCTGGCCGAGCACGATCGCCGCGGCCACGCGCATGACCAGCTCGATCACCCCGGTGACGGTGGGGATGAGGGCCTGCCCGAGCCCCTGCAGCGCGCCGCGCAGCACGAACAGCACGCCGAGCAGCGCGTAGGTGAGGCCGTTGACGATCAGCATGAGGTGCGCCATCTCGACGACCTTCTCGGACGCGTCGCCGACGAACATGCGCACCACGGGCTCGCCGAGCGCGATCATGAGCGCGCCCAGCAGCACCGACGCTCCGATGGACATCCAGATCGCCTGGGTGACACCACGACGGATGCGGTCAGGCCGGCGCGCGCCGAGGTTCTGCGCGACGTACATCGACGTCGCAAGGCCCAGCGAGGCGAGCAGGGCGCTGGCCAGGCTGCCGATACGGGCGAACACGGTGTACGCGGCGACGGCGTCGGGGCCGATGGTGTTCAGCGCGACCTGCACGATGAGCAGTCCGATCGCGATGATCGATGCCTGGAATCCCATCGGCAGTCCGAGGCGCAGGTGCTCCTTCGCGTCGGCCCGGCTGATCCGCCAGTCCGACCGGTGGACGTGCAGCGCCGGGAGCCGGCGCCGCGCGAACTCGAGGCAGGCCAGCACCGAGATCGCCTGCGCGATCGCGGTCGCCCAGGCTGCGCCGGCGACACCCCAGTCGAGCGTGCCGACCAAGAGGATGACCAGCCCCACGTTCAGCGCGCACGAGACGATGAGGAAGATGAGCGGCGTCCGGGAGTCGCCGATGGCGCGGATGATGGCCGCGAGGTAGTTGAAGAACATCACCGCGCTGCCGGTCAGCAGCGTGACCTGCGTGAACACGGTCGCCTCGGCGAGCAGCTCGGGCGGAGTCTGCATCACCACGAGCAGCGGCTCGGCGACCAGCGGGCCCGCGATCGTCAGCAGGATGCTCGCCGCCCCCGTGAGCAGGGTGCCCGTCGCCACGGATCGGCGCACGCCGCCGGCGTCCTTGGCACCGAACGCCTGCGCGGTCGGGATCGCGAATCCGCTCGACATGCCCCAGGCGAAGCCCATGAGCAGGAAGATCAGGCTGCCGGTCGCGCCCACCGCCGCGAGCGAGTTCACGCCGAGGTGGCGCCCGACGACGACGGCGTCGGTGAACTGGTACAGCTGCTGCACGATGTTACCGATGAGCAGGGGCACGGAGAAGGCCAGGATGACGCGCCAGGGGCGTCCCGTGGTGAGGGTGGTGGACATGCGGGATCCAGGGAAAGGAGGAGGGCGACAGAGGGGCGGATGCCGGAAGACGACACCGGCACCGTGAACGGTCACGGCGCCGGTGGTTCAAGTGTATCGAATCGATTCGGCCGATTGCTAGACGGAAGCTGACACCGGAGCATCCGACTTCGCGTACACGCCGATCGCCCGCACGAAGTAGAGCAGCCAGGCGAACAGCAGCCCCGCCGCGATGAACTCCATGCCGGTGAGGTTGTAGTAGCCGATCGGGATCCACAGTGCGATGGCCACCACGATCCCGATGATCACCAGCAACGAGAACCCGGAGACCTCTTTGGGCAGCCCGGGCAGGAAGCGCAGAGCGCAGAACACGAAGACGCCGAACAGCACGACCATGCCGGATGCTGCGCCGACATGGATCGGGAAGCTCACCGCGTCGGGCACCAGGCCGGCGATCATCAGGCAGATTCCGATGCCGGCGAACAGCCAGGACAGCTGCCTTGTCAGCGTCTTCGGGTCGGCCCCGCGGGCGATCAGCCCGAGCTCGACGTCGCGGCCGACGTAGTTGGCGAGCACGGTGACCACGAGCCCGGTGAAGATGAGGGCGAGATTGAACTTGTAGCCGGAGCTCTGGCTGATGTTGCCGAGCTGCGAGAAGTGCAACTGCCACCACGAGGCGTCGGGCGTGCTGAGCATGCTGGCCATCGTGCCGGTGAACAGCACCAGGGTCGCGAGCATGGCGAGGCCGTCCGCGGTGACTCGCGCCGCGGAGAGATAGGCGGCATAGGTGAAGGCCGCGGTGGCTGCGCCGACGAGGGCCCCGCCGCCGAGCGGATCGATGGTCATGCCGCGGAAGCCCTGCTGGAAGAGGTTGGCCACCGCCAGCACGCCCAAGTACGACAGCATCGCCATCGCGGTGGTCATGGCCCCGACATCGATGATGCGCTTGATCAGCGGCATCCCCCGTCGCCACGAGTCGTAGCCGCGCCGGGACTCGATGATGAAGGATGTCGCGAAGGCTGCTCCGGCGAAGGCTGCGGCCGTCCACGCGGCGAGGTTGCCGACCGAGCGCGTCTCGATGGCGAGCGGCCAGCGATCGCCCCACATGACGATGATCGTCAGCAGTGCCCCGATCACGAACGATGCGATCGCCCAGCGCGTGGCGACCGACTCCATCCGCACTCTGTCGCGGAACGTGGTGTGCATGTACTCAGGTGTACCGCATCCCTGGAGGGCGCCCGGCGGTGACATGGCTGTCACCCAGGCACATCCATGTGCCTTTTGCACGCACTTCACGTATGCCGCATTCTTGATTACCGATGGTAACCACCCGCACCATCGGTAACCGACTTCTCAAGGAGAACCCGCATGCTCATCGCCCTCTGGATCGTCAACATCGTCCTGGCCCTCATGATGCTCATGGCCGGAACGATGAAGACCCTCACACCCAAGGCGAAGATCGAGCAGAAGATGGCGTGGGCCGAGGACTTCTCCGCCGGCCAGGTCAAAGCCATCGGCATCACCGAGTTCATCGGCGGCCTCGGACTGATCCTGCCGCTCGCCACCGGCATCCTGCCGATCCTCACCCCGATCGCCGCCGTCGGCATCGCGATCATCATGGTCGGCGCGATCGTCGTGCACGTGCGCCGCGAGGAGGGCTTCATGCCCGCGCTGGTGCAGGGCGTCATCGCGATCGCCAGCGCCGTGCTCGGGTTCCTCGTCGTCCTCTGAGCCGCAGGCCCCATGAAACACTGGGGAGGTCATGGAGCTGTTCGAAGGCGTGCTGATCGCGGGAGCCGGAACCGCGGCCGGCGCGATCAACGCCCTCGCCGGCGGCGGCTCCCTCGTGACCTTCCCCACCCTGCTCGCCCTGGGCTACCCGCCGGTGCTCGCGAACGTCACCAACACGGTCGCGGCCTTCCCCGGCTACGTCGGCGGCGCGTGGGGATACCGGGCCGAGCTGCGCGGACAGCGCCACCGCATCCTGCCGCTGGCCATCGTCACCGCCGTCGGTGCAGTGGCCGGCTCGGCGCTCCTGCTGCTCGGCTCGGAGGGCACCTTCACCGCCGTGGTGCCGTGGCTGATCCTGGCATCCACCCTGCTGCTGGCCGTGCAGCCCGCGATCGCGCGGCTGACCGCGAGGTCGGACGGGCCGGAGCGGCTGACCTGGGCGAGCATCGGGCAGCTCGGCGTCGGCGTCTACGGGGGCTACTTCAACGCCGGGCTCGGCATCATGATGCTCGGCGTGATGGGGATGACGCTGAACGACGGCATCCAGCGACTGAACGCCCTGAAGAGCGTGATGTCCGCGGTGGCCAGCGTCGTGTCACTGGTCTTCTTCGTCGCGTTCGCGACGGTGGCCTGGCCGGCCGCGATCATCATGGCGATCAGCGGCCTGGTCGGCGGCTGGATCGGCGCGCGGGTCGGACGAAGGATCCCGCCCACTCCGCTGCGCTGGTCGATCGTCGCCTTCGGGCTGGTGCTGTTCGTCGTGCTGCTGACCGGCGGCCTGGGCTGATCAGTCCTCGCGCGACCGCGTGAGCATGCGGATGACGGCGTAGACGAGCACCGCGACGACCGCGACCATCGCCAGCTTGACGATGAACCAGACGACCGAGAACAGGGCGCTCACGATCCACCAGGCGATCACGACGGCGGCGATCACGCCGAGGACGGTCCAGATGCTGGTCTTGTTCACCGTTCCAATCTAGACGGCGCTCCCGGTTAGCCTGATATGTCCGCTGATCCGAGGAGCCGCATGTTCGACAGCCCGCTCTCGGCGTCAGCGTACGAAGTGCTCGGCGTCGCTCCCGACGCCTCCGACGACGACCTGCGCCGCGCGTTCCGGCTGCAGCTGCGTCGCACGCATCCCGACACCGGCGGCGACGCCGCCGTGTTCATCCGGGTGCAGCGCGCCTGGGAGCTGGTCGGGACACCCGAGGACCGCGCTGCCTACGACCGCGGGCACGGCTTCGCCGGCGAGTCGGACTGGAGCGGATGGCGCGCACCGGCGCGTACCGACACCCGCCCTCGCGCCCGCTTCCACGGCACGGCCGGCGGCTGGCTGCGCCGGGAGTACGTCGCGCGGGTGCACGACCTCGCGCCGGATGCCGCCGACCCCTACGACCCCGCGTTCGTGCGCACCGTGCCGGTCGAGCTGCGGATGCTGCTGGCCAATGCCCTCGCCGAGGAGGAGACGTCGCGCATCCTCGCCGATCTCGGCATGGGCTTCGCCGTGTGGCACGACGTCACGGCGCCGGATGCCGGGGAGAAGATCGACCACATCGTTCTCGGCCCGTCGGGCCTGTACGGCGTGATGTCGGCCGACCTCGGCACCGACGTGAGGTTCCGGAGTGGCGAGATCGCAGGGCCCGACGCTCCGGTGGCCGATCTGGTCACCCGCATCGGTCTGGTGTCCCGCGCCGCGCACGTGCGGTTCAGCGCGGCGATCTTCGTGTTCCCCGACGAGGACCTGGCCGAGGCCGCCGTGCCGCTGGGCACGGTGCGCGGTCTGCCGATCGTCGTCGTGCGGCGCAGCGTGCTGCGCACGGTGCTGCGCACGGGCATCGCCGGCACGCGCGTGATCGGCGGCAACGAGCTGTTCGACGTGCGCACCCGACTGCAGCAAGCGGTGCGACTGGCCTGATACCGGCGCGCCCCCCCCCCCCCCTGGGACTACGCTGACCGCAGGCGGGCGCGTCGGCGCCGGCACCCGATGATGGGAGCAGGCATGTCAGAGCAGAACGCGGAGAGGGTGTTCCCCGAGGTCGTCGATAGGGACACCTACCCCCGGCCGGCATGGACCTATCCCCACGGACGGACCTCGACGACGTATGCGGACTCGATTGCCGATTTCCCACCGCCGGACGCCGCTCCGGACGGCGCGCCGAACGTGCTCCTCGTGCTGCTGGACGACGTCGGTTTCGGCTGGTCCAGTGCCTTCGGCGGAATGGTGCGGATGCCGACGGCGGAGCGCGTCGCGTCGCAGGGACTGAAGTACAACCAGTTCCACACCACCGCACTGTGCTCGCCCACCCGTGCCGCCCTCCTCACCGGGCGCAACCATCACACCGCCCACACGGGCAACATCGGCGAGCTGGCCACGGGCTTCCCCGGTTACGACGGGATCATCCCGAAGAGCTGCGGCACCGTCGCGAAGACCCTGAGCGACAACGGCTACGCCACCGCGTGGTTCGGCAAGAACCACAACGTGCCGGACAACATGACCAGCGACGCGGGACCTTTCACGAACTGGCCCACGCAGATGGGCTTCGACTACTTCTACGGTTTCATCGCGGGCGAGACCAATCAGTTCTTCCCTTCGCTCTATCGCGGGACCACACCGGTGGACATCCCCGGCACCGCGGAGGACGGGTATCAGCTCACCCGAGACCTTGCCGACGACTGCATCTCGTGGGTCAACCGACAGAAGTCGATCGCGCCCGACCGACCGGTGTTCGCGTACTTCGCCCCCGGTGCCGCACATGCACCCCACCAGCCTCCGCTGGACTGGCGTGGACGCAACTCCGGACGGTTCGACATGGGCTGGGACGCCTACCGCGAGCAGGTCTGGCGCCAGCAGCTCGCCGACGGCATCCTTCCTGAGGGGACCAAGCTCACGCCGCGGCCCGACGAGATCCCCGCTTGGGACGATCACACCGACGACCAGAAGGCCCTTCTCGCGCGTCAGGCCGAGAACTACGCCGACTTCCTCGAGCACGCCGACCACGAGGTGGGCCGCGTCGTGGATGCGTTCGAGGCCCTCGATCTGCTCGAGAACACTCTGATCATCTACATCATCGGTGACAACGGATCGAGTGCGGAAGGCACTCTCACCGGTCTCCTGAATGAGATGGTCGGCCTCGACGGGAACGCTGGTGACTTCGCGCAGCTGCTGCCCGAGATCGACAGGTGGGGGCTGCCTGGCACGGCGCCCCACTACGCGGTGGGCTGGGCATGGGCGGGGGACACTCCCTTCCAGTGGACGAAGCAGATCGCCTCGCACTTCGGCGGAACACGCAACGGCATGCTGATCTCGTGGCCCGATCGCATCAAGGACCCCGGCGCTCTTCGCGCGCAGTTCCACCACGTGATCGACGTCATGCCGACCATCCTCGAGGTCGCCGGCATAGCGCAGCCGTCCTCCATCGACGGAGTCGCCCAGAAGCCGGTCGAGGGCACAAGCATGGCGTACACCTTCGCCGCCGATGCCGCGAGTGCTCCGACGACGCGCATCACCCAGTACTTCGAGATGTTCGGGCATCGCGCGCTGTATCACGACGGCTGGATCGCCTCCTGCCGCCACGGACGCCTGCCCTGGGTGAACATCGGCTCGGCGTCGTTCGACGACGACTCCTGGGAGCTGTACGACCTGCGCAACGACTTCAGTCAGGGCGTCGATCTCGCCGGCCAGCAACCTGCCAAGCTCCGGGAGCTGCAGGACATCTTCATGCAGGAGGCCGCGAAGCACAACGTCTTCCCACTGGACGACCGGTTCATCGAGCGAGGGGATCCGCGCCTGCGTCCCAGCTACTTCTTCGGGCGGGACACCGTCACGTTCCGGCCGGGAATGGTGCGCCTGCCGGAGGGCAGCGCGCCCAAGACGACGAATGTGGACCATACGATCTCCGCGAAGGTCGAGATCCCCGAGGGCGGAGCTGAGGGCGTGCTCATCTGCGTGGGCGGCGATGCCGGAGGATGGTCATTCCATCTGCAGGACGGTCATCTGGTCTACCACTACAACTGGTTCGACATCGAACGCACCGAGATCATCTCCGCGGGAGCAGTGCCGAGCGGGGAGCACGTGCTTCAGCTCGCTTTCGAGAACACGAGCACGGTTCCGGGAGGCGGAGCGAAGATCCGGCTGTACGTCGACGACAGCCTGGTCGCCGAGAGCGAGATCGCCCACCAGAACCGCGCCAGATTCGGCGGGGGATGCATGGACGTCGGACGCTTCACGCTGTCGCCGGTCAGCGACCGCTACCCGGCGGACAGCGGGAAGTTCGCCTTCACCGGGACGCTCGATCACGTGACACTCCGCTTCGCCGGGCGAATCAATGACATCTCGCCCGAGGAGAAACTGGAGCAGCTGCTCAAACTCGATTGACTGTTCGGCGTCGCCTCAGGTCTCAGCCCAGCGGCGGCGTGTCGATCACGGTCGGCACGTACTCCAGCAGCTGACTGCGGTTGTCGAAGGTGCGCGCCTCGACCAGCTCGAGGCGCACGTCGGGGTAGCCGTCGAAGATGCGCTCGCTCCCGGTGGCACCGGTGATCACCGGGAAGACGACGACGCGGAAGCGATCGGCGAGTCCGGCCTTCAGCAGCGACCGGCACAGCGAGACGCTGCCGAGGGTGCGCAGCGGACGGTCGGACTCCTCCTTGAGCCGGCGCACGTACTCCACGGCATCCGTGCGCACCAGGGTGGAGTTCTGCCAGCCGAGCGGGTCTTCGAGCGTCGACGAGAACACGTACTTCTGCACGTCGTTGAGAACGTCGGTGCCCGGTTCGCCGCCCGCAGTGAGCGACGACATCACGCGGTAGGTGTTCGCGCCCATGAGCACCGGGTGGTCCTGCTCGGGCAGCTCTTCGAGCCAGCCGAGGTACTCGGGTCCCTCCAGGCCCCACCATCCCGGCCAGCCTCGCGCGGAGCCGTAGCCGTCCAGCGAGATGATGAAGTCGATCGTGAGTCTCTGCATGGGAGTCTCCTTGTCGTCGTGCCCGAGCGTAGGCGCACAGCGGACGCGGCGGTACCCCGATCCGGATGCCGCGACTCAGGCGTAGCCGCGGCGCAGCAGCATCACCGCCGCGCTGTCGAAGTCGACGGCGGACGGGATCTCGAAGTCGAGGGCGTTCGCGTTGCGGGTGATGACCGCGAACACCGCACCGACGGCGGCGGCATCCTCGAGCTCCACGGCTGTGAGTCCGGCGTCGAGCGCAACGCGGGCGTCGGCGGCGCTGAGCCCGTCCGGATCGGCGGTCATCCGCTCGAGGAACACCAGGGCCGCGCGCAGCCGATCGCCGATCGGCGCGGTGCGGAAGTCGGCGAGTGCGGCATCCGCCACCGCGGGATCCATTCCCCGGACCGCGATCGCGCGGTGCGCACCGACGCAGAACGGGCAGGTGTTCCACGACGCGACCATCGCCGCCATCAGCTCGCGCTCCGACACCGACCACGGGCTCGGCCCGCGCATGGCACGCTGCGTCCAGCGGCCGAGGGCGGGACCGGCGAAGGCCTTGTCGTAGAACGCGACCCGAGCGGCATCCGGCAGCCGGTACCCGGCCATCCGCGAGATCATCCGGATCAGCAGGCGATGCGCGAGGGTGTCACCGCGTTCGACCTCAGCGAGCCGCATCCGACGCCTCCTCGATCGCAGCGAGCGCGGCATCCCAGCGTCGCAGGCCCGCCCCGATGCTCGCCGACATGACCACTTCGAACGCGGCTCTGTCCGACCCGGTCTCGGCTCGCACTTCGGCGACCATCTCATCCGTCACCCGGTAGGAGGCCGCGCCGATCGTCCGCGCGAGCACGACCTGTGGCTCGTCACCGGCGATCTCCTCCCCCGCACCGGCGCGCAGCGCGGCCCGTCGCACGGGCTCGGCGACTGCGCCCGCTTCCATGACGCGTCGGCGCAGCTGCTCGGCGAGGACGGCGTGATCGGTCTCTGCGGCCATGTGCGGAACCCTACGCCGGCCAGGCGACGCACGACACCGACCGGCACAGGTTTTCCCTGGCCATGGCAGAAGAGCTGCGCAGGCCGGCGGACGATACTGGGTGTCATGAGCGCCGATGTGAAACCGCGGCGGTTCCCCCAGCCCATGTGCCCCGTACGTGCCGGCGACCCCTGCACCCTGTGCGTGCCCGGGGCGAACGGCCCCCAGGACTGCTCGCTGGTGCAGCTGGTGATGGACGACCCCGAGTTGCGCGAGCGCGCCAACGAACTCCGGCAGCAGGCCCGCCGGCGCCAGCCCTGACGCGGGCTTCTCGACATCGTCTTCCGGATGTCGGACCTCGGTGGTTGTATGACGGAATGAGCATCGCGACGTCGGCTGACGGCACCCCCATCGAGTACACGGCGACCGGTGACGGCCGCACCGTCGTGATCGTGAGCGGCGCGCTCTCGACGGCAGCGGGTGCTGCGCCGCTGGCGCAGGCTCTGGTGGATGCCGGGTACCGCGCGGTCACCTGGGATCGTCGCGCCCGCGCGGGCAGCGGCGATCGCCGCGGATCGAAGCCCGAAGACGAGGCCGCCGACCTCGCCGCGGTCATCGCGGATGCCGGCGGGGCGGCTGCGACCCTCGGGCACTCCTCCGGCGCCGTGCTCGCACTCTTCGCGGCATCCCAGGGCGTACCCACCGGGGCACTGTTCCTCTCCGAGCCGCCGCTCGACTTCGACGGATCGGGTGTGCAGTCGGCCGACCTCACGGACCGGTTGCAGGCACTCGTCGACGCCGGGCAGCCGGGCGAGGCCGTCGAGACGTTCCAGATCGAGGCGGTGGGCCTGCCGCGCGAGATGGTCGAGGCGGGGCGCACGAACGGCATGCTCGCCGCACTCACACCGCTCGCGCAGTCGACGGTGTACGACACGCGTCTCGTCTGGCGGATGCGGAAGCCGAGCGCCGACCTGCTCGCCGTCGACCGCCCGGTCACCGTGCTGCGCGGCGAGCAGACGTTCCCGTTCCTGATCGCGGCGTCCGATTGGGCCGGGGCGCACATTCCCGGTGCGGAGCTGGTCGTCGTACCCGAGTCGGTCATGCACCGGCCCGACCCGGTCGCGACGGCGCGGGTCATCGCAGAGCGTCTCTAGAGGCGGCGGGCGCTACTGTGGCGCTGTGGATGCCGCCTCCGACCCCCTGCCCGATCGCCCCGCACCCGACAATCCGCAGGGCAAGCTCGTGCTGCTGCGGCACGGCGAGACCGAATGGTCGCGGGAGGGCCGGCACACCGGTCTGAGCGACATCCCGCTGACACCGCACGGCGAGGACCTCGCACGGCAGGCGGGCGAGCTCGTGCGCGGCTACGACTTCGGCCTCGTGCTGACATCACCGCTGCAGCGATCTCGGCGCACCGCCGAGCTCGCCGGACTCGACGCCCAGGTCGATCCGCTGCTGATCGAGTGGGACTACGGCGGCTACGAGGGGCGCACCAGCGCCGACATCCGCGCCGAGCTCGGCTACAACTGGACCGCCTTCGCGCACGGAGTCATCCGCGGGAAGACGCCCGGCGAGACCGTCGAAGAGGTCGCCGCCCGCGCTTCACGCGTACTCACCCGGGTGCTGCCGGCAATGGACCGGGGCGATGTCGCCCTCGTCGCGCACGGCCACTTCCTGCGCATCCTCACCGCCGTGTTCCTGCGCGAGGCGCCCCGGTTCGGCGCCCGGATCACGCTGGATGCCGGCTCGGTGTCGGTGCTCGGGTTCTACCGCGAGCAGCCGGCGATCCTGGCCTGGAACCACGGGCCGCAGCTGCCGCTGCGTCCGTCCGAGTCCTGAGCCCGGCGGTCCGCGTCACTCGCTCTTCGCGAGCGCCGTCACCGCCTCACGGTTCGTCCGGTAGACGGTGTCGCCGTCTTCGACGACGCCGAACCTGGCCAGGCGCGCCTTCGCTCCACTGCGCACACGGCTGAACGACAATCCGATCGACTGCTGCTCCAGCCACTCGCGCACGCTCTCGAACGACTCGCTGCCGGTGACGTCCACGTCGGTGACCGCCTCCATGTCGATCACCACATCGTGCACGGCGTCCGATCCGCCCGCCGCGGCCACCGCCGACCGGATCGCCCCCGCGAAGACCTCACCGTTGGCGAAGAACAGCGGTGCAGCCATCCGCACCACGACGACGCCGGGCGCGGTGACCCCGCCGGGCTCGGTCTCCGCGGCCAGCTCGCCGGTCTCGGGCTCGCTGACGAGCACGTCGATCGCCGGCGCAGCGGCGCGCTTGGCCATGTTGATCAGCGCGAGCACGAACGCCACCAGAATGCCGGGGATCGCGCCGACGAACAGCGTCACCGCGAAGCACGCGATGCCGATGACGAATTCGAACCGGTCCAGCTTCCACATGCTGCGGAAGTCGGCGATGCCCAGCAGCGGCACAACCGCGAAGGCGACGATCGCACCGATCGCGGGCGAGGGGATGTCGGTCAGCAGCGCGGTGCCGAACATGAGCAGCAGGAACGTGCCGACCGCCAGCACGACCGACGGCAGCTGCGTGCGCGAACCCGCCGCATCCATCGCCGCCGTGCGGGAGGTGGACGAGCCGACGGTGAAGGTGCCGCTCGCGCCGGCAGCGAGGTTCGCGAATCCGAAGGCGAACAGGTCGCGGTTGGCGTTGGTCGGGTAGTGCCGCTTCTCGCCGTACGACCGGCTGACCAGCAGGCCCTCGGCCGTGGTGACCATCGTCAGGGCGATCGCCGACGGGATCAGCGCGAACCACTCCTGCCAGGAGAGCATCGGCCAGGTCAGCGCGGGCGGGCCGGCCGGGACCTCGCCGAGCACGTCGACGCCGACCTTGTCGGCATGCGTGAGCACCACGATGACCGTCGCGACGATCAGCACGATCAGCGCCCACGGCACGGCGCGCGCGAGCTTGCGGCCGAAGATCAGCACGACGAGCGAGCCGACGGCGATGATCGCCGACCAGAGGTTGATCGTGCCGAGCCCGGTGATCAGCCCGGTGAGCTTCTCGACGAACTCGCCGCCCGAGTCGATGTGCACGCCGAGCATCTTCGCGATCTGCGACACCAGGATGTCGAGCGCAAGACCGCCGACGAAGCCGACGAGGATCGGCTTCGAGAGGAAGTTCGCCAGGAACCCGAGCTTGAACACCCCCATCAGGAGGAACAGCACACCGCCGATCACCGCCTGGGCGAGCGCCATCGTCGCGTAGCCGGCGGAACCGGCCGTCGCGAGGCCGCCGAGCGAGGAAGCCACCAGCGCCGCGGCCGCGGCATCCGGTGACGCAACCAATTGGCGCGACGACGTCATCAGCGCCCAGATGAGGGTCGGCACGATCAGCGCGTAGAGGCCCGCCGTGGCCGGCAGACCCGCGATCTGCGCGTAGCCGATGTTCAGCGGGATGGCGATGGCGATCAGCGTCACCCCGGCGAGCAGTTCGCGACCGAGGTTCTTGCGGGTCAGACCGGCGAGCGGCGGTTGCACGGGACCTCCCAGTGATCGGATGCTTCACCCTATCGCCGCAGGGGTCACGCGTTCCGGGCGATTTCCGCGCGTCGGCAGCGTCCCCGCGGGCCTCATTCGGCCAGCGCCGTGCCGCAGCTGTCGCTGGGCGCGCCGCTCGGGCACTATTGGTTCATCCGCGCAGGGTGCGTGCCGACGATGTCTCGTCGGGCGGAGGGAGTCGAGATGTCGGATGCTGCGGCCGCGGAGGCGCCTTCGCCCAGTGTGAGATCGCTGCTGATCATGGCAGTGCCGGCCATCCTCGTCGGTGTCGGTTCGGCGCTCGTGCTGTGGCTGCTGGACCTCGTGTCGGAGGGGCTCCAGCACATCCTGTGGACGACCCTGCCGCAGTCCTTCGGCGCGACCGAGGCGACGCCGTGGTGGATCTTCACCGTGCTGACCGCCACCGGTGCCGCGGTCGGCCTCGTCATCTGGTTGGTGCCCGGCCATGCCGGCCCCGACTCGGCGACCACCGAACTGGTCGAGGCGCCGTTGAGGCCCGGAGTGCTGCCCGGCCTGCTCCTGGCTACGGTGCTCGGCCTGGCCGGCGGCGTCAGCCTTGGCCCGGAGAACCCGATCATCGCGGTCAACTCCGCACTGGCCGTGGCGCTGCTCGCCCGCTTCGTGAAGGCGATCCCGCTGCCGCTGGCCATGATGCTGGCGTCCTCCGCCACGATCGGCGCACTGTTCGGCACACCGATCGCCGCCGCGCTGCTGTTCACCGGCGCCGTCGCGGCCGCGAAGGGCGGCGGGGCGCTCTGGGACAAGCTGTTCCTTCCCGTCGCCGCCGCCGGCGCGGGCGCCGTCACCATGCACCTGCTCGGCGGCAAGGCGCTCTCCTTCCAGGTGACGCCGATCGATCAGACCGACGGCTGGATGCTGCTGTGGGGACTGCTCGTCGCCGCCGCATCCGCGCTGATCGGCATCCTGCTGGCGTGGGCTCTGCCGTACGTGCACCGCGGATTCCACGCGCTGCGCAACCCGCTGCTGATCAGTCTCGCCGGCGGTGTGGTGCTGGGTCTGCTCGGCATGTGGGGCGGGCCGATGACGCTGTTCAAGGGTCTCGACGAGACCACGGAGCTGCTGAGGCACCCGGGCGACTACAGCGCCGGGCAGCTCGCCCTGTTCGCCGGGGTGAAGGTCCTCGCACTGCTCGTTGCGGCGGCCGCGGGCTTCCGCGGCGGCCGGATCTTCCCGGCGGTGTTCATCGGTGTGGCGCTCGGCGTGCTCGCACACGTGCTGTTCCCCGGCATCCCGCTGTCGCTCGCCATCGCGTGCGGCTGCCTGGGCATCGTGCTCGCCGCCACCCGTGACGGCTGGATCGCCATCTTCCTCGGGGCCGCGCTGGTCGGTGACCCGGTGGTGCTGCCGATGCTCTGCATCATCGTGCTGCCGGTCTGGCTGATGGTCACGAAGGCGCCGGAACTGGTCGTGCACGCCCAGCCGGAGTCGGCCGCAGCGAAGGCCTGAACCTCAGAAGCTGCCGATGCCCTTTCCGATCATCTGCACGCCGATCACCAGCAGCAGCACCGCCATGATCACCGCGTTCTCCTTGGTCAGCCAGACACGCAGCGCGTCGAGGGTTCCGCGCAGCTTCTCGGCGGCGAACAGGTAGCCGATCACGGGGATCAGCACGGTCGAGGCGGCGATGATCGTGAAGATCGCGATGACGAGGGTGATGTCACCGCCGCTCAGCGACGCCGATCCGATCGTGACGCCGGCGCCCGCGGTCATCAGCAGGTTCTTGGGGTTGACCGCGGAGAGCAGGAAACCCAGCCCGAGCGCCACGGGGAAGGTGATCTTGTCGATCGCCTGCATCCACTTCGGCATCGCCGGCTCTTCGCCGTCCTTCGGGCGCTTGCGCCACTGCCCGATCGCGAGCAGCAGCAGTCCGGCGCCGAGGAGGAGCTGGATGATGCCCTGGATCGGCTTGGATCCGCCATCGTCACCCTGAGGGAGCACCGAGGACAGGAGAGTGAACACCGTCGTCGCGATGACGATGCCGAGGACCCAGCCCAGCAGGAAGCCGACGCTGGTGACCCGGGCTTTCGGCGAGAGCAGCATCAGGATCGCCGCGATGATCGGAATCGGGCTGATCGCGACTCCCACCGCCTGCGGCAGGATCTGACCGATGACCTCTCCCATGCCCGTAAACCTCTCTGTTGTACTGTCCGCGGATCCTGGCCCGCTGCGACCGACACTAGCGGTCAGCGGACGGGACTGTCAGGATCGCGCACCGACATCATCCGCTTCGGGCGGCTGCGCCTCACCGCCGCCCTCCACCGATCGGTGACCGAGTGTGACCGATCGGTCGATCCGCAGCATCCGGCGTGTGACGACGCTGGAGGACATGGAAACCACAGTCGACCTCACCGCGGATCGCGTCACGGCCTCGCGTCGTGCGACGTTCCGCCCCGTCCTCATCCTCACCTCGGCGTTCACCGTGCTCAGCGCGGCGATGATCGCCTACCTCGCGGTCGCGAGCGCGACCGGCATCCGGTTCGAACCGGCCATCTGGGTGCGCTGCTCACTCGTGCTGGCCAGCGCGATCGTCGTGCTCCTGTTCGCCGTCTCGGCGGCGCGCGGTTCGCGCGGCGCCTGGGTGCGGCTGCGCATCGTCAGCCCGATCATCGTCGCCGCGGTGATCGTGATCGTGTCGATCCCCGGCTTCCTGCCGGACTGGGTGCGGCTCGAGCAGGCCGCATGCGGTCTGCTGCTGCTTCCGGTCGCGATCATCGCGAACCTGCCTCGAACCCGGGCGCTGTACCCGGCGAGGGCGTAGGGTCGGGCCCGTGATCGACACCCGCTGGCGGACCGTGCTCGCGGTCGCTCCGTACATCGTGCTGGGGATGCTGGTCGTCTACGTGCTGCTCACCCAGCGCGACGATCCCTCGCAGTCGGTGTCCGAGCTGATCCTGTGCGGCGTGTACGGTCTGTGGGTGCTGATCATGCGCACGCTGCCCTTCGCCTGGCGCGACCGGCCGGTGGCGATCGCCGTCTTCCTGGCCGGGGCGATCGCTCTGAACCTCGCACTCGTGCTGCGCGACAGCACCTTCGGCTTCCTCGCCATCGCGACCTTCTCGTTCGCCTACTCGATCGCCGAGTGGCCCTGGGAACTGCTCGCTGTCGGCGGCACGGCCGTGGTGGCGGGTCTCGCGCAGAGTTCGAGCTTCGGGGGTGACCCGGCCGGCGTCGTCGGCACGATCGCCGTCATCCTGCTGAACATCGTGGTGATGTGCGGGGTGTCTTACGGACTGCACATCGCCGAGCGGAACCTGCATCACGCGGCGGTGCAGGACGAGCGCACCCGCCTGGCCCGCGAGATCCACGACACCCTCGCGCAGGGGTTCACCGGCATCATCACCCAGCTGCAGGCGGCGGAGCAGGCCGGCGACGAGGAGGTGCGCCGCCGACACACGCATGCCGCGCTCGCGCTGGCCCGTGACGGACTCGCCGAGGCCCGCCGCTCGGTGCAGGCGCTGCGCCCGACCGCCCTCGAGCAGACCTCGCTTTCGGATGCTCTGGTCGGGGTCGCGGATGCCTGGACGGCGCGCACCGGCATCCCGGCGTCCGTGACATGCACCGGCACGGCCAGGCCGCTGCCGACCGAGACCGAGGTGGCGCTGCTGCGCGCGGCGCAGGAGGCGCTCGCGAACGTCGAAAGGCACGCCGCCGCGAAGCGGGTGGCGATCGAACTGCGGATGGATGCCGCGGCCGTGCGCCTCGAGGTGCGTGACGACGGCCGCGGGTTCGACCCGGCCGAGAGGGTCGGCAGGACCTCCGACTCCGGCGGTTACGGTCTCATCGCCATGCGCGAGCGGCTGGTCTCGGCATCCGGCGACCTGGTGGTCGAGTCGCGACCCGGGCACGGCACGACCGTACGAGCGGAGGTGCCGGCATGAGCGCGCTCAGCCTGCTCGTCGTCGACGACCACCCCGTCGTGCGTGACGGGATCGTCGGCATGGTGTCGGCCGCGGAAGACATCGAGGTCGTCGGTGAGGCATCGGACGGCGCAGAGGCCGTCGCGCTCGCGCAGGTGCTCGCCCCTGACGTGGTGCTGATGGATCTGCGGATGCCGCGGATGGACGGCGTCGCCGCGCTGCGCGAGTTCGCGCGACTCGGCATCCGCAGCCATGTCGTCGTGCTGACCACCTTCGACGCCGACGCCGACGTGCTGCCCGCGATCGCCGCCGGCGCCGCCGGGTACCTGCTGAAGGACGCGCAGCCCGCCGAGCTGCTGGATGCGATCCGCGGCGCGGCCGCGGGGAAGACCGTGCTGGCCTCGGCGGTGGCGTCGCGGCTGGTCGGGCGGGTGCGCACGCCGGAGGCGGCGCTGCTCACCCCGCGGGAGCTCGAGGTCCTCGGGCTCGTCGCCGACGGCGCGACCAACCGTGCGGCCGGAGAGCGCCTGCACCTCAGCGAGGCGACGGTGAAGACGCACCTGCTGAGCATCTACGCCAAGCTCGGCGTCGGCGACCGGGCGGCGGCCGTGGCGGAGGGGTTCCGCAGGGGGCTGCTCGACGCGTGATTCCGGCCTGCTAATGTTCCTCCAGTTCCGTTCCTTCACTCGCCTGACCGATCGCAGAGGATCACCATGAGCGACGCCGTTCCCCCGCCTCCTCCGCCGCCCGGACAGCCGTCCTCCGGGCTGCCCCCGGTGCCGCCTGCTCCGGCTCCGGCCCCTGTTCCTCCTTCCCCGACAGCGGGTCCTGCCTACCTCTCGCCGGCCTTCGCCCCTCCGGCATACGGCGGGCCGCCGGCAACACCCGAGGCGGCCATCCTGCGTCCGCTGCGCAGCATCGGCGCGGCCACCCGCTGGCTGGTCGCGGCGACCGCACTCATGTCTGTGGTGACGATCGCGGTGGACGCCTCCGGCCTGGCGGCGATCGACGCCTTCGTCGCGGGGACGGCCGGCGTCGAAGCACTGGACGCCTACGATCGGGCATCCCAGCCTGCGGCGCTCGCCTGGAGCGCCGTGTACATCGCGGCCGCGGTCTGCTGGCTCGTCTGGCAGTACCGCGCAGCGAAGGCAGTCGACCCGATCTACCTCCGTCGCACCCCGGGTGCGCATGTCGGGTACTGGTTCATCCCCTTCGCGAACTGGTGGTGGCCTTTCCAGAACGTGAAGGACCTGGTCTGGGGATCGCGCGCAGCCGTGAAACCCGCGGTGCTGGGCGGGTGGTGGACGCTGTGGCTCGTCGCGAACCTGGTGTCTGTGTTCGCCAATCGGCAGCTCATGGCGGCCGAGACGCCGCAGTCCTTCTCGGCAGCGCTGTCGTTCTCGATCCTGGGCGACGCGCTGCTGATCGTGACGGCCGCGTTCGCCTGGATCGTCGTCAAGCGGATCACCGACGCGCTCGACCCGGCGGCGCGCTGACGACGTCTGTCGTTCAGCGCGCGTCGCCTGTCGGTGCGTCGAGGATCACGCGTTCCATCAGGGAGAGCCGAGTCGCGGGCGAGCCGGCGATCTCGACGACGCGAGGGCCGGTCAGGTCGGGTTGCTCGATGAGCTCGAGGAGCACCTGATCCGTCTCGTCCCGCAGCGCGGCGTCCTCGTCGTCGGCGACGCGGATCTCGGCATCCGCGTCGATCGGGAGTACGAGCAGGAGATCGATGTGCGCGGCGGCGGCCTGCGCCCACTGCACCCCCTCGTCGAGGGATCCATGCGGTCGGCCAGGTCGTCCGAGGCGATCGAGCGCGAGAAGGTAGGCGAGAAAGTCGATCGGGCCACGCTCTGCGATGACATCCGAGTCCGGCGGCAGCGCGATGAGCCGCCGCGCGGCGATCTCGAGCTGCCGTTCGAAGAGCCCCGCGTCGAGCTCGCCGAACCCGTCGTCCAGCACTTCCTCGAACGGGTCGGGCAGGACGCGGTACTCCGGATGCCGGGCGGCGAAGGCCTCGATCAATGTGCTCTTCCCGCTCGCGTGGGTTCCTGAGACGACGATCCGCATGGCAGGAATCTAGAGCATGCCCGGTTGTCGGCGGGATGGGGCACGATGGGGCTATGGCCGACGGATACGACCCGGGATTCCTCACGACGACACTGCCGCTGCCTGCACCGCAGCAGACCGTCCGCACGCTGACGTATCCGCGGTTCACCGTGCTGCTCGACCCCGCGCGGCGTCTCGCCGCCGCCACCGCGGTCAACATCGACGGGCAGACACTGCGTGATCTGCCCCGCGCGGGCGACTGGCACTTCGACCCCCGCGTTCCCGAGGGCGAGCAGACCGGCCCTGATGTCTACGCCCGAAACGACCTCGACCGCGGGCACCTCGTGCGTCGGCGCGACCCCGGATGGGGCGAGGCGGATGCCGCGCGAGCGGCCATGGCCGCGACCTTCGTCTATCCGAACGCGGCGCCGCAGGCCGCGGGCTTCAACCAGTCGAAGGAGCTCTGGCTCGGGCTCGAGGACCACGTGCTGGCCTATGCCGAGTCGACGGATCAGCGGCTGACCGTCTTCACCGGGCCCGTCCTCTCCGACGACGATCCGGTGTACCGCGGCACCCGCATCCCGCTGCGGTTCTGGAAGATCGCCGCCTGGGGCGGAGATGCCGGGCTCGCGTGCGCCGGGTTCGTGCTCGACCAGTCCGCTCTCATCGACGTGTCGGACGGCCGGCTCGCCGCGCCGCCGCTCGGCGCGTTCCACACCTTCCAGGTGCCGGTCTTGGCCATTGCCGACATGACGGGCCTCGACCTCGGCGTGCTCGTGGACGCCGACGTGCTCCGCGGCAGAGCGGTGCGCGGCGAAGCATGGCCGGAGCTGACCGACGCCGGCGACATCGTGCTCTGAGCGGCACGCGATCCGCCAGCACTGGGGCGCCCGCCCGGATCGCTCACTCGGTCACATGCGGCGGCGCAAGCCGAAGGGCATCCCGATCGAGCCGTGCCTGCACGATCCGCAGCGCGGTGTCGCTGATCCTGCGCTCGTCGCGCAGCCGGACGAGAATGCCGCGCTTGTGCTCCAGCACCGCCAGTTCGAGCGTTGCGTAGTCCTGGTCCGCCGCCCAGAGATCCGGTCCGTCGAGGTCGGTCGCCGCGCCCAACCGCGCCAGTCGCTCCTGATACTCCCGCACGATCCTGTCTCGAACGCTCACCGGTGCTCCGACCTGCTCGGCGAGCCTGGGCAGGACCTCCAGCGCGCCGACGGTGGTCTCCCGCTGTGCTGCGGTGATCTCGTCGGCCACGGACGTGTCATGCCCGAATCCGGCCCAGCGGATCACTGCTGGAAGCAGCGCGCCCTGCACCACGAGGGTGAGGATGACGACGCCGGTCGCGACGAAGATGATCTCGTCGCGCGGCCCCACGCCCACCGGGACGGCGAGGGCGACCGCGAGGGAGACCGCACCGCGGAACCCCGCGATCGTCGACACAGCGCGTGCACGGTGAGTCATGCGTCGCTCACGCTGCGACGGTCGCCGATCGAGAAGACGCAGACACCAGGCCATCAGCACCTGGAAGACGAACCGGATGGCGAGGATCGCCAGCCACACGAGCACGCAGAGCAGCAGCAGAACGGGGATCGAGTCCGCTGAGACGCTGCGCATGGCGGATTGCGCCTCGATGCCGATGAGCACGAACAGCGCCCCGTTCAGCACGCTCGTGACCAGAGCACCGACCAGGTGCAGCTGTCTGCGCGACAACGGGCTGCCGGTGCGCGGGCCGCTCCGGCTGAGCAGGAGCCCGGCGACGACGACCGCGATCACCCCGGAGGAATGCACCTGCTCGGCGATGAGGAAGGCGATGAACGGAACGAGGAAGAGGGCGATGGTGTGGTGGGTCGCATCCTGGATGTGGCGCACGGCACGGGACGCGACGTAGCCGCACGCAAGTCCGATCGCGACACCGCCGAGGTACGCGACCACGAACATCTCCGCGACCTTCCACCCGGAGACGGCGGAGGTCTCGACGGCGACTGCCGTGGCCAGGCTGAACAGCACGAGCGCTGTTCCGTCATTGACCAGGCTCTCGGCCCGCAGCACGGTCATGTTCCGGTGCGGAAGAGAACGCGCGAGGGCACCGACAGCGGTGGCATCCGTCGGTGCGAGCGCCGCACCGAGAATCACCGCAGCCAGGATTCCCCAGCCGAGCAGCATGCTCGTCGCCGCGACGCCGGCAGCCGTGACGATGACGAGGGGGATGCTGAGCAGGAGGATCACCCGCATGTCCCGGCGCACCTCACGGAGGGAGGTCGTGAGGGCTTCCCAGAACAGGAGCGCGGGCAGGAAGAGCACCAAGACGACCTCCGGCGGGAGATGGATCTCTCTCACCGCCGGGAGGAAGCCTGCGAGCAGACCGAACAGGAGCTGCATCAGCGGTGGCGGGATCCGCAGCTTCGGCGCCAGCCAGGACGCGGTCACGAGGAGAGCCCCCACGATCACGACGACAGCGAGCGGCTCGATCATCCGCCACTCCCGTGTGCTTCGATCACCCGGAGCAGGATGGATCGCCCCTCCTGTTCCCTGACGACCCGGAATCCCTCGCTCAGCAGCAGGACGTGCGCGGTGCTCTGACTGTCCACGGCGAGACTGAGCCGCGTGTGTCCGGCCGCCCGAGTCCTGTCCACCATCATGCGAGTGAGGGCGCGGCCGATTCCCCGGCCCCGCCACGCCGTTCTCGTGCCGAGCTTCATCTCGGGCACCCCGGCCGCGATGAAGGCGTCGCCCGGCTCGTAGGGCGTGAACACTCGCGCCCAGGCGGCTCCGGCCACTGCGCCTGAGGGGTCCACGGCCATGACGCCGTAGTCCCCGGTGCGTTTCCAGCCGACCAGATAGCGAGACAGCCCGGCCCCGCCTGCGGGCAGCACCCGGCGGGCGGTCTGCATGCCCGTGGTATCGCTGTCGGCGAGCACCCGGGCCAGACCGCGGGAGTCCTCCGCTGCGGCGCTGCGGAGGAGGACGCCCCCGACCACGGCGGGGATGTCCCGATCCGGTTCCTCGGCCACCTGCCATATCGTCATCCCGGCCTCCTCACGCCCCAGTGAAGCCGCAGATTGTTGCGCGGGCGTTTCGAGGGTGGAACGGTTCGGGGTCGCTTCGGGATCTCCGAGAGGCCGCCGCCGTGGTGCTCGTGCTCGGTCACACCTCCTGTCGGATGCCGCTGCGATCGAACGCCCCGGCGAGCGCGGCGAGTTTGCGAGGGGTGTCATACGCCCCGCCGCCCTCGTGCTCGTTGTAGGGGAACACCTCGATGTTCGCCTGGCCGCCGTAGTTGTTGAACGCGGCGAAGACCGTGGACGGCGGGCAGATCCGGTCCATCAGGCCCACCGAGAACCATCCAGGGCAGCGCGCCCGGGCGGCGAAGTTCACGGCGTCGAAGTAGGAGAGCGTGCTCATCGCCGACTCGACCTCGAAGCGATGGCCCTTCAGCCACCGTGCGATCTCGGAGTACGGTCCGGCATCGGTGATCTGGGATGCGCGCCGGTAGTGGCTGAGGAACGGGACGTCCGCGATCATCCCGGAGAGGTCGTCGCGCAGTCCGGCCACGGCCAGGGCGAGACCCCCGCCCTGGCTCCCGCCCAGCACCGCAACCCGGGACGGGTCGACAGCGGGCAGGGCCTTGACAGCGTCCACGGCCCGGACAGCATCGGTGATCAGCCGTCGGTAGTAGTGCTTGGCGGGGTCCTCGATGCCTCGCGTGAGGAAGCCGGGTGACGACGAGCCGTGCCCCTCCGGCGCAACATCCGGCGTGTCGGCGATCGTCTTGCCTCCACCGCCCTGCCCGCGGTTGTCCATGATCAGGTGCGCGTATCCGGCGGCGCTCCAGGTCAGCCATTCCCAGGGCACTCCGCGGCCGCCGTTGTACCCGATGTACTGCACGACGGCGGGCAGAGGCTCGCTGCGATCGCGAGGCAGCAGCAGCCAGGCTTTGACTGGCTGCCCGCCCCATCCGGAGAACGTCACGTCGAAGACCTCCACCGTCGCGAGGCCGGCGTCGAAAGGCACTGCGGTCGGTTCGCTCGCCGAGTCCGCAGCCTCCGCGAGCGTCTGCCGCCAGAACTCGTCGAAGTCCGCCGGTTCCTCCGACTGCGGGCGATACTCTCGCAGTTCGTCGAGGGGCTTGTCGAACAGGGCCATGGATTCTCCTTCTGAAGGGGTGGATGGTGGGGTCGAGCCGTCGGCCAGGAAGACCGAGTTCAGCGCTTCGAACTGCTGGAGAAGGTGGCGACCACGGTGCCACCGCGGAGTGCCGCCGCGCGGAGGGTGAGCCTCCAGCCTCGTCCACGCCGGGTGGCGGTGATGGACGGATCGGCATCGACGAGCAGCATCCCGGGGATCTCGATGTCGACGACGACCTGCTCCCTCGTCTGCGTCGGATCGCTCAGCGCCACCCGCAGCCGGCCGTCCTGCTCGGCGTTCACGATCACCGAGGCGGGACCGTCCGTCGAGACGGCGCCGTCGGCGGGCGAGCCGCCGAGATCGACCCGTCCAGCCGCCCAGAAGTTCGCCGCGGCCGTGCGTCCGACGGAGACGGCGTGCACCGTCCGACTCCGAGCCATCACCCGCAGTCCTTTCCCTCTCCCGCATGACTCGGCGAACCGCCGGGTCTGCTCGACATCGGCTGCCGGGAGCATGACGTAGGCGTAGCCTCCGTCGCCGGGCGCGGCGCCGTGTTCGATCCAGGTGGTCAGGTAAGGGCGGGTGATCGCCGTGTCGGTGCCGTACTTGATGTTGATCTCGCGCCAGGTGTGCGTGCGGTCCTGGCGCAGGGCGTTGAGTCGTACACCGTCCGGGAACACGTACCCCGCTGTGCCCTCCAGGTGACACCAGCGGGCTGCTTCGAACGTCTTGCTCCAACCTGCTGTGATCGACTGGGCGGCACCGTCCACGACGAATGCCGGCTCCCCTCGGAGCTTGCGGTTCTCGACGACGGTCTCCACCCCGGCGGCGTCCGGTGCGGTGATGCCCGACCCCAGGCAGGCGACCACGTCGTCGATCAGGAACCAGCTCTTCAGCGCGCGCAGGGAGGACCCCTGCGCACGCAGGTCTTGACCATATGCTCCGACGGTCGTTCCGGGGAGTGCGGCACCGCCTACCCAGGTGGCGTCGTTCGTGGACCGTTGACCGGCACCGTCGGCGAGGCGGGCGGTGTCGACCGTCGTCCCGGGCAGGCGGTAGGGGTCCACTGTGGGCCAGTAGTCCTCGCTGTAGTGGCCGAGGTCGTCGGTGTAGAGCAGCACCATGCCGTCCGACAGGTGCCAGCCGTGCAGGTTCTCGTTCTGGATCGACTCGTAGTTGTAGATGCGGCTGGAGTAGGCGCTCACGCTGACCGCGAAGCCGGGACGGTGGTGCACGACCTTGTCCATCGCCGGATACTGCCGGTGCGCGATGAGCGGTCCGCGGGCCGTGGGACCGGCCGCGAGGAGCGCCTTCGCGGCGACGACCGACGCCGGCGTCGCGGCCGCCAGGAAGGAGCGGTAGGTGTCCTCCGCGATCCACTGCGCCACCAGGCCGGTCATCGTGGCGGCCTCCGCGGCGGGTGCCGACGGGATCAGTCGCAGCGTGCCCTCGATGACGGTCGTGGTGGCCGCATGCCCCTGCTTGCTGGGGCGGGCGATCTCGCGCCCGCAGACCGAGGCGACCATGTCGCCCCGCACCATGAGCGGGTCGAAGGCGTCCACGACCCAGGAGTAGACGTGGGACAGGTTCGGATCGGTGACCTGCCAGGGTGAGTCGCCGATGAGGTGCAGCAGCGAGGACAGTGTGCCCAGCAGCTCCTTCCCGTACCCGCCGTTGTACGGATGCTTCCAGTGCTGGAGGAACGAGCCGTCGGGGAAGAAGCCCTCGCCGGTGCCCTCGTTCGACAGGTCGCCGGCGAAGGCGAGCACGCTGTTCGCGCCGCCTCCCGCGACGTCGCTCAGAGCGTCGCGGACGCGGAGCAGGGCGTCGCCGTCGCCGTCGAGCGCGGCGCGGACCGCGACCACGGTGGCGATCCAGACCCGGTTCGCGCCCGTGGCGATCTGCCGATCGGCCCGCCAAAGGTTGGGGTCCGGAGTGTAGGAGTCGATCGCCGCGGTCGACCGCGCGAGTGCGGCGCCGAGGGGCTCCCGCATCACCACGAGGGTGTCGGCCAGCGCCGATGCCGACCCGATCTCCCAGTCCCAGTCGTTGTCGAATCGGGGCAGGCCGGGGCCGTAGAAGTGATCGTGCATCCAGGTGATGCCGTCGGCCACGAGGTCGCCCACGGCAGCATCGCCGGCGACCGAGGTGCCGGGGGTCGCCCAGGCCACGGCGATCGAGCGCAGTCGCTTGAACGTGGTGGTGACGGTGTTCGACCTGGTCCAGTCGGCGAGGTCGGGCCAGAGCGCGGTGCGCCCCGCGGATCGGTCGAGCGTGGCCAGCACGCCCGTGGCCGTGCGGTCGACCCGTCGGACGGCGGCCGCGACGTGGGTGTCGCTCAGGTCGAGCGAGCCGCCGCCGGTCTGCAGGACGGCCCAGCGCTCGACGAGCTCGGCCGTCGTGGAAGCGGGCGCCGCCCATGCTCTCGTGGTTCCGAACTGGCCGAGTGCGGCGATCCCGGCGAGGGCGGCCATGCCCTGCAGCACGGTGCGCCTGGTCGGACCGGCGGGACGGGCTGTCATGTCGTCATTCATCGTGTTCCCTCTCCTCATCGAGCTGGTGTCGTCCGCCGTCAGCCGAGAAGGCTGCGTCGGCTGATCGTGGTGGCCATGGCCTTCGCGCCGGCGGCGCTGGGGTGCAGGCCGTCGCCGCTGTCGTAGTCCGCCCGCAGCCGCGCGCGATCGGCGGGGTCCGCGAGCACGGCGGCGACATCGACGACCTCGTCGAATGCGGCCGGGCCACCCTTTCGGGCCGCGCCCAGGAGCGCCTTGTTGAGGTGCAGTCGCTCCGCTTCGAGGGCGGGCGTCCAGCGCGTCCATCCGCCGAACGGCGTGATCGTCGTTCCGACGACGCGCAGCCCCTGGTCGTGCGCACGCAGCACGAGCTGCCGGTAGCCGGCGAGGATCACGTCGGGATCGGTCTGGCTCGGCGGCTGCTGAAGATCGTTGATGCCGAGGATCACGAGCAGGCTGTTCGTGCCGGGGAGCGCAAGGGCGTCCCGGTCGAGACGTGCCTGACCGCTCGGCCCGAAGCGCTCATCGTCGAGCAGGATGCGATTGCCGCTGATGCCGAGGTTGGCCACCGCGACCGCGCCGCCCGTCGCGGCGAGGTGCCGGTCGAGATGGTCGGTGAGGCGCTCGTTCGCGTCATCCGGGGTGCCGACCCCTTCGGTGATCGAGTCGCCGAGCACGGCGACGCCGAAGACACCCTGGCGCTCGACGTCGATCCCGCTCAGTAGCACGGCAGACCGGGTCATCTCTCCCCCGGAGGCTGCTGCGAAACCGCCACCCGAGTCCGTCGTCAGGTCGCCGTTCCCGACGTATCCGGTGGCGTGGGTGTTGCGGTGGAAGCTCAGGGGCCCGGTGGGCCCCGGCAGGTGGATGCTGACGACGATCTCGCCGCCGTCCGGGACGGCGATGTCGACCGGGTCGCTGACGAGCGAAGCACCCGCGGCGAGCAGGCCCCGCCTCGAGCCGCCGAACGTCACCGCTTTCGGAGGCCCGGGAGCGATGCCGGCCCCCGGGCCGGCGAGTCCCGGCGCACGGAGCGCGACCGTCACGGCGCCGACCAGCACCGGAGCGCTGCAGAACGTCCCGGCGAGTCGCACCCGCAGGCGCCCCCTGCCCTCACCGCGCCCGTGAACGGTTCCGACGCCGAGGCGCAGCACGTGACGCACGGTGCGATCTGTCATCCCGTTCACGACGAGCGGGTCATTCGCGGTCGGGCGAGTGTGCGCGCAGGCCCACGACGTCACCCACCCGCTGCGAGGCGATCGCGACAGCGGCCGGACGTCCGATCCCGCGACGGCGAGCAGTGCACCCGCCGATGCCAGGGCTCCCGTCAGCAGGGTGCGACGGGCGAGAGGTGCGAATGCGGTCATGCTTCCTCCATCTGGTCCACGAGCATCAGACCCACGAGCACGGGCACGCTCGCCGACAGCAGCAGCGGACCGGCCGGCACGACGAGCGACAGCACCGGCGTCGCGACGGCAGCACCCAGCAAGGCCGTGCCGCGCCGGGCCGAGCCGAACGCGAACCACAGCGCCGAGCGCGCCCACTGCCGTGCCGTGTCGTCCGGCTGCACCGCCGCGACGACCGCGAGCGCGAGGTGGTACGGCACGGCCGCGGCCAGCAGTCCGAGCACCAGCATCACGAGCACGACGGCGACGGGCCCGGTGCGACCGACCAGGAACGCGGCGTCGACGACCAGGAGCGCGAGACCCGCGGTCGAGATCAACGCGTGCGGCAGCAGCGGCCGCAGGTAGCGGGGGAAGGCACGGAAGACTCCGGTGAAGCATCGGGTATCGCCGTCGGTACGCCACGCGCGCAGCGCGTGGCCTGTCGCGGCGAGCGCAGGGAGCCAGGTGACCACCCCGAGGCACAGGATGGCGAATGCGGCTCCGGCGAGCACCGGGTAGGCGAGCCACTCGAGCCAGCCCAGCAGCGCTCGAGACCAGCTGCGCGAGCGGTTCCGGGAGCGATCGGCCGTGCCGCGGTAGGTGGTCATTCGTCTCCTCCGAGAACACCGGTGAAGTCCCGGTCGGCATCGTCGAGCACCGTGCGCCCGTCGAGCACCAGCCGCCGTCCGGCGACGATCGCGACGCGGCGCTCGGCCCCCGCGCCGGAGATCAGCACCGCCTGAGCTCGGGCGAGCACTCCGTCGGCGTCGATGACGCCGTCGCGATCGGCGAAGTAGGCCCGCTCATCCGCGCCGACGTCGATCGCCAGTCCGGCGCGCACCGGCAGCATCCGCATGGCCGACGGCTCCGGGCGGAAGGCGTCGAAGGGCTGGATCGTGGTCACGGTGAGCAGCTCGCGTGCCACGGGCGGAGTCACGCGCAGTGTGTGCATCCTGCGGGTGACCACCAGGTCCGGCGTGCTCGACGTGGGGTTCGCGTCGATCTCCGTCACCCGCTGCTCCCGCACGACGCCGTCCGCGCCCCCGGGAACGTGCACGGTGAGCCAGGCGCCCGCGCGCCCGTTGCGCAGCAGGTGCCGGATGCCGGGCTCCCCCGCGATCGGGCTGTGCGCCTCAGCCAGGTGGTCCGAGTGGAACAGCAGGGTCCAGGCACGCCGGTCGGCGGCGCTGCCCCGATCGACGACCACCACCCGCCCGGAGGGCAGCACCGCGAGCGATCGTTCCAGCGAGCGGATGCCGAGTTCGACGGGGTACATGCGCCCGGTCCGGGCGCGCCCGTGCAGGAAGCCGCCTTCCGCGAGGATGCCGATCATGTCGGCGGTGCGCTCCGGCGTCGCATCCGCATAGGCGTTGTAACCGCCCTCGCCGGCGAATCCGCTGTCGTCGACGAGGACGAGGTTGTGATGCGCGGCCTGCTTGCGGTTCGAGTACCCCTCGTCGACGAGGAGCCAGGCTCCCCGCGTCGCGAGGACGAACGATCCGGCATCCGGATGATGATGACCGGCATTCAGCGTCTGCCAGCCGCGTTCCGCGTGGATGCGGTGCGCGGTCTCGGAGGCCGTCCTCCCACCGCCGGGCGCGGACTTGAACGACACCAGGGTCGCGTCGTCCTGCCACGAGGTGCGGTGCACCAGCAGGCCGAGATCGTCGAACGCCGCCTGACCGGACGTGTGTCGTGCTGGGTCGACGGGAGCGACGCTCCGGTCGTACCAGAGCAGTTCCGCCCAGGCCTCCGGCAGCACGCCGGGACGCACGCCGCTCTCGTACGCCTCGCGCCAGAAGAAGCGGTCGGCGACCGTGTCCGCGAGCCACTGCGCCTCGCCGAACCCGTACCTGGCCGCGAGGATGCGGTAGAGCGCGACGCTGTGCCCGCTGCGTCGATCGTGGCAGTCGCCGTGGTCGACGATCTCCTCGTATCCGGGGGCCGCCTGGTGCAGCCGGTACCAGAACGTGTTCGCCAGAAATCGGCATCGGTCCCACCAGTCGATGCCCTCGGCGTGCTGGAGCATGTCGAGGTAGAGCGCCAGCCACGGCACGCCGTACCGCCAGTACACGACGCCCTCCATGTCGGAGCCGTCCGCGGGGAGGACGTCGACGACGGTTGCGAACGCGTCCTTGGCCCGCTCCGTCCACGCGCGCTCTCCGAGCGCGTAACCCGCGGTGGCGAGGCCCGCGTGGCAGATCCAATGGTGGTTCTGCCAGTAGGAGCTGCTCCACCACGTCCCCTCGCTCGTCACGGCGAAGTCGTGCAGCCGCTCGCCCTGCAGGGCCAGCTTGGCGCGGAGCATCTCGCGCCGGTCGGCGTCGAGGTCCTCGCCCAGCCAGGAGTAGGCCAGCGAGAGTCCGTGCAGCAGCCATCCCGCGTCGAGGTCGTGATCGGGCATGTGCGCGCGGCCCCAGTGCTCGAAGGACACCGCTGCGGCGATCCAGCGCCAGGCCTCCTCGAGATAGTGCGGCTGCCCGGTGAGCCGGTAGGCGAGCGCCAGGTTCGCCGCAGCAGGGCCGAGATAAGTGATGCTCGCCAGCGGATGCTCCGCCGGCGGCGCCGTGCGCCGGTAGAGGTCGCACTGCTCGGCGAGGCGGCGCCAGAACGGCGCGAGGTCGCCGTCCAGTCGCGCGCGCAGGTCGCTCAGGCGCGCCTCGTCGAGGAGGAGCATCGGATGCGGGTCTGCCTCGAGAACGGCCGCCGAGGAGGACGGGCGCGGCTCAGCCATGGTCCAGCTCGGGCGGCAGCGGATGCACGTCCACGATCCTGTCCGCGCGCGTGACCCTGACCTCGGAGCCGCGCAGCTCGATGCCGGTCACGGCGACGTCGGTGGCGGATCCGGCCTGCAGCACCGACACCCACAGCACCCGCGTGGCGTCTTCCGCCGCCCAGTCGAGATGGGTGCGCACACGCTGCGGGTCGTCTGCGGGCCCCGGTCCGGGGTGGAGCGTCGCGCGCACGGGGACCGGGCCGGAGGGGCCGGCCGCGCGCGCGGCGTGCACCCCGTCGAGGCGCTCGACTCCGCGCCAGGAGGAGCGGATCAGGTCACCTTCGGTCCGCACCTCGAACGTCACGTCGGGCCGCATGCCGAGGATGAGGCGCCGCGGTCGATCAGCCGCGGCGACGACGACATCGAGCAGGTATCCGTCCGCCACCACGACGTGGCGAACAGCGCGGACGCCGTCGTACCACGACGTCGGGCTTCCGACCACCTCGACGGTGAGCGATCGTTCGTCGCGGGCGACCACCCTGCCCGTCGCCTCGCGCGGGTCGCCCGCACCGACTCGCACACAGGGGTGCGCGTCGGCGGAGGCGTAGTGGGCGCGCCAGGCGGGATGCCCGTAGGGCACCTGACCGGGATCCGGCTGCCACGGGGTCTCCCTCCCGTAGAGCGAGAGGGAGAGTTTGTCGTGGTGTCCGTGGGACTCCCCGTGCGGTCCGAAGTCGAGCACGGCGTGGATGCCGGCCGCCCGCAGGACGGCGACGCCCACCTCGGTGTCGACGGACACCGCGGGGCGCGTCGAGCGATCGATCACGGCCGGCGGTCCGCCGAACCATCCGTGCGGCATGCTGCGCAGCTCATCCTCGAGCGCGTCGCCTTCGGGCCCGGCTTCGCGGGCGTGCGCGGCGACGGCGTCGAGACCAGCATCCGCCAGGAAGCCGTCCGCCAGTGCGCGCAGCTCGGTCCACTCGAGCTCCAGGGCCGGGCGCGCATAGGGGCCGTCGTGGAGCGCCGGCAGGATGCCGCCCTCGGTGGCGAGCTCGCCGAGCACATCGATCATCGCCGCAAGCCGGTCGCCGGCGTCGGCGGGGAGGGCCGACGGGTCGACCCCGCGCAGCGACAGCAGGCAGGCGCGCAGGACGAAGCCGTGATAGTAGGTGGTCGCCTCCCACTCCCACCCGTGCGACGTGGTCGCCGCGAGAAGATGCGCGAACTGACCGTGGGCGCCGTCGAGCCACTCGTCCTCCGCCGCGACCTCCGTCGGCTGCTCGCCGGCTGCCGCACGCACGAGCTCCGCGGCGCGAGCGCAGGTCCTGCCGGCGGCGTTCAGCCAGGCGGTGTAGTTCGACGTGAACCTCCCCTCGGCGACCAGGCGGTCCCGCGCGGCGCGCGACTGCTCGACCGCGTCGTCGAGGATGACGAGAGCCGGCCGCAGCGCCGCCGCCTCCTCCGGCGCCGACTCGGCGAGCGACCACACGGCGTGCGCGATCGAGACCGACCAGATGGCGTCGGTGAGGGCCTGGTGGAACAGCCGGCCACGGAGCATCCAGTCCTGCGCCTGCTCGTGGTCGCCGCCGCCGGTGACCTCGGTGTAGATCTCGGCGTACGCGACGAGCAGCTGCACGGCCTCGGCGCGCACGGTGGCGTCGCCCGTCCGGGCGGCGCGGTGCGCGAGCACCCGGATGCGCCGCGCCCACGCCTGGTGGCTCAGCACCAGCCACGCGTCGCGGACGCGTTCGGTGCCGACTCTGCATCCATACGCACAGCCCACCCCGTCGGCAGGAGGACGCACGCCCGGGATCCCCTCGTGCGAGAGTTCGACACCGTGCGTCGGGCAGACGAAGTCGTGCCACCACCCGCCGCGCTCGCGCGGCAGGCCGCTCGTGTCCGTGGCCTGTGCTGCCGGGAGACTCATCGGGGCCAGGTTCCGCCGTCGATGTCGAGCGTGGTGCCGGTGATGTACGACGCCTCGCGCGACGCCAGGTACTGCACGGCCGCGGCGACGTCCTCCACGCCCCCGGCGCGCCCGATCGGCGTGCCGGCGATCATCTTCTGCTGCGCCTCGTCGGTGCTGAACGTGCCGTGGAACGCGGTGTCGGCGATGTAGCCGGGGGCGACGGCGTTCACCGTGATGCCCTGCGGACCGAGTTCCTTCGCGAGGCCCTTGACGAAGCCCCGCACGGCGGCCTTCGATGCCGCGTAGACGACGGATCCCGGCCCGCCGCCGTTGTGCGCGGCGAGGGAGGAGACCGCGACGATGCGCGGCCGGTCCGACTCGCGCAGATGCGGGATCGCGGCCCGGCAGGTGCGGAACGTGGAGCCGAGGTTGACGTCGACGACCGCGCTGTAATGCTCGTCGCTCATCTCGGCGACCGGTACCCGGCCCACCAGGTGCCCGGCGTTGCAGACCACGACATCCAGCCCGCCGAGGAAGGCGGTCGTCTCGGCGATCAGCCGGTCGACCTCCTCGGTCGAGGTGACGTCGGCCTGCAGCGCCAGCGCCCGGCGTCCGAGCGCCTCCACCTCGCTCACGGTCTGCGCGGCCGGCTCGGCAGACCGCCCGTAGTGCACGACCACATCGGCTCCTGCGGCGGCCAGCGCGAGGGCGACTCCGCGCCCGATGCCGTGCCCGGCGCCCGTGACCAGTACTCGAGCGCCCGTCATGTCCATCGCCATCTGCGATCCTCTCTGTTGCGTCCGGCTGTCTCCGCCGACGTGTGTCATTTGATGCCCGCGTTCGCGAAGCCGCGGACGAAGTACTTCTGCCCGATGAGGAAGAGCACCACCATCGGCAGGGTGGCCAGGGTTGTTCCCGCCATGAGGTAGGCCCACTGGGTCTCGTTCTCGGTGCGGAACACTGAAAGGCCCACCTGGATGACCCGCAGGTCGTCGCTTCGGGTCACCAGAAGCGGCCACAGGAAGTTGTTCCAGGAGCTCTCGAAGGTGAGCAGCCCCACCGTGATGAACGCCGGCTTCACGAGCGGGGTCATGATCCGGGCCCAGATGCCGACCTCGCTGACGCCGTCGATGCGGGCCGCCTCCTCGAGCTCCACCGGCAGGTCCAGGTAGAACTGCCGGAACAGGAACACTGCGAACGGCGTGACCGCCCCGGGGATGATCAGCGCCCACCAGGTGTCCAGCCATCCGGTTCCGCCCTGCCCGAAGATGTCGTTCCCTCCGAACAGCGGCATGAATCGCACGATGAGGAACTCCGGGATGACCTTCGTATAGGTCGGGATCATCAGCGCGGCGACGAAGAACATGAACACCACCTCCGACCCGCGGAAACGCAGCCGCGCCAGCGCGTAGCCTGCCATCGACGCGATCACGAGGTTGATCGCCGTGTGGCTGACCGCGATGATCAGGCTGTTACGGGCGTAGGTCAGGAAGGGCGCGGCGTTGAGCGCCGCCGGGTAGTTGTCCCACGCCCACTCGGTGGGCAGCAGGACGGGTGGGCTGGCCCAGATGTCCTCCGGCGTCTTCAGGGACGTGAGGATCATCCAGACGAACGGCGTGATCATCACGATCGCGATCGCCGTCAGCAGCACGTACAGCACGACCTTCGCGAGAATTCGCCGGCCCTTCGGCGCGCGGGCGCCGACCGGCCTGCCGCGGACGCTCGAGAACCGTCCGGGGCGGGAGCGCCGCCCTGTCACGATCAGATCAGTCCCGGCCATTGTCGCCCCCGTTGAGTCGTCGGGTCACCAGGGTCAGCACCAGCAGGAACGCGAACAGCACGATCGACTGGGCACAGGCGTAGCCGAGGCGGAACTCCTTGAACGCGGAGGTGTAGATCTCGTAGGTCATCATCGTCGTCGAGTTCGCCGGCCCACCGCTGGTGAGGATGTAGATGAGGTCGAAGGCCTGCACTGCGGAGATGACCGAGGTGACGAACACGAAGAAGGTCGCGGGGCGCAGCAGCGGGATCGTGATGCTGAAGAACTGCCGCGTCTTGGTGGCGCCGTCGACCGAAGCCGCCTCGTAGACGTCCCTCGGCAGCGCCTGCAGCGCCGCCAGGTAGATGAGCATCTTCAGGCCGATGCCCTGCCAGATGCCGACGACGATGACCGACGGCATCGCCCAGGTCGTCGTGTCGAGCCAGCTCTGCGGCGGAAGCCCGAAGAAGGTGAGCACGGCGTTGAGCAGACCGTTGCGAGTGTCGTAGATCCACAGCCAGACCAGTGCGACGGCGATCGTTGCCGTGATCTGCGGCAGGAAGACCGCGGTGCGGAACAGTGCCCGGCCGCGGATCTGCGTGTCGAGCATGAGCGCGATGAGCAGAGCGATCGCCATCGAGACCGGCACCGTGAAGATCGCGTACACCAGCGTGTTGAGCATGCTCCGGAGGAACACCGGGTCCTTGAAGGCCTCGAAGTAGTTCTCGACGCCGATGAACTGCGGACTGGAGAGCACATCGTAGGAGGTGAACGACAGCACGAAGGCAGCGACCACGGGGATGCCGATCCAGATCAGCGCGTGCAGGAACGCGGGTGCCACCATGAGCATGCCCGCGCGGCGACGGCGGGCCCCGACGCCGCCCCGGCGCCGCCGTCGGGCTTTTGCGGCCGGGACCGGCGGAGGCGGCGCTTCCGCCGTATGCGGTGCGTATGTCACTGCCATCGCTTCGTCTGCTTCCTGGAGAGTGCGGATCGGCTCACAGTCGCGCAATCGCGCTGTTCGCGAGGTCGGCGAGCTGGTTGATGGCCTGCTTGGCGCTCTGCTGCCCCACGAGGGCGGTCTCGAGTGCCGGGGCGATGTTCTCGCGGATCTCCATCCAGGCCGGGGTGCCGCCCTCGGACCAGGCCTTGTCGAAGTTGTCCAGGGCGAAGGCGATCGCCGGAGCGCCCTTGACGTAGTCGCTGTCCTTGAGATCCGTGATCGAAGGGATCATGCCCCGGTGCTCGGATGCGGCGAGCACGGCGTCGGGCGAGCCGAGGAACTCCACGAGCGCCCGTGCCGCCGCAGGGTGCTTCGAGCTCGCGGACTGCGAGATCATCGTGCCGCCCTGCAGCACCGCCTGCCGGGTGTTGCCCATCACGAAGGCACCGATCTTGTCGACCATGTCCGGGGTCTGCTGCGCGATCTGCAGGTACTGCGCGCTGCTGCTCATCATGATCGCTGCGCTGCCCTGCTGCACGCTGGTGGGCTGACCCGCCTCGGTCTTGAAGGCGAAGTCGGAGGAGCCGTCGTCGATCATGTCGAGCAGGATCTGCAGTGATTCAACTCCCTTGCGGCTGTCGAAGCGCACCTTGCGTCCATCCTTCGAGAACAGGTCACCGGAGTTGGCGAACAGCAGGGTCTCCCAGCACTGACGCAGGTCGATCGAGAACGGGTCGAACCCGTAGCGAGTCACCTTCCCGCTGCCGTCGCGGACCGTGAGCTTCTTGGCCATGGCACGCAGCTCATCCCAATTCTTCGGCGTCTCCGTGATGCCGGCCTCTTCGAAGAAGTCCTTGCGATAGGTCACGATGCGGGTGTCCATCACGACCGGCAGCCCGTACAGCGTGCCGTCGAAGCGGGCGGGTTCGAGCGTGCGCTCCTCGTAGTTGTACTTGGTGGCCATCGACTCGGGCAGCGGTGCGATCGCCTTCTTGTAGGCGAACGGCGGGATCCAGCCGACGCCGAGGGTGACCACATCGGGCATCAGCCCGCTGGCAAGACCCGTGGTGATCTTCTCGTTCAGGGCGCCGTAGTTGGTGTAGTCCACGGTGACATTGACATCCGGGTACTTCTTCTTGAACTCCGGGAGCAGCTTGCCCTCGAGCAGCTCCTTGCCCGCACCCGCCAGGAACATGGCGTTCAGGAAGGTGAGATCCCCCTCCACCGGCCCGGTCGGCTCCGCAGCGGCGGACTTGCCTGCGCCGGGCGTGGCGCTGCACCCCACCAAGGCTGCCGCGGCTCCGACTCCGACGGCCGTGAACAGACTGCGACGAGTGAACTCCATGACTTACCCCTTTCGATCGGCTTTGATCTTCGGCACGTCGATTCGACGCGTCTGGTGTAACGATGCACCGATCGTATGGGGTCCGATCGACATCGGTCAACTCCCTGATTCTCAACGATCGCGATTGTGTCGGAAAGTGGCCTTGGTGCGGTAGCATCGCCTCACCTGGTTCATCGATGCACGGGATGGGGCACCGCCCCGTCACAGAGGGGCTGCACGCACACATGACTGGAGTCACGATCCTCGACGTCGCTCGAGCGGCGGGGGTGTCGACGAGCACCGTCTCGAATCTGCTCAACGGGCGCACGAATCGCATGCTCCCGGAGACCCGCGACCGGGTGGAGTCCACCATCCGTGATCTCGGGTATCGACCGAGCCGCGCCGCGCGTCAGCTGCGCACCGGGAAGCCACAGACGATCGGCCTGATCGTGCCTTCGGTCGGCAATCCGTACTGGGGGGCGCTCGCCCGCCATATCGAATCCGTGGCGCTCGCGCACGGCAACCACGTGCTGCTGTGCAACTCCGAGCGCGATCCCGAGCGCGAGCGGCAGTACGTCGACGAACTCGTCTCGGACGGCATTCGGGGCATCGTGCTCTGTTCGTCGCTCCCCTCTCTCGAACACGTCGAGGGTCTGCTCGATGACGGACTGCGCCTGGTCGCCTTCGACCGCACGGCACAGGCCGATGACCCGGTGGGGCTGGTCAACGTCAGCATCGACAACGCGATCGGGGCCGAGCTCATGGGCGACCACCTCGTGTCGCTCGGCCATCGCCGGATCGCCTTCGTCTCGGGTGCGATCCGATCCGTCAACCGCGCCGAACGGTTCCGGGGCTTCTCGACCGCTCTCGAGCGGGCGGGGATCACCGTGCCCGAGGTCGTCTCCTCGCCGGGCAGCGCCGTGGACAACGCCTTCGGCGATGTCGAGGCGGCCGAGCTCGGTCGAGAGGCGGCCACCCGGCTGCTGCAGGGACCGTCCGCCCCGACGGCGGTCTTCGCCGTCAACGACATGACGGCGATCGGCGTGTGCCGTGCCGTCCGGGATCTCGGGATGGAGGTCGGCAGAGATGTGTCGGTCGCCGGATTCGACGACATCGTCTTGGCCGAACTGTACGCACCGCGGCTGACGACGATCCGTCAGCCCATGAAGGAGATGGCCGCCGCCGCGTTCCGGGCGCTGTCCACACCGCCGGCGGAGGAGGCCACCGCGCAGGGCCGCACGCTGCTCTTCCGGCCCGAGCTCGTGGTCAGGGAGTCCACCGCGCCGCCGCCCGATCCTCACGCCGCGGGGTAGGCCGCCTCTGCCCGGCCACGGTGCAGTGAATCTCCGCCGCGAGAGCTGATCGGGCATCAGACGACCCGGCGGTCGGCCGTGCCGCCCTCGCCGGGCAATCCATTTCTGCGCGTGCGCCAGTGGAGGTGTCGGCACCCCGACCTCGGTGTCCTGGGCCTCGAATGCGAGCCCCCGGGAGGCGCAGGTTCATGCGTCAGCGGATCAGTGCCCGCCGCGGGGCGTGAAGCAGCCGCCGTCCAGGACGTACCCGCCCGCCTCGACGGTGAGGGGCTCCCCCGACACCACTCCGAAGATGCAGCCACCCTCGGGGCCGTTCGCGCTGAACTCGGTGCCGCGCTCGTCGCCGAGCAGCTGGATGCCGTCGAGTCCCGCATCCTGAAGCGCGGCCTGCACCGAGTCGGGCGACACGTCGCCGGCGCTGCGCAGCTTCTCGAGCGCGGGACGGAGCGTGACGATCGCCTCCTCGGCGGCCGCGCGGCTCTCGGCCGGCATCTCCGTCCGGTCGCGGAAGCGCTCGTTCTGCGCCATGGCCTTGTCGGGGTCGTAGGGTGCGCACCCGGGCGGAAGCTCCACGCCCTCCTGCTGGGGGCAGGCGGCGGTCGCTGTCGGCGTCGGTTGCGCCGCGCGGGGCGCCGCGGCACCTGCGCATCCGCCGAGCAGCAGCGCGACCGCGCACGCGAGCAGCGCACGCGTCGCGCGCTCCCCCGCCCTCGCGATCATCCGTTCATCGAATCACAGCGAGGCGGATGCCGGAACCCTCGGTTCCCGGGACCGGGACTGGCACCCCGCCGCCCGATCCACGTGACGAGTGCGGAGAGGAGTGTGTACTCCTCGTCTCCTCGGTGCTCGACGACCGCCGCCGGCCGGATCGCTCTGCTGATCGTCTCGAAGCCTGCGAAGGAGGTCGCGAGAAGGTCTTCGACGTCGGCGACGGTGATCCCGCTCTCCAGCAGCGCGGGGCGGCTCTCCCCCGTCTGATCGACCTCGTACCGGTCGGCGATGACGCCCAGCGCGACCACGCCTCCTTCTCGCACCGCTGCCGCGATCTTGGCGAACAGCCGCCGGATCTCCGCCACATCCGGCAGATGCTCCACCGCCGAGAACGCGAAGACGAGGTCGACGCGGTTGGCGAACTCGAGATCGGCGAGATCCGCCTGCTGTGCCAGCACCCGCGTGGTCCCGGGTGCGGGGATCGCCTCGAGTCGCCGGACCGCCGAGGCGAGAAGGTCGACCGCATGGACGGTCGAGCCTTCGGCGAGCCGCTCCACCATCGGCACGGTATGCCGACCGATGCCCGCACCGAGGTCGTAGGCCGTGATCGGCCGATCGTCGGGCATGAGAGCGACGGCGTCGAAGATCAGCCGATGCGGCCTGGCGAGCCACGTCCCCTCGGCGCCCAGTGCGGCCTCGGCGTAGAGCTCCTCGTGGTACCGGACGGTCTCGCGACGCGCGCGCTCGAACTCCGGCGTCCGGTTCTCGGGTGAAGCCGCCACGTCAGCGCTGCACGTCGTAGACGAGCTTCACCACGCCGTTCTCGTACACATCGGACTCACGCAGCTTGAGGTTCCGCCGCCCGAGCTCGTCGGAACGGAAGACGCTCTTGCCGCCGCCGAGCAGGTAAGGGAACATCAGCAGGTTGTACTGGTCGATGAGGTCGGCCTCGCCGAGGCGGGTGGCGAGTTCGGCGCTGCCGTGGATGAAGATCCCGCCGTCGACGGACTCCTTCAGCCGCGCGACATCCTCGGTGCTGCGCAGGATGTGCTGCGGACCCCAGCCGCTGACGAGGTCCTCGTCGCGGATCGAGGTCGAGACGACGTACTTCGGAAGGTCGCGGTAGTCGGCGTGGTCGTCGGATCCGGGCCACACCGCGGAGAACGCGTCGTAGCTGCGGCGGCCGAACATCAGCGCTGTGGTCTCGCCGAGCTCCTCGCCCTTCAGCGAGTAGGCCTCAGGAAGGAACGGGGTGTCGAACACCCACCCGCCGCCGGGATGCCCCTCGCGGGAGGAACCGGGCGAGTCGACGATGCCGTCGACGGTGAGGAATCCGGTGTAGACGAGCTTGCTGGTCATGATGCTCCTTGTTCGTGGCGGCCGTGATGCGGCCTCACTCAGACGTCGAACAGGAACGTACCGGATCGACACCGCGCCGGAAATCGGATCAAGAAATCTTCCGGAGCGATGTCGAGAACGCCCCGCCTGTTCCGTCTCCCCTGTGAAGCGGCCAGAATGGGGCCGCACCGAACAGGAGGTCATCATGGCCAAGTATCTGATGCTCAAGCACTACCGCGGCGGACGCCCCTCGACGAACGCGGTCCCGATGGACCAGCTCACGCCGAGCGAGTGGGCCGCGCACATCCAGCACATGCACGACATGGAGGAGCGGCTCAACGCGTCCGGCGAGCTGGTCTCCGCGGAGGGGCTCTCAATGGCGGGCTCCTGGGTCCGGTACGACGGCGAGGGGCGCCCGCCCGTCGTCGACGGACCGTTCGCCGAGACGAAGGATCTCATCGCCGGGTGGATGCTCGTCGAGGTCGACTCGTACGAGCGAGCGCTCGAGATCGCATCCGAGCTGTCCGCCGCTCCGTGGGCCGGCGGCGAGCCGCTCGGCGAGTGGCTGGAGCTGCGCGAGGTGATGAGCGCGCCGCCCGCCGACGCTGCGTGAGATCGATGACTCCGATGGACGCCGCGGCGCTGCGTCGCGCGATCCCGGATGTCGTGGGCATCCTCGTCCGGCGCGGAGCCGACTTCGCGTCGGCCGAGGATGCCGCGCAGACGGCGCTGCTGCACGCGCTCGAGCGGCCAGGGCAGACGGAGATCCGCGACGTCCGGGCGTGGCTCGTCACCGTCGCGTGGCGCGCATTCCTCGATCAGGTGCGCAGTGACACGGCGCGCGTGGCCCGCGAGGAGCGGATCTCGTACGAGCCCGAGCCCGGACCGGTGCCGCAGCACGACGACACCCTCGCCCTCTACTTCCTCTGCACGCATCCGGTGCTGACGTCGGCGGCGGCGATCGCCCTGACGCTGCGGGCGGTCGCCGGCCTGACCACACGGCAGATCGCCGACGCCTACCTGGTGTCCGAGGCGACGATGGCGCAGCGCATCAGCCGCGCGAAGCAGCGGCTGGCCGGCATCCCGCTCGATGAGTCCGGCGACCTTTCCCGCGTGATGCGCGTGCTCTACCTGATGTTCAACGAGGGCTACTCGGGCGAGATCGACATCGCCGCCGAGGCGATCCGCGTCACACGGCAGCTCGCCGCGCTGACTGACGAGCCCGAAGTGCGCGGACTGCTGGCGCTCATGCTGCTGCATCACGCTCGGCGCCCGGCTCGCGTGATCGACGGGCAGCTCATCCCGCTGGCCGATCAGGACCGCTCGCTCTGGGACGAGCGCGCGATCGCCGAGGGAGTGGACATCCTGCAGTCCGCCCTGATGCTCGATCGACTCGGGCAGTACCAGGCGCAGGCGGCGATCGCGGCGCTGCACGCCGACGCGCAGACCGCCGCCGAGACCGACTGGGTGCAGATCGTCGAGTGGTACGACGAGCTCCTCGCCTTTGGGGACTCACCGGTGATCCGCCTCGGCCGCGCCGTCGCCGTGGGCGAGGCCGACGGCGCGCGGGCGGGCCTCGCCGCCCTCGCCGCAGTGGACGACGACGTGCCGCGCTACCACGCGGCGCTCGCCTACCTGCACGAACGGGCGGGAGAGACGGATGCTGCCGCCGCGGAGTACGCTGAGGCCGCGCGCCGCGCGACCAGCGTGCTCGAGCAGCAGTATCTGCTGCGTCAGGCGGAGCGCCTGCGGGCGGACCTCAGTTGAATTCGAGTGCACTCGCCGCCGCCGTTGGACGGTCGGAGCATTCCGCCGGGCTGTGGGAGATCTAGATCGCTGGCCGCCAATATCAACGCCCAGGCCCTGACTCTTGCTCGCAAACTGCCACGTTGGTAGTCTTCCCGCTGATCGCAGGTGGTCTCGCGTCTTTCAAGGGCAACGGCCGGAGGGCAACGCTCCCAATCAGGCATCGGCATCGTCGCCTGCGGGCACCTTCGCCCCGCGGGCATGCATCTTGTTCGTGATCGTGATGAGTCGCTCACGCTCCTCATGCTCCCAAGCAAGTCGGTTGCTCTCTGGCCCGAGAGGCGCACGGTACTTTCCGTTGGTCGAGTACGGCGCGCCCGCGGATTGTGCCGTGCGCCAAAGCTGAAGCTGGGCGATCCGCAAGCCTGGACGGAGCACAATGGGCACCATGCCCGCGTTGACAAGCTCAAGGGTGAGGGAGCCACGGAACCCGGGCTGAACGGCTACGGCAGTAGCAACGAGAAGCCCGAGTCGCCCCCACGATGAACGACTCAGAACCTGACCGATCACGTCGTCCGGGAGCACGACAAATTCGAGAGTCGCTCCCAGCGCAAATTGTCCCGGGTGGAGCACATACTGATCCCCAAGCGGCACGTAAGTGCGCAGGTCAGCGACTGGACGTGCGCGCGGGTCTTTCTCAGCGAACGGATCAATCGAGGCGCTGTTTTGACGCGGTGTCTCCAAGAACTCCGTGCCGAGGCGAAGGTCGATGCTCCCCGGGCCGACTTGCTTTTCCGGATCTAGTAAGGGCGTGATGATGAGCTGCCTCGACGGGTTGGTTTCGGCAAGCATCAAGCGGATATCGGTGTCCGTGAGCGCGGTCATTTCGCCCTCCATTCGGACACGATCTGGGAGTACTCGATCGCCTTTACGATCACAGCGTTATAGTCCTGGTCTCCTGCTGCCAGCGCGACAGTCGGCGATTCATCGCCCCGCACGGAGATTGACGCCATCCAACCTGCGAGCACGACCTGCCATGGAGAGAGCACGACGCCGTCGATATCGACCAGCGGTACACCTTGAGCAAGCCATGTAGCCGCTTGATCGATTCGAGCGCCCTCTTGTGGGTCCAATGGGCTGACAATATGCTGCGAAGCGATCTGCTTCCTCTCTGCTGCACTAGCAGAGATTGCTTCCCGGAGAAAGGTCTCCTCTGGTCTGCCGGTGAGAACAGGCTGGGTCGAGACCTCACGGAACCACTTCGTCAGATTGGGGGCTCGATCTTCGATGAATGGCGTCCAACCGTAGCTGTCTACGACGTCAAGCGCGAAACCAATGCGATCCTGAATGTCCGGATGCGATCTTCCGGCTGCCGCAACAGCGGTCGGAGGGACGAACGCAGCGAATGCGAACAGGAAGCTCGGACCGGTCAGGGCGATCGCAATCGCATCGCACAACAGTTCTGCCGACCATGCCTGGAAAGCCTGCGCCAGCCCCGCCGTCTGCTGCTGATCGCCACCGAAGCCTAGCCGCGCAAAGGCATCGTCAATCTGCCTTCCTGCCGGCCCGCTTTGGATCCGGTCTTGCAGCTTCTTCAGCAGCTCGCGTGTCACCGCGGTATGCGCAACTTCGTGCGCCAGCACGGGAGAGAGAAGCACATTGTTTGGATCCAGGGCAGGCAGGTTGAAGGCGATCGGGTGGCGCCCCGAGTACATCCGGCCTTGCGGCCCAAGTGCCGCAAGGAGCTCATCCATCGGGCCAACAAGGTCGATGGTCGAGTACATGTTTCTGGTGTCGAGATGGATGATGGGATCGCCTGAGTCGATGACGACCTGATCTATGAGCACATCCACAAGGTGCTGAAGACCGACGGGCACGTCCGCCCGCGCGACGGCGTCACGATAGGTCGCCATTTTGGCGTGAAGTGCATCTAGGAGGATCTGTAGTCGTTCTAGCCTCTGGCCCGCGTTTGCTCGCAGTTGCCCTCGGGCGGGTTCTTCCACCCCCTCGGCCACGGAGATATCGCTGACGATCGTATCGGCGTCACTCCTGAACTCGCCATGTACGTGCCGCAGGAGTTCCTTCCACTCCCCACCGCGGCCGTCGGGGAGCCCTTCAATGTGTCGCTTGACGCTCTCAAGCCTCGTTTCGGTGCGAGCGAGCAGCAGCCCAAGATTCTCCACGACTATGCGAGGAAGGTGTGTCCGCTGACCATGCGCGAAGCTGACCGCATGGTCGACTGCGAGATTTGCGTAAATTCCCTTCGCACGAGATCAATCGCGTCAGGGTTCGGTACCTGTTCCGTGAGCGACTCCAGGGCACCTGCTAGTCCCACCAGCCAGGGCTGGAGATCATCGACCTGCGGTTCGGGTGCTCCGCCAATATCGTCCGAACCGGGCGAGGAGAAGTGGACCAAGTCATCAAGCACCGAGTGCGCGTCCCAGATGGTGCGCCGGTGCGCATACTGAGTCGCCGCCAGGCGGAAGATCCGAGCGGCCTGCGGGACCGCGACCAACTTGTCCGAGTCGAGCGTCCCTAGCTCGATGATGATGAGCTCCCGCAGGACCGCATCCGCCATCGAACCAATGGTCGAGAGCTGTGTAGCGCGTGAATAGTCGATATCCAACTCGCCCACGCCATGCGATTCGAGTACCAGACTCATGCTGACCTCCTAGTTTCCCCACCGCTAATAGCAGCAACCGACTCCGCTTCCGCGCGCAAAGCGTCGACTGAGAGCGCCACGATATGAAGCACACCTTGTCCGGGGGCCGCGATGAGTGAGACCAAGTTCTTCCACTCATCAACCTGTATCAGGTCCCCTCCGTCCCAGTACAGCATGTGATCCCTAAGCGTGGCCGACCAGGTGTCGCGCAACATGGCCTGTGCTTGCTTCAGAACACGCACCGAAGCCCCGGCGTCTCGTAGCTCCTTCAACGCTCGGACACACACGACATCGAGGACTGACCACTGTCGGGTTCGCCTTCTTCCGCTGCCTCCACGCACTGATGGCGCAACCAGCCCAGTCCTGACCCAGTAATCGAGCGTGGAGTACGGCAGGTCACAAAGGCGAACAACCTCAGGAGTCTCGAGGTATGGAGTACTCCGCTCAGCCGCCATGTCTAGAGGATAGCCGGGCTAATGCTTAAACCCAGCATTGGCACTAGGGCGTACTCTCGCGACGAGCAATGCTGGAGCATTTAAGGTTTGCCCGCCAGAGCGCTGAGGCGCGCAGCGAGGTCGGAGCGAGCCACAGTCTCCGGACGGACACAACCGTTGCCGGCCGGTCGACGTCTACCAGTTGCTAGATTCGGATGGTCTTGCCACATTTTCCACATCGGATGAGCCCATGCCGCGTGACCTTGACGCCGACGAAGGTGTGGCGGCAGTAAGGGCAAGTAATCGTCGGGATCGATGCCATGTCGGTTCCAATCGCTCTGAGGATGAGGTGTCTGGCACTCTAGAGCTGGTCTCCGACGTTGGGGCCAAGCATTCTCAGTGCTTGCGCACACTGTAGACATATGGAGCTCATCGAGCGTCGGTCAGTGCAGCAGGCAAGTCGGGCGTAATCGTGGCGAGCAGACGGCGGTGAACGGGCGTGAAGACAGTGGGAGATCAGCGAGCACTATGTCACGGAGCGGGAAACGAACTGTGGCCGCCAAAAACAAGAACGCACCGACCTCGGTTGAAGTCGCCGCCTCCGCCGCCATGTAGGTTCCTGCCCGGGATGGCGGGGAATGGCGCGATTCCGCGCGCAGTTGGCAACGGTATCGCAGCCGGTATTCCATGCGAGATGGCGGATTCCTACACGTCACCAGAACGGGCGATCACCTCGCCCGGAATGACGAGGACGATCGACCGGAACTAGTACTCCCCGACGACGGTCCGGTTCGTGCCGTCGAGGGTGACGGTACCACCGTGCGGAATGATCCACTGCGGGCGGGTGTGTCCGAAAGGCACGCCCACGCACACGACCGCGGCGGGGTTGTACCGGGCGACCTGTTCGATGATCGTGTCCCGCTGAGCGGCTCGCAGTCGCGCACGCTCAGCCGCGGGCGGTACGGGTGCGCCAAGTTCGCTGACCGGAGGTCGGGCGACGAGTACACCGGCGACGACGTCGAGCACTCCGCGCTCGCCCAGGGCGCGCACCCAGCGCTTGACGTGAACTGCGGGTGGTGCCTGTCCGCCGGTCTCCAGCAGCAGGATCGCGCCCTCCAGGTCGCTCAGAGCGGGCATACGACCGGCGACGGCGATCTGGTCGACGACTTCGATGCAACCGCCCCAGCTCCTCCCAGACACGACATCGCCTGGACCAGCCCAGATCCATGCTTCGGTGGCCTCGCGCGCGCCGAATTCCGTCAGGGCGCGGGGATCGTCCCATGGCTGCCCGAAGTCCTCGGACTCGCCGGGTTCGGTGAGCTCGAGCGTGCCGCCGTGGAGCAGGGCAGCGCGCAGCGACCGCAGGTGGACGTCGTCGAGGTACGGGCCCGGCCCGAGATGCACCTGAGTGGATCCGCCGTAGAAGCTCGGCACGCCGAGATTCCAGAGCAGGTTGTGCAGGTTCGTGTTGTCGCTGTATCCGACGAACGGCTTCGGGTTCGCCGCGAGCACGCCGGCATCGACGTGCGGGACCACCGTCACCTGGTCATCGCCACCGATTGTCGCCAACACAGCCCGAATATCCGGATCGGCGAACGCCGCGGTCACGTCGGCGGCTCGGGCCTCCGCACTCGCACCCAACTGACGCGTAGTCGGGTACTCGACCGGGATCAGCCCCGTTGCCTCGGTCAGACGTCGCATCGCCTGCTCGTGCAGTGCGGGTGAGATCGCTGGGGCGGCGGATGCCGGCGAAATCACGGCGACACGGTCACCGGGACGTGCTTTGGGGACGGCTTCAAACCACCTCGCGACCATCCACCGATTAGACCAGACTGCTCAGCCCCCGATCAATGAGACGCCCTCCGCCGAGATGGCAGCACTGCCAACTGCCTGCCTTCTGTGCGCGGATTTTGCCAGGTTCACGCGGAACCTACAGACGCGCGCGGACCTCAGTTGAAGTCGCCGCCTCCGCCGCCACCGCCGAAGTCTCCGGGGGCCATATCCATGAACCGGGAGTAGTGGCCCTGGAACGCCACGTTGATCGTCGCGGTCGGACCGTTACGGTGCTTGGCGACGATCAGGTCGGCCTCGCCAGGACGCACGTCCTTGTCGTAGACGGAGTCGCGGTGCAGCAGGATCACCATGTCGGCATCCTGCTCGATCGAACCCGACTCACGCAGGTCGCTGATCGCGGGCTTCTTGTCCTGACGCTGCTCCGGTCCGCGGTTCAGCTGCGAGAGCGCGATCACCGGGACCTGCAGCTCCTTCGCGAGCAGCTTCAGCGCACGCGAGAACTCCGAGACCTCCTGCTGACGCGACTCGACGCGCTTGCCGCTCGTCATCAGCTGCAGGTAGTCGATGATCACCATCTTCAGCCCGGCCCGCTGCTTGAGTCGGCGGCACTTCGCGCGGATCTCGACCAGCGTCATGTTCGGGCTGTCGTCGATGTACAGCGGTGCGTCGTTGATGCGACCTCGGGTGGCCGCGACGGTGGTCCAGTCGCGCTGGTCCATCGTTCCCTTGCGCAGGTTCTGCAGCGGCACCGCGCCCTCGGCGCTGAGCAGGCGCATGGCGATCTCCGCCTTGCCCATCTCGAGCGAGAAGAAGATCGACGGCTGGCCGTGGGCGATGGATGCCGCGCGGGCGAAGTCCAGCGCCAGCGTCGACTTACCCATGGCGGGACGCGCGGCGACGACGATCATCTGGCCTCCGTGCAGGCCGTTCGTCAGGTCGTCGAGCTCCTTGAAGCCGGTCGGCACGCCCGTCATCGTGCCGTCGCGGCCGCTCGCCGCCTCGATCTCCTCGAGTGCGGCGTCGACGGCGATGGTCAGCGGGACGTAGTCCTCGGCGGTCTCGGTACCGGTGACCGAGTAGATCTCCGCCTGGGCGCTGTTGACGATCTCGGTCGCGTCGCCCTGGCCGTCGTAGCCGAGCTGCACGATGCGGGTGCCGGCATCCACCAGGCGGCGCAGGATGGCGCGCTCCGCGACGATCTCCGCGTAGTAGCCGGCATTCGCGGCGGTGGGAACGATAGAGGTGAGCGTGTGCAGGTAGTCCGCGCCGCCGGCGCGGCCCAGCTCGCCGGTCTTGATGAGCTCGTCGGTGACGGCGACGACGTCGGTCGGCTCGCCGTGCGAGTACAGCGACAGCACCGCCTCGAAGATCAGCTCGTGCTTCGGCACGTAGAAGTCGGCGCCTTTGAGAGTCTCGAGCACGTCGGCCACCGCGTCGGCCGAGAGCATCATGCCGCCGAGGGTGCTCTGCTCTGCGAGCAGATCGTGCGGGGGTACGCGCTCCGGTCCACGGGGTGCGCCCATCCGGTCCTCGGTGATGTCGGCGATCGACACTGTGCTCCCTCCGGCTCCGGCCACTCCGAAACGCACGACTCGGGGGTCGCGCGATCGCGATCGGATGCTCGTAGCGGGCCGCTGTGAACAGCGAATCACGCACCCCCGACATCCGGTCGCTCCCCAACGCTAGAAGTCCGCTCCCGCCACTGCAACACAGCCTGTGGATAACTCTGTGGACAGGGTGCGGACAACGTGGGAGTGTCTGTGAAGAACCTCTGTGGACAACCCAGTGGAGAGTTTCCCTCCAAGACCTATTTATCGTGCATGAACAGGGAGTTTCATTTTCCTCACCCTGTGGATGGAAATCGGTTTAAAGCGATGCTTGAAGGTTGCTCGCCGCGCGTGTCGATGTGCACAACCTGGGGAGAACCGTCGATCCGCGCCCTGCCGCGCGACGCCGCGGTCGACACGCCCGGAATCCGCGTTCCGGAGCGCAAGATCCCCCTCGACGGACTCAGCTTCGTGGCGTACCCTGTACGGAATCTGCGTGTCATCCGACCGCGAAGCGCAACATCCCGAACTACGACGAGCCGAGACCCGCGTCTCAACCCGAACGGAGACAGTCGAGTGACTGCCGTGACCTCCCGGCGCCGTGTGCCCACGGTCGCTCTCTGGGGTGCACTCGGCGTACTCGCGTGGGTCCTGCTGGTCGCGCTCTTCGGCGGCGGAGCAGCGCACGCATCGGATCGCGGCGCGCCGCACGACCGTCCGGGTGCCGCCTCGGCACAGAACGCGCAGCGCACAGCCCACCAGGCGCCCGCTCGGGCGGACAAGGAGGCCGCGTCGCACCACCGGCAGGCCCCGAAGCAGCAGGAACGAGACCGCCGCGGCGACCACCAGGCTTCAGCGAAGGCAAAGGCGCCCGCGAAGGCGAAGGCACCCGTACCCGGGAACACGCACGCGACCGCGAAGAAGGGCCCGGCCGTCGTCGATCAGGTTCGCGGCTTCGCACAGGCGACTCACGCGCCCCGCAACGAGGCCGTCGCGCCCAAGCAGGGCGCGACTCGCACGGGGTCGACCGTCCCGAAGCCCATGATGCTCGCGGCATCCGCATCCGCATCCCGTCCTTCCGACGACAGCGCGGATGCCACGGCCTCGATCCTCCGACCGGCGGAGTTCGCGGCGTTCGCGGCGCAGTTCGACGCCGGTGATCACGCCGGCGACGCGTACGACAACGAAGGCGCGGCCAAGAACGCTGCCGCGTGGACCGAGTCGATCGTCAAGAAGGCCTATCAGGCCGCATCGCACCCGCCGTCCTCGCACCACGCGCGCTACTGGCGCGACGGCGGCTCCCAGGCTCAGCAGGTCAGCGGCAGGCACCGCGGACACGAGAGCTCCGGCGCAGCCCGTCACGGTAAGCACCGCGCAGCGCCCGCAGGCGTCGTCCGCACCGCACCCTCGGCGCGGAGCGCGGTCGCCTCGTCATGGACGCGCGCGGTCGTCGAGCACCGCCCCGACGCGACCGTCGTGGCGACGCAGAGCACGACGCCGCCCGACTCGCACGATTCGACGCCGTCCGATGACACCTCCGCCGACCTCGAGCTTCCCGGCCCCTATTCGCCGGCCGCTCCGTCGACCACGACCCCGAGCAGCTCGAGCGGCCCGCTCGCGCTGGCATCCGGAATCAACGACGACATGCCGATCCACGAGGGCACGCCCGTGCGCGCCGCTGAGGCGACGCAGTCCGTCGTGCCCGCGGCGCCGGTCTTCACCACCGACGTCTCACCCGACTGATCCCTCCGGCCGCATCCGTGCGGCCCATCCGACATGCTGCGGTGCCCCCCGCATCGCGGCATCCGGTGCCTCCGTCGACCTCTGGTCCGGATCACCGGTGCGGATGCGCGGACCCGTCGGGACACCTCCCCCTCCCCGTCCCGGCGCCCGTCCCCGTCCGCAGCTCGGGGCATCGCGAAACCCCTCCCCCCTCCCTCGCGATCGCCCCACGGATGCCGGCCGGCATCCCCGCCGCCGGCATTCGAGGGCGGATGCCTCTCACCTCCCGAGAGGCATCCGCCCCCTTCTTCTTCACGGCTCCCCGATGCTCGCTGTGATCCAGCGTGGACAGAACGGCCGCGCGAGGGTAGTCTCCCGCCATGGGCGCGTTGCGCTCGGTGATCGTCGTCTTCGGGGAGGAAGCACAGCGTGAACGCCGTCGTGTCCCGACGCCGCATTCCCGCGGCCGTCCTCTGGGGCGCCTTCGGAGTGCTGGCCTGGGCCACGATCACGCTGATCTCCGGCGGCTCCGCCGCCCATGCAGATGAGCCAGAGAACCCGCTCGGCTCGCTCACCTCGGCCGTCAGCGGCGCGGTGCACACCGCGACCTCTCCTGTCACCGATGCGCTGAAGCCGGTCACGAAGGCGGTCGCTCCGGCCGTCACGGCCGTGACCGCACCGGTCAAGCCGGTCGTCACCAAGGTCGTCTCGCCCGTGGTCACCAAGGTGGTCGCACCGGTTGTCACGAAGGTCGTCGCCCCGGTCGCGAACGCGGCTGCCAAGCCGGTCGCGAAGGCCGTTCCCGCTGTGGTCGACACCGCGGTCACCGCCGTCACCAAGACCCCCGTCATCGGCGGGATCGTCGCCCCGGTCGCACAGGCCGCCGGCGACACCGTCAAGGCAGCGACTGCCCCGATCACCGGCATCCTGCGGGATGCCCCGGTCTCGTCCGCCCTCGATCCCGTGCTCGGCGTCGTCAGCGGTGTCCCGATCGTCGGTGACGTCGCCGACGGCCTGGGCGTGACGGACCTCGTCCGCGATGTCGCCGGAACGGCAGACGCCGCAACAGGCGCAGTCACCGACGTGACGGATGCCGTGCTGCCGCCCGTGGTCGACGCGATCACGCCGTCGGATGAGAGCGAGCCTGCTGTGCCTGGCACCGCGGCCGAGCCCTCTTCGCCCGCCGTCGTCGGCGATGCCCCCGCCCCTGCCGCGGTCGAGACGCCGGCTCAGGCTGCGCAGGCCACGACTGCGCCGGGATCCGAGGCATTGGCGGCGCTGTTCGCCTCCGCGACACAGGTCGCAGGCGCAGAAGCGGATGCCGGAGACGCGACTGCCCAGCCGCATCCCGTCGATCCCGCAGTCGCGCCCGTTCCGGCGCCTGCGCCGGCATCCTCGTCGTCCGTCGGCGGCTCCGGCGGTGGCCCGACGACCATGAACGCGCGCATCGATGATGCGCTGCACAGCCCTGCGCTTCTCGGCCTCGGGGCTGCTCAGGCGACCGACGACGTCCTGCCGACGTCGCCCGTCGCCGACTCCGACGTCTCCCCCGACTGACGGGGTCTCGCTGTCGCCTGAGGGCGACGACAGAGCGCTGCGCGCGTCCGCGCGCAGCATCCGAGACCCGATCATCAGTCAGGGGGACTGAACCATGCATGCAATCATCAAGCGGGCCCTGTGGGGCACGCTGATCGCCGGCGGCATCACGCTGCTCGGCGCCACGGCCGCGAACGCGGCCGAGACATCCGGCCACGACGGAATCCTGTCCGGCACTCAGGCGGTCGCGCCGATCAGCGCACCGGTGCAGATCGGCGGCAACGCCGTATCCGTGCTGGGCACATCGAAGGCGACCTCCGCCAGCACACCGCCCGCCCAGCCCGCACCGGCGCCGACCGCACACACCAGCGGCGGCAGCGGTACGGCATCCGGCTCGCAGGCGGTCGTGACCGTCAACGTGCCGGTCACGGTCAAGAACGTGTCGGCCGGCCTGCTCGGCACCTCGAAGTCGGCTCCGGCGCCCGCGTCGGCGGCCGCACCCGCGACGGCTCCGAAGCCGCTCATCACCACCTCCGGAGCTCAGGGAGCGCTCTCGGGAACCCAGGCCCTCGTGGCCGTGAACGCGCCGATCACCGTGACCGGCAACAGCCTGTCGGTGCTCGGGAGCAGCACCGCCCACGACACCACCGCCGCGCCGGCACCCGCCGCTGCGGCTCACGCGTCGACGGCCACGACCGACGGTGGGTCATCGGTCGCCGGCGGCACCCAGGCCGTCATCCCGGTGAGCGTGCCGATCGACCTCGGCGGCAATGCGATCTCCGTGCTCGGCAGGAGCACGGCCTCCGGCGGCGGCTCCGCTCCGGCGGCGCCTGCGGCCGGGACCACTGATGCCGGGACCGACGGCGGATCGTCGATCGCCGCCGGCACCCAGGTGGATGCCCCGATCACGGCGCCGATCACGGCGAACGGCAACGCGATCGCGCTGCTCGGCACGAGTGATGCGAAGGGAGCATCGGCGGGCGCACCCGCCGCATCCGCGGCTCCGGCGACGGACGCCACGACCAGCGGCTCCGGCGCGGCGCTCGGCGGGACGCAGGTCGTCGCACCGGTGACAGCTCCGATCACGACGAACGGCAACGCGGTCTCCGTCCTCGGTGACAGCGCCGTCGGCGGCACGGCACCGGCAGCACCTGCATCCGCGGCGAACGCCGGCACGCCCCGCACCGACGGAACGGACGGGGCGCTCGGCGGGACGCAGGTCGTCGCGCCGGTGACAGCACCCGTCACCGCCTCTGGCAACGCGGTCTCCGTCCTCGGAGAGAGCTCGGTCGGCGGCACCGCACCGGTTTCCCCGGGCACCACGCCCCCGGCGTCCGGCTCGGCCGCGACCACCGACGGCGGGTCCTCGCTCGGCGGAGGCTCGCAGATCGTCGCACCGATCACCGCACCCGTGAACGTCGGCGGAAACGCGATCGCCGCACTGGGCACCAGCACGGTCGACAAGTCTGGTTCGGCCGGGTCGGGCACGGGCTCCGCGCCCGCTCCCGGGGCCACCACCGACGGTGACGGATCAGTGCTCGGCGGCAGCCAGGTCGTCACACCGATCACCGCGCCGGTGACGATCGGCGGAAACGCCATCTCGGCCGCGGGGACCAGCACGGTGACCGGCGGATCCGGCTCGGCGGGCGGCACGCCCGGCAGCGCGGGGAACCCGGTGACCGACGGCCTCGGCTCGCTGCTCGGCGGAACGCAGATCGTCGCGCCGATCACTGCACCGATCTCGATCGGCGGCAACGCCATCTCCGTGGTCGGCGAGAGCACGGTGGAGGACCCGGGTACGAACCCCGGAACCGACCCCGGTACAGACCCGGGGACCGACCCCGGCACCGACCCGGGAACCGACCCCGGTACAGACCCGGGGACCGACCCGGGGACCGACCCCGGTACCAACCCGGGAACCGAACCCGGCACCAACCCCGGCACCGCGCAGCCCGCTGCCCACGGTGGCGGCGCGGCGACGGCGGAGGGCGGTGACACGCTCGCCTCGACCGGAGGGAACGGCGGTGCACCGCTGCTCGCCGCCATCGCCGCTCTCCTGCTGCTGGCAGGCGCCGGACTCATGCGACGCCGCGTCGCGTGACTCCCGTCCGGGAGGCCCGCGTACGCGCGGCCTCCCGGATGCACCCAAAGACCCCGTCGACATCGGCGCCCATCGCCGGAGGGGCAACCGCGCCGGTGTCGACGGTGCGGGTGATCGGTATTCCCAGCCGGCATCCGCAGTCCGGGCCGTGACCATCTCCCATCCCCAACCCGGTCCGGCCCGGTGGGGCGAGATCTCCCAGTCCTCGCCCCCGGCGGGTGTCTCCTCCTCCCAAAGGAGACACCCGCCCACTCCCTTGCAACTCGTGCCATGATTGGATTCTGGATACAAAAGGGTGTCCACCGATCCCGGAGGCGTGATGACCGATACCTCATTCCTGTCCGCGACAGACGACCTGCCCGGCTCCGAACCCGACGGTGTGCGCATCGTCCGCGCATCCGATCCGGGCTGGGACGAGCTGCGCGCGACCTACAGCCTGCTGATCGACCAGCAGCCCTCGGCCATCGCGGTCCCACGCGACGCCGGCGAAGTAGCCGCCGCCGTGCGCTACGCCCGCGCGCACGGCCTGCGCGTCGCCGCACAGGCCACAGGGCATGGCGCGAGCACTCTCGGAGATCTCGCCGACACCCTCCTGGTGCGCACCGCCGCGCTCGACGAGGTGAAGGTTGATACCCGGACCGGCCGCGTTCGCGTCGGGGCCGGCGTGCGCTGGAGCGCGGTCGTCCCACAGCTCGCTGAGGCCGGCTTCGCCGCACGGCACGGCTCCTCGCCGACCGTCGGTGTCGTCGGCTATTCGCTCGGCAGCGGGATCGGCTGGCTGTCCCGCAAGCACGGGCTGCAGCCGGACGCCATCACGGCGATCGAGTGCACGCTCGCCGACGGTACTCAGGTCAGGGCGGATGCCGAGAACCACGCCGACCTGTTCTGGGCGCTGCGCGGAGCCGGCGGCAACGCTGCTCTCGTCACGGCGGTCGAGTTCGGCACCGTTCGCCAGTCCCGTGTCTACGGCGGCGCTCTCTCGTTCGCGGCAGACAAGGCCACCGAGGTGCTGCAGACGTGGGCGGACTTCCTCACGGACGCCCCGGAGGAACTCACGACCTGGGTCACGATGTACAACTTCCCGGATGCCCCGCATCTGCCGGACGCCATCCGCGGCCGCTCCTTCGTCTCGGTCATGGGCGTGTACCTGGGCGAGGGCGGCGACATCGACGCCGCAGTCCTCGAGGCCGAGGGTCGCCGCCTGCTCGAGCCGTTCCACGCCCTCGGCCCGTTCCGCGACACGTTTGCGGCCATGTCTCCGGTCGAGATCCCCGGCATCACGACCGACCCGCCGGGTCCGGTCTCCTCGCGCGGCACGACAGCCCAGATGTCGCGACCGACGCCCGAGACGATCGCGCAGGTCGTCGAGCTGATGACCCGCAAGGCCCTCATGCTCGTTCAGTTCCGCCACGTCGGCGGAGCGCTGCACCGTGCGGTCCGCGGCGGCGGCGTGCGGGAGACCGTTCCGGGCGACGTCACGATGTACTCCGTCGGAATCCTCGCCAACCCGGATGCCCGAACCGCCGTGCTCGCTGATCAGGACAGGCTCGACGAGATCGTCGCTCCATACCGCGTCGGCAGGTTCGCGGGATTCATCGAGTCGCTCGGCGACCCCGAGGAGCTGTTCCCGGCCGCGTCTCTGGAGCGGCTGCGCGAGGTCGTCACCCGCTACGACCCGGACGGCCTGTTCCGCTCCAGTAAGCCTGTTCCAGGGATCTGACTTCTCAGAAAGACGGATGCCCGCGTACTGATGAGTACGCCGGCATCCGTCTTCCGCGTACGGCCTACGGGGCGATCGCCGCCCGGTACTTCTCCACCAACTCGCGCCAGCCGAAGTCCTCGGTGTACTCGTGCTCGTAGACGGCCTCGGTGAAGTGCCACAGCAGGTAAGGGTGCGCGCCGAGCCGGAACAGCGCGCCGTAGTCGCGCGCGGCGAAGGCAGCCTGCTCGGCCTCCGTCAGGATGCGGTCGTCGGTCACCGTCTCGGGGCCTGTTCCGCCGGCCAGCCACTCCTGGACATACCCTGCCGGGTCGGCGACATACCGATCCAGCACAGCATCGTCCATCTCGACGCTGCGGATGAACTTGCCGATCATGTAGTCGGTCATGACTGCTCCTCCCACAGGAAGAAGGGACTGCTCGCGAAGCGCGACGGCGTGGCATCCGCATAGTCGGCTGGCCGTGCGCCCATCGCCGCGAGCGCGGTGATCGCGTTCAGATACTGGTAGGTCATCGACCCGGCTTCGTTGAGGCGATCCACGTCGAGGCATCCGGCGATCGCGGCGTCCAGGTCGCCGTCCCGCATCCACTCCCACGCGCTGCGGTCGAAGTCCGGATCCGGTGCGCCGGCGAAGGTCCGCGGCCCGCCCACGTCGTTGGCCATGTGGCCAGAAGCGAGGATGCCGACCCGAGCATCGGAATCCCACCGTTCGACCGCGTCGCGCAGGTGCGCGCCCAGCGCTGCGAACCGTCGCGCCGACGGCACCGGCGGCAGCGACGCGTTCGTGTGGATCGGCACCACGGGGATGTCGAACTCCGGACGTGCGTACTGCAGCGGGATCACGTAGCTGTGGTCGAGGCGCCACTCCCGGCTGATCGAGAAGTCGATCGCCTCGGGCAGCAGTGAGCCGCCGGCGATCTGTGCGGCCAGGGCCGCGTGCCCGGTCACCTCGCGATACTCCATCCCGAAGGTGCGCACCTCGTTCTGCCAGGTGCCGTGGTACGACTCCGCAGTGCCGACGACGAACGCCGGCGAGTTGTCGTAGTAGAACTGCCGCAGGTGGTCGGTGCCGATCACGATCAGCGCATCGAGACGGTGCGCGGCGACGGATGCGCGGATGCGGGCGAAGTTCCGCGCGACGGGAGCGAGGTCGTCGGGCATCGGCTCACGCATCGCGCGCCAGAGCAGCGGGTTGTGCGGCGTCATCGCCGCCATGACCAGGTCAGCCACAGAGCATCCTCCTCACAGCTTGAACAGCTTGCGGGCGTTGTCGAGCAGGATCTTCTGCCGGGACTCCGGCTTGAAGCCGAGCTCGTCGAACTCGCTCATCCAGCGCTCCACCGTCATCACCGGCCAGTCCGAGCCGAACAGCACGCGGTCGGTGATCACCGAATTGGCGTACTGCCGCACGTCGGCGGGGAGGTGTTTGGGCGCCCAGCCGGACAGGTCGAGGTAGACGTTCGACTTGTGCCAGACCATGGCGAGGTTGTCGAGGTGCCAGGGCCAGGCGGGGTGAGCGCTGATGATGTTCAGTTCGGGGAAGTCGGCGGCCATGTCGTCGATGTACGGGATGGGCTTGGCATTCTCCAGCTTGTATCCACCGCCGCCGGGGGTGCCGGCGCCGGCACCGGGAAACCCGGAGTGGAACATCACCACCAGGCCCAGCTCGGCGCAGGTCTCCCAGATCGGGTAGAACCGGCGGTCGTTGGGCAGGAACTTTTGCCGTGCCGGGTTGAGCTCGCCGACGCCCTTGATGCCGTACTCGTCGTGCATCCGACGGATCTCCGCGACCGCCGCCTGCCCCTTCCACGGGTCGATGCCGGCGAAGGCGAGGAACACGTCGGGGTGGTCCTGCTGCGCCCTGCCGAGCAGGTCGTTCGGGGCGCCCTTGATGCCGGAGGTGGTCTCCGAGTCGGAGTTCACGATCACCGCCATCATCTTCCGGTCGCGGTACTGATCGGCCTGCTCGGCGAAGGAGACGATGGGCCGCTCGCGGCCGAAGTGCTTGGCCATCTGCGTGTGCCGGTTGCCCATCGCCGCTATGAATTCCTCGGTCTGGGGGTGGGTGTGCACGTCGATGGCGACGAGGTCGTCGAGCGCGGTCATGCCTTGATTCCTTCCTTCTCGGCGTCCTTCTGCGTGACGGATGCCGTGTGCTCGCCCAGATCGGGGGCGTAGGTCAGTTCGGGGCGGCCGCTGCGGTGGAACCGGGTGCTCGGCGTCGGCACGTTCACCGGACCGTCAGGCCCGTCGATCGGCTCGACGAGCGCCATACTGCGGATCTGCGGGTCGTCGAACAGGTCGGCGACGGTGTTCAGCGGACCGTGCGGGATGTCGTGTGCGGCGAGACGCTCCAGCCACTCGGAGCGCGGTCTGGTGAGGGCGATCTGCTTCAGCACCTGGTCGAGCTCGTCATAGTTGCGCACGCGCTGCTCGCGGGTCGCGAACCGCGGGTCGTCGGCGAGGTCGGGGCGCTCGAGCACGTCCAGCAGTCCGGTCCAGAACTTCTCCGGCACCGACATGTGGATGACAAACGCTCTGCCGTCGGACCCGCTGCAGGCATAGGCCTGTGCGCGGCGTGGGCGCGAGTCCGGTCCGGAGACCTGCCCGGTCTCGAGGAAGGAAGATGCTGACTCGGTGAGGAAATCGACCAGCGCGCCCACCATGGACACCTCGATGTGCTCACCGACGCCGGTCATGTTGCGGGCGTGCAGCGCGGCGAGCACCGACTGGGTCGCCTGGATGCCGGAGAGCAGGTCCGAGAACGCCGGGCCCATCGGCCGCACGGTCTCGGCGGGCACCACCTGGCTGTACATGCCGCCGACGGCCGAGATCACCGTGTCGTAGGCGGGCCGCTTCGCGTAGGGGCCGTCCGGCCCGAAACCGGTGATCGAGCAGGTGATCACGCGGGGGTTGCGTGCGGCGAGCGCCGTGGCGCCGATGCCGAGCCGGTCGGTGACGCCGGGGCGGAAGTTGTCGATCACGACGTCGGCGTCGTCAACCAGACGCAGCAGACGGTCGAGGTCAGTCGGGTCCTTCAGGTCGAGCACGACGCTGCGCTTGCCACGGTTGTAGGCCGCGAACTGCGGGCTCATGCGGGCGCGTCCCTCCCAGCGCCGCATCGGGTCGCCCTCTGGTGACTCGATCTTGATCACATCCGCACCGAGGTCGGCGAGCAGCTTCGCCGCATACGGTCCGGAGATGTACTGACCCAGCTCGATCACCAGGACGCCCGCGAGCGAGCCCTTTCCGTTCTCACTGGACATCGATGATCACCTTGCCGTTCTTCTTCAGGGGGAATGCCGCGTACGCGTGCACGATCTCGGAGAGCGGATGCCGCTCCCCGACCAGCTCGGGGACGACGCCGGCCGCCGCGAGGTCGAGAGCCTCTGCCACATGACGGTACCCGGCGCTGGCGGCGCCGCGGAGCACCTTGCGCCGCAGGTAGAAGTCGCGGGCGTCGATGCGCAGGTCCGAGCTCACCGACGCCGAGCAGAACACTGCACGGCCGCCCCAGCCGAGCGCGGCGATCCCAATGCCGAGCGTGGGGGCGTTCCCGGTGACGTCGAGAAGTACATCGAACCCGGCGGCTGTGCGCGTGAGCGCCGTCTCGAGCGCGGCTGCGTCGGGGGCGGTCACGGTGGTCTCGCCGCCGATCTGCTGAAGCGGCCGGCGGGACGCCGCGACCACCTCGGCCCCGCGATGCAGTGCGATCGCGGTCGCAGCCCTGCCGAGCGTGCCGCCGGCGCCCATCACGAGCACCCGGTCGGACGACGACAGCCCGACGGCCTCGGCGGCGTTCAGCACGATCGCGGCGCTGTGCACGACGGCACTCGCCTGCGCCGCATCCAGCCCGCGTCTGTCGAAGGCGCTGCGCGCGGGCACGATGACGACCTCGGCGGCGCCGCCGTCGCGGTGCACGCCGACGACGGTCTGCTTCGGACAGTCCTCTTCATGATCTGCAGTGCAGGCGGGACAGGTTCCACAGGGGATGTTGGGCTTGACGACCACTGCTTCGCCGATGCGTGCGGCATCCACTCCAGCGCCCACGGCGACGATCGAACCGGCCGGGTCGATGCCCAGCACCCGTGGCAGCCGGGCTCGTGCGCCGGGCCCGACCCCGGCGATCACGTTGAGGTCGAGCTGGTTGACGCCGACGGTCTCGACGCGGACGGCCACCTCGCCGGGACCCGGCTGCGGGTCGGGGATGTCCCGCACGACCAGCTCCCGCAGATCGTGTCCGCTCAGCACCGCTGCGCGCATGTGCACCTTCTCTTCTCGTCTTCTTGCGGAGCGAGGGGCGGCAGCTTCGCCGCCCCTCACCGTGTTCAGTCGTCCAGCTGGGCGTTCGCCCGTTCGAGGTTCGTCGTGTCGACGAACGAGTCCCACTCGGGCATCTCCATGCCGAACGCCTTCATGGCATCGGCGAAGTGGTCCTTGTCCAGCGTCATGTCCTCGTTGTACAGCTCGGGTCCGTAGGCGTAGATCTCCGGGTCGCGTTCGGCGTCGGTGACCGTGAAGTCGTGCTTCTCCATCATCGACTGCACGTACTCCTGCTGGGAGACGTCCTTGTACAGCGCCATGCCCTTCGTCGTGGCACGGATGAACCGCGCGAGCGTGTTCGGGTTCGCCGCGATCCAGCCCTCCGATGCCGTGAGCACATCGTTCGGCCATTCCTTCATCGTGTTCACGATGAAGTGGCCTCCGGCCTCCTCGATGATCGGGATGTGCCGCGGGAACACCGGAGTCAGCTCCACCTGACCAGCGACGAAGTTCTCCACCCAGGCATTCGAGAATCCGGGCGGGTAGACGTCCTTCCAGGCGACGTCGCGGATGTCGAAGTCGCCCTCCTCCGCCATGATGTTCATCCGCACGTCGTTGATCGGCACACCGGGGGCGTCACCCAGGATGATCTGCTGATCCTTCAGATCGGACGGCTTCTTGATCTTGTCGCTCGCGGCGATGATGTACGGCTGCCGCGCGCGATAGCCGGCCACGACCTTCAGCCCCGTGCCTGCAGCTGCGGCGTCCACCACGCCCATCGCATCCTCCACGGCGACGTCGAGGCTGCCGCCGATCAGGCCCTCGCGGATGTTGTCCGCATCGATGACCTTGATCTTCAGTCCCTCGTCCTCGTAGTAGCCCTTGTCCATGGCGATGAACACCGGAGCCTGGCTGTCCAGGTTCGGGGCGGAGAGCGCGATGGTCAGCTCCGTCTTCTCGGGTGCGCCGATCGGCGTGTCCTTGCTGACGTCGGAGTCGCCTCCCCCGGTGCCCGGCGATGCCGAGCAGCCGCTCAGGACCAGCGCGCCGACGAGAGCAGCGACGATGATGCTCCTTCTCATGATTCCTGCCTTCTCGAGTCGGGTCTCGCGGGCTGCGAGACACTCATCTGCGGACCACGCCCTCGACGTACCAGGGGGCGACGGTCTTCTTGACGAGGTTGAGCACGGCCATGCCGATCACGGCGATGACCACGAGCATGATGGTGATCCCGATCGCGGCATCCAGCTGCAACTCGCCCGCCTTCTTGCGGATCAAGTAGCCGAGCCCCTCGGAGCCTCCGATGAACTCACCGACGACGATGCCGATCATCGAGCGGGCCACGCCCATGCGCAGACCGGTCAGGATCATGGGCAGCGCAGCCCACAGCTGCACCTTGAAGAACACCTGCGCGCGGGATGCACCGTAGACCCGGGCGGCCTTCACCACCGACGGATCGACGCCGCGGATGCCGTCCATCGTGCTGATCGCGATCGGGAAGTACGCCATCAGGAAGATGATCAGGATCTTGGGGCCGTTGCCGAAGCCCATCCACAGCACCAGCAGAGGCTGGAAGGCGATGCGCGGCGTGGCGTAGAGCGTCCAGAACGGGCCCCCGGCGATGTCGTAGAACAGCTTCGACGAGCCGAGCAGCAGCCCGGTGAAGACGCCGAAGACCGCGGCGATCACGAACCCGACGACGGCGTTGCCGGAGCTGTACAGCAGGCTCGCCCAGAGCACCCCCGACTCGGACATGCCGACGAGCGCGTCCCACACCTGGGTGGGCGGCGGCAGGAACACCGGGTTCCAGAAGCCGACGACGGCCTGCAGGTACTGCCAGACGAGCAGGATGACGACGAGCTCCGCCAGCACCGCGAGCTGCCACCGCGTGGCATCCCACGCGGCGCGCAGCCGGAACCCGCCCGGGGCGGCGGTGAGCACCGGAGCGGTCATCGAGCACTCACCTCCCGCCAGGCCCCGGCCCTGCGTTCCAGCAGGTCGGCGATCGACACCAGCACCACGGAGACGACGATGAAGAACAGAATGGCCGAGAACGCCTGGTTGGTGCGGAATCGCGCCAACGAGGTGACGATCAGCGATCCCATGCCCATCGGGCTGGAGACCATCTCGCCGATGAGCAGACCGATCAGGCTGGTCGGGATCGCGAGCCGGATGCCGCCGACGATGTACGGGAAGGTCCAGGGCAGGCGCACCTTCAGATAGGCCTGCAGCCCCGACGCCCCGTAGACGCTGGCCGCTCGCAGCAGCGACGGGTTCACCCCGCTGACCCCGGCGACGGTGTTGAGCGAGATCGGGATGGCGGTGCTGAGGAAGACGAGCACGATGTTCGGCGTCATCCCGAATCCGAACCAGACGCCGATGATCGGCTGGATGGCGACCAGCGGGGTGGCCCAGGCCGCCCACATCAGCGGCATCACGAGCTTGTAGGCGACGTGAGTGCTGCCGACGACCAGGCCGGTGACGATGCCTGCGAGTGCGCCGAGCACGAAGCCGATCAGCCAGGTCACCGCGCTGAAGCCCATGTTCGACCAGAGCAGGCCCGCCTGAGCCAGTTGCCCGAAGCCGAGCAGCACGTCCATCGGCGCCGGCAGGAAGACCTTGTTGACGACGCCGAACGTGACGACGGCGAGGTGCCAGACCGTGATCACGACGACGAAGTCGATGATCGAGAACCACACCCTCCTGCTCCGCAGGAAACCGGGAACGCGGCGCCGCGGTTTCGGCGCGCGCTGCGTGGCGACCGTGAGAGTGGCGCTGGTCATGCCCGCACCGCGTCGGTGGCCTCGCGCTCGAGCGCGTCCCACAGGTGATCCCGCAGCCCGAGGTACTCGGCGTCGTTCTGCGCGCCGCGCTCGGAACGCGGACGCGGCAGATCGACCGTGTGCTCCTCGAGAACCGAGCCGGGGTGGCTCTTGAAGACGACGACGCGGTCGCCGAGCAGGATCGCCTCCTCGATGGAGTGGGTGATGAACACCACGGTCTTGCCGGTCTGCTGGATGATCTTCTCGAGTTCGGCGCGCATGACCTCGCGGGTGAGCGCGTCGACGGCGCCGAGCGGCTCGTCCATGAGCAGCACCTGCGGATCGGCGACGAGAGCACGGGCCAAGCCGACCCGCTGCTGCATGCCGCCGGAGAGCTCCCGCGGGTAGGACTTCTCGAACCCGCCGAGGCCGACCAGCTCGATCGCCTCCTGCACCTTGTCGGCGGTGTCGACGCCGCGAAACCGCGGCTGCATCTCGACGCCGAAGCGCACGTTGTCGGCGACGGTGCGCCACGGCAGCAGCGCGTAGTCCTGGAACACGACGGCGCGGTCCGGGCCGGGGCCGGTGACGGGCTTTCCATCGACGAGCACCGTGCCCTCGGTGGCGTCGACCAGGCCGGCGATGACGTTCATGACGGTGGTCTTGCCGCACCCGCTCGGGCCGAGCACGGTGACGAACTCCCCTGCGTTCACGGTGAGGTTCACGTCTTGCACGGCGGTCAGCGTCTGCCCGGTGCGGGCGATCTGGTAGCGGACGGTCAGGTGCGACACCTCGATCAAGGGGCGCACAGGAGTCGTTGTGAGAGGGGAATCGGTCATGGGGTGCACTTCCTTGCCACGGTCTTCGTCGATCGGGTTCTCAGGAGGATAGCAGTCTTTGGATTCTGGATCCAGAGTCCAGTGAGGATGAAACGCGGGGATTCCGGCCGTCGTCCGCGCCCGTTGCGGAGACACGGACGACGACCGGGGGATGCCGGCTACGCGGCCTTCTGCTGATCACGCAGCTTGGGCAGCACCTCGGTGCCGAGCAGCTCGATCTGCTCGAAGAAGCGATCGAACTTGAACCGGAAGTCGAACACCAGATGCTCGGTGCCGACCTCCTCGAACCGCTTGATCTGCTCCACCGCCTCGTCGGGACTGCCGACGATCAGCTGGCCCTCGAGGTCCTCGACGGTCTCGAACGAACCGGACGGCGGCTTCACCGCGAACTTCGCCTTGTTCGCCCAGGCCAGCAGACCGGGGATGTTCACGTGCTTGAGCGCCTCCTCGCGGGTGTCCTCGATCGAGGTCGGCGGGATGACGGCCACAGTCGGCATCGGTCGACCGTTCTCGGCCGTCATGTCACGCATGGTCTGGATTCGCTTCTCCATCGTGAGCAGGCCGGTGCGTCCCGGCATCCATCCGTCGGCGAACTCGGCCGCGAGGCGGGCGGAGCGCGGAGTCGCGCCGCAGTACCAGAACGGCACCCGGCCGCCGACCGGCTTCGGCTCGATCGTGACGTTGTCGAACTTGAAGACGCCGTCGTCGTAGCTCACGTCGTTCTCGGTGAACACGCGCTTCAGGATCTCGGCGTTCGAGCGCACCAGCTCGACGCGGTCCAGGTCGCCCCAGCCGATCGCCTCGAACTCGTGGTCGAACGTGCCGGCGCCGAAGCCCAGGATCAGACGGGGGCCGAGCAGCTGGGTCATCGTGCCCGCCATCAGGGCGGTGACCAGCGGATGCCGGAACGGGATCAGCGATCCGGTGCCGAGCTCGAGCTTGTCGGTGACGGCGCCGATCGCGGTCAGCGTGGTGAGCGCGTCGTAGAAGGTGCGATTCGGCTTCTCCATCTCGCCGTGCGGCTCGAACACCAGGTGGTCGCGCACCCACACCGAGTCGAAGCCGTAGCTCTCGGCGAGCTTCGAGCCCTCGAGCAGCTTCTCCTTGCTGGCCTCTTCGCCGAAGTGCGGCAGCAGCAGTCCGAATTTCATGTCAGTTCCCTTCTGCGGCGACGAGTGATGCCGCCCTGTCCTCCGCCGATGCGGCGAGCTGTCCGAACGCGCGGTCGCCTGTGACCTCGCGCCCCACGTACACGTCGACGCCGCGCACGAGCGTGCGCTCGATGCGGGCGCTGATCGTGCGTCCGTCGTACGGCGTCCACCCGATCTTCGAGAGCACGTCGTCGTTGGTGATGGTCCACTCCTCGTTCATGTCGGCGATGACGATGTCGGCATCGGCGCCGATCGTCAGCGCGCCCTTGACGCCCTCGAGGCCGAACTTCGCGGCCGGGATGTGCGCGACCATGTCGACCACGCGCTGCAGCTCCAGCTCACCCCTGTTGACGGCGTCGAGCATGAGCTCGTAGTAGTACTGGATGCCGGGGGTGCCGGTGTGCGAGCTCCACATCTGTGTCCAGCCGACCTCCTTCTCCTCGCGGGTGTGCGGGGCGTGGTCGCTGGCGGCGATGTCGATGGTGCCGTCGCGCATGCCCTCCCACACCGCGGCGCGGTTGTCGTCGGGCACCCAGTAGCTCAGCGCGTACGGGCCGAGGGTCTCGACGTCGTTCCAGGTCGAGAGGAACGGCGCCCAGTGGTTGACCTCACAGGTCACGTCGATGCCGCGCTCCTTGGCGCGGCGCACGGCCTCGATCGAGCGGCGGGTCTGGATGTGCGCGATGTGCACCGGGCATCCGGATGCCTCGGCGAGGCGCAGCACGACGTCGATCGCGGTGTCCCAGATGACGCCCTCACGGGCGGCGTACGCGGAGGCGTAGCCCTGCGGGGTGTTCTCGCCGCGGGCGAGGTAGGCGCCCTCGATGTAGTCCATCAGCGCCTGGTCGTGCGGATGCACGATGAAGCGCTTGCCGGTCTTGACGATGTGATCCATGATCTCGAGCAGGTGCCCGTGGTCGTGGATGCCGGTGCCGGAGGGGTGCGGGTAGTCGCGCCCGGTGTCGACCACCATGTAGATCTTGTAGGCGCGGATGCCCATCTCGCTCATCCCGGCGATCTCGTCGAACTTCGTCGGCGCGGGGTTGTGGTTCCAGTCCACGATCGAGGAGTCGCGGTAGCGCTCGAACACGTCGGTCAGCGTCGCGACATCCGTCGTCGGGGGCTTGAGGTTCGGCATCCCGAACATCGTCGTGACGCCGCCGGCCGCGGCCTGCAGGCTGGTGGTGTAGATGTCGTCCTTGTGCTCATAGCCGGGTTCCCGGGTGTGCACGTGCACGTCGACCATGCCGGGCAGCACGAGCTTTCCGCTCGCGTCGATCACGCGGTCTGCGGCCACCGCGGTGTCCGCAGCGACGAGCCCCGAGACCTTGCCGTCGGTGACGAGCAGGTCGGCGCGGACGGGCCCGGCCGGGGTGACGACGGTGCCACCGGTGATCCTGAGTGCGACGGTCATCGCTGTACCTCCTGAGGGGTGATGGAGTCCCCGGATGCCGGGGACGAGACGGAACGGGTGATGATGTGCGCCGGGCGGACATGACGGTCGAACCAGTCGACGATGACCGGCGTGGTCTGCTCCCAGTACGTGTCGTAGGCGGCGTAATGCGTGGTGTGCCGCTGCATGATCAGCTGCTTGGGACCGCGCGCGGCCTCGTAGAGCGCCTCGGCGTGATCGGTGGGCGTGGTCGCGTCGCCGTCGACGCCGATCACCAGCAGCGGGGTCTCCAGGCGCGCTGCCGCGTCGATCGGCCGGTAGGCGATGATGCCTTCGGCGCAGGCGAGCGGCACGGCGGTGGGGATGCGGTCGTCGACGTCGGCCTTGACCTTCGTCGCGCGCCGCTCCGCGGTGGGGATCATGATCTCCTCGCGCGGATGCACGATGCGTCCCCTGCCGGTGACGACGCGCTGCCGGCGGTCCTCGTCGAGCGCCTTCAGGTAGTCGAGCCACTCGTACTCGGAGCGCATCCGGTGCAGCCAGTCCTCGCCGTCGGCGACGGGCACCTGGCTGACGGCGGCCTTGATGCGCGGGTCGGCGTCGGCGAGCAGCACGGCATTGCCGCCGCCGGTCCCGCCGGTGCCGAAGACGCCGATCGCGTCGGCGATCACGTCCTCGCGGGTGGTCAGGTAGCTGACCGCGTTGATGAGGTCCTGCAGCTGCCAGGCGGGCGAGAGGTAGCCGCGGTCGCCCTCGGAGTCGCCGAACCCGCGGTAGTCGATCACCAGCACGGCGAACCCAGCGGCGACGAGGGCCTCGTGGTAACGCACGTAGAGCTTGGCGTCCTTGAGGCCGAGCCAGCCCGGGCCCTGCACGATCGCGCGATACGGACCGGGTGCTTCGGGAGTGCGCCAGAGTGCGGAGATGCGGTGTCCTTCGCTGAAGAACTCGACGGGTGTGGTCTGCATGGGATCATCATGTCGTATCCTGGATCCAAAATCCAGTGTTACTGTTCAAGGACATCATCCGGGTGGGATGATGGTTCCGCCGACCCGATTGGCCGGCCTTCCGGTGGTCCGAACTGGACTGCGTCACAGCTTTCGTCGACCCCTCGGAGGAACCATGTCCCGCATCCTGCGCACCCTCGCCGCCCTGTCCCTCGCCGCACTGGCCGTCCCGGCCCTGGCGTCCTGCACGTCCGGAGCATCCGCGGAGCCGGCGCCGACGAAGAAGGCGTCCGCCGCCGTGACCGTGGACAACTGCGGCACTGAGATCACCGTCGACAGCCCTCCGCAGCGCATCGTCACCGTGAAGTCGTCCACCCTCGAGCTCGCCCTGGCGCTCGGCGCCGGCGACCGGATCGTCGGAAGCGCCTACTCGGACGGGCCGTTGCCGTCCGACCTCGCATCGGCGGGCAAGGGCATCCCGGTGATCTCCGACAAGGTGCCCTCGCAGGAGGCGGTGCTGGCACTGAACCCCGACTTCGTGTTCGCCGGCTGGGAATCGAACTTCTCCGCGGACGGCGCCGGCGAGCGGTCATCCCTGGCCGATCTCGGCATCACCACCTACGTCGCGCCGGCGGCCTGCCAGGAGAAGAAGTACCAGCCCGACCCGCTCACCTTCGACGCGGTGTTCGACACTTTCCTGCAGGCCGGAGACCTGCTGGGCGAGAAGGCGGCCGCGAAGAAGCTCGTCGCGGAGCAGAAGGCGCAGCTCGCCGAGCTGAAGCCGGACGACCGCGGCCTGACCGCGGTCTGGTACTCGTCCGGCACCAAGCAGCCGTTCGTCGGCGCAGGGATCGGCGCCCCTCAGCTGATCATGGACACGGCCGGGCTCAGCAACGCGTTCTCCGATGTGAAGGAGAGCTGGTTCTCCACCTCGTGGGAGAAGGTCGCCGACCTGAACCCGGATGTCATCGTGCTGGTCGACTCGACCTGGAACACCGCTCAGCACAAGATCGACGAGTTGAAGGCGAATCCCGCGACCGCGGTGATGGATGCCGTGAAGAACGACAGGTTCCTCACCGTCGACTTCCCCGCCACCGAGTCGGGTGTGCGCAACGTCGACGCCGTCGCCTCGCTGATCGACCAACTGGGGCAGCTGTGACCTCCACCGCGGAACGGGTCGCTTCCCCCGTCACCCGCACCTCGCGGCGGATGCCGGGGGTGCGGGTGGCGGGCATCCTGCTGCTGCTCACGGCCGCGCTCGTCGTGTCGATCGTCATCGCGATCGGCATCGGCCCGGCGCGGATCGCGCCCGGTGACGTCGCGGCCACGCTCTGGGCGCACCTGACCGGGCATCCCGCCGTGCTGCCGCCAGCGCAGGACGCCATCGTCTGGCGACTGCGCGCGCCGCGCGTGCTCACCGCAGTGGTGGTCGGCGGCGGGCTCGCGCTGTGCGGCGCGGTGATGCAGGCGCTGACGCGGAACCCGCTCGCCGACCCGTACCTGCTCGGGCTGTCGTCCGGAGCATCCATGGGAGCCGTGCTGGTGCTGGTGCTGGGCGCCGCGATCGCGCTGCCGGCGGCGGCGTTCGCCGGGGCGATGCTGGCGCTGGTGCTGACCCTGCTGATCTCTCGGGCCGCCGGCGGCAGATCGGCGACCTCGACGATCCTCGCCGGGCTGGCGGTGTCGGCGGTGCTGTCGGCACTGACCAGCATGGTGATCTTCTGGAGCTCGACCAACGACAGCTACCGCGAGATCCTCAGCTGGCTGCTGGGGTCGCTGTCCGGGGCGGACTGGGGCGATGTCGCTCTGGCCGGAGTCGTCGCGGCGGTGTGTGCCGTGCCGTTGCTCGGCTCGGCTCGTCTTCTCGACGGTCTCGCCCTCGGCGACTCCGCCGCCGCCGCGCTGGGCGTCCCTGTCGACCGGATCCGGTTCGTGCTGTTCGGTTTCTGCGCGCTGCTCACCGGCGCTCTGGTCGCGGTGAGCGGGTCGATCGGGTTCGTCGGGCTGATCCTGCCGCACGCGACCCGCGCGGTCGTCGGCGTACGGCATCGGATGCTGCTGCCGGCGTCGTTCCTGGTCGGCGGGCTGTTCCTGCTCTGGGCCGACACGATCGCGCGCACGGCCTTCGACCCTCGGGAGCTGCCGGTCGGCATCGTCACCGCGCTGATCGGCGGCCCGGTGTTCGTGCTGCTGCTGGTGCGGATGGGCCGGGCCAGGCGAGGCGGGGTGCGGAAATGAGCGGGGGCGTGGGCGTGGCGCGGTGCGCGGTTCGGGCGTCGCTGAGAACAGGACATTCGCCCAGAACAGGACGGATCCTGCGGATGCCTCCTGTTCTCGCGGGACCTCCTGTTCCGGATCAGCGGATGCCGAGTCGCCGACCTCGCTCCGCGTTCATGCCGGGGCGCACGGCCCGGCGGCCTGCTTCAGAACAGGAGCTCCGGCGAGGACAGGACGGATGCCGAGAAAGCATCCTGTCCCCGCAGAATCTCCTGTTCTCAGTGAAGCGGGACGCCGCTGGTGAGCGATGGGCGACGGCGCGGACCACGCGCCGAGAACAGGATGGACAGCGAGAACAGGACGCTTGCCAGGAAAACATCCTGTCCCCGCGCGATCTCCTGTTCCCGGTGGACTTGAGTGGGAGATGCGGGCGATGAGCGGGGTGCGCACGGAGCGGCTGCGGTTCAGTCGGGCGGGGCGACTGATCGCCGACGGTGTGGACATCACGGCGCCCTCGGGCGCGGTGACCGCGGTGCTGGGGCCGAACGGCGCTGGGAAGAGCACGCTGCTGCGCCTGATCGCCGGGGTGCTCGCCGCGGATGAGGGCACGATCGCGCATGACGGCGACGATCTGCTTCGGCTCGGGCGCCGCGAGCGGGCGCAGCGGATCGCTCTGGTCGAGCAGGAGTGGGCCGAGGCCGACGGGCTGACCGTGCGCGAGATCGTCGAACTCGGCCGCACGCCGCACCAGGGCTGGTTCGCCGCAGCGAGCACAGCCGACGAGGAGATCGTCGAGGAGAGCCTTCGTCGAGCAGGTGCGACCGAGTTCGCGGATCGGGACGCGGCATCCCTCTCCGGCGGAGAGCGCCAGCGCGCGAATCTGGCGCGGGCCCTGGCGCAGCAGCCGCGGCTGCTGCTCTGCGACGAGCCGACCAACCATCTCGACGTGCACGCCCAGCTGTCGTCGCTCCGGTTGCTGCGCGAGCTCGCCGACGACGGGATGACGGTGATCGCGGCCCTGCACGACCTGAATCACGCGGCGCGATTCGCGGACCACGTCGTGGTGATCGCCGACGGCGTCGTCCGCGTCGCCGGCTCACCGGCGGAGGTGCTCACGCCGGAGTGCGTGCAGGCAGTGTGGCGGGTCTCCGCCGATGTCGTCGAGCACGACGGTCATCCGCTGATCGTCTTCGGCGAGCCGGTGGACCTGCCCGCGGCGATCTGACCCGGCGGGGCCTCCCGCGAGGCCCTGGCCGCGGGATGAAGCTCGGCTCGTCGTCAGGGCTGGTAAACGCGATTCGTGCCCGCACGCTGACGGCGTGGTCGGGCCGTCCGGATCCTCCGTCGTGTCGCGCCACCGTACATCTTCACATCCCGACAGCCCTCTGGCCGGTCCGTCGAGGCGCCTCGCCTAACGTCCGTCCACCGCCAGCGCCGCGTCCAGCGCGGCGGACGCCAGCGCGGCACCGGTGTCGAGGTCGCGCATCCAGAGCGGATGCACCGACGCGGGCACCCCGCTCGCCACCAGACCCGGCGCGAGCGCGGCATCCTCTTCGGCGATCAGCCAGGCATCCAGCAGCTCGCCGTCTCGCCGTGCGCCGTAGTGCCGGCCGACGGCGTCGGCGGCGGTGTCGATGCCGACCGCATCGAGGCAGGCGTCTGCCATGCCGCGCACCGGCGAACCGGCGATGATCGGCGAGACGCCGGCGACGCCGCCCGTGGCCGCGCGCACCGCATCGGCGATGCCGGGCACAGCGAGGATCGGGCCGATCGACACCACCGGATTCGAGGGGGCGAGCAGGATCGCATCGGCTGCAGCGAGCGCCTCGAGCACGCCGGGTGCCGGCACAGCATCCTCGATGCCGGGTGAGACGAACCCTCGCGCGGGGATGCTCGCGCGGTGCAGCGTCCACCACTCCTGGAAGTGCATGCTCCCGTCGGCGGTGAGCACCTGAGTGTCGACCTCGGCCTCGGTCATCGGCAGCAGTCGCACACCCAGCTGCCAGCGTGCGGCGAGCCGGGCGACGACCTCCGAGAGCGGTACACGGTCACGCAACCAGCCGGTGCGGGCGATGTGCGCCCCCAGGTCGAGGTCGCCGAGCGTGAACCACGGCCACCCGGCACCCAGTGCCTTCATCTCGGCGGAGACCCGCTCGGTCTCGCCCGCGCGGCCCCAGCCGCGCTCGGTGTCGTTGACGCCGGCGAGGGCGTAGATCTGCGAGTCCACGTCGGGCTGCAGCCGCAGGCCGCTCATCCAGATGTCGTCGCCGGTGTTCACGATCACGGTGAGCTCGGCGGCGCTGCCGCCCTGTCCGTCGGGCCACCGGCGCCGCAGCGCCTCGCGCACGCCGACGGTGAACTTCGATCCACCGACACCACCGGCCAGTACGACCACGCGCGGCGCGATCGTCATCGGTCTGCTCCGTCATCGGATGCAGGAGAACACGCCAGAACAGGACCCACGCCAGGGATCCGTCCTGTCCTCGGCAACGGTCCTGTCCTAGGAACCCGCCGCCGGATGCCGGGCCGCCGGGCAGTAAGTTCCCGCCCGGCCACACGCTCACCCAGAACAGGAGAACCCGCCAGAACAGGAGCTATGCCGGGCATCCGTCCTGTTCTCGGCAACGCTCCTGCCCTCGAAACGGGCTTCCACAGGAGACCAGACCAGCCCCCCACGCCACCGACCCCTGCGACACGCGCACGCCAAGCAGGACCACGCGCCAGAACAGGAGAACCCGCCAGAACAGGACCCATGTCGGGCATCCGTCCTGTTCTCGGTAACGCTCCTGTTCCCGACGACCGCTTCATGCCGCACTCCCGACCAGCGCCGCCCCGACGAGCGCCGCAGTCCGCGGGCCCAGGCCCCACCGTCGGGCGACGGCGACGTGCTCGGCCGTGTCGACATCCCGCCGCAGGCCCCACGACACCGGCAGCCGCAACTCGACGAAACCACGCGCCCGGTGCAGCGCCGCCGAGTCCGGACCGAAGGCCGGTTCGAACGCCGCGCCGGCGCGGGCCGTCGCGAGGCAGGTTCCCACCTCGTCGGCATCGGGCACGAAACCGCGCGCGAACGCCCCGGCGGCATCCAGCGCGTATGAAAGCTGATGCAGGTGCAGCGCCGGCAGGTCGCCGAGCAGTACCGCGCGATCGCCGCGCGCACTCGCGAGACCGACCGCGATCGCCGCGCCCAGTCCGGCGCCGTCGTCATGCACGACGCGGACGCGGTCGAAGCCGCGCAGCATCCGCTCCGTCTCGTCGTCGCGGATGACGACGATCACCTGCGCGACCCGGTCGCAACCGCTCACTGCCTCGATCGTGTCCAGCGCGATCGCCCGCGCCATCTCCTCACGCCGCACACCGGGCAGCTGCAGCCGCGACTTGCCGATCGCGGCCGGCTTGACCGGGATCACGACTGTCCAGACCCGCCTCGGCGAGGCGACGACATCCTCGGAGGGCAGTGTTCGGGTGAGACGTTTCGTCACTTCGACTCGCTCCGCTCGTTCGACGGCCGGAAGAGGTCAGGCGCGCAGGCGCGGCGCGAGGTCGCGCTCGAACAGGTCGAGGAAGCGGCGCTGGTCACCGCCCGGCGCGTGGAACACGAGGTGGTTGAAGCCCCAGTCCACGTACTGGTTGATCTGCGCGACCACCTCGTCGGGGTCGCTGCCCACGATCCAGCGCTTCGCGATGGTCTCCAGTGGCAGTGCGTCGGCCGCCTGCTCCATCTCGACGGGGTCGGTGATGTCGTGCTTCTGCTCCTTGGAGAGCGACAGCGGCGACCAGAAGCGGGTGTTCTCCAACGCCTGCTCGGTCGTCTCCTCGTAGGAGAGCTTGATCTCGATCATGCGGTCGTATCCGTCGTAGGCGCGCCCCGACAGCTCGACGCCCTCCTTGACGGCGGGGATGAGCTGGTCGACGTAGAGCTCGGCGCCCTTGCCCGAGGTGCAGATGAACCCGTCACCGGCACGGCCGGCGTACTTCGCCATCTGGGGACCGCCTGCGGCGATATAGATCGGGATGCCGCCGTCGGGGCGGTCGTAGATCGACGCGTCGTGCGTGGAGTAGTACTCGCCGTCGAAGTTGACCCGGTCGCCCGACCACAGCGCACGCATGAGGCGGATCGACTCGCGCAGCCGCGCATAGCGCTCGCGGAACTCCGGCCAGTCCTGCTCTCCGGCGCCGCGGAAGCCGGTGGCGATCTCGTTCAGCGCCTCGCCGGTGCCCACTCCGAGGATGATGCGCTCGGGATACAGGCATCCGAGGCTGGCGAAGGCCTGCGCCAGCACGGCCGGGTTGTACCGGAACGTGGGCGTCAGCACCGAGGTGCCGATCCGGATCGACGACGTGCGCTCGCCCACCGCCGCCATCCAGGCGAGCGAGAACGGCGCGTGCCCGCCGGTGTGCCGCCACGGCTGGAAGTGGTCGCTGACGAACACGGACTCCATGCCGTGCCGCTCGGCCTCGACCGACAGCTCGACGAGTTCGCGCGGGTCGAACTGCTCGGCGCTCGCCTTGTAACCCAGTTTCAGTGCCATGGTTCTCCTTCGGATCATCGGACGCCGGCGGCGCCGGCATCCGGTCGTTGCGCCGCACCCGCGGCGAAGCCCTCTCGATATCCCTCGCGGCGTCCCTGCGTCATACCGGCTCGGCGCCCCTCGGCCAGTGCCTCATCGGTGCCGAGCCGGAACATGTCGTCCGGGCCGATGCGCACGATCGAGGCCGCGCCGGGCAGATCGAGATCGCCCACCAGGTCGCCGCGGCCGCGGACGACTGCGACCGGCATCCCGCTCGCCTTGCCCTTGACCAGGTCGGCCGCGGCGGCGAGCTCGTCGGCGACGCACGGCATGGTGACGCTGAGCGCCTTGCCTGCGTTGTCGACGGTGCCGCGCAGATCGGCGATCACGTGCACTCCCCCGGCGCCGATCGCGACGTCGGTCTGCCCGACCCGCCAGGGGCGGCCCAGGGTGTCGCTGAGCAGCACCCCGACCCGGCGTCCTGTGGCCTCGCGCAGCCGCGCTGCGAGAGCACGGCACGAGGCATCCGGATCGACGGGCAGCAGCAGGATCCAGCCGTCCGGCGTGTTGCTGGCGTCGACGCCCGCGGCGGCCGACACCATGCCGAGCCGGTTCTGCACGATCCGCATGGTGTGCCCGTCGCGGGTGCGGGATGCCACGACGCGCACCGTCTCGGCGGTGATCGCGTCCTCCCGGTCGGCAGCCTGTACGTATCGGTTCTCGGCCTTCGAGACGATCTTCGAGGTCACGACGAGGATGTCGCCGTCCTCCAGCTCGACACCGGTGCCGAGGATCAGCTCGGCGAGGTCATCGCCCGGGCGCACCTCGCCGATGCCGGACAGGGCGAAGACACTCAGCCCGTTCATGCGCGCACCTTCGGGAGCACGTCGCGGCCGAAGACCTCGAGCCACTCGGCCTGGTTCGGGCCGACGTTGTGCAGGTAGATGTGGGTGAAGCCGAGATCGGCGTAGCGCTGCAGCGCGGCGCGGTGCACATCGGGGTCGGCGGAGATCAGCATGCCCGCGCGGATGTCGTCCTCGGTGACCCCGCGCACGAGCTGCTCGAAGTCGTAGGGAGAGCGCACATCGCCACGACGCATCCGCACTCCGGCGATCGGCCAGCCGTCCAGGGCGTTGCGCAGCGCCTCCTCCTCGGTCGGCGCCCACGACAGCGGCACCTGCAGCACCCGCGGCATCTGCTCCGGGTCGCGCCCTCCCTCCCGCGCGCCCTCGGCGAACCGGCGCAACAGCGGGACGAGGCGCTCCTCGTCGGCGGCCACCGTGATCAGTCCGTCGGCGCTGCGACCGGCGCGGCGCGCGGTGAGCGGCCCTGCGGTGGCGACGAAGACCTGTGGAGCGGTGGGCGGCATGGTCCACAGCCGGCTGCTCTCCAGCCGGAAGTGCTCGCCGCGGTGCCGGATGTCGCGCCCCGCGATGGATGCCGCGAACAGACGTCGGATGATGTCGATGGCCTCGAACATGCGGTCGATGCGCTCGGCGGGCTCCGGCCAGTACTGCCCGGTGATGTGCTCGTTGAGCGCCTCCCCCGAGCCCACGCCCAGCCAGGCGCGGTCCGGGTACAACGTCGCGAGGGTAGCGGCCGCCTGCGCGACCACCGCGGGGTGCGCCCGCGCACCGGGAGTCGTGACGCCGGGGCCGAGCGGCCCCCTGGTGTGCGCGCCGATCGCGCCGAGCATCGTCCACACGTGCGCTGCGGTGCGATGTCTCGGCAGCCAGGGCTGGAAATGGTCGGTCGCCATCACCCCGCTGAACCCGTGGGCCTCGGCGGCGACGCAGTTCTCGATCACGGCGGCCGGGGCCACCTGTTCCAGCATCGCGGCATATCCGATCTTCATCGCCACCTCCTCACCGAATTCTTCCCTGTGCGCGGACGTCGGGCACTGTTCCAGTCAAATGGATACTGGATCCAAAAGTCAAGAGCGCGCCTGTGCGCGCCTCACTGCGGCGCGTCGGGCGCCGGATCCGAAGTTGCGCGCGCGGCGTCAGCTGCGCCGAGCGCGGCGCTTCGCGACCGCGATCGTGACGGTCGCGGACGGATCCTCGCCGCCACCGCCCGGAGCCGCGGACAGCGGCGTCAGGTCGGGCGCGGCGACCGCCTTGCGTGCCCGTCCGATCGCCCGCCGCGCGAGCAGCCACTGCAGGCCGTAACCGATCGCGAAGACCATCAGCGTGAAGATCAGCGCCATCGCGGCACCCTGATCCGGCGCGTACAGCTGCGCCGAGCGGGGGTTGATCATCGCGTAGATGTACATCGACAGCGGCCGGGTCTCGGGCACCGCGAGGAACGCCGGCAGCGTGAACTCGTTGGTGCCGAGGATGAACATCTGGATCCACACCGCCATCACGGTCGGCATCAGCAGTGGCCCGACCACCCGGCGGAACCCGGTGAGCTGGCTGGCACCGCTTACCAGCGCAGCTTCCTCCAGCTCCGGCCGGATCTGCAGCGTCGCACTGTATGACGAGCGGTAGGCGATCGACACCCGGTACGAGTACGCGATGATCAGCGCGATCAGCGTGCCCGCCAGCGGAATGTAGGGGTTCAGGACCATGAAGGTGAGGAACATGGCGAAGCCGGCGATCGTCGCGGGGATCGCCACCGACGACGACGCGAACAGGTCGGCGGCCTTCACCCAGGGCGTCTTCCTGCTGCGGGCGATGCCGTAGGCGAACACCGTCGCCACGACCACTGCGAGCGTGGCGCTGCCGCCCGCGATGATCACGGTACGCCCCAGCGACACCCAGAAGTCGGGGTCGGCCAGCACGGTGCCGAAGGCAGCGAAACTGGTGCGATTCAGCATCGCGTCGAACGAGAAGGCCACCGGATAGGGCGTGATGGCGCCCCACAGCAGCGCCAGCAGGGGCAGGATCGCGGTGAGCAGGATGAAGATCGTCACCAGGATCATCGAGGGGATCTTCCAGCCGCCCATCTTCATGGTCGAGGGGCGGAAGCCCTTGCCCGAGACGGATGCCCGGCGCTCGGCGTTCCTGGTCGCACGCAGGTAGACGGCGAAGGCGATCGTGGTGATCACGAGGAACACCAGTCCCCAGGCGGCGGCGAGTCCGTACTGCGGCAGCTGCCCCGAGCTGGAGCTGATCAGGGTCCAGAGCTTGAGCGAGAAGATGTTCTTGCCGGACTCCTGCCCGAACAGCAGCGGCACCTCCAGGCTGCCCAGCCCGAGGATGAAGGTGAGCACCGTGACGCCCAGCAGCCCCGGCCACAGCATCGGCAGCGTCACCCGACGCAGCGTCTTCGGCCAGGACGCCCCCGACACCCGCGCGGACTCCTCGAGCGAGCCGTCCATGTTGGTCAGGATCGGCACCATCATCAAGAACGGGAAGGTCACGTTGGTCAGCGACTGGATGAAGATCAGTGACCCGAACGAGTACGGATCGATCGGCACGTCGCCGGTGAACGGCAGCAGCCGGAGCAGCTGATTGAGCACGCCCGACTCCGGCGAGAGCATCAGCAGGTAGGCCTGAGCCTTGACGATCGGCGGGATGATGTACGGGACGATCACCAGCACCGAGATGAGGCGCCGCATCGGGGCATCCGTCCTGACCGTGATCCAGGCCAGGCCGAAGGCCATCAGCAGGCTGAGCACCGTCGAGCCGCCGACGAAGGCGCCGGTCGCGCCGAGCACGCCCCAGAAGTCCTCGCGGAGCTCCCAGAGGGTGATGAAGTTGGTGACGCCCCACTGCGCGGAGGAGACGCCGAACGGCAGGAACGGGCCGCGGAACGCCGTGATGATCTGCACGATCAGCGGCAACCCGAGCAGAAGGAAGATCACCGTGCCGGCGATGGTCATCGCGATCTTCATCGAGGTGGGGCGCGTCCTCGGCGCCGCGGTCCGTCCTGCCTTGAACATGGTTATCCGTTCAGCGCCTTGTCGGCCGCGTTGATCATGTCGTTCCACTTGTCGCGGGTGTCCTGCGTCTCGGTCTCGGCGCCGTTCTTCAGGCCGAGCAGGAGGGCGTCAGCGTTTGTCTTCATCAGACCCGTCGCCTCGTCGAAGGTCTTGGTCGGCAAGCCTGCGAAGGGCACCTGCGTGCTGGCGAACCGCTCGTCGGTCATGCGCAGCTTGATCCAGTCCGGGTCGAACGCGTTCCACAGCACCCAGAGGGCGGCTGCCGACTTGTTCTTCGCCTCGGTGTTGACGCCCGAGAACTGGGCGAAGATGTTCGTGTTCTCGAACGGTGACACCTTCAGCGACGGGTTCGGGTTGAAGAGCGTCTGGTTCAGCGCGATCGGCACGTCACCGCTCGACAATGGCGCACCCTGGTCCTCGAGCAGCTTCAGATTGCCCGACGACTTCAGGTCGTCGATCAGCTTCACCATCTTGTCCTGGCCCTCGGCCATGCCGTAGCCCGAGAAGACGATGGCGTTGTAGCCCGCGACCGAGACCTGGTTCTTGTATTTCGAGTCGAGCAGCCCGTCCAGACTCGCCGGCACGGAGTCCACCTTGTCGGTGTTGTACTGCATCAGGGTGCCGTTGATGCTGTCCGGCATGAGCTCGGGAGCACCGACGGTGAAGAATTCCTTGGGCACGCCGTAGCTCTGCCAGTCGATCTTCTCCCAGAAGCCCTCGTCGTACATGGCGGTCATCGAGGTGATCGAACCAGACACCACGTCGGTGTTGCGGGCTCCAGTCGCCTTGGCGGAGATGATGCCGGACGACAGGTTGTAGGTCATACCGCGGGTCTCGACCTTGATGTCGGGGAAGCGCTTGTTGAACTCGGCGATCACCTCGGGAGCGAGCTCGTACCAGTCCCAGATGACGAGCTTGCCGCCGTCGGTCTTCTTCGCCTCCTCGTAGAGCTTGTCCAGCTGCTTGTCGATGCCTGGCCAGTAGTCCTCGTAGAAGTTCTCGCAGCGCGTGAACGCGCCGACCTGGACGGCGTCGCACGTGGCGGATGCCTCGACGTCGCCCTTCAGATCGCTCCCCTTGCCTGCGGAGTCGTTCGACGATCCGCAGCCGGTGAGGGTCACCGCGAACGCTGTGACCAGCGCGGCGGCCCCCAGAGCCGTCTTCGTTGCAGTTCTCTTCATGGTTCTGATGTCCTCTCTGACATCGTTCGGGTGTGTGTTGCGGGATGGTGCTCTGTGCAGGGTCAGTCGGTCAGCACACGACAGGCGTGCGGCGCGAGTTCGAGGAAGACCCGGTCCCCCTCGCGCGGGCTGTTCAGCGGCGCGCCGCGGCCGACGATGCGGCCGACGACCTCGTCGCCCGAGCGCACCTCGGTCTCGTACTCGACCATCTCGCCGAGGAACTCGACGCGCACGACCTGCGCGGCGACGACGTTGGGCCGGTCGACCGGGGATGCGTGCCAGCGCAGGCTCTCCGGGCGGAAGGTGAGCGTGACCTCGTCGCCGACGCCGACGCCGACGGGCACGGGAGTGGTCAGACGGGTGGCGACCGCCTCGACCGAGGCATCCCCGGCGCCGTCGACCTCGCGCACGACGGCGGGGATCATGTTCACCCGCCCGACGAAGTCGGCGACGAAACGGTCGGCGGGCTGGTCGTACAGCTCGCGGGGCGCGGCCTCCTGCACGATCCGGCCGCCGTTCATGACGGCGACCCGGTCAGACATGGACAGCGCCTCGGACTGGTCGTGCGTGACGTACAGGGCGCTGATGCCGAGCGAGCGCTGCAGGCTGCGCAGCTCGTTGCGCATCGTGTCGCGCAGCTTGGCGTCGAGGTTCGACAGTGGCTCGTCGAGCAGCAGCAGGCGCGGCCGGTGCGCCAGCGCACGCGCCAGCGCCAGCCGCTGCTGCTGCCCGCCGGACAGCGCCGTCGCCGGACGCTGGGCGAGGTGATCCAGCTGCACGAGCTCCAGTGCCTCCATGGCGCGCTTGCGCGCCTCCTGCTTCGGGATGCGGTTGCTCGACACCTGCAGCGGGAACACGGCGTTGGCGAAGACGGTCATGTGCGGCCAGATCGCGTAGTTCTGGAACACCATGCCGATGTCCCGCTTGTCGGGGCTGACGTGCACGGTGCCGGTCGAGATGGTCGTCCCGTCCAGCGAGATCACTCCGCCGTTGCTCTTCTCCAGACCCGCCACGCAGCGCAGGGTCGTCGTCTTGCCGCATCCCGACGGTCCGAGCAGCGAGTAGAACGTGCCGGGCTCGATCGTGAAGGTGACGTCCTTCACGACCGGCACCGGTGCACCGTCGAGCTCGTAGTCCTTCTTCAGGGCGTCGACCACGAGCCGGCCTCCGGCGGTGGCATCAGGCGTCTTCACGGACTCCCCCTTCACGGCGGTCTCGAACATGACGGTCATGTCACGCTTCGGCGGGCAGCCCGACGACAGGCTCGCCCAGCAGGGTCGTCGACACCGCGTAGATGCCGTGGTTCGCGAACAGCCAGATGATGTTGCGGTCCCATTCGACGAAGATGCCGTGCACGGGCGCGGCCATGTCGTCGTCCTCCTTCAGACCCATCGGCGGCACGAAGTACGCACCGACCTTCGGGTTCTCGGGGTCGCGGACATCGAAGATCTGCAGCCCGCCGGCGTAGAACGCGTAAGGGATGACGTTGCCGTGCGGCGTGCCGGTGTTGGTGAAGTAGCCGGAGCGCTTCGGCCCGAACGAGCCGCGGCGCTGCGCGTAGTCGGTGAACTTCGCATCCGCCGGCGGAACCGGGCGGGGCAGCGTGCGCACCACGCGCGGGTTCGTCGGGTCGCTGACGTCGATCTGGTAGATCTCCTTGGCCGGCTCGTAGCAGTCGGTGTTCATCGGGTAGCCCGAGACGTAGACGTAGCCGGTCTCCTCGACCTGCGTCGTGTCGACGTTGTCGCCCTCGGTGCCGGCGACGCTCACGGGCAGGTGGCACCAGCCGACGTGGTGGATGTTCGCCGGGTCGCTGACGTCGAGCACGAAGAAGCCCTGTCCGCCTTGGGCGGCGTAGGCGTACTTGTAGCCGGACTCCACCGAGCGAGGCATGAACACGCCCATGCGCGAGCCGAACCAGGAGGTCTTGTTGTTCCAGCGCTCGTTGGTCGCGAGGTACTCGGAGTCAGTCTCCTCGCCGGCGCGGGAGCCCGGCACCCACCAGGTGGAGAGCAGTTCGGGCTTGGCTGGGTCGGAGATGTCGTAGGCGGCATGGCCGGCGGTCCACAGCGTGGTCTTGTAGGGCTGGTTCGTGAAGGTGTTGTCGGGTGCAGTGGCGACGAACAGGTACTTGTCGCCGTAGTACACCGGCAGGTCGAGCACGCCGTTGCCCTCCTGGATCTCGTCCGGCCCGTGGTTCGGGTCGGTGGAGACTTCAGTCAGGACGGTCCAGTCACGCGGGCTCGGGCCGTTCATCTCGTAGGTGCGGAAGCCGCGCAGGCCCTCCCACTCCTTGAGCTGGCCCTCGACGGTGTCGTCGATCCACTTGTTGGCGACGCGCCCCTTGAGGAAGTAGCGCGGCGTCTCGCTGGCCTGCACGGCGATGTGCTTGCCGAGCCGCTCGTTGTACTGCACGGTGACCGCACCGAACTCGGGCCGCGGGTCGCCCCATCCCCACTGCTCCTCGTCGACGATCGTCAGTGCCCGCGGATCGGTGATGTCGTAGAGCTTCCAGTGGTTGCCGCCGCCGTAGTGCAGCATGTAGCGCTTGCCGTCGAAGTCGTAGATGCACTGCCAGGAGTGGCTGGTGTTGACGACGATCGGATAGAAGGCCTCGGCCTTCGCGTTCAGGGTGTAGGTCTCCTGGTCGTAGTGCTCGAGCTGGCCGGGCCAGTCGACGAAGACGTCACGGGGCACGGACGGCGTGTGCGCGGGCGGCAGGAAGGTGCCGTCGGGCTGCATGCCCCACGAGGAGGGGTCCGGGTCGGACGGTTCCCCTTCGACTCGCTGGAAGTCCTCGGGACGGTACTTCTTCGCGTTCGGCACGTAGGGTGAGCCGGCCATGTCGCCTCCATTGGCTGATTCGGGTGGGGTTCGTCACGACGTCGTGTCGTCCCCTCAGCGTCGTCCGGAGGTAACGATGCTGTCCAATATCCATATCGGTCACAGCCATGACCGAATGGGCATACCGGCTCAGCGCCGGGGGTGCGAGTACTCCCGCTCCAGCTCGGCGATGCGCGCACCCTCCTCCCGCAGGTGGGCGAGCAGCGCGGCAGCTGCGGATGACGGTGCGCGGTCCTTCGGCATGGTGACGCCGACGGCCCGGCGGATCGAGCTGAGCGGGGTGGGAAGCAGGCTCAGCTCGCGGTCATCCGTCGCGATGAACATCGGCAGCGCCGCGATCACGTCGGTGTTCACGAGCAGGTTGCGCAGCGTGAGCATCGAGGTGCACTCCACGCGGTCGGGCGGCAGAGGAAGGCCCTCGTGGAAGAACACCGCCTCGAGCTCAGCGCGCAGCGCGGTCTGCGCGACAGGGAAGATCCACGGGTAGGCGAGCAGCTCGGCCAGCGACTCCGCCTTCACCGTCCCGACCACCGGATGCCCGGCCCTGGCCACCAGGCGGATCGGTTCGTGGTGCAGTCGCTCCTGCTCCAGCCTGCCCGGCACCGTCGGCGATAGCCGCCCCACCGTGAGATCGAGATCGCCGCTCAGCAGCAGCTGCTGCAGGTGGTCGGGCGTGCCCTCGCGCACCACCACCGTCAGGCGCGGATGCTCGCGCTTCAGTCCTGCGATCGCTCGCGGCAGCAGCAGGTTCGACCCGGCCAGGTGCGTGCCGACGGTCACGGTCCCGAGCTGCCCGGACTGCAGGAGGCGCACCTCCTCGCCCGCGGCGCGCAGCTCCGCGAGCACGGAGCGGGCGCGCTCGATGAACGCTGTCCCGTACTCCGTGGGCACCACGCCGCGCGGCATCCGTTCGAAGAGCGGCACGCCGAGCACCTCCTCGAGCTCGCGCAGGCCGCGCGTGACGACGGGCTGGGTGATGTGCAGCGCCTCGGCGGCGCGGACGAGGGTGCCGGCGTCGGCGACGGCGGTGACGAGGACGAGGTGCCGGATCTTGACCCGGCCGTCCAGGATTCGATCGGTGGCCATGACGGTGACTATAGCCGTATGGGCATGGCAACTCATCAAGAGAGTATTTGTCGGCATCCCTCGCCGCTTCCTAGCCTGAGCACATGGTCCCCGAGACGATGACGCCTCCCCTCCCCTCCGCCGAGCGCGGCCGGGAGCCGCGAGCGATCCGCAACATGATCGCCGGCGAGCCGGTCGACGGCACCCGCACGTTCCTCAAGGTGAACCCGGTCGACGGCAGCGTCATCGGCGAGGTGCACGAGGCCGGCGCCGAGCAGGTCGACCGCGCGGTCGCCGCCGCGCGCGCAGCCTTCGACGGCCCCTGGGGACGGATGCCGGTGGCCGAGCGCGCCCGCCTGCTGCGGCGCGTCGCCGACGCGATCGACCGCCGCGCAGACGAGCTGGTCGCCGCCGAGGTCGGCGACACCGGCAAGCCGGAGACCCTGGCCCGCGACCTCGACGTCGCCCGCGCCGCCGCGAACTTCCGCTCCTTCGCCGACACGGTGTCCACGGCCGGGCTCGACTCGTACCTCACCGATCTGCCCGACGGGCGGCACGCCCTGAACTACGCCGTGCGCAAGCCGCTCGGCGTCGTCGCCGTGATCGTGCCGTGGAACCTGCCCTTGCTGCTGCTCACCTGGAAGCTCGCCCCGGCACTGGCCACGGGCAACACCGTGGTGATCAAGCCCTCCGAGGAGACGCCCTCGTCGGCGACGCTGCTCGCCGAGATCCTCGCCGAGGCGGGCGTGCCGGCCGGCGTGGTGAACGTCGTGCACGGGTTCGGCACCGACTCCGCGGGCGAGATGCTCACGCGGCATCCTGGCATCGACGGCGTGACCTTCACCGGCGAGTCCTCGACCGGCTCGGCGATCATGCGCGCAGTGTCGCCGCGGGTGCGCCCCGTCTCGTTCGAGCTGGGCGGCAAGAACGCCGCCGTCGTCTTCGCCGACGCCGACCTCGACGCCGCGATCGCGGGTCTGGCGCGTTCCACCTACCTGAACACCGGGCAGGTGTGCCTGTGCACCGAGCGCATCTACGTGCAGCGCGCGATCTTCGACGACGTCGCGGCCGGCCTCGCCGAGCAGGCCTCCCGCCTGCGCCTCGGCCGCCCGGAGAACCCGGCGACCACCACCGGTCCCCTGATCTCACAGACCCACCGCGAGAAGGTGCAGTCGTACCTGAAGCTGGCCGTCGAGGAGGGCGCGACAGTGCTCGCCGGCGGCGGCGTCCCCACCCTGGGCGACGGTCTCGACGCCGGCTCCTGGATCGAGCCGACCCTGTGGACAGGGCTCGACAACTCGCACCGGGTGGTGCGCGAGGAGGTGTTCGGCCCGGTCGCCGCTCTCATCCCGTTCGACACCGAGGACGAGGCGATCGCGCTGGCGAACGACACCGACTACGGCCTCGCCGCGGTGACCTGGACCACCGATCTCAGCCGCGGCCACCGCGTGGCACAGCGCATGAACGTCGGCATGTCCTGGGTGAACACCTGGTACCTGCGCGACCTGCGCAGCCCGTTCGGCGGCGTCGGCCTCTCCGGCATCGGCCGCGAGGGCGGCACCCACTCGCTCGACTTCTACACCGAGCCGACCAACGTGTGCGTGCAGCTGTGAGCGCGGCATCCGGCGTCGAGGGCGCAGCCGTGCGGCTGCGCGAGGCCGCCGAGTCCGGCATCCCGTGCGCCCCGGTGCGCGACCTGCTCGGCGAGACGGATCAGGATGCCGCCTACGCGGCGCAGTCCGTGGAGACCGATCGCCGTATCGCGGCCGGTGCGCGCATCGCGGGCCGCAAGATCGGGCTCACCTCACTGTCGGTGCAGGCGCAGTTCGGCGTGTACTCTCCGGACTACGGCGTGCTCTTCGACGACATGATCGTCGCCGACCGCGAGCCTCTCGATCTGGGTCGTTTCCTGCAGCCGCGCGTCGAGGCCGAGGTCGCCTTCGTGCTGGGCCGCGACCTGGACTCCCCCACCGCGAACGTCGCCGACGTGCTGCGCGCGACCGAGTTCGTGCTGCCCGCTATCGAGGTCGTCGACTCGCGCATCGCCGGGTGGGACATCCGCATCACCGACACCATCGCCGACAACGCGTCCAGCGGAGCCGTGGTTCTCGGCACCACGCCCCGGTCGCTGGACGGCTTCGACCTGTCCGCGCTCGGCATGAGCCTGGACCGCGACGGCGAACCGGTGTCGACCGGGTCCGGCGCCGCGTGCCTGGGCAGCCCGGTGATCGCGGTCGCCTGGCTGGCACGCGCGGTCGCCCGGCACGGCCGCCCGCTGCGCGCGGGCGAGGTCATCCTGTCCGGCGCGCTGGGTCCCATGGTCGCGGCGTCCGCCGGCGTGTACCGCGCCCGCCTCGACGGCCTCGGCGAGGTGCGCGCGGACTTCATCCCCTCGGAAAGGACGGCGGCATGAGCGTCGGCGTGGCGATCATCGGCTCCGGCAACATCGGAACCGACCTGCTGATCAAGATCAAGAGACTCTCCTCCTCGCTGCACGTGGTCGCGATGGTGGGCATCGACGAGGCGTCCGACGGGCTCGCCCGCGCACGCCGGCTCGGCGTCGCGACCACGCACGAGGGCGTCGAGGGACTGCTGCGGATGCCGGAGTTCGACGATGTCGCGCTGGTGTTCGACGCCACCTCGGCGGGAGCGCACGCGCGCAACGCCGCGCTGATGCGCGAGCACGGCCGGCTCATGGTCGACCTGACGCCCGCCGCGATCGGACCCTACGTCGTCCCGGTGGTGAACATCGACGAGCACCGCGGCGCCGAGAATGTGAACATGGTCACCTGCGGCGGGCAGGCCACCGTGCCGATCGTCGCCGCCGTGTCGCGGGTGGCGCCGGTCGCCTACGCCGAGATCGTGGCGTCCATCGCCTCGAAGTCGGCCGGCCCTGGCACTCGGGCCAACATCGACGAGTTCACCGAGACCACCGCCCGCGCGATCGAGCAGGTCGGCGGTGCAGGCTACGGCAAGGCGATCATCGTGCTGAACCCTGCCGAGCCCCCGCTGATGATGCGCGACACGGTGCTCTGCCTGGTGGAGGCCGACGTGGACGAGGACGCGGTGCGCGACTCCATCCAGCGGATGATCGCCGATGTCAGCGACTACGTCGGCGGGTACCGCCTGAAGCAGCAGGTGCAGTTCGACGCCGTCGACCACGCCTACGTGCCGGCGCTGGACCGCCCGTTCCGCGGGACGAAGGTCACCGTGCTGCTCGAGGTCGAGGGCGCCGGACACTACCTGCCGGAGTACGCCGGCAACCTCGACATCATGACCAGCGCCGCCCTGCGCACCGCGGAGCACCTGGTCGCGAACCGAACGGAGGCGGCGGCATGAAGGTCTACGTGCAGGATGTGACCCTGCGCGACGGCATGCACGCGGTCGGGCACAGCTACTCGACGGGCGACGTGCGCGCGATCGCCGGCGCACTGGATGCCGCGGGGGTCGACGCCATCGAGGTCGCCCACGGCGACGGACTCGGCGGCTCGAGCGTCACCTACGGTCACGGCGCCGCCACCGATCTGCAGTGGATCGAGGCCGCGGCATCCGTCGTGAAGAACGCGAAGCTGACGACGCTGATCCTGCCCGGCATCGGCACCATCGACGACCTCGAGCGGGCCCGCGACCTGGGTGTGCGGAGTGTCCGCGTCGCCACGCACTGCACCGAGGCAGACGTCTCCGCTCAGCACATCGCCTGGGCGCGTGAGCACGGCATGGACGTGTCGGGCTTCCTGATGATGAGCCACATGAACGACCCCCGGTCGCTGGCCGAGCAGGCCAGGCTGATGGAGTCCTACGGCGCGCACTGCGTCTACGTCACCGACTCCGGCGGCCGGCTGACCATGAGGGATGTCGCCGACCGCGTGGACGCCTATCGCGAGGTGCTGCGTCCGGAGACGCAGATCGGCATCCACGCACACGAGAACCTGTCGCTGTCGGTGGCGAACTCGGTCATCGCCGTCGAGCACGGCGTGCACCGCGTCGACGCCTCGCTGGCCGGGCAGGGTGCGGGGGCGGGCAACTGCCCGATCGAGCCGTTCATCGCCGTGGCGAACCTGCTCGGCTGGGAGCACGGCTGCGATCTGTTCGCCCTGCAGGACGCCGCGGAGGAGCTGATCCGTCCACTGCAGACCCGCCCGGTGCGCGTCGACCGCGAGACCCTCACCCTCGGCTACGCCGGGGTGTACTCCAGCTTCCTGCTGCACTCCGAGCGCGCCGCGCAGCGGTACGGCCTCGACACCCGCGACATCCTCGTCGAGCTCGGCAGGCGCCGGATGGTCGGCGGCCAGGAGGACCTCATCGTCGACGTCGCGCTGGACCTGGTCGCGGCACGTGATGGTGCGGCAGAGAACGGTGCAGCAGAGAACGGTGCGGCATGAGCACGGAGATCGCGGCTCTCGCCGCACGTCTCGACGGCGCCCAGCAGGATGCCGCCGCGATCGAGCAGCTCTCCGCCGGCGGCGCGATCGGGCTCACCGACGCCTACGCCGTGCAGCACGCGCTGCTGGCCCGCCGGATCGCGCGCGGCGAGCGGGCCGTCGGCCTGAAGCTGGGGTTCACCAGCCGTGCCAAGGCCGTGCAGATGGGCGTCGACGACATCATCCTCGGCAGCCTGACGGACGGGATGCGCGTCGGCGACGGCGGTGTGTTCGACCCGGCATCCGCCATCCATCCGCGCATCGAGCCCGAGGTCGCGTACCTGCTCGACCCCGAGGATCCCACGCGCGTGACGGCGGTCGCGCCGGCGCTCGAGATCATCGACTCGCGCTACCGCGACTTCCGCTTCGATCTGTCCGACGTGGTCGCCGACAACACCTCCGCCTGCGCGTTCGTGATCGGCGAGTGGCGCGATCCGGCCGAGGCCGGATCTCTCGGCAATCGCGCGGTGCTGCTCGAGATCGACGGACGCCTGGTGCAGACCGGATCCACCGCAGCGATCCTCGGCGACCCGGCGCGCGCTCCGCAGGCCGCGCTGCGGCTGGCATCCGCTCAGGGTTTCCCGGCGCACGCCGGCGGCATCCTGCTCGCCGGTGCGGCGACCGCCGCGGTCGAGGTGCCCGCGCAGGGCGTCGTCGAGGCGACGATCACCGGGCTCGGCCGCGTGTCGGTACGCATCGAAGGAGGAGCACGATGAGCGAGGGCGTCATGGTCGCCGGCAAGGCGACCCCGCGCGGGCGGTTCCCGCACGCCAAGGTCGCAGGGGCGATGGTGTTCGTCTCGGGCACCTCGAGCCGCCGTCCGGACAACACGATCGCCGGCGCGGACGCCGACGAGTTCGGAGCCACCAGACTGGACATCGCCGTGCAGACGCGCGCGGTGATCGAGAACATCCGCGAGATCCTCGCTGCCACGGGCTGCGGGCTGGAGGATCTCGTCCAGACGACCGCGTTCCTGGTCGACATGAACGACTTCGCCGAGTACAACGCCGTCTGGGCCGAGTACTTCGACGAGCAGGGTCCGGCACGCACGACGGTCGCCGTGCATCAGCTGCCTCACCCGCACCTGCGCATCGAGATCCAGGCGATCGCGATGCGTCCGCAGAACCCCGTTGTACTCAAGGAGGAGAAATGACCACCATCCCACCCGTCATCGATTTCCCGGCGTGGATCAAGGAGAACGAGCACCTGCTCCAGCCTCCGGTGAACAACAAGCAGGCGTTCATCCCGATGAACGACTTCATCGTGCAGGTCGTGGGCGGCCCGAACCAGCGCACCGACTTCCACTTCGACCCCTATGAGGAGTGGTTCTACCAGTACAAGGGGAACATGCACGTCAACATCCAGACGGATGAGGGCCTGCGGCGCATCGACATCCGCGAGGGCGAGATGTGGCTGCTGCCCGGCAACGTGTTCCATTCCCCGCAGCGCCCGGAGGCCGGCTCGATCGGCATCGTCATCGAGCGCATCCGCGAGGAGGGCACGCTGGAGAAGTTCGCCTGGTTCTGCCCGGAGTGCAACACCAAGGTGCACGAGGTCGAGCTGCAGGTGCGCGACATCGTCGAGGACCTGCCGCCGGTGTTCAAAGCGTTCTATGAGAGCGAAGAGGGCCGCACCTGCCCGAGCTGCGGCGCCATCCACCCCGGCAAGGGTTGATCAGAGTTGGGCACGATCGACGTCCACACGCACTTCGTGCCGGCATCCTGGCCCGACCTGTCCGCACAGGTCGGGCCGGGTCTCTGGCCGACGCTCCGGGTGGACTCCGAGCGCGAGGCGATGATCATGCTCGGCGAGACCGAGTTCCGCCGCATCGGCGTCGAGTGCTGGGATGCGCAGACCCGGCTCGCCGACATGGACGCCGACGGCGTGGACATGCAGGTCGTCTCGCCGACGCCGCTGTTCTTCTCCTACGACAAGACCGGCGACGAGGCGGTGAAGGTCGCCCGCATCTTCAACGATCTCGCGCTGGAGATCTGCGCACCCGCCCGTGACCGGCTCATCCCGTTCGCGCAGGTTCCGCTTCAGAATCCGGATGCCGCGTGCGCGGAGGCCGACCGGGCGATGGCCTCCGGCCATGCCGGGGTCGAGATCGGGAACCACGTCGGCGACCGCGACCTCGACGACGAGGGCACGGTGACGTTCCTGCAGCACTGCGCGGGCTCCGGCATCCCGGTGTTCGTGCACCCCTGGGACATGCCGGGCTCGCCGCGACTGGACCGCTGGATGGCCCGCTGGCTGACGGGCATGCCGGCCGAGACGCATCTGTCGATCATCGCGATGATCCTCGGCGGGGTGTTCGACCGTGTGCCGCCGACGCTGCGGCTCGCGTTCGCGCACGGCGGCGGGTCGTTCGCGTTCTGGCTCGGCCGTTTCGAGAACGCGTGGCAGCAGCGCCCCGACGTCATCGGCGTCAGCGAGCGCCCGCCGGCGGAGTACCTCGACCGGTTCAGCGTCGACTCCGTCGTCTTCGACCCGAATGCTCTGCGGATGCTGGTGGACACCCTCGGCGCGAGCCAGGTCATGGTCGGCAGCGACTACCCCTACCCGCTCGGCGAGCGCCCGGTGGGCGGTGTGGTGGAGCGCGCCGAGTTCCTCGATGACATGCAGAGGCACGCCATCCGCCGCGGCAACGCCCTGCGCTTCCTGAATCTGCACGCCGACGTCCTGAGTGAGAGGACCCCGTGATGACCACGACCGACACCCGCCCCGCGATCGACCGCGGCACCTGCGAGGCGCTGGACGCCGCCGACCCGCTGGCGCCGTTCCGTGAGCGGTTCGACCTTCCCGAGGGCGTCGTCTATCTGGACGGCAACTCGCTGGGGGCGCTGCCGCGCGACACCCCGGAGTTCGTGCAGCACGTGATCCGCGAGGAGTGGGGCACGGGCCTCATCCGCAGCTGGAACGATGCCGGCTGGTTCGACAAGCCGCAGGCGGTCGGCGATCTGGTGGCCCCGATCGTCGGAGCGGGCGCCGGTGAGGTGGTGCTGGGCGACTCGACCTCGGCCAGCCTGTTCCAGGCCGTCGTCGCGGCCGCCAGGCTTCGGCCCGGCCGGCGCACGATCGTGGCGGAGCGCGGCAACTTCCCCACCGATCTGTACATGCTCGAGAGCGTTCAGGAGCTGCTCGGCGGCGCGGAGCCGCTGCAGCGCCGGCTGATCGCCGACGACGGTCCGACCCTCGACGAGGTGCTCGACGACGACGTGGCGGTGGTCGTGCTCACGCACGTCGACTACCGCACGGGGCGGATGCACGACATGGCCGAGGTCACCCGCAGGGTGCACGCCGCCGGCGCGCTGGTCGTGTGGGACCTCTGTCACAGCGCCGGCGCGGTGCCTGTGGACCTGCGCGGCGCCGACGCGGACTTCGCCGTCGGATGCACCTACAAGTACCTCAACGGCGGGCCGGGTTCGCCGTCGTTCATCTGGGCGGCGCGGCAGCATCAGGCTGATGCCCGCCCCGCGCTGACCGGATGGCACGGGCACGCCAGGCCGTTCGACTTCACGGTCGGCTACGCGCCCGCCGCGGGCATCACGCGGTTCCGCGTCGGCACACCGCAGTTGCTTTCGGTCGCAGGTCTCGAGGCGTCGCTGCGCATGTGGGCCGAGGTCGACATGGCGGAGGTGCGCGAGAAGAGCCTCCGGCTCACCGAGCTGTTCATCGCGCTGGTGGATGCCCGGCTCAGCCCGCACTGGGACGTCGAGGTGGTCACGCCCCGGGAGTCCGCACGGCGCGGCAGCCAGGTGTCGCTGCGGGTCGCCGACGGCTATCCGATCATGCAGGCGCTGATCGAGCGCGGCGTGATCGGCGACTTCCGCGCCCCCGACCTGATCCGATTCGGGTTCACCCCGCTGTACACGTCGCACGCCGACGTGTGGGACGCCATCGCGGCGCTCGAGGACATCCTCCGCACCGAGGCGTGGCGTGAGCCGCGGTTCTCGCAGCGCGGCGCGGTGACCTGAGGACGCGCGTTCCATCTGCAGGGCGGATGCCCGAATGCAGGGCCGGATCATAAGATCCGGCCCTGCATTCGCGTATCGGCCCTGCGTTCGTCGTGCACCCGGGCGCGGGCGCGGGCGGGCTCAGGCGGGCTCGCCCAGGAGGGCGAGAACGCCGTCGCGCACGTGCTCGAGGTGGTGCGCGAGCACGGCATCCGCCTTCTCCGCGTCGCCGGAGGCGATCACCTCGACGAGCTCCTCGTGCGAGTGCCGGTGCCCCTCGGTGGAGACCATCCGCCAGCCCAGCACGTAACGGCCGAGCTTGAGCCGCAACTGTTCGATGAGCTCCCACTGAAGCGGGCGCGCGGTGGAGTCGTACAGCGTCGCATAGAACTCCGAGCGCGCCTCGACGAAGTCGCCGCCCTCGGAGGTCGCGTCCGCGGCACCGGCCAGTTCGCGCAGCCGCGTGATGCGCTCCGGCGTCATCTCGGCCATCGCCAGGCGCAGCGCCTCGCGCTCGAGCACCGAGCGCAGGTGGTAGACCTCCGTGGCCTCCGACACCGACAGCGTGCGCACCATCGCACCGCGGCGGGCATGGAACTCGACGAGCCCGTCGGACTCGAGCTGAATCAGCGCCGAGCGGATCGGCAGCCGCGAGATGCCGATCGCGTCGGCGAGGGTCTCCTGCCGCAGCTTGGTGCCGGGAGGCAGGGTGCCGTCAAGAATGCCCTCGCGGATGATGTCGTAGGCCATCTCCCCCACTGAGCGGTAGCCGGCGCCGTGTCGTCGGGCGATCTGCTGCAGGGCATCCACCCGCTGCTGGGGTGTGGACGCGTCGTCACCGGATGTGGCCATGCTCAGAGCGTAGTGGAAACTGCATTCTGGATCCAAGAGCCAATCCCGCGGCATCCGTGCGCAGGACCCCGGATACGCCGAATGCCCCGTCCTCCGAGGAGAACGGGGCATCCGTAGAGCGAATTACTTCGCGGCGATCACCTGGAGGGTGATCACGGCGGTCACGTCGTCGTGCAGACGAATCGTGGCCTCGTGGTCACCGACCGACTTGATCGGAGCGGTGATGTGCACCTTGCGCTTGTCGATCGAGCCGATGCCTGCAGCGGAGACGGCGTCGGCCACGTCGGCCGGCTTCACCGAACCGAACAGACGGCCCTCGGCGCCGGCCTTGACCGACAGGCGAACCCGTCCGGCCTCGAGCTTCGCCTTGAGGTCCTTGGCCTCGTCGAGGTCGTGGATCGCGCGGGCCTTGCGGGCCGCCTGGATCGACTCGACCTGCTTGGCACCGCCACGGGTCCACGCCACGGCGTAGCCCTGCGGGATGAGGTAGTTACGGGCGTACCCGTTCTTGACCTCGATGACGTCGCCTGCGCTACCGAGCCCGGCGACCTCGTTCGTGAGAATCAGCTTTGCCATGTCGGTACCCCTCAGCGGCCAGCGCCAGCGTAGGGCAGGAGCGCCATTTCGCGCGCGTTCTTGATCGCCTTGGCGATCAGACGCTGCTCCTGCACCGAGACACCGGTGATACGACGGGCGCGGATCTTTCCACGCTCCGAGATGAACTTGCGAAGCGTAGCGACGTCCTTGTAGTCAATGACGCCCACGCGGATGGACTTCGCGGGGGCGGCGTTCTTCGCGCCCTTCCGCGGCTTGCGGCGGTCGCCGCTCGACTTTCCAGCCATGAGTTTTCCTTACGAGATGAGTTCGGATGCCTGCGGCATCCGCAGTTCTTTAGAACGGGGTGTCGTCGCCGAAGCTGCCCGGAGTGCTCCAGGCGTCGGCGCTCGACGAGCCGGGGGTAGACCACGGCTCTTCCGAGACCTGCTGCTGCGGACGGGACTGCCCGCCGCCGAAGTTGCCGCCGCCGCCACCGGCTCCGCCGGTGGACGCCGCGCGCGTGACCTGAGCGGTCGCGTACCGGAGCGAGGGGCCGATCTCATCGACCTCGAGCTCGATCGAGACCCGGTTGTTGCCTTCCCGGTCCTGGTACGAACGCTGACGCAGACGGCCCTGGGCGACGACGCGCATGCCCTTGGTCAGCGAGCCCGCCACGTGCTCGGCGAACTCGCGCCAGACCGAGGCGCGGAGGAACAGCGCATCGCCGTCCTTCCACTCGTTCGCCTGACGGTCGAAGGTGCGCGGGGTCGAGGCGATGGTGAAGTTCGCCACCGGCAGCCCGTTCTGCGTGTAGCGCAGCTCGGGGTCGGCGGTGAGGTTTCCCACCACGGTGATGACGGTTTCGCCGGCCATGGCGCTTACGCCTTCGCAGCCTTGGGCTTGCGAGCAGCCTTCTCAGCGGCGCGCTTGGCCTCTGCGGCGACCATGGCCTGGGCCTCTTCGGCGCGCAGGACCTTGGTGCGGAAGACGAGCTCGCTCAGCTTGAGCTGGCGGTCCATCTCCTGCGTGGCCTCGCTGGTCGCGGTGAAGTTGACGACGGCGTAGATGCCCTCGGTCTTCTTGTTGATCTCGTAGGCGAAACGGCGCTTGCCCCAGATGTCGACCTTGTCGATCGAGCCACCATCGTTAGTGATGACCTTCAGGAACTTGTCGAGGTTGGGGGCAACCTGTCGCTCGTCCAGCTCAGGGGTCAGAATGACCATGAGCTCGTACTGGTGCGTCACTTACCCACCTCCTTCGGACTAGAACGGCTCCCGGGACTTTCCCGGAAGCAGGAGGGTGTGTTGCACGTCGTCCGCGCCTTCAGCAGAGTGCCGCCGGGCAGACAACCACAACAGTCTACCGGATGACGAGGCCGTGCCTCTGCACAGGTTCGGCCAGCGGCGACGGAGCGAGCGTGAAGTCGCTCGCGTCGTCCCGCCACTCCCTGCCGTCGGATGCCGCGCGGCGGCGCTTCCTGGCCAGCAGAGCCGCCGCGACGGGAGCGCCGACGAACCCGGCGATCGCGCCGGTGATCGTGCGGTCCTCGGCGCCGAGCACGCTCTTGCGATGCCAGGCCGCGTGCAGCGCCCCGCCGCGCGCACGCGGCACGGTGCGCGCGGGCAGCAGACCGCGCCGGCGCAGCGCCACAAGATCGCGCACCTCATCCCACCAGATCGACTCGTCTGGCCGGTGGAAGTAGTTGGCCGCCGCCCACTGGGCATCCGGATGCCGGAACCGACGCGCGATCACGTCCTCTGCCGATCCGGTCAGCTCGCTGCCCTCGAAGACCTTGTTGAGAAGTTCGGGCCGCACCCCGAACTCATCGAGCACGATCACCGGCACGCCGTGACCAAGCGCCTCGATCGCCGCGGTCGAGCTGACGGTGACCAGCCCCTGCGCGGTGACCAGCGCCTCGGCCATCGGCGCGTAGGAGAGGACGAGGTTCTCCGGCGCGTCCTCGAGCAGATCGGTATAGGGGTCGCGCTCCTCATGCGTCTCCACCTCGCCGGGACGGGACCGCAGCTTCACGACCACGCGCCTGCTCGGGTCGGCGACCGCGGCGAGCCGCAGGATCTCGGCCATCCGCCGGCGCTCCTCGTGCGCAGCCGGCACCAGGGCCTGCGCGGCGAAGACGAGATCCGTTCCAGGACCGTTCAGCAGTTCGGCCTCGGTGCCGCGCAGGGGCGAGCGCGGAGCGCCAGGCGCCGTGGCATCCGCATCCGGCACGTACGGCAGGGTCGCCAGCGCGATCGGCACGGTGACGCCGATCCGGCGGCCGAGTCGGGAGTACGCGGCCACCTCGCGGCGCGAGTGCACGACGACCAGGTCGCTGTGGCGTCGGTACTCAAGTGCGCCGCGCAGCGCCGGGATCGACATGCCGGGCAGGCCGCTCACGACGATCGGACGCTCGGAGAGCCGGTCGATCTCGCGGCCCAGCAGCCGCACGAACGGCGCACGGCCTGCCAGCACGACCACGTCGGGGCGGTCGCGGGCCAGCCACGACACGACGTCCGCGTGTGAGATGCGGGTCACGGATCGGGCATCCTCGGCGAAGCGTGTGCCGGCCAGCGCCGCACGCTTCTGCGCGTCGCTGACGACCAGCGGGGTGCGCACCAGCAGCATGTGCTGGCTGATGTCGGGCACCCGATCCAGCAGCGCGGCCGACCACTTCACGAACGAGTCCGCGTCGGCGATCGCCACCACCCGCAGTCGCGGGGCACGGCTGCCGGGGTACGTCATGCTCCCACGCGCCTCAGCTTGGCCATCGGGGCGAGCTCGCCGGGGTAGACGCGCTTGACGCCGTCGCCGAGCGCCTCCTCGATCACGCGGATGTCGCGGACCAGGCGCTCGAACCCGCCCGGCTCGAGCGACGCGGCGTGGTCGGATCCCCACATCGCGCGGTCCAGGGTGACGTGACGCTCGACGGCCACGGCGCCCAGCGCGACAGCGGCGAGCGAGATCTGCAGGCCGCGCTCGTGGCCGGAGTAGCCCACCGGCACTCCGGCATAGCGGTCGCGGAGCGTGCTGATCATCTTCAGATTCGCTTCGCCCGGCTCCATCGGATACGTCGACGTGGCGTGCATGAGGATCGTGCGGTCGGTGCCCAGGGTGTCCAGCGCCCGGTCGATCTGCTCCGTCGTCGACATGCCGGTGGAGAGGATGACGGGCTTGCCGGTCTCGCGCAGAGCGAGCAGCAGCTCCGTGTCGGTCAGGCTCGCCGAGGCGACCTTGTGCGCGACGACGCCCAGGTCCTCGAGGAACTCGACGCTCGGCACATCCCAGGGCGAGGCGAACCAGTGCAGGCCGGCCATCGTGGCGTAGTCGCCGATCTCGACGTACTCGTCGCGGCCGAACTCCACGCGGCGGCGGTAGTCGAGGTAGGTCATGGTGCCCCACGGCGTCTCCCGCGGCACGTCGCGCATGCGCTCCGGCGTGGCGATCTCGGGGGTGCGCTTCTGGAACTTCACCGCGTCGGCGCCGGCCTCGCGGGCCACGTCGATGAGCTTCTTGGCGATCTCGACGTCGCCGTTGTGGTTCAGGCCGATCTCGGCGATGACGTACGTGGGGCGGCCCCCGCCGACCACACGGTCTCCGATGCTGACGGTCATGATGACGCTCCATTCCTGGGTCTCCGGTCGTACTCCTCCGGTCTACGGGCGCCAGGTGAACCCCGGGAGGCGGGGCGGTGACCGGGTCATGTCAGTCGGAGGTCGTCACGGATGCAGGCAGGAACGACGGATGCGGGCAGAAACGGGCTGTCTGCGGACCTGGGCGTGCGTCGTGCCTGCAGGCGTGACGGCCCGTGATCAGGCCCGCGCGGCCAGCATCCGCTCGGCGACCTCGCGGACAGCGCCCTCGCCGCCGCGGCGGGACAGGACGACGCGGGCGGCGGCCCTCACCTGCGGATGCGCGTTCGCGACGGCGATCGGCCAGCCGACCAGCCCGAGCGGCCCCAGATCGTTCACGTCGTTGCCCACGTACGCGATGTCTTCAAGACGGATGCCGCGCTCGACGGCCCATGCGGCGAGCGCAGAGGCCTTGTCGTCGACGCCGTGCAGCACGGGCACCTGCAGCTTCTCGGCCCTGCGGGCGACGACGGGGTTCTGCTCGGTGGAGAGGATGAGCATCGGGATGCCGGCCCGGCGCAGCCGCGCGACGCCCATGCCGTCCTCCCTGCTGACACGGACGGATTCGTTCCCGTGCTCGTCGACGATCGCGGTGTCGTCGGTGTGCACGCCGTCGAAGTCGGTGATCAGTGCGAGGGCCGGGATTGGGGTCTGTGGTGCCTGGGCGACGATGCCCGCAGACGGCGCCGGCCGCATCTCGTCGGAGACGTGCGGAATTTCGGAGACATCTGCCTGTTCGTCTCCGGGATTCTGCAGAACTCCGCGATTCTGCCTCGCGGCCGCATAGTCGGCGGGCGCAGGCAGTCGCGGGCCGGAACCCGGCACGGCGGAGATCTGCGGAATCCAGGAGACATCTGCCTGTTCGGCTCCGGGATTCTGCAGAACTCTGAAATCTTGCCGCGACCAGGATGCCGGAGAACCGGGCCCGGGCGCTGCTGCCACGGCCTCGGCGAGGGCGAGCTGGTGCTCGTCGTCGATCTCGATCGCGGTGCGCTCGGGCACGGTCACGATGCCGACCAGGCCGAAGAAGCGGTGCCGGAAGCGCCGGAAGCCGATCGCGTCGAAGGCGTAGAAGGCCCCGGTCTCCAGGAAGTGCGGCTCGCGGTCCTGGCGGCGCGGACGGTGCGCGGCGTCGTGATTGATAGCGGACGCCCTTCCCCTGGCATCCCTCCGCCACAGGAATCCGTAGGTCTCGTACGCCGAGAACACGCTGTCGTAGGTGCCACCCTCGATCAGGGCGACCGCGTCGACGATGCCCTCCGTCGGGATGAACGGCGACGTCGCCTGCACGAACACGACGGTGCCGACCCGCAGGTCGTCGGCCTCGAGCACGTCGAGCGCGTGCAGCAGCGCGCTCTCCGATGTCGCCTCGTCGCCGGAGAGTTCGGCGGGTCGGTCGACGACCCGAGCCCCGGCATCCCTCGCGACGGCGGCGATGGCCGCATCGTCGGTGCTCACGACGACGAGGTCGACGGCGGGTGCCGCGGCTCGCACCGCCCGCTCGACGAGCGGCACCCCGCCCACCAGGCGCAGGTTCTTTCCCGGTACGCCCTTCGACCCCCCGCGCGCCGGGATGATCGCGACCGTCAGTCCGTTGTCGTTCATCGTCGGCTCCTCTGCTTCTTCGGCTCCGGTCTCACTCGTTGTGCCTCCCGCCCCTGCCGCAACCGCAACGGTTGAGACCGGAGCGACGCGAGCGCTGTGCTCAGCGTGCGGTTCATCGCGCATGCCTCTGGTCGGCGGCACATTCCTGGTCGCGCGGCACTTTCCTGCTCGCGCGGCGCACATACGCGCAGCGCGAGCCGAGAACGGCAGCGCGAGGCCACGGGTCGGAGCCGACGGGTCGGAGACCACGGCTGCCCCGCGCGCCGATCCGCACGGCAGCTCCCCGCCCGCGCGGCACCTCCCCGCCCACGCGGCACCACTCTGCCCACGCGGCACTTCCTTGCCTGCGCGGCGCACAACCGCGCCGCGCGAGCCGAGAACTGCAGCGCGAAGCGCGGCATCCGCCCGGGTCATCGACCGGTCGCCGCCTTCCAGGCGCGGCGGGCCCGGCGCTTCGCGCCGGCCGCGGTGAGCCGCAGCTCCTCGACGCGTCCGACGCCGCCGGCGGACTCCAGCATCCGCTGTGCGGTCGTGGCCGCGGGAGCGCCGGGCAGGTCGAGCGCGCGCAGGCGCTCCGCCGGCACGTACCGCTCCCGAACGGATGCCGGCACGGATGCCAGCCACGACACCGCGCCGGCCCTCAGATGCGCCATGATCTCCGGCTGCATCGCGTAGCCGACGGCGTCGACGAGCCGCTGCAGCGAACCCGGCGCTGCGAACGCATCCCGTTCCAGGGCATCGACGATCGTCACCGGCATCCGATTGCTGTTCTCGAAGGGCGAGAGCCTGGCGAGAACGGTACGAGTGCCGACGGCGTGGGTGCGGATGCCCGACAGTGCACGCAGCGTCGGCAGCGCCGTGGAGAACCCGGCGACGGCGTCGGTCGCGGCAAGCCGCTGCGCGACGTACTCCGCGGGTTGGTCGCCGTCGTAGATCGCGAAGGCGACGCCCCGTTCCGTCGCCCGCGTCGCGAGCGCGTCGCGCAGACCGGGCGGCGCCGAAGGATGCGGCTTGAAGACGATGCGCTCGGCACCGGCGGATGCCGCACGATCGATCATGGCGACCTGCATCGACGTCTCCTCGTCCGCCGACACGAGGCGCAGCGCGGAGAGGTACTGCCCGAGCACCAGCGCCGTCCGGCTTCCATCTGCGGCGAGCGCGTCGAGCGCAGCATCCGGAGCGGCGTCGCCCATCTCCTGCAGCGCGACGCCGAAGGCGGCGGCCGGAACCGGCATCCGTTCGGCTCCGGTCTCGGTGAAGACGAGCGGCGCGACGTCGGGCACGACGTCGGGGTAGACGACCCGCGCGACCCGCTCGGTGATCTGGCGCGGCAGCCGGCTGCGGATCGGCGAGTAGGTCATCAGGCCGTCGCCGATCACGCCGATCCGTGCGTCGCGGAACAGACTCATCAGCGTGAGTGCGGGCGCGACCTGCGGTGACTGCACGTACAGCTCGATCTCGGCATCGCCGATCCCCCACGCCCGACGGAACAGCCTCTCGAGCAGCGGCAGGTCCTGCTCGTCGGGCTGCCAGGCGGTCGGATGCCGCGGATCGACGAGGGGGTTCAGCGGTTCGATCCGGTCGAACCGGGCCCGCAGGCTGCGCATCCGTGGCGCGGTCGCGAGGTCGATCGCCGTCTCGGGCACCTTGGCCGTGTTCATCGGCACGAGGATGCGCTCGGCGTCGCCGAGCAGGCCGGCGTCGATCGCCGCGGCCGCCGCCATCAGTCCGTAGCCGCTGTGCAGCGCGAAGATCTGGATCACCGTGCGCTCGCCTGTTCCGGTCGTGCGGTCGGCCGGTCCCTCTCGCCCCGCATGGGCAGAATGATCGACCGGAGGGAAGCCGGAGTGCGCTCCGGTCGCACGCGCTGCGGGGTGCGGCTGCCACACATCCGCACCCGGTGAGACCGCAGCGGCGTCGGTCGCGCCGTCGAGCATCCGAACGAGCGGGCGGCGCCGCCCGTGACGATCACCCGGATCATCATCCGACCTCCTGCTGTCGCACAGTCGCCAAGTCAGACCCGTCCCGCAGCGGCCAGGTGAGCGACCGAGGCGGGGGCGGGAGGTGCTCTGCTCGCGCGGAGAGCGGGGTGAAACGGGCCTGCTCCCGGATCCGCGCCCGCTGGGGTCCGCGCACGGTGAACGGCGGCTGCCGGCGGGCGGCGCCGACCGTGACGATCACCCGGATCATCGCCCGACCTCCTGCCCCGGTCGCATAGGTGACCGGTCGGCCCCGCCCCGCACCGGGGAGGCGAACGACCGGAGCGGGGGTGTCGCGGGTTCCGGTCGTGCCGGCTGCGGGTCTGAGTGCGCGGGCGCCCGCACAGCGTGCGCGCCGAGCGAGGACGTGACCGGCGAAACCGCGCCCGCATCCGGTGAGGCCCCCTCGCGCGCGGCCTCCCTCAGAGTGCGCGCGAGCACGCGGCGGCGTGGACCGTCGAGCTGCGCGATCGCTTCGGCGGCAGCGCGCGCGGGCAGTCGGGCGAGCAGGTGGCGGATGCCGGAGCGCAGCTCCCGCCGCACGGCGGGCTGCATCCTGCGGGCGCGCACGAGGTGGTGCGCGCTGAGCGCGAGCACGGTCGACACGGCCTTCGGCATCAGCCGTGAGGCATCCCGGTCGTACGAGACCAGATCGAGCACCTCGCCGAGAGCGAGACTGAAGTCCAGCTGTCGGCGGTCGAGCGTCTTCGACAGCGAGTCGGTCACCCCGCGCCGGTACAGCAGGTGCGGCGCGTCGACAACGGCGAACGAGGCTGCCTGCAGGTGCAGCCGCCAGATCCATGGTCGGTCCTCGGCGGTGAAGAGCCCGTCGCTGAAGCCGGCCAGACCGTCGTCGAGCACTCTCCGGTGCAGCAGTCCCGCCCAGGCGTAGGGGTAGTCGACCATCGTGCGGTCGTCGGCGGGCATGATCGCCGCGCGCGGATCGGCGACCACGCCGCGGTGCGTGAACGGCGCGCGCACGAGCCGTCGCTCCCCCCTCTTCACCGTGACGTGGTCGGTGCGCAGGAAGTCGCAGCGCAGCTCGCGCAGCGCCCGAACCAGCACGTCGAGCCGGCGCGGCTGCATCCAGTCGTCGCCGTCGAGGAAGCAGAACGCGTCGCCCTCGATGTGCGTGAGCCCCTGATTGCGGGCGGTGGCCAGCCCCCGCGGATGCGGGTTGGTCAGCACCTCCGCGCGGTCGAACCGCGCGGCGTACTGCCGCATGAGCTCGCCCGTGGCATCCGTCGACCCGTCGTCGATCGCCACCAGCTTCAGCGCGGAGGGATCGTCGAACTGCCGGGTGAGCGTCTCCAGGGTCGTGCCGATGTACTCCCCGGCGTCTTTCGCCGGGAGGATCACGGTCACGAGCGGTGCGGCCATCAGCCGATCGTGCGTCACCGACCTGACGCGAGGGCGACGCCGAGATGAACGCGAGGTGACGCCGCTACCGTGATCCCATGGAGTTCACGATCTTCACCGAGCCGCAGCAGGGCTTCAGCTACGACGACCAGCTGGCCTGCGCCCTGGCCGCGGAGCGGCACGGGTTCGACGCCTTCTTCCGCTCAGACCACTACATGCGCATGGGCGCCGGCTCGCCGCTGCCCGGTCCCACCGACGCCTGGATCACTCTCGCCGGTCTCGCCCGTGAGACCACGAGCATCCGGCTGGGCACGCTGGTCTCGTCGGCGACGCACCGCGCGCCCGCGATCCTCGCAATTCAGGTCGCACAGGTCGACGCGATGTCCGGCGGGCGGGTGGAGTTCGGCCTCGGCACCGGCTGGTTCGAGGAGGAGCACCGCGCCTACGGGATCCCGTTCCCCTCTCGCCGGCGAGACCTTCACCTTCGAGGGCGAGCACTACACGCTGCAGGACGCCCCCGCGCTGCCGAAACCGGTGCAGAGCCGGATGCCGGTGATCGTGGGCGGAGGCGGACCGCGCCGCACCCCGGCGATCGCCGCGCGGTTCGCCACTGAGTTCAACATCGGCTTCCAGCCGAACGACGTCGTCGCCGAGAAGCTCGCCGGCGTGCGAGCGGCCTGCGAGGCGATCGGGCGCGATCCGAAGACGCTGAAGATGTCCGTCGCGCTGCCGACGTTCGCCGGCGCGACCGAGTCCGACATCCGACGACGAGCGGAAGCGGCCGGCCGCACCCTCGACGACGTGCGCGGCAGTGCCACGCTCACCGGCGACGCGAACGAGATCGCGGAGCGCATCGACGGCCTTCGCGCGCTCGGCGTCGACCGCGTCCACTTCCAGCTGATGGATCTGCGCGACACCGAGCACGTCGCGTATCTGGGCAGCGAGGTGCTGCCGCTCCTACGCTGACGGCGCGCGGATCAGGCCCGCACGATCTCCGGCGTCTTCCAGTGAGCGAGCTCCGCGAGCCGGGGCCGGTAGAGACGGATCAGCAGGTTCCAGCCCTCCGGGAGCGGGATGCCGTTCTCAGCTGCGGGATCACCGAATCGCACCGTGACCGAGCCATCATCGCCGCGGGCCGCGAAGACCGAGTTGACGTTGGTGATCTCCGACGGGCCGGGCTCGAAGTATCCCGCCGCGTTGTAGACGCTCACCGACCAGAACGCGTCGGCGGGCACGTCGCGGAACGTCATCGAGTACTCCCCCACCGGCAGCTGCGGGTCGATGTTGATGTACGACGCCTCAGCGTCGGGCAGGCCGCCCCAGCCCAGGGCCGTGCCGACGAGGTGCCGTACGGGATCGACCTCGTCCTTGCGTCCGAAGCAGCCCGCCAGGCCGCCGATCGTCTTGCCCAGCACGAGCAGAGCCTCCCGCACCTCCCTGTGCGACGCCGGGTCCCAGTCCTGCGGCACGAAGGCGCGCTGCGCAGGGGCATCCAGCGTGATCGCGTCCTGCAGCCGGTGCACGTCGGCGATGTCGTCGGCACTGTTCGGGTCGAACAGCAGTCGCACGGCGACGACGACGTAGTCGGTGTCGAACTCGTCGACGGTGAGCGTGTGGGTGCCGGCCGAGTGGAACACCCGGTTGATGTAGTGGTTCTGGTTGATCACCATGACCGAGATGTACCGGTCGCCGACATCGGGGATGGTGAGGGAGGCCCCGCCGGAGATGTCGACGACGGCGACGGAGTACAGCGTGTCGCGGTTCTGCCGGATCACGGGCTGCTGCTCCAGCGGAGCCAGCTGCCGGTCGTGATGGAACACGCCGAGGCTGCCGATGATCGGCAGCATCCTCGTGATCATGCTCTCGGTCTCCGCCTGCGCGAAGTTGTCGATCGTGACGGGGATCGTCATTGCCGTGCTCCCTTGTCCAGGCGGTGATTTGGGATCACTCTAGCGATCCGTCGCACCCCGGTACCGTGGACCGCATGGACTGGACCGGCGACCCCACGATCGGCGACTGGCTGCGCCCTCTGCTCGACGACGATCTCGGCGTCGTGCCGCGCGGCTTCCCCGCGTACGCCCGCATCCTGCATCCGGCGCAGGTGCGTTCCCTGCCGGATCGCGCGGTCCCCACCGTCGACGAGTGGGAACGGATGCCGGATGCGGAGCAGGACGACCTGATCGGCCGCTTCGTCGACGGGCCCGCCACCTGGGCCGAGACAGCCGCGGCCTTCGGCACGACCCTGCATCCGCTCGCGCAGTGGCAGCGCATCGTGCGCACTCCGCCCGAGGGCGACTGGAACGTGCGGATCGCGCCCGACGGGCGCGAGTTCACGTCACCCGATGAGGGCGTGATCGACCGGGAGCTGTTCGCCGCGATCGCGCGGCACCTCGCCGCGCACACCGCTACACCGGATGCCGGTGTCGCGGCGATCTGGGACGGCTGGGGCGGCCTGGTCGGCTTCTTCGGGCAGGCACCGTCGAGCGCCTACTTCCAGCCCGGCGCCGACCCGGCGAACGAGAGGATGCTGCAGCAGAGCATCCACGACGCCTTCAACAACCCGTTCCGCAAGCCGACCTGGCAGCCGGGGATCCTCTCCGACGAGATCTCGAAGTCCCCGCGGCTGGAGCTGCCCGGCCGCGAGTACGTGACCTTCACCACCGGCGCCTCGGCCTTCACCGATCCGGCGTGGGTCGCCGATGCGCCCTGGGCGGACAGCACCGGGGCGCAGCATCCGAACCTGCTGTGGCCCGAGGATCGGTCCTGGGTGATGGTGAGCGAGATCGACTTCGACTCCACCGTCGTCGCCGGATCCGCCGAGCTGATCGCCGCGATCGTGGCCGATCCGGCGCTCGAGGCCTTCGCGATCGACGAGGACGCCGACCTCACCTGGGACGGCGACAGGATCAACCCGTGACCGGCGCCACGTTCGACGCTCGTCCGCTCACCGACCCGGTCGACATGCAGGCGGTGCGCGCCTTCGGCAGGCAGCAGCGTTCGCACCGGAGTGCCAGCGCCACCGCGTCGATCATCATCGTGGCCGTCGTCTTCGCCCTGCTCGCGATCACCGTCGTGCCGCTGGTGTTCGTGCCGATGGTCATGAGCGGGATCGGCTTCGGCTTCGCCGGTGCGCTGCCCTTCGTGCTGATCGGCGTGGTCTTCGTCGTGGTTGCCGTGGTGCTGATCCTGAGCTTCCGCAACGGCCGCATCCGCGCGTTCCGCCTGGCTCGGTTCGCGGCGGCGAACGGCATGGAGTTCGTCGGGCGCATCGACGATCCCGAGCTGCCGGGGATGATCTTCCAGCTCGGCCGAGACAGGCACGTCGAGCTCGCGCTGCGCGGACGGCAGCCGCGCTTCGTGGAGTTCGGCAACTACGAGTACACGACCGGCTCCGGCAAGAATTCGACCACCCACCACTGGGGCTACATCGCGGTCAAGCTCGACGTGCCGCTGCCGAACATCGTTCTGGACGCGCTCGGCAACAACACCCTGGGCAGCAACCTGCCGGCATCCTTCTCGAAGGATCAGCGGCTCTCGCTGGAGGGCGACTTCGACCGGTACTTCACCCTGTACTGCCCGGAGGGCTACGAGCGCGACGCGCTGTATCTGTTCACGCCCGACATCATGGCGCGCTTCATCGACCACGCCGCACAGCTCGACGTGGAGATCGTCGACGACTGGATGTTCCTGTACATGCAGCGCCCGGCGTCGACCCTCGACCCGGCGACCTGGGCCTGGCTGTTCGGCACGGTCGGCGCGCTGCTGACGAAGTTCGATCAGTGGGCACGCTGGCGGGACGACAACCTGTCGGCGGCCGCTCCGGTCGCCGACGGCCCGGCTTCCGCCCTGCCGTTCGCTCCCCCGGTCGGGATGCTGGCGCCCCCGCCGGGCGTCGCCCCGCAGGGGCGCCGGCTGCGCCGAGGCATCCCCTGGATCACGATCATCGCTTTCGCGCTGATCGCCGGGCTGTGGATCCTGCCGCAACTGTTCGGCGGCATGGCGCTCTTCTTCCGCTGATCCTGCGATCGGAGCGCAGAACCGGGAGGATTCGGGGGTGGGTGCCGCTGGGGACGACTCCCACCCCGTCCCCCCGGTCGCGAGGATGAGAACACCTCGCCTGTGACGTGAACAGCTGGGGACTGTGCGTCAGGACACAGGGTAGGCCCGCACACGTTGCAAGAGGTTGCGAACGATCTCGGATCAGTCGCGCTCGAGACGCTCAGCCCTCGCCACCAGAGCGGCGCGCTTCGGCGATCGCGCCGGCAGCATCCTCAGACAGAGGCGCAGCACTTCCGGATCATCCGCCCCGTCGTCCGTGTCGGCATAGCTGAGAAGAACATCCAGAGCGGCCTCGCCGACCATCACCTCGCGCAGAGAAGCGCGCACCGTTTCGCGGAACTCCTCCACGCCGGGCGCTCTCGAGTCGGGGAGCACCGCTCCCCTGTATGCCGAAAGCGCGACCCGGTGCGCTCCGCGGCCGAGCAGCGACAGCACGTTCTGGGCATCGGTCTCGATCGGTCCGGTGAGGCGATACGGCCGTGATTCGATGCGCAGGTCGAGGGCCAGCCCGGCCAGCACCTTGCGCAACCGCACCATCTCGGGCCGCAGGGTGTCGGTCCAGGAGCGATCGCCGTAGATGAGTTCCCCCAACCGCTCGGCGGACAGCCCCTGCGGATGCACGGCGAGCATCAGCAGGATCTCGGCGTGCCGCAGCGAGAGGTCCGCTGCGCTGCCGCCGCACGATCTCTCCAGACGCGCACGCGAGCGGCCCAGCACCTGCAGCGTCGGCGGCTCGACCGAGGTGTGGCGGCGCGCGGCGTGCGACGGCGCAGGTCGCGCAGGTGCGAGGGCCCGTGCTCGCAGGCGAGCGACGAGCAGCTCCGCCTCGACTGCGCGCGCGGTCGCATCGATCAGCATGCCGGCCTGCGGCGAAGCCGCCTCCGCGCGGCCCGTGACGTCGATGACTCCGAGGATCTCCCGGGTCTCCGGGTCGAACACCGGTGCGGCCGAGCACGACCATGGCTGGATGGATCGGTTGAAGTGCTCGTACTCGTGGATCTGCACGGAACGGCCCAGCACCAGCGCGGTGCCAGGAGCCGTCGTCCCCATCTTCGCCTCCGCCCAGTTCGCCCCTTCGACGATGCCGACCTCGCCGGAGCCGACCCGCATGCCCAGGTCTCCGTCGATCCACAGCATCCGTCCGGCTCTGTCGCCGACGGCGATCACCACACCAGAGTCGTCTCGGGAGCCGGGCAGCAGCAGGCGGCGGACCATCTCGATCACCCCGGCAAGCGGATGCTCGGCGCGAAACTCCTCCAGATCACCGTGCGGCAGTTCCAGGACGGGCTCATCCTCGATGCCCACGCGCATCGCCAGCGAACGCTCCCACGACTCGCGCACGAGCGGACGCACCTGCCGCAGGTGTGCGGCGCTCGGCTCCCCCGCAACGAGCTCCTCGTGCGCACGCGCGACCAGCAGCCGCGACGCCGCACTGGATACATCGCGTGAGGATGACCACGACGAGGGCACGCGAGACCTCCGATCCCCAGCATTGCCGTCTGGGACTGATCATAGGCACCGCGCCGGCTCGGCGACACGCCTTCCGCATTCGTCTTTGGCACACTACTGCGCACCGCGTGGTAGTGTGCACCACAACGCACCGACCGGTGCCGAAGGAGGCGCGATGGATACGACGCAGCTGTTGAAGGGCGTGCTCGATCTCGCCGTCCTCGCCGTGGTTCGCGATGAGGACGGATACGGCTACGACATCGTGCGCCGCCTGCGGGACGCCGGGATCGGCGATGTGGGTGACGCGTCCGTGTACGGCACCCTGCGACGGCTGTACTCGGGCGGTGCCCTGTCGAGCTATGTCGTCCCCTCGGAAGGCGGTCCGCACCGCAAGTACTACGCGATCAATCCGCAGGGCAAACGGATGCTCGAGGAGCAGACCGACACCTGGGTGCAGTTCGCGGTGGCGATGTCGGGGCTGCTGCATCCGCACGCCAAGACGCAGGACACGGCCATCTTCCGGCCCCGACCCGAAGCAGGAGCGCAGCGATGAACGATCTCACGACTTCGCCGGCGGAGCGCATCCGCGCCTTCGCCGCAGCCGTCCGCGACGAGCTCGCCGATCTGCCCGAGGACGACATCGACGACCTCGTCGGCGGCCTGGTCGGCGACCTCACCGACCAGGCCGCCGACAGCGGCGGCGACATCGAACTGGGAGATCCGGTCGAATACGCCCGCGAGCTCCGGGCGGCCGCCGGGCTGCCGGAGCGAGCGGATGCCCCGATGTCGACACTCCCCTGGCATGCGCGTCTCAGCGGGTGGATCGGACGCCTGCCGGCCCGCATCCGCTCGTCCGCCTTCGGCGCCTGGCTTCTGGACCTGCTCGGGGCGCTGCGTCCGGTGTGGTGGGTGGCCCGCGGCTGGATCCTGTACGCCTTCGTGGGGCTCTCGCTCGGCTGGGACATCTGGCCGCGCAACACGGTGGCGTGGATCGGCGTCATCATCGCTGTACTGGTCAGCGTGCAGTGGGGTCGCGGACGGTGGCTGCCCAAGAACCCGCTGCGCCACATCGCGACCGTCGCGAGCATCGCCGCCGTGCTGCTGATCCCGTGGACGCTCGGCGAGATCAGCAACCGCGCGACCTCCTTCAACGCATATGACGACATGGAGTATCTGCCGCCGGACGGTCTGCTCCTGGATGGTGCCCAGGTGGGGAACCTGTTCGTCTACGACCGAGACGGCATGCTCATCGATGGTGCGCAGATCTACACCGGCAAGGGCACTCCGCTGAACCTGTACGGCAAGCAGAGCCGCGATGTTCAGAACGGCTGGGACGACCAGGGCGACGGCACCTTCACCGTGCCGGAGCGGGATCTCGCGGGCAAGCCGCTGTGGAACATCTACCCGCTCCAGGTCGCGCCCCTCGACGAGAAGACCGGCGAGGCCGACAGTTCACAGGCGCAGGCGCCGACACCTCCGTTCGTGCGGGCGCCGCAGCGGCAGGAGTCACTGGAACCGACCCCTACGGCCTCGCCGGAACCCACGCTGTTGCCGACCGCCGCTCCCGAGACGCCGGCATCATGAGCGCACACCGTGTCGCTTCGCTCGCTCAGGATCCGCGCATCGTGTCGATCGACATCTCCTATCTCGTGGAGGCGGCGTTGCGGGGGGATGCCGCCGTCTCCACGGTTCCTGATGCCGAGGAGCTCTCCGACGAGTACTGAGCGCGGCGTCATCTCGGAGATCCGCACGGACTCGGAGAGAACTGCGGGCGAACCGCCCGCAGTTCTGCAGATCTCCGCAATTCTGCAGCCCACGCTGGCGGGAGCGGCCATCGCGGTTCAGGCGAACAGGTCGTCGAACTCGTCCAGCCGCACGCGCGCGGCCGGGGCGGCTGAGAGCACCGGCTCGCCGCCCTGCACCTCCCCGGTCGCGGTGTCGACGGCGTCCATCAGCGCCCGGGCCTCGGCGGTGAGGAAGCGGCTCGGCTTGGCGATGACGTGCTTGGCGAGGAACGAGGTCGGATGCGTGGGCAGCCGCGCCGGCGCGTACACATCGAGGGTGTCGCGGGCACGGGTGAGGCCCACGTAGAACAGCCGCTGCTCCTCGACGAGTCCCGCCGGTGACGACAGCGCCATGTCGGAGGGCATCGCCCCGTCGGTCGCGCGGATCACGTGCACGGCGCTGAACTCGAGCCCCTTGGCCGAGTGGATCGTCGAGAGCGTCACCCAGTCCTCGTCGAGGTGCGGCTTCTTCGCCCAGTCGCCCGACACATCGACCGGATCGATCGCCTGCTCGCTGACGAAGGTGCGCAGATCCGACTGCCGGGCGGCCGCCTCGGCGATGCCGTCGACGTCGGTGACACGGCGCTGCCAGTCCGGGTAGTGCGCGCGCAGCAGCGGCTCGACCGCCGCCCGGCACGCCTCGACCAGCTCGGGCACGGTCGTCGTGGCATCCACGGCGCCCAGCTGGGAGAGCGTCGATGCGAGCCCGGTGCGCGCCTTCGCGGGTGCTGCGGCGACGGCATCCGACGCCCGCTCCATACCGCCGTCGGCGAGGATGGCCGCCAGACCCCGCGCGGAGGACTTGCCGATCGCGCGGTGCCTGGTCAGCAGCCGATACCAGGACACTTCGTCCGCGGGGTTGAGCACCACCCGGAACCCGGCGAGCAGATCGCGCACGTGCGCGGTCTCGAGGTAGCCGATGCCGCCGAACTTGTGGAACGGGATGTTCCGCACCTTCAGCTCGACCTCGAGCAGGGCACTGTGCGATCCGGTTCGCATCAGCACCGCCTGCTCGCGCAGCGGCAGACCGTCGACATGCGCCTCGAGAATGCGGTCGGCGACGGTGCGCGCCTCATCATCGGCGTTGCGGCACACGACGAGGGACGGGCGGATGCCGGCATCCGGCCGGTCTGCCCGCAACCGCAGCCCGAGCTCGCCGGGGCGCACCTCGTTCGCAAGGTCGAGGATCGGCTGCGTGGAGCGGAAGTTGCGCTCCAGTCGCACGAGAGTGGTGTCGGGAAAGGCGGATGCCAGGTCGAGCAGGTGCCCGGCGCTGGCGCCGCGGAAGCCATAGATCGCCTGCGCGTCGTCGCCGACGACCGTGAGGCCGCGCCCGTCGGGAGCGAGCCCGCGCACGATGTCGACCTGCAGGCTGTTCACGTCCTGGTACTCGTCGACGAGCACCCAGTCCCACCGCGCGCGCAGCCGTGCACCGACGTCGGGGTCGCGCACCAGCGCGCGCCAGGCGATGAGCAGATCGTCGAGATCGAGCAGGCCGCGCTCGCGCTTGCGGGCGCTGTAGTGCCGCAGCAGCGCAAGGATGTCATCGGCGTGCTCGAGCGCCCACGGGAACTGCTCCTCGATCACCTTGCGCGCCGGGATCCCGGTGTTGATCGCGCGCGAGCCGATGTCGGCGATGGTGCGGGTTGTCGGCAGGCGCTTCCCTCTGCCTGTCGATGAATCGGTGCCGCCCAGGCCGAACTCCGACCTCAGCAGGTCGAGCAGGTCGATGACGTCGTCGGGGTCGAGCACCATGACATCCGCCAGGCCGAGGTGCTGCGCGTGCTCGGCGATGATGCGGTGCGCGACGGCGTGGAACGTGCCGCCCGCGATGCGCTGGGCTGCCTGCGGGTCTTCGCACAGCGCGGCCGCCCGACCGATCATCGATGCCGCTGCGCGCCGGGTGAAGGTCAGCAGCAGGATGCGCTCGGGCGCCACCCCCGCCTGCAGCAGCCGCGCGACGCGCGAGGTGAGCACCCGCGTCTTGCCGGTGCCCGCACCAGCGGCGATCACCAGTGGCCCGTCCCCGTGCTCGACCGCCTGGAGCTGGGCGGCGTCGAGTCCGGCGAGGGCGTCGCTGTCGGTCACGAGGGCGGTGTCTGCCATGCCCGCGACGCTACGGCTGGCCACGGACATCCGGTTTGCTGAACCGTGGATGCTGGCAGAGTGCTAGCATCCGATCAGGGGCGTCGACAGGAGGCACATCATGGCCGCGATCACGATCCGCAACCTCAGCGACGACGTCGTCGACGCACTGAAGAAGCGCGCGAAACGCAACGGACGGTCCATGGAGGCTGAGGCGCGCGAGGCACTGTTCCGATTGATCGCCGAGGACAACCGCAGCGGCATGGAGAATGCGCTCGCGCAAGATCTCACCTCTCGGCGGTGGGGCCGCACGGGAGCAGAGATCCGCGCCTTGCTCGACGCGAATCCGCGATCCGAGGAGCAGCGTCGAGTCGCGCGGGAGTGGGCTGCGGAGATCGACGCCCGGCCCTACGACGAGGAGCCGTTTCGCGATCCGTGGGAAGCCGCCGAAGAGGACTACCAGCGGCTGCGGAAGGAGCAGGGCAAGTGATGCTGCTCGACACCAACGTGCTGATCCGCATCGATGAGGTGCGACTCCCTGACGATCTGGCGTTCGTCAGCGCGATCAATCTCGTCGAGCTGCGGTTCGGTGTCGAGAGCGCTTCGAACCCCCGGACGCGTCGCCGACGACAGGAACACATCACACGCGCCGAGGCGCTGTTTCCCTCTGGGTGGCTGCCTTTCGACGACCGCGCCGCCAACGGCGCTGCGCGTCTCTCGGCGATCGTCCTGCCCCATCGGCCCTCGCATGCGCGTAGCCGAGACATGCTGCTGGCGGGGCACGCATACGCTCTCGGCGCGCGCCTGGTGACCTTCAACGCCAAGGATTTCGACCTCGTCGCCGACGAGGTCGAGATCATCGTCCCCGAACTGATCGAGTGGTGACCGAGTCGACGATCGACGTACATATGCCACGATCAGTTTCATGTCCACGATGAAGGTCGCCGCCGCCCTCACCGGACTCGCCCTGATCATCGCGGCACTCACCGGTTGCACCGCGACGAGTGAGCCGCAGGCACCCACACAACCCCGGCAACCACGCACATCCGCCACGCCCTGGAGCGGCCCCGTCGGAACTGGCACCGCCTTCACTCCGGCGCCGCAAGCGCCCACCACGGCCGAGCGGCAAGAACAGTATGCGGCGGCAACCGGATCGTTCCCTCGTGCGTTGCCGGACGGCGCGACTTGGCCCAGCGAGGTCCCCGAGGACTGGCCCGCAGGCGGAACGAAGCTGAACGGAGCCGATGTCGCCACGTACTTCTGGGCGTGCTCGATGTTCAGCGCGGCGGGAGACAGCGCCAAGAACGGGCAGGCTTCGCTCGCCGACACCATGCTCCGGCAGGTGAACAAGGTTCCGCCGCCATACACTCGCAACATGGCGTCGGAACGAACGACGTGGGATGTCGTCTCGCTTGTAACCGAGAACGGCCGGTCCGCGGGCGACCCCGGTCTATGTCGCCAGTGGTTCAGGGGCTGGGTCGATGGCAACTAGTACGAGACACCGCCCCTTCGGCACGATTGACAGCGGTCGACACAAGGTGTGCTCACGACACTGGCGATGTCGGTGAGCACTCGATAGCGTCAACACATGAACCGCACGGCCAAGGTTGCCTCCTGGGTGGCGTCGGCTGTCATCGTGGCAGGGCTGGTCGCCATCGCTGCGCCAGCGATCACCGGGATCGTCTCTCCCACGCCTTCCCGGACTCAGGCATCCGCACCCACGGAGAAGCCCGCAGCCGTGAAGACGACACCCGCCGCGACACCCGCGAGCGAGACGCCCGCGCCTGCCCCGGTCATCGCACCCAAGGACCCGTGCCCATCTCCGCGGCCGTCCATCTCGCTGGTGCAGGACGGGAGGAAGACCGGCAGCTCATACAACGAAGGCGGCGGCACCGTCACCGGGGTCCTCAGCGACGAATTGGCCGACCTCGGCCCGCGGGAGTACGCGAAGGGCACCGTGAAGCGCAACGCGGCCGGTGAGATCGTCAGTTATACAGTCGCGCCCGGGGACGTGTACGACCTGATCTACGAACGATTCTGCTTCACCGACTACTACAGCGTCATCGGCTACAACAACGGCCTGGAGCCGCTGCGCAGCCGCCCCGCTTACCGCGGCCTCCAACCCGGAGACGTCCTCATCCTTCGCCCCGATCCCGCAGCCGAGTGGCGCCCTCCCACCTACTAGAGCCTCGGACATCGGACGTCGAGAAACCACTTCCCGCACGAGAAACACGCTGAGGCGCGGTTTCTCGTGCGGGAAGTGGTTTCTCGACGGATGCGGCTTACCGCCGGCGCACCGACTCCCACTGGGCGCGGCGCTCGGCCTGAGCCACGGGGTCGGGCACCGGCAGGGCGGCGAGCAGCTCGCGGGTGTACGGGTCGCGCGGGTCGCCGAGCACCTGGGCGGTCGTGCCCTGCTCCTTGATCTCACCCTGCTGCAGCACGATGATGCGGTCGGACACGGCGTCGATCACAGCCAGGTCGTGGCTGATGAACAGCGATGCGAAGCCCAGCTCGGCCTGCAGCTGCGTGAAGAGCTCGAGCACCGTCGCCTGCACCGAGACGTCCAGCGCACTGGTCGGCTCATCGGCGATCAGCAGCTTCGGATCGAGCGCCAGCGCCCGCGCCAGCGACGCGCGCTGCCGCTGACCGCCGGACAGCTCGTGCGGGTATCGGTCGCCAAAGTTCGTGGGCAGTCGCACCGCGTCGAGCAGCTCGTTCACCCGCGGGCGGGCCGCCGCCAGACTGGATGCCCGGCCGTGCACCACCAGCGGCTCGGCGACGCACTCGGCGATCGTCAGCAGCGGATTGAAGCTGGTCGCCGGGTCCTGGAACACGAACCCGATCTGGGGGCGCAGCGGCGTGAGCGAGCGGTTCTTCACCCCGCGCATCTCCTGGCCGAGCACGGTCAGCGATCCGCCGAGCACAGTGGTGAGGCCCACGACGGCGCGGCCGATCGTGGTCTTGCCCGAGCCGGACTCCCCCACCAGGCCGACGACCTCGCCGGGTGCGACGTGGAAGTCCACGCCCTTCACTGCCACGACCGCGCCCCGGCCGAAACGGCCCGGGTACCCGATCTCGGCGGAGGATGCCACGATCAGACTGCCCTCGGGGACGGGCGGCGCCACGTGCGGTCCGTCGGTCGCGGGTGAGGGGTCGGGTACCGTGGCGGACGCGGACTTGCCCTGTCCGACGTGCGGGACCGCGGCGAGCAGCTTGCGTGTGTACTCCTCGCGGGGGTTCGCGAACAGCTCCCGCACCGGCGCCTCTTCGATGATGTCGCCCTGGTACATCACGATCACGCGGTCGGCGAGGTCGGCGACCACGCCCATGTTGTGCGTGATCAGCACGATCGTCGCGCCGAACTCGTCACGGCAGGTGCGCAGCAGGTCGAGGATCTCGGCCTGCACCGTGACGTCCAGCGCGGTGGTCGGCTCGTCGGCGATGATCAGTCCGGCGTTCAGCACCAGCGCCATCGCGATCACGATGCGCTGCTTCTGGCCACCCGAGAACTGGTGCGGATAGTCGTCCACGCGCTGCTCGGGCGACGGGATGCCGACGCGCCGCATGATGTCGATGGCCCGCTCCCGGGCATCCTTCTTCGACAGCTTCGTGTGCGCGCGGATGCCCTCGGCGATCTGCCAGCCCACGGTGTACACCGGGTTCAGCGCCGTCGACGGCTCCTGGAACACCATCGCCGCATCGCGCCCGCGCATCGCGCGCAGCTTCGTGTGGGATGCGTGCACGATGTCGGTCTCACCGCCCTCGCGGCCCCGCACGATCACGGCGCCCGAGGTGGTGGCCGTCTCGGGCAGCAGACCCAGCAGCGTGTTCGCGGTCACGGTCTTGCCCGACCCGGACTCGCCGACGATCGCGAGCACCTCGCCCGAGCTCGCACTCAGCGAGATGCCCTTCACCGCCTCGACGGGCTCGCCGTCGGTGGCGAACACGACCCGCAGGTCGCGGATCTCTGCGACATCCGTCATGATTTGCCTCCTGCGCGACGGCGGGTGCGCAGTCGCGGATCACTCAGATCGTTCAGGCTCTCGCCGACGAGGGTGATGCCCAGCACCACCAGCACGATCGCGACACCGGGGAACACGGCCGTCCACCAGATGCCGCTGGTGACATCGCCCATGGCGCGGTTCAGGTCGTAGCCCCACTCGGCCGCGGCCGTCGCCTCGATGCCGAAGCCCAGGAAGCCCAGACCGGCGAGGGTCAGCAGCGCCTCCGAGGCGTTCAGCGTGATCAGCACCGGCAGGGTGCGCACCGAGTTGCGCAGCACGTGGCGGAGCAGGATGCGGTGCGTCGGAACGCCGATCACCTTCGCCGAGTCGACGAACGGTTCGGCGCGCACGCGCACCACCTCGGCACGGATGACGCGGAAGTACTGCGGCACGAACACCACGGTGATCGCGATCGCGGTCGCCATGATGCCGCTCCACAGGCTGGACTGACCACCGCTGATCACGATCGACATCACGATCGCCAGCAGCAGCGACGGGAACGCGTAGATCGCGTCGGCGATGACGACGAGGATGCGATCCAGCCATCCTCCGAAGTATCCGGCGAGCAGTCCGATGCCGATGCCGATGAAGATCGAGCAGATGATCGCCGCGATGATCACCAGCAGTGCGGTCTGCGCGCCCCAGATCACGCGTGAGAGCACGTCGAAGCCCGAGACCGTGGTGCCGAGCAGGTTGGTGGCGTTCGGCGGCTGCCGCGTGCCGAACGAGACACCGGCGTCGGTCTGCTGCTGCGCCCAGCTGTACGGCGCCAGCACCGGGGCAAGGATGGCGACCAGGACGAACAGGCCCGTGATGATCAGGCCGGTCACCAGCATGCCGCGCTGCAGACCCACGCTCTGCCTCAGGTGCGAGACCACGGGAAGCCGCTCGGTCCAGCGCTTCCTCTGCGGCGGCACTGCGGCGAGCGCCTCGGTCTTCGGAGTGGGCAGATCGGCCGATTCGGGGATGACGCCCATGTCAGTACCTCACCCTCGGGTCGATCATCGCTGCGACCAGGTCGACGATGAAGTTGGTGACGGCGACGACGACGGCGATCATCACGACGATGCCCTGCACGGCGACGAAGTCGCGCGCCTTCAGGTACTCGGCGAGCATGAACCCCAGGCCCTTCCACTCGAAGGTGCTCTCGGTGAGCACGGCGCCGGCCAGAAGCATCGCGATCTGCATGCCCATCACGGTGATGATCGGGATCAGCGCCGGACGGTACGCGTGCTTGGTGAGCAGACGGTACTCGCTGACGCCGCGGGAACGGCCCGAGGTCACGTACTGCTGACCGAGCGTGCCGATCACGTTCGTGCGGATGAGCCGGAGGAACACGCCGGCGGTCAGCAGACCCAGGGCGATGGCAGGCAGCACTGCGTGCTGCAGCACATCTCCGATCGCGGCGCCGTCGCCGAGCCGGATCGCATCGAGCAGATAGATGCCGGTCGGGGTGTCGATGCCCGCCATGAGCAGCTCGGTGTCGGTGCTGCCGCGGCCCGAGACCGGCAGCCAGTCCAGCCACACCGAGAAGATGAGCTTGAGCAGCAGGCCGGCGAAGAAGATCGGGGTCGCGTAGGCGAGGATCGCCATCACGCGCAGCGTGGCATCCTGCCAGCGGTCGCGCCGATAGGCGGCCAGCAGGCCGAGCGGGATGCTGATCAGCAGGGCCACGATCAGGGCGTACAGCGCCAGCTCGAGCGTGGCCGAGCCGTACTGCAGCAGGATCTCGATCACGGGCCTGCGGTCGGTGAGCGTGGTGCCGAAGTCGCCGCGGAACACGCCGCCGAGATACTCCAGGTACTGCACGATCAGCGGGCGGTCGAAGCCGGCGTCATGGATGCGCTGCTGCAGCTGCGCGGGAGGAAGGCGTCCGCCCAGGGCGGCGGTGATGGGATCACCGGTGATCCGCATCAGGAAGAACACCGTCGTCACCAGGATCAGGACGGTGGGGATGATCAGGAGCAGCCGGATCAGGATGTAGCGCCACAGTCCGCCGCCGGCGGAGCGGCTGCGGGGCAGGACCGGTGTGAGGGCGTCGACAGCATCGACGGTCATGGGGTACCTCGTTCTTGCGTTCTCGGGCGAGCGCATCCCAGGGATGCCGCCTCGCGGCAGCATCCCCGGGAGCGGAACGCGTTACTTCGTCAGCGGCGCGTACCGGAACTTGAACGAGGCGTCGAGGGTGGTGCCCTTCACGTCCTTGCCCACGACCGCGACCTGCTTGCCCTGAAGCAGCGGCAGCGTGGAGAGATCCTTCGCCACCAGCTCCTGGATCTGGCCGATCTCGTCGAGACGCTTGGCCGAGTCGGTCTCGGTCTGCTCCTTGACGATGAGGTCGTTCACCGTGGGGTTGTCATAGTGGTTGGCGAGGAAGTTCTCCTTGAGGAAGAACGGCGACAGGTAGTTGTCGGAGTCCGAGTAGTCCGGGAACCAGCCCAGCTGGTACATCGGGTACACATCGGCGGTGCGGTCCTTCTGGTACTGCACCCACTCGGTCTGCTGCAGGTTGACCTTGAACAGGCCGCCCTTCTCGAGCTGCGTCTTGTACGCGGCGTACTCGTCACCCGAGGACGGGCCGTAGTGGTCGCCGTTGTACTGCAGGTTCAGCGTGACCGGGGTCTTCACACCGGCATCCGCCAGCGCCTTGGTCGCCTTGTCGACGTCGGGTCCGCCGTTGCCGTCGCCGTACATGTCCTTCAGCGGCGTGGTCGCACCGGGCATGCCGTCCGCGACGAACGAGTACAGCGGGGTGTAGGTGTCCTTGTAGACGTCCTTCGCGACCGCGGCGCGGTCGATCAGGTCGGCCATCGCCTGGCGCACGGCGAGCGACTTGGCCGGGTCGGCGTCAGCGGTCTTCGCGCCGAACGGCATGGTGTCGATGTTGTAGACGATGTAGCGGATCTCTCCACCGGGGCCGTCGACGATCTTGACCTTGTCGTTCTTGGAGAGGTCCTCGGTGTCGGTGGCCGACAGGCTGCGGAACGCCACGTCGATGTCGCCGTTGCCGATCGCGAGCTTCAGGTTCGAGGCATCCGCGTAGTACGTGACCTGCACGCCCTTGTTCTCGGCCGCACCCAGGTTGCCCTTGTAGTCGGGGTTCGGCTTGTACGAGATGAGCTCGTTGAACTTGTAGGAATCGATCGTGTACTGGCCGGCGAACGCCTCGCCCTTGACGATCTCGTCGTCCGTGGTGACCTTGTCGGCCGCGAAGACCTCTTCGTCGATGATCGGGCCTGCCGGGCTGGAGAGGATCAGCGGCCAGATCTGGTCGTTGCCGTTCTTCAGCTTGAAGACGACGGTGGTCTCGTCGGGGGCCTCGACCGAGGCGAGGTTGCCGAGCAGCGCGGCCGGGCCGTTCGGGTCGTTGATCTTCACCATGCGATCGAAGGTGTACTTCACGTCGCTGGAGGTGAGGTCGTGGCCGTTGGCGAACTTCAGACCCGACTTGAGCTTGACGGTGTACTCCGTGGGCGTGGTGAACTCGGCCGACTCGGCGATGTCGGGGCTGACCTCGGCGGTGCCGTACTTGCTGTTCATCAGGAACGGGTAGACCTGGTTCATCACGACGAACGAGCCGTTGTCGTACGAGCCGGCCGGGTCGAGCGAGGTGACCTTGTCGGTGGTGCCCGCCTTGATCGTGGTGCCCGAAGCGCTGCCGCTGTCGCCGCCCTTGTCACCGGTGCTGCTGGCGCAGCCGGCGAGGACCAGTGCGGAGATTCCGAGCGCTCCGACCGTGGCGAGAAGGCGCCCACGCCTGGATGTCTGCATTGACATAGATGTATCCCTTGGTGTCGGGTCCGATCGCCGCCAGTGCCCGCAGAGCGGCTTCACCCTGCAGCACCACCCAGCGGCGGTCGTTCGTTGCTGTGTGCGCCGGTGGAGCCGACGTGGGATCAGCTTATACTAATATTCTACTTGCGCCTAGAGGTCGGGTGTCTGGTTTGACACCAACTTCGGGCGCTTTCAATATTTCTCCGCGTTGAACTGGTGTTTATCACCGTTTGGCCAGATATCGCCCTGGCGTCTCACATCTGATTCTTAGATTTCTCTTCATGAACTCGCAGATCAGTGCAATGCTACTGACGTTGCCCGAGGTCACCGAGGATCTCTCGATCGCTCGTCAATCGACGACGAGCCGAGTCGCGCGCAACACCGAACCGAAGCGAATGGAGAAAGCCTTGGCATCCTCATCGACCGACCGCCTCCCGCGGTCAGGCAGACGCCGAGCGGCAGCCGCGCTTGTCGTCGCCGCCACGGCGGCCAGCATGATGCTGCTCAGCGGCGGCGGCGTCGCCCAGGCGGCGAACGACCGCGGCATCGACCCCGACCTCCTGAATCCGGTCGACCCGCAGAACTGGGTCAACATGGACGACATGACCTGGGACGACTACACGCCGATCCCCGGCACCGACTGGGCGGACAAGACCACGGGCTCGAAGCGGCACTTCAACGGCGCGATCGTCCTGCTCGATTTCCAGAACCAGGACTTCGTGATCAGCCAGAAGGAGAACGCCGATGTCTTCGGCACGCCTTCCGGGCTGGCGAACTCCGTGCCGCGTGAGGGCGTTCCGGAGTTCTACCGCAACCTGCTGAACACGCCCAACGAGCTCAACCACGGGCGCACCATCAACGAGTACTGGATGGAGCAGACCGGCGGGCGTCTCAGCGTCGACCTCAAGGCCTTCGGTCCCTACCGGATGCCGGGCAACATCGAGGAGTACGGCCTGAACGACTCGTTCAACAAGCCGAACGCCGCGTTCTGCCCCAAGGGCGACACCTGCAACAAGGACATCCGCACCGACGCGCTGAAGCTGTGGGGTGCCGACATCGGCAACTCCAACCCGCTCGGGGAGTTCGACGAGGTGTTCTACGTCACGGCCGGACACGACGAGTCCAGCACGTGGGAGGAGTTCGGTCAGATGCTCTTCCCCACGAAGGAGGACGTGACCGACCAGTTCGGTCCGCCGCGTGACGCGAACGGCAAGGCGTACGACCAGAACGGCAACGAGATGGCCAACTGGGTCAAGACCCGGTACGTCCCGTGGACCAGCTGGGCCGCGGCCGTCAGCCACTGGCCGAACGCCAACTTCCCGGTCACCGACGGCAGCGGCAACGTCATCCGCGCCGGCAACTCTACGCAGGCGGAGTCCAGTGGCATGGGCACGTTCGCGCACGAGTTCTCGCACATCCTCGGGATCGCGGACAACTACGGCAACCCGTACGGCACTGACAATGCCGACGGCGGACCGCTGCGTGACACCTCCGGCCCGTTCGACGTGCTCGCGCGCGGTTCGTTCAACGGCCCCGGCGGCACCCACACGCGCTGGAACGTCCCCTCGGTCGCGGGCGGATCGCAGCCGGCCGGTGTCGCACTGCGCAACCGCATCAAGCTCGGCATGATCGACACCTCCAGCTACATCGACCTGACGCGCAGCGAGCTGTCGGCGCTGGGCTCGATCACCACCGACTTGCAGTCCCGCGAGCTGCAGGAGGACGGCGTCACGCTCGGCGTCAACCTGAAGCTCGACGGCGGCGACAAGAACGTCTGCGACCGCCGCGCGAAGGGCTTCTGGGACTGCGACGGCGGCGGGTACGACAACTACACGCTCGAAGTGATCGACCGCATGGGCACGGACTCGTTCCAGCCCGACAGCGGCGTGATGATCGCCAAGACGAAGAACGCCGACCGCAACCCGTTCATCTGGACGGTCGACGCCAACCCGCAGGACATCGACACGCTCGACTACGTGCGCGCCGACGGCGTGCCGGTGCCGATCACCCGCGGTGACCAGCGTCAGCTGAACGACGCGCTGTTCCACGCCGGCAACGACTCGGGCTCCGAGTTCGAGTACGTCGACGAGGTCAACCGTCTGCACTTCTACGTCGTGGACCGCAAGGTCGACGACCGCGGCATCCTGCACTACAAGGTCGCCGTGCGATCGCTGGACAGCGCGGGCCCGCAGGCCCGTGGCGTGCAGATCGGCAAGGGCGTGTGGTCGGGCAAGATGCAGGACGGCCTGCGCGCCCTGACCGTTCCGGTGACGAACACCGGTGCGGCAGTGTCCGATGCCCGTGCGAACGGCGACATCTACCGGGTCACCACCTCGTTCAGCGGGGCGAAGGGCGCCTGGGAGGTGCAGACTCCGAGCTCCATCGTCACCGCGCAGGCGGGTGAGACGATCCAGGTGCCGGTGTACCTGAAGCGCACGGGAAACTCGTCGAACGCGAGCGGGACGGTCACCGTCACGATCACGAGCGAGAACGACCCGACGGCAACCCAGACCGTCACCTACAAGATGAACGCGGCGAACGGGAAGTGACCCGGGCGCGTATCGCGATCGATCGATGAGCACGTGGTGTCCCGCCGCAGGGCGGGGCACCACGTGCATCGGGAAGGATGTCAGGATGACCACACGGACGCAGCGGCGACCCGCGCGGGCGGGTACCGCCTCGCTCGCGGCCCTCGTCGCCGTCGGCGCCCTCATCGGCTCGCTGACCGGGTGCGCCGGGCAGGCTGACGCGGAAGGGGCCGCCGGAGAAGCCATCCTGATCGTCCGGGATGGAGCCCTTCGCGTGCCGGACACGGACTGCTCAGGTTCAGCGCAGTACCTCTTCGTGCACTCAGGCGCGGTCCTGACCGTCTCGGAGGGCGATGACGACGTGGTCACCGAGATCACTCTCCGTCCGGGCACGGCGCAGCGTGCAGACGACAACGACTACGGCACCGTCTCGCGCATCCCCACCTTCTGTGAGTTCTCCTTCTCGGATGCCGAGCTGACGCCCGGCACGACCTACACGTTCCGAATCGGCGACCGATCCCTCGGCGAGGCCGAGTACCAGCCCGACGACTCGGGGCGCTTCCGCCTCGGATACCCGGCGCTGGGCGATCCCACATCCGTGCAGGAAGGCGAATGATGACCGCACGCACCCCTCCCGCTGCGCGTCTGGCAGCCGCGGCGCTGCTGATCTGCTCGCTCATGCTCACCGGATGCGCTCAGAGCCCCCGCGGCGGCGCCGAGACGCTCCCGTCGCAGACGCCGTCCGCAGACCGCTTCGTGGCTGCGAAGGACGCCGTCCCCGCACCGAAGGCATCGGGCGAGCTGGTCGACGGCACCGACATCGCCCTGGCGGCGCTGTGGACCTCGCGACCCCTGGTGCTGCAGTTCACATCCACCTGGTGCACCCAGTGCAAGGACCTCGAACCCGACCTGACCGCGCTCTCCGATGATCTCGGCGACGATGTGCTCGTGGTCCATGTCGCACTCGACGAGCCGAGCGACACCATCCAGGCGTATCTGAAGGACAACGACGTGACCGGACCGGTGCTGGTCGACAGCACCGGCGCGATCTGGCGCGACTACGCGGTGAAGGAGCCGCCGATGACCGCGCTCGTCGACACCTCCGGCGGCATCGTTCGCATGTGGCCGGGTGGCGCTTCTGGCGATCAGCTCCGCGAGGCGCTGGCGAAGATCACTGCCGGCTGAGGACGGCGCCGATCCGATCGGACGACGACCGGAACGAGGCGGCAGCCAGCGCCAGCCGCTCGATCTCCCCCGGTCCTGCGAGATCGACGTCGGCAGTGTCCGCTCCCGCTGTCCAGGCATCGGCGTTCACCCTGGCCCGCCTCAGCACCGTCGAGCGCGACAGTCGCGGTCCGACGACGCGCAGGCGATGGCCGCCGTGCGCCACACGGCATCCCCAGGTCTGCAGGGTCTCCACGCGCACCTCGGCGCCGGCGCGCTGCAGGGTGCGGTGAAGCCGGTCGGACAGCGGCCAGCTCAGGCTGACGTCAGCGGGAGAGCCGGTGCGCACCACGGCCAGCAGCACCCGCAGCAGTTCGCGCAGCTGGGTTCCCTCCGCGGCGCGGATCGCGAGCGGTTCCCTGAGCGGCCGACGGACGGACAGCGCCTGCCATGCCCGACGGTCGGTGAGGATGGCACCGCGCAGGTCGTCTGCGACCGTATGACTCAGCGTCTCGTCCGCCGCGTCGACGATCTCGTACAGCACGCGATCGATGCCGCTGGTCTCCGTGCTCGACGATGCTGCCGCTGCTGTGCGGTGCAGAGCGGTCGATGTGAGGGCCACGCTCATGATCAGTCCTCTTTCACCCCGGGTTCCGACGCCCAGGAGGAAGCCGGGGCCGGTGTCTTGTGCCCCAGTGTGCCCGGGCCTCACCCTTAAGCGAAAGTGGCAGAATCTCATCAATGCAGTGAACTCATACTTCATAACGGAGGAATCGGTCCATGCTCGATCTGCGACGTATGCGATTCCTCTACGAGTTCCAGCAGCGCGGCACGCTGTCTGCGGTCGCCCGCGCGTTCTCGTATTCCCCGTCGTTCATCTCTCAGCAGATCGCCACCCTCGAGCGCGAGGCGGGCACCGCCCTGCTGCGCAGGACGGGGCGACGCGCGCAGCTGACCCCGCAGGGAGAGCTTCTGGCGACACGGGCCGCAGAGATCCTGGACAGGATCGAGCGGGCATCCGCCGAGCTCAGCGCCCACGCCGACACCGTGACGGGCACCTGCCGGATCGCCGTCTTCCAATCCGTCTCGCACACGGTGCTTCCCCGCGCGATCGCCGATCTCGCGCGGCACCATCCGCAGCTGCGGGTCGAGCTCGTCGAGCGCGAACCCGAGCAGGGACTGTTCGAGACGGCCGCCCGTGAGTTCGACCTCGTCATCGCGGAGCAGTATCCCGGCGTGCTCCGCCCCAGGCGCGCCGGGCTCGATCACGTCACCCTCGGCGCGGATGCCCCGTACCTGGTGACTCCGCGCAGCGGGCCGCTGCGCGTCACCGGTCTCGCCGCCGCGGCGGAGCACCCCTGGATCGCCGAACCCCGCGGCACCGCGTCGCGCATCTGGCTCACCCAGCTGTGCCGCGCCTCGGGATTCGAGCCCGACGTCAGGTACGAGACGAACGACCTGGTCACCCACCTGCGGATGATCGAGGCAGGGCAGGCGGTCAGCATCCTGCCGCAGCTGATCCTGTCATCGGTGCACACGGATGCCGCCCGGCAGCGCCTGCAGATGACCTCGGGGCGAGAGATCTTCAGCGCCGCACGTGAGACCACCGCCGACACCCCGATGATCACCGTGGTGCGGGAGGCGCTCGCACGCGCGTTCGCCGCCGCGATGGCGGGCACCCGCGCGGAACCTGCTGAGGCCTAGGGTCCGTCGACGCCTGCGGCGTCGCGCAGCACGTGATCGCGCATGAGAGCGGACAGGCCCGCCGCATCGCCATCCATCAGCCGGTCCAGGATGAGGTGGTGCTCCGTCGCCGACTGCCGCAGCTCGGGAGTGCCGATCCGGGCCGCCAGGCAGCCCAGTCGGGTCTCCTGCCGCAGCGTGGTGGCCAGCTGCAGAAGGCGCCTGTTGTCGAGCAGCGCGAGCACCTCGAGGTGGAAGTTCCGGTCGGCGTCGAGGTAGCCGGTGAGGTCACCCTGGTCGACCGCCTGCACGCCGAGGTCGGCGAGCGCGCGGAACTCCGCGATCCGCTCCCGGGGGAAGTCCTCGGCTATCGCGGCAATCGCATCGGACTCGATCCAGGCCCGCAGGGTCGTGATCTCCCGCGTCTCGCGCTCACTCATCCGGGTGATTCGGAAGCCCTTGTTGCGCACGGGCTCGACGAAGCCGCGGTTCTGCAGGTTCACCATGGCCTCGCGCACGGGCGTCGCCGACACGGCGAACTGCGCAGCCAGCGAGGGGACGGAGACGAGTGTTCCCGGCGCGAGCTCACCGGTCACGATGGCGGTGCTCAGCATGCTCTCGACCTCGTTGCGGAGGTTGCCGTGCCCGTCTCCTCGGGTCGTGCGTCTGCTCTCCACGGCGCACCCCCCTTCTTCACGACGCGATCTGCCGCCTTTTCATGCGCGTGCGCGCGTGCGTGCAGCGCCGTCGCCGCACTCTCGGCACTTCAGCATAGATGAGGGCCCCGCATCGGGGCTCTCATCCGGCCGCTTCAGGCGCGCGTGGTCCACCAGGCGCGCAGGCGCTGCTCCGCGACCTCCGGGCCGACGACGCCCTCGTCCAGCCGCAGGTCGAGCAGGAAGCGGTACGCCTCACCGACCTCTCGCCCGGGCGCGATGCCGAGGATCTGCTGGATCTGGTTGCCGTCGAGCTCGGGACGGATGCTGTCGAGCTCCTCCTGCTCGCGCAGCTCGACGATCCGGCGCTCGATGTCGTCGTATGCGCCCGCGAGGCGGGCGGCCTTGCGCTTGTTCCGCGTGGTCACATCGGCGCGGGTGAGGATGTGCAGCCGCTCGAGCAGGTCGCCGGCATCCCGCACGTAGCGGCGCACCGCACTGTCGGTCCAGGCGCCCTCGGCGTAGCCGAAGAAGCGCAGGTGCAGCTCGATCAGCTTCGCGACGGCGTCGGTGGTTTCGCCGTCGAAGCGCAGCGTCTGCAGGCGCTTGCGCGCCATGCGCGAGCCGACCGCGTCGTGGTGATGGAAGGTGACGCCACCACCCGGCTCGAGCCGGCGGGTGCGCGGCTTGCCGATGTCGTGCAGCAGCGCGGCGATGCGCAGCGCGACGTCGGGCTCTGCGCCCGGGTTGCGCGTCTTCTCCAGCGCGATCGCCTGGCGGAGCACAGTGAGCGAGTGCTCGTAGACGTCCTTGTGGTGGTGGTGCTCGTCGACCTCGAGGCGCAGCGCCGGCACCTCGGGCAGGAACAGGTCGATCAGCCCGGTGTCTACGAGGACCCGGATGCCGCGCACCGGGTCGTCCGTCTGCATCAGCCGGATCAGCTCTCCCTGGATGCGCTCCGGGCTCACGATCCGCAGGGTGTCGCGCAGCTGCTCCATCGCATGGCGGGTGTCGTGCTCGATGGAGAACTCGAGCTGGGCGCTGAAGCGTGCGGCGCGAAGCATCCGCAGCGGGTCGTCGCCGAAGCTGACCGCGGGGTCGATCGGGGTGCGCAGCACCCCGGCGACGAGGTCCTCGACGCCGGAGGTCGGGTCGATGAGCTTCACCTCCGGGACCTGCAGCGCCATCGCGTTGACGGTGAAGTCGCGGCGCAGCAGGTCGCCCGAGATGTCGTCGCCGAACTCGACGACCGGCTTTCGGGTGGTGCCGTCGTAGCTGTCGGCGCGGTAGGTGGTGATCTCGACCTGCTCGCCCTGCACACGGGCGCCGATCGTGCCGAAGGCACGGCCGATGTCCCATTGCGCGGTCGAGATCGGCGTGACGATGCGCAGGATGTCGTTTGGCCGGGCGTTCGTGGTGAAGTCGAGATCGTGCGTGGGCCGGCCGAGCAGCGCGTCGCGCACCGGGCCGCCGACGACGGCGAGCTCGAAGCCCGCCGCGGCGAAGGCGTCGGCCAGGGTGCGGACGACCGGATGCGCGGCGAGCGCGCCGAGTCGGGACAGGCCCTCGGCCATGTTGAGCATGGGTTCCAGGGTACCGGGAGCGAGGGCACCGCCTAGGATCGGCGCATGGATGCGGAGGATGCAGAACCGGATGCCGAGAGGCGACGCACTTCCCGCCGCGGCTTTCTGAAGCTCGGTGGTGCGGCGGTGGCCGGTGCCGCGGTCGGCGGAGTCGGGGGCGCGGTGATCGCGACATCGATCGCGCAGCGCGACGAGGGGTTCGAGTCCGACCCCGAGTACGCCGCGCTCGCACCGCGGCATCAGCCCGGCTTCGACCACATCGTGGTGCTGATGGGCGAGAACCGCTCCTTCGACAACCTGCTCGGCTACCTGTACTCGAAGGAGGACCTGCCGGCCGGCGAGACGTTCGCAGGTCTGGCGTTCGGTGAACATGCGAACACTGCGCCCGACGGCACCCGCGTTCCGGCGCACGTGTACTCGGGTCCCACCGATCGAATCATGAGCTTCCCCGACCCCGATCCGGGCGAGGAGTACCCGCACGTCAACACCCAGCTGTTCGGCACGGTCGATCCGCCGAGAAATGCGACGGTGGCGGCCGAGAGGATGACGACGCCGTACAACTCTCCAAAGGACGGTGCGAAGCCGACGATGAGCGGCTTCGTCACCGACTACGTGCATCACGTGACGCAGCTGGGCGGCGGCAGGAAGCCGTCGACGGAGGAGGTCTCCCGCATCATGGGGTCGTTCTCCCCCGACATGCTTCCGACACTGTCGACTCTCGCCCGCGAGTTCGCCGTCTTCGACCACTGGTACGCGGCCGTGCCTTCGCAGACCTTCTGCAACCGCTCCTTCTTCCACGCGTCCACGTCCCACGGGTTCGTGACAAATCACTTCGGCGACGGTTTCGAGAAGTGGCTCACCGCCGACCCCGCGCCGACGATCTTCAACAGCCTCGAGGATGCCGGCAAGACCTGGCGCATCTATTTCGACAAGCTGCAGATGGTGTCGTTCACCGGCTTCATCCACGCGCCGGTGCTGGAGAAGTTCTGGAAGACCGCTCACTTCGGCACCATGGAGGACTTCTACTCCGACGCCGCGAACGGCACGCTGCCCGCGTATGCGTTCATCGAGCCGCGGATGATCTACAACCACAACGACTTCCACCCGCCGTTCGGCGCGCTGCACGAGAGCTCGATCGACGGGATCATGTTCGTGGACAGCGCGCAGTCCGACGTGCGCGCCGGCGATGCACTCGTGCACGACGTGTACACGGCCATCCGGCGCAGCGCGTCGCCGAAGGGCTCGAACGCGGTCAACACTCTGCTGCTGATCACCTTCGACGAGCACGGCGGATGCTACGACCACGTGCCCCCGCCCGCGGCCACGCCGCCGGACGATGCCGGTGTCGGCGAAATGGGCTTCGGCTTCGACCGGCTCGGATGCCGGGTGCCGGCGATCGCCGTTTCGGCGTACACCGCGCGGAACACGATCATCCATGACGAGATGCACCACGGTGCCGTGATCGCCACGCTGAACCGGCTGCACGGAATGGAACCGCTGACCGCGCGGGATGCCGGCGCGAACGATCTGCTCTCGGTGGTGAACCTGCCCCGTCCGCGGCATCCGGCCGACTGGCCCGAGACCACGCCGGCGTTCACTCCGCCGAACCCGGAGGCCACTCCGGTGCATCCGGCGCACGCCAACAGGGACAAGCCGCTCACCCCACCCGCGCAGGGTGTGCTGGGTCTGCTGCTGGCGAAGTCGGGCCTGCCCGCCTCCCGCATGCCGAAGACGTTCGCCGACGCCTACGAGCTGCTCGACGACAAGGGCAAGGGACTGTTCGGGCCCTGAGTCTGCGTGCACGTCGACGCCCCTCCTGAATCTCGCGATTCGGGAGGGGCGTCGGCGCAGGACGGATGCCGCTGGTCAGCCGGCCCGGCGGTTGCGTCGGCCTCGGGCGACCAGGACGCCGCCTGCGGCGAGCGCGAGGAGAGCACCGGCGCCGAGTGCGATCGGCCAGGCCGTCGAGCCGCCGGTCGTCGCCAGGGCGCCGGACTGTGAGGAGCCCGAGCCCTGCGCGTCGCCGTGCTGGCCGCCTGAGCCGTTGCCGCCGTTCCCGTTTCCTCCGCCGTTGTTGTTGCCACCGCCGTTGTTGCCACCGCCGTTGTTCCCACCACCGTGCTTCCCGGTCGCGGTGAACGTACGGACCTCGCTGTACTCCACGCCGCCGTAGGGGCCGGTGGTGCGCACGTACCAGCCGTGCTCCGCCGGAGCCGCGGCGGCCCGGGCCACCGCCTTGCCCTTGGCCGGACCGATACCCTTCCAGGTCACGGAGGTCTTCTCGCCGCTGACGACGTCCTTCACGCAGTCGATCTGGTTCGTGGTGAGGATGTCGGCGCGGAACGAGTCGGTCGACAGGGTCTTCGCCACCGGACGGATGCCGCCCGCGGCGTAGGGGATCTCGAACTCCTGCATTCCCGCCGGGCTGTTCAGTGACGCCTCATCCGAGTCGAAGTCGTCCAGCGACGGCGAGTAGGTGCGCACGATGATGCGGCCCTTCTCGTTGTCGAAATGCAGCAGGCGCAGGTATCCCTGGCCACCCTCCGGCAGCGCCTGGTAGTCGAACAGCATCGAGGTGACCGTGCGGTCGGCGACGCCGTCGCCGTCGTCGTCGAACTCGTCCAGGCGCGTGTAGGCGTCGTGGTAGTGCCCCGAGCCCACGGCGATCACGTTCGCGTTCGGCGCCACGACCTCGTCGTAGATCCGCTGCGGGAACGGGCCGAGTCCGCCGGTGGTGAGCATGTACTCGTGCAGGTTGATCATCACCTTGCGCTCCGGGAACTGCCGGATGACCTGGTTCATCCAGGCGATGTCCTCGGAGTTCGAGGCGGTGTCGTTCGGGTCGGGCCAGCCCATGTAGAGCATGAGCAGGTCGACGCCGTCGGCGCTCACCAGGTCGTAGTGTCCGCGGTTGTCCTTGTAGGAGCCGCCGTACCAGGGGTTCTTCGCGAACCGCTTCTCGCCGAAGTACGAGCTGTACGGGCCGTAGTTCCCCTCGAAGTGACCGACGTCGTGGTTGCCGGCCAGCACGCCGTACGGCATTCCCGCGTCGTCGAGGATCTTGTACGCGTCATCCGCGTTCTGCCACTGGTGCTCCTCGTTCTGGTTGTCGACGATGTCGCCGGTGTGCGTGACGTACTGCAGGTTGAGGTCGTCGCGCTGGTCGACGAGGAACCTGTTGATCTTCAACTGGTGCTGGTACCAGGCATCCGTTCCCCCGGTGCCTGCGCGCTTGCCCTCGTTGCTGTTGTAGTACTGCGTGTCCGACTCCCAGGCCAGCGTGAAGTCGTACTGGTCGCGCGGCGTCGCGCCCTCGTTGTAGGGCGTGACCTGCGAGTCGCGGCCGCTGAGGTCGTTCGCGGCCCACCCCTCGGAGTGCTGCACGAGGAACGTGATCCTGCCGTCCTTCGCATGGCCGGTGACGGGCACCTGCGCCTCGAGGGTGAACGAGGTGGGCGCGCCGCCGGTGGTGACGTGGCGGTCCACCTCCTGCCAGCCGCCGTTCACGTCCTGCACGTAGAGCAGCACCTTGGCGTCGGCGTTCGCGGATCCCTCCCAGGCGACCCTGGCATCCGATCCGTCCTTCGCGCCTGCGGGGACGTCGATCGTGAACAGCTGATACGGCATGGCGGTCTTCGAGGTCTCCGCGACCTCGATGCCGTCCATGCGGGTCAGCTTCGCCAGGTCGTCGGCGCTGAGCGGCTTCGCGTCGCCGCGGTCGCTCGCCCGGCTGTCGGTCGTGGTGCCCGTGGCGACCTGCACCGCGGCATCCGTCGGGACGTACCGGTAGCCCTCTGCGAAGCAGAGCTCGAGGCGGTCGTCGACGTTGGAGCCGGGGCTGGCGACCAGATCGACCTTGTCGGCGTCGATCTTCGCGCCGTCGGCGGGGCTGATCAGCGTGGTGTGCGGCTTCTCGTCCGCCGTCGAGAACGCGATCGTGCTCGTGGAGGTGTTGCCGACCCTGTCCTTCGCGGTGATCACGGCGACGTGGTCGCCGGGCTCGAGCGTCAGCGACGAGGTCTTCAGCGGCAGCGTGATCTCCTTCTCGTCGAGCGTCGCGCTGACGCTGTCGAAGCCGGAGCCCTCATCGGTCACGGTCGCGTCGATCGTGAAGTCACCGCGGTACTGGCGACCGTCGGTGATCGTGCTGTCGATGCGGGGTGCGGTGTTGTCGACGCGCACGGTGCGCGTCGCGGTGCGCTCCCCCTCGGATGCCGTGACGACGTGCTCGCCGTCCGCGACGACGGTGGTGTCCCACATCGTCGAGACCGAGTCGAAGGCGTTCTCCGGGATGTCGAAGGTGAAGAGGATGTAGACGAGATTCGCGTCGCTCAGCGCGATGCGCTCCGCGGCATCCGCCGGGCACGCCCGCTCCACGGGCTCCTTGCCCTCACCGGCTCCTGTGCAGAGCGTCGGATGCAGCACCCGGCCGTCCGGCAGCACGAGGCGCGGGTTCATCATGACGAAGTCGTCATTGTTCTCGTCGAGGTTCGGCTCGGGCCAGGCCTTCGTGCCCGCGTACACGCCGAGCGTGAGCTTCTCGCCGCGGACGACCTGGCCCACGGGAACCTCGGCGTCGACCGTGACGATGCGGTCGTAGTAGCCCTCGTCGAAGATCTTCAGCACGTCGTCGCCGAGCTTGAGACCGTTGCGGAAGAACGAGTCGGTGCTGGTCGCCTCGATCGCGAACCGCGGCGCCCTCTCGAGTGAGGGCGTGGTCTCTCCGAGCGGCGTGCCGTCCACACCGATCGAGAGCGCGCCGGGGTCGCCGTCGGTGGTGCCGACGATCGGCGTCTGGGCGTTGACGTACTGCCCGTCGGCGACGTTCAGCCGTACCGGTTCGACGGGTGAGTCGTCCAGCACGATCCGCACCGGGCCGAGCGTGGACTCGAGCGTGCCGTCGCCGGCGGTGACCGAGTACTCCACCCAGCGCTTGCCGTACGCGTCGACGGCGGGGATCGAGTAGAGGTAGCGCCCGGCGGCGCTGAAGGTGAGGTTGCGCTGCTCGGTGCCCCCGAGGCTGTCCTTCAGCGTGAGGGTCACTCGACGCACCAGTACGTCGTCGGTGATGTCGAAGCCGAGCTCGATGCCGCCCGAATCGGGCACCTCGGAGCCGCCGGTCAGATCGACGATCTTCGGCGCCGTCCCGGCATCCGGGTAGGGCACGAACGACGGCGCGACCTGCGCGTCGGTCACCGTGCCGGGCGTCGGGGCCGCGAGGCCCAGGATCGCCTGCGTGCTGCCGGCCGGGTCGGCCGGAGTCCACATCGTCGCCGGGTCGGCCGGGTTCCACGCGTACTGGATGGCGGTGGTCGGCGTGGTCTGCGCGTCGTCGAAGTAGAAGGCGCGCGAGACCACATGGCCCGACTTGGTCTGCAGCTGCAGGCCACGGGATCCGCCGTTGGCCATACCGCCGGATGCGATGATGAGAATGCCCTCACCGAGCTTCAGGTCGCTGCCCATCGCCTTGTTGAAGTCGGCGACGGTGAGCCCGGCTGCCACGACGGCCGGGTTCTGGATCCACAGCACCAGCGTCTCGCCCGCGGCGATCGTCGGCTCGCCGGGACCGGCGGGCCACAGGGTCGACGACAGCGCCTTCGGGTTCGTGAGGTCGTTGTCGGTGGTGAGGTACGCCAGCACGTAGTCGCCGAAGTCCACCGGCTTGTCCGAGGCGTTGTAGACCTCGATGTACTCGTAGGCGTCGGAACCGCCGACGTTCGCCGTGTCGGGGGCCACCTCGGTGATCTGCAGCAGCGGGCCGTCGGAATCAGGATCGGTCGGCTTGGTCAGCGCGCTGGTCACCTGCAGAGCAGTGATCGCACCGGGCGTCGGCGCTGCGATCGCCCCGGTCACGTCGTAGTCCAGGAGGCGGGCATCCTGGTTGCCGATCAGATCGGGCACCCCGAACTGCGCGTTCCACGGCGTCGAGCCGTTGCCGTCGTCGGCGGGCACCCACGCCCGGCTGAGCGTCTTGCCCGCTGCATCCGTCAGGCTGAACCCGCGGTTGCCGCTGTTCGCGAACCCGCCCTGCGGGCCGAACCGGAAGATCGGCGTCGCGGCATCCGTCATGCCGTAGAACGCGCGGAACTGGTCCTTCGTGAGCGCGCGGCGGGGGTCGCCGTCGGCGTAGTTCATCCACAGCACGGCGACGCCGCCGGCCGGGATCACGGCCGGTTCGTCCCCCTCGCCGTCGAGGTGGATCAGCGGCTGCACGGTGCCGGCGTTCCACTTCGACGTGTGGTACCTCACCTGGATGCCGGCGGCCTCGAGGTCGATCGGCTTGTCGGTGGTGTTCGTGACCTCGAGGTACTCGTACTCGTCGGCGCCCGGGTTGTCACCCTGGATCTCGGTGATCACCAGCGGCCAGTGCGCGCCGGCGTTGCCGTCGGTGCCCGCGACCGGTGCCGCGGCCCTCTCGGTCGGGGCCGGGGCCGGTGCATCCGGCGTCTGCTCCGGCGCGGGCGCGGTCGTCTCGGCGGGAGCCGGGGCGGTCTGCTCGGGAGCGGGGGCCTGAGTCGACTCCGGCGCGGGGGTCTCGGTCGGGTCGGCCGTCGGAGCCGGCGCCGGCTCTGTGGGGCTCGGCTCCGGCGCGGGGGTCGCCCCCTCGCTCACGCTCGGGTCGTCCTGGGCGTAGGCCGGAACGGCGGATGTCGGAAGCGCGGCGGCGCACAGCGTCGCGGCGACCACCGCGGCGAACGCACCCGCGCCGGCGCGGCGGAGAGCTGTGGGGAGCATGACGGAAGAGACCTGTTTCGACGAGGAGTTGCGGCAGACGTGCCGCTCTCTGTCTAGGGATCTCAGGTGACCCGCAGGTGTCCGTCAGGCGACGCCCGCATCCCGAAAGTGAACTCTCGGCGAACGTCGCTCCGAGATCACCAGACGCCGGGGGTCTCACCTTTGGCCTCGGCGAGTTCGCGCTGGCGGCGCTTCACCTCGCGGATGAGCAGCAGCGACAGGACGAACGCGCCCACCACGGCGACGCCGAGGATCACGAAGATCCCGGCGTCGGGATCGACGAGCTTCAGCACGTAGATCGCCACGACCGCGAGCGCGAGCACCAGCCCCTCGACGATGGCGAAGCGCACGAACAGCTTCTGCTGCCGCTGCATGGCATCGCGGTTCGCACGGGCGATGCGCCCTTCGATCGAGGTGTCGTTCTCGGCATCCATGGCGCTCAATCTACGTGTGCTCCACCGCGAGACACCACTTCCCGCACGAGAAACCCTGCGTCAGCCGGTTTCTCGTGCGGGATCTGGTTTCTCAGCGGATGCTACGCGACGGCGTCGCCCTGCACCGGGCCCTCGGTGTTCGGCTTCCAGCCGAGCGCGGGGGCGACGTGCTCGGCGAACGCCTGCATCACGTGCAGGTTGTACTCCGGACCCAGCTGGTTCGGGATGGTCAGCATGAGCGTGTCCGCGGCCATGACGGCCTCGTCGCGCTTCAGCTGCTCGATCAGCGCATCGGGCTCGGCGGCGTAGGTCTTGCCGAAGGTCGACCGCAGCCCGTCGATGATGCCGATCTGGTCGTCACTCTCCTCGGAACGCAGCCCGAAATACGCGCGGTCCATGTCGTTGATCAGCGGGAACACGCTGCGGCTCACCGATACGCGCGGGCGGCCGGTGTGCCCCGCCTCCTTGTACGCGGCGCGGAACAGGTCGATCTGCTCGCGCTGCAGCTCGTGGAACGGCTGGCCGGTGGCCTCGGTGACGAGCGTCGAGCTCATCATGTTCAGGCCCATCCGCCCGGTGCTCTCCGCGGTCGCGCGGGACCCGGAGCCCCACCAGACGTGATCGCGCAGGGTCGGCGAGTAGGGCTCGACGTGCAGGTACCGGCCGGCGCCGGCCATCCGCGGGTCGGCCGGAGCGAGCCGCTCCCCCTCGATCGCGCGCAGGAACAGGTCGAACTTCTCGCGCGCCATCACGCTGCCGCGCTCCTCGTCCTCGCCGTCGTGATAGCCGAACGTCTCGTAGCCGCGCAGCGCGGTCTCGGGTGAGCCACGGCTCACGCCGAGCGCGATCCGCCCGTCGGCGATGAAGTCGAGCGCGGCCGCCTCCTCCGCGAACTGGAACGGGTTCTCGTAGCGCATGTCGATCACGCCGGTGCCGACCTCGATGCGCTTGGTGCGGGCAGCCATCGCCGTCAGCAGCGGCATCGGCGACGCCGCCTGCCGCGCCCAGTGGTGCACTCGCACGTACGCGCCGTTCACCCCGATCTCGTCGGCGCCCTCGGCGAGTTCGATGGTCTGCTTGAGCATGTCGCCCGCCGTGCGGGTCGCCGAACCGGGCACATCGCCGTAGTGCCCGAAAGAGAGGAATCCGAAAGCCTTCACGATGTATGCGAACGCATGGATGCCGCGGGCTATTCCGCGGGCAGCAGGAAGCCGTCGCGCACGAGACGACGGATGCGCGGCTCCAGATCGGCCCACAGGTCTGCGAGCGGTACGTCGAACAGGTCGGCGAGGGCGCCGACGATCTGCCCGACGGTGAGCTCGCCGTCGCAGGCGCCGACGAATCCGGCCAGGCCGGAGTCGACGGACACGACCCGCCCGAAGCCGCCACCCTGACGCAGCTCGATCACGGTCGGATCGTCGTCGCCCGGCATGAGATGCCTGGCCTCCGTGACATCCGTTGCGACCACGAGCCGGTCCGGCAGGCCGTCCTGCAGCAGGTCGTGGGCGGCGAGGCCCGCCTCGAGCGCCCGACCGGTGTTGGCCAGCGGCTGGGCGAGGTGCTCGAAGCGGCGGAGGCGCCCTTCTTCTCGTGGGCGCCCTTCGTCTCGCTCCGCTCGCTCAGGGTCCGAAGGGCGCTCAGGTTCCGAAGGGCGCTCAGGAGCCGGGAAGGCAGGCCGCCGCAGCAGCACGTACCCGAAGCCGATCGCGGTCACCCCGCGCTCGGCGAAGTCGTCAAGCCAGGCCGAGAGCAGCGGCGTGAACCCGGCATCCCGCGGCAGCGTGCCGCCGTCGCGGATCCACAACTCGGCGTAGCCGAGCGGCGTGAGCGTCTCGCGCTGGATCACCCAGGCATCCAGCTCCTCAGGGATCCAGGACTCCACCCGTTCCAGGCCGGAGCGCCCGCGCGACTCCCAGTTGCCGAGCAGCTGAGCCACTCCGCCGGGCGTGAGATGCGCGGGCGCGGCGCGTAGGAAGCGCTCCACGAGCGCGTCGCCGATCAGCCCACCGTCGCGGTACTCGTACTCGGGCACGCCCTGGGCGCGCGGCGTGATCACGAACGGCGGGTTCGACACGATCAGGTCGAACGCCTCGCCCGCGACCGGCTCGAACATGCTGCCCAGCCGGAACTCGATGTTCGCGACGCCGTTCAGCAGCGCATTCAGCTCACCGAAGGCGAGGGCCCGCTCCGAGATGTCGGTCGCGACCACCCGGCCGGCGTGCCGGGCGACGAGCAGGGCCTGGATGCCGCATCCGGTGCCGAGGTCGAGTGCACGCTCGACAGGGGCGGGGATGACCAGCTCGGCGAGTGTGCGGGATGCCCCGCCCACGCCGAGCACGTGGTCGGCGGGCAGAGCGGCGCCGAGCGCGACCTCGTCGAGGTCGCTCGCGATCCACCACTCACCCACGCCGTCGAGGTCGACGAAGGACTGCGGCCGCACCAGCACCTCGGGTCGCACGTCGTCGCCGTCGGCGACGCCGAGGCCGAGGGATGCCAGTCCCGAGAGTCCGAGGCGCGGCAGCGCCCGCTCGAGAGCAGGCGCTGGCTGCGGCATCCCGAGCACGAAGAACCGGCCCAGCGTCGCGAGCGGGCTGTCGGCGTCGCCGAGCGCGCGAAGGATCGGCTCACGGAGTCCGCGCGCCAGCGCGTCGTCGGCCTCCTCACCCCACAGCCGCCGCAGTGGGTCGGAGCGGAAGTCCGCCGCATCCAGGTCGGCGGCGAGAGCGCGTGCGAGCTGCGGTTCGGGGCGAGGGGCGAGATGCACGGCCGACACTCTACGCGCCTTCGGATTTTCTCCGTCGATCGCCCGAGATATCTGCGGCTTGCTGAGTACGCTGACCGCGACAGCATTCCTTCCCCCTCTGGAGGCACGAAATGTCCGATCAGGTCGCCGATTCTTCCGACCGCTCCCCCGCACCCGCCAGCCGGCTCGGCTCCGTCAAGGTCATCGGCGTGCTGGGCATCCTCGCCGGCATCCTGCTCATCGTGGCCGGAATCGTCGTCTGGGTCGTCGTATCGTCACAGCTGCGCGCCGAGAACATCACGGTTCCCGACGACGCGATGGCCTTCCAGGGCCAGCAGGTCGCCGGGCCCTTCACGGCCTACGTGCAGGCCGACATCATCCAGCACCACGCCCTCGAGATGTCGGACGGCAAGACCTATGCGGAGCTCGACATGGATGACCCGCTGCGCACCACGCTGATGAACGCCTCGTTCCTGCGAGCGTCGCTGTTCACCTCGGTCGTCTCCTTCGGCGTGGCCGCGTTCGCGATGGGGATCGGCGTGCTCTCCATCCTGTTCGGATGGTCGCTGCGCCGGATCGCGACGGTGCCCGCGGCGCTCGGCCGCGCGCCCGCGGCCTGAGACCATCACTGAAGGCGCGGCGGACCGCAAGTCCCCCGCGCCTTCAGTGTTCCCGAAACCGGTCGCTCTAGAATCGGGGGCAGCACACTCACGGGCGCCGTCGGCGTTCCAGGAAGAACCTATGACCGCGACCTCCCCCACCCCTGGCCTCCGCGCGCGCACGCGGCGGCTGCTCGGGCGACTCGGCGCGGTCGCGATCGTGGCCTCCCTTCTCACTTTCCCCGCAGCCGTCTCGCCGGCCTCGGCCGCCGATGACGAACCCGATCCGAACGTCACCGTCGATGTCGCCCCCGCGGGTGCGATCCTGCCGGACGCCCCGCTCAGCGCGGGCGTCTCGCTGCACAACGACACTCCGGACCGCCTCACCGAGGGCGTGCTGACCCTGGCGATCGATCGCACCGCCCTGACCGGCGCGGATGCACTGGACTCGTGGCTCGACGACGGCACCGCCCCCGGCGTCTTCGAGACGATCGCCAGCCAGCCGACCGAGGCCGTGCGCGCAGGCGACACCGGCACGACCGGCATCGAGGTGCCCGCTACCGCGCTCACCGGCCTGGCCCCGGGTGTGTACCCGCTGCGTGCGACGCTCAGCGGCACGACGACGGGCACCGGCGACAGCCTGAGCACCTGGAGCCCGAGCGCGGGCAGCGTGGTCGTCATCCAGGCGGCGAAGCCCGCCGCGGTCAGCGTGCTCGTGCCGATCACCGCCACCCCGAAGAACGGCAGCCTGCTCACCGCCCAGGAACTCACGGACCTCACCGCGCCGACCGGCGCCCTCACCGCACAGCTCGACGGCGTCGCCGGCACCGGGGCGATCCTCGCTATCGACCCGTCGATCCCCGCCGCCATCCGCGTGCTCGGGACCTCCGCTCCCGCGAGCGCCACCGACTGGCTCGCCCGCCTCGACACCCTGCCGAACGATCGCTTCGCGCTGCAGTTCGGCGATGCGGATGCCGCGACGCAGGCGCACGCGAAGCTCGGCGACCTGCTCGGACCCGCCGACCTGTCCGGGCTGATCAAGACCTCGGATTTCGCGACCTCCGCGCCCACGCCGACGCCCACGCCGACACCGGATCAGACCGAGCCCGCGCTGCCCGACAACACCGTGCTCACCGAGGTGCACCGTGCGACGCCCGGCATCCTCTGGCCGCGCAGCGACGTGACCGACGACGACCTGGCGACATTCGGCCGGTACCTCGGCGACGACGCGCTCACCGTGCTGCCCGACACCGTCCTCACGGGCGCTGCCGGCGCGCGGGCGACCGCAGAGGGGCGCGATGTGCTGGTCGTCGACGACGCGATCTCGCGGCACCTGTCCGATGCCGTCATCGCCGCCGACGAGACAGCCCGTGACGCCGGGATCGCCGCAGCCCAGGGACAGCTCTTCCTCGCCGCGGCCGCGATGCCGAACCGTCCCCTCCTGATCGGGCTGGACCGCTCGGAGAAGCGCACCGCCGAGAACCTGCACGCCGCGCTGGCCGCCGTCTCCACCTCGACCACCGGCCTGGCCGGGCTGCGCGACGCATCGCCCGTCACAGTGAAGAGCACCGCCACCCCCGAGCAGGGGCGCGCGACCTCGCTGCAGGCAATGCTCGACGACGAGACCCGCCTGCGCGCGTTCTCGACGATCCTCGAGCAGCCCCTCGTGCTGCTCGCCCCGGAGCGCACGCAGGTGCTGCGCGTCATCGGCGTCGGCGTCAGCGAGAAGGCCTTCCCCAAGCAGGTGGTCGCACACCGCTCCGCGACGGTCGAGACACTCGGCGCGGTCGGAATCCAGGATCCGGGTCCGGTGCAGCTGTTCACCTCGGCCGCTCCGCTGCCGGTGTGGATCCGCAACGACCTGCCCTGGCCCGTGAACCTCACACTCTTCACCGAGCCCTCCGATCCACGCCTCAGCGTGCAGGAGCAGACCACGATCGTCGCCAGCGCGGCAAGCAACACCCGCGTCACGGTCCCGGTGGAGGCGCGCGTGGGCAGTGGTGAGCTCGAGGTGCAGTTCCGGCTGGCCAGTCCGACCGGAGTGCCGATCGGCGCGCCCACGTCGGCCACTGTCACCGTCCGCGCCGACTGGGAGGGCATCGGCCTCGGCATCCTCGGCGGTGTGATCGTGGTGCTCCTCGGTGTCGGCATCTGGCGCACCGTGCGCCGCCGGCGCGCAGGCGCGGATACCGCAAAGCCGGATGCCGCAGACACGGATGCCGCAGGACCGGCATCCGAGAAGGAGTCGGAGTGAGCAGCAGTCTCGGCCGCGCCAGCGCCATCCTCGGGGCCGGGACGCTCGTCTCGCGCGTCACCGGGCTCGTGCGCACAATCGTGCTCGTCGGTGTCATCGGCTCGAACGCATCGGCCGCGGCTGATGCCTTCGCCGTCGCGAACCAGCTGCCGAACAGCGTCTTCAATCTGATCTCGGTCGGAGTGCTGACGGCGGTGATCGTGCCGCAGATCGTTCGCGCGAGTACGCAGTCCGACGGCGGCAACGCCTTCATCTCGAAGCTGTTCACGCTGGGCACGGTGGTGCTCGTGGCGGCGACGGGCACCGCGATGCTCGCAGCGCCCTGGCTGGTGACCCTGCAGGTGCGCGCCGACAGGGTCGAACAACTCGCGCTCGCGACCGCGTTCGCCTACTGGTGCCTGCCGCAGATCCTGTTCTACGGCCTCTACGCCCTGGTCGGCGAGACGCTCAACGCCCGCCGGATCTTCGGCCCCTTCACCTGGGCGCCGGTGGCGAACAACATCATCTCCATCATCGGATTCCTCGTGATCGGCGCCGTCTTCGGCGAGAACCTGGTGAACGTGTCCGACTGGACGCCCGACATGGTGGCCTGGCTCGGCGGAACGGCCACGGCCGGCATCGCGGTGCAGGCGGCCATCCTGCTGCTTTTCTGGCGCAAGACCGGGCTCGCGCTCAAGGTCGACTTCCGCTGGCGCGGGGTCGGGCTGGGCAACGTCGGACGCATCGCCAGCTGGACGCTGCTGATGGCGCTGTCGAGCATGGCTGCAGGCTTCTACCAGAACTGGGTGGCCAACGAGGCCTCGGGCGAGGGCGCCGCCGTGACGGTGATGAACAACGCCTGGCTGATCTTCATGCTGCCGTACTCGATCATCGTGCACTCGATCGGCACCCCCTACTTCACGCAGTTGTCGGAGCACGCGCATGCGGGCCGCGACGCCGAGGTGCGCGCCGACATCTCGCGCAGCATCCGTACGCTCGGGTTCTTCCTGACCGGCGCACTGGCGGCGGTCGTGGCCGCCGCCGTGCCGGCGTCGCGCGTCTTCACGAACTCGTCATCGGATGCTGTGGACGCGGCCGTCGTGCTGGTCTGCTACCTCGTGGGTCTGCTGCCGCTGGCCGTGCTGTTCATCGTGCAGCGCACGTTCTACGCCTACGGCGACACCAGGACGCCGTTCTTCTTCACCCTGATCCAGTGCGTGCTCATCGCGGCCACGGCGACGATCGCCGCGTGGATGGCGGCAGCCGAGATCCTGCCGATCACGCTGCTGGCGGCTGCGGTGGCGCTCGGTCAGTCGCTGGCCGGCACCGTGCAGACGATCATCGCGACCGTGCTGCTGCGCCGACGTCTCGGAACGCTCGAGACGGGGCGCTGGATGGCGGCCATCGGCCGTTTCGTGCTCGCAGCGGTGCCCGCCGCCGCTGCCGGATGGGGCGTGTTCCTGCTGCTCGGCGGAACCGGCGGATGGACGACGGCCGACAAGATCCTCGGCGTCATCGGCTCGGGCATCATCGCCGTGGTGGTCGTGGCCGTGTACGTCGCCGCGCTCGCGCTGCTGCGGGCTCCGGAGCTGCAGGCCGCGAAGGGCATCGTGAAGCGGATCCTGCCGGGGCGCTGACCCCCGTCGCGCGTTCGGCGATCGGGAATGTCCCGCGGTTACCATTGGTTCTGATAGGCGACTGCGCTGTTCGCGGTCACAAGGGAGATCACATGCGTCAGGTCATCATCATCGGCTCCGGCCCCGCCGGGTTCACCGCCGCCATCTACGCGGCGCGCGCGAATCTCGAGCCGCTGCTGGTCGCCAGCTCGGTCGAGGTCGGCGGCGAGCTGATGAACACCACCGAGGTCGAGAACTTCCCCGGCTTCCCGGAGGGCATCCAGGGCCCCGAGCTGATGGCCAAGCTGCAGGAGCAGGCTGAGAAGTTCGGCACCGAGGTCCTCTACGACGACGTGGTGTCGCTCGAACTCGACGGCCCGGTCAAGAAGGTCATCCTGGGCAGCGGCGCCGAGCACGAGGCATCCTCGGTGATCTACGCCACCGGCTCCGCCTACCGCAAGCTGGGCGTCGAGGGCGAGGAGCGCCTCTCCGGCCACGGCGTCTCGTGGTGCGCCACCTGCGACGGCTTCTTCTTCCGTGAGCGCACGATCGCCGTCGTCGGCGGCGGCGACTCGGCGATGGAGGAGGCGACCTTCCTCACGCGCTTCGCGTCGAAGGTCTACGTGATCCACCGCAAGGACTCGCTGCGGGCATCCAAGATCATGCAGGAGCGGGCGTTCGCGAACGAGAAGATCGAGTTCGTGTGGAACAGCGAGGTCGAGGAGATCCTCGGCGACGCCGAGACCACCGGCGTGCGTCTGCGCTCCACGGTCGACGGCTCGGTCAGCGACCTGGCGCTCGACGGCCTGTTCATCGCGATCGGCAACGACCCCCGCACGCACCTGGTGCACGGCAAGCTCGACCTGACGTCCGAGGGGACGATCTGGGTCGACGGTCGCTCCTCGCGCACCTCGCAGCGCGGCGTCTTCGCCGCCGGCGACGTGATCGACCCGACCTACCGCCAGGCGATCACCGCCGCGGGCACCGGCACCATCGCGGCGCTGGATGCCGAGCACTTCCTCGCCGACCTCGCTGATGGCGCCCCGGTGGCGGAGCCCGTCGCCGTCTGAGCGCGGGAACATTCCGCCGCGTCTCGCTGTTGTGCCCGATGAGCGGATTCCGCTCCACGAACTTTTCAAACAAGGAGAATCCATGACTGCCAAGGCAACCAGCCAGGCGACCTGGGAGCAGGACGTGCTTCAGGCCGATGGCCCCGTGCTCGTCGACTTCTGGGCCGCGTGGTGCGGTCCGTGTCGGATGGTCGCGCCGGTCCTCGACGAGATCCAGTCCGAGAACCCCGAGAAGATCACGATCCTCAAGCTGAACGTCGACGAGAACCCCGAGCTGGCCATGAAGTACCAGATCACGTCGATCCCGGCGATGAAGGTGTTCCAGGGCGGCGAGGTGAAGACGACGATCATCGGCGCCAAGCCGAAGTTCGCTCTCGAGCAGGATCTGGCCGCTTTCATCGGCTGACCCCGGCTTCTCGAAGGCCCGTCCCGGTTCCGGGGCGGGCTTTCTGCGTCATATGCCGATTGTGGAATGCGGTGCGTCAGCGCTTGTCGTAGACGTCGACGGAGGGCAGCCCTCGCGCCGCCCGAGCGCGATCCATGATCTCCTGGACGACCGAGGTCTTCGCCGAGTTGTACGTGGACGGCTCGGCAGACGCTTCGATCTTGACCCGCTCGTAGCGCCGGGCGTCGTCGGGATGCCCCTGCAGCCAGTCACGGAAGACCCGCTGGTGAGCGTGCTCCCACTGGTCCGGTGCGAAGAAGTGCGCGATCCGAGTGCGCGAACCGTCCGCCTCGAAGACCATCACGCGGTGGGAGCGCACGCGGCTGCCGAGCCGCCATCCGACACCCTCCAGCGCCGGCAGGTGGTACTCGAGGCACTCGTCGCTGCGCAGGCGCACCGCCAGGTCGATGATCGGCTTCGCCCGGATGCCTGGAATCGCGGTCGATCCGATGTGCTCGATCTCCCAGTCCTCGTCGCCGACTCGTCGGAGTTCGTCCGCGATCGCCTCGAACCGGCGTTGCCAGTCGGGATCGTGGGCGACGAGCATCACGGCCGCTGCGTTGTCGAACCTGTGGAGGCGGGCCGCATCATCTGCCACACCGTTGTCGACAGCTGCGGGTATTCGAGGGCGATCCGGCGCAGCACGCCGTTGTTCCAGTCACGGTCGCGGATGTTCCCCCCGTTGGCCTCGATCCAGTCGGTGCGCAGCAGCAGCACGACCAGTTCGTCGGTGGTGGGCAGTTCGCTCATGAACTCCCAGGGGTCTTCCCCGAAGCGCAGGCGCTCGTGTACGAGCACCGAGCGCTCATCGGCCGCCTCTGCTCTCAGCACTTCGAGGCTGGCCCGCCGCGGGAAAGGAAGTTCCACCCCTCAAGCCTAAACGCCCCCACCGACCCCCGGCGCCCGCCCCGTCACGACGCTTCGCTCCCGTGACCACTCCACCCCATACCTCCCCAAAGGAGGTCACGCATCCCCAGACGCATGAGCGGGCGGGGAGGTTCCCGGAGCGAGCATAGGGAGGGGCCGCTGGCTGGAGCGGGCTTGCCCGCTCCAGCCC